>CAVZRD010000017.1:0-9796 GCA_963777675.1 uncultured Gammaproteobacteria bacterium | reverse complement strand
TCGACGAATTGCCCGGGATGCCGCGGAAGTCGCGGATACGCGGAAGCGTAACGTTGACCAGACGGTCCATGAATTCATACATCCGATTCGCCGCGCAATGTGACCGTGCGCCGATCGGCATACCTTCACGCAACTTGAAGTTCGATACGCTCTTCTTGGCCTTCGTGATGACGGCCTTCTGACCGGTGATCTTGCCGAGGTCATCGGCCAGCGCGGTCAGGGTATCGCGGTCGTGAGACAGCGATACGCATAGATTGAGCACGATCTTCTTCAGTGCGGGAACCTGCATTTTGCTCGAGTAGCCCAGGCTTTCCATCAGCTTCGGGGCTACCGCATCTTTATATTTGGTTTTCAGTGTTGGGGCCATTGCACCCTTCCTCCAAAATTACGGTTCCATTCCCTGGAACGGTTACTGGACACCTTCAGGTTGGAAATCGCGATCGGGGCTTCCTTCTCGACGATCCCGCCCTGCGGGTTGTCCTGCGTCTTCTGCATGTGTTTCTTCACGAAGTTGACCCTTCAACGAGTGCCCGCCCGGATCTGGGGAACAACCTGAAGGACCTTGCCGGACTTGCCCTTGTCATCGCCGGCGATCACCGTGACGGTATCGCCTTTCTTGATGTGGCATTTACCTGCTTTTTCATCATCAATCTCCTCTGCGGCTACAGCACTTCGGGAGCCAGCGAAACCACTTTCATGAAGTCGGCTTCGCGAAGCTCGCGGGCGACCGGCCCGAAAATACGGGTTCCGCGCGGGTTCTTGTTGTCATCGATAATCACAGCGGCATTGCTGTCGAACCGCAGGCAGGAGCCATCGGCACGACGGATCGTGCTCTTGGTGCGAACAACCACCGCCTTGACAACATCGCCCTTCTTGACCACACCGTTCGGCTGGGTCGGGATGAATCCGAACGCGAATGTCAGGATGACGGCCCGGACGGTCCATTGCGGGGCGCCGAGCGCCGGCAGGGTTGCCGACAATACCTCCGTGAGCAGCCAGCCGACCACCAGATAGGTGGCGGCAACCTGGAACACGTTGCGGCGTTTGAGTTCGTTGACGAGCTGCATGATCGAGATCGGGCGTGGCTGTGCGGAGTTAGTGTCCTGTCCGGTTAATGCGCATTAACCGGACAGGACACTAGCTTACACCAGGGCGAAGCGGCTATTTCGGTCGCGAGATAGGACTTGGATGCCGCAACCGCAACTTTCGTCAATGTTCCTCTTCGACCCGCCGGTCCGCCGCCGGTTCGGTGAATACCCAGGCGCCGTAGCCGACGACCCGCCGCCGATCGCCGGCGGTGTCGCCGGAATTCCTGAGATCCAGCGTCTCCACCTCGAGGCCCCGGCGCCTGGCGGCCACGAGGAGGCCGCCGACCGGAGTCGCGCCACAGGCCTCGTCGTGGCCGACGCTGCTTGCATCGAGCCGTTCGATCGACTGCCGGGTCTGGTCGTCGACCGCACGCGCGGCTTCGTAGCTCAGGTAGTGCGTGAGGTCGGAGCTGATCACGATGAGGGTCTCCGGACCGTCCCAGAGCGCATCCAGCACCTCGGCGACCTCGTCGTGAGACGCCCTGCCGACCACCATGGGTATCAGCGCGAACTCACCCAGGACCGACTGCAGGAACGGCAGATGCACCTCGAGGCTGTGCTCGAGCTGGTGGGTCGCATCGAAGACCTTGACTTGCGGCAGGTGGAGTCCGGCCATCGCCGCTTTGTCGAGACGCACATCGCCAAGCGGCGTACGGAACACGTCGGCACCGGGCAGCGCGAGTCCGCGCACGGGGACCCGATGGCAAGGCCCCAGCAGGACGACACGGCGGTAGCGGTCGCGGTATGGCGTGAGGCGGGCATAGGCGCTCGCGGCGATCGGCCCGGAATAGACATAGCCGGCGTGCGGCACGATCAGCGCTTTCGGAGGATCGCCTCGCGCCGCCCGCGCGGCACCGAGCATCTCCGCCACGGTCTGTCCCAGCGCCGCCGCATCCGCCGGATAGAAATACCCCGCGACGGCGGGTTCCCGGATCTCGGTCATGGCTGTGTACCTCGATCCGTATTGTACTCCTACAGATTCTGGTATTTCGTCGGCTCCTGCCTCGCCATGTGCTCGTAGGTTTCCCACTGGCGCTCAATAAGCTCTTGCGCACCGAGCAGCAGCTTCTCCGCCTCCTCGGGATGCGTCTGGGTCAATACCTTGTAGCGCATCTCGTTGTAGGCGTAATCCCTGAGCGGGATATGCGGACGCGTCGAGTCGAGAACGAACGGCTTCTTGCCGGCCGCACGCAAGGCAGGGTTGTAGCGGATCAGCGGCCAGTAGCCACAGGCCGCCGCGAGATTCTGTTGCTTCATGCCCTGCGCGAGATCGTAGCCGTGCGCGATACAGTGGCTGTAAGCCAGGATCAGCGACGGTCCTTCGTATTCCTCGGCCTCGCGCATCGCGAGCAGGGTCTGCTGCGGGTTTGCGCCCATCGCGACCTGCGCGACGTAGACATTGCCGTAGGAGATCGCCTGCATCGCCAGGTCCTTCTTGCCGGTGCGCTTTCCTGCCGAGGCGAAACGCGCGGACGCGCCCATCGGCGTGGCCTTGGACATCTGCCCGCCGGTATTCGAATACACCTCGGTATCGAGCACGAGCACATTGACGTTGCGGCCGCTCGCCAGCACGTGGTCGAGACCGCCGGAGCCGATGTCGTAGGCCCAGCCGTCGCCGCCGACGAGCCAGATGCTGCGTCGCACGAGATGATCGACGATCGACAGCAGTTCGGCGGCCTTCTCGTCGCCACCTTCGTTTACCAGTTTCAACAGCTGGCCCCGCAACTCGCGCACCCTGGCGCGCTGGGCACGGACCTCGCTGCCGACGCGCTGGCGGGCGTTGACGAGTTGGTCGGCGAACTCCTCGCCGAGCTTCGGCGCGAGATCGGCGACGAGACTCCTGGCGATTTCCATGTGGTGATCTGCCGCCACCCGCATACCCAGCCCGAATTCCGCATTGTCCTCGAACAGCGAATTCGACCATGCCGGCCCACTGCCCTCCGCGTTCTTGCTCCAGGGCGTCGTCGGCAGGTTGCCGCCGTAGATCGATGAGCAGCCCGTCGCGTTGGCGACAATGAGACGCGGGCCGAACAGCTGCGAGAGCAACCTGACGTAGGGCGTCTCGCCACAACCGGCACAGGCACCCGAGAATTCGAACAGCGGCTGCAGGAACTGCGTGCCGCGCACCGAGGAATAGTCGACCTGGGCGCGGTCGTTCCAGGCGATCTTCTCGAAGAAAGTCACGTTGGTGCGTTCGCGCTCGAGAAGCGGCCGCTTCTCTGTCATGTTGATCGCGCGCTTGTCGGGATCGTCGGGGCTGCGCACCGGGCAGGCCTCGACGCATAGTCCGCAGCCCGTGCAGTCCTCTACGTAGACCTGCAGCGCGTAGCGCGTCTCCGGGAAGCCGCGCGCGTTGATCGGTGCGGACGGGAAACTGTCCGGCGCGTCATCGAGTGCGCGCTCGTGGAAGAACTTGGCACGGATCACGCTGTGTGGGCACACAAAACTGCAATTGCCGCACTGGATGCAGAGGTCGTTTTCCCAGTGCGGGACCGTGTCGGAAACGTTGCTCTTCTCCCACTGCGTCGTCCCGCTCGGATACGTACCGTCGAACGGCAGCTTGCTGACTGGCAGGTCGTCGCCGTGGCCGCGCATCATCTCCGCGGTCACCTCGCGCACGAACTGTGGCGCCCCGGCCGGCACGATCGCGTCGAATGGCCTTCCGCTGCGCCGTTCCACAGGGATCTCGACTTCGTGCAGGTGATCGAGCGCCGCGTCGACGGCCGCGAAATTCTTGTCGACGACGGCCTGCCCCTTCGCGCGATAGGTCTTCTCGATCGCCTTCTTGATCTTCTCGATCGCCTCACTCCTCGGCAGCACGCCGGACAGTGCAAAGAAGCAGGCCTGCATGACGGTGTTGATGCGTTTACCCATCCCCGCGTCGCGCGCGACGCTCTTCGCGTCGATCACGTACAGGCGGATGCCGCGCTCGACGATCGTCTCCTGCACAGGCTGCGGCAACCGGTCCCATACCTCGTCGGCGGGATAGGGGCTGTCCAGCAGGAACACGGCGCCGTCCGCCGCGTGGCGCAGGACCTCGATCTTCTCGACCAGGTCGAACTGGTGACAGGCGACGAAGTTCGCCGACTGGATCAGGTACGGCGCGTGGATCGGGTCCGGACCAAAACGCAGGTGGGACACGGTTCGCGATCCGGATTTCTTCGAGTCGTAGACGAAGTAGCCCTGGCAATAGAGGTCGGTATTCTCGCCGATGATCTTGATGCTGTTCTTGTTGGCGCCGACCGTGCCGTCCGCGCCGAGGCCGAAGAACAGCGCACGCGTGCCCTTCTCACTCTCGATGTGGAAGCGGGCGTCGTAATCGAGACTCGTGTGCGTCACGTCGTCGTTGATGCCGATCGTGAAGTGGCGCTTGGGATTCGGCTTCGCGAGCTCGTCGTACACGGCCTTGACCATTGCCGGCGTGAACTCTTTCGACGACAGCCCGTAGCGCCCGCCGATGACCCGCGGCAGGTTGGCCAGTCTGCCGTCGCCCAGCGCCTCGGCCAGCGCCGTGACGACATCCTGATACAGCGGCTCGCCGCCGGCGCCCGCTTCCTTGGTTCGGTCCAGGACAGCGATCGAATGCACCGATGACGGCAACGCGGCGAGCAGGTGTTCGGCGGAGAACGGACGGTACAGGCGGACGTTGATCATGCCGAGGCCCGGGATTCCCAGCGCGTCGATCGCCTGCATCACGGTCTCGGCGCCCGAGCCCATCAGCACGATAACGCGCTCGGCCGCGGGGTCGCCGTGATAGTCGAAGAGGCCGTAGCGGCGGCCCGTGATGTCGGCGAAACGGTCCATCGCCTTCTGTACGATGCCGGGCGTCTGCGCGTAGAAGCGATTCACGCTCTCGCGCCCCTGGAAATAGACGTCCGGATTCTGCGCCGTGCCGCGGATGAACGGATTGTCGGGATTGAGTGCCCGCTGGCGATGCTGATAAATGAGTTTTGCGTCGATCATCGCGCGCATCTCGTCTTCGGACAGCTCGTCGATCTTGCTGACCTCGTGCGAGGTCCGGAAGCCGTCGAAGAAATGGATGAACGGGATGCGTGCCTCCAGCGTTGCAGCGTGGCTGATAAGCGCGAGGTCCTGCGCCGCCTGCACCGAGGACGAGGCGATCAGGCCGAAGCCGGTGGTACGCGCCGCCATCACGTCCTGGTGATCGCCGAAAATCGACAGCGCCTGCGCCGCGAGCGATCGGGCCGCGACGTGGAACACCGCGGAGGTCAGCTCGCCCGCGATCTTGTACATGTTCGGCAGCATGAGCATGAGGCCCTGCGACGCCGTGAACGTCGTCGTCAGCGCTCCCGTCTGCAGGGCGCCGTGGGCGGTCCCCGCGGCACCGCCCTCGCTCTGCATCTCGATGATGTCCGGTACCTGACCCCAGATATTGGGCTTGCGCGCCGCCGCCCAGACGTCGGCGTGTTCCGCCATCGGCGACGACGGCGTGATCGGATAGATCGAGCAGATCTCGCTCACGGCATAGGCGACGCGCGCAACCGCCTCATTGCCGTCGAATGTCCGTTTGATGTTCATATCGACGGGATCCCGGCGACGTCCGCGTCATCGAACATCTCGATCGCATGGCACGGACACTGTTCGTAGCATACGGCGCAGCCGGTGCACAATTCGTAGTTGAAGCGATAGCGCTTGCCCGGCCCCAGCTTGACGATCGCGTCCTCGGGGCATGCGCCGAAACAGCCGTCGCACTCGAAGCAGTTGCCGCAGGACAGGCAGCGGCGAGCCTCGAACAGCGCATCGGCTTCTGTCAGGTTCTTCATGATCTCGCCGAAGCTGCGCTGGCGCTCGGCGATCGGCATCCGCTGCTGCTCGACCTTCGGAGCCTCCGTGCGGTACCACAGGTGCAGCTTGTCGGGACCGATCATCGAATGCCGGGCGGGGCGCCGGTACTTCTCGCCCTTCAGGTATGCATCGATATGCCGCGCTGCATGCTTGCCGTGGCCGACCGCGATCGTCACCGAGCGCTCACTCGGCACCATGTCGCCACCGGCGAAGATCCCGGCGTGTCCCGTCATCATGTTTGCGTCGACGACGACCGTATGGTCGGGCTTGAACCGGATGTCCGGCACGCTCTCGAGGAAAGCCGTGTCCGTGTCCTGACCGATCGCCAGGATCAGGGAATCGGCCTCGAGCGTCTCGAACCTGCCGGTCGGACGCGGCCGGCCTTCGTCGTCGAGCTCCATCACTTCGACCTTGAACGTCGAGCGATCGATTTCCTTGATCGTACGCAGCCAGTTGATCTTGACGCCTTCCTCCAGCGCCTCGTCGGCTTCGAAATCGTGCGCCGGCATCGTGCTCCGATCCCGGCGGTAGATGATCATCGCTTCCTCGGCGCCCAGCCGCTTGGCCGTGCGAGCCGCATCCATTGCCGTGTTGCCGCCGCCGTAGATCGCGACGCGGCGGCCGAGCTTCGGCGGATCGCCGGCATTCGCGCTGCTGAGGAAGCTCACGGCGTCGAGGATCTTGCCGGCGTCGCGGGTCGGGATGTCGATCTTCTTGCTGATGTGCGCTCCGACGGCCACGAATACGGCGTCGAAACCGCCTTCGGCTTTCTCCCTCAACACGTCCTCGACCCGGTGCTCGAGCGTGATCTTCACGCCGAGATCTTCGATGCGCCCGATCTCGGCCCTGAGCTCGTCGCGCGGCATGCGATAGGCCGGGATCCCGAAATGGATCATGCCGCCGGCGACGGGGCCGGCCTCGCGGATCTCCACGTCGTGTCCGAGCCGGACGAGGTGATACGCCGCCGACAGGCCGGACGGGCCAGCGCCGACGATCAACACCTTCCTGCCGCTGCTGGTGGTCGGTTTGTCGAAGCTCCAGCCCTTTTCCAGGGCGAGATCCCCGAGGAAACGTTCGACGGCATGGATGCTGACGGCACTGTCCGTGACCGCGCGGTTGCAGACATCCTCGCAGGGGTGGTAGCACACGCGCCCGTGGACCGACGGTAGCGGATTGTTCTTTACCAGCTCGCGCCAGGCGCCCTCGTAGTCGCCCACCTGGGTCAGCGCCAGCCAGGCCTGTATGTTCTCACCTGCCGGGCAGGCGTCGTTGCAGGGCGGCAGGAAATCGACGTACTCGGGCCGACGCGTGCGTCGCGCACCCGTACCTCTATCGTGGCGCGTCAGGTCCGCGCGCTTTGTGAGATCGTTTGTATTCATCGGCCCGCTTTTATACTAGGGATGAGGCACCGAACGCGCATCAGGACTATTACGGATGCATTCTACGGTCAGGCCAGGCTCTGCAGCAGGTACGTCATTTGCCGCCGCTCCTTCGCCCCGGGCAGGCGGCCGAAACCCGCGCCCAGGTTGTCGCGGGCGTGCTTCGGATTGGCCGTCTCGGTCAGGACGCAGTTTACGGCCGGATGGGAGAGGATGAACTTCAGCGCGAACTGCGCCCAGGATTTGCAGTCGAAATCGGCGGTCCACTCGGGCAGTTTCCGGCCACGGACGATCTCGAAGTACCGGCCGTTCAGGAACGGCCGGTTGATCGTCACGGCGACGCCCTTGTCCATCGCCATCGGCAGGACGCGCACGTCGGCTTCGGTCTCGAGCGGTGAGTAGTTGACCTGCAGGAAATCCACCGTGCCTGTCGCCATCAGGTCGAGCATCGCCGGGTAGTATTCTTTCTGGTGGCGCGCTACCCCGATGCAGCGCGTGAGGCCGTCATCACGCCACTTGCGGAACACGTCCCAGTGCGGCACCGCATCCTCCGGCCAGGCCTGCATGAGGTCAAGCTCGGATTTGCCCGTTGTCTCGAGCAGCCGCTTCGCTTCTGCACGCGACGAGGCATCGTCCCCGCCCGCGAAGTAGGCGCCCAGGAACACGCTGTCTCCGAGGCCGTGATCTGCGACGACGTCGGCGACGACGAAGCGGCTGTCTCCGCCCGCGTCGATGTAACTCGAACCGAACTCCTGGAATACGCGGATCAGCTTCCAGGACGCTTTGCGGTCACCGTTCCTGAATACACTCGAGTTACCCATGCCGATGATCGGCAGCTCCTCGCCCGTGCGCGGGACCACGCGCCGCGGAATGCGGCGGTCGTCCGCCAGCAGTGGCGGACTCAGAGCGGAAAGCGTCAGAGCACCTCCGAATTGCATCAGTTCACGTCGATCCACCGTGCGCTACTCCGATTGTCGGTCCTGTCGAGGATTTTTGAGATGGCTTCTATATACTAGCGCGTTTCACGATGCCGGACGCGAGACGCGAATGTTCGAATACGGAGAGATCGGATCCACAGTCATCATGGTCGTCACGATAGCGACCAGCCTCGCCGGCTTGTACGGTTCGCCGAAGATTATCGAGAAGTGCCTGTTCCGCCCCTACTATTTCCTGCGGCGCAAGGAATACGACACCATTTACATGAGCGGCTTCGTGCATGCCGATCTGGCGCACCTGCTGTTCAATATGGTTACGTTCTATTTCTTCGCATTCCCGCTCGAGTTCCACCTCGGTACCATCCCGTTCCTGATCCTTTACGTCGTCGGGCTGATCGCGAGCCACGGCTGCACCTGGTACAAACACAAGGACGATCCACAGTACGCCTCGCTCGGTGCGTCCGGTGCCATCTCGGCGGTGCTGTTCGCGTACATCGTCTATTTCCCGACCACGAGACTGCTGATCTTCCCCATCCCCTTCCCTATCCCCGCTGCATTGTTCGCGATTGGTTACGTCGCCTATTCGTACTGGGCGTCGACGCAGGCGCGCGGCCGGATCAACCACGATGCGCATCTGTGCGGTGCCATCAGCGGCGTCGTCTTCGTCGCGGTAACGGACCCCGCTGCGTTCGCGGGCCTGGCGCGGGCTTTCGGCTAGTCGACGAGTCCGGGCACGTCTGCAGCGATCTCACCGTTCGGTGCCAGGACGTAACGCCCGAAGCGCCCGCCGATGAAAAAGCTGCCGGTCTCGGCCGGGTTCTCCGTCACGTCGATGTCGTCCGGCGACACCACGTGCCTGGTGAAGGTACTCAAGAGCGCCGCAATACTCGGCTTCTCTGCCGCGTAAATGATGTCCATGGCAACCTCCTCGCGAACGTCTCCTTGTCGTTCACGGTCAGAGTATTGCCGTCACGCTGAACGGCGCCTTAAAGTTGGATGAACGCCGGCTGAAGGCCGGTTCAGACCGTCGAACGCCGGGCCCGGCGCGAACTCAGCGAAATCGGCGTCGACTTGAAGATCGGCCGCCGGTTGGGCCGGCCTACGAAGTAGCCCTGGGCCATGTCCACGCCGAGCTCGCCGAGCAGGAGCAGCGAGTCGGCATTCTGCACGTATTCGGCGATCGTCTGCATCCCGCCTTCCCGGCCGATCTCGGCGATAAGCCGGATCATCTTCTGGTCGACGGGATTGTTGAGCAGGTCCTCGACGAAACTGCCGTCGATCTTGATGTAATCGAACTGCAGCTTCTGCAGATAGCTGAATGAGCTGTAGCCCGTTCCGAAGTCGTCCAGCGCGAACTTGCAGCCGAGCGCGCGCAGCGTCGCGATCTGTTGTTCGACGTGCGCCGGGTGTCTGATGGCCAGGCTCTCGGTGATTTCGAAGATTATGTCGTCGGCGCGGACGCCGTGCTCGGCAAAGGTCTGCTGGATGTAGGACGTCAGGCTATCGTTCTCGAAGGCATTCGCCGACAGGTTGATGGACAGGCGCAGATGCTGATTCAGGGAGCCGTACTCCGCGTAGGCCTTCGCCG
>CAVZRD010000016.1:0-126673 GCA_963777675.1 uncultured Gammaproteobacteria bacterium | reverse complement strand
GCGGCCCGGATCATCCAGTAGTCGATCTCGGACATCAGGCCGAAGCGCACCGCCGACGGCAGGAATGCGTCCGGCGTCGCGAGTTTGCCCTCCTCGGTGCGCAGCCTGACCAGTACCTCGTGGTGCGTCGTTTCACCTGTGTCGATTCGATTGATCGGCTGGAATCGGAGCTCGAATTCGTCTTCGTCGACTGCCTTGCGCAGCCGGTTGACCCAACCCACGTCGGCCGAGTCGCGCTGTTCCGGATCGACCGTATCCCGATAGAGGTGCAGGCGATTGCGGCCGGCCGACTTGGCCTCGCGGCAGGCGATGTCCGCCTGGTTGATCAGTTCGTCGGCGTGCAGGTTATCACCCGTGAGCATGGACACGCCGATGCTGCAATGCACGTGGAACACCTGCTCGTGCTCCACGTGCGCCATGCGCCGCATATTGGCCAGGATCGACTCGGCGGCCGCCCTCGCGCCTTCCACGTCCGTGCGCCGGACGAGGATCGCGAATTCGTCACCGCCGAAGCGGGCGACGATGTCGTCGCGGCGTACGCTGCGCAACAGTTCGTCCGCGACCTTGCGGATCAGCCGGTCGCCTGCGGGATGGCCGCAGGCATCGTTGACATACTTGAACTGGTCGAGGTCGACGAAGAACAGGGCGCTGCTGTGACCGTCGCGCATCACCGAGATGATCTCCTTTTTGAGTTCCTCCAGGAATCTGCGCCGGTTGTAGAGCCCGGTCAGGCTGTCGTGGTTCGCCAGCTCGAGCAGCATGGCGTCGCGCTCGCTCAATGCCGTCGCCGTCGTCTCGAGCGCCTCGACGATGTCGGAGATCTCCCGGTGTTCCGCCGGTTCGAATTTGACGGCCAGGTTGCCTTTGGCGAGTTCCCGGATCGGATCCTGCAGATCGGAAATCGACGCCAGCGCCTTGCGCAGGGCATGGCGGCCGTAGAGCGCGAATGCGATCAACAGGATTACCAGTACGGCCGTCGCCGCCTTGATGTTCGCAAGCAGCCGATCGTGAAACACGACGAAATCGAGATGGATGCTCACGAATCCCAACAGCTCGGTGGCAGGCTTCTCGTCCTTGCTGGTCGGATCGAAGCCGAACAGGCCGTCGTCCGGTATCGATTCGACCCAGACGGGAGCGAGGATGTCGAACTGCCGCGGGTCCAGGATGCCGCTGTGCATTACGTAGGGTTTATCCTTGCCCACGATGGCGGTCGCCTCGGTCAGACTCTGCTCGGACAGGGCCCTGGGCGGCTCCATACCCTCCTTGTTGTTCACCGTGAACAGCACGCTGCCGTCCTTGGCGAAGTAGACGACGCGGTCGATCTCCGTGTAGCGCTTGACGAAGCTCTCCAGCCGCATCAGCGCCTCGCTGTCGTCCGTCAGGTAGAGCGGTGAACCGAGCTCATTGAGCTCCTCGGTCCACTGTTGTGCCCAGCGGCTGTAGTTGTCCCTGAGCACCCACTGTGCGCCCCAGTACAGGCTCGCCACGGCGAGCGCGCCGATGAGCGCCGCGCTCAGTACCTGGATCGACAGTATCTCGTTGACCAGCACACGCTTGCCGGTCTTCGACCGACCGCGCCCGACGCGGCGGCCCAGCCACTGCGCAAAGTTGGCGACGGCCGCTCTCACGGATTGGCGTCCTCGCCGGGCCGGTCCGTTTCGGACCGGGCCACGGACCGCTTCCTCGAGCCCGCCTCGTTGGTCGTCACGCGGATCTCGCTGAGCGGCGTGATCGGCGGAACATCGGACAGGCGTCCCTGCTGGATCCGGCGCAGTATCCGGACGACCGTTTCCGCGACATCGGACGCGACACTCATGAAGCTGACCGAGGCGCCCATCTCGAGCATCGCGTCATTCGGCACGGCCACGGCGACCTGGTGGGCATTGGCCTCGTGCAGCATCTGCTGGATGACACGCGGACTCAGGATGCGGTTATCGGGCAACATCAGGTAGCCGTCGATATCGCGCACCATGCGCCGGAACAGATACAGGGTCTCCTGGTCCGATTGCGCTACCTCGATGCGCAGTTCGATGCCGTTCTTCCCGGCAGCGGCGCGCGCTTCGTCGATGAGATCGTCGTGGCCCGGACCGATGATCGCACCGATGCGCGCAATCGACGGGTCCACTTTCTTCCAGGCGGCGAACTGGGCGTCGAGCGGCGGCAGCGCTGCCACGCCCCGGCTGTGCCCGGTCAACAAATCCTCATCCTGGTAGTTGAATACCTGGCTGAAGATCACCGGCTTTTCGGCCATCGCCACCGAAGAGCTCGCCGCGCGCATGCCGATGGCGATGACGGCAGTCGCGTCCGAGTCGTTGACGAGTCGCAGGATAGTGACGGCCGGATCGCCGTGACTGCCGAGGTCATAGAGCTTGCTCTTCTGCAGCCGACCTTCGAGTTCATGCGCTACATCGGCGTAAGCCGGCTGGGAATTGCTGAGAACGATGGCGACCGACGGCAACGGCGGCGGCGGGATCCAGCGTTTCACGACCGGTGCCGGCTCGGGAAGCGGTTTCAGGGGCTCGGCGACCGGTTCGGGGGTCGGGACAGGCTCCGCCTGCGGGGCCTCGGGTTCCGTTTCTGGGAAAAAAAGCGAACATCCGGACAAGAACAGCACGGCCGCGAGCACGCCGCCGCGCCCCGGCCATCCTGTCACTGAGCTGATTCGAAGCATGCCGGACGTCCTTGTTGCCGGGCAGCCACGCGGAGGGCAAGGATGACCGGCATCCCCCCTTTCTAATGGAAATCCCCGTCGAATTCTGTGTTCTGCGTCATGCCTGACCGCTTGCAGGACGGGCCGGATCCGGGCCCCGATTCGAAGCCTGCCGCAGGCTCCGCGACGTGTTTACGCAATCGACAGAACGGAGCCGCCGGACAGCACCGCAACGAACATTATGTCCAACCTCAAACCTATGATATTTATGCACTTTCCTGGCCCGCAGTGCGTGGTTCGTGTTTATGTGCCGCGGTCGTTGACAGGGCCCTCGCGGCTGTGAAACGCTGCGCGACGTGATAAAGGCACACCTTCCGTGAGGGAGGGCCGCAAAGCCACCGGTCTCAATCCAGTCAGACAGCGGGGTTACCACCATGAGCTTCTTGCTGAACATCACTCCCTGGCCCGTCCTGTCCGCGTTGCTGTGGCTCGTCCTGCTCGTGGCGGCGCTGTATTTCGCGCGGCCGACGGCGCACAAGCTGATCCGGGCCGCGGCGTTCTCGCTGCACAAGACCTTCCGTACCGCGTCGC
This sequence comes from uncultured Gammaproteobacteria bacterium, assembly GCA_963777675.1. Lineage (GTDB taxonomy): Bacteria > Pseudomonadota > Gammaproteobacteria > Steroidobacterales > Woeseiaceae > UBA1847. The sequence goes on along the minus strand of CAVZRD010000016.1, from coordinate 123,432 downwards.
TGTCCGTCGGCAAGGCGGAGACCGCCCTGGCCCGGCGCAATCGCGAAGTCTTGCTCGCCGCGGGCCGGGAAGCCAAGGAGCGGATCGTCGAGCGGGAGTTCGATCGCATCAACGAGACGGTGCGCAAGGACCTCGCAAACTATTCCACGCTGCATCGAAGCCTCAGCGAGTCGATCGACCGCATCGAGCGCGACCACCAGGAGGCGGTCGAAGTGCCGCCGGACCCGCCCGGCTGGGTCAAGGCCGTCGAGGCCGTCGCGAAGATCGATGCCAGGGACGGCCGCGACGGCGTCGGCAGCATCCTCGCCGACATCCACAAGTCGCTCGTGAAAGCCCACAAGCAGGCCATGGACGCATACCGGGAAGCCAGCAGCAAGCGACACGAACTGCTGCGCAGGATGCGGCCGGACTGGCGGGCCATCCAGCACAACCTGAACCGCGTGGGCAAGAGTGTCGACAGTCTGCTCGGCCGCTCGGTCACGATCGATCGCCACATGCAGGAGTACGAAGATATCGTCAAGGGCGAGGACCGCGCGGTGTCGATCCTGTCATCGTCGTCGCTCGTCTACTTCTTCATCTCCCTGTTCGTGTTGTGTGTCGCCATCGGCGGCGCGACGATCAACTTCTCGCTCATCGCCAGGCCGATGGCCGAGATGGTCGGCGGCACGAGCATGATCGGCGCGTACCGCACCGCCGACATAGCCGCGCTCGTCATCATCATGGTCGAGATCTCCATGGGCCTGTTCCTGATGGAATCATTGCGCATAACGCGGCTGTTCCCGGTCATCGGCGCCCTCCCCGACAAGACGAGGATCCGCATGATCTGGATCACTTTCAGCATCCTGTTCCTGCTGGCCAGCGTCGAAGCAGGGCTGGCCTACATGCGCGAGGTGCTCCTGCACGACGAACTCGCCACCAGCGCGCTACTGCGCGGCGACGCCAGCGGCGGCATGCCGAACCAGTACATGTGGATCACGACGGCGGCGCAGATGGGGATGGGCTTCATCCTGCCGTTCGCGCTGACCTTCGTCGCCATTCCGCTGGAGACCTTCGTGCATTCACTGCGGACGGTACTCGGCCTCGTCGCGATCGGCGTATTGCGTGTCCTGTCGCTCGTCCTGCGCCTGGTCGGCAGCCTCAGCCGTTACCTCGGCGTGCTCGTCACGCAAGTTTACGACCTGCCGCTGTTCATCCCGTTGTGGTGGGCCGCCCGCGACCGCTCGTCCACGAGCGGCGGCAGCCGGCTCCGGGGGGCAGAATCATGAAGACCGCAGCCTTGCTTGCCGCATTGGCACTGCTGGCCAGTTGTACGCCGGCACAGCCGAAGACCACGGGCGTCTACATGCTCGTGGACACGTCCGGGACCTACCGGGAGGAGATTGAGAAGGCCGAGCAAATCATTCGCTACGCGCTGACCCGACTGCATGAGAAGGACTCGTTTGCCGTCGCTCGCATCGATACGGGTAGCTTCAGCGAGAAGGACATCGTCGCGAAAGTTACCTTCGACGATCGCCCCAGCATGATGAACCGGCAGAAACGACTGTTCGCGGAGCAGGTCGATCAGTTCGTCGAGAAGTCGAAGTCATCCCCTTACACGGACATTACCGGGGGCCTGCTTCAGGCCGTCGAATTCCTCAACGAGAAAGGTGACGCCGTCAAGACCGTGCTGATCTTCTCCGACTTGAAGGAAGACCTGGAGCCCGGCTTCATCCGCGACATCGACTTCGACCTGGATGGATTCGACGTGGTCGCCCTCAACGTCACCAAGCTGCGCTCGGACAACGTCGACCCGCGAGAGTACCTCGATCGCCTGCAGGCCTGGCAGACGAAGGTCGAAAAGTCGGGCGGCCACTGGCGTGTAATCAACGACCTGGACGGGCTCGAAGGACTGCTCTAGGGCGCAGTACTGCTGCCCTGCTTCGCGATGACGGCCAGCATACGGCCCCGGTACTCCGTAGACAGCAATATGTCGTAAGCCGCGAGCTCCCTGACATGCTCATACCGCGCCATCGCGAGCCCGCCCGGATGCGCGTCGAGCCACGCGTGGAGTTGTTCCCGATCCACCTCCGCCACGGCCCTCTCGAGGCGTGCGAGGAAATTCACTTCGCCGTGGTAATTGCCGACCCAGGCCCAGTCGCGATCCCGGTTCGAGGTTACGAACTGGGCGATGGGCCCGAGATCGTAGAGGTGCATGACCGTCCTAGACGCCACCGCATGAGCGCCGATGATGACCATGAGCATCGCGGCTGTCGTGATCCGCAGTGCGCGCTGGGGGAGTTCCCGTAGCATGTAGGCGACGAGGATCGCGACGGCGGGCAATAGCGGCACCATGTAGTGAGGCTGCTTCCCCCCGATCAGGCTGAACACGACGAAAGTCGGCACGATCCACAGGAGCAGGAACCGCAGGCCGGGCTCGTCGGGGAAATGCCGCTTCAGATCGCCGAGCCGCTTCCAGAACCGGGGGAAGAACAGCCAGGGCAGGCTCAGCAGGGGCAGCACGACCACGAAAAACCAGAAAGGCCGGTCGTGCGACGAGCGGTAGGATCCGGTGATGCGTCCGGCGGTCTGCTCCCAGACCAGCCAGTAGCCGAACTGTCGACTGGACTCCTCGAGGACCGGTATGAGCCAGGCCAGCACCGGGATCAGCGACACGACGAATGCCGCGAGCAGGCCGAAGTACCAGCTCTTCCAGTTCCCGTTGCCATCGACCCAATAAGGCGCGAGCAGGATCGGGAAGATGACGTACAACCAGGCAACCGGGCCCTTGGTCAGCACGCCGAGCCCGAGCAGCAAACCGAGCAACAGCACGTAACGCATGCGCCGTTCCCGTGCGTACGCGAGCACCGCCAACAGCGCGCCGAGCACGAATACGCTGAGCGTCATATCGAACAGGATCACCGTGCAGTACAGCAGGAACCCGAACATGCCGAGCAGCACGAGCCAAGCACGCGTCTCGAGCGCCGGCTGCAAGCGCCGGCACAGTGCCGACGTCAGGTACACGCTCAGCATCGATGCCAGCACGATGGGGATCATCGCCGCCCAGCGACTGACGCCGAAGACCGACCAGGAGAGGTTAATCAGCCAGAACAGCATCGGCGGCTTCTGGTGGTAGGGCTCGAAGTTGACGGTCAGCGGTGAGAACCAGCCGTGCCGCAGCAACATCTCCCAGGCGGCTGTCAGGTAGCGCGTCTCGTCGATCGGCAGCAACGGCCGAAAGAAGAAGGCCATGGCATACAGTGCGATGAAAACGAGAGGGATATAGCGTGACAGCTTGTCAGATGCTGTAGGTGCTTTCACTGTCATCCCGAGCGCCCATGCCCAGCTGCTTCTCGCGCTTTTCCTTGTACAGGAAATAGATGTTCCGAAGATAGATGAACAGGCCGGTGCTCTGGCCCAGGATGAAGACGGGATCTTGCCGCCAGACCGCGTAGGCCAAGAGCGTCACGCCACCCAGGATGCTGAAGTACCAGAACGCAGTGGGGATAACGCTGCGGCCCTGCTTCTCGGACGCCAGCCATTGCACGAAGAAGCGCATGAAGAACAGACCCTGGCCGAGCAGACCGATGCCCAGCCAGATCGTCGCCCAGTCCAGATGAATCATGTGTCACTCCTCGAGGATGGTCAGCGGGACACGGCCGCGACGCTGCAGCCACATTACGCCGAAAAGATCGGCGATCCCGACCCACAGTCTGTTCCACATGCCATATTTCGATGAACCGCGCATCCGCGGCCGGTGTGCGACGTCGATGTGCATGACGTTGACGCCTTGTCGATTCATGAGAGCAGGCAGGAACCGGTGCATATTGTTGAAGTATGGCAGGTTCAGGTAGTCGGCGCGCCGGAACAGTTTAAGGCTGCAACCCGTATCCCGGGTTCCGTCCTTGAGCAATGACGACCTTACTGAATTGGCAATCCGCGAAGACAGCCTGCGGACGGCGTTGTCACGGCGCTTCTCTCGCTGCCCCATCACCATCAACGGGCCGTCGTCATCGGCATGTTCCGTGTAGCAGCGATAGAGGCGCTCGATATCCGCGGGATCGTTCTGGCCGTCGCCGTCGATCGTAGCCACGAGGCCATTGCCGGCCGCACGTATGCCCGTCCACAACGCAGCCGACTGACCTCCGCTGCGGTTGTGACTGATGATCCTCAGGAACGGGTAGTCCTGGCGGAGTCTCTTGAGCGCCTCGCGCGTGCCGTCGGTGCTCCCGTCATCCACGTAGATCAGTTCGTCCACGGGGATGCGCTCTTTCAGGGCGGCAAACTCGGCCAGAAGAGGCGCAAGATTCTCCTCCTCGTCTTTGACTGGGACAACGATAGACAACATTGTGGACAACCCGCTCCGGGGGTTCATCTATAGCCGGTTTCTCTTAGGGGACACTTAAACACTGCCGGCCGTCAGCGCCATCCGTGCTGACAGGACACGCGATATTCCTGCCCTAATCGTGTGATCTTTCTGCAATTTGGTGCCAGCCGCGCCATTTTAGTGCTCGTGACGAAATGGCGCAATTGCCTGCATCCGCCGGCGGGCCGCGGTATGGTGTGAAGCTCGGAGGCGGCACGCGGAGAGCCGTTATGGCGGACAGAAAAAAGCGTTTCCTGTTCGTTTCGATCGATGCGTTGATCACCGATATCGCGTGGCAGGTGGTCAAGGAAGGTCACGACGTCAAGTATTTCATCGAGGCCGTCGACGAGCGGAGCATCGGCGATGGCTTCGTGCCGAAGGTCGACGACTGGGAATCGCACGTCGACTGGGCGGACGTCGTCGTCTTCGACGACGTGCTCGGGCAAGGGGAGAAGGCGCAGCGACTGCGCGATGCCGGGAAACACGTCGTCGGCGGGACGCCCTACACGGACCGGCTCGAGGACGACCGCTCGTTCGGCCAGGAAGAACTCAAACGGCACAAGGTCTCGATCATCCCCTTCGAGGAATTCACGGACTTCGACTCCGCAATCGCCTACGTGCAGGCCAAGCCCGGCGCCTATGTCATCAAGCCGAGCGGCGAAGCCCAGAACATCAAGCGCCTGCTGTTCGTGGGCCAGGAAGATGACGGCAAGGACGTCGTCCACGTCCTGGAGTCCTACAAGGCGGTCTACTCGGACACGGTCAAGGTATTCCAGCTGCAGCGGCGGGCGCGCGGCGTCGAAGTGGCCGTGGGAGCGTTTTTCAACGGCAAGCGGTTCATGACGCCGATCAACGTCAACTTCGAGCACAAGCTTCTGTTCCCTGGCGACATCGGCCCGGCCACGGGCGAGATGGGCACCTGCATGTACTGGAGCGACCCCAATCGCATCTTCGCCGCGACGCTGGCCAAGCTCGAGGGGCGACTTGCCGAGGAGGGATACGTCGGCTACATGGATGTGAACTGCATCGTCAACGGCCAGGGCATCTACCCGCTCGAGTTCACGGCGCGATTCGGTTATCCGACCATCAGCATCCAGGCCGAGGGCCTCTCGATGCCGGTCTCGGATTTCCTCGAAGGCATGGCGCAGGGTACGCTGGACAGCTTCAAGACCAAGCGCGGCTTCCAGATCGGCGTCCGGGTGGTCGTGCCGCCCTTCCCCTACCAGGATCCCAAGACGTTCGAGGTCAATTCGAAGGACCGGGTCATCATCTTCCGCAAGCCGGAGCGCGAGGGCGTGCACATCGAGGACGTCAAGCTCGTAAACGGTGAATGGCTGGTCGCCGGCAGCTCCGGCGTGATCCTGATCGTGACCGGCCTGGGCATCTCGGTGAAGCAGGCACAGGCACAGGCCTACCAGCGCATACGCAATGTCCTCATACCGAATATGTATTACCGAAAGGACATCGGCGACCGCTGGTTCGAGGACCATGACAAACTCCACTCCTGGGGTTATCTGCGCTAATCCGACCAGAGCCAGTGGCGTTCCCATCCTCAGTGGTCTACCATTTCCGGAATCCGGCCTGCGGCGTCTTGGGCATCGAGGGGGCGCGGCCGGAGACACGGTCGGCATCCGATTCCGTAACAAACAGAAGGAATAGAGCCATGTCCCCGACGATCCGAGTTATCGCGCTGGCATTCGCACTGCTGGCACCGTTTTCCAAAGTACTCGCCGAAGCGGAGGCCGGCGAGCCCTACTTCACGATCGCCGGCCAGTGGGTCGACGACGAGAAGTACCGGGGCGTCGACGACACGTTCGGCGTGCAGCTGGGCATGGGTTATGCACTTAGCGAACACTGGAATCTCGAGGGAACGATCCTGCTCGCGATGCCGGACGGTTCGCCGGGACAGACCCAGCGCAGCCTCGGTGCCGACCTGCAATGGGTTCTCGGCCGCCCGAATCGCTTTACGCCCTATCTGTTCGGTGGCGTAGCCTGCTCAGCGACGTGGGCACCGGAAACATATCGGTCGAAGGCCGGGCCTTGTCCGGCCGGCGCCGGCTTCCGCTGGGACGTCTTTGGTTCATCGCGCATCTCCCTGCAAGGCGAATACCGGTATCGCAGAGACAACGCGCTGGGGCTGGATCTGGACGACCAGATCGTCAGCCTAGGGCTGCACATACCCTTCGGCAGCGAGAAGGAGCCGCCCGCCCCGGCCTACGTACCGCCGCCCGACAGCGACGGTGACGGCGTGATCGATGCCAACGATCAGTGTCCGGGCACGCCCGCCGGCGTCAGCGTCGACGCGAGGGGTTGCCCGCCGGACAGTGACGGCGACGGCGTACCCGACCACAAGGATCAATGCCCCGGTACCGTGCACGGCGCCGTGGTGAATTCAGTCGGTTGCGAGATGGACGGTGACAACGACGGCGTGGTGGACCGGCTCGATCAGTGTCCCAACACGCGCGCCGGTGCGCAGGTCGACGTGAAGGGCTGCGAGATCAAGGAGGCCATCCAACTGCAGGGCGTCAACTTCGAGACGAACTCCGACCGGCTCCTGCCGGGCGCCGAGCAGATCCTGGATGACGCCGCCGCGTCGCTGGTACGCAACCCGACGATCCACGTCGAAGTAGCGGGCCACACCGACAGCCAGGGTGCCGCCGATTACAACGAAGGTTTGTCGGAACGCAGGGCAATCACCGTGCGCGACTACCTGATCGGCCACGGCGTCAGCGCGGATCGCATGACCGTCAAAGGCTACGGCGAAGCCGAGCCGATCGCGGACAATTCGACGGCCGCGGGCCGGGCACAGAACCGCCGTGTCGTGCTGCGGATCACCGAGCGCTAGTTCCGGATCATCTCGAACGAGTGGTACGGACCATGCGCTCAGTACACCTCGCCACCCCGCTGCTGGGGCTCCTGATACTGATCGGAGCCCCCGCGGCGCTGGCGAAGAAAGACACGCCGGATGTCCGGGTCGACGCCAACGGCCGACGTAAGAGCATGGCGGCAGGAAATCCATTCTCAAGCCTTGGCAGCCTCCCGGATTTGGAAGAGATCCGGTCCTCTTTCGTCCGAATCTGGCGGGTTGCCCTGGCTGAACGAGATTGGCGCGAGCCCGACCAGTAGCTAGATGGAATCTCTTATGTGTCGGAGGTAACTGTCCGGCAAACCCAATTTGGTCGCCAGTGCCAGCAAGGCCGCCGCGTACTCCGGGTTTGTTCCACGCAATTTTGCGGCCGGCAAGTTGTAGCACATGGCCGACACCTGGATGTCCCCGGGCAACGTCACGACAACGGGTTCGGCGACATAGTCAGCAACGCTCGATTCAGAATACAAGGCCGCGGCATCCTCTGACGCGACCTTCATCAAGACGCCATATGCGCGACTACCTGTCTCGGGAAGAAGCGTCGCGCGTTCCCCGATCCGCAAGCCGTACCCCTCCACATAGCCAATCGCCGGTTCAGTTGCGTGGACGCCCTTCGAAGCCAGTAAGGACTCATCCATGAAAAGTCCATAGAAGAAGACCGATATCCAGTTCGTGTTCATGTCCTCACTCAGCCGGCACGGACGTATCCCTTCAGATGCACGCTGGCGATTCAATCGGCGTCCTGACCTTTCCGCGTCGCCCATTGGTCGAAGAAAGTCCTCATCTCGGCCGCATTGTCGGCATTGTCGGCATTGTCGGCATTGTCGAAGGATCTCTCTCCAACCGCGTAAGGCCAATATGCATCGAGATAGTTGGCCAGTTCGTCCCTTGTGTAGCTGTAATCCTGGTCAGCATTGAGGTCCAGCAATTCCTCGATTACTTTCGATATCGTCCAGCCCGCTTCGACCTGTTCCGGAACGACCAGATAGTGGTGCCTGGGATGCTCGTCGAACAAGGCGTGCTCGACGACGACCGAGACCGCATCCGGAGGTACGCCTTCGTTCTCGACACCGGCCGCCAGCCTCTCCCGGCACCTGGCGAGCATGCGTTGGCGGCGATCCTCGAAATACACCCAGGGTCTTGCGTCGACATCCTCGAGTCGCCGCTTGCAGCGAGTCAATCCGATGTTGGAGGCGAAATTGTCCGGTTCCACGGCCGCAACAAATACATCGAGATGCGCCATTTCGGCCGCAAGTGAGTCAGTGAAAGCTTCCACGGCATGCTTACTCGCCGAATAAATACCGTAGCCCTCGTCCGAGATGAATCCGGATATCGAGCTGATGTTGACGATGCGGCCCGGCCTCATCGGCGCGCGTCGTAGACGGCAACGCGCTTGCCAGTAGCGTGAGGAAAAGTACGGCAAGCGCAACTTTTGCCTTCATCTGAGCACCTCCGCATCCGATACGTGTGGTCTGTCCACGTCCGAAACGGGCCATTTTCGGGCCCGATGGCAGGGTCGCGGCCAAAGCCGCTCCTACAGGAGCTCTTCCAACTCTAGTGGAAGTACTTGCGGTAGGTGACTCCGATGCTCCGCGGCTTGTTGATGGAGAGTCGAGTCTGCGCCCAGCGGTCATTGTAGAACTGCTGCGCGCGCTCGTCGGTGGCGTTGTCGATGAACACCGCCGCGCTCCAGTCGTCGCCATTCAGGCCGAAGCGCAGGTTCACGATGTTGTAACTGTCCAGCGTGCGCACCGGGTTGACGAAGATGATCGACTGGATTCCTTCGAGTGAACTGGTGGCCTTGCCATTGTAGGTGTCGACGATCTGGAAATACGGCTTGGCGCCCAATATCTCGTTCTGCAGTGTGTACTCGATCGACAGGCTGCCCTTCCAGTCGGGCATGATCGGCAATTCCGTGCCCTTAAACACTGACGTGGGATTGGCGCTGCCCGGGAACAGCGTCGCGTTCTTGGAGATCTCGCCCTTGTTGTAGCCGAGCGTGCCGGAGACGTCCCAGCGATCACCGGGCAGCCAGCTGAACTCCGCCTCGAGCCCGTCCAGCGTGGCCTGCGGGAAGTTGACGATGCCGAGCGTGAAGATGTTGGGATCGTTGGCCTGCAGCTGGATCTTGTCCCAGATCATGTGATAGACGGCCGTGTTCAGGCGGAACTTGCCGCCCGCCCAGGTGCCCTTCAGGCCGACCTCGTAATTCTTCAGAGTGTCCGAGTTGAACTGGTGATCCGGCTGGCCGGGGCCGAACACGGAATTCGCCCGAGCCGCGTTGGCGCCGCCGCGGCGGAAACCCTCCGAATAGGTGAAATACCCCATCGTGTTGTCGTTGAAGTGGTAGTCGAGTGTCAGCTTGGGCACGAAATTTTTCTCGTCCGACGTGCCGACCGCGTCCGCGAAACAGAAATCCACGTCGCAGTTCGGTTCCGTACCGATCGGGAACAGGGCACCCTGCTGCAGCGTGCGATCGAGCTTGATGTGGAACCAGCGACCGCCGACCGTGATGTTGAAATTGTCCGTCACCTCGAAGCCGATCTCGCCGAACACCGCCGACTGCTCCAGCGTCGAGTCGTAGACGCCGGTGAACCAGTTGCCCCCGGACGGCGGTGCCGGTACCGGGAACGCGGGGTCGTAGTACGCCGCAAGGTAGTTCAGGTACGTGAAGGCCGGCGACGTGTCGAAGGAAGAGTTTCCGGCATAGAACAGCGTGTGACCGTCGTCGCGGTTGTAGAAGAAGCCCAGGATGCCGTTCCAGCGGCTGTCCGAATCTTTCGGCGTACTGATACGCAGCTCGAAGGTCGAGAGATCCGTCTCTTCGTGGTTGTAGGCGAACGCCTGCGGGTCACCGCCAAAATCATAGATCGTGTAATACGGTCCGAAATAGTCCGACAACTGGTTGAACGCAAACTGATACGTCGTCGCATCGGCCTCGTACACCGTGTCGCGGCTGAACACGGAGCCAGTGAACACGACGTCCGCAAAACCGAGGCTGCCCTCAACGGTGAGCGCGAGCTGGTACCACTTGTCGTCCCAGCTGTCCTTGTTAAAACGGACCTGTTGGAGATCGCCGATATTATCGCCCGCAAGAAGCGGTCGTTGAGGTCGACGTCGCCGAAGCCGTCCAGCTTCTTCTTCTGGTAGATCCCCGACAGGTCGACGGTCCAGTTGTCGTTGATCACCGTGCGCAGCATGGCGCGCGCACCGGTATTGTTCGAGCCGTTGACGTTCTTGTCCACGAATGCCGAATTGTCGAAGGTGCCGCCCGGGCTCGACTCCAGGACGTTGTCGATGTAACCGGCTTCCTTCTCGTCGAACCCGACGAGGCGTAACGCCGTATTGCCGCCGCCCAACGGGATATTCACCATCGCGCTGAGGTCGTACCCGGTGTCGCCGTCCGCCACCTGGTTGACGCCGAAGTCGACCCAGCTGTCGAAAGCAGACGGGTCCGGCTTGTTCGTGATGATGCGCAGCGAACCGCACTGGGAGGCGTCGCCAAACAACGTGCCCTGCGGGCCGCTGAGCGCTTCGACGCGCTCGATGTCGATCAGGCGCGGGTCCGGATTGCGGCCGGCTGCCGTAATGGGCTGTTCGTCGAGATAGATCGACGTGGTTGAACTGCCGCCGAACGAGAGCCCGGAGATCGTGCAGCCGCGCATCAGCACCGTGGTGCCGCCCGGTTCGCGCCGGCTGAAGGAGAGCCCCGGGATCTGGCCGACGTAGTCGTCGAGGGTCTTGAAGCCTTGCTTTACGATATCCTGATCGGTAAAGGCGGTGATGGCGAGCGGCACGTCCTGCAGGTTGGCTTCCCGCTTGGTCGCTGTGACGATAATCTCTTCGAGCGCCTGCGTCTGCTGTGCTTGTGCCTGTGCCGCGTTTGATGCACCGCAGGCGGCAGACACCGCCATTGCGACCGCGCCGAACTTATAGGACTGCGTAGACTCGTTACCGGACATGCTTACCCCACCAGTTGCCAACGTTCACCCCACGACCATTCTAGCCTCGGATCGATCGGCCCCGCCAGTGGCACTTGCGCGGGCCGGCAAGCAGCCGGTCCCCGGAGCTGCTGCTTGACGGTGCTCGTGGCCACCTCCGTCGTGCGCGGCAGTCGCCAGGGCGAGAGCCACGGCGGCGTGTATCTGGTCGATTTGGAGCACAAGCGGGCGAGGCAGACGATCGACTGGAACACGACGGACATCGACTGGCAGGGGCGCGGCTGGGACCGCGGCCTGCGCGGCATCGAATTCGACGGCGAGCGCGTGTATATCGCCGCGAGCGATGAACTCTTCGTGTACGACCCCGAGTTCCGCTGTATCGGTTCCTTCCGTTCGCCGTACCTGAAGCATTGCCACGAGATCAGCCGTTTCGAACGGCGCCTGTACCTGACCTCGACCGGCTTCGACTCCCTGCTCGCCTTCGACCTCGACAAGCGGGTGTTCAGCTGGGGACTGTTCGTCACCGCCGAGGGCGATGCGTTGCACGCCGCGGCGTTCGACCCGCAGGGACAGCGCGGGCCGGCGCCGGGCAACGAGTTGCACCTGAACAGCGTCAAGGCACTGCAGCAAGGTCTTTATTTCAGCGGCCTGCGCACGCGCGGCCTGCTCAAGTTCGACGGCCGCGAAGCATACCGAACGGCGACGCTGCCGGTGGGAGTACACAATGCACAACCGTTCCGGGACGGCGTGCTGTTCAACGACAGCCAGGCCGACGCCGTGCGTTTCGTGACGCCAACCTCCGAGACCGCCTTCGCGGTGCCGAAATACCGCGTCGAATTACTGACGCACCTGGAACTCGGCGACCCGCGCATCGCGCGGCAGGCCTTCGCGCGCGGTCTGTGTGTGGTCGACGATAAACGCATCGCCGCCGGTTCTTCGCCATCGACGATCTCGCTGCACGATCTCGACAGCGGCGACACGACGCAAGCGGTGACGCTCTCGTGGGACGTCCGCAACGCCATACACGGCCTCGAGGTCTGGCCCTTCGAGGCCTGACGCGCCGCTACAGGAATCGTTCGTAACGGTCGAGACAGGGCGCGAGTACCTCGCGGAGCTCGCCGAGGTGAGCCTCGTAATTGCGCCAGAAACCGATCGAGGAGCGGTAGATCGGGCGCCGTACCTGCTCGGAACTCGGCGTTCGCACGGGCCGTTCCGTCTCGTAGAACTTCAGGCAGGCATCCTCGAACGGCAGTTCGCAGTAATCGAGCAGACGGCGCGTCTGGGTCTCGAAGTCGCCGACCAGTTCCTCGTACTGCACGGTCAACACGCGGTCCGGCAAAACGTTTTGCCAGTGATCCATCAGGCGCTGGTATTGCAGGAAATACTCGCCGATGTCGGTCAGGTCGTAGGTGAACGGCTGGCCGCGCGCGAAGAGTTGCCGGTAGCAGCTCAGGCAGGAATCGAGCGGGTGGCGGCGCGCATCGATGATCTTCGCATTCGGCAGGATCAGGTGCAGGAAGCCGATCGTCGGGAAGTTGTTCGGCATCTTGTCGATGAAGCGCCTGGCTCCCTCGACGCGGTGGCGTCCCGCGCGGCGAAGATAGTCGCCGCCGAGCGCCAGGAAGTTGGCCGGCGTCAGTTCGCGTACGGCCTGGGGATAGTTGATGCCGTCGGCGCGATTGCGATTCAGTGACGTGGCGACGCGTCCGAGATAGGGCAGCTCCGAGGTGCCTTCGACGGCGCTGTGACTCGCGAGGATCTGTTCGATCAGCGTCGATCCCGAGCGCGGCAGGCCGACGATGAAGATCGGTGCACGATCGGGATCGCCGCCGCCGGATTTGTCCGCCAGGAGCTCCGCATCGAATACGTCGACGATCGCATCGTTGATGAATTCGGTCTGCACCGGATCGTAGTACTCGTGCGCGCGCTGCGTCGCATTGCCGGTCGCATAGTAATCCCACGCGCGCTCATAATCGCCGCGGTCCTCGTACGCCTTGGCGAGCGCAAACAGGAAATTCACCCTCGACGTGTCACCCAGTTCCTCGCTCTCGAGCCTGGACTGCATAGCCTCGATATCGTCGTCGTCGAGCCGATAGGTCTTGAGGTTCGCGAGCGACCAGTAGCTGCCGCCGTTGTCGGGCCGGCAGCGAATGCACGCCCGGTACGCGTCGATGGCCTCCTCCAGCCGCCCGACGGTTTTCAGGACGTGGCCGAGCCCGAGCAGTGCGCCCGGGTGATCGGCTTCCAGCGCCAGTGCCCTCTGGTAGGACTCGATAGCCTCGAACGTCCGCCCTGCCGGTGCCAGCACGCCGGCCAGCATGAAATGGCCCCGCGGGTTGTCGGGCTGCAGTTCGATGACACGCCGGTAACAGGCCAGCGCCTCCTCGTGACTGTCGGTGTCTTTCAGGACGCGGCCGAGGTCGAACCAGGCACCGACGAAATCGGGTGCGATCGACACGGCACGCCGGAACAGGCGCTCCGCATCCGCATTGCGCTTCGCACCCAGCGCGATACGGCCGAGCATGCGCATCGCATCGACGTTGCGCGGATTCCGGCGGATGACTTCGCGGTAGAGTTGCTCCGCTTCTTCCAGCCGGCCGTCCCGTTGCAGCTCGGCGGCGTGCGCCGTCATTTTCCGTTCCGGATTCAGTTCGAAGGATTTCTCGAACGCCGCATCCGCCTCGGCGCCCTTGCCCAGCTGAGCCAGCGCCTTGCCGAGATTGAACCAGGCGAGCTCCAGCGCCGGGTCCAGCCTGACGGCGTTCTCCAGCACCTCGACGGCCCCGGTCGCATTACCCTTTTCGAGCAGCGCGAGGCCGAGATCCTCGTGGGGCTTGGCGAAACTCGGGGCCAGCCGCAGCGTATGCCGGAGCACGGCTTCCGCTTCGTCGAGCCGGTTGAGCTTGATGAGGACGGCCCCGCGCAAGCCCAGGATGTTGACGTCCTCCGGCGCCTTCTGCAGCAACTCCCGGCACAGCGCTTCGGCCGCCGCAAATTCCTGGGCCGAGATCAGTTCGAGGACTCGATCGAAGCGCGCCCGCGCGGATGGCTGTGTGAACGGCTGCTGCATTCTCTGTCAAACGGTGTCGAAGGATCGCCAGTATGCGGCATCGGCCGCGAGCCCAAAAGTCCCGCAAGATGGGCCGTCATGGGTCTGGTAGACTGCCGCGCCTGAGTCCGAGCTTCCTGAGCCGATATCGAGAGGTACCCGCCGTGCGTTATCCCGAGCCTGCCCGCCGCGCCGCCGTCATCCTGGTAGCCGCCCTGACGCTGACCGCCTGCCACCCGCAGCCACCGGCCGAAGCGCCGGCAGCCGCCGCGCCGCCGGATCTTGTGTTCACGAACGGCCGGATCTACACGATGGATGGCGCACGAAGCTGGGCACAGGCGGTGGCGATCACGGACGGCCGGTTCAGCTACGTCGGCACGGATGCCAGGGCAAAGGCCCTCGCCGGGCCGGATACGTCGGTCGTGGATCTCGGCGGGCGCATGGTGTTGCCCGGGATGTTCGACGACCACATCCATCCCGTCGAGAGCGGCGTGGATATCCTCTCCTGTGACCTGACCAAGTTTTCGACGCTCGACGACTACCTGGCTGAGATCAAGCGCTGCGCGGACAAGCATCCCGACGCCCCCTGGGTGACCGGCGGCGGCTGGCTGATGTCGGTATTCGGTCCCGGCGCGAAGGCCAGTCGCAAACTGATCGACGAGGTCGTGCCGAACCGGCCAGTCTACATGGCATCGACGGACGGCCACAGCGCCTGGGTCAACAGCAAGGCGCTCGAGATCGCCGGTGTGACGGCCGAGACGCCGGATCCGCCGGCGGGCCGCATCGACCGCGAGCCCGGCAGCAACGAGCCGATCGGCAGCCTGCAGGAGTCCGCGATGGCTCTTGTCTCGGACAAGATTCCGCCGCCGGACCTCGAGACGCGTCTCGCCGGCCTGCAATTCGCGGTCGACATGCTGAACGGCTACGGCATCACCTCCATCCAGGCCGCGAATGAATCGGAGCCACTGCTGGAGACCTACCGGACGCTCGACGACCGCGGCAAGCTGACGCTGCGCGTCGTCGCCGCACAACACTGGGACGTGACCAAGGGGCTGGAACAGATGGATCGCCTCAAGGCCGACCGCGACAAGTACAGCCACGGCAACCTGCAGGCCACGACCGTCAAGATCTTCGCCGACGGCGTGATGGAAAACTTCACGGCCGCCATGCTCGAACCCTACATCGGTCAGGGCGGCACGCGCGGCAAGCTGAACCTGACGCCGGAGGCGCTCAAGACCGCCGTCGTCGCGCTCGACGCTGCAGGCTTCCAGGTGCACGTGCACGCGATCGGCGACCGCGCCGTGCGCACCACGCTCGATGCGTTCCAGGCCGCGCGCGAGGCCAACGGCGTGACCGACAACCGCCACCACATCGCCCACCTCGAAGTGATACAGCCCTCGGACATCCCGCGCTTCCGGGAACTCGGCGTGTCCGCCAATTTCCAGCCGCTGTGGGCATACGCCGATCCCTATATCACCGATCTCACATTGCCCTACATCAAGCCGGAGCTGGCGCGTTGGCTGTACCCGATCGCCAGCGTCTATGACTCGGGCGCCGTCGTCGTGCAGGGCAGCGACTGGTCCGTCTCGACTGCCAACCCGTTCTGGCAGATCGAGACAGCGATCACGCGCAAGGACGCGCAGAATGCGGACAGTACGGTCTTCATTCCCGAGGAACGGATCACGCTCCCCGAAGCACTCGCCATGGTCACGATCAACGCTGCCTGGATCGACCATCGCGAGAACGATACGGGCTCGATCGAGCTCGGCAAGCTCGCCGATCTCGCTGTGCTCGACCGCAACCTGTTCGAAATCGCCCCGGAGGACATCTCCGAGACGCAGACGATGTTGACGTTATTCGGCGGACAGGTCGTCCATGGCTCGCTCGCCGCGTTCTAGCGTTCAGCCGGTTCCGAAGCGCAGCTGCACGCTGAGCTGCAGCTGCCGCTCGGTCTTCTCCCCGGGCAGGCCGAAGTAGGCCCAAGCCGGGCGCTTGCTCGTGATGGCCAGCCATTCGGCTGCGAGCGAGACTATCGGCGACAGCTCGAACCGGTAGGACAGCGTCACGGCATGGCCGTCTTCGGTGTTGTCGTCGAGCGGCACCTGGTCGTTCTCGTCGATGGCAAAGTGATCGAAGCGCGCCGAGATTCGCTGACGCTCGATCGCCTTGGTCAACAGGACGTAATAACTCTCGAACTCGACGTCGACGGCATAGGCGCCATTCATGATCGTGCCCCACGCGGTATAGCCTTCCATCCATTGCGCGAACAGGCCGACGTCGCCCGGCAGAGTGGTCTGCACTCCCACGTGATCGAATGCGGTATGCCAGGCGAACTGGCCGTCCTCGTAACCGAAGGGATCGGTGCGGTTGTCGTAATGCGCAACGCGCAACAGGAACCGCCGATTGACGAGCCACTCGCCGCCGACGTAGTAGCCGTACGTATTGTCGATCTCCAGGCTCGGCGTGATGTAAGGATCCTGCAGATCGAACCACATGCCGGGCTGGATCTGCGGCACCGGCGGCAGCGGTATCTCGTCGCCGAGGCGCGATTGCCGGTCGTGTACCGACCAGCCCTTCCAGGCGATCAGCCCGCCCGCCGTGTCGTTGTTGTAGAACATAGAGCCGAACAGCGAGAAGCTGTGTGCGCCGCCGAGCGCGCGCGGCCGCCGCGATACGGTGAACTCGGCACCGTAAGCCCGCAATTCCTCGCCGACCCAGGTGTTGATCGCCGAAGAGCTGATCGCGTACGGACTGGTCCAGGCCGGTCCCGAATTCTCGAGCGAGACGCGCGGGTAGAAGGCACCGACCTTGACTCGATATCGATTCGCCGAGTCCGTGAGCGGTCGCCACTCGAGGTACGCCTCGGTGAGATCGATCGGCGAGCCGATGCCGTCGTCGTAGGCAACTGCCGCGGCGTGCGCGTCGAGCGTGTCCGCGAGCCGCGCGTGGAAATCGACCCAGGCACGGCTCAGCATCAGGCCATCCGTGTCCTCGTCGTAACGCAGCTTGCCCGCGGAGCCGTCGAGCCAGGACGGATTGCCGTTCGCATCGACGTAGCTGAGGTCGAGGCCGCTCTCGATCACGTAGCGGGACGGCTCGGTCTGTGCGGCGGCCGGCGTGGCGAAGGCGCAGAGCATCAAGATGTGCCCGGCGCGCGCCCGGATGAAACTGCGAAGCAGTCGATAAATTGCCCGCAAGTGCATGAAATTTCCGGAAGTTCTGTCGCCGGACTCCAGTGTAGGGGGTCGGCGGAACCGGAGTCGTGATCCGACGCACATTCCGGCGGATCGGTGCGGGCGGTCCGGGTCCGCTAATCAGTGCGCCAGCTGGTAGCTGACATTGGTTCCCTTCACGACGATCAGCTTGCGCTTCTTCAGTTCGGCGACCAGTTCGTCGAGGCCCTTCTCGTCGAGCTTCTCGGTCATGAGATTATTGATCGTGTTCTGCAGCGTCTTGACCTTGCGAGGTCGCGACTGGCCGCGGTCGGCGAGGTTGCGGACGATCCGGTCGACCTTCTCGTCCATGCTTGTCTTCGTGGAGATTCGCAACTCGGGGATCTCGGCCAGGTCCTTCTCGCGCCGCGCACGCAAATTTCGGGATCTCAGAGTGCCGGATCAGTGGATCGAAACCCTTGTCCTTGCTCACGATGTGGAAGTGCCCGCTCGGATCCTTTTGGGCAATGCGGCCGATGTAATAGGCGATGTGGAAATCCAGGGCATTGGGACCGCTGCCGTCGATCTCTATGTACTCGGCCTTCTCGCCGAGAGTTTGCATCGCGACGACGACCTGCCGTGGGAGACGGGTCTGGTTGGCGCCGATAAAGACCAGGATCCGGCAGGGATAGTCGGTCAGGAGTTCCAGGTTCCTGGGCTGAACGTTCTCGAAATCGATGAGTACATAGTTAGTGGCCAATCTTGCCCCCTTGCGGGTTTTTGTGGATGCGCGGCTCGAATTGTACCGCGAATGGACCTTACGTCCGGATCGAATGCCCGGACACCGCATTAACGTAAGCGCAATAGTCGCATCCTTGGGCCGGCACCGGAATGTCGTTCCGGTTCAGACAGGCGTGGAGGTCGGCGATCGCCGGTTCGACCCAGTCGTCTCGGCCCTCGTATGCAATCAGATGCACATCGAAGTCGATTTTCGAATCGAACGCCCCGGTATCGGGACGCCCGGTGCAATACACGAAGTAGCCCGTATCGGAAACCTCCAGGCCGTTGCGCCGGAGCAGCCACTGGTAGATTTCCATTTGGCGCTTGTAGCCGGCATGCCAGGTCTGGTCCAGCGCCGTCACCGGTTCCTTCTTGGCCGTCGCCTTGTAGTCGACCACGATGTACCTGCCGGCACCGTCGATCCACAGGTCGTCGATCGCACCGGTGACGATCAGGTTGGTCGGCTCGTGAAAGTACTCGATGCCCTTGAAATTCTCCCGCCAGACGTCCAGCTCATCGCGCACCGCCGGAACCGCGTCGAGACCATATTTTGCCTGCAGCGGGTGCTGCGTCGCTGCCGCGATGCGCGTCGAATTCGGCCTTGAGCAACGCGTCGACCGCCGAGTTCAGGTTGAACGGGAAACCCGGCGGCCGATCGGTGCCGAGGCGCCGGTCGATATAGAAACAGCGCGGACACTCGATGAAACGGTCGATCTTCGAGCGCGAGATCCGGAAGGGTGTCCTGCTCCCCGGATCGTAGATATTGCGCGTGCGATGCGGATTGTATCGGCTGCTCATGATGGGTCCGGCAGCATAGCGCCAGAGGCCGTGCGCATCCACAACAGATCCCGGCGGCTTTCCCTTTTTCAAGGTGTAAAGCTTGTTGTATCAATACAACAACAATTGCTGGATCCGAGACGCGGCACCCAGTATCCAGGCGCCTCATTTTACAATAACCTATGTCGCGCGAATTGTGTGACCCGGCGCACATTCCTGCCCGGGCACACGTTTAGCATCTGGATTCCTTGGGCAAGCAAGTCAATCAGGAGAGCGTCATGTTACGTTCAATTCTCGTGCTGTTGCTTCTCTCGTGTTCGGCGATCGCCAGTGCGGAAGACTTCAGCTATAACTACCTGTACCTCGGCTACGGGACGATCAAAGTCGACGACGCCAACGTCGACGGTTCGGGTCTCGGTATCGGCGGATCTTTTGCCGTCAACGACCAGTTCCATGTCTTCGCCGGCTACCAGGAGGCCGGTCTCGACTTCGGTATCGATGCCACACAATGGGACGCGGGCATCGGCTATCACATGGGTCTGAACGATAAGGTCGACCTGGTCGGTGAACTCTCTTACAACTACATCAAGCTCGATGCCGGTCGCGGCGCGAACGTAGACGACAATGGACTCGGGCTCGACGTCGGACTCCGCGTCGCCGCAGGCAACAACATGGAACTCGACGCGGGCGTCAGCTACATCGACTACAGCGACAGCGGTTCGGACACGGCGTTCAACGCCGGCTTCCTGTATGCCTTCAACAAGCAGTTCAGCGTCGGCCTGCACGGCAGTTGGGGCAATGACTACTCGTCCTACATGTTCAGCGGCCGCTACTACTTCGGCAACTGAAACACGCTGACGGCATAACCCGGAGAACCCCGCCGCG
Source organism: uncultured Gammaproteobacteria bacterium (assembly GCA_963777675.1). Taxonomy (GTDB): domain Bacteria; phylum Pseudomonadota; class Gammaproteobacteria; order Steroidobacterales; family Woeseiaceae; genus UBA1847. The sequence goes on along the minus strand of CAVZRD010000016.1, from coordinate 103,640 downwards.
TGCGGGGTTTTCTTTTTCCGGTGCGAATTGCGGCGTGCGGGTTTATGATCCGCCGTCCACCATTGACGGTAATCCGGCATGAAGCTCAACCGGCTCTCCTTCGGCAATCTGCGCGGCGACGTTTTCGGCGGGATCACGGCGGCGATCATCGCCCTGCCGCTCGCGATCGCGTTCGGTGTCGCCTCCGGCCTCGGCCCCATCGCCGGCCTGTATGGCGCCATCTGCGTCGGCCTGTTCGCCGCCCTCTTCGGCGGCACGAGCGCACAGATCTCCGGGCCGACAGGACCGATGACCATCGTCTCGGCGAGCGTGTTCACGCACTTCGCAGGCGAACCCGCCGTCGCATTCACGATCGTGATGATGGCGGGGCTGTTCCAGATGCTGTTCGGCTATCTGCGAATCGGCCGCTACATCAACCTGATGCCCTACCCAGTGATCTCCGGCTTCATGACCGGGATCGGCTGCATCCTGATTATTCTCGAACTCGGGCCACTCATCGGCCATGCCGCTCCGCAGGGTGTAGTCGAAGGCCTGACCGCGCTCGCCGGCGATATCCTCGCACCGAACGGAAAAGCGATGCTTGTCGGCCTGGGCTCGCTCGCGATCTGCCTGTGGACTCCGAAACCCATCGCCCGTGCCCTGCCCTCACCGCTTATCGCCCTCGTCGTCGGCAGCGCCGTAGCCTACCTGTTGGGGGGCGTCCCGGTGCTGGGCGCGGTGCCGTCGGGCCTGCCTGCCTTCCAGGTACCCGGGATCGATTTTGCGCAGCTGAACTACATGCTGGTCAGCGCGGTCGTACTCGCGGCACTGGGGTCGATCGACAGCCTGCTCACGTCGCTGGTCGCCGATAACGTGACCCGCAGCTTCCACGACTCCGACAAGGAACTCGTCGGTCAGGGTTTCGGTAACCTGCTCGCCGGTTTCGCCGGCGGTCTGCCGGGCGCCGGTGCGACGGTGCGCACTCTCGCCAACGTCAAGGCCGGCGGCCGCACGCCGCTGGCTGGCGTGCTGCATGCATCCGTGCTATTCCTCATCGTGCTCGGCTTCGGACCGGTCGTGGCGCTCATACCGCACGCGGCGCTTGCCGGCATCCTGTTCAAGGTCGGCATCGACGTCATCGACTGGCGCTTCATCCGGCGCCTGCACCGCGCGCCGCGCATGGATCTCGTCCTGATGCTGGTCGTGCTCCTGCTGACCGTGTTCGTCGATGTCATCACGGCGGTCGGGATCGGCGTCGTGCTCGCGAGCCTCGTATTCGTCAAGGAGACAGCCGACGCGCAGGTGCGGGCGATTCGGACCATCGTCGACGAGGAACATCACGACCTGTTGACGGAAGCGGAGAAGGCGGCGTTCCGACGCTGCGCGGGCCGCGCTGCAATCCTGCACCTGTCCGCGGCGATGAGTTTCGGTGCCGCGAACGAGATGATGCGGCGCATCGTCGCGGTGCGGCCGGTCGACGTCCTTATCGTCGACCTCACCGATGTCCCCGACATCGACGGCAGCGCCGCTCTGACGCTCGAAGAGATCATCCAGCGCGCGGTCGATGCCCGTCAGGAGGTGCTGATCGTCGGGATGCAGTTGCGCGTCGCACGCGTACTCGTTCGGCTGGGTGCGCTCGACCGCGTTCGTGAGGCGACCCGTTTCGCAAGCCGGATCGAGGCAATCGAAGCCGGCGCGGCGCTCGTCGCCGAGCGCCGCGAAGCCTCGACCGTCAGCTGACCCAGAAGCTGAAATAGAGATACAGGCCCAGGACGCAGGCCAGGATCAGCGTGGCCATGACCTTGTTGCCGAGGTCCCAGCTGGAGCGGATCTCGTCGCCGTGCATCTTACGGATCGACCCGTAGGTCAGGCTCTCGACTTTCTCTGCCGGCGGCGCCGGACTCGTCAGCGACCCGACGATCATCAGTATGGCGGCTGCAATCAGCAGGACGCCTGTCGCGTACAGGAAATTGAAGTCGCCGATCGCTGCCAGCCATGCCGGGTGCTCGATCTTGCCGGCACCAAAGAAGATCTGGCAGACGAGTTTCGCCATACCGAGGATAAAGCCGCCGCCCAGGGCCCAGACGGCACCCCTGGCATTGAGGCGTTTCCACGTCAGGCCGAGCAGGAAGACGGCGGTGATCGGCGGCGCGAGATAACCCTGCACGCTCTGCAGATACTGATACAGGCCGCCGCCCGAAACCATCTTCATGACCGGGATCCAGAGGATTCCGATGGCGACGACCGTCGCCGTGGCAATGCGGCCGACGGTCAGGAGTTGCTTCTCGGACATGCCCGGCCGCAATTTCTCATACACGTCGACCGTGAACAACGCGGCACTGGAATTGAACAGCGACGCCAGCGAACTCATCAGCGCCGCGAGCAGGCAGGCGACGATCAGGCCACGGATACCGGAAGGCAGTAGTGCAGAGACCAGGGTCGGGAACACCGTATCGCCGTTGATGACCTGAGTGCCGTCGGCAAGCGTCTTCATCTGCAAGTCGAGCATGCCGTGCTTGTACAGCGCCATGCCGATCAGGCCCGGGATGATGAAGATCAGCACGGGCCAGACCTTGAGCAGGCCGCCGAACAGCGCGCCGCGGCGGGCGGTCGCCAGGTCTTTCGCGGACAACGTCCGCTGCACGATGTACTGATCGGTACACCAGTACCAGATGCCGACGATCGGCGATGCGATCAATATGCCGAGCCACGGGAAGTCCGGATCGGAGAGCGGGCGCCACAACGCGTACTGGTCGCATTTTCGGCAACCGTGTCCTTCAACACGCTCCAGCCCGCCATGAAGCCGGAGCCGTCGCCGAGCTTGAGCAACCCCACCGTCGTGATGACGAAGGAACCGAACAGTATGATCACGGCCTGCGGTGTCGCCGTGGCCATGATGGCACGCATGCCGCCAAAGACCGTGTAGATGCCGGTCAGGATGACCGTGGTAAACGCGCCGACCCAGAACGCGTTCTCGGGCGAGCCGAACGTGTCCGGCAGCAAGGCCTGGAACACGATCGCACCGGCGTAAACCGTCACGCTCACCTTCGTGAACACGTAGGCCACGAGCGAAACGACGGAGAGGATCGAACGCGCCGTCGCGTTGAAGCGGCGCTCGAGGAATTCGGGAATCGTCTGTACGCCTGACTCGTAATAGAACGGCACGAAGAAGCCGGCCAGCAGGATCAGCACCCAGGCATGCAATTCCCAGTGCGCCATCGCCATTCCGGTCGATGCGCCCTGGCCGGCCAGGCCGACGATGTGTTCGGAACCGATATTCGACGTGAAAATCGATGCACCGATCGCGACGAAGCCGGCATTGCGGCCCGCCAGGAAGTAATCGACGCTGTCCTTCTGGTGGCGGCCGTACCACCAGGCGATAAAGCCGATGGCGACGAAATAGAGAAAGATGACGAACCAGTCTAGATTGGTCATGGACAGGCAACCCCCTGCGTGTTTTTTGACTTCTTAAGTTGCGGATGCATCCCGGCAACATCCCGCTGCCGCAACCCGCAACAGGTCCGCAGTTTGCCACAATCCGGTGCCGAATGAAGCCGAAATTCGAATTCGATACAGGCGAAACTTCCGAGTTGTCGACTCTCTGCGGCTTGGACGGATATGCTACGCGTCCCGGCACGCGGTGATCCGCCATGAAAGACCTGACCGAAGGCTCCATAGCCGGCCACCTGATCGAGATGGCCATGCCGATGGCAATCGGGATGTTCGTGCAGACGCTCTACTACCTCGTCGACCTGTACTTCGTCGGGCGGCTCGGCGATGCGGCGTTGGCCGGCGTCAGCACCGCCGCGAACGTTATGTTCATCACGATCGCGTTCACGCAGATCCTCGGTGTCGCTACCGTTGCCCTGATTGCACATGCCGTGGGCCGCAAGGACCGGTCCGGTGCCAACCTCGTCTTCAACCAGGCATTGCTGCTGTCGAGCGCGCTCGGAGTGTTGACGCTCGCAGGCGGCTATCTGTTTGCGCCCGTATACCTGCGTGCCATCGCCGCCGACCCGGAAACGCTGGACATGGGCACCACGTATCTCCACTGGTTCCTGCCCTGCATGGCGGCGCAGTTCGCGATCATCGCCATCGGCTCCGCGCTGCGCGGCACCGGCATCGTCAAGCCGACGATGGTGGTCCAGGTTCTGTCGGTCGCCGTCAACATCGTGCTTGCGCCGGTCCTGATCGCCGGCTGGGGCACGGGCAGACCATTGGGAGTTGCCGGCGCCGGCCTCGCGAGCAGCATCGCGGCGGCCGCCGCCGTCGCGATGATGTGGCTGTATTTTCAAAGGCTCGAACGCTACGTCGGCCTGGACGCCGATCTGTGGCGGCCGCAGCCGGCGGTGTGGCGGCGCATGCTCGGCATCGGCATTCCCGCGGGCGGCGAGATGCTGCTCGTGTTCTTCTACATGGCCATCATCTATTGGGCGATTCGCGGATTCGGCGCGGACGCCCAGGCCGGATTCGGTCTCGGCCAGCGCCTGATGCAATCGCTGTTCCTCCCAGCGATGGCGGTCGCGTTCGCCGCGCCGGCCGTTGCCGGACAGAACTTCGGCGCGGCCAGACCGGATCGCGTGCGCGAAACAGCGCGTGCGTCCATGCTAATCAGCGCAGGCATCATGACCACGCTGACACTGCTGTGTCAGTGGCGTCCGGCCGCACTCGTCGGCGTATTCACGCGCGACCCGGGTGTAATTGCCTTCGGCGAGACATACCTGCGCGTCATCTCCTGGAATTTCGTCTTTGCGGGAATAGGCTTCTCCTGCTCGGGCATGTTCCAGGCACTCGGCAACACCTGGCCCGCGATCCTCAGCAGCTCGTCGCGGCTGTTTACGTTCGTCATTCCGCTCGTCTGGCTGACCCGGCGCGCCGGTTTCACGATCGAGCAAGTCTGGCACCTGTCGGTCGTTACGGTCGCGCTGCAATGCCTGTTCAGCCTCTGGCTGTTGCGCCGCGAGTTGCGCCTGCGCCTGGTTCCCGCGCCCGCGGTCTGACGGCCGGGGCGCGTACGAAGTCTGTTACTATCCCGTCGGGGCCAAACCAACGAAAACAAGAGTGGAGTCCCTGCCCCGGACGGGAGTCGCCATGAACCGTGAAGCCGTACCCGAACTCACACCACGCGCGATCGTCCTCGCGATTGTCCTCGCCATGATCCTCGCCGCGGCGAACGCCTACCTGGGACTCTTCGCCGGTATGACGATCGCCTCGGCGATACCCGCCGCGGTCGTCTCCATGGCAGTCCTCAGGATGCTCGGAAATGCGCACATCCTCGAGAACAACATCGTCTCGACGGGCGCCTCGGCGGGCACCTCGATCGCCTCGGGCGTGATATTCACGATCCCGGCGCTCTTGTTGCTGGGTTACTGGGACGACTTCAAGTTCTCGTGGGTCCTTGCCATCGCCGGCCTCGGCGGCCTGCTGGGCGTGTTGTTCTCGGTGCCGCTCCGGCGTTCGCTGATCGTCGACCAGGGGCTTGCGTTCCCCGAAGGCAAGGCGGCCGCGGAGGTTCTGAAGACCGGCGAGCACCCGGAACAGGGATTGAAGCTGTTACTCGGTGCAGCGTCTCTCGGCGGCCTGATGAAGCTCGCAGCCGCGAGTGGCATGAAAGTGATCCCGGACACCGCGGCGGTGTCGACCTGGTTCGGCAAGACGATCGGCTACTTCGGCACCAACCTGTCGCCGGCATTGTTCGGCGTCGGTTACATCGTCGGCCTCAATGTCGGCGTCGTCATGCTCGCCGGCGGCATCATCGCGTGGAATATCGCGATCCCGATCTACAGCACCTGGTACCTCGCGGGTGACCCGGTACTGGCGCCTGCATTGGCCGGTTCCGGGGCAGAAGACGCAGCGTACGCGATCTGGTCCGCGCAGGTCCGCTACCTCGGCGTCGGCGCGATGCTGATCGGCGGCGTCTGGACACTCATCTCTCTGCGCAAGTCGCTGGTCTCCGGAATCCGCAGCGGCCTGGGTACCGGCGATGGACCGGCAGGCGGCGAGGTACCGCGCACCGAGCGCGACATCCCGATGCGGCAGATCCTGATCGGCACCGTCGTGTTCGTGTTACCGCTACTGGTGCTGTATCAGAACATCGTCGGCCTGTGGTACGTGAGCGTGCCGATGGCGATCATCATGATCGTCGCGGGCTTCCTGTTCGTGCTCGGTCTCCGCGTACATGGCCGGCCTCGTCGGTTCGTCGAACAACCCGGTCTCTGGCCTCACGATCGCGACGATCCTGTTCGCGGCGCTCGTGCTTGTCGTGCTGCTGGGCCGCGACTCCACCGATCGGCGCCGTCGCGACGATCATGATCGGCGCGGTCGTTTGTTGTGCGGCCTGCATCGGCGGCGACAACCTGCAGGACCTGAAGTGCGGCTACATACTTGGCGCCACGCCCTGGAAGCAGCAGCTCATGCTCGCGGTCGGCGGCGTCTCCAGCGCACTCGTCATGGCGCCGGTGTTGAGCCTGCTGGCGCGCGCCTATGGCATCGGCGTGCCGACCGAAGCCCACCCGAATCCGCTGCTCGCACCGCAGGCGAACCTGATGGCCTCGGTCGCGAAGGGCATCTTCGGCGGCGAGCTGCCCTGGACGATGATCGCCATCGGCGCCGGGATCGGCGCCGTCATCATCGTCATCGACGAGATGCTGAAGAAGCACCATTCCGGCGTCCGCGCGCCGGTACTGGCCTGCGCCGTCGGCATCTATCTGCCGCTGGAGCTCAGCGTGCCGATCTTTGCGGGTGGACTCGTTGCCTCACCTCGTCGAGCGCCGCCTGAAGCCCGGCGACGCCGACGGCGAACGGGAGCGGGTCCACCAGAAGGGCACCCTGTTTTCGGCTGGCCTTATCACGGGTGAAGCACTGATGGGCATACTCATCGCGATTCCGATCGTCGTTGCGGGCTCGGCAGACGTGCTGGCCGTGCCGGACCAGTGGCGCTTCGGCGGCTGGCTCGGCCTCATTATCATCGCCGCCATCGGCGCCCTGCTCTATCGCCTGGCGGTGAAGCCGCGGCCCGCCGGCTAGGCGGAGTCGATCTGCCGGCGGATCTCGCGCAGCAGTTCGTCGACGTCGACCGGTTTCTTGAAGAACACCGTTTCGTCGATGTCCGCCGGGATCCGTTCGGACGTGTCGCCTGATACGAGGATGACCGGCACGGGCGCCTGCACCCGGTCTCGCACGGCACGGATCACGTCGACGCCCGTCTCTCCGCTGCGCAGGTGATAGTCGGTTATGACGATGTCCGGGGCGTTGCCAAGACCCTCGATACAGGACACGGCCTCCGCCGAGCATGCCGCCGTCATCACGACGAATCCTTCCATCTCCAGCAGCATGCGGGTTGCATCGACGACGGCCGGCTCGTCGTCCACGATGAGAATACGGCCGCCGATCCGGGTATCCGAGGACGACGTGGTCTGCGTCTCCGACACGAGGCTCGTGCGGTCGCCCTCGGGGACGACGACCGAAAACACGGAGCCCTTGCCGGGAACGGATTCAACCTCGACCAGGCAGTCGAGCAGCTGGGCGGTACGCTTGACGATGGAGAGTCCCAGGCCCAGGCCGTCGGGGCGGTCGCTGCCGGTATCGACCTGGTGAAATTCTTCGAAGATCCGCTCCAGTTCGCCGGCCGGGATACCCAGCCCCGTATCAAGCACCTGCAGACGGATGCCGACGTCCTTGTGCATGCAGCGCAAGCGGACACAGCCCTGCTGCGTGTATCGGATCGCATTGCCGACCAGGTTCTCGAGGATCTGGGTGAGTAGCCGCGGGTCGCTGCGCGCGACCCCGTTACAGCGTTCGACGATCAGCTCCAGGCCCTTGTCGCGGGCCTGATCCTCGAATTCGGCGTGCAACGAATCGAAGATCATCTGCACTTCGCAGTCCTCGATGTCCGGCTTGACGACTCCGGCCTCGAGCTTGCTGATATCCAGCAGCGAATTGAGCAGGCGCGCGATTGAATCCAGCGCTTTTTGTTGCTTGTCGATGATTTGCAGATGCGTCGGATCGGTAGCGCGGCTCTTCGCCGCCCGGTTGAGCAGGTTCAGCGTCTGGATGGGCTGCCGCAGGTCGTGGCTGGCCGCGGCCAGGAACCGGCTCTTGGCCCGATTGGCCTCCACCAGCTGGCGTTCGACCTCCTTCGCGTCGCTCACGTCACGGATGGCGGCGCAGACCAGCATGCCGTCCGAACGCTGCACGGGGCTCAGGCTGATGCTGACCGGGATCTCGACGCCGTCCTTGCGCAGCGCGAAGAGATCCCGCGCCGCGCCCATCGGCCGCGGCCTCGGGTTATCGCAGAACCGGTTCCGTGTGCCGGATGTACGTCGCGGAACCGCTCAGGCAAGAGGCACTCGACATTTTGGCCCTGCAGTTCCATCGGCGCATAACCGAGCGCGTCGGTGACCCGGGCATTGCGCGTAAACGATGGTCCCGTCTCCGTCGACGATAACGCTCGGGTCCGGCGCCGCATCGAGTAGCCGCCGCGCGAGCTCATTCGAAACATCCACCGTGCAAGTCTCCGCTTACTTTCGGGTTACGCAATCTGACGAGTGTCGCGGCTCGGATCGCTCGCTACACGCTCACTACCGAATTCTGGGCATCATGGAATTGCGTCGGCACGTAGCGCTCGGCCTCCGGATCGTTCGCCCAGGTTTGATTGTCGAGCAGGTAGCGGAACTCGTATTCCCTGCCCGGTTCCAGCGGGATGTCCGCCTTGAAACTGCCGTCCTTGAGACGGGTCATCGGACTCGCGGTGGTCTTCCAGCCGTTGAAATCACCCACGACCGAGGCTTCCTCGGCGGCGTGCGCGGTTTCCCTGTCGAGCCTGAACGTGAGAGTGCAGAGGGGTTTCGTCTTGAAGTATCGCTTCTTGATGCTCATTGTCCGTTTCCTTGCCGATATGGCGGATTGTCGAGTCAAAACCTTCGATATCAGACGCTGTAAATCGGGTTGCCGACGCGGGCGCCTCCGCCGGGGGAGTCGGCGCGATCGCCGGGGGACGCGCGCTGCCCAAGCGGCGAACTCGATGATGCCAGCAACAGCAAGTATAGCGCAGGGGGACCGCGGAGCGACAAGGCCAGGACCCTGCTCCTCTCGGAAATCCGAGGCTCCGGATGGCGCGCGGCGTCTGCTATCATGAGACACACGCGCCAGACGGGCCGGACAAAAGCCAACCGTAGGAGAACAAGAATGCGACGACAACTGACAGAAGCGCTCGCCTACCCCAGATTGCTGGTGTCCAGGCTCACCGAGGAATGGGAAAGCCCGCAGCACAATTTCTTCGAGGCCACCGGCGAGCGTTGCCGTCATTGCGGTCCCGGCGTGGAGTGTAGCTGGGCGACCTGCCTGCAGGACTTCCGCAAGCTCGACGACAAGTCCATCGAAGAACTCGCTGCCTCCCTTCGCGAAGGGATACGGCTGGTCGAATCGCTACAGAGCGAGCTGCACCACGACGAGACCACCTGCACCTGCGAAACCTGCAGCTGGATCCGCAACGCCGAGCACCTGACCGAAGAGTGCGAGCATCACCTGCCGCACGTCGAACCGATGGCGATCGCGCAGCTGCACGAGTAGGAGCCTGACCCGCTCAAGCGGTCGGAGACAAGCCGAAAATCCTGTCGATCTCGGCCATCAACTCGGGCGTGAAGCGGTCGACGAATTCGATCGCCTTCATGTTCTCCCGCACCTGCTCGGCGCGGCTCGCGCCGGTAATCACGCTGCTCACCCACGGATTCTGAAGACACCACGCCAGCGAGAACTGGGCGAGGCTCGCCCCCATCTCTTTCGCGAGCGGTACGAGCGCCGCGACTCGGGCCAGTCGTTCTTCATCGGTCAGGCCCTTCCTGAGAAAAGCGTAGGCCTCGACCGTGCCGCGGCTGCCCGCAGGGATGCCCTTCTGGTACTTGCCCGTCAACAGGCCCGACGCCAGCGGACTCCAGGTGGTCGAGCCGTAGCCGCGGTCCGCGTAGACCTGCCGGTACGCGGGACCGAAACGATGCCGCTGGAACAGGTTATAGACGGGCTGCTCGACGATGGGCGCGTGCAGATGGTGCCGCTCGGCGATGGCGATGGCATCGAGGATCTGCCCGGCTTCCCACTCCGACGTGCCCCAGTACAGCGCCTTGCCACGCGCGATGATGTCGTGCATCGCCCACACCGTCTCCTCGAGCGGTGTCGATGCATCCGCGCGGTGGCAGTAAAGCAGATCCACATAGTCCAGACCGAGGCGCGCCAGCGATCCGTCGATCGCCTCGAGCAGGTACTTGCGGTTGAGCGTCTGCCGCTCGTTGGGATTCTCGTGCAGGCCCCAGAACAACTTGGTGGAAACGAGGTAGCTGCCTCGGCGCCAGCCCAGCTTGCGTAGCGCCGCTCCCATGACCTCTTCGGATTTACCGCCCGCATAGACTTCGGCGTTGTCGAAAAAGTTAACGCCGGCATCGAAAGCAGCTCCCATCATCTCGACGGCATCGTCGACGCCCGACTGGTGGTGAAACGTCACCCAGGATCCGAACGACAGTGCGCTGACCTGGATACCTGCTCTGCCGAGATGGCGATACTTCATGGTACCTCCCCGGAATCGTTAACCGGTTTCTCCGATGTCTTCGTCCCACAATGCCCGATTCGCGGCGATGAAATCCAGCATCAGGCGCCGGCACTCTTCGCTGTCGACGATGTCGAGCTCGACGCCACGCGACCGCAGGTAGTCCTCGGGTCCCTTGAAAGTGCGGTTCTCGCCGACGATGACTTTCGGAATGCCGTACAGCAATATCGCGCCGCTGCACATGTCGCACGGCGACAGCGTCGAACAGAGTACCGCCCTGCGGTACGACGCCGCGGGCAGGCGGCCCGCATTTTCCAGGCAGTCCATCTCGGCATGCAGCACCGGGCTTCCGCGCTGGATGCGCCGATTGTGTCCGCGACCGACGATCTCGCCGTCGATCGCGAGTGCCGCGCCGATCGGGATTCCGCCCTCGGCCAGTCCGACCCGCGCTTCTGCGATCGCGGCCTCGAGCAACTCGTTCATAGTGGCGTATCCTATAACGCGCGGACGCATTGCCGGGAATTGCTGCAAAATCCGGCAGTTCGGTACCGGTTTCGTCATTTTGCTACAAACAATAATCTTTATATTTCAATAATTTACGCAAATACTATCGTAGGGATGGACATTCCATTTCCAACCTGTTGATATATGTATCAAAATAAGTGCGTTCCGCCGGAGAGGGGACCTGGCGGCAAGGCGCGTCATCCCGTCGAATGAAAGAATAGGATGATCGCGCAAAAATAATGACAAAACGGGAATCGATGCGTGGCGCGTGCGCAAGAGAACCCTGCTGAGCTGAACTGTCTCGACTACTTCGGGTTGACGAGGCCGCCTTTTGCGCGGCTTTCCGACCCGACCGAGCTTTACGACGTCGAGCAGTACACCCTGCTGATGTCGTACCTCGATCGTGCCGCCCGCGAGACGGACCATCTGGTCGTCCTGCGGGGCGCGGACGGCTCCGGCAAGACGACTCTCCTGAATCGCTATGTCGCCAGCCTCAGCGACGAGACGTACTACGCCACCGTCGACGAGACCTGCAGCGACGAGACCGACTTCTACTGCTCGTTCCTTCGCCAACTCGGATTCAACGACATCACCGGAAAACCCGGTGAATTACGCCGCATCACGACGGAATTCCTCGTGCACCGGGCCAAAGCCGGAGACACGGTGCTGCTGATCATCGACAACGCCCATCACGTCAGCCCGTCCGTACTCGAGCAATTGCGCCGCATCGCAGAGACGACGGTCGATGAACGGCGCGTCATCAGTGCGGTGATCACCGGCAACTCGCACATCCGCCAGATCATCGATTCCCCCGCGATGCAGCAGCTCCGGTTCCGCGACGTCGTGGACTTCCACATCCGCGTCTATTCGGAGACCGAGACGGCCGATTACGTCCGGCACCGGCTCAGTCTGGCCGGCGGTCCGGCCCCCGACATCCTTGCCGACGACGCTTACCCCATGATCCACCGGTTTACCGGCGGCATCCCCGGCCAGATCAACCGGCTGTGCGAAGTGTTGCTGGTCGAGGCGGTCGAGCGCAAACAGCATCCGATTACCGGGGACGTCGTGCGTTCCGTCGCTGAATCCGAGCAGCTGCCGCCTTATGTCATACCGATGAACGACCAGGGGCGGCGCAAGACCGACTCCGGCGCCCCCGCCGATGCGAACGAGGTGAGGATCGCGGCCCGCGTGGCGCATGCGGAGAAGAAAGGCGGATCGGCACCCCCGGCTCCGGTGTACGGCCCGAGCGTGGATGTCGACGAGCTGCTGGCTCGCCTCGCACGGGTGTCCGAACAGATCGACCGGCTGAAGTCCGAGAAGAGCGCAGCGCAGCAGGACATCACCGAGCGTGACCGTACGATCGCCGAACTCTCGGAAAAACTCGGCAGCCGCTCGGACGAAGCCAGGTCGCTGGCCAAGACGGTCCGCGAAGGCGCCGACGAGACGGGGCGCCTGAGGCTGGAACTCGCCGAACACGAAAAGAGCACGAAGAAGCTCGCCGCGGAGCTGAAAGCCGAGCAGCGGGCGGCGAAGGCCGCGCGCAAGGAAGTCGAGAAATCCGAGCATCGGATCGGCAAACTCGAGACGCTGCAATCCGAGTTGCACGAGACCGTCGCGGAGCTGCGGAAGGAACTCGAATCGGCGATCGAAAAAGCGCGGCGGGTCGACGATCTCGAGGAACAGCTCGAGGCCTCCCGGGAGGAATGTACCCGTCTTCACTCCGAAGCAGAAGCCTTCGAGGCACTCAAGGCCGACGTCGCGACCAAGGATGCGCAGATCGCGAACCTGACGGCAGAGATTGCCGCCCAGAGCGTGGACCTGACGTCGACCCTGACGATATTGTCCGAGCAGCTACCGGAACCGGAAGACGCGGTGCCGGTGTTGCAACCCGAGGAAGAGCTGCCGGCCGGCGGTATCGGCCGGTTCGACGTCATCCGGGACGGTAAGGTCGAACGGACGGTCATGATCACCGAGATGCCCGCGCGCTGCATGCTCGGCCGTGACGAGGACTGCGACCTGTGCCTCGACAGCAAGTACGTCAGCCGCCATCACGCGTTGTTGCTGTGCACGCCGACCAAAATCTCCGTGGAAGACCTGAATAGCTTCAACGGCACGAAAGTGAACTTCAAAGAGGTGTCGCACCAGGAACTTCACCCCGACGACGTCATCATTATCGGCGACTTCCTGATCCGGGCTCGCCGCGGCAGCTGACGAGCCGATTGCCTGTCAGCTGGACGTCCCGTGGTGCTTAAGCACGGCGAGGGTGCGGCGTGCCCGCTGGCGGCGTATCTCGGAGAGATTCCCGATCGTCAGCGTATCGGAGGCCTTGACAAGTTCGTCCATGCTCGCGTCGATGACCGGCACATTCTCGACCTTGATCCGGTGCCGGCCCAGCGAGATGACGTCGTTGTTCTTCAGGACGGTCTTGGGCGCCGCGGCGGAATTGACTGTTGTGCCGTTCGTACTGTTGAGGTCCAGCAGGACGAGCGCATTCGAGTAGACCTGCAGCAAGGCGTGCAATTTGCTGACGTACATGTCCTCGATCAGGATGTCGGCCAGCCTGGAACGGCCGATGATGTATTGCCGCTTAGTCAGAGTGAGTTCCTGCAGCGTCTCGCCGTCACGGGTCACGATCGCGCGTGGCGCCGATTCCCGAGTCTCCGTCTCCTGCATGCGCACGATGAGTTCGAGCGCGAGGCTGTTCAGCACTCCGGGCCAGCCCCGAGAGAGCCGACACAGCCGATCGGTGACATCGATCGGGAACACCGTCTCGCTGCTGTCGCTGCCGGCCGCGATCAGGCGCGTACGCAGATAGATCATCGCCTCGCGGGCGGACAACGGGTTGAGCGAATACGTCGCCGGATTGCGCCGGGCCAGGCTGTGCATGCCGTCGAGGCGCACCAGCGACGCGATCCGTTCCTGGCCGGTCAGAACGATCCGCAGCGCGTAGCGGTCCCGGACCTCCAGTGCTGCAAGCCAGTTCAACAGGCGCAATGAACTCGACGGCGCCAGATCGACGTTGTCGACGATCAGTACGGGTGCAGGATTCGGATACGGCTGGCCGGTCAGGAAATCGTCGACGAGTTCCATGAGCTGCTCGTCGTTCTCGGTGTCCGCTTCGATGCCGAACTGCGAAAGCATGCCGGTCAGCAGACGCTGCGGGCTCAGCTGTTTGCCGTCGACGATCGCCACGGACGAGTCCCTGGACAACCAGCCCGCCTGCTCGGTAACGATCGTCGTCTTCCCGGACCCGCCGGGACCCTGGATGAGTGCGACGCCCCCGTGCTGCCCGAGCGCCTCCGAAAGGAACCGCAGACCATCCTGATGCGATTGATACGCAACGATAAGTCGGGGATCGGCGTGCTCCCCGAACGCCTTGCTTCCTAGCGAGGACCCATTTACGTGCATAGCCCTTTCCGGATCTTTTTATGGGTCACATTATTGCGCGCTTGCAACCCGGGGCGAGGCCGAGATTCCATAATGCCCGCATTTTCAAGGCTCGATTCTAGCACGCATCCATTGCGGGTCAGGCCGGGCGTTGTATGATTGATCGACACCAGACCAGGACAGGAGCCCTTCGGAACCGAAGGTCTGAGAGGGGACCAACCCGAAACCCGTGCGCCAGTTCCGACACGGAAACTTTCTACGCTATGCACTGCAGTGCAGCCTGGCCGGCTTCGTCGTGCTGGCGCTGCTGTTTGTTCTCGATGCCGTGACGCAAACGGTGTTGATCGCGGCCCTAGGCTCGACGGCCTTCATCGCTTTCGCCGTGCCCCGCTCGCCGCGTTCCGCTCCGCGCGATCTCATCGGCGGCTACCTGGTCGGCATGATCGCCGGCACGCTGATGTCCCTCATCCACTACCAGTTCGGCACGCCCGGGACGTTTCTGTTCCATGCGGCCATGGTCGTGTGCGGCGCCCTTGCCATCTCGCTGGCGATGTTCGGGATGGTCGTCACCCGCACTGAGCATCCGCCGGCGGCCGCGCTCGCCCTCGGGCTCGTCCTCAATCACTGGGATCCGCTGACCCTCGCCGTCGTGTTGATCGGCGTCGTCACGATAAGTCTCGTCAAGCAGCTCATCCTGCCGCTGTTGCTCGACCTGATCTGAACGCTGCCGGGCGCTTATTGCGTCTCGTGCATGTCGCGCATGGCCTTTATCCACGCATCGCGGAGCACGGGATACTGGGCCATCTTCATCATCTGCTCCGTCGCATCCTGCTGAATCGACCGCATCCTGTCGCGCTGTTTGTCGGCCAGCTCCTGCATCTCTTCCGCGTCTGGTCTCGGCAACTCCGAAACCTTGTTCGCGATATCCGCCATCTTTCCGCCGATCTCTTCGATCCTGGCGGCCGCCTTATTGGCGGAGTCTTCGTCCTCGACGCCTTTCAGGACGCTGATCATCTCTTCCATCAGGTCGGCCTGCGCCTCCATGCCTTCTTCGTAGGAATCGATCCCGCCGCCGCCGCACGCAGACAACATCAAACCCACAGCCATCAGTGCCGCCATTCGCCTCATTTATTCGTCTCCTCTCTTGCGCTGCCCTGAGGCAGTGTGAACACGACGATGACGGGTGCGCCCTTGCCACCCATATTCAACGAACCCCTGCCGCTCGCGACGCCGATGTATTGCTTGCCGTCCACGGCGTAGGTCACGACGCCGCCGGCCATCGAACCGCCGGTATTCATACGGTACAACTCCCTGCCGGACTTTGCATCGAACGCAAGGAAATCGCCGACCCCCTCCGCCGCAAGCAACAGTCCGCCTGCCGTTGCCGTCACCGCGCCGATCATCGGTTCGTCCGAGCGGTATTGCCAGCGAATCTTGCCCGTCGACGCATCGATGGCCGTCAGGAATCCCTGTGATTCCTCGTCCGGCTCGAGCCGTACCGCCCAGGTACATCTCGCCAGGGACGAGGCGAACTTCCGGATCGAGCTTCCCCGTCCAACACCAGTCGACGGTCGGCACGTACAACATGTTCGCGTCCGGGTCCCAGGCCGGCCCGTTCCACTGCACACCGCCGAGCGTCCCGGGGCAGTAGCGCGTGCCCTCGACGGTGATCGGCTGGTCCTCGTTCAACCGCGTCCCGATGCGGGTCTCGTGCAGGACCTCGTGTGTGTCCCTGTCCAGCACACGGACGATGCCGTCCTTGCCGGCGGCGACCATCAGCCGGCGGTGCTTGCCCTGCACGTTGCCGTCGAAAATCGGACTGACCTGGGTCAGATCCCAGTCTTTGTCGTCGTTCGGCACGAGTTGCAAATACCATCGCAGTTTGCCGCTGCGGACGTCGAGCGCCAGCAGGGAGTTCGTATAGAGGTTCTTGCCGGGCCGTAGTTTGGCCGGGAGATCCGGCGCCGGATTTGTCACGGGTACGTACAGCTCGTCCCGCTCGACGTCCAGCGACATTGGCGACCAGACGGCGCCGCCGCCCACGGGCAGGTTCGGGTCATGCTTCCAGGTCTCGAATCCCGGCTGGCCTGCCTTCGGGATCGTATTGAAGCGCCACACCGGCGATCCGTCAGCCAACTTGAAGGCGCCGATCCAGCCCTGGACGTTGTTCTCGCTGCCGGCAGGTCCGACCAGCACGAGATCGTCGAAGATCATCGGCGGCATCGTGATGGTTTCACCCGCGGCAGGCCGCGCAACCTGACGCGCCCACAACAGCCTGCCGTCGGCCGAATCCAGCGCGAACAGGTAGCCGTCGCTGGTACCGCGGACGACGTAGCCGTCCTCGATGGCGACGCCACGATTGTTAGGCCAGACGACGGCGTCCCTGGGTTCCCACTTGTGCCGCCATTTCTCCCGGCAGGTCGTTGCATCGATCGCCGCCGTCAACGAGGCGGTCGTCACATACATCGTGCCGGCGTACTCGATCGGACCCGTTACAAACGTCTCGAGCGAGCCGAGCTGGTACATGCAGGCGACCTGCAGTCGCTGCACATTCCCCACATCGATCTGCTTCAACGGCGAGTAACGCGTGCCACGATAGTCGTGCGTGTGATAGAGCCAATCGTCACCGGTGGCCGCATTGCGCAACTCCTCGGCCGACGGCCCCTTGCCACGGGGGGTCATCCCACCCTCCCCCACGATGAATTGCGGTTTCGGCTTTGCGGACTCGTCCGCGGCGGCTCCTCCGCGGATCCGGATGGCCGACAGTCTCTCGGGATCCGCCGTCAATTCCGTCGGCCCTGCCGGGACGCCGTTGCGCGAGAGGATGTAGGCCAGGATGTCGACGTATTCGGCCGCGTCCAGGCTACCCATGTTCGGGCGCGGCATGGAGCTTCGCAGGATGTAGAACAGGTCGTCCACGTTCCGGGTCGGCGGGCCCCAGGTGGCGACGAACTGGGCGCCGGCGAGCGCCGGCGCCGTGGCGCCTTCGAGGCTGCCGCCATGACAGCTCGCGCAGTGTTGCCCGTAGAGTTGTCGGCCATGCGCGCTCTGCGCGGCGGTGTAGGTCTGTTTGGCTTGAGGCGGCTGCCCCGAGACGACGATCGGCATGACGATCATCGCAGCGGCGACCACGATCCGGGCCGCGACCTTGGTTGTCATTCTTGTATTCCCCAATGATTGATGGTCGCAGGCGATGCGGCGTCCTTTGGGTCATCATAGTTCAGGCAGGCATGTGAAGAAAGGCAGGTGCTGGAGGCCGGTTGACGAAACGCGTAAGGTGGCGCCAATCGGTGTTGAGGAGCAAGACATGGCGGGTGTCGAAGGACGCGTCGCGCTGGTGACCGGAGCGAGCCGCGGAATCGGGCGCGCGACGGCCGGACTGCTGGCATCGCGCGGAGCGAAGGTGATGGGCGTCGCACGCGGCGAAAAGGATCTCGCCGAACTCGGGCTCGACTACTGCGTCGCCGATCTCGGCACGCCCGAGGGATGTGCGCACGCCGTCGCCGAGACGGAGCGGCGCCTCGGCCCGATCGACATCCTCGTCTGCAATCACGGCATCGGCTCGGCACACGAGCGCGTCGTCTGGGAACAGGAGCCGGAGGTCTGGGCCGAGACGATGCACATCAATCTCGACGGGCCGTTCTATCTGACGCGTCTCGTGTTGCGCGCAATGGTCGAACGCGGCTACGGGCGCATCGTCTTCACCAGCTCCACGTCCGGCCTCGTCGCCGAACCGGCGAGTTGCGCCTACAACAGCTCGAAACACGGCTTGATCGGATTGATGCGTTCGGTCGCACTGGACGCCGCGCCGTTCGGCGTGACGTCGAACGCGGTGCTGCCGGGCTGGGTGCGCACGTCGATGTCCGAACGTTCGGCCGCGGCGGCGGCCGCAGAGCGCGGCATCACGGTCGACCAGATCTGGGAGGAGCGTGCGGCGAATCACGGCCAGGGTCGCGTCGCGACGCCGGAGGAAGTCGCGGCGATGATCGCGTTCCTCGCCTCCGAGGAGTCCAGCGGCGTCAATGGCGAAGCGATCCGCGTCGCACTCGGGCGGATCGACTAGGGTGCTCTCAGCCCGCGCCGCGCACGCCGCGGTGCCGGTCGACCCAGAATCCCCACAGGACCAGCAGCCACATCGCCTGCGCGGACCATGCCACAGCCGCGACCGATGGCGGCGGCGGCCCGAGTACGTTGGCGACATACACCGCCAGCAGGAACAGCACCAGCGCCCAGAGCCCGAGGCTGCCGATGCGATCGATCGCGGATCGTTCGACTCACGTACAGCCAGAGGCCGACGCCGAAGATCGCCAGTTCCACCGCGACGGCCGCGACCGGGTGATTCCAGAGGCCGAGACCGACGCGCAGGCCGTCACCCAGCAACACCGGCACGTCCGCCCGGTGTGAGATGACGTCGAGCACCCAGTGGCTGACGACGACCGCGGCGATGACCAGCGCCGCCGTTCGCCCGGCGCGCGTCAACGCCGCATAAAGCAACCCGAACAACAGGCCCCACGCCGCCAGGGCAACGAGGCTGTGCGACCACGGGTAATGCACGAAATCCATCGGCGTCATCACGGTCGCGCCCGGATCGATGCGCACCTGCTCGATACCGAGCAGGACGAGATTCGGCCATATGAGGTCCGCGAGCTGCGCCGCGAGGAACAGGATGCCGAGGGATACCGCCGGAGCGTAACGCTTGGCGCCAAGGGCGACCCCGTAGTGACCGATGAACACGGTCAGGGAATCTTGTCGAGCAGACGCATGAAGCGTTCGTCTTGCCGCAAGGAGTCGAGATCGCTGTCCGTCTCCAGCCAGGCGCGATCGCCCCATCCGCGCTCGACCGCTCGGGTCAGCAATTCCAGTGACCGGTCCGGGTCTCCTTGCATGGCGAAGAAACAGGCGACATTGTAGAGCACGATCGGTTCATTCTCGTCCTGGCCGAGCGCCCGCTCCGCCAGTTCCCGGCCCTTCTCGAGTTCCCCAACGTTGCAAAGCTGATTCGCCCCGACGTAAAGGGCTCTCGTGTCGTGCGGGTTCATCTTCAGGTGCCGCTCGATCAGGTCCAGCGACGAGAGGCGCGCACGCATTTCATCATGTCTGCGGCCCAGCGATGCGTATGCCTGGGCGAGAAAGATCGTCGCCTGGTAGTCGGCGGGATTGACTTCCTTCGCCTTAGTGTACATCTCTACCGCCTTTTCGAAGTTTCCCTGCGAGGAATACGCCAGGCCGGAATAATAGTAGGCCTCGTACAGATTAGGGTTGAGTTCCCTCGCCATCCGGAACTCCTGCTCGGCCTCGACGTACTCCTCGTTGATGAACATGGCGAGGCCCCGCGACGCACGCGCTTCCGCAGAATCCGGGTCCAGCGCGACGGCGTTCTCGCTCACCTCGAGCGCCTTCTCGGCATTGGCCCGGCTACCGTCGGCATATCGAAACAGGTGCGAATACGCGTCCGCGATCCCTGCATAGGCCAACGCGTACTTTGGATCAAGGTCGATCGCCTGCTGGAACATGCGGATGGCGTGCTCGTAGTCGGTGCGCGTCATCGTGTACATGTAGCTACGGCCGCGGAGGTAGTAGTCATAGGCCTTCGCATCGGAGGTAGCGACGTTCTGAATCGCCCGCCGCTCCTTCGGGCTCAGCGTCATCTGCATCGCGGTGATGATGCTCTGGGCGATGTCGTCCTGGATGGCAAACACGTCCTTCAATTCCCGGTCGTATGTTTCCGACCAGAGATGCGAATCGGTCTCGGCGTCGATCAGCTGTGCCGTGATCCTGACGCGGTCGCCAGCCCTGCGGACGCTTCCCTCGAGCACCGTATCGACGCCGAGTTCCCTGGCAACGGTCGGGATACTGACGTCCTTGCCTTTGAAGATGAACGACGAGGTCCTCGATGCCACTCTCAGTTGCGGCAGCTTGACCATGAGATTGAGTATCTCTTCGGAAATGCCGTCGCTGAAGTATTCGTTTTCGCTGTCTCCGCTCATGTTGACGAACGGCAATACGGCGATGGTCTTTCTCGCATCCGTCTTCGCTTCGGGCCGTCGAGCCGTCGCCTCGGCAGGCGGTGGTGCCGCATGTACTTCGTCACCGGCGGACTCTCCGGCGCCGTCGACCCCGGGTGTCCGGTGCACGCCGCCCGGACCGATATCGAAAGCCCAGGCAAGCGTCACAGCGATGACGAATCCGAGTACGACGAGGATCGTCACCAGTTTGACGCTCCAGTCCGGGAGATCGAGATTGGGCAATACGGTCGACGCGACCTCGATGACTACCCACCCCGCTATCGCGTACAGGACTACGACGCGTATGACACGCCGTCTCTTGAGCTCGGTCCAGAACGCACCCAGTGCGCCTTGCTCGGCTTGTTCGCTCATCTGGTACTTGTTGGAGGGCGGGACAAGCTACGGATCATACCGTCATACGATCCCGCGTGGGTAATACAAGGTCAGCAAACCAGGCGGCGCAGCGGCGATTCCTGTTATTATGTCGGCGCATCCCAGCTCCAAACCCACCACGCTGCCACGACAGAATCGGAGTCCGGTTGTCGAATCCCGCCACATTACGTACTGCCGTGATCTACGGCAGCGTGCGAGAGAAGCGCCAGGGCATCAAGGCAGCCCGCTTCGTCGTGCGGCACCTGCAGGGCCGCGGTCACGACGTAACGCTTGTCGATGCCGCCGCCCACGGCCTGCCGCTTCTGGATCGTATGTATAAAGAATACGAACAGGGCGAAGCGCCCGCCGAGATGCAATGCGTCGCCGGGATCCTCGACGCCGCAGACGGTTTCGTCATCGTCAGCGGCGAATACAATCACAGCATCCCGCCGGCACTGAAGAACCTGCTGGATCATTTCCAGCGCGAATACCTGTACAAGCCCAGCGGCATCGTCACGTACTCGGGCGGGCCCTTCGGCGGCGTGCGCGGCCTGGTCAACCTGCGCGGCATCCTGGCGGAACTCGGCACGCCGAGTATCCCGAGTGCGTTCCCCATCCCGCGGGTGCAGAATGCGTTCGACGAGGACGGCAATGCACTGGAGCCGGCATACGACGAGCGCATCGGCAAGTTCCTCGACGAGTTCGAGTGGTACGCCGTTGCGCTGAAACGTGCCCGCGAATGCGAACGTTACAGCGACGATGCGCCGGTGCAGCAACTGATGTGCCGGAGCTGAGTAACGATGTCGCGGTGACGGCGGCTGGTAACGGCGCAGAACGGAAATCTCGTGTGCAATGCATATGTATGTTCAACTGCCAGAAAGGCTCGAATCTTCTCTTCGCGACAGTCCCGTCATGTCGTGCGTTTTCGACAACTGGACAGAGCTGGCTTTACCGAATTGCTGGATGGTCGCCGGCGCAGTGTTCCAAACTTTCTGGAACCGTGAGCACGGATACTCGTCTCTGCACGGCATCGATGACATCGATCTCATATATTTCGATCCGGACGATCTGGGCGAGGACACAGAGTCTGAGCACCACGTACGGATTAATCGATTCTACGACGGCCTGGGTATCCCATTCGACGTAAAGAACGAGGCGCGCGTTCATCTGTGGTACGAACAGCGATTCGGCTACCCGATCAGCGCCTACACATCGGTGGAGTCGGCGATACAGACGTTTCCGACGACCGCAGGAGCCGTCGCCGTTCGACCCAGGGGCCAAAGGCTCGAAGCCTATGCGCCATTTGGCTTTGACGATTTGTTGAATCTCGTCATCAGGCCCAACAAACGGCAGATCACGCGACAAATCTACCTGGACAAGGTCGCGCGCTGGCAGCCCAAGTGGCCCCGAGTTGAATTCCTCCCCTGGGAGGACTTGTGAAGCTTGGTTGAAAACTGCGATCTGCAAGTGCAGACGCTCAATTCCCGCGTTTCCGCGGAAACTTATTTTTCGAACTGGTCAACAATCCGCCACGTGGCGGATTTCCTCGAATCTACTTTAGGTTTCACCGGTAGGGGCCTGTGGAATCGCGCCCGGCTGGTACACTTCGGAAAGCAGCCGGCGGGCGAGAGGATTCTGGAGAGGCTGCCTGTGACCCGAAGGGGGCACTCGATTTCCTCTTCGAAAAGGCTTGATGAGGCTCACAAGATGCGCATGGTATTGCCGCTAGTCGGCGTCGGTTTCTTGGGTTTCGGATACAACATAAGCGCAAGCGCCGACGATATTGAGCTTCCGATCGATAGCAACGTGAAGGCAAGTATCATTGCCGCGAAGAAGCACTTTCATTTGCAGGATTGCGTATCCGACGAATTCGAGACGATGCTAGAAGAATTTCCTACATATTGGGCGGTGACTTTGACCGACGATGGACGAGACGGTCCGGTCACTTGTAAACCGACGACGGTTTTTGTCTGCAAGCTGAGCGCCAAGGTAGTATTTGGGGAACCTGTGGCCGCCTGTTCAGAAAACTAAGGGCCGCTTCTCGCCGTAAGCCGCCCTCCGGGCCCGATGCTTCTGGACTAACTGAATGCCCACTCCGCGGAATAGCGGACGTTCCGAAAGGTCGCCAGCATCGGTCAGCTTGCCAGCATCTCGATGTAGCCAAACCCGATCAGGATCTGCCAGACGACAAATATCGCAGCCAGCGTATTGTGAATGCGAATATTGGTCGTTCTTATCCCGATGATAACGAGCGGGATATTGGCCAGGGTAAACGCGATACTGAAATACCCGCCATTCAGGATGTACTCGAACCCGCCTTTAAGATAACTATCGACCTGGTCCAGAACTACGGCGAACGCGTTGAGACTGAAGAACCACACTCGCCGCTCCAGGAAATACTCCTTCAAGCTGGTGACACCGTCCCAGGACCTCGGTACGAGCACCGCCTGCAGGAGAAATAGGGTCACGGCGTAACAGATCAGGAACAGATACAGTCCCATGTGCCATGCCGACACCCGGGTCGAGAAGCGATACTCCCACCACCAGAACATGACCAGCCACAGGAAGCAGTATCCCAGCCAAAAGGCATGCGCGAGGCTGAGTTCAAGACGACCGTCCTTGCGCGACTGTCGATCGATGATAGCGCCAATGCCCATGAGAATGTGTGTGATACCGAGGCCGACAATGATCGACACCAGCACCATGACGTATTCGAATTGACCCATAATCGATGTCCCTCGGTACGGTCTCTCACGAAGAAAGATTGCCGTCGTTCTTCAACCGGTCAACCGGATGAAGAACGGCCAGGAAAAATTCACGAGATAGAGCCAGACCGCAAATACGTACATGCAACGCCCTTATTGTTATTGATTGTTCTGCTCTGCAAAGCAGCCGCCGCGGGCGCCGCAGGTCCAACGGCTGCACTCAGGAGTATAGCGGCTGGTACGCGGGGAGTCTCCGTTGCGGCACGGGTGGTAAACTGGCGATCGACCGCGATTGGCCCGGACTGCTCGGGCGCAGAATCGACGACATCCTGACGGATGGAAAGCTTGGAACCGTATTCAACAATCACCTGTCCGCAATGCGGGCACCCGAAGCGAGAGCGGATGCCGATCGACGCGTGTCGGTTCTTCTATGAATGCGAGGGCTGCGGCGTGTTGCTCAAACCGGTCGAGGGCGATTGCTGCGTGTTCTGTTCGTATGGCGATACCGCGTGCCCGCCCGTCCAGGAAGGGCGCGCCAATTGCACGCAGGACTAATGTTCAAGAAATACGAAAAGACCGACGCACCGGCCTGGCAACGCAAGCTGGTCCTGATCCTGACGGCGCTCTTCTGCGCCACGTTACTGTTGTACGCGGCGTGGACCGTCATGCTCTTCATCGAAAGGGCGCGCATCCAGGATTGTCAGGACAAGGGCGGGCACTACGACTACGAAGCCGGTTTGTGCGACCTCGAGCGGAGTCACGACTCGCCGGACGAATAGCCCTTCGACAGCCCTTGCCGCGACAAGAAGAAATAGCCTGTGCGCGGCCTGCCGGACCGGGCGACCGCCCGGTTCCGGAACGCGTCGTTAGCCTGACTGGTCCGCCGGCCTCAGCACATCGGTGTCGTCGCTCGGTTCCGCTGGCGGCGTTTCCGCCGGCGGCGGTGATGCCTCGGGCTCCGGCGCGGAATTGGGCTCCATCGGTTCCGCCGGCTCCGATGGCTCCGCCGTCGTGCCGGCGCCGCAATCCCAGCCCATGCCTTCGAGCCTGGCGACGAAGTCGTCGGCCTTGCGCTGGCAATATCCGGCTTCGTTCTGTGCACGCCAGAGTACCTGCATCTCGCCGGGAGCCTCGGTGTCCTTGTAGTAGTGCACTTCACAGGGTACCGAGCGGCCCGGTTCGGTCAGTATCTCGACCCGGCGCGTCAGGTCGCCGAGGGAACACTGGTAGGAATCCGCGCCCTGCGCCAGCGCCAGGCCCGGAAGTGCCGCCGCCAGCAATGCGATCGCATGTTTGCCGTTCATATCGCTCATCCAGTCAAGTCTCCAACACACGCAAGTATAGCCGCCAAGGGCGGCGTTGCCGATGTCGGGTCGCTTCGCGGTGGATTGTCAGCGCTTCGAGACGAGTCTCGCCTGGCGCCTGGCATGCAATTTCCGCATGTCGACCAGGCTCTTCATCTTGATCGTATCGGGCGACTTCAGGAGCTGTGCCATCTCCTCGCTGATCGGCGGCGCGTCCGCGATCTTCACGCGGTGGTGCCCCAGCGAGATGATGTCGTCGTCCTTCAGGATGGTCTTTTTGACTTTTATCGAGTTGACGGTCGTGCCGTTGGCGCTGTTGAGATCGAGCAGGACGAGGGCATCGGAATACAGCAACAAGGCGACGTGCAGCTTGCTGACGAAGTCGTCATCGATGATGACATCGGCGAAATCGGAACGACCGATCAGCACTTTCTTCTCATTGAAGGTGTACTCGGTCGTCACGGTGCCTTCCCTCGTCACGATAAGGCGTGGCGGCGGCCGCTTCTGATCCGTATCGCGGCTCAGTACGGGGATCCTGGCGGAGTTCTCTTTTTCCTGCGCCGGCCGCCCGTCCTGGACGGTGTCCACGATGCTGACCGGGAAATCCGCGGCCCGCTCGTAAGCCTCCAGCGCGAAATGGTTCAGCAGTCCCGGCCAGCCGCCGGACTGGTCTCGCAGGCGATCACAGACGTCGAACGGGAATACCGTGTCCGCCTGCTCCAGGCCCGCGGCCTTCAGGCGCGCGTGCAGATAGATCATCGTTTCCTTCGACGAAAGCGGCGCCAGCGAGAACCACGCGGGATTGCGTTCCGCGAGGTTCGACAGGCCATCGGAATCGACGATCGGCTTCAGCTTGTCGTGCCCCGAGAGCACGATGCGCAGCGTATACAGGCCGGGAACCGTCAGGGCCGCGAGCGTATTCAGGATACGCAGCGCGGCGGGAAACATGCGGTCGACGTTGTCGATGATCAGCACCGGCGGCTGGTAGGTGCGAGTCTGCTGGCCTGCATAGTCGTTGACCATGCGCAGCATCTCGTCGTCGAGCTCGTCGTGCACGTCGTGGCCGAACTGCTCGAGCATCCCCGCCAGCAGGTCCGTCGGCTTAAGCCGCGTACCGTCCAGGTGCGCGACGGACGAGTAGCGCGACAGTTGTTTCGAGAGCATCCGCAGGATCGTCGATTTGCCGGCGCCGGCCGGGCCGTGCAACAGGGCGACGCCGTCGGGGTCGCGCAGCGCGGCCTGCAGGAATTTCAGGGCATCCTGGTGGGATTGATACGCAATGGTGACCAGCGATTCGGCATCGTGCCCGAACGCCCTCTCACCCAGCGCGGAGTAGTCTTCCTGCATCGTAATCTGTGCCCGTGTAACGAATGGCTATTATTCCCCGATTGCGTGTCATTGCGGTCGACGAGGTCACATAATTGCAATTTTTTCGTCGGGATTTCTTACGGAATCCTCGTGCTTCGCCAAGCGACTGAAATCAGGAAGTTTTTCTGATTTGCGCCGACGCGCCACCGCCGAAAACCATGGCCGCGAGCTGCCCGCTGAGGCGATCCCGGCCGCCGCGCGCGTTCATATGGTTGATGTCGAGGTAGTCGCCGGGATCGAGGTCGAATTCCTCCCACGGCAGCATCGGCGCATCGAGTTGCTCGCCGAGTTCGCGGGTGAGCCGATGCAACTTGCCCGTAGCCACGCCGTCCCGCAGCTCGTCGAGCATTTCGCGGTCCGCCGGGTGCAGGAACAGCAGCATCCGGTCGCTCACCTCCCGCAGCGCGCGCGCGCCGGCAAGCCAGGTTTTCAACGACGCGTCGGAGAACTCCACGTCGCCGAGATAGGCGCGCGCGATGACCCTGTCGCGCTTGCGCGCCCAGTTCGGCTTGCGGGTCTTCTGATGTGACTCGTCGGGCGCGTTCCAGGCGCCCGATGTTTCGACGAGCCATTCGAACTCGGGATTCGTGCGCCCGCCGCGCAGCGAGATCACGTTGCCGGAGAAAAAATCCGGCCCCAGGTTGATGTCGCCGCTCGGCGGCGTCGTGCTGATGTGCATTACGTCGAACTCGTAGATGATCAGGGGCACGCGCTTGCCCGCCGCCTGCAACTGGTCACGGATGTATTCGCACATCATGTGCATGCCGCCGACGCTCACTGCGGGGAAACCCGCATTCAGCGACGTGACGTTCGCGCCGTGTGCCGCCGCGGCCCGCTCGAAACTTTTCGGGTAGAACGCGCGGAACGTGCAGGACGAACCGACCGCGAGCACGTCGGGGGCGCCGTGTTCGGCGAGATATCCCGGGAAGCGCTCGATGAACTGTAGCGCACGGTTGGCGCGTGGCTTACGGATGACGCGCGGGATGTGCAGCAGCCGCTTGATGCGGTCGAGCAGCGTCAGGCGTTCGCCCTCGTCCACCCCCGGCGTCAGGCGATGGGTCTCGCCGCGCGCTTCCCTTACGATCTCGTCGAAGGACATCTCCGCGAGCTGGATCACCGTATCCTGGTCGAGCGACAGGCCGAGCCGGTGCTCGATGTCCGTCGTCACGGCGATGAAGGCCAGCGAATCCATGCCGGCATCGAACAGGTTCTTAGCCTCGAGGATATTGCGGCGGCCGAGCAGTGGCGCGTGCGTCAGGATCGCCTCCATAAGGATCCGGGCCTCGTGCGACTTCCCCTCCGATTCGCTGCCCTTGTTCTCGCGCGCGCGGCGCAGCAGCTCGTCACCGAGCGCCTTGCGGTCTACCTTGCCGCTCGCATTCTTCGGGAACGCGGGCACGCAGAAGATCTTCGACGGCACCATGTATTCCGGGAGCTTCGTCGCCGCGCCGCGCTCGATGGCCGCGACGTCCGCCGACTCGCACTCCAGCGCCGCGACGATCGAGGTGGCGATCTCGGCACCGCCCGGCCAGGCCAGCGCCACCGTATTCCTGCCGGCCGCCGCAGTGCGCAGTACTGCCTCGATCTCGCCGAGCTCGATGCGGTAGCCGCGCACCTTCACCTGGTTGTCGACCCGGCCCAGGAAGCGTACGTCGCCGTCGGTTCCGACCACCGCGCGGTCGCCGGTACGATAGACCCGCTTGCCGTCCGCGAGCGTCAGGAAGCTCGCCTGCGTCTTTTCCGGATCGTCGAGATAGCCCGGGGCCAGCTGCGCGCCCGCGAGGAACAGCTCGCCGGGCTCTCCTTCCCCGCAAGGCGCGAGATGCGCATCGAGTACCAGCAGCTCCATGCCGGGGAATGCCGTGCCGATCGGCACGGTATCGTCGTCGAGCCGCTCGTCGGTCAATACGTACCGTGAGCAGGCGATCGTGGCCTCGGTCGGCCCGTACCAGTTCTCGACGCGCGAATTCGGCGCGGCGTGCGCCCACTCGACGGCGACCACGGCCGGCAGCGCCTCCCCGCAGAACAGGCTCGTACGCAGGCTGGGGAACGTGCCCGGCGCCAGGTCTTCCTGCAGCCGGACCTGGTACGCGAGCGACGGCACCGAGAACCAGCAGGTGATCTCGTGCCGGTTGATGTACGCCGACGGCATGCGCAGTTCCCTGTCGGACGCGACGACCAGCGTCGCGCCGTTCTCCCAGCAGACGAAGAGATCGTGGACGGACAGGTCGAAGGTGAGGTCGAAGGTCTGCGAGAACCGATCGTCGGGGCTCACCTCGAGGATCGGCCCGGCCGCCGCCAGGTAACTCTCGAGTTCGCTGTTGCGTATCGGCACGCCCTTCGGCTCGCCCGTGCTGCCGGAGGTAAACAGGATGTAGGCACGGTCTGCGAGTTCGCAGCGCCGCGCCGCGGGCCAGTCACCTCCGTTGCCGTCGAGCGCGTAGCCGCGCTTGCGGTCGCCCACGCGCACGACCGTCGCCGTGCCGCCGCCCCGCCTGCCTTGAGCATCGCATCGAGCGCACCCGCGGCGCGCTCGCCGCAGACGATGCGGCCGGCGCGCGAGCGAGCGAGGATCGTCGCGTTGCGTGCCGGCGGATGATTCACGTTGAGCGGCACGTACGCGTGACAGCTGAGGCGCGCCGCGAGGATACCTGCGTAGGCGGAGACATGCCGCTGCGCCATCACGGCCGTGACGGCCTGCTCGCCGCCTTCTGCCGGCACCGGGAAATGCGCCGCGATGTCACGCGCGGCCGCGAGGAGTTCCGCGTAGCTCCAGGACTCCCCGTCGATGACGAGCGCGACCCGATCCGGGTCGGTCCGTGCGATCTCGAGGATGCGCCGGCCCGGGCGGTACGGCGCGTTCATGACTCCGCCCGGCTCCCTTCGACGGCGTCTGCGTCGTCGTCATCCTGCCAGAGCGGCTCGCAGAGCGGCTCGACGTTGCGATCGAGCTCTTTCACGAGCCGCGAATTGCCGGACTTGTACTGCGGCCGGAATTCGCTGTTGACGAAGCGCTCGAACGGCTCCGTGATCTGCGGCTTCATGACGCTGAAGAGCCCCGGCCGCACGAGCCCTGTGTATTCCCGCGGATAGCCGAACCGATCCATCAGGTCGCCGACGTGCGCCTCGACGACGCGGATCTGGCCGCGCGACAGGCCCTTGCGGTATTTGCGGAAGTTCTCCGTCATGACGGGCCTGGCCAGGTTCTCGCGCGGACCGCCCTTGACGGCCAGGTTCAGTGCGCTCGCACCGGCATGGAATTCGAGCATGCGCGGATCGAATTCCAGGCCGAGGAAGCGGCACAGCCGCGCGAGGGTTGGTTCCGAGCGGCTGACGAGATCTTCGTAGCGCTGCAGGAACACGCGCTCGGGACCGAGCAGGCCGTACGCGAGCAGCCCGCCGAGCTGATCCTCGCGCCACACCGAGAGCGCGTTGCGCACCGAGCCGAACTTGTTGCCGAGCCAGCGCTTCTTGCGCAGCTTGCAGGACAACAGGTAGTCGCGGGGATCGCGGACCTGGAACACGAACTTCGCGTCCGGGAAACAGTCGACGAGGAAGAACAGCAGCTGG
The DNA here is from genome assembly GCA_963777675.1 of uncultured Gammaproteobacteria bacterium. Taxonomy (GTDB): domain Bacteria; phylum Pseudomonadota; class Gammaproteobacteria; order Steroidobacterales; family Woeseiaceae; genus UBA1847. The sequence goes on along the minus strand of CAVZRD010000016.1, from coordinate 73,909 downwards.
TGCACGTTGTTCTCCTTGACCAGCGCATGCCTGCCGTGCGCCTCGACCGGCATCTGCTGCCAGATGAAGCGCGCGATCGCCCGCGGCTCGACGCCGGGCTGCGCGTCGAACCACTGCTGCAGGCGCGCGGCCTCCTCCTCGCCGCGGTAACGCGACACCTTGTTGACGGCGTTGCGCACGAGTGCCTGCATCGGCCGCGATCGGATGCCGCCGGCGGCGGCCTCGTGGAGGCGCAGTATGAGGTCCCGGCCCAGATGATAAGGCGGGTGCGCGTAGATCGCCGGGTGCTCACCCAACATCGAGCTGATGAGGTTCGAACCGGATCGTTCCGAACAGATCAGGAAGATCGGCGCCCTGGCATTCGAGTCATCGCTTGTCGGCATCGGAAATCGGTTCGGGATCGTTGCGCGGCCCGGCCCAGTATATGATGGATGACGTCATGAAGGTCGTCGCAATCGTCGGTTCGGGGCGCTCCGGCAGCACGCTGTTGTCGCTGATGCTGTCGCAGGACTCGGGCGTCTTCAACCTGGGCCAATCCCGGCACCTGTTCCGTGCGTTCGCGAACGGCGAACCGTGCAGTTGCGGCGAAAGTCTGCGCGATTGCCGCGTCTACGGCGAGCTCGTACCGGCCGCCCGCGCCGCCGCCGGGCCGGGCGCCGATCCGGAATCGGCGGGCCGGGCCTGGCTCAAAGACGCCGCCGGGCTCGCCGACTGGGTCGACGCGGATCGCCTGCAGGCACTCGCGTCCCGCCACGACGGCTTCCTGCGTGCACTGCAGGCCGTCCTCGAGGGCGTCCGGGACGCGACCGGCGCGACACACTTCGTCGACAGTTCGAAGATCCCGGAATTGGCCCTGGCGTTCAGCCTGTTGCCGGGCGTCGAGCTGTACGCGCTGAACCTGGTACGGGACCCGCGGGCCGTGGCTTCGAGCTGGCACAAGAAGAAGGCAAGCGTCACGGGCACGCTGCGAAACGCGCTGGATTGGCGTTCGCGGCAGCGACGGCTGGAATCCTGGCGGCCGGCGCTCGACGCGCGATATTTCACGCTTCGCTACGAGGACTTCGCGGCGCGGCCGGCCGAATCGATCGGGGCGATCGCGGACTGGTCCGGACTGCCCATCCCCGCCGATCTGTTCACGGGGCCGGATCGCGTGCGGATCGACTGGAGCGGTCAGCACCTGTACGCGCCGGCCAACGAGCGCGTCCTGGCCGAGAAGAAAGACGACGTCGCGATCCGGATCAGCGACGGCTGGCGGACCGGCACGAGCCGCTGGGTACGCGCCGCGGCGCAGGCGCTGGCCTGGCCCGATGTGCGTCGCTACTACCCCTGATCGCGACCCTGTTCACCACGCCTGCGCGTGGATGTGAGAGATCTTCTCGGACAGCTGCAGGCGATAGAAGCGGCGCAGCTCGGTGAGCGCAAGCGCACTGTCGTCGATCAGGCGTCGCCGCAAGCGATGGCAGAAACGCGCGGCATAGTCGTTCGCCGACCGATAGCGGGCCAGCTGCTCGTCGTCGAGGCCGTCCCGGAACCGCACGCCCTCGAACAGCCAGCCGTGCATGCGGTTGAGTAATTCGGTGTCGGACTGGCCGAGCGCGAGCAGCATCGTGCTGACGAACTTGTCGATCTCTCCCTGTAACTCGAGCTCGAGCAGGGAGAAACTCCGGTCCTGCATCGCCTTCCAGACGACGCAGTTGAAGTGGCTGATTCCCTCCAGCACGGTCCACAGGTCGTCGAGCGTCTCCGCGCGCAGACTGTCGAACGGTTTCGCCGCCTCCAGCCGCTCGAGCAGGGCGGCATCGAGGAACAGCGACAGCGCCAGGCCGTCTTCGTCCTCGGTCACGAGCAGCGTCTCGTCGGTATCCGTCAACATGGCGCCGCGGCCGAGCAGTTTCGCGAAAGTCGGGTCCGTGATGAGGTAGTCGCGGACGTCGTAGGCGCCGTTGACCTGGTAGATATCGCTCAGGTGCTGCTGCAGCTCGGCGAGCATGTCAGTGCCGCAGGCTCCGGCGCGTCCCGAGCGGCACGATGCCCTGTCGGCGCAACAGACGCTCGCAACGCCGGCTGCCGGTCTTCTGCCAGATCTCGTACGTGCGCAGCAGGTCGAGGTCCGACTCCTTACGCGCACCGTCGCAGACCTCGTTGAGCACATCGATCAGCACCTGGAATTTGGCGGCGAGTTCCCGAAAGATGTCGGCGAACGCATTGCCGCGAAAGGTGCCGCGCACCTCCTCGGACAGCGAGCCATAGGCGTTCTCGCCCATGCAGATGTAATAGTCGACGTCGACCGCCTTGTTGGCGAGACTCTCGATGAAGAAGCCGCCGATGAACAGTGCGACGTCGCCGATCCGCTGCAGGGCCTGCTTGCGGCGCTCCGGCGTCGGCGCGTCTGTCGCTTCCGCCAGCATGATTGCCAGCGGCCTCAGGCCGTAGTAGTCGCCCTCGTCCTCGTAAAGCGCGTCGGATCGGGAAAACAGCGTGACCAGGTTGACGACGTAGTGGGCAGCGTGAGGATCGACGTCGACGCCCTGGCGCGCCATGATCTCGTCGATCGACGTGCGGAAGTAATCACGAAGATTGTAGACCGGGAGTACCCGGTCACGACCCGAGCGTTCCACCATCTCACCGCCTCCACGTTCGATTATGTTATATCTTATGTAGACGCGCGAACACGTGAACCGTTTCACGTTACCGACAAGGGGGAAAATCGATGAATCGACGATGGATCCTGCAGTCGATCGTCGCCGTTGCCGCGGCCTTTCTCAGTCACCTCGCCCTGGCGCAAGGCGAGCCCACCGGTGTGTTCCGGATGAGCTACACGACGCCCGAGATCGTCGGCGACCAGTCGGCGCAGTCACTGGCGGAAGTGTTCCCGACCGACGAGCCGCTGCGCTGGGAGGTCTACGTCCCGTACAGCTACGACCCGCAGCGTCCCACCGGCGTATTCGTGTATTCGGATCCGCGCGACTGGGGCGGGATGCCCGACAAATGGCGCGACGTCTTCAACCAGCGCAACATGATCTGGGTGGGTGCGAATCTCAGCGACCGGCACGCGACCGATCTGCAGCGCAGCTGGGCGGCCATACTCGGCCCGCGCGCGCTCGAGAAACAATACAAGATCGATCTGAACCGCCAGTACATCGGCTGTGAGGGCGATGCCGCGAACATCTGCCTCACCGTATTGCTGTCCTCGGGCGACTTCGTCGGCGCCGTCTACATCAGCGGCTCGCGTTACTGGCAGGGCGGCCCGCCGCCCCAGATCGACACCTTCCGGCGCAAGTACGAGGTTTACATCACGGGCTCGAACGACAAGGCCCAGGCCGGAATCCGCCGCGACATCGAGAGCTACAAGAAGGACGGCGTCACGAACATCAAGCTGATCTACCGGCCGGAGGGATTGCGCGGCGGACCTTCGGCCGAGGACATCGACGAGGCGCTGACCTACCTCGATTCGCGCGGCACGCGTTAGCCGCCGGCGGCCTCAGGCGGAAGCCTGCTGCGCGTCCCTGGCCTCGCCCGACTTGGCGGCGATCTTGTCGAGCATCGCCAGGAACTGTTCGGCCGTAAGCGGTTTGCTGCAGAGATAGCCCTGGATCTGATTGCAGCCGTGATGGCGCAGGAACTCGAGCTGTTCCAGCGTCTCGACGCCCTCGGCGACCACGTTCAGGCCGAGCTGGCGCGACATGGCGAGTATGGCGGCGCAGATCGCGGCGTCGTCCTTGTCGACGTGCAGATCCTTGACGAAGGAGCGGTCGATCTTGAGCGTGTCGATCGGGAAGCGTTTCAGGTAGCTCAGCGAGGAATAGCCGGTGCCGAAGTCGTCGACGGAAAGCGACACGCCGGCGTCCTTGAGCCGGCGCAGTGCGACCATCGTATTCTCGGCGTCCTGCAACAGGACGCTCTCGGTGATCTCGAGCTCGAGCTTGCTGGCGTCGATCCCTGCCGATGCCACGGCATGGAACACGTCGTCCAGCAGGCCGTCCGCGTGGAACTGGTGGCTCGAGATGTTGATGGACACCGGCACGGCGCCGAATGAGTATTTGCCCCACAGTTTCACCTGCTCGCAGGCCTTCTTCATCACCCATTTGCCGAGCGGGATGATCAGGCCGGTCTCCTCCGCGACCGGGATGAAGTCGTCGGGAGCGATCGGTCCCCGTTCGTGATGGAACCAGCGCAACAGCGCTTCCGCGCCGGTGAGTGACCAGGTCATCGCGTCGACCTTGGGCTGGTAGTGCAGCTCGAACAGGTCTTCCTCGATCGCCTTGCGCAACTCGTTCTCGAGATCGAGACGATGCAGCGACTTCGTACGCATCGTCTCCGTGTAGAACTTGAAATTATTCCGACCGACGAATTTCGCGCGATACATTGCGGAGTCGGCATTCATCAACAGCTGCTCGCCGGTCTCGCCGTCCTGCGGATACATGGCGATGCCGATGCTCGGCGTGACGACGAACTGGTGGCCTTCGCAGGTGAACGGCGGCGACAGCGCCGAGATGATCCGCGACGCGATCGCCGCGACCGTCTCTTCGGTGTCGACGCCATACAACTTGATCACGAACTCGTCGCCGCCGAGGCGGGCCAGCTTGATGCTGCCGAGGCCACCCTGCCCGAGCCGTGCGAGCGAGTCCGACGACCGGATGCACTTGGCGAGCCGGCCCGCGACGTCTTTGAGCAACTGGTCGCCGACCGTGTGACCCAGCGTGTCGTTGATGCGTTTGAAGCGATCCAGATCGACGAACAGCACGGCGAATTTCTGGCCATCGCGCTCGGCGGTCCGGATCGTCTGTTCGAGGCTCTGGCTGAACAGCTGCCGGTTAGGCAACTCGGTCAGCTCGTCGAAGTAGGCGAGATTGAAGATGCGCCTCTCGGAGTTCTTGCGCTCCGTGATATCGCGCACGATCGCGAGGACGGAATGCTTGTCGCGCGGTACGAAGCGCGTCTCGAGGTGTTTGTCGAACGCCTCGAGCACATGCTCGTAGACCTGCACCTTGCCGGTCTCGAGCGCACGCTTGATGCAGGCGCGGGCCGTGTCGTCGTTCTCACAAGGGTAAAAGTTGATCTTGGACGCCGTCGTCAGTGCCTTGATCTGTTGCGTGTGCACGGCGTCCGGTCCGCTGAGGCCCTGCTGGACCTCGCCTTCTTCGTCGACGATGAAAATGAGATCGGGCACGGCACGGATCAGGCCGCGCAAATCGTTGAGCGACTTGGACATACGCATGACGTGGCGGATGCGATGCGCGATCAGCTCCGGCGCGAGCGGCTTGACGATGAAGTCCGTCGCCCCGGCATCGAACGCCTGGCCTACGAAATTCTCGGCATCGTGGCTGGTGACGATCAGGATGGGCGTCTCGCGCTTGCTTTCCCGGGCCCGCATCGTCCGGCAAGCGTCGATCCCGTTCATCCCCGGCAGGTCGACGTCGAGCAGGACGACGTCGGGCGGCGTGGAGAGGAATTGCTCGAGCGCGGCCTTGCCCGTCGTCGCGAAGCTCACACGGAACCCGTCGCGCTCGAGTGCATGCCGGACCAGCTCGCCATGGGTCTCGTCGGCATCGGCGAAAAGCACCAACGGCTTGTCCTGTATGCCGGTCCTGTCGCTCATTCGGTTGCCGCCTCGCTGGGGATCCGCCGGTGCTGTGCAGGCACGCCGGTACCGCTTACCAGCACCGAGCTGATAAGACTATGTAAAGTAAAAGAATATTGCGGAGTGCCCCGGCTTTCCGAGACTGTGTTCACAGTTATCGCGGCGCAGGTCCTGCCTTGCCTCCGTCAAAGTCTGTTTCACGAACGGTCCTCCTGTCGGGCTCTTCGGCCCCTGAGCGCGGAGCGCAGGATGCCGGACGGGACCGGTACGGGACGTCGCGCGCGTGCCGGGCGCGGTACAGCGCCGCCGGCCGGTGCTGGCCCGCGCGCCGTTTTTCGCCGGTCGGCTCGACGAGGTCGGTCGCCAGGATCCGCTTGCGGAAGTTGCGCTTGTCGAACGGACGCCCGCAGATCAGCTCCTGGGCCCGGTGCAACTCCGACAGCGTGAACGACGACGCCATGAGTTGCATCGCGATATGCGCGTCGTCACCCTTTTCGCGCAGTCGTTCGCGGGCACGGCGCAGGATCTTCGCGTGGTCGAACGCCAGCTCCGGCAGGTCCGCGAGGCGAAACAGGCGCGCATCGGCCGCATCGGAGGCGGCCCGGATCGTCAGGCGCCCCCGCGGCACCAGCGCGTAATAGGCGACGCTGATAACGCGCTCGCGCGGATCGCGGTCGGGACGACCGAACGCGGCCAGCTGCTCCAGGAAGCCGGCCCTGATACCGGTCTCTTCATGCAGTTCCCGCCAGGCGGCCCGGCGCAGGCTTTCGCGGATTTCGACGAAACCGCCGGGCAAGGCCCAGCGGCCTGCGAACGGCTCGGCGGCGCGGCGGATCAGCAGCACCGCCAGCTCGCCGTCGTCGATCGTGAACACGGCAACGTCCACTGTGACGGCGGGGTGCGGATAGTCGTACGCATAGCGCATCGGAGCACTTAGTGTACTTTACCAATTAAGGTTTGTATCTATAAAACACTAACAAAAAGCGTCGGCAGGCTTTACAAAATTATCATGTTTAATTCTCAAGTTATTGAATAGACTGATGTTTGAGCGTGGCATGCCGCTTGCATCGTGCATCCTCATGGACATTCGATCTGCAGCAGGACGCTGCCTCCTCGCCCTCGTGTGCGCCCTCGCACTCAGCCCGGCCGCCGTCGCCGGCGAGTTCAGCGCCGTGCTCAACGGCCACTCGTTCCACCTCGGTGCGAGCCAGCACTGGAACGAGAACAACTCCGGCCTCGGCCTCGAGTACGAGTTCACCAGCAGGTCGCGCTGGCACAAGCGGCTCATGGTCAACGGCTTCCGCGACAGCAACGACCAGATGTCGTACATGGCCGGCGGCGGCCTGTACCGCAACGTATTTGCGACGCAGCGACTGCACGGCTTCTACGTCGATGCCGGCATCAACGCCTTCCTGATGACCCGCCGGGACGTCAACGACAACCGGCCGTTTCCGGGCGCGTTGCCGAGCCTTGCCATCGGCAACGATTACGTCGGCGTCAACCTGACGTACCTGCCGAGCATCGCGATCGAGAAATTCATGGACGAGAAGATCGCCGACGACACCGTGAGCGGGATCGTGTTCCTGCAGATCAAGTTCAATATCAGCAAACGCTAATCCGCCCGCCGGGGGGCGCGCTAAGAGTGCCTTAAGTTTCACGCCATAGCCTGTCCGCTATCGTCGAGGTAACAGCGGGATGCAGCGTGAATCTGTCCGACACGAATATCGAACGAGCGATTTCCACGCCCGCGCGCCGCAAGCCGTCGAAGCGGCTGCCGCACGATGCCGTGACGATCCAGCTCATCACGAAGGATTCGCGGGACAGGCACGCGCTCGAGGCGCGCATCGCGGCCCGATTCGCCCGCACGTACGGCGCCAGGATCGAGGCCTTCCTGCCCTATCTCGTCAACCTCGGGATTGACGGACGCCACGGTGCCGTCGTCGGCCTGCGGCCGGCAAGCGAAGCGCCGCTGTTTCTCGAGCAATATTTCGAGGCGCCGATCGAGCAGGCGATTAGCCTCGCATTTCACACGCCCGTCAGCCGCGACCAGGTCGTCGAAGTGGGCAACCTCGCCGCCGCGGCACCGGGTGCCGTGGCGCTGTTGTTCGGGATACTCGCCGCGATCCTGCACGAGGCGGGCATGCGGTGGGTCGTCTGCACGGCGACGCCGCGCGTCCGGTCGATACTCGACGACTTGCAGCTGCCGTCGCGCACGCTGCGCGCCGCCGATCCGGCCGTGCTCGGGGCGAAGCAGGCCGATTGGGGCAGCTACTACACGCACCGGCCGCACGTCATCGCGGGCGATGCCGGTATCGCCGCGGCCCGCATGGCCACCGATCCGCTACTCGCGGAGTTGCTGGACCGGCTCCGGGCATCGGCCGCCCGCATCGTAACGGCGCTGAGGGCCGCGGGCTGATGGCGGCCGAACTCCTGGATCGCATCGGCTCGGCCGGCGCGGCGGACGATATCGTCGTCGAATCCGGCGCCGTCTGGCTCACGCGCTCTGACTTGTTCGCCCGCGTCTGCGCCGCCGCAGAACGTCTCGAACGCCTCGGTTCACGCTGCCTGGCCCTGCACGCCGACAACGGCATCGGCTGGATCGTCACGGACCTCGCGTGCCAACAGCTCGGCATCCGTTGCGTGCCGATGCCGCTGTTCTTCTCGCCGACCCAGGTACGCCACGCCATCGCGGCCAGTGCCGCGGATACGCTGGCAACGGACGCCGAGGCGGGCGGGGAATCGTTCGCGGGCACGTTGCGCCTGCGCCCGCTGCGCGCGCGTTGCGATGCCCGCATGCCGCCGCGCACGCAGAAGATCACGTTCACCTCCGGTACGACGGGCACGCCGAAAGGCGTGTGCCTGTCCGCCGGGCAACAATTGCGGGTCGCGGCCAGCCTGACGATGGCGCTGGGGTTGCCTGCGCCGCGGCACCTGTGCCTGCTGCCGCTCAGTACTCTGCTGGAGAACCTCGCGGGCGTGTATGCGCCGCTGCTCGCCGGCGGTGCGGTCATCGTGCCGCCGCTGGCGGACGTCGGTATCCGCGGTTCGTCCGGACTGCATGTCGAGACCTTGCTCGGTGCCATCGAGTGCCATCGACCCGAGACCCTGATCCTCGTTCCCGAATTGCTGAAAGCCCTGTGCACGGCGGCAGAGTGCGGCTGGAATCCCCCCGCCTCGCTGCGCTTTGTCGCCGTGGGCGGTGGCAAAGTCGCCCGCAACCTCGTCGCGAGGTCGCGCAGGGCAGGCCTGCCCGCCTTCGAGGGCTACGGTCTCTCCGAGTGTGCATCGGTCGTGACCCTCAATCTGCCCGGCGCCGAACGGCCCCACTCCGTGGGACGTCCCCTGCCCCACGCCCGCGTTCACATCGACCGCGGCGAGGTCGTCGTGAACGGATCGAGTTTCCTCGGCTACGTCGACCGGCCCGACAGCTGGGGCGCCGTGTCGGTCCGTACCGGTGATCTCGGCTACGTGGACGCCGACGGTTTCTTGCGCATCGACGGCCGCGCGGACAATCGCATCATTACCGACTTCGGACGCAATCTCTCTCCCGAGTGGGTGGAAAGCGAGCTGCTCGCCGGCCCCCTGCTGCAACAGGCCGTCGTCTTCGGCGACGCCAGGCCCTGGTGCGTGGCGCTCGTCTGGCCGCGCAACCCCGCCACGCCCAATGCCGAGATCGGCGCCAGCATCCGTGCCGCGAATCGGCGGCTGCCGGACTACGCGTGCGTAGTCGACTGGCGCCGGCTGCCGGAGCCCTTGTCCGCGGCGAACGGCCTGCTGACGGACAACGGCAGGCCGCGCCGGGCCGAGATCGAGCGCCGCCACCGCGGCCTGATCGAATCGCTGTACGAGCGCCAACCGGAGGCCGGCAACCTGTGACATTCATGGAACGACTTCGATCCGACACCCGGGAAGGACGCGAGTACCTGCTCGGTTCCCCGATCATCCGGCGTTGCTTCGCCGGGGACGTCACGCTCGCCGACTACGTCGCGTTCCTCACGCAGGCGTACCACCACGTCAAACACACGGTACCGCTGTTGATGGCGGTCGGGGCACGGCTGTCCGAAGACCGGGAGTGGCTGCGGGAGGCCGTCGCCGAATACATCGCGGAAGAGATGGGCCACCAGGAATGGATCCTCGACGACATCGCAGCCTGCGGGCACGACCGGGATGCGGCGCGCGCCTCGCGGCCGAGCCCGGCGACCGAGCTGATGGTCGCCTACGCCTGGGATACGGTCCAGCGCGTCGACCCCATCGGTTTCTTCGGCATGGTCCACGTACTGGAGGGCACCAGCATGAGCACCGCGGACGGCGCGGCCGATGCGATCCGCGACGCGCTGGGGCTCCCGGAGCGAGCGTTCCGTTACCTTCGCTCGCACGGCGCACTCGACGTGGCGCACTGCGCCTTCTTCGAGAAGCTGATGAACCGGATCGAGGACCGCGCCGGGCAGGACCGCATCGTCCACAGCGCGACGATGTTCTACCGGCTCTATGCCGACATCTTCCGCACGCTCACACCCGCCGTCGCGATGGCGGCCTGACGTCGAGATGGATCTCCGCAGCAAGACCGTGGTACTGACCGGCGCTACCGGCGGCATTGGCAGTGCGATCGCGGAGCGAATGGATGCCGAGGGCGCACGGCTGGTCCTCGTCGCGCGCAACGTGCAACGACTGACGGAACTCGTCGACACGCTCGTGACCGATGGTCACCGCGTCGTGCCGGCCGACATCGGCGACGACGGCGGACGCCGTCGCGTCGTCGAGGCCTGCCGCGACGCGGAAGTCAGTCTGCTGATCAACGCCGCCGGCGTGGGCGACTTCGGACTCTTCGAGGACCAGACGGCCGATGCGATCCGGCGCCTCGTCGGCGTGAACCTGCTCGGGCCCATGCTGCTGACGCTGGAACTCCTGCCGCTGCTCGAAAAGCGCGAGTCGTGCATCATCAATATCGGCTCGACGTTCGGCAGCATCGGCTATCCGGGATTCAGCAGCTATTGCGCCAGCAAGTTCGGCCTGCGCGGATTCACCGAGGCACTGCGCCGCGAACTGGGAGACGGCGGTACGCGCGTCGCATACCTCGCACCGCGCGCGACGCGCACCGAACTGAACACCGCCAGCGTCGTCGCGATGAACGACGCGCTCGGCACCGCGATGGACGAGCCGTCGCTCGTCGCCGGCGAGGTGCTCGGCCTCGTCCGCCGAGCGGCCGGAGCGGACCGCTACATCGGCTGGCCCGAGAAATTGTTCGTGCGCATCAACGCGCTGTTTCCCGGCATCGTCGACAGCAGCCTCCGCAAACGGCTGCCGCTGATCCGGCGATTCGCGAGCAGCAAACCCTGACGAGGAAAATCTCATGCATACGATAACCGTGAAGACCCTGGCAACCCTCCTGATGCTGCTGCCGGCCGCCGTCCTGGCGGGGTCCGGGGACACGCTCGTCGACGAACTCGGCCACCAATGGGCCGTCACGAATTACCAGCTGAGCGGCGACGCGCAAATTACTGCGTTCGAGATGCTCGCCGAGCGGGCCGACGCCGCCATCGCCGGGCACCCCGACTCCGCCGACCTGCTCATCTGGGACGGCATCATCAAGTCGAGTTTCGCCGGCGCCAAGGGCGGTCTCGGCGCGCTGTCGCTGGCAAAGGAAGCGAAGGCGAGCCTGGAGGCCGCCATGGCGCTCGACGACAAGGCGATGCACGGATCCGCCTACGCGAGCCTCGGCACGCTCTATTACAAGGTCCCCGGCTGGCCGCTGGGTTTTGGAAGCGACAAGAAGGCCGTACAATTGCTCGAGAAGGCGCTCGAGATCGACCCGGACGGTATCGACTCCAACTACTTCTTTGCTGACTATCTCCTGCACAAGAAGGAGTACGGCGAGGCCAGACGATACCTGCTGAAGGCGCAGAGCGCCGCACCGCGGCCCGGCCGGGCCATTGCAGATGAAGGCCGGCAGCAAGAGATACTCGCGGCGCTGTCGATCGCCAGGGAGAAGCTGCAACGCTCCGGGTCCTGATTCCGACAGTCGCCGCCAGGGAGGCGACGACATCACATGCAGATCCTGCTCGTCGAAGACGACCAGTCGCTGGCCAACGGTCTGTGCAAAGCCCTCCGTAACGAGGGCTTTGTCACGAATCACCTGGCCGAGGGCAAGGCCGCGCTGCACGTCGTCGACGTCGATCCGCCCGACATCGTCGTGCTGGATCTGGGCCTGCCCGACATCGACGGCCTCGAGGTCCTGAAAGCGATCCGGCGCCGCGATCCCGCGCTGCCGGTCCTGATCCTGACCGCGAGGTCGAGCGTCGACGCCCGCGTCTCCGGGCTGGATGGCGGTGCGGACGACTACCTGCCCAAGCCGTTCGAGACGCCGGAGCTGATCGCCCGCCTGCGCGTCATCGAGAGACGCCTCAGCACGACGCGGGACCGGCGCATCGTCGCCGGCCACGTCTCGCTGGACACGGTCAGCCAGCAGGCCTTCCTGGGCGACGAGCCGGTGGACTTGCCGCGCCGCGAATACATGGTGCTCAAGAGCCTCATGGAGAACATCGGCAAGGTGCAGACGCGGCAGCAACTCGAGAACCGCCTGTATGCCTGGGGCGAAGAAGTCGCCAGCAACGCGATCGAGGTGCACGTCCATCACCTGCGCAAGAAACTGGGCAACGAACTCATCAAGACCGTGCGTGGCGTCGGTTACACGATCCGGCCGTCGTGAAGTCGATCCGGTTCTACCTGGTCGTCGCGCTGCTGGCGACCATCGCACTCGGGAACTTCGTCGCTGCGATCTACGGCTACCGGTCCAGCATGCAGGAGGCCGAGAAGCTGCTGGACACGCATCTCGCCGACACGGCGGCCGTACTGGAGACCGCCGGCGCTTCGGCGACCGGCGTCGCGGGGGAACCGTCCAACCGGCTGGCGTTCCAGGTCTGGTCGGAGGACGGGACGCTGCTGCTGCATTCCGCGAACAGCGGCACACAGGCGCTCACCGTGTTCGAAGACGGCTACCGCGAGGAGAATTTCGAGGGTTATCGCTGGCGCGTGCTCGAGCCGTCACGACGCGGCCCGGCATCGCTGGATCCTCGTCGGCGAGCGCATCGACATGCGCATCGAACTGGCCGACAGCATCATCCTGCGCGCCGTCGTGCCGATCGTCGTCAGCCTGCCCATCATCGCCGCGATCGTCTGGCTCGTCGTCGGCAACGGCCTGTCGCTGATCAAGAGCCTCGCCCGGGAACTGCGCAACAAGCGCGCCGACGACCTGACCCGTCTCAGCACCACGGACCCGCCGGTGGAGCTTGCGCCGGTGGTCGACGCGATCAACGACCTGCTGCGGCGCCTCAACGAGGCGGTCGTGCGCGAGCGGCGTTTCTCGGCCGATGCGGCCCACGAACTGCGCACGCCCATCAGCTCTCTCAAGGTACACTTGCACAACCTGCACCGGGATTTCCCGGAACACGCCGACGCGCTCGCGGTGCTGGACCGCGACCTCTCGCGCCTCAGCCACCTGATCGAGCAGATGATGTTGCTGTACCGGATAACGCCCGAGCATTATCTCGCCAACATGCGGACAGTGGATCTCTACGCGGTCGCGCAGAAGGTGATCAGCGATCTGTACGGGGGCATCGATGCGAAAGAACAGGTCATATCGCTGGAGGGATCGGCCGAGACCGTCACCGGCGACGAGGCATCGCTCGCCATCCTGCTCGGGAACCTGATCACGAACGCCAGCAAGTATTCGCCGCAGGGCGCCTCGATCCGGGTCGTCGTCGAGCGCACCGATCTCGGCGTCGCGCTCTGCGTACAGGACACGGGCCCCGGCATACCGCTGGCGGAGATCGGCCGCGTCTTCGACCGCTTCTATCGCATCGGCGGCGACCGGCACGACAGCGCCGAAGCGGGCTGCGGCCTGGGACTCGCGATCGTCAGGCACATCGCCGACCTGCATCACGCGAACCTGCACATCGAGAACAACGCCGACGGCCCGGGTCTGGCGGTCAGCGTCACGTTCCCGGCCGGACTCGACGGCGTCGCTCGCCGCGGGAGGGCGCAATCCGTGACGCGGACGGCAGCGATCCGGAGTCTGCGCCTGTGGACCGCCGCCATGACGGCGCTGCTCGCGGCATCGGCGGCTGCCGCACCGCCGAGTTTCGAACTCGAGATCCGCAATCACCTGTTCCAGCCCGACGTGCTGAAAATCCCCGCCAACACGAAGGTCAGGCTCGTCGTGACCAACCGGGACGCGACGCCCGAAGAGTTCGAGAGCTTCGAACTCAATCGCGAGAAGGTGATCATGGGCGGCACGAAGGCGATCATCTTCGTCGGGCCGCTGCCGCCCGGCGAATATCCCTTCTTCGGCGAGTTCAATCCGAACACCGCGCTCGGCAAGATCATCGTGGAGGACGAGATCGATGCTGGTGACTAGCGTCGTCATCGTCCTGCGGGAGGTGCTCGAGGCAGCGCTGCTGATCAGCGTGCTGCTCGCCCTGTCCCGCCGCCTGCCGTCCGCGACGCGCTGGCTGCTGGCAGCGATCGCGGTGGGTATGCTCGGCGGCTTCGTCTATGCGCACTTCCTCGGGCCCGTCTCGGAGATGTTCGAGGGCGCCGGCCAGGAACTCGTCAATGCGCTGTTGCAATTCCTCGTGTTCGCGGCCGCCGTCCTCATCGTGTTCCTCGTCGCGCGCGCCCGCGGCCAGCCGAGTGTCCCGAGCGTGGCGTTGCCGGCACTGATGGCACTGGCCGTCGCCATATCGTCGATCCGGGAGGGCTCGGAGATCGTCGTCTACGTTTCGGGATTCCTGGCGGCCGGCCACTTCGTCTCGAGTGTCGGCATCGGCTCACTGGCCGGAGCGGGCATCGGTTTCAGCGTCGGTGTACTGTTCTATTATGTGTTGCTGGCGATGCCGGAGCGCCGGTCTCTGTGGGTATCCGTCGTGCTCCTCGGCCTGGCCGCGTCGGGCATGTGCGCCCAGGCCGTGCAGCTGCTCGTGCAGGCGGACTGGCTGTCGACGGCGGGCCCCGCCTGGGACACGTCGTGGCTGGTGCCGGAAGCCTCGCTGCCCGGCCAGCTGCTGTACGCGCTGGTCGGTTACGAGGCGGCGCCGTCGATGGTGGTGGCCGTCAGCTACGGCGTGAGCCTGGCGGTATTCACGGCCGCCATCGCGATCGGCTGGGCAACACACGTCGAGAGGAGTGCCGAGTGAGCAGGGTTGCATGTCAGCTGCGCCGGCGGCGTGCCGGCCTCGGGATCGCGATCGGGCTGTTCGCGGCGGCGGCCGCGCGCGCCGACGGCATCGTCGTGGATCGTGTCTACGATCCGTACGTGCAACCGCTCGAAGCCGAGCTCGAATGGCGCTCGGTACACCAGTCGGACGATGCGAAGGACCTGCAGCGGCACATGCTCGGTATCGGCCGGTCGTTCTCCGATCGCTGGGAGGCGGAGGTCTACGCCGCCTGGACGCAAGGCATGGGCGACGATCTCGCGCTCGACCTGTTCGAAGTCGAGGCGAAGTGGCAGCTCACCGAACAGGGCGAATACGCCTTCGACTGGGGCGTCGTATTCGGCATGGAGCGCAAGGTCGACAGCGACATCTCGGCCGCCACGGCGACGCTGATCTCGGCGAAGGATTTCGGCCGCTGGACCGCGGTCGGGAACCTGACCCTGGCCTACGAAGAAGGCGCCGGCGTGACCGACGAGTTCGAGACGGCGCTGCACCTGCAGGCGCGCTACCGCTACCGGGAGGCCCTCGAACCGGGCATCGAGTTACACATCGGCCAGAACACGTCGGTCCTCGGTCCGGCCTTCACGGGCACCGTGCGGTTTGCGCCGACTCACAAGCTGCGCTGGGAGGCCGGCCTGTTCTGGGCCCTCGACGACGAGAGCCCGGACCGCGTCGCGAGGCTGAACCTGGAATACGAGTTTTAATGCACAGGATCGTGATGCGGGACGCACGGGCCGGACGCTGGCTGACCTGGGAGTCACCGGTGGCGGTGCTCTCCACGCAGGCTCCGGACGACGTGCCGCAGATACTCGCCGAGATCCGGCACCAGGTCGACGCGCACAGCCTGCATGCGGCGGGCTACGTCGGCTACGAGGCAGGCCGCAGCTTCGATCCGGCACTCGAGACGAACGCGCCCGGAGTGATGCCGGTGGCCTGTTTCGGCCTGTTCCGCGATCCGGCCACCGCGTCCCGGCTGCCGGCGCCTGCGGCGTCCCCGGCCGCCGGCGCGCGCTGGCTTCCCACGACGCCGCGGGAGCGTTACGTCGCGGCGATCGCTTCGATCAAGGAACAGATCGCGCTCGGCAATACCTACCAGATCAATTACACGGTGCGCCTCACGGCGGACGACGTCGGCGACCCGTGGCAGTTATTCCTGCGGCTGGCCTGGAGCGCGCCGTACGCCGCCTGGCTGGAGTCCGACGAGTTCGCGATCGTCTCCGCGTCACCGGAACTGTTCTTCTCGCTCGACGACGGCGCGCTGACGGCACGCCCGATGAAGGGCACGGCCGCACGCGGCATGACGGCCGCCGAAGACCGGGCCATCGCGCGGCGGCTCGCCGAGTCGGCGAAGAACCGCGCGGAGAACGTGATGATCACGGACATGATCCGCAACGACCTCGGCCGCGTGGCACGGGCCGGCACGGTCCGCGCCGGTCCGCTGTTCGCGCTGGAGAAATACCCGACGGTCTGGCAGATGACGTCCACGGTGTCGGCCGAGACGCGCGCCGCGCTGCCGGAGATTTTCGCCGCCTTGTTCCCGTGCGCGTCGGTGACCGGTGCGCCGAAGGCTTCGAGCATGCGCATTATTTCCGAACTCGAGGACTCGCCGCGCGAGGTCTACACCGGCGCGATCGGTCACGTGAGCCCCGGCGGGAGGGCGACGTTCAGCGTGGCGATCCGCACGGCGTGGTTCGACCGGCATACCGGCAAAGGCGTCTACGGCGTCGGCGGCGGCATCGTCTGGGATTCGGACGCCGACGAAGAGCACCTCGAATGCGTCAGCAAAGCGCGGGTGCTGTCGTCGGTCGCCGAAGACCGCGAGTTCGAACTGCTGGAGACGCTGTTGTGGGATGACGGCACGTTCTTCCTGCTGGACTACCACCTCGAGCGCCTCGCCGACTCGGCCGACTACTTCGACTTCGCATTCGAGCGCGACGTCGCCGCCGACACGCTCGCGGCAACCGGCGGCGAACTCGGCGCCGGGCGCGCTCGCGTGCGCTTGCTCGTGGCACGCGACGGCACCTGCCGCACGACGCATTCCGTGCTGCCGTCCGCGGCCGACGCCGCGCCGCGAAGAATCGCACTGGCGCGCATGCCGGTCGAGCGCGACGACCCGTTCCTGTATCACAAGACCACGCGGCGCGCCGTCTACGAGCGGGCGCTCGCCACCGCCGGCGACTGCGACGACGTGCTGCTGTGGAACGCCGACGGCTGTATTACCGAGAGCAGTTCGGCTAACGTCGTCGTCACGCTGGGCGACGATCGCTTCACGCCCCCTGTCTCCGCCGGGCTGCTGGCCGGCACCTATCGCCGCCGGCTCATCGAGTCGGGAGCCGTGCACGAGCGGGAGATCCGCATCGACGAGCTCGCCGCGGCCGCTGCCATCACCCTGGTCAACTCCGTCCGCGGCGAGATGCCCGCGCGGCTGATCGACGCGGACCGCGAGGCCCGCGCACAGGGTCACTGAAACCGGAACCGCCGCGCCGCGAGCCACGTCACGGCGAGCGTCGTCAGCACCAGGGCGGCGACGTGAGGCAGCGCGGAGGCCGCGCCGGACTGGAAGCTGATCAGCCTGTGCAGGGCATCCATCGCCCAGCCGGTCGGCAGCATCTTCTGCAGCGTCTGCATCCACGCCGGCGTGATCTCGATCGGCCACCAGCAGCCGCCGAGCGCCGCCAGCGCGTTGGTGGCCAGCACGCCGAAACCCGCAGCCTGGCGGTCGGTGCGCGCGAGGTTGCCGAGCGCGAGGCCGGCCGAGGCGCAGAACCCGGCCCACGCGGCGAGGACGACCAGGATCATGCCGAGGTCCGGACCCCATTGCATGTGGAACACGAAGCTGCCCACGAGGACGGCCGCACCGATCTGCAGCAGGGCCAGCGCGAGCCGCGCCACCCACTTGCCGGCCACGACCTCCAGTCGCGACATCGGCGCCGACGCGAGGCGCCGCAACAGGCCCTGCGCGCGTTCGGCCACGAGCATCGCGCTGCTGCTCGTCAGCATCACCAGCAGTGTGAACATCACGAGGATCCCGGGGATCGCCTGCTCGAATCCGCCCGGCACCTCGACGCGCTTGCCGGCCGGGCTCACGTCGAGGCGCCACACGCGCGGCAGCGCGTTGAGATCGGCGAGCGCGGCCGCCGAAGGCGCACCGCCGGCGCGGGCGCCGGCCACGGCGACGTCGGCAAGCACCGTGTACAGGCTGCGCTTGATCCGGATCACCTCATAGTCCCGCGACAGCTTCGCGGCGGCGGTATCGTACCTTGCGACGACGCGCCTGCCGGCCACGATCGCGTCGCTGAGATGGCTGCCGAAACGCAGCACCCGCGGCGCCAGAGCATGCCCCGGCGCCGTGTCGATCCACTGCGGATCGAAACCGTTCTCACGCAGCCGACTGTCGATTTGATCGGCGAGGAAGCCCGGCGCATCGGCCTCGACGGTGAGCGGCGTCGCGGAACCGCCGGGCATGCTGTCGTGAAAACCGGCGGTCACGCTGCCGATGAAGAAGAAGAACAGCGGCGGCATGACGAACAGCCACATCAGCGTCCACGCCTGCCGGAGCTGCCAGCGGATGTCGTGCCAGGCGATGAAGAGGACGTTGTTCATCCGCGCGCGAAGCCGCCCGTGAGGCGTGCACCGCAGACGGCGACACCCGCAAGCGCAGCCAGGCCCATGCCGAGCCAGCTCCCCGCGCCGATCAGTCCGATCCCGGTGCCGGTCAGTTCGGCCGACAGCCGCTCGGCGATGAACCCGTTCGGCGACACGCGCCCGATCGCGGCGATCCATCCCGGCATGACCGAGAGCGGGAAGAAACTGCCGCCCGCCATCAGCAACGGGAACATCAGCATCGTGGAGATGAGGTTCGCCACGCGCTGGTTGGAAAACATCATCTGCAGCGCCGCGAGCCAGGCGAAAAGCGCGACGCCCGACACGGCGACCCAGACGAGCGCCACGGGCAGCTTGAGCCAGTCGATGCCGTGCCAGGCGAAACCGATGACCAGCGTCAGCCCGCCGACCAGGGCCATGACCAGTGCCGCGCCGAGCGCCTTGCCGGCGACGAAGCCGGCGAAGCGTCCCGGCGCGAACGCGACGCGGCGCAGCGTGCCCTGCATGCGCTCGCGCCAGAAGTCGCCCGCCAGCCCGTTGGCCGCGAACAGCATGGCCATCAGGATGACGCCGGGCAGGAACAGCAGTGCCAGCGACGGCGCGGGTTCGCTCGGGCGGCGGCTCGGTGACCTCGACGTCGATCGCCGGAGGGAACAGGCGGGGCGTCAGCGCGTCGATGCGCTTGCGTACGGCGACGGAGACCGCCGCGACCTCGGCATCGCTCGGCGCCGCGTCCGCGGCCATGAACTGGCCGAGTTCGTCAGCGAACAGCGCGTGCACGTAGAAACCGCCGTCGAGCAGGATGCCGGTCACGCTGTGGATGATCTCGGGCAGGATCGACTGCGAGGGATTCGTCTTCAGCGTCAGCGTCACGGGATCGGCGCCCAGCAGTGCGTTGCCGAAGCCCGCCGGGATGATCAGCAATCCGCTGGCGTCGCCGGCATCGATGCGCTCGGTGCCCGCCTCCAGCGTGGTCTTCTCGACGGTCAGCAGATCGCCCAGTTCGCCGCCGGAGTACGCACCGGCGAACAAACCGCTGAGCAGCGACTCGTCCTGGTCGACGACCAGCAGAACCCCGTGCGGCTTCGCGACTTCGCCGCCCATGAGCGACGTGATCAGGCCGCCGATGAACAGCGGGACGAGGATCCAGATCAGGATCGCGGCCGTGTCCCTGCGCCAGCGCGCGAGATCCTTGGCGAGCGCGGCGAGGACGAAACTCACGGCGTCATTCGCGCAGTTCCTTGCCCGTCAGCATCAGGAACAGCGTCTCGAGGTTCGGGCTGCGCAGGTTCGTCTCGGCGATGCGGCCGCCCGACGCGGACACCGCCTCGAAGACGGCCGGCAGATGCCGCGACGCCTGCGAAAGCGACAGCGTAATGGACGTGTCTTCCTGCGCGATGAGGTCGAGATCCGGCAACCCGCGCTCGACGAGCGCGCGGACGGCCTCCCGGGTCGCCTCGGCCGGGAACTCGCCGCCGAGCTGCAGTATGTCGCGCGCGCCGAGCCTGGCGCGCAGTTCCGCCACGCTACCCTGCGCGATCAATTTGCCGCGATCGATGATCGCGAGCGAATTGCACAGCCGCTCCGCTTCCTCCATGTAATGCGTCGTGTACAGGACGCAGGCACCCGCGTCGCGCATGGCCTCGACCATGTCGAACAGTCGCGCCCGCGATTGCGGGTCGACGCCCGCGGTCGGTTCGTCGAGCAACAGCAGCGGCGGCCGGTGCACGATGCCGCAACCGAAATTGAGCCGGCGCTTCATGCCGCCCGAGAACTGTTTCGGCAACTCCTTCGCCCGGTCCGCGAGCCCGATCGTATCGAGCACCTCGGCGACCCGCGTCTCGAGCGCCGCGCCCTTCAGGCCGTACGCCTTGCCCCAGAAGCGCAGGTTGTCGAGCGCCGGCATGTCTTCGTAGAGCGCGAGTTCCTGCGGCACGACGCCGAGCGCCCGGCGCGCCGCCTTGCCGTCGCTGACGACGTCGTGGCCTGCGACGGACGCATGGCCGGACGTCGGCCTGAGCAGGCCCGAGACGCAATTGATCGTCGTGGATTTGCCGGCGCCGTTGGGACCCAGCAGGCCGAATACGGTGCCCTTCTCGGCACGGAAACTGATGTCATCGACGGCGGTGATATCGCCGTAGGTCTTGGTGAGTCGGTCGACGACGAGCATGGTAGGCAACGATACCCGAAGTGGCCTTCGAACGCTCGCGGGCTCTGCGTTTATAATGCGCCCTCCCGTCGAGGGTGGGGACTCGAACCGATCGACTTCGGCGCTGTCGAAAGCGGTGTTTGGGTCGAGGCCATGCTGATCCTGTGGATCAATAACCGTACCTCCGGCCGGCGGCCATTCGACTACTACTTGCGGAAAACACGTTGATGAAAATGAATCGAACCCTGACCGTGGCCCGCCTGCTGCTCGTCCTCTCCGCCCTCGGCCTGGCGAGTGCCTGCGGGCGCTCATCCGAACCCGCATCGAAGGCGGCGTCGGAGCCGGCGCCGCAACGCAGCATCGAAGCCATCGCGGACGATTTCCTCGCGGCGTACCTCGAGCGCTACCCGACGATGGGGACCTACTACTCCATCCCGGGCGCACGCCACGACCGCCTGTTCGACAACTCGCCGGAGGCACTCGGCGCCTGGGAAGACCGCGAAGACGCCTGGCTCGCCGAACTCGACGCGATCGGCGAACCCAGAGACGTCGGCAGCCGCGACTGGGTCAGCTACGGCGTGATGCACCAGCAACTCGAGGGTTCGATTGCGACGCGCGTTTGCCACAACGAACTCTGGCAGGCGAGCACGACGACGGCCTGGTACACGGCCCTGCCGTTCGTGTTCGACGTGCAGCCGCTGGACACGCCCGACCTCAGGCAGCAGGCGCTGACGCGTCTCGGCGCCGTCGCCGGGTACATCGATACGGAGATCGCGAACCTGCGCAACGGCCTCGAACTCGGCTACAGCGCGCCGCGCATCACGGTCGAGGCCGTCCCCGAGCAGGTCCGCGCGCTGCTGAAGCCCGACAACCCGTTCCTCAACATGGGCAGCCGCGCCGACGATGCGGCGTTCGCCAAGAAGGTGCAGAACCTCTTCGACAGCCAGATCGCACCGGCAATCGAGCGTTTCGCGACCTTCATCGAACACGAGTACCTGCCGAAGGCGCGCGAGGACATCGCGCTGTCCGCGAACCCCGATGGCGCGAAATGTTATCCGGCGCTCGTGCGTTCGTTCGCATCCATCCATCCGTCGGCCGAGGAGATCCACAAACTGGGTCTTCAGCAGATCGCGAAGATCCATGGCGAGATGCAGCAGCTCATCGATCAGAACTTCGGCGGCGGCTCGGTCGAGGATTTCCTGCGCCGCGTGAACACCGACCCGCAATTCACGTTCGATTCCGAGGATGCGGTGCTGAAATACTCGCAGGACGCGCTCGCCGCGGCCAGGGCGGCAATGCCGCGGGCGTTCGGCCACGTGCCGAAGACGGACGTCGTCATCAAGCCCTACCCGGCCTATGCCGAGAGCGGCTCGGGCGAATACCACCCCGGCTCCGAAGATGGCACGCGGCCGGGCATTTTCTACATCGCCGTCAAGGATCCGCAACACCGCTCGCGCGCCGCCCAGTTGTCGACGCTGTATCACGAGACGTATCCCGGCCACCACCTGCAGATGTCGATCGCCCTCGCGCTCGGCGACAAGTTCCACCCGGTCGCGAAGTACTTTCTTCGTCTCCGGGTTCGGCGAGGGCTGGGCACTGTATTCCGAGCGCCTGGCCGACGAGCTCGGGCTCTATCCCACGCCGATCGATCGCATGAGCATGCTGTCCGACCAGGGTGCGCGCGCCGCCCGCCTCGTCATCGACACAGGCATTCACACGATGGGCTGGACGCGCCAGCAGGCCGTCGACTACATGAAGGCCAACACGGCCTGGGCCAGCGTCGACATCGAGAACGAAATCAATCGCTACATCTCGTGGCCGGGCCAGGCGACGTCCTACATGCTCGGCATGCTGGAGATCCGGCGCCTGCGCACAGAGGCGGAGCAGCAACTCGGCGACGCGTTCGACTTGCGGGCCTTCCACGACCGCGTGCTGGGCTACGGCAACATCACGCTGCCGATGCTGGACGAGTCGATCGAGGCCTGGATCGCGGCGCAGAAGGGCTCGGCCAACTAGCAGGCTTTTTCAAAAGCCTGCTAGGCTCGCGCGGCCTCCAGCGCATCGCGGATCGCCATCGCGTCATCCGCCGCGAGCACGTGTACGCGATCCGGCGCGACGACCGCCAGGCCGCGCAGCCCGCAGCCAATAACGCCCTGCTCGTCGGCCAACGCCGCATCGCGCAGTGCGATGGAGAGCCGACTGCCAAGTGGCTCGATGCCGAGGACGTTGCCGGCCCCGCCGAGTGCGGCGAGGAGTTCGGGCGCGCGTTCAAATGCGGATGCGGCCGCCGCTGTCGCCGGCGCGGCAGCCTGGCGCGGCGCCGCCGCCTTCGGCAGCGCAAGTACGCGGCGGATGCCCGTAGCGATCTCGTCGGCACGCAGGCCGATGACGACCTGCAGCGTGTCGGCGCTCGGCCGCAACAGGCCGGCGGCGCCGAGGGCCCTGAGCCCGGCATCGTCGACGGCATCCTGGTTCGCGACCCGCAGGCGCAGGCGCGTCGTGCAGGCATCGACGTCGATCAGGTTCGACGCGCCGCCGAGCGCCGCGACGAGCCCGTCAATCTCCGCGGATCCCGACGGCGCCGGCGCGCGTGCCGTTTCCTCGGTCCTGCCCCGGCCGGGTGTCGGCAGATCGAAGCGCAGGATGCAGAATCGGAAGATCACGTAATAGATGACGAAATAGGCGGCCCCGACCGGTAACAACCACAGCGGCGACGTCGCGCGATCGAAGTTCAGGATGTAGTCGAACAGTCCGGCGGAAAATCCGAAGCCGAGCCTGACGTGCAGCAGATCCATGATCGCCATGGACAGGCCGGTCAGGACGGCATGGACTGCATACAGCGCGGGCGCGATAAACATGAACGTAAATTCCACCGGCTCGGTAATCCCGGTCAGGAACGACGTCAGCGCCATCGACAGGAACAGGCCGCCGACGGCCTTGCGGCGCCCGGCCTCGGCGCAGCGGTACATCGCCAGGCACGCGGCGGGCAGACCGAACATCATTACCGGGAAGAATCCGCTCATGAATGCGCCGGCGTCGGGATCGCCGGCAAAGAAACGGCGCAGGTCGCCGGTCACGCCGTCGTAATCGCCGACGATGAACCACGCCAGGTTGTTCAGGATGTGGTGCAGGCCGGTAACGATCAGCAGCCGGTTGAGACAACCGTAGGCGAACAGCCCGAATTCGCCGGCGCCGATGATCGTACGGCTCATCGTATCCATGCCGGTTTCCAGCAGCGGGTAACCGAATCCGAACGCGGCGGCGATCAGCAGTGCCGCGAATCCGCTGACGATCGGCACGAAGCGTTTGCCGGCGAAGAATGCGAGGTAATCGGGCAAGCGGATGTCGGCATAGCGGTTGTACAGGTTGCCGGCGACGATGCCGCTGATCAGGCCGGCCGGGACGCTGAGTTTCGCGATCGCCGCCGCCCGGTAATCCTGCGCGAGCAGTTGCGCTGCCTTGTCCACTGCGTCGCCGATGACCCCGGGCGGCACATTGATCAGGATCTTCGCGCCCTCGGTCGCGACGAGATAGGCGACGACGGCCGCCAGACCGGCGGCGCCGTTGTTGCCGCGCGCCAGGCCCACGGCGACGCCGATCGCGAACAACAGGCCGAGGTGTGTGAAGACCGCGTTACCGGCGGCGGCCACGTAGGCGAGGTTCAGCAGGTCGGGCTGGCCGAGTCGCAACAACAGGCCCGCGACGGGCAGCACCGCGATCGGCAGCATCAGCGAACGGCCGAGTTTCTGCAACGCCGGGAACACGCCGCTCATGCCGGTACGCCCCTCATCCCCGCGCCTGCCGGGCGGCCAGCAAGGTCCGCATCATCGCACGCACCTCTTCCGCGCTGCGCATCGCCAGTGCTTTCGTCGCGAGCGCGGCGCATTCCTCGACGGCGACCGTGCGCAGCAGCGCTTTCAGCCCCGGGATCAGGCGCGGCAACATCGACAGCTCGCGGATGCCGAGGCCGACGAACAGCGGCGCCGCCATCGTGTCCCCTGCGGCCGCCCCGCACACGCCGACCGGCTTGCCGGCGGCCGCCGCGGCAGCGGCGGTCTCAGCCACCAGCCGCAACACGGCCGGATGCAGGACGTCGAGAGCCGCCGCGAGCGTCGGCTCGGCGCGGTCGATCGCCAGCGTGTACTGCGCGAGGTCGTTGGAGCCGATCGAAAAGAAGTCGACGAGCGCAGCAAACCGATCCGCGAGTAGTGCCGCCGCCGGCGTTTCGATCATGATGCCGAGCTGCGTCCCGGACGCGAGCCCGTGTGCGGCGCGAACGTCCTCGAGAATGCGCCGTACGCCGTCGACTTCCGCGAGCGAGGCGACCATCGGAATCATGATGCGCAGGGGCCCTGCCCGCTCGACGCGGCACAGCGCCTCCAGCTGTGTTTCGAACAGGGACCGCTCGCGCAGGGACAGGCGCACGCCGCGGACGCCGAGTGCAGGGTTCTCTTCCCTGCGCTGCGCGAGGTAGGCGACGGGCTTGTCGCCGCCGGCATCCAGCGTCCTGACGATCAGCGGACGGTCGCCGAGCGCGTCCGAGATGGCCTGGTAGGCGCGCCGTTGCTCATCGACCGTCGGCGGATCCGAGCGGTCCATGAACAGGAATTCGGTGCGCAGCAGACCGCAGCCGTCGGCGCCGCATTCCACGGCCTGCTGCGCATCGCGCTGAGAGCCCAGGTTGGCCTGCACGTGTATCGATACCCCGTCGGCCGTGACGCAGGGCTCGGTCGCCTCGGCCAGCTCCCGCGCGCGGCGATGCTCTTCGTCGTGCGCGCGAGTCCGTAACGCGGCGGCGAGTTTTGCATCCGGCTGCACGATCAGCTCGCCGTAATCTGCGTCCACGCCGACCACGGTGCCGTCCGGAATTCCGAGCACGGCCTCGCCGGCCGCGACCAGGGTCGGAATCCCGAGCGCCGCCGCGAGGATGGCGACATGCGAGGTCGTGCCGCCGGCGGCGGTGCAGATGCCCGCGATTCGCTCCGGCGGCAGTTCGAGCAACTCCGACGGCAGCAGGTTGGCCGCGACGATGACGGACTCCGCAGGCAAGGTCACACCGGCGTCCGGTGCGGCGCCGGCAAGGACCCGCTGGATGCGCCGGTCGAGATCCCGGAGATCGTCGGCGCGTTCCCGCAAGCGCGGGTCGTCGAGGCGCTGCAGGGCCTGTGCAAATTCGCCGACTGCCGCATGCCAGGCCGATGCGGCGGAGCTGCCGGCATCGATACGCGCCCGCGCCGCCGCCGCGATTTCAGGATCGTCGAGCAACGCGAGGTGCGCGCCGGCGATCTCCCGGCCGACGCCGTCGCGTTCGGCAACCAGGCGCTCGAGGAAACCACGCACGGCCGCGATGGCGTCCGCAAGCCGCGAGCGTTCTTCGGCCGGCGTCGCCGCGGCGGCGGCGGGCGGGTCCTGCGCCTCCCCGAGCTGTACTACCGTGCCCAACGCAATGCCTGCGCCGGCCGGCCGTGCCCGGATCACGCTGCCCGGCGCCGGCGGCGCGTACGCGGGGACAGCGGGTTTCGACTGGGCCGGTCCGGCGACCGTCGCCCGGCGCCCGCTCTCGCCCTCGACGGGTTCGAGGAACGGCACGGCGGCGGCCAGTGCGGCATCTGCATCCGCGCCGCTTGCGCGCAGGCTCACGGCCTGGCCATGGCGGACGCCGAGCGCCATCATCGCGACGACGCTGCGCGCATCCGCGGCGCCGCCGCCGGCGACGTGGCACTCGACGCGCGCAGCGAAGGGCTTCAGCGCCGCGGCGATGAGCGCCGCCGGCCGGGCATGAATCCCGTGCGCCAGGCCCACAACGAGGTCGCTCGATAACGCGCTGTCGGCCCGTTCCGAGGCCGTCGCGCGCCCCGCTCCGGATGCTCTCGGCCGGATCTCGAAGATCGGCTCGCCGCTCGCGACGAGCCCTGCGCCCGAATCGCGGCGCATCTCGAACGCGTCGTCATCGAGCAAGAGCACCGGCGTGCGCAGGCTCGGCACGTTCCTCGCCACTGTGTCCATGTCGAAGCGGAGCAGCGTCTGGCCGCGGGCCACGCGCTCGCCGGTCGCGACGCAGGCCTCGAAGCCCCTGCCCTCCAGGTTGACCGAGTCGATGCCGACGTGGATCAGCACTTCCGCGCCGTTGTCGGCGCGCAGGCCGACGGCGTGCCGGCTGGCGAGCAGGGTCGTGACGAGCCCATCGAACGGCGCGACGACGTCGCTGCCGGTCGGGTCGATCGACACGCCGTCGCCGAGCGTCCGGTCCCGGAACACGGGGTCCGGGCTATCGTCGAGCGAGTCGCACCAGCCCGGCAGCGGTGCATGCACGCGCACCGGCTTGCTGCCCTGCCCGGCGCCGCTCACGGCGCACTCGCGGCATCGGGCCGCAGTTCGACCCAATCGATGACCCAGATCGGATCGACGCCGTGCCGCGTGAACGTGAAACACAGATCGCCGGTCGCGGGATGCGGTTCGGGAAGTTTCAGTGCGGTCGGCGGCAACACGGTCGCGGCGTCGCTCTGCAGCGCGGGGGCGAGCGACAGCGACGCGACGAGCGGACCCTGGCAGGTCCCGAGCCGCACGTCCAGTTCACCCGAGGGCGAGGCCGGCGGCAATACGACGACGTCGTCGATC
The DNA here is from genome assembly GCA_963777675.1 of uncultured Gammaproteobacteria bacterium. GTDB lineage: Bacteria > Pseudomonadota > Gammaproteobacteria > Steroidobacterales > Woeseiaceae > UBA1847. Next base: position 46,749 of record CAVZRD010000016.1, on the reverse strand, counting down.
GCATCGCCGATCCGGAAATTGAACGGCAGCTGGCCGACCGACGCCCGCACCGAGCGCGCTCCGCCGAGCTGCACGCCCGTCATGATCCAGCACGGATCCAGGATGTCGACGAGGTAATTTTCACGCTCGCCCCGGATCGGGGCATCGTCCTCGAGGGCGAGTACGATGCCGTTCGAGCAGAGTTGCAGCTCGCGGTCTTCGCGGCGGTCCACAGCGTCGGGCGTCGTCGCGGGACGCCCGGCGACCGGTTCCGGCCAGGGCGCGGCGGGGATGCCGAGCTTGCCCAGCCGCGCATCGTCGACGTCGAGGCGCCGCGAGAAATCGGGCCAATCGTGGGAACGTGGATCGGACCAGCCGAGTTCGGCGATCGCCGCGGCACGCGGCCAGGTCATGTAAGCGACCCGCTCCTCCGTGCGTATGTGCTCGGTCCACACGTTGCCCTGCAGCCCCAAAACGGCCGGCCGGTAGCGCGCCGGGACGGCCGCGAGCAGATCCGAGTCGTAGATGTCGCGGACCGAGATGACCCCCCCGCGGCCCGGCGGCCCGCCGACCGCGAGCGAGGGCAGGTGATCCAGGTAGAGCGTCGGCGCGGGCGACAGCACCGTGCGATGCCCCTTGCCGGCGGCGGCGATCGCGCCGTCGATCCCGCGCCAGGACATGACGGCCGCATCGGCCGGCAGTTCGCTCTCGACGATCTCGTCCCAGCCGATGACCTTGCGGTCGAAACGCGCCAGGTATCGCTGCATCCGCTCCACGAAGTAGCTCTGCAGTTTGTGCACGTCGTCGATGCCGAGCTCGCGCATGCGCGCCTTGACGCGCGCAGACTGCTGCCATTGCGTCAGGACCACCTCGTCGCCGCCAATGTGGATGTATTCGGACGGAAACAGGTCGACGACGTCGTGCAGCACGTTCTCGAGAAACCGGAACGTCGACTCCTCGATATTGAACACGTTCTCGTAGATGCCCCAGTCGGCCGGCACGGCGTCGACATGCACTCCCTCGACGCCGAGTTCCGGGTACGCGGCCAGCGCGGCAGACGCGTGACCCGGGAGCTCGATCTCGGGCACGACCGTCACGTGGCGCAGCGCCGCGTGCGCGACGACCTCGCGCACATCGTCCGGCGAATAGAAGCCGCCGTATTTGCGCGGTCCGCCGGTCGCAGGATCGATGTCCTTCGCCGCCGCGGCGCCCGCCGGCACGCGCCAGGCGCCGACCGTCGTGAGCCGCGGATACCGGGGGACCTCGAGCCGCCACGCCTGGTCATCGGTCAGGTGCCAGTGCAGGACGTTGAGCTTGTGCAAGGACATCCAGTCGATGTAGCGCTCGATAAAGTGAATCGACTGGAAATGGCGGGCCGAATCCAGCATGAGCCCGCGCCATTCGAGCGCCGGCGCGTCGATGATTTCGACGGGATGCAGGACGACGGGGGTCGAATGCTCGCAACACAGGAGTTGCCACAGGGTCGACATGCCGTAGTAGAGCCCCGCACTCGTCGCCGCCTGCACATGTATGCCCGCGGAGTCGACGCGCAGGCGATACGCTTCGTCGACGCGTGCGGGTTCCCGTGCGCCGGCCTGCGCGAGCGCGTCTCGCAGCGTCTCCGGATCGACGAACTCCAGCACGACCGCCGTGTGCGGGTCGGCGGCCGTCGTCACCGACCATTCGAGACCCGCCGTATCGCGCAGCAAGCCGACGAACATCCTGGCGTTTTCGAGGACCGTTGCATCGACTGGCGCGAGCACGCTCGCGCCGTCCCGCAACGACAACTCGCCCTCTCGCGGCGCGATCGACAACGGTTCCGGCACGACGGACAGTGCCAAAGGCGATACGGCCGCGCCGGCGCAGGCGGCGAGCAACACGCCTTGGCAGACGATCAGGGCACGACGCATAATCGATCCGCTCACCGCACCGGGCCGCCGCAGAATCCGTGACCGATCCCACCGCACATGACGCCGAAACCGCCCTTTGCCGCGGCGATGCCGACGAAGCCCTGCGGCTCGCGATCGACTGCCTGCGCCGCGACCGTCGCGACGTCGCACGCGCTCACGGTCTGTTACCGCGCCTACCTCGCCAGGGACGATCGGCCGAACGCCACCAAGGTACTCGAGATCATCGTCGACGTGGCGCCGGAAAGCGGTTGGGCGCGCGCGGCGCTCGGCGAGCAGTTGTACCTGTCCGGCGCACTGGATCGTGCCGAGGCCGTGTTGCGCGCTGCCGTCGAGGCCGATCCCGCGAACGCGGCGGCACACGCCCGTCTCGGGTCCGTCTTCTCCGAACTCAACCGGCTGGCCGCCGGCGAGTGGCACTTCCGCCGCGCGCTCGAGCTCGGCGGCGACGATGCCGCCGTCCTCACCGACCTCGGCCTCAACCTGACGCGCCAGGAGCGCGGTGACGAGGCCGACGCGTCCTATGCGCGCGCGCTCGAACTGGAACCGCGCAACCTGCGGACGCTCGCGTATCGCGCCCGGCTCAAGGAAGTCCGCGGCGATCTCGACGCCGCCCGCGAGCTGTTGCGGCGGGCGGACGCCGTGCAGCCCGGCGGCGTGAGCCTGCTCGAGGCGAGCCTCGCGTCGCGGACCGACGGCGCCGCGGAGGCGCTCGCCGCGCTCGGCCGTTCGCCCCGGCTGAACGGCGATGCGCTGCTCGAGCGGGCGCGCCTGAAGGACCTGACCGGCGATTACGCCGGCGCGTGGCAGGATGCCGTGGACGCGAAGCGCGCGCTCGCACGTGAAGGCGGCGATCTCCGCTACGACGCGGCCGGCGTCGAGTCTTTCTTCGCCGACCTCGCCGCCGTCTTCGACCGCGCTTTCATCGCGGCAATGCCGCGCGCGCCGCTGCCGCGGCGACACGCCGCAGCCGCTGTTTATCGTCGGCGCGCCGCGTTCCGGTACGACCCTGCTCGAGCGCATGCTCGCCTCTCATTCGGCGGTGCGAGCCGGCGGCGAGTTGCCGTTCGTCGCCGACCTGCGCGAGTTCTCGGAGCGCCTGCTGCCGGGCCGCAGTTTCCCGTCGAACCTGCATGCGCTGCAGGCCGCCGACTGCCATCACCTCGCCGTGCTGTTCCGCGACTACTACCTCGCGCTGCGCGCCGAGCGTGGCGTGTACAAAGACGGGGTCCGCTTCGTGACCGACAAGATGCCGTTCAACGAGGTCTACCTGCCCCTGATCCGGATGGCGTTCCCGGACTGCCCCGTCGTCTTCCTCGTCCGCGACCGTCTGGACACGGCCGTGTCGATGCTGTTCAACAAGTTGAATCACGGTTTTCACTGTGCCTACAGGATCGACGACATTTTCCATCATCTCGATGCGGTGCGCGGCCTCGTGGAACACTATAGGCAGCAATTCGATCCCGGCATACTGGCGCTGGAATACGAGTCGCTGGTCGCCGACGCCGACGGCGCGCTTCGCCGCATACTCGACTACGCGGGCCTCGATTTCGAGCCCGCATGTCTTCGATTCTACGAAGACGACCGCTTCGTCGCCACGCCCAGTTACAGCCAGGTCGGCCGGCCGATCACGTCGGGCGCGATCGGCCGGCACAGGCACTACCAGGACTTCATCGGCAAATTCGGCCGTTGACTCAGTAGTTCATGCGCACGCCGAACCAGTAGGTGCGGCCATTGTCGTAGATGGCGCGCGGCCGGTCGTGGATATCCGCGAACTGCTTGATCTTCTCGTTGGTCAGGTTCACGCCGTCGAAGGTCAGGGCCCAGTTGTCGTTGATGTGGTATTGCAAGCGACGTATCGAGCGAGCTCAGCGCGTCCTGGTCGAGGTGCGTGCTGCGATCGAAGGTCACGAAGAAGTCCGAGCGGTACGTGTAGGCCAGGCGCGCGCTGAAGGATTCATTCTCGAAGAAGCCGGTCAGGTTGTACTGGTTCTTCGAGTGGCCCGGCAGCGGGTCGCCGTTGTCGGCCTTCGCGTCGACGTAGGTGTAGTTCCCCTGCAGCCCGAAGCCGTTGGGCATGGTCCAGACACCGGCGACTTCGAAGCCGTAGGAGCGTCCGCCGCCGCCGTTGCTGCGCTCGTTGATCACGAACGGGCAATTCCACAACGTGGCATCTGTACTGTCCTGGTTGCAGGAGGCGTTGGGCTGGGTAGAGGACGTGATCTGCAGGATCTCGTTGACCGGGTTGTCGGTGATGAAAGACTGGATGTCCTTGTAGAACACGGCCAGCGACGCACCCGTCCGGTTGTCGGCGTACCACTCGACGGTGACCTCGGCCTGGTTGGCGCGGTACGGATCCAGGTCCGGATTGCCGCTCGTGCCCGTCAGGGCCCCCGGGTTGAGGCTGGCGCGCGGCGTAATGTCGGTGAAATCCGGGCGCGTCATGACCTTGCCGGCGGCGAACCGGTACTGCAGCGTGTCGGACGCCTCGTAGACCAGGTTCACACTCGGAAGCACGTCATTGTAAGTGCGCTTCGCGGTGACCGGATCGTAGTTACCGAACGCATTGGATATCGAGCCGGTCGGACTCGACACGTTGCCGCGCGAGGTCTGGTCGGTCTTGACGTAGCGAACGCCGAAGTTGCCGCGCCAGGGGCCGCTCGCGATGTTCGCCATCACGTATCCGCCCAGCGTGTCCTCGTCCACCGAGAAGCTCTGCTGCGGGTACAGGATGCGCGACGTGTTCTTGAGATTGTTGAACAGCAGCTGGCTCGTCGCCTTCTGGTCGATCTGCCAGTACGAGGTCAGCGTGCCCGCGGCGGCGACGTTCGACAGGAAGTCGTTCGGCGTCAGCGGACCGGCAAACGCGCTCGTCGGCGTCGTGTTGATCGGCACATGGAAGCCGCCGTAGGTCGTCGCGTTGAAAACCAGCTTGCGCGTGTGCGCCGTGGACTTGACGCCGAACTCGAGCGAATCCAGCCAGCTGCTGTCGGTGAACTCCCGCTTCATGTCGGCGTAGACGTAGTCCTCGGAGTCGTCGTTCTTGATCTGGTGCAGCGAGCTGAAGATGAACTGCATGTCCGCCGGGTCGGTCGGGTCGATGTTGTTGAACGATACCTGGGGCGCCGAGCCGCGCAGATCGTAGTCGTAGGAAGCCGGCGCACCGAATTCCACGAACGGTTGATTGTCCGTGTTGCCGTACGCGCTCGTGTGGCCCACGCGCAGTTTGCCCGACCAGCTGTCGGTGAATTGCACGTTCGTCAACAGGTCGACATCCGTCGTCTGCGCCTTGGCCTGGCGCTGGATCGCGTCGTAGACGGCACCGAAGTCGGACGTGCCGCCGTTGAGGGACTCGACCGTGCCGGCCACGGCCGTGTCGTGTTCGACCGTCACGTTCGTGAGCGTGCCGCCGTTGCCGAGCGCCCGGTTGCCCCAGGTCAGGAAGTTCTCGTTGATGTTGTCGCCGGAGAATTCCGAATACAGGCCGGTCAGGTTGAACTCGAGCCTGTCGCTGGGCTTGAACTGCAGAGCGACGTTGCCGCCGGTGCGGATGCGGTCCTGCTGGAAGAGCGCGGAGCCGATCAGCGTCGGGAACTGCACTTCCTGCGGGCCCGCGCCGACGTCGACCGTGACGGGCATGTAGCCGAGGACTTCGACGCCGTCGCGGCGCACCGAGCGTTCCTGGCGCACCAGGGCGCCCAGGATGCCGAACGTGCCGTCGTCGTTCTTCCAGCTCGCCAGCGCGGAGGCATAGGGATCGTTCTTGCCGGCGCGGTCGTTGTAGACCGTCTGCGCGTTCAGGAAAAACTGGTTCTTGTCGAGATCGAGTGGATTGCGGGACTCCACGTTGACGGTACCGCCGATGCCGCCTTCCTCGACGTTGGCCTGCGTGCTTTTCATGACCTCGACCTTGCCGATGATGTCGGACGGCAGCATCAGGTAGTTGAAGCTGCGGGTCGTGTTCAGCTGATCGAGGATGAACCAGTCGGCCGTCGCCAGCGCGTGTCCGTTGTACAGGGTGCGGGTGAGGTTCGGCGCGGTGCCGCGGATGCTGACGCGTTCGCCTTCGCCGAATTCGCGGTTGATCACGACGCCGGGGATGCGCTGGACGGCTTCGGCAAGATTCTTGTCCGGGAACTTGCCGACGTCTTCCGCCGACACGTAATCGGCGACCGCATTGGAGGCGCGTTTGGCGGTCAGCGACTCCGCGATGCTGCGGCGATAGCCGGTGACGACAATCTCTTCCATGGCGCCGCCGGCGCTGCTGCCGCCCTGTTGCGTGGTCTGTTGTGCTTGTACCGGCGTATTGTTCGCATACAGTGCTATGGCGACTGCGGTAGCAAGCGTGGTGGATCGATTGAGTTTCATGGACGTATCCCCCGATTCGTTCGTTGACCGTGCACACCGGGCCGTCTGCTATTGGTACGGACCAGTATTGGCAGATATTAATACCACTTTAGCCCAATTTCCAGTGCAATCGCGAGATTGCACGAGACGCGCAGTCAAGATATTGTAATTTAATGGAATATTTTAGAATTTCTCATCAAACTCAATTTCTCTCTGGATATATTGGTTCTATATTGGTTATAGTATCGGCGTCCGTCGATGGCTGACCAGGAATCGGGCATGAAGAAAACTACCGCCAAGTTGCGGAACATCGACCCCGAGCGGCAGCAGCCGCTGTACCGGCAGATCCAGGCCATTCTGCGCGAGGCCGTCGCGGACCGAACGCTGCGCCCGGACGACGCGCTGCCCCCCGAACGCGAGCTCGCCGCCCAGTACGGCGTCTCGCGCATTACGATCCGCAAGGCCATCGAAGGCCTGGTTGCCGAGGGCGTGCTCGATACGCACCACGGCTCCGGCACGTTCGTCCGCTCGCGCGTGGAGAAGAACTTCGCCCAGCTGACGTCGTTCTCGGAGGAGATGCGCGCACGCGGGATGACGCCGAGCAGCGTCTGGCTGAACCGCTCGGCCGGCCACGTCAACCCCGAAGAGGCATTGAAGATGCGCGCGAGTCCGGGCACGCGGGTCTATCGCTTCAGCCGCATTCGCCTGGCAAACGATGCACCGATGTCCATCGAACATGCGACCGTGCTCGCGAGCTGCCTGCCCTCAGCCACCGCCGTCACGGAATCGCTGTACGCGGCACTGCACGCAACGAACAACCGGCCGGTGCGTGCCCTGCAACGACTCAGCGCGCTGCTTCTCAACGAGGAACAGGCCGACTTGCTCGGCGCGACACCCGGCGCTGCCGGCTTGCTCGTGGAGCGTGTCGGGTACAACAAGGACGGCCTCGCCATCGAGTTCTCGCAGTCCTTCTATCGCGGAGACACCTACGACTTCGTCGCCGAACTGAGCATCTCGGACCAGGCGTCGAGATGACGACGATGTTCGAAGAGGCTCTCGAAGCCGCGCAAGCCGTTCGTGCGCAGCTCGCCGCCAATGCCGGCATCATGGCACGCATCGGTGCCCGGCTGCGCCGCAGCGAACCGCCGCTGATCGTCACCTGCGCCCGCGGCAGCTCGGATCACGCCGCGACGTATGCCAAGTACCTGTTCGAGAGCCGGACCGGCATCTTCACGGCGTCGGCAGCGCCGTCCATCAACTCCGTCTACGGCAAACAGATGAAGGTGGACGGTGGGCTGTGCCTGTTCATCTCCCAGTCGGGAGCCAGCCCCGACCTGCTCGCCGTGGCGCGCGCCGCGAAACGGGCCGGCGGCTACGTCGTCGCCTGCGTGAACGTAGCCGATTCGCCGCTCGCCGCAATCGCGGACGACGTCGTCGAGCTGCATGCGGGACGCGAGAGGAGCGTCGCCGCGACGAAATCGTTTATTGCGTCACTGGCCGCGGTGTTACAGCTCGTCGCGTACTGGCAGGACGACGACGAGCTGCACACGGTATTGGGCGGCCTGCCCGACCGGCTGCGCGACGCCTGGGACTGCGACTGGAGCCCGGCGCTGGACGTCTTTGCGGCCTCACCGGGATTGTTCGTCCTCGGCCGCGGCATCGGCCTCGGCATCGCGCAGGAGGCTGCGCTGAAACTGAAGGAAGTCTGCGGACTGCACGCCGAGGCCTTCAGCGCCGCCGAGGTGCTGCACGGACCGATCGCCATTGCGGGCCGTGCGTTCCCGGTACTCGTGTTCGCCCAGCACGACCAGACCCACGACGGCATTGCGCGACTCACCGACCGCCTCGCCGAGCACGGCATCACGGTCGTCGGCGCGGGGCTGGACGGCCGCGCCGCCGTCGAGCTGCCGACGCTCGCAAGCCACCCCGCTATCGAGCCGCTGCTCGAGATCCAGAGCTTCTATCGCATGGCATTTTCGCTCTCGTTGCGGCTCGGGCTCGATCCCGATCACCCGCCCTTCCTGTCCAAGGTTACGGCGACGGTCTAGGTCACGGATTCGCTCAATGACGACACACGCGTTCATCAACGGCAGGATATTGAACGGCGGGCAGCTCCGCGACGACGCCGTCGTCGTCGTGGCGGATTCGCGGATCGAACGAATCGGCGGCTCACACGCCCTGCCCGAAGACTGCGACGAGGTGCACGATCTCGACGGACGCTATCTCCTGCCGGGCTTCATCGATATCCAGGTCAACGGCGGCAGCGGCGTGCTGTTCAACGATCGGCCGGATACGGAGGCCATCGAGGCGATTGCCGCCGCGCACTATCGATTCGGCACGACCGGTTTCCTGCCCACGCTGATCAGCGACGAACTCGACGTCGTGCGGCGCGCCATGGTCGCCACCGACGCGGCGATCGCCAACGGCATCGCCGGTGTCATAGGCATTCATGTCGAGGGGCCGTTCCTGAACCCGGAACGCCGCGGCGTACACGACGAGCGCAAGCTGCGGCAGCTGACGGTGTCGGTCGCGGAGGCGTTCGAACCGATCCGGAACGGCCGCACGCTGCTGACCATCGCCCCGGAGGCCGCGGAGCCGGACGCCATCCGGGTTCTTGCGCAAAAAGGCATCGTCGTATCCGCCGGCCACAGCGATGCGACCTACGAGCAGACGATCGCCGCCATCGGCCAGGGCCTGCGCGGCTTCACGCACCTGTTCAATGCGATGTCGCAGATGCGCGTCCGCGAACCCGGCGTCGTGGGTGCCGCCCTCGACGACGACCACACCTGGGCCGGGATCATTGTCGACGGCCACCACGTCAGCCCGGCATCCGTGCGCATCGCCTGCCGCTGCAAGGGGCACGACCGCATCATGCTCGTTACCGACGCGATGCCCCCCGTGGGTTCGGCGCTGACCGAGTTCTCGTTGCTCGGCAGGCGCGTCGTCGTCGAGGACGGCATCTGCCGGGACACGGACGGTACGCTCGCGGGCACCGCGATCGGCATGTCGGATGCGTTTCGAAACATCATCGGGATTACCGGCTGCACGATTGCCGACGCATCGCGCATGGCGAGTCTCAGCCCCGCGACCTTCCTGGGCATCGACGGCATTACGGGCTCTATCGACTCCGGCAAGCGCGCCGACTTGATCGTCGCCGACGAGGACTTCAACGTGGCGATGACGATGGTCGGCGGCCGCGTCGTCTGGACGGCCCAGACCCTGGCGCCGGCGTGAGGTATCAGGCTGCGGCGAACTGGCGCACCCTCGACGCCAGCGTCGCGCTCATCCCGCGGCCGTACTCTTCGCCTTTTTCTTCCGTTCGCCCCGCTCGCGGCCGAAGTGCACGCGGTCCCGGCCCGCTTCCTTGCTGCGGTACAGGGCCCGATCGGCCCGTTCGAGCAGGCGCGACGGCGACACCGTCTCGTTGCTGCCGCGCACCGCGGCGCCGATGCTGATCGTTGTGTGGATGGTCTTGCCGCCGCTGGTGATCTTCATCTGGCGGATGCCGTCACAAATTCGTTGCGCGATGGCGAGGCACGCCCGCTCGTCGACATCGCGCACGATGACCATGAATTCCTCGCCGCCGTGACGGCAGACGACGTCGTCCGGCCGCACGCAGGCGACAATCGTGCTGGCGGTCTTGCGCAGCACGTGGTCGCCGACGCGATGGCCGAACTCGTCGTTGACCTTCTTGAAGTGGTCGAGGTCCGCCAGGCAAATCCCGACCGAGCGGTCGGACCCGGCGCATTCCTTCAAAGCCTCGCCGAGCAGATCCATGCCGCCGCGCCGGTTCCAGATTCGCGTCAGCGAATCGAACATCGCCTGCCGGCGGGCGCGATTGAGCTTGGATACGAGTTTGGCTTGTGCGTTGCCGAGCTCCACGGAAAACATCTCGCGCTGAGCCATTTCGCCGAGATCGGAGTGTGCCGCGCGAAACGAATCGTCGACCTTGCGCGGTTTGACGTCCATGACGCAGAACGTGCCGACGGTGATGCCGCCGAGTCCTTGATCGGAAATCCGGCGTAGAAGCGGAATTTCGGCTTCTTGCGGACGTAAGGGTTGTCCATCAGGTACAGGTCGTGGAGCGTGTCCTCGACGACGATCTCCTTGCCGGTCGTCAGGACCTCGCGGCACAGGCTCTTCTCGAGCGGCAGCTCGCTGATCCCCCAGCCGGCGACTGACTTGAACCACTGCCGATCGCCCTCGACCAGCGTGATGGCGGCGACGGGCAAATTGAGGGCGCGCTGCGCGAGCCGCGTGATGCGTTCGAAGCGCTCCTCGAGCGGCGTGTAGAAGGGATCGACCGCGTGGATATTTGCAAGCTTCAGCGTCGCCGTACTGGCGATCGTGCGGCTCAGGCCTGTCTGTTCCACCGGCGCCCTCCGGAGAATTAGTTAAAAAGGAACCGGCACTCTAGAAATTTCCGGACGGGGATTCTGTGCGCTGTTTCCGCATGGGCAGGCGGTGGGCCGTCAAAACGACGAAGAGCAACCCTCGAGCGATTCTCCGAAGCGAAAAACTTCATTGTATTTGAAAGACTTAAGGGGGAAACAGGCACGTCCGGCCGGAATTGATTCCAATCGGAAAAACAGTATTTCTTGACTTGGACGACCGTACTGGTCCCGGAGCGAAGGCTCGAACCTCCGACTCCCGGATCACAAGCGCCGAATCGCGCCATTGTATAGCCGGGTTTCCCAGCCCGGGCCGCTCGCCTGCAAGCGTGAAAGCCGGGGAAAAATTTGCATTGGAAACAGAGTGTTTCTTCAACCCAGTGATGCGTGTCACCGAGACTCGCGCGCGCAGCGACTAGTATTTTGTCAAAGACTTGCGTTTCAGCTCGCGCGGCACCGCATTCGGCGGAGCACCTGCTGCGCGGCCGGATTTGGGGCCATGCGACCGGACCGACTGCTCGTTATCGACGACGAACCGGACATCGCGGCGTTTGTACTCGACGTCGCGGCTCCGATGGGGTTCGATGCCCGGGCTGCCAGCGACGGCGCCGACTTCATCCGCCAGTATGAAGCAGTCCGACCGACGGTCCTGATCCTCGACCTGCAGATGCCGGGACTCGATGGCATCGAACTGCTCCAGCAACTGGCGGGCCGGGATTGCCGTGCCTGCATCATCCTGATGAGCGGCATGGACTCCAAGGTCCTCGGTAGCGCTCAACAGCTCGGAAAGGAATACGGCCTGAACATGGTTGGCCTGCTGCACAAGCCGGTCATGATCGAGGACCTTGAGAACCTGCTGCGGCAATGCATGGAGCTGCCACGCGAGGAAGAGTTGACGGCCGATGCCGTGCATGCGGCCCTGGCAAATGGCGAACTCGAAGTCCATTACCAGCCCGTACTCGAACTCGCCGAGGCCGAAGTGCGCCACGACATTGCCGCAGAAGCATTGCTCCGCTGGCGGCATCCGCGCAAGGGTCTGCTGCTGCCGAGGTCATTTCTCAATGTCATTCAGGCCGCCGGCCTGATGCGGGAGACGACGGACTTCGTATTGCAGCAGGCCATCGAACAAGTCAGCGCCTGGACGCGAAGCAAACTTGCGGGCCGTGTGTCCGTCAATATCGATCCCGAACTCATCGACGACCTCGAATTCCCCGACCGCCTGCTCGGCATGTTGCGGCAGTTCGATGTCGCTCCGGCGTCACTGGTGCTGGAGGTGACGGAGCGCGGCGCCCTGTCGCACCTCTCCGATTCCATGAACATCCTGACGCGAGTGCGCTTGAAAGGCGTCGGCCTTTCCATCGACGATTTCGGCACCGGGAATTCGTCCCTGATACAGCTGCACAGGATGCCGTTCAACGAGCTGAAGATCGATCAGTCCTTCATCGCGCTGATGGCGGACGACGAAGAGTGCCGGGTGATCGTGAAAGCGCTCATCGAGATGGCACACAATCTCGGGATGACGGTGTGCGCCGAGGGCGTGGAGACCCGCAAGGTGTTGACCATGCTGACGGAGCTGCGCTGTGACCGGGCGCAGGGATTCCTGTTCTCGGAGGCGCTGCCGGCCGCGGAACTCGTTCGATGGTGCAAAGACTGGGGCGACTCCACCGTTGCCGCGCTCGGCCGCATCCGCCGCTAGACAGGGACGATGGAGTCGTCGGCGACGCCCACCAACGAGACGCACGCGCGGCGGCGCCTCCTGCCGGGTCTTGGCGCTCGCATGGCGCTCGTTATGGGCATTGCCGTCGTTGCCGTCGTGTTCGCCGTCGGCTCTCTGACGATATCCGCATTCCGCCACACGCTGGTGTCAAACGAGAGGCAGGAGGCCGCCGTCGGTACCCTCGACCTGGCCGAAGATTTCGTCCGCGGCCTCACCGAACTTCGCGAAGACGCGCTGTTCCTGGCGGGAACGCCACCCATCGCGGGCATTATCCGTGCCACGAACAATAATGGCGTCGATCCCGTGGACGGCTCGGAGCTGAAGACCTGGCGACAACGCCTGGCCTCGATCTTCACGGCCCTGATCTCCACGAAAAAGGGCTACGTGCAACTGCGCTACGTCGGCGCCGCCAATGCCGGACGCGAAATCGTGCGCGTCGATCGCGACCTGGCGGACGGCCGCGTCCGTACCGTGCCCGATAACGCGCTGCAATCCAAAGGCGAGCGCGCATACTTCATCGCCGCGCGACGTCTTGCGCCCGGCGATGTCTACCTGTCACGCATGGAGTTGAATCAGGAGCACGGCCGGTACAGCCGCCCCTACCTGCCGGTCGTGCGCGCGGTCGTCCCGGTCTTCGAATTCGTCGGGCGAATTCTTCGGCGCCGTCGTCATCAATCTGGACCTGAGAGTGCCCTTTGCGCGCGTCGCGTCCCGGATAACCGACCGCCGCATGCTGTACGTGGCGGATTCCGGCGGACACTTGCTCTGGGCCCCGGGTGGCCCTCCGGAATCGTTCATGCGCGACGGCCTGCACGCCAGGCTGACCGACTTGTTCCCCGGCCTCGACCTCGGCATTGGGGCGGGCGAATCACGCGAACTGACAATCGGCGAAGGCGCGGACCGGCAGGCCCTGACCCTTTACCGAATTGCCGTCGACCCGGCCCGACCGGACAACGATCTCTACTTCCTGCAGGCGGGCAGCGAGGCCGACATCACTGCGGCAGCATCGACGGCAATGCACAACGCAATCACGGCGGGCGCCCTGGTGCTCGTGGTGTCGCTGCTGCTGGTCGCCGGCTTCGCGCGCTCGCTCACCCGACCGCTGCGAAAGATGGCCGGCAGCATCGAGGCCTTCGCGCTCGGCGATGATCCTGTTGGACTGCCAACCGACCGAGGCGACGAGGTCGGCGAACTGGCGCGATCCTTCCACCGGATGGCGCTGAACATCAGGCAAGGCATGTCGGCACTGACGGAGAGCGAACGCAGGCTCGCCGTAACGCTGGAGGCCGCCCAGGTCGGATTGTGGTCCTGGACGTTCGAGGGCGACGTCATCGAATGGGATCCGACGATGCGCAGCATCTTCGGCGTGGCGCAGGATGCCCCTCTCGATGACGTTCGGGGATCCTGGTCAAATATCCACGAGGACGACCTTCCGGCGCTCGAACAGGCCGTGCACGAAGCGATAGCCGGTACGGCTCCGTTCAACATATCGTACCGCGTCGTGCACGAAAGCGGCGAAGTACGATACGTTTCGAGCAGCGGTCACGTAATCCGCGACGAGGACGGCAAGCCGGTGAGATTCATCGGTGCCTGCAAGGACGTCACCCTGGCGCAGCGATCGGAGCGCCTCGCGCAGCACGCGCGGGAATTGGCACGCTCCAATGCGGCGCTCGAGGAATTTGCGCACGTGGCTTCGCACGATCTGCAGGAACCGCTTCGGACCGTATCGAGTTACGTCGAACTTCTGGCCCGGCGGTACAAGGGCAAACTGGACAGCGACGCAGACGAATTCATCGCCTACGTCGTGGACGGCGCGCACCGCATGCACACGCTGATCGAGAACCTTCTCGAATACTCCAGGGTCGGCTCGCGCGGCAAGCCCCTCGAGCCGGTTGACATGGCCGCAATCCTCGACGATGTGACAAAGGGACTCGAGGCCGGGTTGCACGAGGCCGGTGCCGAGATCATCGTCGAGGGCGAACTGCCGCGGGTGAGCGGCGACGCAGATCAACTCCGCCAGCTGCTCCAAAACCTGATCTCGAACGCGGTGAAGTTTCGCGGCAGTCGGAAACCACGGATTCGGGTTCAGGCGACCTCTCTCGGTGACGAGTGGCACTTCCGCGTTTCCGACAACGGTATCGGCATAGAACCGCGCTTTGCCGAGCGAATCTTCGTGATTTTTCAGCGCCTGCACAGCCGCGATTCCTATCCCGGTACCGGGATCGGGCTCGCGCTTTGCAGAAGGATCGTGGATCGCCACGGCGGCAGGATCTGGGTCGACTCGATCCCGGGTGAAGGATCGACCTTCAGCTTTACGCTGCCGAGCGAGATCAACGAATGGGAACGGGACGCAGATGAAGCAGATGGCCAAACCGAAAGACGCCGAAATCTTGCTGGTGGATGACAATCCGGCTGACGTCAGGCTGGTTCGCGAGGCACTCTACGAGAGCCGGCTGCGCAACGAGTTGCACGTCGTCGGCGATGGCGAGGAAGCACTTGCATTCCTGCGGCGGGAATCCGGTTTCGCCGACGCACCGCGCCCGGACCTGGTGCTGCTGGACCTCAATCTCCCGAGAAAGAACGGCCGCGAAGTCCTTGCGGAGATGAAATCCGACGAAAAGTTGAAGGACATCCCCGTGGTGATCCTCACCACCTCGAACTCCGATCGCGACGTGCTGGAGTCCTACAACCTCTGCGCCAACTGCTATGTTCGCAAGCCCGTGCAATTCCGGGCGTTTGTCGAGGTCGTGCAGTCCATCGAAAATTTCTGGTTCAAAATCGTGACCCTGCCGCAGGGACGCTCGGCCAGGTGAACGCCGTACCGATATCGGTCCTCCTCATCGAGGACAACCCCGCCGACGCGCGCCTGATCCGCGAACTTTTGCGTGAGGAGTCGGGCTCGCATGTCGAATTCGTATTGGCGTCCACCCTGAACGAGGGCATCGCCCATCTGGCCGGCGGCGGCATCGATGTCGTACTCGTCGACCTGTCGCTCCCCGACAGCACCGGCGTCGAGACCTGCCGGAGCCTGCAGGATACGTCGCCGACGATCCCTATCGTCGTATTGACCGGCCTGACCGATCAAAAGACGGCGTTGAAGGCCTTGCGGCATGGCGCACAGGACTACCTGATCAAGGGTGAGGTCAACGGTGCCATGCTCTGGCGCGTCCTCAATTATGCGATTGAGAGGACGCAGATCTCGCAGGAGCGGGACACGGCGTTGCAGGCACTCAAGATCAGCGAACGCCGCTACCGGGCGCTGTATGACGACATGCCCGCCATCTTCGCCAAGTTCGATGCGGGCGGACGTGTCCTTTCCATCAATCGTTTCGGTGCGGACTTCCTCGGCTACGAGACCAAAGAGTTGATCGACGACGGTTTCCTGTCGAGAGTCGTCGACAACACATCGGCAGTGCGCAACGACCTGGAGAAATGCATTCGCTGGCGCGGCCTGCCCCTGGTTACGAATTGGGCGGTCAACCACAGCGACGGCCGCCGCATCTGGCTGCGTGCGACGCTGCGCAAAGTCACCGCCGAAGACGGTGAGGACCGGGTCCTTGCCGCTTGCGAGGACATCACGATCGCCGAAATGCATCAGCGCTATCTGAATGCGGTGCTCAACAACATTCGTGACGGCATCATCGCCTGCGACATGCGAGGAAATTTGACTTTGATTAACCATGCAACAAGAGATTTGCTGCCCGAACTCGACGATTCGCCGCGCAGGCCGGCGGAGTGGGTGGAGCGCTTCGCATTGTACGACGCGGATGGCCACACGCCTTTCCCGGCGGATGAACTCCCACTCCATCGGGCACTGCAGGGCCACATCACGGTCAATCGCGAGATGACGATCGGCGCACCGGATGCCGGGGCGAGGAAGTATGTCGCGACGAGCGGACAACCGATGTACGACGCGGACGGAACCGAGCTCGGTGCCGTTGTGTCGATCCACGATTTGACCGAGCGCCGCTCGATCGAACTGCAGTTTCAACAAGCGCAGAAGATGGAAGCTATCGGACAACTCACCGGCGGGCTCGCGCACGATTTCAACAATCTGCTGGCGGTAATTGTTGGAAATTTGCAGCTGGTGAATCGGGCGCTTCCGGACGCCAACGACACGGTCCGCCGGCAGCTGGCATCCGCGCAGGAAGCCGCGATGCGAGGCAGCAAGCTCACGCGCCAATTGCTGGCGTTCGCACGTGGTCAGGCGCTGGAACCCAGGGCGATCAAACTGGGAGAGCAGATCACCGACGTCAAGGAAATCATCGAACGCACGCTCGGCCACAATATCGATATCCGCCTGACCGTTGCGGCCGATCTCGGCTGGGTCCATATCGATCCCAGCCTGCTGGAGTCCGCCCTGTTGAACCTTGCGATCAATGCGCGCGACGCGATGCCCGACGGCGGCACGATCTCGATCAAGCTGTCCAACGCCCGACTCGATGAGGCGTATGCCGCGGCGAATCCCGATGCAAGGCCGGGCGACTACATCATGGTTGCGGTCGCCGATACGGGTTGCGGCATGACCAAAGAAGTGCTGAGCCGGGTGCTCGAGCCGTTCTATTCCACCAAGGAAGCCGGCAAGGGAACCGGGCTGGGCCTTAGCATGGTGTATGGGTTCGTCAAGCAATCCGGCGGTCACCTGAAATTGTACAGCGAGGTCGGGCACGGCACGGTCGTGCGGATGTACTTGCCCCGCGCCAACAAGCAGGAGGTGGAGCGCGCGGAGCACGACTCGAAGTTGTTGCAGTCTTTACCGTCGGGTTCCGAGACCGTCCTCGTCGTCGACGACGACACATCGCTTCTCGAAGTGAGCCAGGCTTTGCTCGAGAATATGGGTTACACGGTGATACCGGCGTGCAGCGGCGCGGAGGCAATCGAGGTCGTCAAAGGCAATGGCGAAATCGATCTGGTGTTCACTGACATGGTGATGCCGGGCGGCATCAGCGGTATCGACCTCGCGAAAGTCGTGCGTGAGCTCCGCCCTGATACCAAGATCCTGTTCACTTCGGGATTCACGGAGACGGTGATGTTCGCCCAGGCGGACGTCGGCGATCGGTCGCTGTTACTGATCAAGCCCTACGCGGAACACGAACTCGCCATGCGCGTGCGCCGCGTGCTTGACAAGCAGTAATCGCCGTTGCGGGTGGCCCGAAGTTTCGATGCGTTCCCGTGTCGGCGCATGACCGGGATGTGCCTGCCAGCCCTGCTCCTGGAGCAACCGGCGCTATCGACCTTGCATTTGCTCGCCAATGTCGAGATCCCGCGCATGGCCTGACGAACTCGTTCCTGAGTGTTCGGTAAGAGGTGTAAACCATGTGACCGGAATACACCTTGAAATTGCTGGTGCCGGAGAGAGGACTCGAACCTCCGACCCACGCATTACGAATGCGTTGCTCTACCAACTGAGCTACTCCGGCGGCGGGGCTGCAGTATAGCGGCGGCCTGTGGACGTTGAAAGGGCCGCCGGGCCCGGTTCAGCGGCGGTTGCGGACCCGGATCAGGACCTCGACGCCGGCCTGCTCGGTGCCCTTGGGCAGCCGCGGCAGCTCCGGGATGCGCACCTGGTCGTCCGGGATGTCCGAGAGCTCGCCGGAGTCGACATTATAGAAGTGATGGTGCGGGTGGGTCGTCGAGTCGTAGAACTTGCGCACCGGGTCCACCATGACCTCCCGGATCAGGCCGCGCTCCGAGAACAGGTTCAGCGTGTTGTAGACGGTCGCCTTGGATACGCTGCTGCCGGCCGTCCTGAGCTGGTCGAGAATCTGCTCCGCCGACAGGTGCTGCGGGCGCTCGAGCAGGATGTCCGCGATCTCGATGCGCTGCGGCGTCGGCAGAATGCCGTGTTCTTCGAACAGAGACAGGAGTCTCGCGCGGTTCATGGTGTGACGGGCCTTTCCATTCAGGTCAATTTCGCGATTATAGCCCAGTTTTTCCCGGTGTCGGGGCGGATCCGGCCGATTACCTTGTCGGGAGACAGGGAGGTCGGCGATGCGACACGGACAGCGCGGATTCACGCTCTACGGACTGGCACTGACGCTGGCGCTCGTCGCCATCTTCGCCGGGCTCGCCCTGCCGGCCTTCGGGAGCCTCGTAGCCCGCAGCCGCATGCACACGGAGCTCGACGCGCTGTTCCATGCGCTGTACCTGGCCCGTAACGAGGCGATCACGCGCCGCCGGGTCGTCTCGCTGTGCCCCAGCCGTGACGGCAAGAGCTGCTCGCCCGGGCTGGACTGGTCCTCGGGCTGGATACTGTTCGCCAACCGCGATCGCGACGAGCCGCCGCGGGTGGACCCCGGCGAGCCCCTGCTGCGGGTCCACGGCGTTGCGCCCGGCATCCGTATCACGGCGAATCGGCGCGGATTCACGGTGCGGGGCACGTGGCTGCGTGCCACCAACGGCACCTTCGTCGTCTGCGACGCCGCCGGCCGGGCACCGCCGCGGGCGCTGGTCGTCAGCTATACGGGCCGTCCGAGGGCCGCCACGGCGACGCCACGCGGCGAGCCCTACCGCTGCGCGGATTAAGTTAAATCGCGGGGCCTTTGTTGCACCGCTCGTCGGGCAGATCGCCTCGCTCGTCGGATGCCGGGGCACTTGCGCAACCGGGCACGTATAGTCCGTTGCATGAAAAAGCGCACGCAGCAAGGCTTCACGCTCTACGAGCTCCTGATCACGTTCCTCGTGGTGGGGGTCATCCTGACGCTCGGGATCCCGAACATGAAGGCGTTCACCCAGAACAGCCGCATGACGGCCACGGCCAACGACCTGCTGTCGGCCTTCCAGGCCGCGCGCAGCGAGTCCGCCCGCGCCAAGACCAACATCGGCATCTGCGCGAGCGCGGACCCGTTCGGGGCCCCGGCCTGCGACGGCACCTGGGATCAGGGCTACATCGTGTACGTCGAGAACAGCGACCCGCCGGACCTCGTCGTCGGCAACGCGGCGAACGAATCCGTCCTGCGCGCGCACGGCCCGATCGCCGAAGGCGTGCAGCTCAACGTCCGGGACGGAGCCACCTATTTCATGTACGCGTCGACGGGCCTCGGCCGCACGGTCGCCGGGGCGACGGCACTCAGCCAGGTCATCATGTGCGACTCGCGCGGCAACGTCACCGCGGCCGGCGGCAACTCCGCCGCCCGGCTGTTCGTCGCCACGCCGCTCGGCCGCGCGACGATCGTACGCGAAACCGCCCAGATTTCGGCCAGCGGATTGGCCTGTCCGTAGCCACACCAACCCGGAGATCCAGCTTTGAGATCGTTCTTTAATATCCGCCAGCGCAAACGGCACGCTCGCCAGGGCGGATTCTCGCTCGTCGAGGTCCTGATTGCGCTGATCATCCTGTCTGTCGGCATGCTCGGCATCGCGGTGCTCTACGTGCAGAGCATGCAGGCCGGACGGACGTCGATGTTCCGTCATCACGCCATCACGCTGGCCGGCGACGTCGCCGACCGCATCCGGGCCAACCCTCTCGCCGGGGCCGCCTACGCCGCTGCCGCCGGGCGCGGACAACAGCTGCGTGGCAGGCGGCGTGAATTGCACCGCCGACGAGATGGCCGCCAATGACATCTTTATCTGGCAGGCCGAGGCGGCGGACGCGATCCCCAACGGCGCGGTCACGGTGGCTTTCGACGGCGCGACGCCGCCAAACTACACGGTCACCGTGTCCTGGAACGAGCCCGGCGAGAACCTGAATTATTCGATCACCTTCCCGGTGCGCCAGCTATGAGCAGACTCATTCGCAATCAGGCCGGTCTGACACTGGTCGAAATGATGGTCGCGCTGGCGATCGGGTCCTTCCTGATCATCGGCGCCGTGCAGATCTACAATCAGAGCCGCCAGGCCTTCGTCGTCAACGAGTCGATCGCGCGTGTCCAGGAGACGGCGCAGTTCGCCATGGACACGATCGAGGCGGACCTGCGCATGGCCAGCAACTGGGGCCGGACCAGCCGCGCGCTGACGATCGAGGGCCGCTCGGTGTCCGGCGACGCCGAACCCGGACAGCCTGGCGGAGCCGAACACCTGCGGCGCCGGCTGGGCGCTCAACCTGGCGATGACCGTCGACGGCTCCAACAGTTACGCGCTGCCGTGCGGCGCAACCGGCGGCGCCGAGGGTAACTCGGACACGCTCACGGTCCGCCGCGCCACGGTCGATCCGGTCGCTCCCGACGGCAAGCACCTGCAGATCCAGACCAGCCGTATCCAGGGGCAACTGTTCCAGGACACCAATATCCCGGCGGGCTTCAGCGCCGCCGTCGATCCGGTGACCGGCCAGCCGGACTCGACCACGCACGACCTGATCGTCAACAGCTACTACGTGGCCGCCGATTCCAACCTGATCCCGAACACGCCGACGCTGCGCCGCAAGTCGCTCGACGTGTCAGCGGCGGCGCCCCCGCGATCGTCGACCAGGAGATCGCCCCGGGCGTCGAGAACCTGCAGGTCCAGTTCGGCGTCGACGTCGACGAGGACAACACCGTCGACCGCTACGTGAATCCGAACGACAGGATCTTCGACCCGGACGACGGCAACTACATCCCGGGCGCCCGGGTGCTCACCGCGCGCGTCTGGCTGGTCGTGCGGGGCATCTCGCGCGAGGTCGGCATCCAGGACCAGCGCGATTACGCGCCGGGCGACGTCGATCTCGGCACGCCGAACGACGATTACCGGCGCCTGGAGATCTCGAAGACCATCCTGTTGCGCAACGCCAGAACCTGAGCGAGAGATGACACCGATGAATTCCTACAACACATTGCACAGACAACAGGGCGCCGCGCTCGTCATCGGCCTGATCCTGCTCGTCGTCGTCACCGTGCTGGCGATCTCGGGCATGACCACCGCGACGACGGAGCTCGCGATGGCGCGTAACGATCAGATCACCGAGGACGCGTTCCAGGCGGCCGAGACCGGGCTGGAGAACGCGCTGGCGCAGAACGATTTCACGGCGATCGCCGGCGCGCCGACACCGATCGCGCCGATCCAGATCAATACGAACGATTCGGTGTCCGCGGAGATCGCGTACGAAGACTCGACGCTGGTCCCGGACAAGGCGTTCAGTCTGGGCGTGGGCAGCGGCATCGCCGCCTACCACTTCATCGCCACGGCGACCGCGAAGTCCGAGCGCACGCCGGGCACGCCGACGGACCGCGATGCGAGCGCGGTGCACACACAGGCTTTCTACATCGTCGGGCCGGAAGCGCCGACACTCTGACGCCACCGGGCGACGACCCAGGGAAAGGTGATTGATATGAAGTTCAAGACACTCGCAGCCATCGCAGCCCTCGCGATGATCAGCCTGAGCGCGATGGCCGGGACGAATTTCGTGCCGGTGACGCAGACTTACGAGGTCGCCATCGGCGATTTCCAGGCTCCGATCAGCGCCAACGGCATGGCCATTTTCAAAACCTGCGACAAGTGCGATCGTATGTCCATCCGCGTCACGCCGGATACCCGCTACGTCGTGAACGGCAAGTCCCTCACGCTGGACAAGTTCCGGGCTGCGATCTCGCAGGCGGACCGGAGCGCTCTCATTCCGGTCGCCGTCATGCAGCACCTGGAGTCCAACACCGTCGTGTCGATCAGAGTCACCCTCTGAGCTGCGACTGCACGAATTGACTGAGGCAAGGATCATGAAGATCTCGATGCAAAAACTGACATGGACGAGCGTTGGCTGCGTGTTCGCACTGCTGGCGGCTGCCCCCGCTTTGGCCGACGATACGGAACTGATGCTGATCAATCCCGATCCGTCGACCGATCCCACGCCGAACGTGATGTTCATCCTCGATACGTCGGGCTCGATGGGCGACGAGCTGTCGACGACGGCGCCGTACGACGGCTCGACGACCTATGCCGGAGACTGCGACAGCGATGTCGTGTACTGGACCGACGTCGACGTCACGCCGACCTGCGACGCCTCGAACCAGAACTGGGTCAACAAGTCCGCCTTCTACTGCCAGTACGCGATCGACCAGATGAGCGGCATCGGCAGCTACACGAATACCATGGTGCAGTACCGCGACGGCGGCAAGGACGGCAGCGGCACCGGGCCGGCCCGCTGGCAGTACCTGGCGCCCGGCTATCACGACGCTCCTGTCGAGTGCCAGGCCGACTCGGGCATACACGGCGACGGCCGCGCCACCTACCTGTGGGCCGCGAACGGCACCGACCTGGCCGATCCGTGGACCAACGATCCCAATGGCGAGCTGTCCTGGGGCAGCGCGCCGCGCAACATCAGTTACACCTTCTACGACGGCAACTACCTGAACTGGAAGAACAATCCGTCGACGATCATGTTGTCCAAGATGCAGATCTTGAAGAGCGTGACCAAGCAGGTGTTGACCTCCGTGCACAACATGAACGTCGGCGTCATGCGCTTCAGATCCGGACGCCGGCGGCTCCGTCATCCAGGCGCTGACCGACCTCGACACGAATCGCAGCATGATTATCAACACGATTCTGGGCCTGCCGACCGATGGTTTCACGCCGCTGTCCGAGACGATGTACGAGAACGCCCTGTACTGGCATTCGCTGGGCACGCATTACGGCACGTTGCCGCCAACCGATACGGGCGCGCTCCGGGGCGGCACCACGATACCCGGCAATTACGAATACCATGAGTGGGATTCCTGCGCGAAGAACTTCAACATCCTGATCACGGACGGCCTGCCGACCCAGGACACCGATACGCCGGGCCTGCTCGGCAACCTGCCGGGCATGGCGGCGTCCTGTGACGGCACCGCCGGTGACGGCCAGTGCCTGGACGACGTCGCGGGATACCTCTACAACACCGACGTGGATCCGAACGCGGACGGCGACCAGGTCGTCATTACCCACACGATCGGCTACAACGTCAACCTGCCGATCCTGGAAGAGACGGCGACCGATGGCGGCGGCGACTACTTCCAGGCCAATGACGTCGAGTCGCTGACCACGACCCTGCTGGACATCATCGCCAACATCAACGATCGCTCGCTCTCGTTCTCCGCGCCGGCCGTGTCGGTGAACACCTTCAACCGGACGCAGAACCTGAACGATCTCTACATCACGATGTTCGGTGCCAAGACCAAGGTCCATTGGCCGGGCAATCTGAAGAAATACCGCATCGTGGACGGCACGATTACCGATTCGAACGGTGCGGACGCGGTAGACGCGACCACCGGCTTCTTCGCCGACACGGCGCAGAGTTACTGGAGCGGCACCGCGGACGGCAACGACGTCATGGCCGGCGGTGCGGCGAAACAGCTGCCGCTGCCCGCGTCGCGCAAGCTGTACACGAACAACACGAGCGGCAATCTCACGGCCGCAACGAATGCGATCTCGACGGCGAACCTCGGCTCGCTGGTCGCGTCCGACTTCGGGCTGACCGGGGCCACCGGCGAGCCGTCGCTGACCGACCTGATCAACTGGGCGCGCGGCGACGACACGGTGAGGAACGAGGACAACAACGTCGCGACCACCGTCCGCTACGCGATGGGCGACCCGCTGCACTCGCAGCCCGCCGCCGTCGTGTACGGCGGCACGGCCGCCAGTCCGGACGTGGTCGTGTACGTGGCGACCAACGACGGCTACCTGCATGCCATCAACGGTTCCACCGGCGTCGAACTCTGGTCGTTCATTCCGAAACAGCTGCTGTCGAGCCTCGTGCGCCTGTATTTCAATGCCGATTCCCGCTACAAGCAGTACGGGATCGACGGCAGCGTCGTGCCGGTCATCAAGGACGTGAACGGCAACGGCACGATCGAGCCGGCCGACGGCGACTTCGTACAGCTGATCTTCGGCATGCGCCGTGGCGGCAATACGCTGTTCTCGCTGGACGTCACCGACCGCAACGCGCCGGTACTGCTCTGGGAGGCCAGCCTGCCCGACTTCGGCGAGACCTGGTCGACGCCGGTCGTGGCCAAGATCAAGATCGACCCGACCTCCGTGACGCAGAACAGTGACAATGCGGTCGTCGTGGTGGGTGGCGGCTACGATACCGTCCACGACACGGCGACCTTCCCGACGGCCGCGGACGGTGTGGGATCCAGCGTCTATTTCCTGGACCTCAAGACCGGCGCCGAGTTGTGGCACGCTGGCAGAGACGCCGGCGCGGACCTGCAACTGGCCAGCATGACACGGTCCATCCCGAACGAGGTGCGCGTTATCGACCTCAGCGGCGACGGCTACGCCGATCGCATGTACGCGACCGACATGGGCGGCCAGATTCTGCGCTTCGACATCTACAACGGCGAGACTCCGGCCAATCTCGTCACCGGCGGTGTGATCGCCCAGCTCGGCGCCGAAGGGCTGAACAACCCCTCCGCGGCGGACACGCGGCGTTTCTACAACGCACCGGACGTCGCGCTGATCACGGACAACCGCCAGCAACGCAAATTCCTGGCAGTCAACGTGGGATCGGGCTACCGGGCGCACCCGTTCGACCTGTCGGCGACCGACCGCTTCTACTCGCTGCGCGATGGCGACGTATTCAATCAGCTCGACCAGGCCGCGTACGACAACTACGACATCGCGACCGACGGCGACCTCGTCGAAGTGGGCGGCACGACGCAGACGGTCGTCACCTCGAACGACCGCGGCTGGAAGTTCACGCTGCCGGCGAATCAGAAGGTCCTGGCCGACTCACTGACGTTCAACGACCAGGTCTTCTTCGTCGCGTTCTCGCCGGATTCGAGCGGGGCCGCAACCTGCGCCGCGGGCCAGGGGACGAACTACCTGTATCGGGTGAGCGTACTCAACGGCGACCCGATCGTGCCGAACCTCAGCTCGCTCAACGATGCGGATGCGGACAACGCACGGCGTTCCACCCTGCAGCAAGGCGGTATCGCGCCCGCACCGTCGATCCTGTTCCCGTCGCCGGATGCGAGCTGCACCGGCACGGACTGCAGCCAGCCGCCGCTGGGATGTATCGGCGTCGAGTGTTTCGATCCCGGCTTCAAGAACGCTCCGGTGCGCACGCTGTGGACGCAGGACGGTATTCAGTAAACGGATTTTGGCGGAGTTAGGACGATGAAGATCAAATTTTTGGCGATCCTGGCGGCGCTGGCCGTCGCCCCGATCGCGGCAGCGGATTTCGAGATCGTGACGCTCGTGAAGGCAATCGAGCTGTCGCCGTCGAACATGATATTGCCGGGCACCACAAACGGGATGATGACTTATCGTCCGTGCGCCGGCGAATGCGACAAGGCGTACCAACGCGCCAGACTGACCGATGGGACGCGTTTCTCGGTTGCCGGCAAGCCGGTCAAGTACGCGGATTTTCTGAGGATTTACTCGGACATCAAGAACGGCGCGGACAGCTATGCGCTGGTCAGTGTCGATACAACGACAAAAACGGTTACGGGGATAAACATCAAGAGGTAGACGACATTGTTGTGACTGATTGAGCGATGCGGTCACGGATTGACTTTGAAAGAGGTAAGGACACATGTTTATGTCCCGCAAGCACTTCGCTTGGGCAACCGCGATTGCAGTGCTGACTTTGGTGGCCGGTTCGGCGACCTGGGCCGACGACGTCGAGCTCCTGGTTTCGACACCGGGCGAGAGTAACGCCGCCAAGCCCAACATCCTGTTCATCCTCGACTCGTCGGGCAGTATGACGACGATCGAGCGCAGCCAGGAACCGTACGACTCCACCCAGACCTATACCGGGCCTTGCGACCTGGACAAGTACTACTGGACGACGAATTCGTCCATACCGAGCTGCGGATATCGGTACAACTTCTACAAGACCGAGTTCTACTGCGCTCAGGGCGTCACGCAGGCAGCCACCAGCGGCGCCTACACGGACACGATGGCGCAGTACCGCGAGGAATCCACCGGTCGCGGCCGCTGGAGAAGTACCAGTACGAAGTGGACTCAGCTCGACAGCCGGATCGCCGACGCGCCGGTCGAGTGCCGTGCCGATTCGGGCGTTAGCGGCGACCCGAACGCGGCGGACCCGACGACCGCGGCCTATGCCCAGTCGGGCAGTGATCGCGCCATGTACACGTCGAACAAGAATCTCGAGGTGTCCTGGGGCAGCAGCCCGACGCAGGAGATCGTGACCGTCTACGACAGCAATTACCTGAACTGGTATTACAATCCGCCGGGTACGAGCATGAGCCGCACGGACATCGTCAAGACCGTGACCAAGAACGTGCTCGGCTCGATCCGCGACGTCAACGTGGGCTTCATGCGATATAACGACAGCGAGGGCGGGGACGTGATCCAGGCGGTCAAGGACCTGGACAGCAATCGGACTCAATCCAACGCCATCGTCGACAGTATCCCGGCGAACGGCTGGACGCCGCTGGCCGAGACCATGTACGAAGCCGCGCTGTACTGGACCGGGCAGAATGCCGACTACGGCAGACCGTTGCTGACCGACCCCGATGCCTTGCGCTCGACTATTCCGATGGCCTACGACCAGCCGGTCGAGTACGCTTGCTCGAAGAACTTCATCGTCTACCTGACGGACGGCGAGCCGACCTACGACACCGGCGCCTGGGACAAGGCTCCGACGCTGCCGAACTTCAGCAGCGTGTTGGGCCGCTCGAAGTGCTCCGGCTCCAAGGTCGATGGGGCCTGCCTGGCCGACATCTCCGAATACCTGTCGAAGGCGGACATCAACCCCAACGTCGACGGCACGCAGACGGTGACGACGTACACGATCGGCTTCACTACCGACCTGCCCATCCTGAAGCAGACAGCCGAGGTCTCGGGAGGCGAGTACTACCTGGCCTCCGACGTGAAGTCGCTGACGGCGGCGCTGACCGACATCGTCACCGACATTTTCGACCGCGACATCTCGTTCACGGCGCCGGCCGTCGCGGTCAATGCGTTCAACCGGACACAGAACCTGAATGACCTGTACGTGTCCGTGTTCCGTGCCACCGACAACGTCCATTGGCCCGGCAACATGAAGAAGTACATTATCAAGGACGCCGCGATCCAGGACAAGAACGGCAACAACGCGGTCGATCCGAACACGGGATTCTTCGCGGACAACGCGCAGAACTTCTGGTCCAGCGACGTCAAGCCGGACGGCGCGGACGTATACAAGGGCGGCGCCGCCAACAAGCTGCCGGACCCGGCGAACCGCAAGGTCTATACCGACAACAGCGTCGGCGACCTGACGCTGGCCAACAACGCGCTTTCCGTTGCGAACATCGCGTCATTCACCACGGACGACTTCGCCCTGTCCGGCTCCGTCGGCGAGCCGTCGATGTCCGACCTCATCGACTGGGCGCGCGGCGTCGACGTCAAGGACGCAGACAACGATCCGAACACCCTCGTGCGTCACGACATGGGCGATACGCTGCACTCGCAGCCGGCCGCGGTCGTCTACGGCGACGTAACCGGGACCTATCGCACGGTCGTATTCAATGCGACGAACGACGGCTATCTGCACGCGATCGACGCCTCGACCGGTATCGAGTTGTGGAGCTATATCCCGCACGAACTGCTCGCGCATCTGAAGGACCTGTATTTCAACGAGAACGTCGATTACAAGAACTACGGTATCGACGGCGACATCGTCCCGATCATCGCCGATCTCAACAACGACGGCGTCATCGATGCCACCAACGACTTCGTCTACATCGTGTTCGGCCTGCGCCGCGGCGGCAGCGACTACTATCTGCTGGACGTCACGGATCCGAGCCGGCCGGTCCTGAAGTGGGTCAAGAGCTTCCCGGAATTCGGACAGAGCTGGTCTTCACCGGTCGTCGCCAAGGTGAAAGTGGACAGCAGCAGCGTGGTCAGCCCGCAGAATGCCGTGCTGGTCCTGGGCGCCGGCTACGACACGTCGCACGATTCTCCGGCGCAGCCGTCCCAAGCGGACGTCGAAGGTGCGGGCATCTTCATGCTCGACCTCGAGTCCGGCGAGCCGCTGTGGCGTGCGGGGCGCGACTCTTCCGCCGACCTCGTCCTCGACAAGATGACGCGCTCGATCCCGAGCCGGATCCGGGTGATCGACTTCAATGGCGACGGCCTCGCCGACCGGATGTATGCATCCGACCTCGGCGGACAGATCTGGCGCTTCGACATCACGAACGGCCAGACGCCCGACAAGCTCGTGGCCGGCGGCCTCATCGCCCGGCTCGGAGCCGAAGGTCTCAGCTCGCCGAGTGCGGCCGAAACGCGCCGGTTCTACACGTCGCCGGACGTGGCCATGTTCGTCGACAAGAATCTCAACCGTCGCATGCTGGCACTCAGCATCGGCAGCGGCTACCGGGCGCATCCACTCGACACCAGTGCCGCCGACCGATTCTATTCCCTGCGTGACGCGGACGTCTTCAACAAGCTCACGCAGGCACAATACGATACCTACCCGATTATCACTGACGGCGACCTGCCCGACGTGTCGGGCACGATGGGCACCGTGATCGCCGCGGACGGCCGTGGCTGGAAATTCATCCTGCCGCCGAACGAGAAGGTGTTGTCCGATTCGCGTACCTTCGACGACTCGATCTACTTCGTGACGATGGAACCGCGCACGAGCGTGACCGATCCGTGCCAGGCGGGCCTCAGCACGAACCGCCTGTATCGGGTGAGTGTGCAGAACGGCGACCCGGTCTGGCAGGTCGACTCGCAGGTCCCGACGGATCCGGAAGCGATCGATGCGGCGCGTGTCATGGAACTCCAGCAGGGCGGCATCGCGCCCGTACCGGTGTTCCTGTTCCCGACCAAGTATGACCCGAACTGTACGGGCTCGGATTGCCGGCCGGAGCCGATCGCCTGTGTCGGCGTGGAATGTTTCGACCCCGACTACAACAATTACCCGGTCCGGACCTTGTGGACCCAGGATGGGATAGACTAACGTGTCAGCGCAAAGGACCTCCAAAATGGCACCAATTAGATACAGCCGTGGCGTTACGCTGACCGAGCTGCTGATCGTGATCGTCATCATCGGCATCCTGGGCGCGATCGCCTACCCGAACTACCGGGAATTCACCGCCCGTGCCAAGCGCACGGAGGCGAAGACGATCCTGCTCGAGATCGCGCAAAACCAGGAGCGCTTCTACCTGCAGAACAACCGGTACGGCGACATGGGCGAGCTCGGATACTCGGACCCGAAGATCACGGATTCGCAGAGCTATTCGGTCACGATCACCGCAAACGACGCGAACAATTTCTCTGCCACCGCGACCTATCAGAACACCGACGCCGAAGCGAGCAAGTGCGATACGTTCAGTATCGACGGCCGGGGCAACAAGACCTCAGCGCCCTATGCCGACTGCTGGACGAGAACGCGATAGGAACAACGCGTCTATCACGAGAAAGGCGGCGCCGACGCTGATCGCAGCGTCGGCGACGTTGAAGGACGGGAACGGCCAGCTCCCGAACCAGACCTGGATGAAATCGGTGACGAAGCCGAGCCGGGCACGGTCGATGACGTTGCCGACCGCACCGCCGAGTACGAGCGACAGGCCGATCATCAGGACAGTCGGCGCGTCGCGCCGGTTGCGGAACATCCACACCGTGATGATGCCGCTCACGACGATTGCCAGCGCGACGAAGAACCAGCGTTGCCAGCCCGAGGCTCCGGCGAGGAAGCTGAAAGCCGCTCCGGTATTTTGATGATGCGTCAGGTTGATGAACGAGTTCAGCGGGACCTTGCCGTACAGCGGCACCCACTGGACGATCGCCCACTTCGTCGCCTGGTCCAGCGCCACCACGACGATCGCGATACAGAACCAGCCGATGAAACGGCGCAGACCGGTGTCTTTCGTTTCCGTCAAGGTCTCATCCCTCAGGCGGCATCGGCCGCCAGAATCGCCTTCGCATTGTCGGCGTCGCGATGCATCTGTGCAACCAGATCTTCGACACGCTCGTATTTCTCCTGGCTGCGCAGCCGCGCGATGAAATCGACGTGGATGTATTCGCCGTAGATGTCGGCATCGAAATCGAACAGGTGCACCTCCAGGATCGGCTTCTTGCCGCCGAAAGTCGGCCGGTCGCCGACGCTCGCGACCGCGTCCTTCGGCCCGCCCGGGAGCCCCTGGACGCGGACGGCGAAGATGCCCATCACGGCGCTCTGGCGCCGGCGCAGGGCGACGTTCGCCGTCGGGAAGCCGAGAATGCGGCCGAGTTTATCGCCGCGGACGACGCGGCCCGACATGCGATAGGGCCTGCCGAGCAGCGCCGTCGCACGCGCGAGGTCGCCCTCCAACAGGGCCGCCCGGATCGCGGTGCTGCTAACCCGGATACCGTCGACGATCACGCTCGGCACCTGTTCGACCGAGAAGTCCAGTACGCGACTGACACGCTGCAATTGCTCGATCGTGCCCTCGCGACGCCGCGCGAACCGGAAATCGTCGCCGACGACGACGTGCCGCGCATTCAGGCCGTGGATCAGTATACGGCGGATGAAGGCATCGGCAGGGATGTCGCGGATGCCGGCGGCGAAACGCGGACAGTAGAAGATGTCGATGCCATGCGCCGCCAGCGCGTCGAACTTCTCGCGGAATCGCATCAGCCGCGCGGGCGGACTCTCCGCCGCGAAGAACTCTCCCGGCGTAGGTTCGAAGCTCATGACGGCCGAAGGCAGGCCGCGCCGGTGCGAGGCGGCGATCACGCGACCGAGCAGCTGTTCGTGTCCGAGGTGCAGGCCGTCGTAGGCGCCGATGGTCACCACGCTGCCGCGCGCGAGCTCCGCGTATGGCAGGTCCGCGATATGGCGCACGAGGCGCACCTCAGGCCGACCCCATGCCGAGCTTCGACGGCCGCAGTCCGGTTGCCAGCAGGGCCAGCAGGTAGACGACGGCACCGGTCGTGACCATGAACGCCAGCCGCAAGACGCGCTCCAGGAGGTCGGCATGCAGCCACCAGTCCGTCGGGCGCTCCAGCCAGAGCAGCGTGCCGCACATCGCGGCATTGGCGATGAACAGCTGCAGCAACAATGCAGACCATCCCGCGGAGTGGCGCAGGACGCCTTCGCGCCTGAGACCGGTATACAGCAGCAGCGCGTTGACCAGCGCGGCGACCGACGTGGCGAGCGCGAGGCCGGCGTGGCTGCCGGCATAGCCGATCGCCGTCAGGTACCAGGCCAGCACGACACTGAGCACGAAATTCACGGCCAGCGCGATCAGGCCGATGCGCACCGGTGTGCGTGTGTCCTCGCGGGCGAAGTACGCCGGCGCGAGGATTTTGACGAACGAGAAACCGACCAGCCCCACGGCGAAAGCCTGCAGTGCCAGCGCCGTCAGTTGCACGTCCTCCGAAGTGAATTCGCCGCCATGGAAAATCGCCGCGACCAGGGGCACGGCGAGCACGATCAGGCCGATGCCGGCAGGGACCGCGATCAGGAGCACGACCTTCATCGACCAGTCGAGCGTCGCGGAGAACTCGTCGTGCGATGCGCTCGCGTGCTGCCGCGACAGGTACGGCAGCGTCACGGTGGCCAGCGCGATACCGAACAGCCCCAGCGGGAATTCCATCAATCGATCCGCGTAGTACAACAGGCTGATCTTGCCGACGCCCAGCATCGAGGCGATGACACCGCCGATCAGTACGTTCACCTGGGCGACGGAGGAACCAAAGATGGCCGGCAGCGTGAGTGTGCCGACCCGCCGTACGCCCTCGTGCGACGGATTCCAGCGCGGCCGCGGCAGCGAGCGGATGCGGAGCAGGAACGGCACCTGGAAGGCGAGCTGGCAAATCCCGGCGATGAATACCGCGTAGGCGAGCGCCATGGCGGGCTCGGCGAGCTGCGGCGACAGCCAGACGGCGCCGGCGATCAACACCACATTCAGGATCACCGGTGTAAACGCGGGCACCGCAAAGCGGCCGTAAGTATTCAGGATGCCGCCTGCGAAGGCGGTGAGCGAGACGAAGAACAGGTACGGGAACGTGAAGCGCAACATCAGCGTCGCGAGATCGAAGCGCCCGTCGTCGCCGATGAAGCCGGGCGCGACCATCGCGACGAGCATCGGCGCCGCGACGACACCGAGCAGCGTGACCAGGAACAGGATGATGCCGAAGGTGCCCGCGACCGAATCGACGAACTCGCGGGCGTCCTCGTGGCTGTGGCGTTCGCGGTAGCGGGCCATGACCGGCACGAAACCCTGCGAGAACGCGCCCTCCGCGAAGAACCGGCGCAGCATGTTGGGGATGCGGTTGGCGACGAGGAACGCATCCATCACCGCCGATACGCCGAAGTAACGCGCGAAGACGACGTCGCGGACAAGGCCGAGGATGCGCGAGACCAGCGTCATCGAGCTGACGACCGAGGTCTTCAGCATCAGCTTGAGGCCGGAAACGCTTTTCAAGGTCATAGGGGCCCAGAGTTTAGCCCAAAGCTGCGCCGTGCCGCGCGGGCGGGGGACATTGACTTTGCCCTCCCGGGCACGAATAATACGCGGCTCTTCGCAGCCAGCACACGGTAGAACAGTGGCAAATATCAAATCCGCCAGCAAGCGCGCCCGTCAGGCGGAAAAGACCCGCAAGGCCAACATGGGCCAGCGCTCGATGTTGCGTACCCGGATCAAGGACGTGATCAAGGCCTGCGACGCCGGCAACAAGGAAGCCGCCATCGCGGCGTACAAGGAGGCCGTGCCGGTCATCGACAGCATGGTCAACAAGGGCATCGTCAACAAGAACAAGGCCGCCCGCCACAAGAGCCGCCTGAACCAGCGCGTCAAGTCACTCAGCGCCTGACGCCGTCTCCGCTCCCTGCCCTTCCGTCTCGCGGCATTCGAGTTCGCGCATGACGGCCTGACCCAGGGCGGTGACGCCCTCGCCGGTCGCGGCACTCACTTCGAACACCGGTCCGTCCCAACCCAGCTCGCGCACGAGCGCCTCGCGCGTCGAGGTTCTGTCGCTCGCGTCGAGCAGGTCGATCTTGTTGATGACCAGCCAGCGCGGCTTCGCCGCCAGCTCGGGTGAGAACTTTTCGAGTTCCGCCGCGATGGCGCGCACGGCCTGCGCCGGGCTCGAGCCGTCCACCGGCGCGATATCGACGACGTGCAACAGCAGTCCGGTGCGCTGCAGATGGCGCAGGAACTGCATGCCGAGGCCGGCGCCTTCGGAGGCGCCCTCGATGAGGCCGGGGATGTCGGCCATGACGAAGCTCTGCAGCGATCCGACGCGCACGACACCGAGATGCGGGTGCAGCGTAGTGAAGGGATAGTCGGCGATACGGGGCTTGGCCTGCGACATCGCCGAGATCAGCGTGGACTTGCCCGCGTTCGGCTGCCCGAGCAGCCCGACGTCGGCGAGGACCTTGAGTTCCAGCGCGAGATGACGCGCCTCGCCCGGCGTGCCGGGGGTCGTCCTCCTCGGCGCGCGGTTCGTGCTGCTCTTGAAACGGGTGTTGCCGTAGCCGCCGCGGCCGCCCTCCGCGACCTTCTGGCGCTGGCCGGGCTCGGTCAGGTCGCCGAGCGTCTCGCCGGTGTCGACGTCGCGGACGACGTGTGCCGCAGGGCACCCGCACGTCGAGATCCTCGCCCGAGCGCCCGGTCTTGTTCTGGCCGGCGCCCGGCTCGCCGCTCTCCGCCCGGAATTTGCGGGCGACGCGAAAGTCCGCGAGGGTGTTCAGCGACGGTTCCGCGACGAGATACACGCTGCCGCCGTCACCGCCGTCGCCGCCGTCCGGCCCGCCCCGCTCGATGTACTTCTCGCGCCGGAAACTCAGCGCGCCGGGCCCGCCGTTGCCGGCCTGCACGCGGATTGTGGCCTCATCGACGAATTTCATGGCTGGATTCTAGCCTGACAGACGAAAAACCCCGCGCGGGCGGGGCTTACGGGACCTCGGGGTCGCCGCTGGGGCGGGCTCCTACATGCAATTTCTCAACGTAATCTTAACTGTAGGAGCCCGCCCCAGCGGGCGATGCCGTTCCTACGACGACTCCGACTCCACGCTGACGAACTGGCGCTGCTTCGGGCCCTTCTTCTCGAACTTCACCTGGCCGTCCTTGCGGGCGAACAGGGTGTGGTCGCGGCCGATGCCGACGTTGACGCCCGCATGGAAGCGCGTGCCGCGCTGGCGCACGATGATGTTGCCGGCGAGCACCGACTGGCCGCCGAAGATCTTGACGCCGAGGCGCTTGGATTCCGAATCGCGGCCGTTCTTGCTGCTGCCGCCTGCTTTCTTGTGTGCCATCGTCTAATACCTGTTCTGTGTTCGAGCCGGACTACTTGTCCGCCTTCTTGGTCGTCTTTTTCTTCGAGCTCGTCTTCTTCGCCGCGGTCTTCTTGGCCGGCGCTTTCTTGGCCGGAGCCTTTTTGGCCGGAGCCTTTTTGGCCGCCGCCTTCTTCGCGGCCGGCTTTTCCGCTGCGGCCTTCTCTTCGGCCGGCGCGGCCTTCGCGGCCACCTTCTTCACGCCCGTGCCCGAGATGTCCGTGATCTCCACTTCGGTGAAGAACTGCCGGTGCGAACCCTGCCGAAGGTAATTCTGCCGGCGCCGGAATTTGACGACCGACACCTTGTCCGACTTGCCCTGGCGCAGCACTTTCGCGCTGACGGCGCTGCCGGCCACGAGCGGGCTGCCGACCTTGACGTCGCTGCCCTCGCCCACCAGCAGGACCTCGTCGAACTTGACCGTCGCGCCCTCGTCGGCCTCGATCTTCTCGAGGCGCAGGACGTCGCCCTGTGCCGCGCGGTACTGTTTGCCGCCGCTGCGAAAAACCGCATACATCGTAATTCTGCTCCGTGCCGCGAGCCGCGCTTGCCGCGCAACCCACTGAGAATCAAGAGATTTATCCGGGCCCGGCTGCCGCAGCGCGAACGCCGCCCTGGCGCCTGCCTCGAAGGAGCCGGCATTCTATAGATTCCACCGCCCCGGGTCAACGTCCGGGTACCGCGAATTTGGTCCACAATTCAATGGCTTAAACCACGCAAATCAAGGCCTTCGGGGCGCCGGTCCAGTCGCCAATGCAGACGGAATCAGGCATGATTCAGCGTAATGTACGCAATAGACAATGCTGTCGAGCTCCCCAGCTTCGAGGACGTGCTTGCGCTCGCGCACGACGATATGCGCGCCGTCGACCGCCTCATCTCGGCGAGCCTGGAGAGTGACGTCGCGCTGGTCTCGCAGGTCTCCGAATACATCGTCATGTCCGGAGGCAAGCGCCTGCGACCGATGATCGTGCTGCTGGCCGCGCGCGCCTTCGGCTACGGCGGTCCCCAGCACGTCCGCGCCGCCGCCATCATCGAGTTCATCCACACGGCGACACTGTTGCACGACGACGTCGTCGACTCGTCGTCGCGGCGCCGCGGCAAGGACTCGGCGAACACCGTGTTCGGCAACCAGGCCAGCGTGCTGGTCGGCGACTTCCTGTATTCGCGGGCCTTCCAGATGATGGTCGAGATCGACAGCATGCGCGTCATGCAGATCCTGGCCGACGCGACCAACACGATCGCCGCCGGCGAGGTCCTGCAGCTCATGAACGTGCACGACCCGGACACGACCGAGGCGGCCTATCAGCAGGTCATCTACCGCAAGACCGCGCGGCTGTTCGAGGCCGGCGCGCAGATCGCCGCCGTCCTCGCCGAACGGTCCGCCGCGGAGGAGTCCGCGATGATCCGCTACGGCCAGGAACTCGGCCGGGCCTTCCAGCTCGTCGACGACGCGCTCGACTTCAATGCCTCGGCCGACGAACTCGGCAAGAACCTGGGTGACGACCTCGCCGAGGGCAAGGCGACGCTGCCGCTGATCTACGCGATGCGCAAGGGCTCGGCAGACGACAGGGAATTGATTCGCGGGGCGATCCTCGAGGGCGGCCTGGACAATCTCGAACGGATCCAGGCCATCATCGAGTCGACCGGCGCGCTGCAGTACACGGCGGCCCGTGCCCAGGAGGCGGCCGATCACGCGATTGCCGCGCTGGCCGACGTTCCCGACTCGGACTACAAACAGGCGCTCATCGCGATCGCCGAATTCGCGGTGCAACGCCGCTCCTGAAGCGGTTGTAGGAGCCCGCCCCAGCGGGCGAATTGCTTATGGTGACTCGACGTAACGCCCTCAAATACTCGGCATTCGTCGGTATGACGGGTTTCCTTCCCGGCCGCCTGCTGCATGCCGCCGAACGCGGCGAGCTGATCAAGCGCGCCATCCCCAAAACCGGCGAGAAACTGCCGATCGTCGGGCTGGGGAGTTCGGCTTCGTTCCGGCGTGCCGCGGACGGCGGCGACGTCGGCGTCGTTCGCGACGTGATCCGCGCCCTGCTTGACAACGGCGGTACGGTCTTCGACACGGCGCCGAGCTACGGTGCATCCGAGAAAGTCGCGGGGCAGGTCGTGCAGGATCTCGGGGCGACCGACAAGGTGTTCTGGGCAACCAAGCTGAATGTCGTGCCGCGCGGCGGTACGAGCGCCGACCCCGACGAGGCACGGGCCCAGGCCGAGCGTTCGTTCTCGTATATCGGCAAGGACCCGATCGACCTGATCCAGGTGCACAATCTCCAGGACGTGCCGACACAGCTCGAGCATCCTCAGGGACCTCAAGGCGCGGGGGCGGCTGCGCTACGTCGGCGTGACGTATACCGGCGAATCCCGCTACCCCGACCTCGTCGAGGTCATGCGCAAGGAGCCGATCGATTTCATCGGCATCGACTATGCCGTCGATAACCGCAACGCGGCAACCGAAGTCTTTCCGGTCGCCGAGGACCGCGGCATCGGCGTGCTGGTCTACCTGCCCTTCGGCCGCAGCCGATTGTGGAACCGCGTCGCAGGCCGGGAACTGCCGCCCTGGGCCGCCGAGATCGGCATCGAGTCCTGGGCACAGTTTTTTATCAAGTATGCAGCGGCACACCCGGCCGTAACCGCCGTCACACCCGCCACCAGCAAGGTCGAGCACATGCTCGACGACCTGGCGGGCGGCGTCGGCGAGTTGCCGGATGCGGCGATGCAAAACCGCATGGCCGGGTTCGTCGACGCACTCCCGGGAGCTTGAGACAAGGCAATGAACGCAACGAAAAAAGACACCATCGACGATCGGGTGTACACCCTGTACGACGAGTACTGTCACGGCTTTATCGACCGGCGCCAGTTCTTCGAGCGTGTGGCGGCGCTCTCCGTCGCGGGCATCTCCGCATTGGCGATGGCGGATGCCCTGCTCCCGGACTACGCGCAAGCGCAGACGATTTCCTTCACGGACGAACGCATCAAGGCAAACTACGTCGGCTATCCGTCGCCGGGCGGCAATTCGGGAAAGATGCGTGGCTACCTCGTGAAGCCGGACGGCGACGGCCCGTTTCCGGCCGTGCTCGTCATCCACGAGAATCGCGGCCTCAATCCCTACGTCGAGGACGTCGCGCGCCGGGCCGCCGTCGAGGGCTTCCTGGCGCTGGCACCCGACGGACTGTTCCCGATCGGCGGCTATCCGGGCAACGACGACGACGGTCGCGAGATGCAGGCCTCCCTGGACCGGGACAAGTTATTAAAGGACATGGTCAACAGCGCGTACTTCCTCAAGTCGCACGCGCTTTCCACCGGCAGGCTCGGCGCGACGGGATTCTGCTGGGGCGGCACCGCGACCAATCAGCTGGCCGTGATCCTGGGTTCCGACCTCGACGCGGCGGCGCCCTTCTATGGAACGGCACCGGCCAGCGAGGACGTCGCAAAAATCAAGGCAGCCATGCTGATTCATTACGCGGAGGACGATCCGCGCGTCAACGCGACCCGCGCAGACTATGAGGCCGCCCTGAAAGCCGCCGGCGTCAAGCTATGAGATGTTCACCTACCCGGGCACGCGACACGGATTCCACAACAATTCCACGCCGCGCTACGACGCGGAGGCTGCCGAGCTGGCCTGGCAACGGACGATGGCATTGTTCCATACGCACCTGGACAGCTAACCGTCCGGCGCCAGCAATCGATTGATTTGAAAGGAAAATGCGGGCCCTGCCGAGGCAATCATTGAATCGACCGGGTCGCTCCAGTACACTGCAGCGCGCTCGGGGACCCCGCAGCCCCGGCACGAATAACATAGTATCTGTGTAGGAGCGGCTTCAGCCGCGATTCGGGGTGTAGCTCAGCCTGGTAGAGCACTGCCTTCGGGAGGCAGGGGCCGGAGGTTCAAATCCTCTCACCCCGACCAGCATTATCAATCGCTTAAGCTGCCAATAGAGTCAAAGTCGGACGGTAGATTCGGTCTGTAAGTCCCCAGTAAGTCCATTGGCCGCTAACCAATCGCACAATCGGCAAAAGGCATGTGGTCGCATCCTCTTCTGAGCGATTTGCGCAATCACTTGGCAGAGTAGAGCCCCGTTTGGCAATTTCCCCAATCCTATACAGGCGACCCTGTAGCGTTCACCCCCGACGACCGACACGGTTGCAGGGTAGGGGTTTTACCCCGATACCACGGACGGTTGAGTTAAGTTCGATTCCTTCAGTTTGAGTGCTGCCACCTTTCGCCGCCTTCGCGGATTGTAGAAGCACTCGATGTAGTCAAAGATATCCGCTCTTGCATCAGCATGCGAGTCGTATCGACGACGATTGACGCGTTCGCGTTTCAACATCCCGAAGAAGCCCTCGCAGGCGGCATTGTCGGCGCAGCTGCCAACGCCACTCATCGAGCAGGTCAGGTTGTGGCCTTTCAGGAAGCGCTGATACTCGTCGCTCGTAAATTGGCAACCGCGATCCGAGTGCAAGATTACCGGTTTTCTCGACTCTCGCTGCCACAACGCCATGAGCACGGCCTGCAGCACTAACTGCCGGTTCTGGCAG
Organism: uncultured Gammaproteobacteria bacterium; assembly: GCA_963777675.1. Classification (GTDB taxonomy): domain Bacteria; phylum Pseudomonadota; class Gammaproteobacteria; order Steroidobacterales; family Woeseiaceae; genus UBA1847. The sequence goes on along the minus strand of CAVZRD010000016.1, from coordinate 7,767 downwards.
CGGCTCATCGACCAGCCGACGACGATCCCTGAGTGCAGATCAACGACCACGCACAAGTACAGCCACAGACCGCCGACGACCGGGATGTAGGTAATGTCAGTCACCCACTTGGTGTTCGGCTCATCGGCGGCAAAGTCACGAGCCAGGTGGTTTTCCACATTATCCGGTCGAGTCCCTGACTTTTTGTTGCGGTGCTTCTTCTTGCACGGAATGCCTTTCAAGCCATCCGCGTGCATCAGGCGGGCAACGCGATTCAGGCTCGCCCTCTCGCCCTCGTCACGCAGATCCTCCCAGATCCGGCCGGCGCCCAGGACGTTGTCACTCTCCTCGTGGAGGACACGGATGCGTTCCAGCAGGCGTTGGTTCTCGCGCGCGCGAGGACTCATCGGACGATCACGCCAGCCGTAGTACCCGCTGGGTGATACTTCGAGACAGCGGCACATCAGCCGTATCGGATAGGCTTCGCGGCAACGATCGATGACCCGGTACTTCACTTCCGGTCTTTCGCGAAGAACGTTGCCGCTTCTCGTAAAAAATCCCGCTCCTTCTTCAGTCGTGCATTCTCGCGCTTCAGGTCCGCCATCTCCTGGTCACGAGCAACGCCTTGGCCAAGAAACGCCTTCGACCCATTGGCTGCCAGCTCCCGCTGCCAACGCGTGATCATGTTCGGGTGAATTTCCAGTTCGCGGCCGATCTGGGCCTTGGTTACGCCCGGCTGATTCACCAGGGCAACCGCTTCACGTTTAAACTCCGCCGAGTAATTTCTTCTTTTTGGCATGACGCTCCTCCACGGCCATTATCGGCCTTTTCGAAAGCGTCCGCGATAAAGGGGTTAAACCCGGGGTCAATTCCGCAAACGACTCCCTTCCAAACAGCGAACCTGTGACTAATAATGCAATCATAGGAATCTTGAGTATCATGACTGATCTTTCCATCAATATGATTCCTTCTGTTGTTGTTGCCTTCTATGATCCTGACTAAGTTCAGCTATTACGTGAAATGCCCGATTCGGACCAGGCCAAAATCTGATCCACTCATTCGGAGCATCAATTTCTCCAAGCACATCGCGAGTGTCTTCGTTAATCGCCATTGTGAATGTGCCTGGCTTGTGGTTCTTATCGTAGGCAATGCCGGTGATCGCAGTGATCTGCTTGCCGTTGATTTCATGCACCTCGGCCCTCCTAATTACCAATCGGTATACGCGATCAGCAAAAGGCTCCACAGTAAAATCCATATTGTGGGGGCCAACATATCTCTCTCCAGTCATTGCGCTTTGCACGTCGGGAGACGCCTTAATTGGAACGAGCAGTTTTTCGATATTGATGTCAACCAACCGAATCCGATCGTAGTGAACACCCTTGGGGTTTTCGGTAACGTATTCGGATATCCAAGCGCGCTGGGCGTCAGAAAGGTCAGTCTGCATCGCGGAAAAGACCGAGTCATTGGGAACATCAATAGACTTTGTCTTTCCGAGTTGGCTAGCCGGCTTCGTGCTTTCAGTAGGTTGAGCGGCGCCGGGCAAGGAATCCGGGGCCGCGAAAGTTAAAGCGTCTTGATTTTGGTCGGTATCCCCAAGTTCACTTGGCAGCATCGCAACAATTATGACGACGACGGCTGCGACACTGATACCTATCAACAAAAATCGTCGCATCTCGCATCCCTAGTCTTAGACGATCTGTAGCCTTTTTTTTGCCACATACGGTAAGACTTTACAATCTTAGTATCCTATGCTTCCTGTGCCTCCCGTTTATTCATCCGGCTTGATTTTGTTGTCATTTTTCCAGCATGCCGGATAGCCTCAAGATATGTCTAAGTGGTTGGGAATTCTCCTCGGAACGATAAGGGCGGCAGCTCGCCGTCGGCGTTACCTTGCCCTCGAAAACCTCGCACTGCGCCAGCAGCTGGCGGTGCTCAAGTATCAGCGCCCAAGGCCGGCACTGACCGATACCGATCGTCGCTTTTGGGTACTACTGTCGCGAATCTGGTCGGGGTGGCGTGCCTCTTTGCACATCGTACAGCCGGAGACCGTCGTCCGTTGGCATCGCCAGGGATGTCGTTACTACTGGCGCTGGAAAAGTCGTCGCCGAGGCCGTCCGAAAGCCGATTCCGAGATTCGAGCCTTGATCCGCCGAATGTGCCGGGCCAACCCCTTGTGGGGCGCGCCGAGAATCCACGGCGAACTGCTCAAGCTTGGATTTGAAGTGGCCGAAGCCACCGTATCGAAGTACATGATCAAGCGTCGGGGGCCACCCTCCCCGACCTGGCGAGCATTCCTGGAGAATCACAGCAAAGAGCTGGTTTCACTCGACTTCTTCACGGTCCCGACGGCCACGTTTCAGATCCTCTTCGTGCTGGTCATCCTGAGTCACGACCGGCGACAGATCTTGCATTTCAATGCCACACGGCATCCGTCAGCCGAATGGACCGCTCGGCAGCTCCTCGAGACGTGTGGGACTGACCACACCCCACGATTCGCAGTCCGGGATCGAGATGCCATTTATGGCAAATCATTTCAACGCCAGCTCAGCACGCTTGGGATACAAGACGTGCCGACTGCCCCGCACTCGCCCTGGCAGAACGCCTATGTCGAGCGCGTGATCGGCAGCATCCGCCGCGAGTGTCTCAACCATCTCATCGTATTGGGCGAGCGCCATGTCCGGAAGATTCTTCGAAAGTATGTGAAATACTACAACGAGGCTCGCACTCACCTTTCTTTGAGCAAGGACATTCCACTGGCACGTCCCGTTCAAGGAATCGACCAGGGCCGGATAGTCGAAATCAGGCGAGTCGGCGGCCTGCACCACCAGTACGTTCGCAGAGCAGCTTGATTGCCTTCCCGGATCAATAAACGGGAATGACAGGGAACCCCAATGGAACTGCGATTGGGAATATTGGGACGATGATTGGCTGTATCAGTGTTATTCGGGCTGGGCATGGATCGATACCTCTCACTGGAGTTACGCTGCCTTTTGAACCCCAGGGCTTCTTAATTGCACTCACGATAGATGATGTCCTAAACAGTACGAGCGGCACTTTTCAGGAAGTCATTGACATACTAAAAAATATTCTTGGCGTCGATATCGGGAATGTAACCGGAATCGGCTGTAACCCCGAACCGGATGACATCGATAGTGAAGGAAACTGCTTATCAGAGATTGTCAGTCAAATATTTGTCCGACTAATAAACGTTCTCTATCAACTTGAAGGTGATGAGGATTGTGGCAGACCTTCTGGCACTATCTATGTTACCGCTAGACGTATCATTTTCAGGGGATCAGGCAGTGAAGTTCCAATAGGCATACAGGGAATTCCGGCATTTCACACTGCGTTGGAATACAGAGATCCAGTACACAACATACCCGTATGGTACAGTGGCCTTCCAGATGACGATGTTTTAAAAGGGCGTAGGATTGCCGACGAAGATAATCCTAGAAATATGATCTTGTTCGGATATGTTTACCCGTCAGAAAATCCGGTGGAGACTATGGTTATAGAACTCGACCAAGCATATCAGGACTACTGCAACAATTTGGATTATAACCCTATACCAGAATCGGGCGAACCGGATGAATACAACTCGAACGGTTATGCCAACGGCACGATTCTACATATTGGAGGGACTTTTGGTCCGAGACCTGAGGCAGCTCTCAATTTGAATTACCTTGTCCCAGGATGGTCAAAACCGATCCCCTCTTCTGCTTTTGGATGCTAGGTATGGTATTTCACGTATTGTGTACATAGCAGAAGAACAAGAGTTCAGACTGATTGAATTGCTTGCGATAGTCTGTGTATCTTGCCTTGCTGTGTCTCTCGCCGGGTGCAGTCTGGACAGAATGCAGTACTACTACATTCGCCTAGAGGGTGAGGGGCTGAGAATCGAGAAACAGGGGCGTGCGAGTCCAGACGCACTGCGGGCAGTCTATTTCAGCGGACATAAGGACATGCCGACTGTGTATTCAATCGCTCGGAATCCGTACACGATTTCAATTGTGTTTCCTGAAAACTCATACATCACGAGGCTAAATTTCTCTGCCAAAGATTCGAATGGGCGACCTTTATTCCTGGGAGGACGGCTGTCCGATCGCTGTACGCATTTCCTTTCTGGTGACGACGATATGTACTTGCCGGACGAAGAGCCAACAATGCTGCTGGGATTGCATTGGTCGAGAGGGTTCGGAAGAACGTGTGACATTGTAGGCGTTCATGTCGATCGTGCCTTTCCGCTTGAGCTGTTAATATGGGATGGCAATGGGAAGCTCCTGGGAACTGAGAGGCTGAGCTACCGAATCCTGCCGAACGGTGTCTACTGGGCGCCAATTGGTCCGTGATCTTGATTGTCAGTTGGCACGAGGAATGATCGGGATTCTGATATCCCTAAGCTATCTTAGCTCAAGGGTGAATCACGTCGAGTCTCTCGGAGGCTCCATTCGTTGCGTTGGTCTATCCAGGCCCGCCTACGAAATCGTTCGACCAAGCTCTTTCTTCGAGACGCCGAGTGCAAGAAGTGATTTCATCAGCAAATCGATCGAAACGGTGGGATCACCAGCTTCCATCTTTGCCACACGTGATTGACTCGATTCGATGGCTTTTGCGAGCTGGGCCTGTGTGAGCTTTCTCCGAACCCTCCGCTCCCTAAGTTTCTCACTCAGGGCCAGCTTCATTTCAATATAGGCGGACTCCTCAGCGGAAAGATCCAGGAACTCGGCAACTGTTCCGACCTTCCAGCCCTTCTTCGCCAATTTCGCTTTTTTGCTGTGCCTCCCATTTATTCATCCGGCTTGATTTTGTTGTCATTTTTCCAGAACGCCGGATAGCCTGAAGATATGTTCAAATGGTTGGGAATTCTCCTCGGAACGATAAGGGCGGCGACTCGCTGCCGGCGTGAGCTTGCTCTCGAGAACCTGGCGCTGCGCCAGCAGCTTGCCGTGTTGAAGTATCAGCACCCAAGGCCGACACTGACAGATACTGATCGTCGCTTTTGGGTACTCCTGTCGCGAATCTGGTCGGGGTGGCGTGCCTCTTTGCACATCGTACAGCCGGAGACCGTCGTTCGTTGGCATCGTCAGGGATTTCGCTACTACTGGCGCTGGAAGAGCCGTCGCCGAGGCCGCCCGAAGGTCGATTCCGAGATTCGAGCTTTGATTCGCCGAATGTGCCGGGCCAACCCCTTGTGGGGCGCGCCGAGAATCCACGGCGAACTGCTCAAGCTTGGATTTGAGGTGGCCGAAGCCACCGTATCGAAGTACATGATCAAGCGTCAGGGGCCGCCCTCCCCGACGTGGCGAGCATTCCTGGAGAATCACAGCAAAGAGCTGGTTTCACTCGACTTCTTCACGGTCCCGACTGCCACGTTTCGGGTCCTATTCGTGCTGGTCATCCTGAGCCACAATCGTCGACAGATTTTGCATTTCAATGCCACACAGCATCCGTCGGCAGAATGGACTGCTCGGCAGCTTCTCGAGGCGTGTGGGGTTAACCACGCCCCGCGGTTTGCAGTTCGGGATCGAGATGCCATCTATGGCGGAATCTTTCGGCGCCAACTCAGAACGCTTGGGATACAAGACGTGCCGACTGCCCCGCACTCGCCCTGGCAGAATGCCTATGCCGAGCGGGTGATCGGCAGTATCCGCCGAGAGTGCCTCAATCACTTGATCGTATTGGGCGAGCGCCACGTCCGGCAGATTCTTCGAAAGTACGTGAAATACTACAACGAGGCTCGTACTCACCTTTCTTTGAACAAAGACGCACCGTTGGAACGTCCAGTTCAGAGAATCGATCAAGGAAAAATAGTCGAAATCAGGCAAGTTGGCGGCCTGCACCACCAGTACGTTCGCAGGGCTGCCTAATAACTGTTCCCGGATAAATATATGGGAACGACACGGATAGTCGAAATCAGGCAAGTCGGGGGTTTACACCACCAGTATGTTCGCCGGGCTGCTTGATTGACTTCCCGGATCAATAAACGGGAATGACACACCGGCTGAACGATTTGGAGAATGTGTTGCGTCCGCCGGTTGAATCCGCAGTGTTTACGCAGCTTGCTTGCGCACAAATGATATGCGTGGCGTCTTGCCCGCCTTTGCGGCCATTTTCACTAGATATTCGATGGAAAAGCCACTCACCTTTCCGCTCATAATCTTGCTTATCTTCGGTTGAGGCACATCGAAATATGCCGCTGCCTTCGTTTGCGTCATCTTTTTCCGTTTTATGAACTTTTCAATCTCGACCGCCAAATCGACCCGCATTGCCAATGCCACAGCCTCCTCGTCGGAAAAACCAAGATCCTTGAAAACGTTGCCCTTTGTAACCTTTCTCTGCATAGCTGGTTCTCCTTTCTCCCCTTTCTCACTTTCTGTCAAACGCTTTTAGCCGCTCTCTTGCGGTGTCGATGTCGCTCTTCGATGTTGTCCTGCTCTTCTTTATGAAGCAGTGCAACACCACGATTTCGGCGCCCTTTCTGGCCACGTATATCGTCCGAAACTGATTGTTGCGATCACGTGCCCGCAACTCGCGGACGCCCGCTCCCACTGTTCTCATAGGCCTCGAGTCCAATGGCATTTCGCCAATCTGAAGCCGCCGCAGGTCTCCGCCCAAATCCATACGAACCGCTTTAGGGAATGCCTGCAACACCTCGAGCGAATCGCCCAACCAGACAACGTCCTTTTCGTCTTTGCTCACGGCTAGCTATTATATCAAATAAGGTCTAATTGGCAATCGCAGTTTGTCACACTCTTGTCACAGTACGAACGTGATTCAACGTGACGTGGCGTGATGAAACGTGATCCGGCGTGATCCTACGTGATTGATCCGAAACGTGTTATTCTCATAACTCCCTGATAACCAACGAGTTGATGATTGCGTTCGGGAGGCAGGGGCCGGAGGTTCAAATCCTCTCACCCCGACCAGCCAAACTCTTAATTTCAAAGAGTTAAAACCCTGCAAAATTGAGCAGGGTTTCAAGAATACCTCCTGTCACACTTTTGTCACACTCGTTTCTGACCGTAGGAAGAAACGATGGCGACGTATCGAAGCCGCGATTCCGGCCGCTGGCAAGCCCAGGTCCGCCAGCAAGGCTACCCGGCTCAATCCAAGACGTTTCGGACCAAAGCGTTCGCGCAAGCCGGGGGTGGTATCAATTGAGGTCGATATTGACCGCGGCGTGTTCCGCTCTCGCAAGGAAGCGAATTCGACCACTCTGAAAAGACTGTTGCAGCGCTAACTGCACGAGCGCACACTGGAATAACGCGGTGCCGAACCGGAAGCCTATCGTCTCGCGCTCTCAATAGAATTCGTACTCGGCGCGCAACACCAGCGTCGTGTCGGGCGCGGCGCCGCTCACGCCGGCCAACGTGGTGACGCCAAATCGGAAGTTGCGGCCCTGGCTCACATGGAACTGGCCGGTAACGCCCAGTCCCAATTGGTGTCGGGCCGGACCGCCGAATCGATTTGCCGGCTCGCCATAGGCTTCGATGAAGGGTGACACGGTGGGTTTCCACCGGTATTCGAAGCGGCCGCGATATTCGAATCCGATGCCCGACTCAGCGTTTGTGCCGAACTGCCGTACGGCAAGCAAGTTAAGCAATGCCGTCCAGTACCCAAAGTCCTTCGCGAACATCGGGCCGATGCTGACCTCATAAGGATCTTCACCGAAGCGCGGGATCTTGATCTCGTTCAGCAAACCGACGTCGAGCCAGTACTTGCCCTGCGGGGTCAGCTGAAACCGGTTTTCCCACTCGAGTTCCTCGAGCTTGAGCGACTCTCCGAATT
>CAVZRD010000015.1:0-205733 GCA_963777675.1 uncultured Gammaproteobacteria bacterium | reverse complement strand
CCCCTCCAGGACTATGCTCATACCGAGCAGACACTGACCGCACGGGGTGGGCGTCACGAGCACAGTCGATCTGCACAGGATAGTCGTTCTCAATCCCAAGGGCGGTTGCGGCAAGACGACTCTCGCAACCAACCTGGCGGGGCTGTATGCGCTCCGCGGCCCTCCTCCGACCTTACTCGATTGCGACCCGCAGGGTTTCTGCCTGCGCTGGCTAGAGAAGCGCCCGCCGAATCGCCCCAAGATCCATGGCTACCCCGGCGACACGGCGCCGCACTCGGCGTCCAACCCGCTCGATCCGCAGGGCCATCCGGACTCGAAGGTCATCATCGTCGACCTGCCGGGCGGCATCCCCCACGAGCATCTGCACGCCTACACCTACGAGGCCGACAGCGTCCTGCTGCCGATCATGCCCTCGGAGATCGACATCCATTCGGCGACGACCTTCATCGCCGAGCTGCTGCTCGACGCGCAGCTCGATCCCCGCGACAACAAGCTCGCGATCGTCGCCAATCGCGTCCGCACGCGCACCAAGAGCTACGCCATGCTCATGCGCTTCCTGACCAGCCTCAGGATCCCCATGATCGCCACGCTGCGCGACAGCCAGGCGTTCGTACACGCCGCGGCCAAGGGGCTCGCCGTCTGTGAGCTGCCGCCCTCCCGCGCGGCCGACGACGTCGCCGGGCTCGAGGCGATCCTGCACTGGCTCGACCGGCACCGCACGGTCAGCGAACAGCGCCGCCAGGAGCTGATCGCGAAGGTCGCCTACCGCCACGCGGAAGCGCGCGGCTTCACCGGCGGCGATCCGGCCAGGGACTGGCTCGAGGCCGAGCGCGAGGTCGACAAGTACCTGTCCCGGTCGTTCTGAGTTCTCAGGTACCCCGGCGTCCGCCCGAGCCCGCCGGGCCGCTCTAACGCGGGGGCTCCCGAGCGCGGCGCTGTTAGGGAAACTCTGATCATTGGAGAATGGTCGTCATTGCGAGGAGCGAAGCGACGCGGCAATCCAGAGTTGATTTCAAATACTGGATTGCTTCGCTTCGCTCGCAATGACGAAGCCACTCGCTCGCAGTACGAGCCACTCGCTCACATTGACGAAGCTACTCGCTCGCAATGACGACTCCATTTCGAATCGATCGGAGTTTCCCTAGAATGACCGGACGCCGGACGGGAAACCTGCCATGGATCCAGGACACCTGCTGCAAGTCGTCGCCGTCGCGATGACGCTGTCGCTGCTGATCTTCGCGACGACGATACTGTCGGCCCAGGGCGGGCGGCGGCGCGACCAGTCGTTCTTCCTGGCCGCGTTCCTGGTGCTGTGCATCGTCGGCAAGGCCGACGCGCTGACCTTCCTGCTCGGCGGTTACAACGCGGCGCCGCAGCTCTCGGGCTTCGCGTTTCTGAGCATCATGCTGCTGGGGCCGGCGATCTATTTCTACGCCCGCTCGGCGACCGCCGCCCGGCCGAGCTGGCTGTCCTGGCGGGACCTCTGGGCGCTGAGCGGGCCGCTGCTCATGGCCGTGATCATCTCCGACTTCTACTTCTGGAGCCCGGAGAAGAAGCTGCTGATGTTCACGCAGCAATTCACGCCGGAAATCAGCGCCTGGCTCGAGCGGACGTGCAAGCTGGTGTTCATCTCGTTCTTCGTGTTCTCGGTCGGCTGCCTGGCCGCCGCGTTTCGGCTGCTGTTGCGGCACACGGAGCGCATGCGCGACCTGTTCTCCAACATCGAGGACCGGGCGCTCGGCTGGCTGCGCTGGATCCTGCTGATCCTCGCGGCGGGCTGGGGCTGGCAGACGGCCAACAGCCTGTGGGGCATCCAGGGCGGCAAGCCGGCCTGGGTCGACACGGCCACCGCCTTTTTCGAGCTGGCCTGGATCGGCGGCATCGCGCTGTGCGCCGTGCTGCAGCGGCCGGTCAACCCGGGGCCGGCGGACGCGGCCGACGCCGTCAAGTACGCCCGCTCGGCGCTGGGCGACGAGCGCATGGATCGCATCGCGGCGAAACTCGAGAAGGCCATGACCCGGGACCGGCGCTTCGAGGACGCCGGGCTGTCGCTGCGCGCCTTGTCCGGGCATCTCGGCGTTTCGGAGTACTACATTTCGCAGACGCTCAACGAGAAGCTGGGGGTCAATTTCTTCGATTTCGTCAATCGGCATCGCATCGACGCGGCACGCCGCCGGCTCGAGACGACGCCCGACTCGATCCAGGCCATCGCGCACGAGGTCGGTTTCAATTCGCGCTCGACCTTCAACGCCGCCTTCCGCAAACACGCGGGCGGCACGCCCAGTCAGTACCGGCTGGCGTTCCGAGCCGGCGCCGACGGGATCGCGGACGCGTCTTCCTCGTGACGCATTGACGAGCCGGCCGGCTCGTACATCGAACGCCGCGCAGGCCGCTGCTTTTCAGGGCCCGCCGCGGCACACTCACGGCCCCTTCGGCAACGCGCGGCCCGCCATGGATCTCTTCGAATCCATTTCCCTTGTGCTCCACATCGGCAGCGGCATCGTCGGCATCGTCACCGGCTACGCGGCCTTGTTCCTGCCCAAGGGCCGACGCCTGCACCGGGCGGCCGGCACGCTGTTCTTCGTCGCCATACCGGTCAACGGCACGACGGCGTCGATCCTCGGCTATCTGCACGACGACATCGGCGACGTGTTCGGCGGGCTGATGGTGATCTATTTCGCCACCACCGCCTGGGTCGCGGCCCGGCGGCGGGACGGCGAGGCGGGCTGGTTCGAACGGGCGGCGCTCGGGCTGGTGCTCGTCGTGATCGGCGCCGATGCGTATTTCGTTGCGGGGGCACCGTCAGCCCTGACCAAACCGACCCTCATCGCCATGGGCGTGATGACGCTGGCCGCCGCCTGCGATCTGCGCGTCATCCTGCGCCACGGGCTCCATGGCCGCCAGCGGGTCGCACGACACCTCTGGCGCATGTGCCTGTCCCTGTTCGGCGCGGCGGGACCGCTGTTCCTCGGCCAGATGCAGGTGTTCCCCGAGTCCCTGCGGCGCATCGAGATCCTGGCCGTGCCGGTCGTCATCCCGGTCGTGATGATGGTGTTCTGGCTGATCCGCGTCCGCTATGTCCGCCTGGACGCGCTGCAACTCGATCGGGGAGCCTGACGCCACACCGCTAATCCAATGACGGTCGACGCGCACCAGCTCGGCCGGATATTCGGGACGCAATTCTCCATTCTTGCCACTTTTGCTGCTCACAGGCTCTGCGCTCGCGGCGTTTTCGGGTTACCGAGCCCGCAATGGCTGTTGAGGCAACCCCGGCCTGCGCGGACGCTTGATGGCATCATGGCCCAATCCCTCTATACGTTACTTGCGTATATACGCAACTTGCGTATAAAATTGCCGTGAAAGCCGCATTTGTCGAGCTACCCGCCTTCGAGCGCCAAATGAATACCTCTGTCAAAGCGAAGAAGCGACGCGTCGTCAAACGCGACCTTTTCTCGGAACTGAGCGAGGGTGTTTCTGCGCTGTCCGATGCACGGCAGGGCAAGCGGACTTTGCGTACGCATGTCGTCGAAAACCGGCCGGCGCCAACCGTCACGCCAAAAGAGCTGATTCGCTTGCGCGATGACCTGAAGCTTTCGCGCGCACTGTTCGCCGCATACTTGAGAATCAACGTCCGAACCCTCGAGAACTGGGAACAGGGCCGGGCCCGACCGAATGCGCAGGCCGCCCTGTTGATTCATCTGGTCAAGCGCTACCCGGACATCGTCAAGCGCCTGGCATCGATTTGACTGGACAGGATCGGTTGTCTGCCGCTGCGGATAATAGCGGCCTGATCTCCGCTAGCCGCTGTCATTCAACGTACGCCTCGCCCCTTCCAACGCGATCTCGGGATCGCTGCCGAACGATCGTCCCAACACACTGATCACCTCTTCCGCCGCAAACATTCTTCCACGGCTGCGCCCGCTGCGTTCCTTGACGACGCCGGCTTCTTCGAGGCGCCGCACGGCCTCGTTCGCTGCCTGACTGGACACGTTTAATTCCGCCGCCAGCACCTTCACAGTCACGATTGGCATTTGCACCAATACATCCAGCGACCGGTATGCCGCAGAATCGCGCCGAAACTCGCCACGCGCCTGCCAGATCGCCGGCAATGCCTGCAATACGCGCTGGGTTTCGGATTCTTCCTCATTGCTCACGACGATTGCCCGGCATACGAACTCGACTATCCGGCGGTAGGCGAGCTGTTTCTGTGCTTTGGCCAGTGCCGCGCCATATTCGTCTTTGTTGGCTTCGACATACCCGGACAAATACAGTGGGAGGATGCCGGCGGCTGCCATCTGGATGGCCCACAGCATACGGCCGACCCGCCCATTGCCGTCGCTGAACGGGTGTATCGCCTCGAAATGCGCGTGACCGATCGCCATTCGGATCGGCAGCGAGAGGCCCATGCCTGCATCGCCGAGCTCGGCGAAGGATTCGTCACGCATCCAGTTGAGCACACCATCGAGGCAACGTTTGACGTGCGCTGGCGGCGCCGGATTGTAGATCGCGTCTTCCTTGCGGCCGAAGCTGCCGATTTGAACGACATCGCCGGGCAACCCGGGCGTGCGGAGCCTGCCGGCGACCCCCCGGAAGTGGGGATCTTTCTGCATGAAACGGCCGTGCAATGCGCAAAGCAGCTCCGGCGTCAGCAAGGCCAGGCCGCTTTTCTCAAGCGCATGAAAGGCATGCAGCAATGCGCTGGCATAGCCTCGTACCGATATCGACGCGGCACGACCGGTGTCCCTGTCGGCCGGTGACAGCACCTCATCGACGGTGGACCAGGTCCCTTCCATCCGCGAAGACGACACGGCTTCCCGGCGTAAGAGCAAATACGCCGTCGTTCGCTCGAGCTCGGATGCCCGTTTCATCCGGGGGCGAGCTTGCAAGGCCCGATTTGCATCGCGCAAGAGTTTGAGGTCCGGGTGCTCCAATAAGCGGCGCGGTGGCGGAGGCGGCACCACAAACCAGACGTTCTCGAAGCCCGCTTTGTCGACCCTCTCGACCCCGAATCCGCGGGCGGTCGTGTACGGTTGTTGCAAGCTGGCTGCGAGTTCCTGACGTTTCACGGTCTGAACCTTGATTAAGCACCTACGAAAATCAAGGTTATTCGATTAATCTTGATTTATCAAATGCCTAATCAAGCTTTCCTGCCGCGTGCCGCCGATCAACCGGGGCGGATACTTGCGTCGATCGCCGTCGGCGGCTGGCGCAACGACGCGCACGGGCCGATGCAGGTCGTCTCGGGTCCGGAGGGTCAGCGCCGGGTGCACTTCGAGGCGTCGCCCGCGCGCCGCCTCCCGATCGCTCCGAGTCTCACTGTTGAGGCAATAGCAACTTCGAAGGCACAATTGCACGCCAGCGTCACGCGCATCGCTCGAGCCGGTTATCACGCTGGAGATTACCGTGCGCAGCAAAGGCAAGATCGCGACCTGGAATGACGACAAGGGCTACGGCTTTATCGCCCCGTTGGAAGGCGGCGACCAGGTCTTCATTCATATCAGCGCCTTCGGCAATCGCAACCGCCGTCCGGCGATCCACGACGTCGTCAGCTACGGCCTGTCTACGGACAAACAGGGAAGGCCGTGTGCCTCGAATGCGATGCTGGCGGGCGACAAGCCGAAGAAAAAGGGTCGGCACGGGCGCAATCCATTTGCAATCCTGTTCGCCGCCCTGTTCCTGTGCGGCGTCGGTGTGTCCTTTCTGGCCGGCACCCTGCCGAAAACCATCCTCGCCGCTTACGCCGCACTCAGCCTGATTACGTTTCTGGCCTATGCCCGGGACAAGTGGGCCGCGCGCACGGGCCGGTGGCGAACAGCGGAAGCGACCCTGCATTTGCTGGGTCTCGCCGGCGGCTGGCCCGGCGCACTGATCGCCCAGCAGACACTGCGGCATAAATCGAAGAAGGGCTCCTTCCGCGTGGCTCTCTGGTTCACGATCGTCCTGAACTGTTCGGCGCTCGCCTGGCTGTATTCGGAAAGCGGCAGGGGCGTGCTGGAACTCCTGGCGGCGGGCACCTGAGGCATCGTCCGAGAATCCTGCTGCAATGCACCGCAGCCGTGACATCGAGTGCGACACAGCGCCGGGCCGACTCCCCTTCAAAAACGTGAAATCGGGCGACGACGCCGCTATCCACCCTGCCAGACTACTCGCGTATGGCCGTAACCGGAGGTCGCGATCATGAAACACCGACAGCAGGGTTTCACGCTCATCGAGTTGATGATCGTCGTGGCGATCATCGGCATCCTTGCCGCACTCGCGATCCCGGCCTACCAGGACTACACGATCCGCAGCCAGATTGCCGAAGGCCTGCAGATCGTCGGCCGCGCCAAGATCTCCGCGAGCGAGTATTTCCAGGACAAGGGCAGTTTCGCGACCTCGAACACGATGGCCGGCCTTTCGGCTCCCGCCACCATCCAGGGCAACTACGTCACCCAGGTGGCGCTCGGCGCCGGCGGTGCGATCCAGGTGACCTTCGGCAACGACGCGAACGCGAAGATCGCCGGCGCGGTGCTGACCTTCACGCCTACCGACAACGAGGGCAGCATCAGCTGGGTCTGCAACGGCGACGCCGCGCTGCCGAACAAGTACCTGCCGAATGCCTGCAGGACGTAATCCGCAGTCCCTTGTGGATTGCTTCGTCGCTTCGCTCCTCGCAATGCCGCGGCGGCATGTGAGGATCGCGGCGCAATAGGCTAACATCGGCGGTCGATGCCCTCGCCTCGCCGACGAACAAGAACAGCAAAACCGCCCGAGTATCCCTGGGCCGATTACGACGACGACGCGCTGCTGAACCTGCGCTTCAGCACGCTGCGCCTGCGGCTGAAGTCGAGCCCGGTGTGGCCCGACGTCGAGCGGCTGCGCGACGAACTCGCGCGCCGGGGCTTCCGGTTCCGGCCGCACGTCTGGCTGTCCACCGAGTGGTTCTCGCCGGACGGCATCCCCGGTTTCGCCATTCCTTTCTATTTGCTGCACCCGCGGCTGGTCCAGCTCGAGCGCAAGATCATCGGCGAGGTCGAGGGCGGCAGCCGCAAGTGGCGAATGCGCATCATGCGCCACGAGACCGGGCATGCCATCGACAACGCCTACGGGTTGCGCCGGCGCGCCGACTTCCGCCGCGTGTTCGGCCGCGCCTCCAAACCCTACCCGGTCGATTACTCGCCGCGGCCGAGCAGCGTCCGTTACGTGCTGCATCTCGGGCACTGGTACGCACAGTCTCACCCGACCGAGGACTTTGCGGAGACCTTCGCCGTCTGGATGCAGCCGAAGGCGCGCTGGCGGCGCGACTATGCCGACTGGCCGGCGCTCAGGAAGCTCGAGTTCGTCGATGAACTCATGGACGAGATCGCGAACGAAACGCCGAAACATCGCAGCCGGACCGTGCGCGATCCGCTGCCGAGTATCGACATGACGCTCGGCGAGCATTACCTCGCCAAGCAGGCACGCTACGGTGGCTCGGAGCGCCGCTACGACAAGTGGCTGACGCGCGTGTTCGTGCCGCGCGCCCGCCGGCCGCGCGCGGTGGCCGCCAGCCGCTTCGTGCGCGAGATCGAACCGCAGTTGAAGCGGTTGCTCGAGCGGCGCGCAAGGATGCATGCGTACGACGTGGAACACGCGATCCGCACCGTGAAGCAGCGCGCGCGGCATCTCGACCTCGTGTTGCGCGGCCCGCGCCGCGAGGCCAAGCGCCCGGTCGTGCGCCTGTGCGAGCGCATCGTGCTCGACGTGCTGACCCGCAACCGGGAGAACTACGCGCTATGAGGCGCTATCGCATCCTGCTCATGACCCACGAGCTGCTGGTGCCGCCCGAGACCATCGAGGGCCTGACCGAAGAGCAGGTCGACCTCGTCCGTACCGAGTACAACGTCTACGAGTCGCTGCGCCTGCTCGGCCACCACGTGCGCACGATCGGGATCGGCAACCAGTTGCTGACGCTGGCCGAGACGATCAAGGACTGGAAGCCGCACATCGTCTTCAACCTGCTCGAGGAGTTCGCCGGGCATCCCCGACTACGACCATTACGTCGTCGCCTACCTCGAGTTGATCCGCCAGCCCTACACGGGCTGTAACCCGCGCGGCCTGATGCTGTCGCGCGACAAGGTGCTGACCAAGAAGCTGCTGGCCTGGCACAAGGTGGCGACGCCGGCGTTCCGGCTGTTCCCGTTTGGCCGGCGCTTCGTCGAGCCGAAGAAGCTGGAATTCCCGCTGTTCGTGAAGTCGGCGACGATGGATGCCTCGCGCGGCATCGCACAGGCCTCGATCGTCGAGGACATGGCGAGCCTGCGCGAGCGCGTCGAGTTCATCCACGGCCACGTGCAGAGCGACGCGCTGGTCGAGGAATACATCGAGGGCCGCGAACTCTACATCGGCGTGCTCGGCAACACGCGGCTGACGACGCTGCCGGTCTGGGAAATGAACTTCGGCACGCTGTCCGAGGCGCAGGCGGGCATCGCCACGGATAAGGTCAAATTCGACCGCAAGTACCAGAAGAAATACGGCATCACGACCGGGCCGGCGCAGGGCCTCGACGACGCCGAGTCCAAGCGCCTCGCGCGGCTCGCCAAGCGCATCTACCGCGCGCTGCACCTCACCGGCTACGCGCGCATGGACCTGCGCATGCGCCCGGACGGCAAGGTGTTCCTGCTCGAGGCGAACGCGCATCCGGCGATCACCTACGGCGAAGACCTCGCCGAATCCGCCGAAACGATCGGCATCGGCTACGAAGCGCTCATCACGCGCATCGTCAATCTCGGCCTTTCTTACATGCCGGAATGGCGGATGTTCGAATAAGTTTCATCAATAACCGTTCGCCTGGTCTATACTGCCGCCACTGCCACCGGGCCAGTTCGAAGCCCGGATACGGAGAAGAATAATGAAGCGAATAATCAAGGGAGTCGTTCTGTTCCAGGGGCCTGTTGACGCTGTGCGTCGCCGGGGCGGCGCGCGCCGCCGATGAACCCGCGGACATGTTCGTATACGGCACGTATATGTATTGCGATACGACCAAGCAGGACCGGGCCGACGAGATCTTCAACACGCTCTACAAGCCGATCTTCGATGCCGCCGTCGCCGACGGCACGATCTCGAACTACACCTACTGGGCGCACAACACCGGCGGCAAGTGGCGCCGCGCCATGTTCACCGTCGCGCCGTCCATCCAGGCATTGCTCGATGCCGAAGACAAGATCTATCCCAAGGCCGAGGCGAAAAACAAGAAGCTGGACACCGAGTTCGGCTCGATCTGCAACGCGCACGAGGATTACATCTGGCACGCCGAACTGGGCAATGCGACGTCGAAGGACATGGGCACGGCTGTGTTCTCGACCTACTACGTCTGCGACGCCCGCGAAGGGGAGGCAGATGCCATCGTCAAGGCGCTGTATGCGCCGATCTTCGACAAGATGGTCGCCGACGGCAAGCTGACGTCGTGGGGCTACCTGGAGCACATCGTCGGCGGTCATATCCGGCGCGTGGCGACGATGCGCGCCAAGGACATCCCTGCGCTGATGGCGGCCCGCACGGAACTCGTCGAGGAGCTGCAGGACAATCAGCTCGACATGTTGTTCACGCAGATCTGCGACTCGCACGAAGATTACATCTGGGAAGTCAAGGGCGCCAGCAGCCCCTGACCGACGTCGATCCGTCGAACGAGAGGCCCGGCGCATGCCGGGCCTTTTGTTATAAGCCGGCCATGCCCGGTTGCGTATAATCGCTCGCGAGAACATCAAGGGAGAAAATCGTGAACAACAAGCTCCGTCCGTCCAATCTCGTCCTGCTGGCGAGCTGCACGCTGCTGCTCGGTTTGGCGGCCTGCAGCCGGAAGGCCGGCAATGAATCGACAGAGGCCGCCGCGCCGGCGAAAATCCCGGTCACCACGGCGTCGGCAGACGCGCGGGCCGCCTACGACAAGGGCCTCGCGCTGTTCGATAATCTGAAATTCGCGGATGCGCATGCCGCGTTCGGCGAAGCGACGGCCGCGGATCCGGACTTCGCGATGGCCTGGGCGATGTCGGCGCAGACGTCGCAGACCACAGCCGACTTCTTCGCGGCCGTCGACAAGGCGAAGGCCACGGCGACCAAGGCTTCGGACGGCGAACAACTGTTCATCAAGTCGATCGCGGCCGGGGCGGACAACGACATCGCCGGGCAACGCGCGGCGCTCGAGCAGCTCGTGGCGGCCTATCCGAAGGACGAGCGCTCGCACTTCAACCTGGCCCAGTTCCTGGTCGGGCAACAGGAGTTCGACGCCGCCATCACGCATTTCAAGCATGCGACCGACATCAATCCGCACTTCGCACCGGCCTATAACTCGCTGGGTTACGCTTACCGGGCGCTCGATGATCTCGACGATGCCAAGTCTGCCTTCCAGATGTACGTGTCGCTGGTGCCTAACGAGCCGAATCCGCACGACTCGTACGCGGAGCTGCTGATGGAGATGGGCGATTACGACGCGTCCATCGAGAACTATCGCAAGGCGCTGGCACTCGAACCGCACTTCGCCTCGTCCTACGCCGGCATCTCGACGGATTACTCGCTGAAGGGCGACGCGGAGCAGGCGCTCTCGACCGCCGAAGACCAGCTGGCGGCGGCACGCAATTTCCCGGAGCGCCAGGGCGCGCTGTTCCAGTCGGCCGTCGCGAACCTGTTCGCGGGCGACAACGACGCAGCAATGGCAGCGCTCGACAAGATGCTCGCGGCCGCCGATGAAGCCGGTAATCACGCGGCGCAGGGCGGTATCCAGGAGTACATGGGCGACATCATGGCGGTCGCCGGCGATCCCGCGAAGGCGGAAGAACACTACACGAAGGCGGTGGAACAACGGCGGCAAGCGAACATGAACGAGGCGAATTCGGCACAGGCCGAACGCGCCTACCTGTACAAGATGGCCATCGCCGCCGTCGTCTCCGGCGACGCCGACGAAGCCGCCGCGCGCTCCGACAAGTACACGGCCGAGGCCGAAGCACACGGCACGACCTTCGAGAAGCGCCGCATCCACGAGCTGTCCGGTTACCTGGCGGCGATGAACGACGACTCCGCAAAGTCGGCGGACGAACTCGCGCAGGCCAACCAGTTCGACCCGATCGTGCTGTACTGGGAGGCGGTCGCCAACAAGGACGCGGGCAACACGGCGAAGGCCCTCGACCTGGCGAAGCGTGCCGCCAACCGGAACACGCTGTCGCCGAACCTGCCGTTCTTCCGCACCGAGGCGCTGCAATTGGTCGAGGATCTCGGTACAACCTGACGCAGATCGACCGACCGCAAGAAAACGACAGGGCGTTTGCAGGCCCAGGGCGGGACAGACCTGCGCCGGGGGCGGGGATCGGCCCGGACCGGTTGCCTGGCGCGGCTACTTCGGGACGCTGACCCCGGCCGCGCTGTGACAGGCGCGGCAGGCCGAGCCGACGCGTTTCGCCGCCGCCTTCGCCGTGTCGAGATCGTCCGCGGCGCCGACGTCCCGAGCCGCATTGCGCATGCCCCTCAGGTACGGCTGCAGGTCTTTCGGGAGGCCGCCCACGGTCTTGTGCCGCGACAGCCAGTAGGCCGGGATCTTGGCCCGCTCGAGGTCGCCGTCGTCGAGGGCGTAGTTCAGTTCGTCCAGGTAGTCCGCGTGCGCGTGCATGTGATCGATGAACGCGGAGCGTTGCCACTCGGCGTTCTGCTCGGCCGCAGACTTTGGCCGCGCCGGCGGCCTGGCGTCCTCGCTCATGGCACATCCGGCGACACCGGCGGCAAGGCTGGCGGCGAGCGCCAGGACAGACAGTGCGTGTCGTTTCATAACGACTACAGAGTTTACCTCAATGGCCCAGCAGCTTGGAGAGGCCTTTCTTCGCCTTCTCCTTGACGCTCTCTTTCTCCTTCTCCTGCGGCGCGGCTTCTTCCTGCGATCCGCCGCTGCTGACCGTCGCGGCCGGCCCGGCCGCATCGTACCTGACGTCCCAGGCATCGACGCGATCGTGCGGGATCGTGCCCGCGGTCTCGGCATCGATGGCGCCGCGATCCCGTGAGAAACCCTTCTGCGATTCGTCGTAGCCGTTATCGATGACGATCAGAGTGTAGTAGGCCTCCTTGTCGACCGCATCGAGCATCTCGAGGTTGGTGCCCCAGACCGCCTGGTCGAGCTGGTTCGCGCCTTTGTTCCGGATGGCCTTGTCGGCCGCCTCGCTCTGCCTCGTGATCGCTGCCGAGCGTGCTTCCTCATCTGCGTTGACCGCGGCCAGCTCGGGGTTGGCCGCCTCCATCGCATCGATCTCGTCCATGACCGCGTCGGCCTCGTCCATCTTGCCCTGCATCATCAGGGTCTGGACCTTCTGCGTGAGCTCGACGTAACGCTGCTGCAGCGCGGGATCGTTCGCCATGGCCTGGTTGACCCGCGCGTCCTCCTCGGCCGTGGGTCCGGCCGACGGCGCCGACATGTTCTGCTGCATCTGCGCCGACAACGTACCCATCTGGGCCGCCTGCTGGCGCTGCGCGCTCAGGTCCCCATACCTCTTGCCCAGCGTTGCATCCACCGGCTCGCTGTTCGCTCCCTTGTGCTGGAAGTACGCCGATTCGAGATAGCTCTTGTTCTTGTACAGCGTATCGAGCTCGGCAAGCGGGCGCTTGTCCGGCTCGCCGAAGAAAGCGACCGCGTCGATAAAGCCGGCGAAGAACCGCGACTGTGCATAGAACGCGTAGTCCTGCTGGCCCTCCCACTGCTCGTCGCCCAGCGCCGGGACCGTGCCCGGCTGGCCCTTGACCCGCGGCGCGCCGAGCGCGTGCATCGACACGCCGACGTGCCCATACCCCGGCGGCGCATCCCCGCCTTCGAGCCAGGCCCGCTCGGTGAAGGCCTCGTAGCCGTGCAGGCCGTTCGCACCCTGCACCGCCTGCAATTTGCCGATCGCCTTCTCGTAGAAGGCCTTTACCTTGTCGATCGGGTCGCGGGTCAGGAAGCACCACGGTCCGGTGTAGTCCGACGGCGAGCCGGCCTGCTCCGGCGAGATCTCTTTCCCGGCGATGTCTCTTGCCACCTTCGAGGCCCCGCAGTCGAGGGTCTTGCCGCCGTCGAACGTCAAAACGAAAGCGGGATTCACAGCGAGACCGTCGGCCGGTACTGCCGGCACGGCGCCGGGGTAGATCGGGGCCGCGAGCATTCGCGACTCTCTTGCCATGGAGGAATTGCACGCGAAAACGATCAGCGCGGTGCAGAACGCACACGCCACACCGTAGCGGGTATTCATTGCTGGTTCTCCCGGCAGGCTCGGCGCCGCCGTACGCTGCGGCGACGCGTTCGAGGACCGATACAGGCGAATCGGAGGACCTGCCTTCAACGCACTTACAAACCCCACCGCGCGCGGCTCGCCTGAAGCATTGTGCGCAGCGGACCCTGCCAGACACGTAACGGAAGCAGATTACTCCCGGAGGGTGACCTTGTACACAGAGCGCAGGCCAGAAAATGCGCTCACGACACGATCTTCAGGCGGCTCATGACCTCGCGCAGATCGCCGATCGACTTCGCGATCGTCGTCTCGTCGAACCCGGCGCCTTTCAGCGTGGTGCGTTGCCGGGCCGCCGGATCGATGAACTTGATGCGGTGCTCGCCGAGCGTGAGGACGTCGTCGTTGACCAGCACCAGGCTCGCGACGCGCTTGCCGTTGACGAACGTGCCGTTACGGCTCTTCAGGTCGAGCAGCAGGGTCATGCCCTGGCTGCGGATGAAAATCGCATGCTGTCGACTGACGAAATCGTGCTTGATGCACAGATCGTTGTGATCGGCCCTGCCGATCATCAACCGCGGTTTGTCGAACGGGATCTGCCTGAGCGTGCGGCCGTTGCAGGTGAGGATCAATTGCGGAAAGGAGCTCGGGCGGTCTGCGGTACGCCGCCCGGGCTGCTGCAGCACGGTGACGCCGGCCGGCGCCTCGACGGGTCCGGGCCGCCGCGGGATTTGATTGACCTTTACCGGGCAGGACTTCGCCTTCGCCAGCGCCGCCAGTGCCAGGCCGTCGATCACCCCCGGCCAGCCGCCCGACGCCGCGTGCAGGGCGTCGCAAACTCTCTGCGGGAATACGAGCCTGGGATCGGCACAGCCCCCGCAAAGGAGTTTCCGGTAGACGTAGATCGTCGTCTCCTGCCGCGTCAGCGGCCGCAGCAGGAATTTGCCGGTCATGCGTTGCGAGATCGGCAGCATGGCCTTGGACCGCAAGATGGACAACATCGGTTTCTCGCTGACGAGGATCATCCGCACGGCACTCCTGCCGTTGACCGAGAGCGTGGCGAGTTCGCACAGGGCCTCCAGTGCGTCCGGCTTCAACTGATGCGCCTTCTCGATGACGAGCACCGGAGCGCAGCCGTGAGACGTCTGCTGCATGGCGAACACCTTGACCATGTTGAAGCGTTCGGTCGTCGAACGCAGGTCGAGGTCGTAGCCGAACTGGTGCAGCACGTGCCGCAACAGCGCGTGCGCGCCCAGCCCCTCGCCTTCCACGACGGCGGTGGCGAAATCCTTCGGCAGCAATGTCCTGAAATGACGAATGATCGAGGTCTTGCCGGACAGCGGCGGGCCGTGAAACAGGCCGAGCCCGTGATCGTGGCGGCAGGTGCTGTTGAGGAACCGGAATGCGGCCTTTTGCGATTCGTACGGAACGAGGACCGATGGCACCCCATGCGTCTGGAACGGCTGGCGCCGTAGCCCTGTCGCCGCCAGGTTCATGTCCCCGATTTTTGTCGCGTGCAAGCGATCATCTGGCAACTCCGCTGTCGTGGACGATTTGCGTCTTTAGACCGGTGGCTTTGCGTCCCCGCCTTTCGACGGGTTTGCCCTTTTCAGCTCGTCTACCGTAGGACAGCCAACGAGCTCTAGCAAGCGCGATTTGACAAAACACCAGGATATTGTGCGGATATTCCTGATCCGCATCCTGGCTGTCCGCTGCTCGATCTCTGTAAGTGCGCGAGAGGATGAAAAGCTGCCCAGCCGTACCGCTGGCCGGCCTTAACACACGCGATATGAACCCGTGCTGAATCTCTCGAAAATAATTGCGCGGGCGCTGCTTTGGAGATGAACCGCCATTCTTGTTTATACTTGGTCAAATAACCCCTGTCGCCAGGCGAGCGCGTTGGAAGCAATATCACGACACGCATGCCGATTGGTCTATCAATTGGGGAGTAATAACAATGAAGCGGAAACTTGGGGTCATTGCGGCACTCGCCATCCTCTCATCAGCGGTTGCTGATCCGCCGGACATGAAGAGCGAATCGACCGGCGCTCCGCCTGATGATCAGGCGCGCGTAGTCCCCGCGGACACCACCACACCCCAGGTTACGCGGGAAGATGCCGACGACCTCTATTTTGCAGGCAACCTACTCGCCGAAAACGGTCTCGGCGACAAGGCAGAGCTCATCGATCGCGTGGTTCGTGGTCGGCATGAAACGGTCGTCTGGCTCAATAACGAGTATGCGGGCTTGCCCGTATTCTTCAGCTCGGTCGGCTACCGCTTCGGAGCAAACCGGCGACTCGAAAGGGATCCGAAGACCGCCGAGCCGCTGCGCCTCGGCGATTCGATGCCAACGGCCGGTGCGTTCCCGATCGATCACCGTGCGGATATCAAATCGCAGGTAGCGATAGATGCCTGGATCGCTGCTGCAAGGGAAGTCGATTTTCTGGGAAGGAATTACGAACCGCCCAGCGAAGCAGAAGCGACGCTCGGCTTTTACGACGTGAGCCACGGCGCGAATCCACCCAATTACCGGCTCGTCTGGCGTGTAAAACCACGGGGCCGCAAGTACCCGCTTGCAATGGTCAGCGCGAAAAAGGGTGATGTCCTGTTTTTTGATTCCGGAGTCAGAACGGCCGCAACGCACCCGAACCATTCCGAGCCAGAAAGCGTCGATTTGGCCGGCACCTGGATCAGTGCGCCGTGCGGTGGTCGGCGCAATACCCGCAAGCTCGTGCTGGATCCGGATGGTTCGTTCAAGATCTTGGATTACAACTCAGTGACCTATTCAGGCCACTGGAGCAAGTCGCGACCAGGCTGGGTTTCCCTCGACAGCGAATCGCCTGGCAGGAACCGGCAGGCGCCATTGCCGCTGGCGTTGGACTACATGCCTGCCAGCGGGCGCTTGAATGAAGCGACACCGGGGAACGCCAAGATATGTTTTTACGTTCGTGAGGGCGATCAATGAAAGACTGACATTCCGCGGTCGCGGAAGACATCGCTTAAACCGTCCAGCGCGGAAAGGATTGGCAATGCACAGATTCCTGATGATGATTCTCTCAATTCTCCTGGCTACGGCCAGCCTGGCCCAAGTCGTGCTTCCAAACACGATCAGCAAGCAACACAAAATGGAGGTTCTCAAGGAGACGGCTGACGCGAACAAACTACAGGCGGCACTCGGGCCCGTGATTGCACAGTTCGTACCCGTCGGCACATGTCGCTATCCGGATCCGCAACGCGACGTTCTGCGCTACCGTGTTAATCCGGCTCCGGACGGTTCGCGCGTGCGAGAGATCAAGATCAACTACGAAAACAGGGGCGCGCCGTCCGGGATGATTTTCAAGTCTCCACCTACGCCCACGAGCGGACTGCAGACCACACGTACGGTCAAGGATTCACGAAGCACGTCAGATTATCTGCAGACCACGGGCTTCGTATTGCAGGCGACTGACAGCAAGGGGCGTACCAGTTCCCGCCGCATCGATTACCACTATCTGGACCCGACCCCGAGACTGGAGTACCTGGGCGTTGCAAACGCACCCGTGGAAATCCACAGGCCGGACGGGGTCTTTTTCGAATACGCTTTTCGTATCTCCGTCAGCAACATGTCGATTGCAACTATAGACGGTCCGGATCATGTCAGTCTCTGGAAAGACGGTCGTCTTACCACGGCACCGGCCATGGGCGCGCAACTCTGGGAGGAATATAGTCCTCGCGGGCGCAAGCGCGCTCTGAGGCGGCCCACCAGGCGATTCGAAAGCAGCGAGCACCTGGTATTTACGTACCTCACGCCGGTTCAAAGTTACACCGTGTACAGAAACCGGGGCTACGATCGGTGGTCCGTTGCGATTCGTCTCGGCATCCATCAACCGCGTGGCTGCAGCGGCCAGCCCAGCTTCGCCTACATGGAGATCCCCGGAAGATCCGCTCCTCCGCCACGATCAGAACCGGATTCGGGACCCGACCGGTCATCCGAGCCGTTCTACAACGCGTATCGCTCCGAAGTTGCCTGTAATTGCAGTGACGAGTACACCGAAGCACGCGTAACCGTCGAAGGTTGCATGCTCGACCAGCGCTCGGCGCCGCGCATGTGCTCCGCGGCGGCAGCAACTTTCCCCAGCAAGAGGACATCCTGCACCTGGGTTACCGGTGCTTACCGACGCATTTCGCGCGAGATGGATTGCAACGACATTAATCCGGCGCCGAAAGTCACCGACGTTGACGACGGCACCGACTGACATCGCAGGGAGATACGATATGAACATCGACATCCGACCGGGCTTCGCGGCCGCAACATTATTGCTGCTCGCCTGCACCGCATCTGCACAGGAAACGACGATCCGCTGTCCGGCAGAAGCCATCGAAACGAATGTCACGACTTCGCTGCCGGACGGTTGGTGGTCCACACCACAGGGCGGCAAGCTGTCCGGCGCCCGGATCATGAAAGTCGGCGGGCGGGCCACGCTCGTCTGTATCTACAAGACAACCAGCGCACAAGCCAGTGTCGCCCGGTACGCGCCGCCCGGTATGAACTGCAGTGCCGCGGGGCACGGCTTCCGCTGCCGGGCCGGACACTCGCAAGCAGACACGTCGAGCAGCAAAAAGTCACTCTCCGTCGATGGCCAGGCGGTCGCCAACGTGGCGACAAAAGAGACGGAGGGCAAGAAGCTCACACCGGGCAATATCAAGAGCGGCTCCGGTCCCCAGGTCCGGACTGCCGGATCCTGTCCGGACCTGGCGTTGACGGGTGTCGAGGTTCGTATGCTGTCACGCGATCCACAGGGACAATACTTCTTCAGGCTCGCGGCGAGAGTGCAGAATCGCGGCGGCGTTGATTACCGCAGCGGCCGGGGTCAACAGCGAGTCGATATCTACCAGGTGACCAGCGGCGGCGCGCGCCGCCTCGGAAGCTTCGACTTCGATTCCGTACCGGCGGGCTCCGATCAGGTGGAAGCCACGTACGACGTCTTGCGCTGGCGAACCAGCCAGGAGTTTCCCCCGTCCTACCGGTTCAACATCGTATACGGTCCCGACATCTCTACAGACGGCAACGACGCCAACGACGACTGTACGTCGACCAACAACAGTACGACGATAACGGGTGATGAAATCAACGATATCATCCGCGGCAGCGGTATCTGACGATCCGGACGGTGACGGGACCGATACACAATGTCCGCAAGTTGCTGCGCTTCGCGGCGGCAATCGGATTGCTCCTCGCCGGGCAGACTGCCATCGCCGAAATCGACTGCAACATGTTCTGGCACGGCGGCCTGCCGTTGCCCGGCCATCCCGGCGGACCAGTCAAGTGCGAGGAATATACGCCCGGAGACGAGGCCGATTCGGCCGTCATCGGCGGCTACGAATACCGCATATTCATCGATACGGGGCTGGAGGCAGCCGACCTGCAGCCGCAGTTGTCCTGGCTTGCCGAGGCAATCGACGACGCCGTCGGAGAATACCGTACCATCGGCGGCAGCGTGCGCTTCTACGTGTTCGTCTCCGCGCTTCCTCATCCGGCGGACCAGGACAAGTACGTCTTGGCCGCGGCCAGCCGGGGTTACGAGGACAACGAACCGTGCCCGATCATTTTTTATCCGCTCGGCATGTCGCAGGGCCATGAAGACTTCCAGCAGGCGGTCGCCCACGAGGCGTTTCATTGCGTACAGTCGTCGCGCTACTGGCCGCAGATGTCAGGCAGTTCGGACAACCACTGGTGGCTTGAGGGCACCGCGGTGTATTTCAGCAACGTCGTCTACCCCGACTACAACCGGGAATGGCCGTTATCGGAACTCTACGAACCGTCGGAGTCGATCCTCGACCAGGTCTATGCGACCAACTTCTTCTTCCAGGACCTGGCGAACAGCATCGGCAGGGACGGCATCATCGACCTGATCGCCTCGATGCCCGTCACGACCGGCCAGGCGGCGCAACAAGACGCGCTGGCGGCTTTCCCCAGTATGCAATCGCTGTTGCATCAGTTCGGCGAACACTACCTCGACAATGCCGTCAACGACACCGGACTCCTGAGCGTCGACGTCAAACCAAAACCCGGAGAGAGGGTGGACATCGATGCCGACTATAGTGCGGACGTGTCCGTGCCGGCGTTCGAACTCGTCCGCGAGACGCTCTGGTTCGCTCCCGGCAATTCATTCCGCGTACAGGTCGCGTCCGTCGAGGGCGACGGACTCTGGAGCGCCAGGGAGCTGGAGGAAGGGTCGGAGTGGGGGCCGCTACCGGATCTCGTCGTGACGGACTGCGACGCGCCGCGCGAATACCAGTTTCTTGCAACATCTGCCGCAGCATCGGCGGATCCCGTCAATTTGCTGGAGCTCGATGTCGATCAGTTGCCGAGTTGTGGTTGCGAGAAGCCGCCCTACCCGTTCGACGAGTGCATCGTCGGCACCTGGGAGATGCAACTGGAATCGCTGGATGAGAACCTAGTGCAGTTGCGGAACAATCGCGTACAGACCCTGCCCAGCGAAGGCTATAGCCGGATGGTGATCACCGACTACGGGGTTATCGCGGGCGAGCACCAGATAACGCATACGTCCGTAATCGACATGCCGCCCGCAGGAAGGCAGATCTTGAAACATACCCGTAGCGGAACGTACAAGGCGCACGTGCAAAATGCATCCAAGTTCTCCCTGATGTTCTGCGGGGTTGAATCCGACTTCCACTCGAGCGCGACAATGAACGGCGCTCCGATGCAACTCGGCCCCATGACGCAATTCCAGCAGACCCCAGACCCGGTCTTTTCGGACGTGGAGGAATACGAATGCAGCAAGAATGAGTTGAAACTCCTGCGCAAGCTGCCGAATGGTCAGCTACGCGAGTATCGCTTCAATCGCGTTTTCTAGATTCCGCGGCCCTCGTCGTGACATCTACTTTCGCATCACAATCCGTTTGTTTCGATGGCGAAGCGAGTTTGATCGTCAAACGGTCCTTCGGCCCCAGCGCAATCGGCCCCGACACGGGCTTCAGCAAGGTCGGATAGATGGAGGGTATGTCTAGGGTCGTAACGATGCCGCGGGGCGGCGAGTCATCCTCGGGCCGTGGGGCAGGTCGACGCGTGCCTCTAACGCCCTCGATTACCGTGCGCGACATGCGTAGCGGGACATCGTTGATGAGTACGGATACCTTGCACACGCCCTTGACCCTTACGCCGGCACGCACGCCAGGTTCGATCCTGACATTGTCCAGGATGACGGCGGAACGCCCGAAACTCATCTGTTTCCGTGCAGACCGTCCTCCTTCTGTACGGATGTTCAGCGTGTTAGTCAATGTCCGGCGCTCGGACAACGCCGCCCGCGCATCCGGCGATATTTCTGCCGACGGAAGTTTTTCGACGAGGCCCTGGGCCGATACGACGCCGGCGAAAAGGACCGCAATGAACATCGATGGGAATTTCATCGGGCGCCTCCTCGGCCGATCAGACAATATGCCCCGAGTCTAACGCCATTGGCCGTAAAATTCTCATTCACCATTTGTACTTGCCTTGATCCGTCGAGGTTGGCCAACTATTTTGCTTATCGCTAAATCCGGGAGGAGATGATGAAGAGTTCTCGAATTTCTACCATGCTGCTGGCAATGGCGGCCGCGGCGGCAATCTCCGGTGCCGCGGATGCCGACGAACCGGACGGCTACCTGCTCCTTTGCAGGGGCGGCAACAACAGTTTCGAGATGTACAGCAAGATGCACACCATCCGGGAATCCGTGCGCGTAACGGCAACTTATCTGACGGTGAATTTCAGGCGTTCGGCGGGCAAGGCATCCGAGGGCCTCACAGACGGATACTGTGCATGGGCAGATCGCGGCGTCCGGGCGGACGAACCGAATGAGATCCGGATGCAGTTTCTCGGCACGTGGGTGATTATCAACGCACGAACCTCGGGCGACAAAGTCCGCTCCAAGGCGCCATTGACCCACCAACAATCGTCAGTTACTTACGAGGTTCAGGGCTCGCGAGGACCTGCTTCGGAGCTATCGGCTTTGCTTCGGGCCCTGCAGGAAGGCACCGATTTCCAGGTGCACGTATACAACAACGATGATGGGGCGCTGGTCATGTCGAAGTTCGGCCCCTAGCCGCATCCTGGGGACCAATCACGGCGCCAATAATTTCGGGCAGGCGGAGTGATTCAGCTGCGATTCATTCAATCTCGACTATTCTTAATTTCGAACGTAAGCAAGAAAACACAAAAGCGGGTACGTGGGGGTGAGTGTTGAAAGCCGTCGCGGCGTATGACGGCCCGCTAGGGAGGTATCAATCATGAAACGACCAATCGCTATCGCTGCAGCATTGTGTATTGCCAGCAGTATCGCGTTCGCCGAGGACAAGAGCGAACATCCGCCTCAACTCGACACCAGTGTCTCTGACAAGGTCAAGTCGACAGCGACTTCCGCCGGCACTAAGGCCATTTCGCAGACGGCCGTTTCAACGGGCACCAGGGCGAAGGTCTATGACCAGATCTCCAAAGACCAGCAATCGGCGAACCGCGCCCGCGAACTCGATCGGCTGCAGTCGGTTGGAGACAAGGCCGCAACACTCCCCGACCGGGACAACGGGGGCGCAGTTGATGGTGCATTGGGCAAGCACGGTTCCATCCAACCCGGAGATCAGAACAACACGCGGGAACTCGTCCGCGACGTCCTCGGACTCGGCGGAAATGGCCTCGAGTCCGCCAAGATCGGGCGGACCGACGGTGGCGCCGCCGACCCGGCGAGATATGGCAGCGGATCGGCAGCGGACAAGAAGGGCGCACCTGCAGATCCGAACCTTGCCAGCGGGGACGGAGAGTTCCGGCAAACTTCCTATGCAGAGAGCCGTCATCCGCATTCGACGGCCTATACGGCAACGTTCAGCCATGCCAACGGGGACGTTTCGACGGTGACCGAGTCGTGGTCAAGCAACAAGGCCGGCGGGATGACGCACACCGTCCGGGTTTCCGTCGCTACCTGGCAGGGCGACAGTCGCTATCAGCTCCAGTCAACCGTGACGACGAACAACAAAGGCGAGATCGTCGACTCGAACGTCGCTGAGGGGGGCAGAGCTCCTGAAGGTGACGATGCAGAAGACCTCAAGGAAGCGATGAGCGAGATTGCCGAGAACCTCGGGGTCCCGCCGAGTGCCAGCACACCGAACGACACCACGGTGGGGAACGGTGATCCCTGTAATCCTGTCAGCGGATTCGGCTGCAACAAACGCACGTCGTCCTACCTGGACAAGGTCAAACAACCGGTTCACGGAGACGAAGTCACCAATCTACGCGGAACCGGCGGGCACCCGAATGCCGGTCCCTCGTCGATTACGAACCCGGGTATCAACGATGGGTCGTCGGGCGGCGGTAATGGTGGCAACGGCAGCAAGCCGGGTAGTGGCGCCATTGATCCGGAAGAGATAATCCCGCCGGTCGGCGGCGGGCACGACTGACCAACGGGGTCGGGGCAGCGGTCCCCGCGTCAGCGAGGACTGCCGCTCCGTGGGTTGCAGGTATCGATTGCAGCTTTCCAGTCCCGGCCGTTGCCAATTTCGCGATCGACGCAATCGCCGTGGAGTTGTATGCGCTTTGGAGGCGCAGAAAGTGCCTGCGCCTCCTCCACCGTCATCCTGGGTCCGTACCATCCCCGCACCGTCGATCCCGCCAGGTTGATACTGCCGAATAACACCGCTTTCCAATAGTCCGCGAGGCCGCGGGCTCTCCGGGTGCCCTGCAGTTCCCCTCGGCGAAGTGCAGCAATGCCCTGCCGGCAAGGTTCCGATATTTCCGCAGGGTCGGGTCGTCGCGATCGACAGGCATGGCGTAGGCGGCGGCGACTCTTCGTGCCATTTGCCGGCTCAGATCCCAGTCTATGGACAGGTTACCGTCCGGCGTGAGTTCGTAGACCCACGCAACCAGGCCCAAGGCTGGCGGAACGGGTTCGTCGGCAAGCGGGAAACTCTCCCACAAGATTGCTTCTGCGCGGCCATCTCCGTTGACGTCGTCGAGCCAGGGCAATGCACGTCCTTCAAAGTTCTGTAACGACCGCCAGCCGATCGTGCTGGTCGTCACGCAGACAGTCGTGGGCGGCGAGACCTCGCCTTGCGATGCGACACCGATGGCGATGGTCCAGTACCTGCCGCTACCTTCGGGTCCTTCCGTACTGACCAACAGGTCCCGGGATCCGCCGGGCATGCGGCTCCACTCATCGTGCTGGACTGCGGGACACGGGAATCTCACGTCGTCGTCTGCCGATTCGATACTGTCCGGCTGCGACAGGGGAAGAGAGAGATGTGTTGGCCTGATTCCGCACTGTTGCGCAGGTTCGGGGCTCGCCAGGCTCATGTACTGGACCGCGCAAGAGACGCAGATACCGAAACCGACGGCGGCAAGAACACTACGCACTGTGCGTTTCGCAACGTTTTCTGTTGAGGGTCGGCCCATGCGCGCACCTCCGCCGCACCAATCAGATTCGAGACCGGACCTTGTCATTATACGGCCCGCGGTTGCGCCTCCGGGAATTCGCCGCCGTGGATGGCCTGCGTCCGGATGCCTTTGGTCGAGATCCTTGTTGCCATCGGTGCGGATCTGGTTTTCCGCACCGCCGGTGGTGTCATCGGCAGCTGCATCGACCTTCGCGCGGAGCGGCACACGCTCGGGCTGGAAGCCGACACTGCATTGACTCTGTCGGTGCGACAGCAACCTGCCGGTCCTGTGGCGGGCGGATTTTCATCGCCAGCGCACTGTGGGCGGCGATCAGATCGTCGGGGTCTTCGAGTTCCGGCGATGTGCGTGCGGCGGGCTAGTAGGGCGTACCGTCCTTGTGTACGAAGCGCCACCGGCCGTCCACCAACTGCGCCCGCAGATCGTCGTCCGGATAGCTGCCTTCGTCCCCCGGCGTGCGGTCGCCGACCTCGAGGTAGACGACCTCGTGGTCGGTTTCGTTGATCAGCCGGTGGCCGTTTCCCGTGCCGGCCCTGAACCCGGCGCACATGCCCGGCGACAGCCGGGTGTGTCCTTCGTCGGTATGCAGCGTGGGCCGACCCTCGAGGACGTATACGAACTCGTCCTGCCGGGTGTGCGCGTGACGCAGCGCCGATGCGGCGCCCGGTGCGAGCCGCGTCAGGTTCACGCCGAAGTTGGTCAGACCGAACAGATCGCCGAGCGGATGTTTCCGTCTGCCCGTCATCCGCGAAGCGAACGGTTCCGGGTAGTTCGTGGGCTTGACTCTCGCCGGCGCCTGCGTGGCGACGATGGCGACTGGCCAGGCTTCGTCTGTCATGGCTGCTTGTCTCCCGCTGCCAGGCGCATGAAATCCTGGAGCTCGTTGCTATTGAGATCGGAAACGGCCCAGTACTGCAGGCCGCCGGCGCCGAATTGCGCCACGTTGAAGCCGTCGCGCTCGTACCCGTCCGTCGAAGGCGGCACGCCGGGCCAGACGAACAGCTCGATCGTGTGCCGGCGGCGCGTGTAGACGAGTACCGCCGCGGGCTTGCCGTCGACGTAATCGCGCCGCGCGCCTGCCAGCGGAAAGCCGTCGCCCGAGAAGTCGGCCACGCGCGGAGAAAACGGCAGGTGCTCACTGAGCCACGGTTTGACGGTATGCTGATCGGAGGAGGCAACCTCGATTAGGCGCTCCGAGAGCGTGGCGCGGACGTGGTTCGCGACGAGCTCACGGGCCAGCAATTCGCCTTCTCCGGGGGTCCTGAACACGAACGCGATGCCGAACCCCAGCGCGATCGCGGTCGCCAGCGCTGCCATCTGCCCGAGCCAGGGCAGGCGGAAGCCGCGCGGCCTGCGTGGCGCCGCCGCGAGGCTCGCATCCGGCAACGCGCCGCGGATGCGCGTGGCGAGTTCCGGCGGCGCGGCGTGATAGTCGGCCTCGTTGCGCACGGCGGCCGAGAGGCCGCGCAGGCTCTCGTACCGCGCGCGCAGGCACTGGTCCGCTGCGAGTCGGACTTCAAGCGCAGCGGCGTTGGCCGGGTCGAGTTCCCCGTCGACGTACGCCTGCAGCATCTGCCAATCGTCGGCGATCATTGATTCACCTCTATCACGGCGGCCGCTTCGATGACGTGCCCGGATTCCACGAGCAGTCGGCGTGCACGGGCCAGGCGGGACATGACGGTGCCGATCGGGATATCGACGATGCGCGCAATATCCTTGTAGGACAGGTCCTCGAGTTCGCGCAGCACGAGCACTTCGCGATACGAAGCGGGCAGCGCCGCGATGGCCGCGTTCAACACGCGCCGGTCGATGTCCCGGGCAACGAGCGATTCCGGGCCGTGGGCGTTCTCATCCGCGAGCGCGTCGTCGAGTGGCGCGACGTCCCCGGGCCGATTCTTCGCCAGCCAGCTGAACGATGCATTGCGCACGATCGACAATAGCCACGGGCGCGGCTCGCCGCGCAAGCCGTCGAAAAATCGAAACGCGCGCAGCACCGCATCCTGCACGACGTCCTGTGCATCCTGATCGTTGCGCGTGAGCCAACGCGCCAGGTTATACGCGGCGTCGAGGTGGGGCAGCACCTGCTGCTCGAAGCGTAGGCGATACTGGTTCAATACAGTCTCGACATGTCGGCTATCAGGCGGTCACCTCGATCTTGCCGGTCATGTTTTCGTGTCCGTCACCACAGAAGATATCGCACAGGAAATCATAAGTACCGAGCTTGTCGGGCGTGAAGCGTACTCGGGCCACCTGGCCCGGGACGATGTCCGTGCGCACGTTGAACGCCGGGCAGTTGAAGCCCATGATGACGTCTTCGCTCGTGAACTCCAGCAAGGCCGGAATCCCCCTGGTCAGTCTGACG
Organism: uncultured Gammaproteobacteria bacterium; assembly: GCA_963777675.1. Classification (GTDB taxonomy): domain Bacteria; phylum Pseudomonadota; class Gammaproteobacteria; order Steroidobacterales; family Woeseiaceae; genus UBA1847. Next base: position 179,760 of record CAVZRD010000015.1, on the reverse strand, counting down.
ACATGAGGCAGGAACTCGAACCGGCGCGCGACGATCTTGAACACCTGCACATTCGGCCCGGCGAGCACCCAGCCGCCGAGGCCGGCAACGGCGGCGCCGGCGGTCGCACCCAGCAGCTGCCGGCGCGTCATGAACTGACCACCGGAAATTCGGCGATCCCGTAATCAGCCGGCTTTTCCGCCTCGATTTCTCGAAAGCCGAGGCCCCGGTAGGGGTGTGCCGGATCCCACGGCAAGGGCATACGCTCTGGCTGCGAGCCGGGCGCGGGTAACGGGAAGATCAGCGACTTCGACGCGTGGTGCTCGATGTGCGCGGTCTTGAAATGGTGTTCCTGGTGGATGTGCCCATAGAAGACCGTGACGTTGCGGTGGAGCATCAGGAGCTCGATCGCCCTGTCGCCGTCGCGCGTGGCCCAGTCCCACTGCGGGTACAGGGGAAACAGCGGCCGGTGGGTCAGCACGACGATACGCGCATCCCGATCCTGCTGGTCCAGGTCCTGCTGCATCCAGGCGAGCTGTTCGTCGCCGATCATCCCGCGGGGATCGGAGACATTGTCCAGGACGATGAAATGCACGCCCTTGTGGTCGAAGGTGTAATGCGTGGGGCCGAAGAATTCCTGGAACGCCTCGCTGCGGTCGAGCGCGCCGTCGTGCTCGCCCGGCATGAAGCGAAGGTTGCGGGTTTTCAGCTCGCCCACCATGTCCCGGAACAGGGAGAGACGACGCCTGCGCTCCGCGGGGTCGTCCGTCGTGTGCGTGAGGTCCCCGGTGAAGACGATGAAATCCGGCTGCGATTCCAGCGCGTTCACGGCGGCGATGGCCTTGGGTAGCGTGCCCAGGGCATCCGGGTTGGGCGCGCCCTCGAAGCCGATGTGCGTATCGGAGAGTTGCACGAAGAAGAAATCGTCCGACGCGGCGTGCATACCGGCGCCGCCCATCGATTCCGCGCCGCGCGCGAGCGCCGATGCGAAGACGACGCCTCCCATGCCGGCCAATTTCAGGAAATGCCTGCGATCCACTGTCATGCCACGCTCCTTCGGTTCGGATATGTGCAAGACCGGCGGCTACCCGCATTTATTCCCGGCCCGCCGCGCAGATCGAAAATTGGAGCGGCATCGGGCACATTCAGGCGCTATGTGCCGACTCGGCAGCCACGGCCTGCACGGCAACGGCAAAGGTCTGCAATCCCCGCTGGATCTTCGCGGCAAACTCGCTGTTGCCGACGATCTGTGAGACGGTCATTTTCGTGCCGAGTAGCGGTAGCGTGTCGGACGCCGCGTCGATGTGGATCCCGGACATCGTCTCGAGCACCGTCGTCAGAGTGCTCTGGGCGACTGTCGAACGGGAGCTGGCGTTGAGCAACATGAACGGCTTGTGGATCCAGGCATCCGTGTTGACCAGCCAGTCGAGCGCGTTCTTCAGTGCGCCGGGATACCCGCGCGCGTATTCCGGCGTCGACACGATGACTCCGTCCGCGGCGCGAACCTCCCGGATCCATTGTTCGACCGCGTCGGACTCCGACGGGGCAATGTCGGGGTTGAACAGCGGCAGAGCGGCCACTTTTGTCGTCAGATGAAAGTCGACACCGGGCGGCACGAAATTCGTCGCCGCGCGCAGCAATCGCGTATTCGTTGACTCGGCCCGGAGGCTTCCGGAGATACCGAGTATCTGGATGCGCCTGTCGTTAATCGAAAATTTCTCCGGGTTGATTTGAACCTGCCGGTGCCTGGATCGCATGCGACAGCGGCCATAGGACCGCACCGAGTCAGCGATATTTCCGAGAGACAGCCTCCCGAATTCCGGAAGAACCATTACTGGCCGGCCGGCGACTTCAGCTCATGTTACGCGACAGGAAATAAATTGATTCGCGTGACGGTCTTGTACCGCGATTTCGATCAAAAACTCTTGAGGACGAATGACATGAGAAGAATAGCTGCTATTGCGGCGCAATACCCGGGACTATTTGTCCTGGCAGTGCTCGCAAGCACGCTCGCGGGTTGCGGAGGCGGTTACGGTAGCTCCGGCAAATCCGCACTGAAGGTATCGCTTGCCGTCGAACCGACGACCATCGCACTCGGCCAGAGTGCGACGCTTACCTGGTCGGCGAACCAGAACGCCGCCTGCACGGCGAGCGGCGGATGGGACGGCGCCGAGCCGGCAAGCGGCACGGCCGAGGTCACCCCGACGGCGGCCGGCGACATTACCTTCACGCTGACGTGCTCCGGCGGCGGCTACAGGGGCAGCAAGACCAGGTCGGCGACGCTGAGCGTGCAGCAGGTCAGCGCCTATACGGCGACGAGCCTGGTGGAAGACATCGCGGGCGGTGCCGCGGCCATGGCCGATGCGCGCCTCGTCAACCCCTGGGGCATCGCTTTCGGGCCGGGGACCGTCGTGGGCGTGGCGAACAACCACAGCGACACCGCGACTCTTTACGACGGCAACGGGCAGCCCACCACGCTCTCCGCGCAATTGCCGACGCGTGCCGATGGTGCCCCGTTCGAGCCGACCGGCGTCGTGTGGAACAACACGCCGGACTTCGTCCTCACCGGCGATAATTTTACCGGCCCGGCCGCATTCATCTTCGCCGGCGAGAGCGGAATGATTGCCGGCTGGTCACCCGCGGTGGATCTTTCGAACGCCTTCGCCACGTATGCAGACCCGGACGGAGCCGCTTACACGGGCCTGGCGATCGCGAGTAACGGCAGCGGCAACTTCCTGTACGCCGCCGATTTCGTGAACGGCAAGATCGACGTGTTCGACGGGACCTTCGCTAAGCAGACGCCGACGGCCGACAGTTTCGCGTTCGACGACCCGGCGCTGCCGGACGGATATGCCCCGTTCGGTATCCGGGCATTCGACAACGGTGCCGGCGGCGCACCACGGATCTACGTGAGTTATGCGAAGCACGACGAGGCCGAACCGGATGACGAGGTGGCCGGCCCGGGCCTCGGCATCGTCAACCTGTTCGACGCGAACGGCTTTTTGCTCCTCCACCTGCTCACCGAAGGCGGCAAGCTCAATGCCCCGTGGGGACTGTCGCTTGCCCCTGCCGACTTCGGCACGCTGAGCGACGCGCTGCTGGTCGGCAACTTCGGCGACGGCACGATCCACGGTTACGATCCCGTGAGCGGCCGGTACCTCGGGACGATAAGGGATGCCGGCGGTGCGCCGTTCGCGGTGCCGGGTCTGTGGGGCATCGCGTTCGGAAACGACAGCCTGAACCAACCCCACGCAACGCTGTTCTTCGCCGCCGGCACGAACGACGAGGTGAACGGCCGCTACGGCCGCATCGATCTCGGCGAGGCCGCACCGGCGCTCGGCGAGCCGCCTGTCGTAACGCTGATTGTCCCGGTGGGCGACCAGAGCGGCACCGTGACGCTGGAAGCCGACGTGCAAGACGCCATCGCGGTCACCGAAGTACGGTTCTACGTGAACGGCGACACCCTGATCGGCACCGCGACGAGCGCGCCGTTCTCCGTGCAGTGGGATACGACGGCCGTGAATAACGGCACGGCAACGCTGCGGGCGGTCGCCACGGACGATAACGGCAACGTCGGCAGTTCGTTCCTCACGCCCTTGCAGGTGGCGAACACGTCCGCCGCGACCCTGACGCAGCTCCAGCAGACGGTATTTACGCAGCGCTGCGCCGTGTGTCACGACGGCAGCCAGCCGGCAGGCGGGGCGCTGCCGTACTCGATGGACCTGCGAGCCGGCAATAGCTTTGCCAGCCTGGTGAACGTGGCGAGCCAGGAGCAGCCGGACCTGTTGCGGGTCAAGCCGGGCGAGCCCGACAACAGTTACCTGGTTCACAAGCTCGAGGGTTTGCCGGGTATTTCCGGCGCACGTATGCCGCTCGGCGGGCCTTACCTCGATCAGGCGACGACCGATCAGATCCGGTCCTGGATCGCCAGCGGCGCCCCGAACAACTGATTGGCGCCCTCCGCGCCGGGGCCAGGGACGGCCCCGGCATTTTGTCCTTGCGCGCCGGGTTGTACGACGTTGACCGGGCCGCCGAAATGCACCACTTTGGTGTCGAAGCCATACCGCGGAACCCGTACCAGCGAGAAATACCGATGCGACAGAGCGCCATTATCGTCGGGAATTCAGACGGCATCGGGCTGGCATTGACCAGAAACTTGTTGCAGCGGGGTTGGCGGGTGTCCGGGCTGTCGCGCAGTCCGTCGCCCGTCGAGCATCGGGACAATACCCATCGGATCGTCGATGTTCGGTCGAACGATTTCGTGCGCCACATGAAGGACAGCCTGGACGAATCGACTCGTCTCGTAATCTACTGCGCCGGGGTCGGGGAGAAATTCGATTTCTCCCGACCGGGCCGGGAACTCGCGACATTCGAGACCAACCTCATGGGGCTGGTGAAGACCGCGACGCTGGCCATTCCGCACTTCCTCGCGCACAAGACAGGCGGTGTTTTGGTTGGGCTTTCCAGCATGGCGGATATCATTCGCTCCGGGACGTCGCCAGCCTACGGAGCCTCCAAGGCGGGTATGTCTCACTATCTCGAGAGTCTCGCGCTGGCCCTGCGCCATTCCGACGTGAGGGTCGTAAACGTCCGGCTGGGATTTGTGGCGACCAAGATGGCGAAGGCATCCCGCACCCCATGGATTCTGGAGCCGGAGACAGCAGCCGCGAGGATTCTCCGCGCTGCGCTGGCAGATTCGCCGCCTCGGCGGTTGAATATCCCGCGGAGAATGGCTGCAGCCGCTCAGTTGGCTCGGGTCTTCGGGCACCGGTCGTGATCGCCGCGCCGCTCGGGGCCGGATTCACGCGGCGCTCAAGTGATATTCGCGTTGACTGCCGGAACAGACTCAGCGATGACGAAGGCGGAGTTCGCCGCTGACCATGGAACCGGCCAGCGCCTCTTTTAGCCTGGGGGCGGCGAAATCGAGAAACGCCCGGACTTTGAGCGGTAAGAGACGCCCACCCATATGCACTAGGTTGACGGGCCACGGCTCCGGCTCGAACTCCTCCAATATCAGGGCCAGCGTACCGGCGCGCAAATGGTCGGCAATCTGATAGCTCAGCGTGCGTGTGACGCCGACGCCGGCGACCGCCGCATCGATCGCCGCCTCGACGGTATTCACGACGAGCCGGGAGCGTACGGGGACGTTGCGCTCGGATCGGCCCTGGCCAAATTGCCACGCTTCGGCCGATGCGAGGGCGTCGGAGGTAATGCAATCGTGACCGCTGAGCTCGTCGGGATTCTTTGGTATCCCGTGCGCGGCAAAATATGTCTGACTGCCGGAAACGACGAGCCTCACCGAGCCGACGCCGCGGGCCACCAGACTGCTGTCCGGCAGATTGCCGATGCGCACGGCGACGTCCACCCGCTCCTCCACGAGGTTGACGATGCCGTCAACGAGCATGAGCCGAACGTCGATCTCGCCGTGTACCTTGAGGAATTCGGTAACGATGGGCAGCACGTGAAGGCGTCCGAACACGATCGGCGCGGTGATCAGCAGCTCGCCTTTCGGTGCACGATATTCCCCGGTGGCAGCCCGCTCCGCCTCCGCGACTTCCTCGAGGATGCGCTTGCATGCCTGCACATAGTTCGTCCCGGCATCGGTGAGCGCTATGCCCTGCGTCGAGCGTACGAGCAGGCGCACCCGTAAAAGCGCTTCCAGATCGGACACCTTGCGGCTCACGGTTGCGAGGGGCATGCGGAGGCTGCGCGCTGCCGCCGAAAGGCTGCCCGCCTCCACTGCGGCAACAAGGATATTCATGGCCTCCAGGCGATCCATCAATCTTCTCGAAATTCGGAAGTCTCTTGCTCACATATAGACTATTCTCTCGAATTCCGGAAGCCAGCACATTGGGTGCTCCTGATTTGAATAGGCGTAACCGCCATGCCTCCGCGCCCTGCACCGGCGAGCATCGAAGCCGCCGCATCCAGATCGGGAGAGCGGCGCACGTGGTCGAGGACAATCACGAACTGGTCGCGGTGTTGATGCCGGGTCCTGCAAGGTGCATGCCGAACACGTCCTGACAGTCACGACATGTACCAGGTCGGCTACCCTCCGATCACAGGACGCGATCCAGGTCGGCAATGAGATCCTCCGGGTCCTCCAGCCCCACCGAGAACCGGAACAGCCCTTCGCCGGCGATGTCGCGGTAGCGCGCGAGCGCCTCGCCTTCGAGCCCGAACGAGGACTCGGCGAGGTCGTCGGTGGAAAGCAGCCAGATCAGGCTGCGGTGGTGGCCGAGCGAGACGGCGTAGTGGATGACCTCGAGCTCGGCCATCATGCGTTTGGCCACGGCCTTCCCGTCCGCGGTGCGGAACGACACCATGCCCGAGAAGTTGTCCATCTGTTTGGCGGCGAGTGCGTGCTGCGGATGCGAGGTCAATCCGGGATAGATGACCTTTTCGACGCGCGGATGCTGCTCGAGAAATTCGGCGACCGCCATTGCGTTCGCCGCGTGCTCACGCATGCGCAGCGGCAACGTCGCCATGCCGCGCATGATCAGCCAGGCATTGAAAGGGCTGATCACGCCGCCGAAGTGCGACAGCGCCTCGCTGCGCAGCGGCGCCAGCAGCTCGGTCGAGCCGCTGACCGAGCCGCCCATCGCGTCACCGTGGCCGCCGATGTACTTGGTCAGCGAGTGCACGACGAGGTCCGCGCCGAGCTCGATCGGCCGCGTCGCGACGGGCGTCGCGAACGTGGAGTCTACGGCCAGCAGCGCGCCGTGGGCGTGCGCGATCTCGGCGATCGCCTCGATGTCGGCGATGTTCAGCAGCGGGTTCGACGGCGTCTCGATCCACACGATGCGCGTCCCGGCGCGCAGCGCGTTCTTCACGTTGGCGGGATCGGTGGTGTCGACCGGCGTCATCGCGATACCGAAGCGGTCCAGCGTGTGGCGCGCCACTTCGGCGGTGCCGGGATAGTTGGTCTCGCTCATGACGACGTGGTCACCGGCCGACAGGTGCCCGAGCAACACGCCCGAGGTGGCGGCCATACCGGAGGCGAACGCGATCGAGGCCTCGGCCTTCTCGAGTACCGAGAGCTTCTCCTCGAGCTGGTCGGTCGTCGGGTTGGCCCAGCGCGTGTATACGTAAGGCGCGTCGTCTTCTATCTTGTTGGCCGAGAAGCTGACCTCGCGGTCGACGTGGAAGGTGCTCGACATCACCAGGTCGGGTGCGGACGAGGTGCTGCGCTTGCGCTTCTCCTCGCCGCCGTGGATCGCCTGTGTGCGGATCCCCTTCGTCGAAATCTTCATGCTCAGTCATGCCCTCGTACGGCTGCTCGTCTGTGTCCCAGCCCGAATCATACCGCTTACAGGCCGCATGAATTCAGTCCCGCGCCTTCCTGGCCAGGCAGATACTCCCGCGCACGCGTGTGTAAGGGCCGGCGCCGCCGGCAGCCGCTTCAAAAGCCAACGACGAGGGAACATCAATGACAAGTTCGGCAGTCCGGCAGCCCTGCCGGGCGCCGGTCACATTCGCCAAAAGGCCGCGTGCGGAACACCGCACGCGGCCTCTTCCATTGCTCCCGTCCTGACCGCGCAGCCTTGCCGAAGTATCAGTTGCCGCGGTGCTCGAGTACGCTGACGTCGCGCTCCAGTGCGCCCAGTTCGCGCCGCAATTCAGCTAACGTGTCACGAGCGGCGCGGATCTGCTTCGCGTCGACACTGGGCGAGGAACCCGCCCTGTACTGTGGCTGCGCGCTCGTGCCGGCGGACGGCCGCGCGCCATGCTGACCGTCGCCGAAGCGGATCGTGCTGCTGGCTTCCTCGCCACGCCGCAGTTCCGCGCCGAAGTCCGGCCTCATGACCCGCTCGCGTTCGGCTTTGGCCTTCGCAGCGAGCGCGGAGAGCCGGACCTTGATGCGACCGTAGTCGTCGCCGGCGTTGGCCGCTCGATCCCTGTGTGTCAGCGTCGTCGGCACGCGTTTCTCCGCCTCCGCCTTGTTCTGTTCACTGCCGGCATTCGCCTTGGCCCGGATCGGCGCACCCTCTGGCTTGAACACGGTTGCGTCACTTGTCGGTGCGATCGCGGCAAGTCTGTCCTGCAGCGGGCGGATCTTCATGGCCAGTGCGTCGTGCGCCGCGATCAGGTCGAGTACCTCCTGCGGGTGCTCGTCCGCCGCGGCGCCAGGGAAATTGAGACTCGTCAGCGCGAACGCGGCGAGGACTGCAGACATCTTAACCGGCTGGAATCGCATACGTCGCTCCCGCGTTTGAAACCCTGAGGCGAACTCACCTTAGGACGACCGCTCCTCCCTGACAAGGCCCAGCCCCCGGTCCGCTCTCAGATGACCTTGATCAGTACGTAGACCGTCATCGCGATAACGGCGAGGGAACTGAACGTCCAGAACGTGGCCCGGATGTCGTGGATCTGTGCCGTCATGTACGCGACGAAATGCGCGGCGCGTGCGGCGACGTAGCCCCAGATCAGGATCTGCGCCAGCAACAGCGGCGGTCCCACGAGAACGAACAGCAATCCCGCGGCCAGAAAACCCGGGATGCTTTCGAGATCGTTGAGGTTGATGCGCCGCGAGCGATCGACGTATTCGTTGACCTCGAGCTGGCCTTCCCGGGGCTCGGGGTTCACCGGCGTCTTCTTCGCGTCCTCGGGGCTGCGGAACCCGGCGCTCACCTTGAGCATGCGCTGCACGGTGATCCACGGCTGCAACATCAGCTTCAGGAGCATGATGGAGGCGGCGAGCAGGTAAGTGTGAAAAACGGGGTTGTCGAGACTGAGCAATAAGGCTGTCGTGTTCATTGCGTGGGCTCCTGCCGGGGCCGGCGGCCCCGCCTGAGTGTGGCTTGAGAAAAAATACTAACAGGGTTAAAATAATTTAACAAGAGTCGAATAAACGTGAAGGTGAGGCATGACAGAAGCACGGACACCGTCGCCCCGGATCCGGCAAAAGCGCCGCCAGGCGCGCCAGGACATCCTCGACACGGCCCGCCACGTGCTCGCCGAGCAGGGCCTGGACGCCGTCACCCTCACCGGCGTGGCCAACGAACTCGGCATGACAAAGCAGGCGCTGTATCACTACTTCCCCTCCAAGGACGCTTTGCTGAACGACCTCCTCACCGCGCTGTTCGACGCGGAGGTCGATGCCCTGATCGCGGCCGTGCAGGCCGAGCCCGACGCCGACAAGATCCTGAGCACGCTGGTCCGCGCGTTCTACGCACACCACATCGAAAATCTCGATGCGTTCCGTCTCCTGTATTGCGAATCGCAGCGCGTTTCGGCGCCCGAGCACGGTTTCGGGCCGGAGGTGATCCGCGACAGGATCAATCCGCGCACCCGGAATCTGTTCGACATTCTCGAGTCGCGCCTCGTGCAGCGCCGTATGTCGAAAACCAGGCGCCAGCAGCTGCGCCGACTTGCGTTCACCGCCTGGACCTCGGCGCTGGGTCTGTTGACGATGCTCAGCGTGACGGACAACACCGGGGATCCGCTGATACACAGCGACACTTCGTTGCTCGACACACTCGGCGAGGTCTTCGACGGAGCGGTCGACAAGGAAATTTCATTGCCGTAGTGGAAAAGCCCCGCTCCGCATTGCTATTGCCATGTAGGTGCGCCGGCTGCGACCGGGCCCGTCAGGCTGTTGCGCGCCGGCTTACCTGCTGCGCATGCGAAACAGGAATTCCTGCATGCCGTTGGCGAGCAGCCGTGCGCGGTCGATCTCGAAATCGTCCATGATCCGCCCCAGGTCCTCGGGGGAGTAGCGCGGTGCGGCGACCTGCCCGCCCGGCGCCGCCGCGTTGACGAGCTTGTCGTCTTCGGTCGGCAGGAAGCGGCCCGGAGCTGCCGCCATGTTGCGTTCCGAATAGGCCACGAGTGCGTGGGCCCGCGCGCCGGGACGCGCACGGTATGCGATCGCCCGCATCAACGCCGACAGGCCGGGCGGGTGCAGATAGTTCGGCAGATCCCAACAAAAGATGTAGTCGACGGGATCCGCCGTGAAGCGTTCCGGCAACAGCGACTCGGCGATCTCGTCGCGGGCCGAGTCACTCACGTCCACATTCAGCGCATCGATCCCGCCGCAACGTGCCAGGTCGGCGATTTCCACGAGGCAACTCGACCGGCCCAGCAGTGCCAGCATCTGCGTCGATGCCGCGCCAAGATCCAGCACGACCTTGTGGTGTGCCGATTCCAACTCGTCCGCGAGCGTCCGAAAGAGCGGCGCATTCAGCACCGCCGGCTGTCGATCACGTGTCTCGGTGTTTCCGTGCCCCGCCGCTGCAAGCATCTCCGCTATGCGGCCCCCGCCGGCGGCTTCAGCGCGGAGCGAGTGGCATCGGCCGCTTTCTTCGGCGGGGCGCCGGCGTCGGCCGCTCCGCTCGAGCGTGGCTCGTCGGCGCGCGCGGCGGACTTCCCGAGCGCCTTTTCGACGACGGAACGATCCATCTCGATCGAGCCCTTGAAGCTTGCGCCTTCGTCGAGGCCGACTACCGGCGCGATGATATTGCCCTTGACCTTGGCGTTCACATGAATGACCACTTTCTCCGTCGCGTACAGATCGCCCTCGATGACACCGTCGACGGCGATCGACTTGGCGTAGACGTCGGCCTTGACCTTGCCTTGCTTGCCGATCGTCAGGTGGCTGTTCCTGAGCTCGACCGTTCCACTGACGTCACCTTCGATGCGCAGGTCCTCGTTACCGCGCACGTCGCCATTGATCTGAATCGACTGTCCGATCACCGCGACGTGCCCGGAAGTCTCTGCGGCGGCCGGCCGCAATGCACCCGGCAGTACCCGCGCGGTCTCACTCGCATTTTCGTGCGTTTCGTCGTCCTTTCTTCCACGTTCGAACATGGCATTCCCTCCGTAACACGACGTGCAAAAAACCTAACTAACACGCGCACCTGAAGCGAACAAGTGTCGCTCGAATGCGACGCCGGCAACTTCCAGCACGCCGACGGCAGCGCGGCCGCGGATGTCTTGTTCCGTGTTATCGTAGATTCATCCTGCCTGACACGGGCCTGCACACATGCCGATCCACGACCAGCGCAGGCCTCGCGCGTGACCGCACAGCTCCGCCTCAAACGCGCAGTCACGCGCTGGCAGATCGTCGGCATCGCCCTGAATACCGTCGTGGGCAGCGGCGTCTACCTGCTGCCCGCCGCCGCCGCGGCGCTGCTGGGCCCGGCGAGCCTGTGGGCCGTGCCGCTCGCCGGGTTCGCGGTGCTCCTGCTCGCGCTCTGCTTCGCCGAGGCCGGCAGCCATTTCGACGAGACCGGCGGCTCCTACGTCTATACGCGCGAGGCCTTCGGCGAGTTCACGGGCTTCCAGGTCGGCTGGATGTCGTGGCTGACGCGCATCGCGGCCGGCGCCGCGCTCTGGAACGGACTGGCGCAGGCGTTCACGTTCGTCGTGCCGGGCGCGGCGCAGGGCTTCATGCGCGTCGCGATCATCAGCGTGCCGATGGCCCTCAACCTCTGGATCAACGTCTCGGGCGTGAAGAACGGCGCGCGGCTTTCGGTCGGGCTCACGATCGCGAAGATCCTGCCGCTGCTGTTCCTGATCGCGGTCGGCCTCCCCGCCATCGACGCTTCGCTCGTGTTGCCGATGCCGGCCCCGGACGCGAAGGGACTGGGCGAGGCCGCGCTGCTGTTGTTGTTCGCCTACGCCGGGTTCGAGATCACCGCGGCCAACGCCGGCGAGTACGTGAATCCGAAGCGCGACGTGCCGTTCGCGCTGATTGCCTGCATCGGCATCGTCACGCTGCTGTACACGCTGATCCAGCTCGTCGCGCTCGGCACGCTGCCGGACCTCGCGAGCAAGACGGCGGGGACGCCGCTCGCGGATTCGGCCGTCGTCGTCGCGGGCGTGTGGGCCGGCCTGCTGATGACGATCGGCGGGATGTTCTCGATCGGCGGCAGTGCGGCCACGACGACCTTCGTCGGGCCGCGCTACCTGTATGCGCTGGTCAAGGACGGGTTCGGGCCATCCGCGCTGTCCCGTCTGCATGCGCGGTACCGTACGCCTGCCTGGGCGATCGTAACCCAGGAAGTCATCATCTGGCTGCTCGCGCTGTCGGGATCGTTCGTGCAGCTCGCGATGCTGTCCGTCATCGCGCGGATCGTGACCTACATCGGCACGGCGGCCGCCGTACCGATACTGCGCAGGACCCGTCCGACGACGGAGCACACCATCCTGCTGCCCGGCGGTCCCCTCGTCCCGGCATTGGCGCTGGTGCTGTGCGTGGCGTTCCTCGCGAGCGCCACGGCCGCGAATCTCGTCGCCGGCCTGGTCGCGCTGGCGGTCGGCACGGTGATCTACGTGCTCAGGCGCAGGCGGCCTGCGCCCGCCGCCGATGCCGACGCGAGCTGATCCCGCCAACGTTACGGCTCTCGGCGAAAAATGGTGTCCGCCTCACTGCGGCCCTACCGCATCGAGGAGCTCACGCAACTGTTGCGCAAACTCGTCGACGGTCGCCGGCTTGACGATCAGATGCGTCACCCCGATGCGTTGCGCCGCATCCCTGTCCTGCGGGCGCACGAAGCCGCTGGCGAGAATCACCGGTAGATCGGGCCGGACGCGGAGCGCGTCCGCCGCCAGATCGAAGCCCGTCATCTGCGGCATCGAACAGTCGCTGACCAGAACGTCGAACCCATTCGGGTCGTCCAGGAAGGCCCGCAAGGCCTGCACGGCATCCGAAAACCCCGTTACCCGATACCCCAGGCGGGTCAGGATGCGGGTGCCGATAAACACCAGCGGCTCCTCGTTGTCGACGAACAATATGTGTTCCCCACTGCCTTGCGCCGGGCCCGTCGACGGCCGTCGCACCTCCGCGGCGTGGGCGGCGGCCATCGGGAAGTACAGGCGGAACATCGTGCCGTGGCCTGGCTGGCTGTAGACCGTGACCGAACCCTCGTGGCTCTTCATGATGCCGTGCACGACGGCCAGTCCCAGACCCGTGCCTTCACGAGGCCCCTTGGTGGTGAAGAACGGTTCGAAAACGCGTTTCAGGGTCGCCTCGTCCATGCCGGAACCGGTGTCGCTGACGGACAAACGGGCGTAGCGACCTTCATTCAGGTCCGGTGCTATGTCGGCCATGTCCTCGTCCACCGTTACGGATTCCAGGCGAATGTCGAGTGTTCCGTAGTCGTCGCCGGCCATGGCGTGTTTGGCATTCGTGGCAAGGTTCATCAGGACCTGGTGAACCTGTGTGGCATCGGCGTATACCTCCGGCGTGTCATCCGCGAAGCTCGTCCGGATCTCGATCATCGCCGGCAGAGAAGCCCGCAACAGTTGCACGACTTCGTCCACGATGGGCTGGAGGCTGATCACGCTGCGCTCGGGCTCCTGATCGCGGCTGAAGGTCAGGATGCGCCGCACGAGATCTCTGGCGCGGTGGCTGGCATTGGCGATCCCGTTAAGGTTCTTCTGGACGGGATGTTCGGTCGGCAGATTTATGCCGGCAAGGTGTACATGACCGTAGATGGCGGAGAGGATGTTATTGAAATCGTGCGCGATGCCGCCCGACAATTGCCCGATGGCCTCCATCTTCTGGGCCTGGTTGAGCTGTTGTTCGAGCTTCCTTGCGTCCGCTTCGAAGCGTTTGCGTTCGAAGAACGAGCCGAGCTGCTCGCCGATCACCTTGAACATATCGAGCAGCGCGTCGTCGGTATCGTGGATTTCACTACCCAGGAACTCCAGCACGCCGGTTACTTCACCGCGCAGCAGGATCGGGAACGCAAGCGCACTGCGCATGCCGGCTTCCGCGGCTCCCGATGCGCGCGAGTAGGCGCCGGGGGCCGTTACGTCCGGTATCAGGGAACCCCTCGCCGTGGCCCACACGGCTCCCGGCAGACCCTCTCCCGGCGCGAATTCCTGCGCGCGGGTCCGCTCGGCCAGTTCCACGGCCACGATCTGGGGCCGATGCCAAACTTCCGCGCATCGCAGTGCGTTCGAGTGCTCGTCCAGTTCCCAGACCGCGCCGAAGTCCCAGGCCTCGGACTCGCAGATGGCCTCCATGATCTTCGGCGTGGCCTCGCTCAGATTGGCGGATTCCGCCAGCGCCCGGCTCACGGCGTTGCGGGTCTCCTGCCGGCGTTCGGCCCGCTTGCGGTTCGTGATGTCCTGGAAGGTACCCCGTAGCCGGACGACCTTGCCGTCTTCGACAACGGGATGGCCGATGGTTCTCACCCACTTGCGAGCGCCAGCCGCCGTCGTCATCTGCAGCTCCAGATCGTACGGCGTGCCGTGTCGTATGGCTGCCTCGATCGCCGCCTCGATTCTCGACAGCGACTCGTCTTCGTAAAAACGAAGGCCGATCTCGCGCGACGTCGGCTCGTCGGGGTCCAGATCGTGAATCCGGGCTACTTCCTCGGTCCAGAATCCTTCCCCGGTAGCGACGTCGAACTGCCAGCCGCCGACCTTCGCGATGCGCCCGGTCTCGCGCAATAGCGCCTCGTGGAAGTGCAGCTTCTCCTCCGACCGTTTACGTTCGGTGATATCGCGCCCGACGATCGACAAGCCCACGCCTTTGCCGTCGGCGTCCCTGACGTTTGACATGCAGACAGAGACGTCGATCGTGTGCCCGTCCTTGTGGAGGTAGGACGTCTCGAAGTTGGCCGGAGCTTCCCCGCGCAGGATACGGGAGACGCGCTGATCGTAATCCGCGTCGCGTTTGTGTGCGACCATTCGTTCGATGGAGCGGCCGAGCATCTCGGCGGCGGCATATCCGAACATTTTCTCCGCGCCTGCGTTCCAGCTCGTTACGTTGCCGTCCCGATCCGTGCCGATGATTGCGTCTTCGGACGATTCCACGATGGCTGCCAGCCGGGATTTGGCCCCTTGCGCCGAAAACTGCTCCAGCGCGAACGAGATGTCGGAAGCAACTTCGTCGAGCAGCTTGACTTCCTCGTCACCGAAATAGCCTGGATTCTCGGCATGCACGCACAATGCCGCGATCGGGCGACCTTCCACGAACAAAGGAAACGCCGCCGTCGCACCGTGGCCGTGCGACAGCGCGACCTCCCTCCAGGGTGCCATGCGCGGGTCGTTCCGTACGTCGTTGCAAACGACGTGCCTGCCTTCACGGATCGCCGTACCGGTCGGTCCGCGCCCTTCCGGCACGTCGCGCAGGCTGACGGTGAGACCGGCCAGGAATCCGCTCTCCTCGCCCGCGAAGGCCACCGGTCTCACCGTCTCCGTCTCGTTATCGGCCAGGCCAATCCAGGCCAGGTGGAACTCCCCGTATTCCACGGCAACCTGGCAGGTGCGCGGGAACAGCTCGTCGCGATCGCGGCAATGCACGATCGCCTGGTTGCACTGGCTCAAGGTGGCATAGAGCCGGTTGCGCTTCTCGAGCCTCGCGTGCAACTGATTCAGCGACCGGGCGCCCAGCCAGATCGCCGCCGTCAGGACGACGATACTGGCTACCACCAGTATTGCCGTGCCGAATTCGGTGTCGTAATACCCGGCCCGTTCGCCCATGAGGCGTAGCCAGCCGATCGCGACGGACAACAGGACCAGCACGGGCATGATCCGCCGTGCCAGGAAACCGCCGATATGATCGCTGGTGAGAGCTGCCATCAGCCCGCGATCCGGGCGCACTGCCAGCACACCGATGCCCAGCACGACGAACAAGGCCGAGGTGGGCAGCGCCATCGAGGAAAAGGCAAAGAACCGATACAGCGCCTGCACTCCGTACAGGTACCCCAGCAAACCGATCAGACCCACCAGGACGCACAACAATGCAAGGTATTCGGCGGGGCGAAATCGCCGCCATTCGACGTCGATGAGCGACAGCGCCAAACCCAGGAACACGAAACTCTGGGCCGTCGCCAGTGACATGCGCCCGGGCCAGGCGACGTTCGGGTCGGTGGCGAAGTCACTGACCGCAAGTTCGTCGATACCGAGGTTTCGGCTGAAAACGTATTCGCCGATCGTCAACCCGGCGATGACGAGGACGGCCAGTGCACATGCCAGCCCCGCCCGGCGTTTCGATGCGCCCGCTGCGTCGGTCTGTAGCAACCACAGCGCCGCGGCGGACGCGGCAAAGCACAAAGCCGTGTTGAGCTTCATGGTGGCGAGGCCGGGGAGGCCGCTTGTCATTATGGACATTCCGGCAAGCCAGCCGATCGATGCGGCGGACGCGAGGACAATGGCCAGAATGCTCGACGTGCGAACAGTAACCTCAGCAAGCGGGTGCCGGGTCCTAAGCATGGTCGGACTCTACCATGCGCGCTCGATAGCAGCTACGCCGTGGTTAGGTGGGGATTCAAGACCGTCCAGAGCCGGCATATCGCCCTGCGTTGCCGCTGTCGATAACGCGTTTCGGCGACATAACCGTCTACTTCCTCAGGCTCAATGCACCGGTGGCCGCTTGATCCGAATCACAGGTTGAATCGAGCCGGGTTCAATGAGAAATCGCGAACAGCCAGGCGCCGACGACGGGCCCGCGCGGGCCGTGGCCGCCGGCTTGCGCCTCGGCGGTCTCGACGCCCGGCGCAGGCGGCGGAGCCGGCCCGTATTCGGGAGTGAACACGTACGCGACGTGCGTCGTCGGATCGAGCGTGATCGTCTTTGTGCCTTTCATCGTCGCCACCGTGGCGAGCACGGTGTAGTCGTCGGGTGTGTCCTGATGCACGATCGTCACGTTGCCGTCGCGCCCGGCCGGGATGTACAGGAGCTTTTCCGACGCGTCCCAGGCGAGCCCGTCGACGCCGTCGCCGTTCGGGATCGATGCGACGACCTCGCCCGTCGCGGCATCGACGGCGACCGAGGTGTGGCTGCAAGCCGAGAAGATCCGAGCCGATACCTTGTCGTAGGCGATACCCGTCGGCCCGTCGCAAGGTGCGATCGGCCAGTTGGCCTTTAGAGCCAGGGTTTGCGCGTCGAGCACCTGGATCGTGCTCGATTGCTCGTCGTTGACGAACAGCCGCCCCGCGCCATCGCTGGCCGCCCCCTCCGGCGCCGGATCGCCGAGCGTCACGGTGCCTGCGATCGCTCCGCTCTTCGGATCGATCGCGACGAGGGTGCCGGCGGGCCTGCCGTGGTTGGTCAGGATGATACGGTCGGTGAAGGCGTCGTACATGATGCCGTCCAGGCCGCCGACGCCGGCCGGGATGTTCCGGATCGGCTCGAGCGTGCGCAGATCGAACATCGTGACCGTCGAGTCGCCGCGGTTGGTCGTGAAGCCGTGATTCCACTTCGGTGCCAGCCCGATACCGTGGACGTCCGCCAGCTCGGCGATATCGCCGATCGGTTTGCCGGTCGCAGCGTCGAGGACCATCACGTGGCTGCCGCGCGAGACGAACAAGCGGTCCGCGCCCGGTTCGGCGACGATGTAATCGTGACCGCCCTCGCCGCCGACGGCGGTCTTCGACACCCTGAAGGTCTGGGCTTGCGCGATGCCCGGCAGGCCGCAACCAATGCCGAACATCAAGGTGATGAACGCGAGCAACCGATCCCTGCCCATCGCTGTCAGTCCGCGATGGCCTGGTACACGAGCGCGCGGACCTTCGCGTGGTCGTCGACGTCGCCGGCGGGGATGAGCTGCGTCAGGTGCACGACCACCAAGTCTTCGACCGGATCGATCCAGTACTCGCTGTGGTACGCGCCGCCCCAGCCGAGCTCGCCAACCGAACCGGGCATACCGCGCGGGCCGAGGTCTTTCAGCACGTCGAAGCCGAGCCCGAAGCCCTCCCCCGGTTTGAACGGGATGCCGTGCAGATGATCGACACTCATCAACTCGACGGTCTTGCGCCCGAGGATCCGGTGGCCGTCGAGTTCGCCGTCGTTCAGGATCATCTGCAGGAAGCGCGCGTAATCCATCGCCGTCGACACCAGGCCAGCGCCGCCCGAGAAGCACTTGCGCGGTCCGTCGACAAACTTGCCCTGCCCGTTCCAGCCGTCTTCCGGCGCGAGCTCGAGCTTGCCGTCAACGTTCGCGTACACGGTCGCGAGGCGGTCGCGCTTGGCGGGCGGCAGGAAGAAATAGGTGTCCTTCATGTCGAGCGGCTGGAAAATCTGCCGCTCGAGGAACTCGTCGAGCGGCATGCCGGCCGCCTTCTCGACGACCGCACCGAGGATGTCGATGCTGTAGCCGTAGATCCATTTCTCGCCGGGCTGCGCGCTCGCGGGCAGGCTCGCCATCTTCGCGGCGAGCTCGCCGATCGTCTCGTCGCGGTTCGACAGGTAATAGCCCTCGATCCCGGCGGCCTTCCAGCGGTCGGCGGCGATGCCGTCCCCGTAGTCGTAGCCCGAGGTGTGCGTCATCAGGTCGCGGATCGTGATCGGGCGCTTGGCCGGCACGACGTCGTAGCCGCCGCCGTCTTTTGGCACCGCCACCGTCGTGTGCGCGAACTCCGGGATGTACTTGCCGACCGGGTCCTCGATCAGCAGCTTGCCCTGCTCCTGCAGGATCATCGCCGCGGTCGTGACGATCGCCTTGGACTGCGATGCGATGCGGAAGATCGTGTCGGTCTGCATCGGCGAATGCGAGGCGCTATCGCGGTCGCCGAAGGCCTTCAGGTACGCGACCTTGCCGTGGCGGGCGACGATCGTCACGCTGCCCGCGATCTGTCCGCTGTCGACGTAGTGCTCCAGCGCCACGCTCAGCCGCTGCAGACGCTGGGGCGAGAAACCGAGATCGTCCGGGGCCGCGCTATCGAGACTGCCGGCTGCCGCGGGCAGGCAGGCGGCGACCAGTGCGAGGGAAAGGCAGGCAAGGATCTTCTTCATGTAAAGCGCCCCTGTGTCGACGGGAGGGCGCAGGATAGCAAAGATGGCCGGGCCGCCGCTCGGGCGGCCCGGAATCGGCTATTCGAAGTCCATCGAGAACTGCAGGTACCAGGTGCGCGGCCGGGCATAGATCTTTTCCGCGTAGCCGAGCGTACCCAGTGAGGCATTGCCCTGTATCAGGTAGCGTTCGTCAGTCAGGTTCAGGACCCCGGCCACCAGCTCCCAGCCTTTATTCTCGTCCGCGAGCTTCAGCGAGGCATCGGCAACGTAATAGCCGTCCTGCTCGATGATCGGGACGCTTCCCGTGATGAACGTCAGCTTCGAGGTATAGCTGCCGTCCAGCCGGGGCGTGAGCGTGTAGCGGCTGCCCGCGGAGAACGGAAAGGCGATGCCCAGGTTGCCCTGGAATGACGGCGTCAGCGGCAATTCGTCGCCGGGCGCGACGGTGGCCGTGGCGCCCGGCACCGGCGTGATGCTCTTGATCTCGTCGTTCAGCGTGCTGAAGCCACCATCGAGAATCAGGCCCGAGGAAGGACGATAGCTGAACTCTCCCTCGAAGCCCTTGATCGTCGCCTTGCCGGCATTGAACAACAGCGGGACCACACCCTGGCGGAAAATGAGTTGCATGTCGTCGTAGTTCGCCTGGAAGGCGGCGAGGTTCAGCCTGAAGGCGCCGAAATCCATTTTGGCGCCCAGCTCGTAACTGTCGACACTCTCCTCATCGAACGTCACCGGCTCGAAGTTCGGCGGCGGCGCGTTGTAGCGCGTGTTGAAGCCGCCCGATTTGAAGCTTTTCGAATAGGATGCATAGGTGCTGAGCGAATCGTTCCAGCGGTACTGGATGCTCGCAGAACCCGTCAGCGCCGAGAACGTGTCCTTGTAGGGGTGGCTATAGATATACAGCGGCCCACCTTCCGGGATCGCCAGTGTCGGCAATGGATCCGGGTCGGGCAGAGTCCATGGGAAGAGATTGAGGACCGTGCCCTGATAGGTCTTGCGATCCTCGGTGTAACGCAGCCCGGCGGACAGCTCGAGTCCCTGGCTCAGTTTCGCGGACACTTCTCCGAACGCAGCGAGTGAGTCCGTCTCGAGATCGGAGAACTGCAGGTCGCGCGAGCCCGGTCCGCCCGCCATGATCGAGGCAATGACCGGCGGAGACGGCGGGAACGAGAGTGGCACGGTGGCCCGTTCGTTCGTCTGTTCGTTGTAGTAATACGCGCCGACAATCGCGCTGACGTTGTCGAAATCCATCTGCAGCTGCAGTTCTTCGCTGAGCTGATCGGAATCGGTCGTCAGGTCAGTCGTCAGGATTACGAACGGCGTATTGTCGGCATCGCGCACGCCGCGCGACTTGGTCGAACGGTAGCCGGTAATCGATTTGAGAGAAATTCTGTCGTTGAGATTGAAGATTGCGGTCGCGCTGAGGCCCCAGACCTCCGACGTGCTCACCACGGGTGCCGTACCGCCATTCGTGAATTCACCGAGCGCCTGGAAATCGTTGGCGCAGCGCGAATCGTCGATCATGGGCACGAATGGCGGACCGAAGTTCGGATCGGCCGGGTCCAGGAAGGGAATGGTGGCGCCGGGACAGCCGGCACCTACGCTCACGATCGCCGGAACGGGTGCCGTGTTGTTGATGCCGGCGAAGACGAAGGGCACGCCGTTCTCGTCGCGCCTGGTGTAATCGCCGCGCAGGAACAGTTCGAAGTCCGAGGACGGCTCCCACCTGAGGCTGGCGTTGAAAGTGGTGGTGTCGACGTCGCCGAGGTCGCGGCCGTCGACCACACGTGTGACGTAGCCGTCCTGCTTGCGGAAACCGCCCGAGAGCCGGGCCGCCACGGTGTCGCTGAAGGGCAGATTTATCGCAGCAAACCCTTCATAGAGACTGTCTTCCCCGACGCGGAAACGCACTTCCTTGCTCGAGTCGTTGAACTCCGGATCGCGGGTCTTCACGAGAATCGCACCGCCGATCGTGTTGCGCCCGAACAGCGTGCCCTGCGGCCCGCGCAGGACCTGGACGCTGGCGACATCGCCCAGTTCGATCGTGCCACCCACGGCGCGCCCGACGTAGACATCGTCGAGATAGATGCCGACGCCCGGATCGACCGCGGCAGTGGGGTCGAGCTGACCGACACCACGGATGAACACGACGCTCCCCGCGGTATTACCGGAAAGCTGCCCGGCGGGTTTGAACTGCAGGCTCGGCGTGATCCGCTCGAGATCTTTGGTGTCGCGAATCTGGCGTTCTTGCAGGGCCGCGCCGCTGAATGCGGATACCGCGACAGGCGTGTCCTGAATACTTTCCTCGCGACGGCGGGCGGTCACGATGACCTCTTGCAAGGCTTCGGACTCGTCCTCTGCAGACTGTGCCGATTGACCGCCAGTCTGTGCGCGCACCGGAACGACAAACACCAGCAGCCATGCAACTGCCAAGGCACGGACGCCGACTTTCGCCAGCGGCAATTCGGATAACGACAAACGGATGTTGCGCATCGTCATTTCCCCCTCTGCGCTCGTCGATCGTTTTTCGGCCGACTTTTCGATGCGAACATGCCACAATAATTAGTTATGGTCAATAACAGTTATTACTATTAACATTCCCTGACCAGCCCCGGTCGCACGGACGATTCTTACCGACGATGAAGAAACAGGCCGACAGGAACCGGCGGAAAAGCCCCGGGAAAGCGGCTCCGGCCGCTGCCACTACAGAGCGGAAGGGCCGGCGCAAGACATTCAAACCTTTCGACCCGGCGCTCGATCTCGGCCTGCTGTCGAAACTCACCGGCTTTGCCGTGCGCCGGGCGCAACTCCGGGTCTTTTCCCGTTTCGCCCGATCCGTCGGAGACAAGTCGGTCACGCCGCAGCGTTTCTCCATGCTCGAGGTGATCGGCGCGAATCCAGGCCTGCAGCAGTCACAGCTCGCCGGCGTACTGGGCCTGTCGCGTCCTGCCGCGACAGTGACCATCGACTACTGGCAGGCACGCCATTGCGTCGAACGCCGCTCGGATCCGAAAGATCGCCGCTCCAACGGGATCTACATCACGCCACAGGGCCGCGAGGTGCTCAAGGAGTTGGAGGCGCAGGTCCTGGCACACGACCGCGACCTTACTGCCCGCCTGACTGCCGGCCAGATCAGGCAACTGTGCCGATTGCTGGAAAAGGTCTACTCGGGCTGAAGATAGTAGAGTTCGCCGGCGCAATTGCTCGATAATTCGCTCCTTGAACTCCTCGGCGCTCAGCAACCGCAACTACCGGATTTTCCTCACCGGCGCGACGATCTCGCTGCACGGCCTGTGGGTGTATCGCGTGGCGCTCGGCTGGTTCGCCTGGCAGCTCACGCACTCGGAGTTCTGGGTCGGCATCGTCGCGTTCACGCAGTTTGCACCGACGGTCGTGTTCGGCCCGATCTTCGGCGTGCTCGCGGACCGCTTCGACCGCCGCGCGGCGTCCATGCTCGTCAACGCCCTGAGCTTCGCGAACATGCAGCTCCTTGGATGGCTCGCGTTCCGGGGCAACGTGGATATCGACGTGCTGGTGTTCCTGTCGCTGATGCAGGGAACGCTCGACGGCGCCTACGCGCCGATGCGCCTTGCCATCGTGCCGAATCTCGTGCCTTCCGACCAGCGCCACAGCGCCATCGCGTTGACGTCAGTCGCGTTCAACCTGTCACGCTTCGTCGGTCCCGCATTCGCCGGCTTCATCATCGCATTCTGGGGCGTTGGCGCAGCATTCTCGGTCAACGCGGTCAGCTACCTCGCGATGGTGGCAGCCCTGGCGGCGATAGACCTGGACCCGTTGGCCGAGAAAGAGCACCAGCACCCATGGCTCGAACTCAAGGAAGGGGCCCGCTATGTGCTGGCGCACCCGACCATCCGGGCGCTGTTGTTGTTGTCCCTGCTCCGCAGCGCACTGGCGCGCGGCGCACTCGAGATGCTGCCGGCCTTTGCAGACGACGTGTACGGGCGCGGCGCCGCCGCCCTGTCGATGCTGACCTCGGCGACCGGCGCGGGCGCCGTGGCCGTGGGCATCGCGATGTCCTTCGGCACGGGCTGGCTGACGATGAACATCATCCGTGCCGACATACTCGCCGCGGGTCTGTTCATCGTCGTGCTGAGTGTCATTGGGACACTCGGCCTGGCATTGCCGGTCGTCGCCGTGCTGGGCGCACTCTTGTCGTTGGGCGGCGTCGGCTCCCAGATACTCATCCAGACGCTGGTCGACGACAAGGTGCGCGGCCGGGTCAGCAGCTTCTGGGGCGTGGTCGTGTTCGGCGGCACCGCGCTCGGGGCGCCGGTGATCGGCGCGGCGGCACACGTCTTCGGCCTGCAGCTCGCCGTCGGCGCATCGGGCGTGTTATGCGCACTGCTGATCGCCGGCAGCACGATCCGCTACAATGCGGCTGCCAGAAACCGAAGGCCGCCGATATGAGTAACTTTTCGAAAACAATTCTGACGTTCGTGCTGTGGGTGATCCCCGCCGCGGTATTCGCGGGCGGCGGGCCGTGGCAAGGCAAGTCCGCCGCGGTCGTGCTGACTTACGACGACGCCTTGAACGTTCACCTCGACAACGTGATCCCGGCGCTTGACGCGCGCGGCCTGCACGGCACGTTCTACGTCACGCTCTCGAGCGAGGCATTCCGGACCCGCATGCACGACTGGCAGGCAGCCGCCGCCGAGGGGCATGAGCTCGGCAACCATACGCTGTTCCACCCGTGCCGGGGCGACCTGCCGGACCGGGACTGGGTCTCTCCCGACTACGACCTCGAGCGCTACAGCGTGCAGCGCATGGTCGACGAGATCGTCCTCACCAATGCCATACTGCAGGAACTGGATGGCAGGAAGGAACGCACGTTCGCCTATACCTGCGGCGACACGACGGCCGGCGGCGAAAGTTTCGTCCACGAGATCATGCCGCTGTTTCCCGCGGCACGTGGGGTCCAGGACACTTACAGTACCCTCGAAAACATCGACCTCACCGACGTCAATGCCTACGGCGCGAACGGCGACAGCGGGGATCACCTGGTGTCACTCGCGGAACAGGCCGTTGCCGACAAGGAACTGATCGTCTACCTGTTCCACGGCGTCGGCGGCGACCACGACCTGAACGTCAGCGTCGATGCCCACAACCAGCTACTGGACTACCTGCAGGCGCACCGCGACGACATCTGGGTCGCCACGATGGAAGAGCTCGCGACCTTCGTCAAATCGCAACGCTGAAAAAAGGTGTCAGAAAAGTGTCAAAAAAGGTGTCAGGTTTATTTGTTTAAATAAACAAATAAACCTGACACCTTTTTTCTTTGTTACTGGAAGTCGCGGGGGATGGCCTCGTCCCAGGACTTCTCCCTGTAACGTTCGCCGTTCACGTTCAGCCAGCGGTGGAACTTCAGGTGGAAGTTGTCCGCGTCGCTCCGGAACTCGACGGTCTGTTCGAACTCGAGCTTCCTGTCCTTCAACTCCTCGGTCAGCTTGTAGCGGCCGACGACCGAGGTGACGGCCGGGTTCTCGTCGGACGTGCGGTGCTCGATCTTCTCGTCGAAACGCTCCACGCCCCAGGGATACTGATACGCGCCGGTGTTGGTCGCCTTACCGAACGCCTCGCCGGTGTCGGGGTCGTGCTGGATCTTCGTGATCGACGCGTAGCCGGTGATGTTGCCGGCGTCCAGGGTCTTGTAGCCGGGCAGCACGGGATCGGGCTCCGGGTCCGCGAAGTCCGGCCTGCGTTCGGGGCCGGGCGGGATGACGGGCAGCACGATCCGCGCGCCGTCCTCGCCGCCGAGCGCGAGGGTCGAGGTCATCGGCTCCGGCGTGGGCCATAACATCGGCCATTGCGCGTTGCTGATGGCGACCCGGATGCGGTGACCCTTGGGGAAGACCCAGGACGTGAAATACAGGTGGATGTCGAGCGGGAATTCCTCGCCCGGCACGAGGCCTTGCGGTTCGCGAGCCGAGAAGCGATGCGTGCCGTTGAACGCGGCGCCGGTGACCTGCGTCACCTGGCCGTCGGGCGCGACGTCGGACAGGCGCACGACCCAGTTGGCGCGTGTCGCGTCCGCCGACACGATGAGCTTCGCGTCCGGGCGGCCCAGGATCTCCAGCGGCGCGTCCAGCGGTTCGCTGTCATAGACCAGGCTGTCGTCGTCCATCGGCTGCTGGTCCGGCGTCACGCTGCCCCACCACATGGTCTGCCCGCCGCCTTCGAGGCCCATCGACGGCTTGTATTTCAAGGTGTGCGTGGCGAGGGACGACGGTTGGCGCGCGAGTCCGTGGTCCCCCTGCGCATACCAGTCCTCCTGGTCGGTGCGTTTGATGGGCCAGCCGTCCTCCCAGCGCCAGTGGCCGGGAACGGACTTGAGCGCGGGATCCGGCGGGTAATAGTCGCGCACGTACACCGCGAGCCGCGGCTCGGCGAGGATGCCCGTGTCCTCGCCCTTCAGAAAGTGATCGAACCAGCGCACCGCCTCGCGGCGCCATTCGACGCGCGGCTGCGGCCAGGCGTCGTGCGGGAAGTAGTGGTCCCAGGGGCCGATCATCGCCTTAACCGGCACCGTCATGTTCTCGAGCATGCGCGGCAGGCTGTTGCGATAGCCGTCGAACCAGCCGCCGATGAAATACCCGGGCACCTTGATCTTGTCGTACTGGCCGCGCGCGGAGGCCCGGTCCCAGAACGGCCCGTCGCGCTGGTGGCGCATGTAAGTGTAGACGCTGGGTTCGAGGTCGAAGCGGTTCTTCTCCCAGTCCGCGTCGAGTTTGTAATCCGGCGCGCCGGGCAAGGCGTTGTAGAGGTCGTTGCTCATCATCCACGAATCGGTGTGCATGATGCCGTCCATGTAGTGCACGTCTTCCTCGTACAGGTACTCGGTCGACATCAGCGAGACGAAAGCCTTCAACGGCTTCGGTGCGCGCATCGCCATCTGGATGGAATTGAAGCCGCCCCAGGAGATGCCGAACATGCCGACCTTGCCGGTGGACCATTCTTGCTTCGACAGCCAGTCGATCACCTGCTCACCGTCGTCGAGCTCGATGTCGGAATATTCGTAGGGGATGGTCTTGCCTTCGCTGCGGCCGGTGCCGCGGATGTCGACGCGCGCGACGATGTAGCCGTGTTGCTGGAAATAGGAATACAGGGAGTAACAGCGGTCGCGCGACTCGTCCTTGCGGTACGGCAGGTATTCGAGCAGAACGGGGTACTTGCCGTTCGTCGTCGCATCGGTGGGCCAGTAAATGTCGGCCGCCAGCTTCACGCCGTCCGGCAACGGGATCCAGACCTCGCTGAAACCGTACTGGTTGCCGGGTCTGTTCGTGCAGGACGCCAGTACGAGGACGATGGCGATAAAGGCAAAACGGGCTGTTCGTTTCATGGATTCAACTGTGTGCGGAGGATTCGTCTGCAATCGCGGGCGACGTATCGGCCCGCAACATTTTCATCAGCGACAGGCTCATGATGACACCGACCCCGAGCAAAGGCAGCGATACGACGATGGTTGCCGAGAGGATCACCTTCAACCCGCCCTCGATGAACATCAGGGCGATCGGCAAAACACCGAGCGCGCATGCCCAGAAGACCCGGCTCCAGCGCTGCGGATTCTCGCCGGCTTCGAGCCGCCGTGTCGAGACGGAGGCGAGGGTGTACGACGCCGAATCGTAGGTCGTCGCCAGGAAGATGACCGACACGACGAAGAACGCGGCCAGCGCCAGCTTGCCGAGCGGCAGGCTCTGGAATATGGCGGCGATGGCCGTCGCCTCGCCCGACTCCCTGATCAGCGTCGTCACCGACAGGAGGCCGTCCAGTTCCAGGTGCATGGCGTAATTGCCGAAGATGATGAAGAACAAGGCGGCGCCCAGGCTACCGAAGACCAGCATGCTCACGATGACCTGGCGGATCGTCCGGCCGCGCGATATGCGGGTGACGAAGATCCCGACGAAGGGTCCGTAGGCGATCCACCAGGCCCAGTAGAACACCGTCCAGCTCTCGACGAAGCCGGAGTTGGCCACCGGGTCCGTCCAGGTGTTCATGCGGATGAAATTCTGCAGCACGAGGCCGATGCTGTTGAGGCCCATCTTGAGGATGAACATCGTCGGACCCACCGCCAGCACGAAGAACAGCAACGCGAATGCGACGACCATGTTGGCATCGGCCAGGCGGCGGAAACCGCGGTGCAAGCCGATGTAGGCGCTGGTGCCGAAGATCGCGATACACATGAGCACCATGGAAACCTGGAGCACGAAGCTCATTTCCAGCCCCGTCAGGGCGGCAAAGCTCGCCGCGATCATCGGCGTCGACAGTCCGAGGGAGGTACCGGTGCCGCCGATCAGGTTCAGCATGTAGAGAAAGTCGATGAAGCGGCCGCGGCGGCTGTTGACGTCCGGCACGTACGCCGTGCACGCCGTGCTCAGCCGCAGGTAGGGGATCTTGTGCACGTAGTAGGGATAGGCGATCGCGATCGCCGGCAGGCAGAACAGCGCCCAGCCCGTGATGCCCCAGTGGAACAGGCCGTAGCTCGCCGCCCACTCGGTCGCCTCCGTCGAGCGCGGCTCGAGCCCGAAGGGCGGCGCCTGGATGTAGTACGTCCATTCGATGACGGCCCAGTACAGCAGGCCCGCGCCGACGCCGGCGCAGAAGATCATTGCCACCCAGGTGAGCGTCCGGAATTCCGGCTCGTCGCCGGCGTCGCCGAGCAAGACCTTGCCGAAGCGACTGGCGGCAAGATAGACGAGAAAGCCGAGCGTGCCGATGCCGTAAGCGAGATACGCGATCCCGAAGTGGCTGGTGATGTAGCCGTACGCATCGTAGATGACGAGTGCCGCGCTGTTCTTCGCCACGAGCATCGGTACGCTGGCCAGTGCGATCACCGCGACGGTGGCGAAGAACATGACCCAGTCGGTCTTCCTGTTACCGTTCATGCAAGCACCATTACCTGGCTTGTGCCCCCGCCATCGCCTCGCACAGGGCGCGTTCCGGGTGCGGCCCCGACGCAATGGTGTCGCCGAAGAACATCGTGGCGGCATGTTCGGCGTCGAACGCCGGCCAGGCGTTCGCCGGCCGTCCGGAGGCGGCGAAACCCGCCCAGGCATTGCCCATCGCTTCGGTGAGCGCGGCGTCGGTCGCCGTCGTCGGCAGCCAGTCGTCGTGCGTGTCGAATACGTACGGCAACTCGGCGCCGTGGTAGGCGCCGATCGCCGCGCCGCCGGGGCCCGGCCGCACCCGCGTGAAGTAGTAGGCCCAGGCCTGCTTACCCCGCTTGCGCATGTAGTCGGCCAGACGCAGGGAAGGACAGACGAACTCGTGACCGGTGATGAGCCGGTCCAGCGTGCGCAGGGGTCCCGCGCCGTCGTCGAGCGCCGCCGCGAGCTGCGGCGTCATCGTCAGGCCGAGCTCCTTCGCGTGCCCCGCGACGTCGCGGTCGTCCGGGTCGAGGTACATGAGCCACTCGTCGGCATTGGTACCGACGACGATATCGACGGCGCCGAGCCGGCCGCTGTCCAGCGCCGAACTCACCGTCCGCGTCAGCACGACGCCGTCGACCACGACGTCCGGGCGATAGCCCGTGTACACGTTCTCCGCCGCCTCCATCAGTGCCTGCGCGGGCGCATTCCTGAGCGCGGCGATTCCTGCCCGGCCGCCATCGCCGAGCACGCGCCTCCCGATCGCGGCACCCTTGTCGAGGAATTGTGCGCGCGTGTCCTCGTTGACGAATTCGTAGCCGGCGCTCTGATGGATGGCGCGCTGGAACAGCCCGCGTGCCGCGGGTATTGCCAGCAGATAACCGATCGATGCAGCGCCGGCCGACTCGCCGAACACGGTCACCCGGTCCGGGTCGCCGCCGAAGTCGGCGATGTGGTCCTTTACCCAGCGCAGCGCAGCGATCTGGTCGAGCAGCCCGAAGTCGGCGATGTCGAGGTCGGGATGCTGGAAGAAACCGAACACGTCGACGCGGTAGGCGATCGACACCATGACCACACCGCGGCGCGCCAGCTCGTCGCCCACGTAGTTGGGCTCATAGCTCCAGCCGCCGCGCAGGTTCCCGCCGTGGATCCAGACCATGACCGGCAGCGGCGCGTCCGTGCCGGGCTCCGGCGTCCAGATATTGAGGTACAGGCAGTCCTCGTCGAAGCGCGGGAACGGAAACGCCGCCGGGTCGCCGCCGAACCGTCCGACGATGTCGCGATACCAGTCGACCATGTACGGCGTCTGCATGCAGGCCGGTTTGTATTCGGTGGCATCGATCGCGCCGGACAGCACTTTCTCCACGGGCGCGCGCCAGCGCAGGTCGCCCACCGGCGGCTCCGCAAACGGCACGCCCAGGAACGCCGCCGTGTGCGTTCCTGCCGTCCAGCGGCCGGTGATGACGGCCGCACCGGTCGCGACGACCGGCGCATCGGCGGCCGCCGTGTGGCCGGCGGCCAGCAGGGCCGCGATGCAAAACCCGATTTCGAGCAGTCTCACGGCGGGGAACGGCTCAGGACACCGAAACGACGACCGCGCCGCGGAATCCGCCCTGCTCGATCCACTCGTGGCCCGCGGCAATGTCCGCGAGCGGCAGGACGTGTGCGATCCGGTGCTGCAGGCGATCGTTGCGCAAGGCCTCGTCGATGTCGGCAATCGCGTGATCCTTCGCGCTCTCCGGCATCGCGTAGACGATGACGGCACGGACCGTCAGGTCGAGGTACATCACCCGGAAGAACGGCAGCTGCGGCTGCGGGACTTTTGTCGACGAATACGTCGCGATCACGCCGCCGATGCGGATGCAGTCGAGGACCTCGCCGAGGTTCGCGCCGAACTCGACGTCGACGACCCGATCGACCTTGTTGCCGCCGTTGGCAGCCTGCGCCGCCGCGCCCCAGCCGGCCTCGCGATGATTGACGACCGCTGTCGCGCCGGCATCCCTGCAGGCCTCGCCGTCCGCGTCGTTGCCGGCGGTCGCGATGACCCTCGCCCCCGCCCGGCCGGCCCATTGGATCGCGTAGTGGCCGACGCGGCCGGCACCGCCGGTCACCAGCACGGTCTGTCCGGCCACCGGACCGTCCGCGAAAACGCAGCGGTGCGCGGTCATGACCGGGATGCCCAGGCAGGCGCCGATCTCGAAGCCGGCGTTGTCCGGCAGCGGCACGGCGCGGCGGGCGTCCAGCGCCACCCGCTCGGCGGCGGTGCCGAAACGGCGGCCGTACTGCGCCTGGTAGACCCAGACGCGTTCGCCGACCCGCGTCTCCGGCACGCCCTCGCCGACGGCCTCGACGATGCCGGCGCCGTCGCTGTGCGGGATGACGTAGCCGTCAACGAGAAGATCCGGGAACGACCCCGCGCGCTTCTTGACGTCGGAGGGATTCACGCCGCTGGTATGCAGCCCCACCAGCACCTCGCCGGGGCCGGGTTCGGGATCGGGCCGGTCGCCGACCTTCAGAACTTCCGACGCCGGACCGAATTCTTCGTACCAGGCTGCTTTCATGATGCTCTCACTGCGATTGGATTCCCCGAGCCGACGTCTCAGTCGTCCAGCCAGTTCGACAGCGATTCGGTGTGCCCGTCGATGCCGATGGCCTGTCCGGAAATCGTCGCGCCCGCGTCGGAGGTCAGGAACAGCGCCATCGCCGCGACGTCCTCCGCGCTGACGAACAGGCGCATCGAACTCTGGCGCGCGTAGACGTTGCGGATCTCGTCCGGTGTCATGCCGCGCTCTTTCGCATCGCGGTCGATGACGCGATCGATACGGGCACCGCTGACGCTGCCGGGACACAGCGCGTTGACGCGGATACCGTGCGGGCCGAGTTCCATCGCCCAGGTTTTCGTCAGGCCGATGAGCGCCCACTTGCTGGCAGTGTAGGGGCTGCGCAGGGGGAAACCGAAAAGCGCCGCGTTGGAGGCGATGTTGACGATGGAACCGCCGCCGGCCCGCTTCAACAGGGGCACGGCCCGGCGCGTGCAATAGAACTGGCCGCTGAGATCGACGGCGACGGCGCGGTCCCAGTCGGCGGGCGCGATGTCCTCTACCGCCGCCGTCGGCCCGGCGATGCCGGCGTTGTTGACCAGCACGTCAAGGCCGCCGTAGCGTTCCGAGATTTCGTCGAACAGGCGATCGACCGCCCCGACATCGGCGATGTCGGTTACCGTCGCACCGATGTCCGGATTCGCCATCGCAAAGCCTTCGACCGTAGCCGGGTCGGCATCGCAGACGTGGACCCGGAAACCCGCCGCGCCGAACTTGCGCGCCGTCACCTTGCCGATGCCGGATGCGGCGCCGGTAATGAGGACCACCTTGGCTTTGTTCAATGCGTCGGGCTCACGAGTCGTTTGTGAACGGCACGGGGGGAGCCGTCCTGCGTTCTTTCGTTCAGTGTAACGGAGAACGTGCCTTCGGTGGCGTGTAATAATGCCCGACACTTTTTGCGTACGGGCCGCGATCCGGTCCCGCGAGACGCCGGAGACCGCATATGCCGAACAAACTACGATTCTGCGCAGGTTTGCTGTTGCTGTTGCCGGCGCTTGCATCGGCGGACCTTAGCCTCGACACGGCGATCGATCGCGTGTTCGCGGATTTCCGGGCCGACGAGCCCGGCTGCGCGGTCGGCGTCATCCATAAGGGAAAATATGCCTACCAGGCGGGCTACGGCCTCGCCAACATGGAATACGGCATCCCGATCACCTCGAAGACGGTGTTCCGCGTCGGCTCGGTCAGCAAGCAGTTCACCGCCATGGCCGTCGCCATCCTCGCCGAGCGCGGAGACATCGATCTCGACGCCGACGTGCACACCTACCTGCCGGACCTGGTCGATTACGGCCACACGGTGACGATCCGGCAGATGCTGCATCACTACGCCGGCATGGGCGACTACGACGACGAGGTGTTCCGCAAGGCCGACGGTACGATGTTCCGCTTCGGCAACGAGGATTTCCTGACCAACGACGAGTTCTACCGGCTGGTGGCAAAGGATCCCCTGGCGCATGAGCCGGGAACGGTCTGGCAGTACTCGAACCTCGGCTATTACCTGCTCGGTCAGGTCGTCGAACGCGTCAGCGGCAAGTCCCTGCGCGAATTCGCGCAAGCGCAGATCTTCGGCCCGCTGGGCATGGATACCACGCGCTTCAACGACAACGTCAACCAGCTCGTCATGAACCGCGCCGACGGCTACCGCAAGATGGACGACGGCAGCTGGGAGATCTATATGACCAACCTGAGCTGGGTCGGCGACGGCGGGATCTACACGGACCTCGACGACTTCATCCAATGGGACCGGAACTTCTACGACAACAGGCTCGGAAAGGGAAATCAGTCGCTGATCGATCTGATGCAGACGCCGTTGCCGGGCATGATGGAACAGACCGACGACGGCCCGAGGCCCGTCAACTACGCGCTCGGACTCGAGGTTGACGAGCGTTTCGGCGAGCGCTCCATCCACCACGGCGGCAGCTGGGTCGGTTTCACCGCCTACTACGAGCGATTCCCGGACATCGAAACGTCCGTCGTGATCTTCTGCAACTCGCTGGAACGATCGGCGTACGACATGGGCGACAAGGTGAGCGAACTCGCCGTCGCCGCATTCAACCATTGAGCCTGATCCAGGGAGCGGCTGTCATGCGATTCCGTTTTGCTCATCTCGTACTGCTCGCTGCAATCGTCGCCATCGATGCAAGCCAGTCCGTTGCACATGCCGCGGCGGAACGCAGTATCCGTATCGACGTCCACGAGGTCGCCGGCGACGCGAATTCCGCATGGAAGACCATGATCGGCGCCGGGCGCGCCAACGAGGGCCTGCGCGCGGACTGGCAACGGCAACTGGCACTGGTCCGCAAGGAACTCGGTTTCGAGTACATCCGCATGCACGGCCTGCTGACGGACGACATGGGCGTCTATAAAGTCGATGAGGCCGGCAAACCGCAATACAATTTTCAATACGTCGACGTCCTGTACGACTACCTGCTGTCCATCGGGATGAAGCCGTTCGTCGAACTGGGCTTCATGCCGGCGGCGCTGGCGAGCGGCGACAAGACCATCTTCTGGTGGCGCGGCAACGTCACGCCGCCGAACGACTACGATCGCTGGCACGACCTCATCGCGGCGCTGGTGCAGCACTTCACCGATCGCTATGGCCGAAAGGAAGTCGCATCCTGGTACTTCGAAGTCTGGAACGAACCCAACCTCGACGGTTTCTGGGCCGGTACGCAGGACGAGTATTTCAAGCTCTATACCGTAACCGCCTCCGCCATCAAAGGCATCGATCCGGCCTACCGGGTCGGCGGCCCGGCCACGGCGGGCGCGGCCTGGGTGCCCGAGACGATCGCGTTCTGCCACGACAACGGCGTCCCGTTGGACTTCATCAGCACGCATTCCTATGGGGTCAAGCAGGGCTTCCTCGACGAATTCGGAAACAGGGGCACAGTGCTCGCCGACGACACGTGGGCGGTGAGCGGTGACGTCCTGAAAAGTCGCCAGGAGATCGAAGCGTCGGCAATGCCCGGCCTCGAACTGCATTACACGGAGTGGAGTTCCTCGTATACCCCGCGGGACCCGATCCACGACAGTTATCACCAGGCTGCCTATATCCTTCAAAAACTGAAGCAGGCCGGCGCCGCGGCCGACTCGAT
Source organism: uncultured Gammaproteobacteria bacterium (assembly GCA_963777675.1). Classification (GTDB taxonomy): domain Bacteria; phylum Pseudomonadota; class Gammaproteobacteria; order Steroidobacterales; family Woeseiaceae; genus UBA1847. The sequence goes on along the minus strand of CAVZRD010000015.1, from coordinate 146,514 downwards.
GTCGTACTGGGTGTTCACCGACATCTTCGAAGAAGCCGGGCCGCGCTTCACGCCGTTCCACGGCGGCTTCGGGCTATTGAATTACCAGGGCATCAAAAAGGCCGCGTTTTTCTCGTACCGGTTCCTGAACCGACTCGGGCCCACGGCACTCAAGAACAAGGATGCGCAGTCCTTCGTCACGGTCAAGCCGGACGGCAGCGTGCAGGTACTACTATGGGACTATACGTTCACGCTGCCGGAGAACATCAACGACCAGCAATACTACGTGCAGGATCTGCCCGCGAAACCGAAAGGTAACGTGAACGTCGAGATCCACGGCCTGCGCCAGGGCGGCTGGGACCTTACCACCTACCGCGTCGGCTACCGGCAGAACGACGCCCACACGGCATACATCGACATGGGTTCGCCGCGGCAGCTCACCAAAGCGCAGGTCGAGTCACTGAAGGCGTCCGCGAACGGCGCGCCGAGCGCGTCGGAAAAGGCGGATGTGCCCGCGAGCGGGGTATTCAAAAAGCAATTGCCGATGCGCGAGAACGACGTGTATTTGCTGGTGTTGACGCCGCACTGACGCCGGTCAGGGGCTCGTCTTGCGCCGGATCACCTTGCCCGGCCGCGCGTCGGTCACGGCGCCGTCCTTATAGACAACCTCGCCGCCGACCCACACCGTCGTAATGCCGGCGGACAGCAGGTCCGGTTGCTGCGGCGTCGCGCGGTCGATGACGGTGTCGGGGTCGAATAAAACGAGGTCGGCCGCGTAGCCCGGCCGGATCAGGCCACGGTCGGTGAAGCCCATGTTGTGTGCCGCGAGCCCCGTCATCTTGCGCACGGCCTCGGCGAGCGGCACGACGTGGTCTTCGCGGACGAAGCGGCCGAGTACGCGCGGGAAGCTGCCGATGTGCCTTGGATGCAAATCGACGATGCTGCCGTCAGTGCAGACGTCGGCATAGGGCCAGGCGAACAGTTGCTCCACGTCGGCGTCGGTCATGCTGGTGCCGATGATCTGCTCGGCACCTTCACCGCCATGCGCCTTCTCCCAGGCGATCGCCTCCTGCGCGATCTCGGAAAACGCGGTGACGGCGTCCTCTCCGCGGAGCGCGGCGATCTCGGTGAGCGTCTTGCCGACGTAGTCGGGATCCGGTTTGAACTGCGTCAGCCAGATGCCGTCCGGCGGCGCGATCTGGTCGAGGACTTCGGCGATCGCATCGCGGTCGGTCGGGTCGCGATCCGGTAACAGGACCATGATCGTCGACTGCCAGTACGTATAGGGATAGATGTCGGCCGTGATATCGATACCCTCGGCGCGCGCCGCATCGAGCTTGGTGATGAGCTGCGGCGCAGTGCCCCACAGTCGCTTCATTGCGAGCTTGATGTGCGACACCTGCACCGGCATGTGCGTCTCGCGGCCGATGCGAATGATCTCGTCGATCGCGGCCTCGAACCAGCGATCCTCGCTGCGCACGTGCGAGATGTAGCGCCCGCCGGAGTCGGCCGCGACCTGCGCCAGCGCGATCACCTCGTCCGTCTTCGAATAGATTCCGGGCTCGTACTCGAGTCCGGTGGAAAGCCCCAGTGCGCCGCTGTCGAGTTCGTCGGCGAGCAGCGCTTTCATGTAGGCGATCTCGTCGATAGACGCGGGGCGTTTGAAATCATCACCCATCACTTTCGAACGCAGGGTGCCGTGGCCGACGTAGGATGCGACGTTGATCGTCGCCGGCGCCGCCTCGAGTTTGTCGAAGAAGTCGGCCAGCGGATACTTCGACTCGCCGTCCTGGCCGACGACGACGGTCGTGATGCCCTGGCTGACGTCCGGCAGCGCGTCGGGCCTGTCGAGAATCTCCTCGTCGGCGTGGCTGTGGGTGTCGATGAAGCCGGGCGCCAGCACCTGCCCGCCGCCGTCCACGACGGTCTCGCCGCTGCAGGCCGCGACGTCGCCGACCGCCGCGATCCTGCCGCCGCGCACGCGCACGGCGCCGGTCACCGGCGGCGTTCCCGTGCCGTCGAGTATGCGGACGTTGGTGATCAGGAACTCGGCACCGTCCGCAACGCAGGACTGAATTGGAGACTGCTGCCGCCCGCAGGCCGCAATGACAAGCGCAAGCAGCAATGCGATTCGGCGTAACGGTTTTTCCGGATTCATGCTCTCGATTCGGATGCGGGCGCGCACGCAGGACTCGTAAGCCGGCCCGCGCCCCGGAGAATTGGTGGACGGGTAGTATACTCCAACCGATTTTGTGCCTTTGGCCCGGCGCCACGCGATGAACACCACGGTCAATACCTGCGCAAACTGCGACGCAGCGGTCGACGGCCGTTTTTGCGCACACTGCGGCCAGCGGCTGCGGTTACCGGCGTTGACCTTGCGCGGTCTGCTGCGCGAATTCCTGCACCAGGTACTGGAATGGAAATCGCGTTTCGTGCACACGAGCTGGGCATTCACGGCACACCCGGCGCGGAGCGCGTCGGCCTACGTTGCAGGGAAGCGCAAGGCGTTCAGCAATCCGTTCAGTTATTTACTGATCGCCGCGGCAATCTCGTGGCTGTTGCTCTCGCCGTTCAAATCCGAGGCGTTCGAGGGGCTGCAAAACGGCGGCGTCAGCGGGTTTTCGATGTCGCCGGCGCAACAGCAACGCTATCTCGACTACTTTGTGCGAAGCCAGGCGTTCGCCGGGTATTGGCTGCCGGTGCTGGCGCTCCTGTTCGCCGTCATGGTGCGGCTGACGCTGTTCTTCCGCCGTCCGCGTATTGCCGAGACCTGGGTTGTGTCGTTGTACGGCACCGGCATCGGCATGTTGTTGCACGCCTTAGTCTCACCGCTGATCTACGTGCTGCACGTGAACGCCTCGATTCGGGTGCCGTTGGTGAACCTGTTGCTGCTGGTTCCCATCTTCCATGTCGTGCGCGGCTTCCTGCGGGCCAAATGGCGTGACAGCCTGCTGCTGGTGCTGGCGGCCGTGTTGGCGATCGCGGTTGTCGGGCTGTTGCAGAATCTCCTGGCCGTCCTGTACGCGTACTGGCCCGAACTGTAGTCGAACTGAAGGTTCGCCGCCCGTTCCCGGCATCCGATCGACGCGAGGATTCGCACATGCGCCCGGCGTCGACGGCAAGTCGCTATGCCTCGTCCGGCCAGTAGATGAATATGTCCATGCGCGTCCCGTCGATGCGCTGTTCGCGGACACCCGAGTCCGGCCGATAGCTCGAAGGATCGGCGGCGTGGGGGTGGCCCGGGTCGCTCTCCCACATCTTCTCGAGCAGTTCCCTGCGCGGTTCGAAGAACACGACTGCGCCGCCCTTCTTGACGATACGCAGGGCCTCGCGAAACACATCGGCACGGGCGGCCTCGTCCACGTGATGCAGCACGCCGAAGAAGAACACCGCATCGAAGGAACCCGGCTCGAACGGAATGTCGCTGGCGTCGAAATGCTCGAAGCGGATCTTGTCCCGCACACCCATCTCTTCCGCGTTGGCGGCCCAGTCCTTACCGGCGTAGCGCGTGGTGTCCGTGGCCGGTTCCCCGGTCAGCACGTCGAAACCCTGCATCGCGAGCCAGATCGCGAACTTGCCGTTACCGGTGCCGACGTCGAGGACGGCCGCGTCCGCCGGCAAATTGAGTTCCCGCAGGGCGACGGTACCGTCCTCGCCTACGGCGGCGAGCGACTCCGCGAGTGAGTGTGGCTGGTTCATATTCGAAACATTCTCCCTGAACGCGGAGAGTTGATCATATCAGGCAAGGCGCCGGGTGACGTTGCCGGCTTGCACGTCGGTCACCGCGCCGTCCAGAATTCGGTATCTCGACGTATTCGATTGCACGTTATGAGAGATCAAAAAAAAGTCGATTTCTCTGGTGCCTGGCAGCAGCGGAGGTCAGGGCCGCACCCGTTGCGCACAAGGATTCACGCGCCCTGCTCCGCAACCAGCGCCGTGATTTTCGACCCGACGGAAAGCTTTGTATTTTCCTCACCCACAGGGAAACTCACGTGTCCGTCTGCAGATGTTATGAACAAGATCAGCAGGTCAGGATGCGTTTGACGGTAGTCGGCGTAGCGAAAATTCTCGGTGAGTTCGGTCGTCTTCGTCTTGAAATCTCCCCTGAATAGCGTGAGCAGATCATTCATCGAAGTCCTTCCACCGAAAAGCAACCTGCCGGCCCCCTCTCCACTGACCTTGTGTTTCTCGTGTGATAATTCCGATTCGTGTTGAACCGTGTAGACGGAATCGCGGCCAAATTCGAAGCGGTACTTGATGCAAGCCAGCTCGTTGATCCCGGGCTTGTGGGATAACGCCAGCAGTCGCCCAAGTCCGATCATATCCAGATGTCGTTCCGCATAGCTTGACACGGGACTGCCATAGAACACGGGGATACCGGACATACGCGCCTTGCTGATACCGTCCCAGCTCGTGGATGCCACCAAAACGAGATGTCCGGCAGAGTCCAGCGCCTTTGCGTAGGCAAGGGCTACGGGATTCGCGCCAGCAATCAGAACACCGTTGGGGTCCGGGTTAGCGACGCCGAGCCAACGGGCAACAAGTCTCCCGGACAGACTTTGGATGACGACTGTCCCGACAATGATCGTAAAAACCATTGGCACCAGTTTCCCGGCGCCTTGATAACCCATCTCTTCCAGGCGCAAGGCGAACAGGGCGGAAACGGCGGCAGCAACGATGCCGCGCGGGGAAATCCAGCCCAGAAAAGCACGCTCGGGCCAATTCAGGTCGCTCCCTAGCGAGGAGACCAGAGCCCGTAGTGGGCCAGCCACAAACTGCAGCAATAAAAGGACGCCAATCGCGCCGAAACCAAGGCCAACGAGATTGCCGAAGTCAATCCGCGCCGCGAGCATGATGAACAGGCCTGCAACCAGCACGATCGAAATGCTTTCCTTGAAATCAAGAATATCGTCCAGGTCGAGATCCTTCATGTTCGCTTGCCAGACGCCCATGACCGTAACGGCCAGAAGGCCGGAATCTGTGGCAACGGTCTCCGAAAGCGCAAATACCAGTATTACCGTGGCCAATGCGGCATAGTCGCGAAGGAAATCCGGCAACCAATGCCTGCGAAGGACGATGCCAAAAGTGTGACCGACAAGCACGCCAAGTACGGTACCTGTCAGGATGACCAATCCGAGCGTCCCGAACAGCTGTGACGTTGTTGCCGCGGTCTGCGTCACTACAATGAAATTGAATACCAGCACGGCCAATATCGCACCTAGTGGGTCGATAAGGATGCCCTCCCACCGCAGCACGTTTGACAGCGCGTTGGTCGGGCGTACGGTCCTCAACAGCGGCACGATCACCGTTGGACCGCTAACCGTGACAATCGCTCCAAACAGCGCTGCAAGAGATAAGTCCCAACCAAGCAGACCGTGCGCTGAAATCGTAGCAACGAGCCAGGTTATGAGCACGCCCACTGACACAAGATTCCGGACTACGTTGCCGTGGCCGCGAATCTCGCTCAACGTCAGCGTCAAGCTTCCTTCGTACAGAATGATGGCAACGGCTAGCGATACGAATGGTTCAAGCAGGTCTCCAAAAACAGTGTCAGGATTCAACAATCCAAGCACCGGACCAACAACGATGCCGGCAACCAGCAGGAAAAGAATCGACGGCAACTTGACACGCCATGCCAGCCATTGACACGCAAATCCGGCTACGAGGATACCGCTGAGGATAAACAGATTGTTGCCGTGCATGCGTGGATTGTCCGATTCGCGTCAGAGAAGCATTATAGGCTGGAATAGAGCGCCCCACTTCGCTGGCTCTTTCGGTACTGAAGGTCTCTCCGCCGTTGCGACAGGGTGAACGCGTCAACTATGTGATCGAGGGAATACATCGATTTCGAATCATACCCTTTGAATGCGCCGCGCTGATAAGATCAGGCATACGACTTACCGCTCCCTTTCGGCCTCCGGTGGATGTACTCGACGACCCGTTCCAGGTTTGCTGACATTCTGATCCCATCGACAACACCCGCCCGCGCGCTGTTGCTCGCGCTGGTGCTGGGTGTGGCCGTCGGCCCCGCCGCGTCGTCTGCTCGCGCCGATGGTGACATTGCGCAACGTCTGCGCCTGCGCATCGAGTCCGGCCTCGATACCGACAGCTTCGACGTCATGGACGAACACGTCTTCGCGCGTGAGACCCTGCGCCGCGTCTACCCGGCGCGCAATTACGAACCGATGTGGATCGCCGGCGACGACCTTTCCGACAACGCGAAGGCCTTTATCGACTGGTTGCAAACCGGGCCGGCGCGCCAGGGCCTGCGCGCGAGGGATTACCATCTCGCCGCGATCGAATCGCTGGACACCGATCAGACCGGCGCGCTCGTCGACATGGAACTCGCGTTGAGCGATGCGTTCCTGATCGTCGGCTCGCACTTCCTCGCCGGCCGTCTGAATCCGGAGACGCTCGATCCCGAATGGGTCGCGAACCGGCGCAACGCGGACCTCGCGCCCGTGCTCGAGCGCGTCGCCGAAGGCGCCGACGCCGGCTCGCATGCTCGAGGAACTGCTGCCCCGCGATGCCGCGTATGCCGCGCTCGTCAAACGGCTCGCCGAGCTGCGCATATCCGCGACGCCGGCGGCTGGCCCGCTATCGATCCCGGTCCCACGCTGCATCCGGGCGATACGGGCCCGCGCGTCGCCGCACTCGACGCAGCGGCTGCAGGATCTGCCGGCGACCTCGACGCGGAGCACGGCGACGCTGTTCGACGCCGAACTCGCGGGCGCCGTCGAACACTTCCAGGCCCGCCACGGCCTCGGCGTGGACGGCCTCGTCGGGCGCGCCACGCTCGCCGAACTCAACGTGCCGGTCGCAGGACCGCATCGACCAGATCATCGTCAACCTCGAACGCTGGCGCTGGCTGCCCGAGATCCCTCGGCGAGCGCTACGTCATCGTCAACATCGCAGGCTTCCGCCTCGACGTCGTCGAGGCACGGCGAGCCCACGCTGACGATGCGCGTCGTCGTCGGCAAGCCCTACCGGCGCACGCCGGTGTTCTCGGAGAATATTCGCTACCTGGTCCTGAACCCGACCTGGGACGTGCCGAACAAGATCGCGGTCGAGGACAAGCTGCCGCTGATACGGAAGGATCCGGCCTACCTCGCGCAACAGGGATTCGAATTGCTGGAGGGCTGGGGCGTCGAGGAGCGGCGTATCGACCCGGCGACCGTCGATTGGTCCGCCGTCACGAAGCGCAACTTCCCGTACCGGCTGCGGCAGCCGCCCGGACCGAATAACGCGCTCGGCAGGGTCAAGTTCATGTTCCCGAACAAGTTCTCCGTCTACCTGCACGACACGCCGACCCGCAACCTGTTCGGCGAGACCGCTCGCGCGTTCAGCTCCGGCTGCATCCGCCTGCAACAGCCGCTCGAGCTCGCCGCGCTCCTGCTGCGCGATCGACCCGAGCTGGTCGCGGACCGCCATCGAAGCCGCGATCACGCAGGGGGCAGCGAACGTTCGGTGATGTTGAAGCAATCGATGCCCGTGCACCTTTTGTACTGGACGGCCTGGGTCGACCCCGACGGCACGATCGAATTCCGCGACGACATCTACGGGCGCGACGAGCCCGTGCTGCGGGAGTTGAGTGAAAACCCGCCGTCGTGAGCACGGCCGCCCTGCTGGCGGCCGGGCTCGCGCTGCTGCTGGCCGTCGCGCGGCCGGCGGCGGCGTTCGATTCCGGCCGCGCGGCCTTCAGCGTCATCGTCAACAACGAGCTCGTCATCCCGTACCGCGTGTTCGCCGTCTACGTGCTCCCGGGCGAGCGCCTGCGGCTGCTCGCCGCCGGCGCGAGCGCAGCGGCCGACGGCGGGATGCTCGAGCCCGCTGCCGCCGGCGCCTGGGACTGGACCGCGCCCGCGCAACCGGGCGTCGCGTCGCTGACCTTCGAAGCCGCCACCGATCGCATCCGTCTCAACGCCCTGATCCTGCATCCGGCAAGCACACTCCGGAACGGCCGCCTGAACGGCTACACGATCGGCAGTTATCCCGCGCCGCTGCACGGCGAACCGGTGTACAGACCCCCCATCGGCTACATCGAACTGACGGCCGCCAACGCCGACCTCGCGCTGTCACCGCACTTCCGCCTCGACCAGTTTCCGTCGAAGCAATCAGCCAACATGCCGAAATACCTCGCGCTGCGCGAGGCCTTGCTCCTGAAGCTCGAGCTGCTGCTGGAACGCGTCAACGAGAAGGGCATCGCCACGGACTCGTTCGTCGTCATGAGCGGCTTCCGCACGCCCTTCTACAACCGTGCGATCGGCAACGTGCAATCGAGCCGGCACATCTACGGCGGCGCGGCCGACATCTTCTCGACGTGGCGCCGAGAGACGGCGTCATGGACGACCTCAACGGCGACGGCAAACTCGATTACCGCGACGCCCAGTACCTGTACCGGCTCGCCGACGAGTTGTTCTCGCGCCCCGCCAACCGGCGCCTGCGCGGCGGCCTGGGCGTGTACAGCATCGACGCCGGCACACGGCCCGTTCCTGCACATCGATGCGCGCGGCGCCCGCGCCCGCTGGGGGCTGCTACCGTAAAAAGGCGTCACTCGTACCGCTTTCCTTCGCGCTCCAGCCAGCCGGCGACGTGCCGCCCCGCGGGATCACGGTGCGTCCAGTGAATGACGCCGCCCTTGTTGTTCCACTCGTACTCGCCATAGAACGAAACGGTGTCACCAACCTGCAATGACGGGAATGCGCGGCGCCAGGTCGATGTTGTGCGCGATCAGCAATGTCCGACCGGAAGGCGAGCCGTACGAATAAATCGCTGATGCCGGCTGCCGTCGGTGTCGTCAGGAAGAATGCGACTGACGGTACCGCTGCCCGATACCTGCTGGCCGGAGTGGAACCGATCCAGCGCTCTTCCCGGACGAATTTCGGCCGTTGCCGGTTGCGGCGGCTGGACCTCGTAACTGTCCCGCGGCTCCGAGCGCCAACACGAATGACGTAGTCAGTGCGCCGAGGAATCCAGTCTGACGACTATAGACGCGAGCCTTTATCACCGAATTTCACCGTTCGGGATGCCGGATCCCGGCTGTGTGCAATTCGGGCGTGCGGAGCATACACTTTGCGCTCGTCGCGGGCCCGACGGGCCTCCAAGAATACAACGTTCAGCCAAGAGACCAATGATGCAAGAAATCCGCAGTCTATCGTTTCCGACCATTTGCCGGGTGCTTCCGGTTCTGCTGTGCCTGTCGTGCATGGCCCGTGCACGGCCAGACCACCGATGGGTCGATGGCGTACGCGCGTGCCTCGGACCAGGCCGTCGATCAGGCATACACCGCGCACATACGCGAATACACGACCGACCCCTCTTTCAACTCGCCGTTGACCGACTACCTGCCGGCATCGAGCACGGTGCCGACACCGCTCGATGTGCTCGGGCATATCGCCGGTGCACCGGGTTACCTGCCGTACTCGGCGGACGTCTACCGCTATTTCCGCAAGCTGGCCGAAACCAGCCCGCGCGTGCGGGTGTTCTCCATCGGCCGCACCGAGGAAGACCGCGAGATGATTGCCGTGGCGATCGCCGACGAGAAGCTGCTCGACGACCTGGACGCCAACAAGGCGCGTCTCGCGAAACTCGCCGACCCCCGCAGCATCGGCATGGACGATGCCGTCGCCCGCAAGCTGATTGCGCAATCGACGCCGGTCTACTACATCACCGGCACGATCCATTCGCCGGAGACCGGTGCGCCGACCGCGCTCATGGAGCTGGCCTACCGGCTGGCCGTCGACGATGCGCCGTATATCAAGGACATCCGCGAGCACGTCATCACGCTGATCACGCCCGTGGTCGAGGTCGACGGCCGCGATCGCATGGTCGACCTGTACAACTGGCACCTCGCGCATCCGAACGAAACCTATCCGCACTTGCTCTACTGGGGTCATTACGTCGCGCACGACAACAACCGCGACGCCATGACCATGACGCTCGCGCTGACGCGCAACGTCACGAACACCTTCATCGGCTGGCATGCGCAGGTCCTGCACGACCTGCACGAATCCGTGCCGTTCCTGTACGACAACACCGTCGGCGACGGGCCATACAACGCCTGGGTCGATCCGATACTCGTCGGCGAGTGGCAGCAACTCGGCTGGGACAACGTCCAGCAGATGACCCGGCTCGGCATGCCGGGCGTATTCACTCACGGCGATTTCGACACGTGGAGTCCCGGCTACCTGATGTTCGTCGCCGCCACCCACAACGGCATCAGCCGCCTGTACGAGACCTTCGGCAACGGCGGCGCCGATACGGTCAAGCGCATCCTGAACCCGGACGAGTATCAGCGCACGTGGTACAAACCCAACCCGCCGCTGCCGGAAGTCACCTGGTCGCAGCGCAACAACAACAACTACGAGCAGACCGGCCTGCTGACGGCGCTGCACTATTTCGCCGGCAACAGCCGGACGTTCCTCGAGAACTTCTACTTGAAGAGCAAGCGCTCCATCGAAAAGCCGCAGCTGGCCGGCCCCGCAGCGTACGTGTTGCCTGCAAACGAGAAACGCCGTGGCTCGCAAGCCCGGCTGCTCGCGCTACTGCAATTGCAGCACGTGGAGATCAGCCGCACGACGCGCGCCGTTACGGTGAAGCTGCCTCCGCCGCCCGACGAGGACGAGGATGCCGACTGTGACGGCGACAAGCCCTGCGACGAGGACACGAAAAAGGCGCCGGTATCGAAACGGTTCGCCGCGGGCAGCTTCGTCGTGCGCATGGATCAGCCGTATTCGCGCATCGCCGACGCGTTGCTCGACCGCCAGTACTGGGCACCGGACGATCCGCAGAAACATGCCTACGACGACACCGGCTGGACGATGGGCGACCTGTTCGACGTAGAGGTCGTACGTGTCACCGACCCGGCGATACTCGAGGCGAAGATGGCGCCGCTCGACGAGCCCGTCGCGGTGCCGCCGGGGCCGGCCGGCATCGATGCGCCGAAAGGCACCTTGCCGCGCATCGCCATAATGCACAGCTGGCTCGCTACCCAGACCGAGGGTTGGTGGCGCATGGCGCTGGACGAGCTCGAGGTCCCCTACGACTACATCAGCACGCAGGACGTGGCGAAGATCGGCGACCTGCGGGCGAAGTACGACGTGATCCTGTTCGGGCCGATCGACGGCAGCACCGACACCCAGCGCATCGTCGACGGCCTGCCGATGTGGGGCAACGCGATGCCGTGGAAGAAAACGGAACTCACGCCGAACCTGGGCCGCATCGACAGCACCGACGACGTTCGTCCGGGCCTCGGCCACGACGGCGTGGCGCTCCTGAAGCGGTTCGTACACGACGGCGGCCTGCTGATCACCGCCGAGGATACGGCGGAGTTCGCGATCGACGTGGGCCTGGCACCGGGTGTCTTCGTCACGCCCACCGACAAACTGAAGGTCGTCGGCAGCGTACTGCAGGCGAAGTTCGTCGATCGAAAGAGCCCGCTCGCGGCCGGCTACGACAGCGACGACCTGCCCGTATACAGCGCCGCCGGACTGTCTTTCAAGATCTCCAGCCTGCTCGGCGGCGACGACGACCTGCCGAACCGTGACGATTTCAAACGCGTCACCGGCCGCGGCGGTCCGCACGATACGGACCTGCCCGAAGGGCGGCCGGCCGCCGAGCCGCCGGAGCTGCCGGACCCCGAACCCTGGCAGGCGCTGCCGCTGAACGTGGAACAGACACGCAACAATCCGGAGCTGATCCCCGAGGATCAACGACCGCGGGTGATCCTGCACTTCGCGGACGAGAAGCAGCTGCTGCGCTCCGGTCTGCTCGACAACGGCTCCGAGATGGCCGAGCGGGCAGCGGTCGTCGACGCCCGCTACGGCGAGGGCCACGTGCTGCTGTTCGCGACGAACCCGATCTGGCGCGGTGAAACGGTCGGCAGCTATGCGCTGGTGCTGAACGCCATTACGCATTTCGACCGGTTGAGCAAGAAATAGCAGCACGGGGCACCCTCGCCGCAAGGGCATCGCGGCTGAAGCCGCTCCTACGGATGCTGATCCGTTGCAGTAGGGCGCTTGGGCGCCGGCTCGATCGCGGCTGAAGCCGCTCCTACGGATGCTGATCCGTTGCAGTAGGGCGCTTGGGCGCCGGCTCGATCGCGGCTGAAGCCGCTCCTACGTATGCTGATCCGCCGCTGCGTCGAATTGAAATCCGCCCGAATCGTCGCCATTTCTGCTGTCTAAGTGAATGAGGGCGATACCGTGACCGAACCGAATTCGACATCCCAGAATGCCCTGCAGGCCGCGCAGGCCAAGCCGATCGGCGACGACGTGCTGGTCATCGTGCCGGTGCGCAACGTCGTGGTGTTCCCGGGCGCCGTAGCGCAGGTGACGCTCGGCCGCGAGCTGTCCGTGACCGCCGCCCAGGAGGCCGTGCGCAACGAGCGCAAGCTCGGGATACTCCTGCAGCGCGATCCCGCCGTCGACCTGCCCGGCCCGGAAGACCTGTACGACGTCGGCACGATCGTCAACGTCGTGCGGTACATCACCGCGCCGAGCGGTATGCACCACCTGATCTGCCAGGGCGAGGCCCGCTTCCGCGCGCTGGATTTCGTCCCGAACCTGCCCTTCCTCGCGGCGCGCTTCGATATGATCCACGACATCGAGCACAGCTCGACGAAGGTCGAGGCGCTGGCCCGCCACCTGCGCCGGCAGGCGAACGAGGCGATCGAGCTGCTGCCACAGGCGCCCGGGGAACTGGCCGCCGTGCTGCGCGGCGTCGAGGCACCGGGCCTGCTCGCGGACCTGGTGGCCGGCCTCATGGATCTCAAGCCCACCGAGAAGCAGGTGATCCTCGAACACGCCGACGTCGAGCAGCGGCTGGAGGCGCTGACCGGACTGGTCGCCCATCGGCTCGAGGTGCTGAAGCTCTCGCGCGAGATCGACGAGCAGACCCAGGAGAAGCTCAGCGACCGGCAGCGCGAGTACGTGCTGCGCGAACAGCTGAAGACGATCCAGAAGGAACTCGGCGAAGACGATGACGGCCACGAAATCGAGGAGATCCGCAAGGCGATCGAAGAGGCCGGCATGCCGGAAGAGGTCGAGGAACAGGCCCTGCGTGAACTCAAGCGCCTGTCCAACATGCCCGAGGCCGCCGCCGAACACTCGATGCTGCGCACCTACCTCGACTGGCTGACGGTCCTGCCGTGGTCGCACGAGGACGAGGAATCGATCGACATCGCGAACGCGCGCAAGATCCTCGACGAAGATCACTACGGGCTCGACAAGATCAAGCGCCGCATCCTTGAATACCTCGCCGTGCGCAAGCTCAACAAGGAGGGCCGCAGCCCGATCCTTTGCTTCGTCGGTCCGCCCGGCGTCGGCAAGACCTCGCTCGGCCGCAGCATCGCGCGCTCGCTCGGGCTCGAATTCGTGCGCGCCAGCCTCGGCGGCGTGCACGACGAGGCCGAGATCCGCGGTCACCGCCGTACCTACATCGGTTCGATGCCCGGCACGATCATCCAGAGCATCCGCCGCGCCGGCACGCGCAATCCCGTGTTCATGCTCGACGAGATGGACAAGGTCGGCGTCGGCTTCCACGGCGACGTCTCCTCCGCTCTGCTGGAGGTGCTCGATCCCGAACAGAACAACACGTTCCGGGACCATTACCTCGATGTGCCGTTCGACCTCAGCAAGGTGATGTTCATCGGCACGGCGAACGTGCTCGATAACATCCCGCCGCCGTTGCGCGACCGCATGGAGATCATCGAGCTGCCCGGCTACACGCGGGAGGAGAAAGTCGAGATCGCCAAACGTTATCTCGTCAAGCGTCAGCTCGAGGCCACCGGCCTGACGCCCGAGCAGGCCTCGATCGACGAAGAGGCGATCGACGCCCTGATCGAGAGTTACACGCGCGAGGCGGGCGTACGCAACCTCGAACGCGAGATCGGCGCGGTGTTACGGAATTGCGCGATGAAGATCAGCGAGGGTTCGGCCGACAAGGTCGAGATCCACGCCGACGATCTGCAAGCCATCCTCGGCCCGCGCAAGTTCGAGGCCGAGGTGCGCATGCGTACCAGCGTCCCGGGCGTCGCGACCGGACTCGCCTGGACGCCGACCGGCGGCGACATCCTGTTCGTCGAGGCGACACGCATCCCCGGCAAGGACAACCTGATCCTGACGGGCCAGCTCGGCGACGTGATGAAGGAGAGCGCGCGCGCCGCGGTCAGCCTGATCAAGGGCCGCCTGGACAAGCTGGGCGTCGAGCGCAGCACGATGGAAGCCAGCGACCTGCACATCCACGTCCCGGCCGGCGCGATCCCGAAGGACGGCCCGAGCGCGGGCGTCGCGATGTTCGTCGCGCTGTCGTCGCTGCTCTCCGGCCGCACGGTACGCAACGACATCGCGATGACCGGCGAGATCAGCCTGCGCGGGCTCGTACTGCCGATCGGCGGCGTCAAGGAGAAGGCCCTCGCCGCGCTGCGCGCCGGCATCAAGACCGTGATGCTGCCGGCCCGCAACCAAAAGGATCTCGACGACGTCCCGGCCTCCGCCCGCGATCAACTCGAGTTCATCTGGATCGAGAACGTCGACGAGGCGCTGGCCGCGGCGCTGGCGCCCGGTGACCAGGAGTCGGTGTCGGACGCGGCCTAGGGATTGAGCAGTTCGCCGGGCACCAGCGCGTCGAAAACGACCGGCGGGGCCATCAAGACGGTCCATTGGCGCAAAAACCTCGAGGCGGCCTGACCCGATGTGCCCAAGCATAGAATCCATCTGCATCGGCAAACCAAAAACCGTGAATCACGATGGCGAGGCCGTGAGTTCGGGTATCTTCAAGGCGATTGAGCTGCGGCACGATTCGCGACATCGGGACGATTTGCACGCTCTCGGTAACTTGCGAGCGGGTCGTTCAGCTGGAGGCCCGGAACACGTAAACTCGCGTCATAGCTCCGGAGGACTGGCCATGACATCGAGAATCGCCGTTACGCTTGTGCTCGCCGCGTTGCTCGCGGCGTGCGATCCGGTCGGCAAGGCCTGGGACCAGGCTCAGTCTGCGAACACGATCGATGCGTACCAGGCGTTCCTCACCGCCAATCCGGATTCGGAATACGAGGCGCAAGCGAGACAGCGCATCGACGATCTCGCCTGGGAGACGGCGAGCGCGGCGAATACGGAGGAGTCCTACGCGCAATACCAGTCGGACTACCCGGACGGTGCGCATCTTGAGGAAGCCGCCGACCGCATCCACAAGGTGCGTGTCGACGATTTCAACGCCAATTTCGATGCGCAGCTGCTGGCGTTCGTCCGGCTCGAAGATTCGGCGATCGCGACCATCCAGGGCAAGAGCTGGGATGACCTCCGGCCGCGCGTCGGTGTCGTCTCGGGTGGTTTCGACGTCGTCGGCGGCGCCGCCATCCTTCGCAAAGGGTCCGTCGCTGTCTACGAGGATCGCGACAAGCAATTCCGTATTTTCGGCGTCATGGACCAGCCGCAATACGCACTGGACGCCAAACCGGCATCGCTGCAGGGCTCCGAATTCGAGCCCGGCGTGCGGATCGGCCTGGTCTCGGGCGAGACGCTCGAGTACGGCGACGACGGCTGGCACTACGTCGCAGAGGCCGATGCCGGGTAGCAGTTCCGAACTGCCGGGTATAATCTGCCCGTATACACGTACCAAAAATCCTTAAGGTGTCACATGCACAAGCACCGTCCGTTTGCTGTTGCCTTGGTCATGGCATTGGCTCTTCCGGCAGCACATGCCGCGGAATTGTCCGTCGCGCTCGACGCCACCGATGTCGCGCGCAAACGAATACACACGGACCTCGAGCTGGCGGTCTCGCCGGGCCCGCTGACACTGGTCTATCCCAAGTGGATCCCCGGCGAGCACGCGCCGACCGGGCCACTGGACTCGATGATCGGGCTGACGATCAAGGCCAACGGCAAGAACGTCGCCTGGAATCGGGATCCGATCGACGTCTATGCGCTGCGGCTGGTCGTGCCGCCCGGCGCGGATCATCTGAATATCTCGCTGGATACCGGGCTCGCGACCGAAAACGGCGCCTTCGGCAGCGCGCCCACGAGTTCCGAAAATCTCGCGGTACTGGCCTGGAACCACTTCGTCCTGTTGCCGAAGGGCAAGGACGCCGGGGACATCACCACCCGGGCCAGCGTAAAGCTGCCCGACGGCTGGAGCATCGCATGCGCACTGGCCACGAAGGCGCGTGCCGACGGAGCTTACGACCTCGAAGAGGCCTCGCTCACGCGCCTGATCGATTCGCCGGTGCAGATCGGACGCTACATGAAACGCATCCAGCTGCCGGGCTCCGCTCCGATGCCGGGGATATCGCACGAGATCGTGATCGCGGCGGACAGTCCCGCCGCGCTCGCCACGCCCGACGGCTTCGCGGCGGATTACGGCCGGCTCGTCGCCGAGGCGGGCGCGCTGTTCGGCTCGCGCATGTACCGGCACTACACCTGGCTCGTCACCCTGTCCGACTTCGTCCAGCACTTCGGGCTCGAGCACCACGAGTCCAGCGACAACCGGCGCGAGGAAAACGCGCTGGTCGACCCCGTCCTTGAGCCCTGGCTCTCGACCTTGCTGGCGCACGAGTACGTGCACAGCTGGAACGCCAAGTATCGGCGCCCCGCGGGACTGCTCAGTCCCGACTACGACAAGCCGATGGACGATTCGATGCTCTGGGTCTACGAGGGACTCACGACTTTCTGGGGCAACGTGCTGCCGACGCGCGCGGGGCTCCTCACCGAAGACCAGTTCCACGATCTCGTGGCACAGTCCGCGGCCAGCTTCGACAACGAGCCGGGCGCGGACTGGCGGCCGCTCGCCGATACCGCGGCGGAGGCGCAGAAGCTGTACCAGGCACCCCAGGCCTGGCGGTCCAGCCGGCGCGGCACGGATTTCTATGCCGCTTCCATCTTCCTCTGGCTGGACGTCGACGCCGAGATACGAAAGCGCACGCAGGGCCACGCTTCGCTCGACGATTTCATGCGGCGCTTCTATTCGGGAGACAGCGGCAAGCCGGCCCTGAAGCCGTACACCGAGCAGGACATCTACGACAACCTCGCGGCGATCGCGCCGGCGGACTGGCGCGCTTTCATCGGCCGCCACCTGCACACGACCGGCACGGCGGCCCTGTTTTCCGCGCTCGAGCGCAGCGGCTGGAAACTGGCCTACAACGATACGCCGAACGCCGATATCGAATACAACACGAAGCGCGAGGGGCAGATCGATCGTCGCTGGTCGATCGGCTTACTCCTGGACAAGGATGCGAAGATCGTCGACGTCATCGAGGACCGCGCCGCCGCCATGGCAGGCGCCGGCCCGAGCATGACGCTCGTTGCCGTGAACGGCCGCGCGTATACACCCGAAGTCCTGGACGCGGCAATCACGGAGGCGAAACAGTCGCACCAGCCCATCGCGTTGCTGGTGCAGAACGACGGTTTCTATCGCACGCTCGAAGTGCCCTATTACGACGGCCAACGCTTCCCGCACCTCGTTCGCAACGGCGAGAGCGACACGCTGGGCATCGTGACCGGCGCACACGCCGCACCCTGACGGAACCGGGTCCGTCAGGCCAGCCCAGCAGTCTGTTGAAAAGGCCTGCTAAACCGAGAAGCCGGCCTTACTGAGCGGAAGGCTTCGCACGCGGTGTCCGCTCGCCGCGAATATCGCATTGCACACGGCCGGCGCCAGCGGCGGCAGCGCCGGCTCTCCGAGCCCGGTCGGTGGGTAGTCGCTCTGTATGAAATGAACGTCCACCGCCGGAGCGCTCGCTATCCGCAGCAGCGGATACTTGTCGTAGTTCGACTGTTGTATGCGGCCGTTTTCCATCGTCACTTCGAGCCCGCACAAGGTGCTGAGGCCGTCGATGACGGCGCCCTGGCACTGGTTTTCGGCGCCGCTCAGATTGACGACAGGACCCACGTCCGCTGCAACCGTGACCCTGTGCACGGTCAGCTTACGGTTGCCGTCGACGCTGACGTCGGCGACTTCCGCAACATGACCTGCGTGACTGAAGTAGAACGCGAGCCCCAGTCCGCGACCGGGCTGTCGCGGCCGATCCCAACCCGCCTTCTCTGCCGCGAGCCTGATGACGGCGGCGGCGCGTCCGGTATGCAGCGCCCCCGGGTTGCCGGGCTCGAGCCAGCGCGGCTCGCCCAGCGTGTCCAGCAGGTACTGCAGGTGATCCCGGCCCGCGGCCGCGGCGAGTTCGCTGTGGAAGCACTGCACGGCAAACGCGATCCCGTTGGATCCGGGCGCCCGCCAGGGACCGGTCGGCGTGGACAGCGGCAGCAAGGACTGCGTGAGCCGAAAGTTGCCGACCAATCCGCCCGGAAATTCGCTGCCGCGCATGCCGCCTCCCGATACCGGGCTGTGGCCGTCCTGTGTGAAACTGATGAAATGATCCTGCCACGCGGTCAGGCGGCCGGCCTCGTCCAGCGCGGCTCTGAGCGCGTGGAAGCCGGCGGGTCGATAGAAATCGTGCGCCATGTCGTCCTCGCGCGTCCATTGCAGTTTGACGGGAACCCCCGCCTGACGCGCGATGGCCGCCGCCTCACAGACATAATCGTTTCTGAGCCGCCGCCCGAATCCGCCACCGACCCGGGTCTGATGCAGGGCCACCCGCTCCGGCGGCAGGCCGAGAAGGCTTGCGGCAGTTTCCAGCGCACCCTGCGGTGTCTGTGTCGGTGCCCATATCTCGAGCTCGCCGTCCCGATACCAGGCCGTGCAGTTTTGTGGTTCGAGGGTCGCATGGGACAGGAACGGGTAACTGTAGAACGCCTCCACCTTTCGGGTTGCACCCGCGAATGCCTGCGCGGTGTCGCCAGTCGTTCGAAGCGTTTCCTTGCCCGGCTTGTCGGCGAGTTGCCGGGCACGTGAGGAAAGTTCGGACCAGCTGTCCGTGGATGCTTCGCTCTCGTCCCAGTCCACGACCAGTCGTTTGCGGGCGTTCATCGCCTGCCACGTCGAGTCCGCGAGGATCGCGACCCCGGGCGTCAATTCCGTCACGTTACCGTTGCCCTGCAGGATGAACGCCTGCCGCACTCCCGGCAGATTCCGGACTGCATCCAGGTTGGCCTTGCGCGGCCGGCCGCCGGTGGCAGGACACTTGGTGTAGGTCGCGTACAACATGCCGGGCAGCGTCTGATCGATGCCGAACAGCGGCTGGCCCGTCACCAGCTTCGCGTTGTCGACGCCGGAGATCCGCCGGCCGAGCAGTCGATAGTCTTCACGTCGCTTGAAGCTGATGGATCCGGCCGCAGGCACCGGCAGTTTCGCCGCTGCCGCGGCCAACTCTCCATAACCCAGGCGCCGCCCGGTCGGATCGTGCACGACGACGCCGGGCTCGGTCCTGCATTCGACTTCCCCGACTCCCCATCGCCGCGCGGCGGCGCCGATGAGCATGGCGCGCGCCGTGGCGCCCGCGGTCCGCAACTGATCCCATGCCGATGGTATCGATCGCGATCCGCCCGCACTTTGCCGCCCGAACACGGCCTCGTCGATCGGGGCCTGCTCCACGCTCACGTCGGCCCAGCGTGCATCGAGTTCTTCCGCGACGATCATCGGAAACGCCGTCTTGATCCCCTGGCCGATCTCGGGGCCCTTGGACAGGATGACGATCGATCCATCCGGAGAAATCGTCAGGAACGCGTTCGGCTCGAAAACATCTTCTGCCGTCTTCGCTTCGGCAGGCAGCCGGTAACCGATGCAAAACGCCAGCGTCAGGCCGCCACCGGCGTACCCGGACACTTTCAGGAATGTCCGGCGATCCATCACGTGTCTTCTCCGGATTCGTTGAGCAGCTTCGCGGCACTGTGAATCGCGGCGCGTATCCGCACGTAGGTGCCGCAGCGGCACAGATTCCCGCTCAGCGCAGCATCGATGTCGTCATCCGTCGGTGACGGCGTCCGCGCGAGGAGCGCGGCGGCGCTCATGATCTGGCCGGGCTGGCAGTAACCGCACTGGGGCACGTCGTGGTCGATCCAGGCCTGCTGCAGCGGATGCAGGACGCCGGACGCGGATGCCAGGGATTCGATCGTGGCGACCGATCGGTTCGCGGCCCGGCGCACAGGGGTAATGCAGGATCGCACCGGTTTTCCGTCCAGGTGCACGGTGCAGGCACCGCAAAATCCGCCGCCGCAACCGTACTTGGTACCGACCAGGTTCAGCGTGTCTCTCAGCACCCAGAGCAACGGGGTCGAATCATCGACGTCCTCGAGTGCGTGTTCGTGCCCATTCACCGTTATTCGCAGCACAGGCATTGCCCTCCGAGTGTCATTCGGATGATAACAGATGCCTTGCCCGCCTATGGCGGCGCAGGCCGGGGCATCGCTCGATCAGGTCACCGGGAAGCCGCGGTCGCGCATCAGCGCGTTCGTGTCGACATCGCGGCCGCGGAAGCGGCGGAACGCTTCGTCCGGCGGGATGGAGTTGCCGACGCTCATGATCGAGGTCTCCAGCAGTTTGTCGGCCTTCTTGTCGTACAGGCCGCCCATCTCCATGAAGCCCTCGTAGACGTCGGCAGTCATTGCGTCGGCCCAGATGTAGACGTAATAGCCCGCCGAATAGCCGTCGCCCGAGAAGATGTGGCCGAACGCGGTCGGCGGATGCCGGAACGTGATCTCCTTCGGCATGCCGATCTCTTCCAGCGTCTTGTCGGCGAACGCCATGATGTCGATCGGCTTATCGGGCGTCGCGGCCAGGTGGATCTTCATGTCGTAGATCGCGTTGGCGAGATACTCGACGGTCTTGAATCCCTGGTTGAAATTCTTGGCGGCGAGGATACGGTCGACGAGATCCTGCGGGATCGGTTTGCCGGTCTCGTAGTGCACGGCGAAGCGGCTCAGTACTTCCGGCGTCGATAGCCAGTATTCGTTCACCTGGCTCGGGAATTCTACGAAGTCCCGCTTGACGTTCGTGCCGGCCAACGTCGGATAGTGCACGTTGGAGAGCAGCCCGTGCAGCGCATGGCCGAACTCATGGAACATCGTCGTGGCATCGTCCCAGGAGATCAGCACCGGCTCGCCGGGTTCGCTCTTGATGAAGTTCGCGTTGTTGGACACGATCGGGGTGACGATTCCGCGGAACTTCTCCTGCGTGCGGTACTCGTTCATCCACGCGCCCGAACTCTTGCCGTCTCGCGCGTAGGGATCGAAATACCACAGCCCCACGCGGTCGCCATTGCGCCGCACTTCGTAGACCGACATGTCGCGGTGATACACCGGCACATCTGTCAGTTGCACGAAGTCGAGGCCGTAGACCTGGCCGGCGGCCCAGAACATACCCTGGCGGATCTTGTCGAGCTGCAGGTACTCCTTCACCTTGTTCTGGTCGATGTCGTACTTCGCCTTGCGCACCTTCTCGGAGTAGTAGCGGTAATCCCACGGCGCGATCGTGAGGTCCGCGCCTTCCGCGTCCGCGATCGCCTGCATGTCGGCCACTTCCTCGTGGACGCGGGCGACCGCGGCGGGCCAGACCTTCATCATCAGCGCCATGGCCGCGTCCGGCGTCTTGGCCATGTTGTTGTCGAGGATCCAGTCTGCGTGTGAAGGAAACCCCAGCAGGCGCGCGCGTTCGGCACGGAGCTGCAGGATCTCGCTCGCCACCTGCTTGTTGTCGCGCTCGTCGTCGTGATTGCCGCGGCTGTTCCACATCCGGAACGCCTTCTCGCGCAATCCCCGGTTGTCGGCGAAGGTGAGGAACGGCTCAATCGACGAGCGGGTGTTCGTGAACACCCATTTGCCCGGCTCGCCCCTGTCCTTCCCTGCCTGTGCAGCGGAGGCGATCACCGATTCGGGCAACCCGGCGAGGTCGGCCTCGTTGTCGATGACGAGCGTGTAATATTCTTCGTCGCCCAGTTGATTCTGGCTGAACTTCGTGAACAGCGTGGCGAGGCGCTGGTTGATGTCCTTCAGCCGCGTCTTGTCGGCCGCGTTCAACGCGGCGCCGTGGCGGACGAAATTGTTGTAGTGCACGTACACGAGGCGCCTTTGCTCCTCGTCGAGGCCGGAGCCCTCGCTTGCCGCGTGGGCCGCCTGCAGACGCGAGAACAACGCCTCGTTTTGGATCACCTCGTCGACGAACGCGGCCAGCACGGGTGACATGTCGGCCTCGATCTTCTGCATCGGCTTGTCGTCCATCGTCGACGTGTAGACGCCGAAGAAGCGCTGCGCCCGGTCGAGCTCGCGGCCGCTGTCCTCGTAGCTGAGGACCGAGTTCTCGAAGGTCGGCGCCGCCTCGTTGCCCGTGATCCGCGCGATGTCCTCGCGGGCCAGGTCCATCCCCTTGCGGATCGCCGGCTCGAACTCGTCGATCTCGATCTCGTCGAAGCGCGGAATACCGCCGTGCGGACCGGTCCAGGGCGCGAGCAACGGCCCCAGATTCTCAGTGTCCGTCGTCACAGCGCCCGTGATCCGTGGCGCCGCGGCCCCCATGATTGCCGTCGCGACGGCTCCCTCCAGGAATGTCCTTCGCTTCATAAAAACCCCTAAATTTGCGCGAATTTGGCCATATGCCGCTCATGGGCCGCATTGTAGCGGATGCGGCCGGCGGCACGTCGAAAGGTTCGAACGCCCTGAGAGTTGCCGGTTCCCTTCCCGAGCCCGCGAGCCGTATCTATTGGGTCGCAGCTGACACTTCCTCACTGCTTTGCATCGGTCAGGGGCCCATTGACGAGCCTTCATCGAGTGTGTACTGTCGACAGTATGCAGGATATTGCGCTTGCTAGCCGTGAGAACATCAGTGACGCGATTGCGACGACCCTGCGCGAGATGATCCTCGACGGTGCACTGCCCGACGGCACGCGTATCAACGAAGTTCACCTGGCCCGCGACATCGGTGTGAGCCGCACGCCACTGCGCGAAGCATTACGCCAGCTCGCGGCCGAGGGATTCCTCGTCGCTCGCCCCCGCCGGGGCTATTTCGTGCGCCCGCTGACACTCGACGAATTCGAGCAGGTCTATGCCATACGCCCGGTCCTCGATCCGGAAGCCCTGAGGCTCGCCGGCCTCCCCTCCGGGCGTCGTATCGAAGCTCTGGCGAGAATGAACCAGACACTCGCCGAGGCAGCGGATCCTGCGGCCAGGGTCCGCATCGACGATGCCTGGCATCTCGAGCTGCTCGGCGCATGCCCGAACCGGATTCTTATCGAGCTGATCGAGAACATGATCGTCCGGACCAGGCGTTACGAGTTGGCGCTCATGCGTGAAGCACCGAACGTGGACCGTGCCACCGAGGATCACGAACGGATCCTCGCCGCACTCCGCCACAAGGATCTCGAACTGGCCTGTGCGGCGCTGAAGGCCAACATGCAAAGCGGTTGGGAACCGATCGCTCAATGGCTCCGGGGCCGTACGCCGCCGCTGTCAGCGGTCTAGGGAGTCGCGATGCCGGCGAGGAAAATTGTGCTTCTGGCGGCGATCGGCGCGCTGCATTGCACGGTGTCCGCGCTCGGTGATGAAGGTTCCGGGCAGACGAATGGCGCAGATGCGCTGATCGGAATCTGGGCCAGCGAAACCACTTTCGAACAACCGCTTCGAGGCGAACTCGACGTCGAGAGACACGGTTCAGACTGGAGCGCCAGGATCGCCGGGCACGAAGCGCACTTCGAAGTCACTGCGCAACAGGTGCGATTCCGTTTCGCCGACGGCCTGGGCGAGTTCAGGGGAACGCAGACTCCCGACGGCGGCGCAATCAACGGATTCTGGATACAGCCGCCGGATGTGAAGACGGACGAAGGCGACCCCGGCGACCTGTCACAGCCCTTCGCCACACCGATCGTCCTCGAAGGATCCGGAACCGGGACCTGGAGCGGCACGGTACGGCCACTCGCGGATCGCTTCAGCCTCTATCTGCGCATCTTTCGGAACGAGGACGGCGAACTTGTCGCCGCATTTCGCAACCCCGAGTTCAATGCGAACGGAGGCGCATCCCTGTTCAAGGTGACCCGCGACGGCGGCCAGGTACTATTCAGCATCGAGTTCGACGATGACCGGAAGATCGAGCACGAAGCGACGCTGGTGAATTCTCCCGAGCAGCTCCGGCTGTACTGGCCCTGGGCAGAGCGAAACCTGGAACTGCTGCGTGTCGGTGCGAAGGACGTCCCGGACTTTTTCCCGCGTCCTCCGGGCGAACCACCCTACACTTACAAAGCGCCGCCCGAGACCGGTGATGGATGGCCGACGGCTTCTGCCAGCGAAGTCGGACTGGACGAGGCGAGCCTGACGGCTGCGATAAGAGGCATCATCGACGGCGATCCCGCCGCTCGCCGGCCGAATCTGATTCATTCCTTTCTCATCGCCCGCCACGGACGCCTTGTCCTCGAAGAGTATTTTTACGGCTACGATCGCGAAAGGCCACACGACGTCCGGTCCGCCGGCAAGGCTTTCGCCTCGGTAATGCTTGGAGCACTGATGATGTCCGGACAAAAGATCGGGCCGGACACGCGCGTTTACCAATTGCTCGACGCGCAGGGACCGTTCGCCAATCCGGATCCACGCAAGTCGGATATCACATTGGCCCAGCTGATGACTCACACGAGCGGACTGGACTGCGATGACGCCAACGAGGAATCGCTCGGTAACGAGGGAACGATGCAGACGCAGACCGGCGAGCCGAACTGGTGGCGATACACGCTCGATCTTCCCGTAGTCCACGATCCGGGCGAGCGTTATGCCTATTGTTCGGCCGGAATGAACCTGGTCGGTGACGCCCTCACTCATGTATCCGGAACGTGGCTGCCCGCCCTGTTGGATCGTCTCGTCGCGCGACCACTCGGATTCGACCGATACTACTGGAACCTCATGCCGACCGAAGAGGGCTACCTCGGCGGCGGTGCCCGTCTTCGCCCGCGCGACCTGTTGCGGCTGGGACAGGCCTATCTCGACGGCGGCGTCTGGCAAGGCAGGCGCATCGTAGCGCAAGACTGGGTCCAGCGCTCCACGACCGCGCACATCAAAATATCCCCCACCACGACGGGGATTCCAGAGCAAAGCTTCTCAGAGTTCTACGTGAGAGGCGAGGACGGCTATGCATGGCATTTGCCCGGGCTGCGTGCCGGCGACAAGACCTATCGCAGCTTCGCAGCGACCGGCAACGGTGGTCAGATCCTGATCGTCATCCCGGAACTCGACATGGTGGCAGTTTTCACTGGCGGTAATTACGGGCAGGGCAGTATCTGGCTCCGCTGGCCGGACGAAATCCTCGGATCGCAGATCGTCACGGCGATGAAGGACTGAGCTGTTCCGGCAGGACGGGTCTCAGTCCGGCAGCGCGTAGGCGACGACGTAGTCGCCGGGCGTGGTACCCAGGTGAGCATTGCCGCCGGCGGCGATCACGACGTACTGGCGGCCCGTCGACGGCAGGTAGTAGGTCATCGGCGTCGCCTGTCCGCCGGCCGGCAACCGGCCTTCCCACAGGGTCTTGCCGTCGCCGAGATCGAACGCGCGAAGATAATCGTCCTGCACCGCGGCCATGAAGACGAGGCCGCCCGCGGTCACGATCGGGCCGCCGAGCCCGGCCATGCCGAGCTCGAGATTCGGCGCGAGGGCCGGCGCGACATCCTGGATCGTGCCGACGCCCCGTTGCCAGAGGATCCGGCCCTTGCGCATGTCGATGGCGGTGAGCCGGCCCCACGGCGGCGTCGTGCACGGCATGCCCAGCGGCGAGCGGATCAGGGCGCGGCGCATGCCGTAGGGCGTGCCGGCCATGCGCGAGAACTCGTAGTCCGTCGGTAGTCGCCGGAATCGCGGGCCTGTTCGAGATCATCGCGCGGGATCAGCGCAACCTCGGTCGGCACGTCCAGCGAGAAGGTGACGACGACCTGGCTGTGCGGCTCGAATGCGAGGCCGCCCCAGTTGATGCCACCGGCGTAGCTCGGCATCTCCAGCGTGCCCCGGATGCTCGGCGGCGTGAAGATACCTTCCGAGCGCAGCCCGGCGAGCTTGCGGCGGCAGGCACTCTTGTCGAAATACAGCACGCCCCATGCGTCGTCCGCGGTGACGGGTTCCTGCCGTGAGACCGGCGGGGGCGCCACCGGGAACGGCTGCGTCGGCGAGAGTTGCTCGCCGGCGACGCCACCTTGCGGCACCGGCCGTTCCTCGATCGGGAACAGCGGCGCGCCGGTCACCCGATTGAAACTGAAGATGAATCCTGCCTTGGTACCCTGCAGGACGGCCGGGACCCGTACACCGTCGTGTTCGAGTTCGACCAGCGTGGGCTGCGACGCGAGATCGTAGTCCCAGAGGTCGTGGTGCACGAGCTGCCGGTACCAGACGACTTTGCCGGTGGACGCCTCCAGCGCGACGAGCGAATCCGTGTACAGATCGTCGCCCGTGCGCTCGCCGCCGTAGAAGTCCGGGCTCGCCGAACCCGTCGGCACGTACACGAGTCCGCGCCGTGCATCCGCGGCGAGCGGCGCCCAGGCGTTGCCCGAGCCGTTGCGTGCTGCTTCCTCGCTCTGCCAGCTCGAATACGCCGGGTCATCCGGTCCGCGCGGGATCGGATCCCAGCGCCAGCGCTCTTTGCCCGTGCGCGCATCGATGCCGCGCACGATGCCGAGTTCGGACTGGACCGCCCGGTTGTCACCGATGGCCGAGCCGACGACAAGCACATCGCCGACGATCACCGGCGGTGAGGTGATCGTGTAATCCACCCAGTGGATCCCGAGCTCGGCGCCCACGTCCCGATTGAGCCAGATCTGGCCTTGCTCTCCGAAATCCTCGCAGGGCGCGCCGGTGGCGCCGTCGAGCGCGATCACCCGCGCGTCCAGCGTGCCGACGAAGATGCGATGCCGGCACGGCGCGTCCGGTTCGACGTCGGGGTCCACCCACGAGCTCACGCCCCGATTGGCGATCTCGGCATAGTGCTTGTTGCGGTCGAGGTGCGGATCGTGGCGCCAGATCTCCGCACCCGTCGCCGGATCGAGCGCAATGACGATGGCGCTGCCGGTCGCCAGGTACAGCCTGCCTTCTGCGAATATCGGGTTCGCCTGGAAGGCGAAGGGTTCCTGTGCTCCCTTGCCGAGTTCCCCGGTCTCGTAGCGCCAGGCTTCTGCAAGCTTACCGACGTTGTCGCGCGTGATCTGATCGAGGCTCGAGTACTGCATGCCGTGCTGGCCGCCGCCGTAGTGGTCCCAGGCGCCGTTGTCCTCGGCATGCGCCAGGGTGCATGCCGTCAGCGCCGTGACGGCCAGGGCGACAAGCTCGCGACGCGCGCTTTTCTCGACCGGCTTCGTCATACCTGTATCAGGTCAACGCCTCGAGCTGCCCGAAGGTCTTTCGAACGAGGGTCGAGTTCCGTTCCGGACGGTGGTTGAACGCCTTCAGATAATCGCTGGCGCCATACCCGGGACGGGTCGCGAGCAATTGTGAGTAGAATTGTCTGGCCGTATCCGTGCGGCCGGCAAGCATGTTGCAGAATGCTGCGATCGCGACAACCTGATAATGCGAATTCGGTTGCCGGGCCGCCCGCGTCGCAAAGGTCGCAGCCTCCGGATTGCGGCCGAGAAAGGCGAGATTCCGGGCACGCACGGCATACATGGCAAACGTCATGGCGTCGTATGGACTCAGGCGGCGGGCCTTTGCAACGATGTCGTTACTCCGCGGGGCCTCGCCGATCTGCATGAGGCCGTAAGCAAGCGTGTACTGTCCGACCGCCGAGCTGGGATTCAGTTTCACCGTCGTCTCGAGTTCGTCGACCGCCTGATCGAGTTCGGACTTCAGGAGATACGCGCGTCCCAGCGCCCAGTGCCCCAGCGGGTCGGTCATATCCTTCGACAGGCTCTCCAGCGCAAAGTCGAGCGCCCGTTCCTCTTCCGACCCGCGGTCCTTCGTGAGTTCCAGGAAGGCGCGCTGCCAGTGGATGAAGGACAGTCCCGCGTATGCCCGCGGCGCTTCGGGATCGAGTTCGATCGAGCGCCGGAAAAAGTGTTCGGCCTGTTCGTAGTCCTGCGGCGTCAAGCGGTACATGTGCCAGCAACCGCGATGATACGCCCCCCAGGCGTCGACGGCACCGTTCCTTACCGGACGCTGGTCATCGCCCGTCAATCTCGGGCCAACCGTCAACACGAGCGGCAACGAAACGCGTGCGACCCTGTCCGGAGACGGCAAGCGGCTGCACTTCGGCCGCGACGGCGACATCTACGTGAGCGAACGCTGACCGAACCCGACCGGGCCCGGCGTCTAGCGCTTGTACGTTCCCATCAGGCGGTTCATGCCGATGACGCCGGGCTCGATCCGCTCGAGCAATTCCCACAAGCTCAGGCCCGCGGGCAGTTTGTCCGCGGAATTCAGGGCGAACAGCCAGAAGAAATAGCGGTGCGTCCCGTGTCCCTGTGGGGGCATCGGGCCGCCGTAGCCGTACTTGGTGAAATCGTTGATACCGGCAGTGTAGTCGGAGACCCCCTCGGGCAGATTATCGACCGAACCCGGGATGTTGTAGATCGCCCAGTGCACATAGCCGTACTGCCCGTCCTTGATCAGGGGCGCGTCCGGGTCGTGGCAGATCAGTGCGAATGCCTTCGTACCGTCCGGGGGCGTCGTCCAGGCGAGTTCGGGGGAAACGTCCTCGCCCTCGCCCGTATGCCGCGTCGGGATCGCACCGCCGTCTTCGAACGCCGTGCTCGTCAACTTCATGTCTGTAATTGCGAAACCCATGGTCGCTGCCTCCTCTTACCGTTGCATTTCTTCAATTGTAGCCGGCAGGTCCGCGATCGAGTCGATGATCGCCTGGCGAGGCCGCGATGTCGTATTGGCGAGAAGCAGGTGCGCGATGTCGTGCCGGCGTATCCAGGCGATGGCGTCCCTCGCGCCGGGTACCGCCCGGGACGCTTCGTAGAGCACGCCATCCAGATCGATCAGTAATGCAGTCATTCTTGCGGCGCCGGAGCTTGCCAGGCCTTTGTGGGCGCGGGCTTATATCCGGGAGATACCACTCGACAGTATACTGGCCCGCCCCGGCCACTCGGGATCAGGAAAATCCGAAATGGAGCCTAACGAATGACGACCTACAAACTGAGCTATTTCGACATCAGCGGCGGCAGAGGCGAACCCATCCGCATCGCCTTCCACGCGGGCGGAATCCCGTTCGAGGACAACCGGCTGTCGGGCGCCGAATTCGCGTCCATGCGGGACAGCACACGATTCAAATACCTGCCCGTGCTCGAAATCGACGGCGCCGAGATCACGCAATCCAACGCCATATGCCGCTACGTAGGCCGGCTGGCGGGGCTGTACCCCGAAGACGACCTGCAGGCGCTCTACTGCGACGAGGTCCTGGAAGTCGTCGAGGACGACAGCCATCGGATCGGCCAGACTTTCGGCCTCGAGGGCGACGCGATGAAGCAGGCGCGGGACAAGCTCGTCAACGGCTGGACGGCAACCTTCCTGCGCGGCCTGAGCCAGTTACTGAGCCGCGGTGGCGGCAAGTATTTCGCCGACAACCGCCTGACCGTGGCCGACCTGAAAGTCCTCATGGAGGTGCGCTGGATCAGCTCCGGGATGCTCGACTACGTGCCCAAGGACATCGTCCGGAACATCGCTCCGGACGTCGCCGATCACGCTGCACGCATCGCCGAAGAGCCGGTCGTCAAGGCCTGGTACGCCTCGCGCAAGTGACGTTATGCTCTCCAAGCTATTGCATCTAAAGGTAATAAAAATAGTCACTAAATAGCCAGCAACCGGTCAAGCCCGTCATTGCCCTTCTCGGCAGTATCCGCTCCCGCCGGCAGCAGTCCTGCTGCCCAAACCTGAGGAGAAAGGCAATGAACGAAGCACAAACCGCTGTAAACAACGGCATCAACATCGAGGCGCCGCTGGGTGCCCGCGAGGCCCTGACGGCCGCCCCCGAGGCGGCGAAGTTCGTCTGGCGTGCGGGAACAACGTGCGGGTGACGCTGAGCAATATCTTCGCCTGCTCCTCGCCCAGGTGCGCCAACTCGGGGACGGCGGACGGCATGTCGGCGGCCCGGGCCGGAATGCCTCCGGGTACTGTCGCCGCGACCGCGGCAGCGAGCAAAGCCTGCAAGTGTGCGCGGCGAGTCAGTGTGATTTCTTCTACGTTCTTCTTCATTTCGATCCAGCTCCCCGCAATGGGCCAGTCGAGGTAACGCCTGCGTCTTCAAAGTAGCAGTGTTTCCTGGCGACGACGGTCGTCGAAGGACTTCCTCGGGTAAAATTCACAAGGTATGCCCACGAACGTCACACCGGAGTACAAGAAAGCCGAAGAGGCGTACCGCAAGGCGCGTGAGCCCGGGGAACGCCTGGATTGCCTCCGGGAGATGCTACGGACGATCCCCAAGCACAAGGGCACCGATCATCTCCAGGCCGATATCAAGACCCGCATCAAGGAGCTGACCGAGGAACTCACGGGCCCCAGGAAGGGCGGCCATCGCAGCGGTCCGAGCCACGTCGTGCGCCCGGACGGTGCCGCACAGCTGTGCCTCATCGGTCCGCCCAATGCGGGCAAGTCCAGCCTGCACGCCCGGCTGACGGGTTCGCACAGCGACACCGGGCCGTACCCGTACACCACGCATCTGCCGGTGCCTGGCATGTTCCCTTATGAAGACATCCACTTTCAGCTCGTGGACCTGCCGCCCATAACGGGCGACTACATGGAGCCGTGGCTTGTCAACGCACTGCAACCCGCCGACGGCGCGTTGCTCGTTATCGACCTCAGCGACCCCGAGTGCCTGGAACAGATCCCCGTAGTCGTCGGCCGGCTGGCGGAAAAGAAGATATTCCTCACGGCGTCATGGCCGGGCCTGGAACAATCGGTATCGCAGGAACCGGGTGAAGCTGAAGATCTGTTTCGCCTTGACTTGCCGACTGTGCTGATCGCCAACAAGAGTGACCTGGACCCCGACCCCGGGGAAGTCGAGGTCCTCGAGGAGCTGCTCGGGCTGCGATGCCCCGCTCTGACAATGTCGGCCAAGACCGGGGATGGACTAGACAGGCTCGGACCGTTTCTGTTTGGCGCGCTCGACATCGTCCGCGTCTACACCAAGACGCCGGGCAACCGCGCAGATTCCGACAAACCTTTCACAGTGCGTCGTGGCGACACGGTAATCGATGTCGCCCGGCTGGTGCACAAGGATATTGCACGAAATCTGAAGTTCGCGCGTATGTGGGGCACCGCAGTGTTCGACGGTCAGCAAGTGGGTCCGGAGCATTTCGTATCCGATGGAGACCTCGTCGAACTGCATACCTGAACGCATTCGAATCTCTCGAAATGCGTATGCGGGGGGCTACCCGCTGGTGTAAAGTCAGGACATGTTCCGGCGCCTTCGCCATGCGCGGCTTCTCATCCTGTTCGTCGTTGCGTCCTGCGGCCTTGAAAATTCCGCCGACTCCGAGCCGGTTGACGCAGCGCCCAAACACGGAGACACGCATCCATTGCCGCCCACGAAGCGGGATCCCAAACTGCAGGCCCTCGCCGATGCCGCCAGGGTCGATCTGCTCGAACGGCTCGCGCAGGGGAAAGTCGGCGCGGATCACGTGACGGTCGTGGAGACACGACGCGTCACATGGCGCTCGGCCGCGCTGGGCTGTCCGATGCCGGACCGCGCCTACCAGATGGTGCTGACGCCTGGCGTGCTCATCCGGTTGCTGGCCGGCGGCGAGACGTACGAATACCACAGCACGCTGCGCGGACCACCGTTCCTCTGTGAGCCCCCGGGGCGGATCGAGACGCCCGCCCCGGGCGGCGATTCCCGGGACCCGACATAGGTCCCCGTCAAATCAATTGACGAGTTTCACCGTCACGCTGTGCGACGTCCCGTCGTCGAGATGCGCCGTGATCGTGTAGTCGCCCGGCTGCATGCCTTGCAACTGCCACCAATACGCGTACCTGAAGCCCCAGAGGGTGAAGTCGGCGTCCCCCGATGCGACGACGTTGCCGCCGGCATCGGTCACCTCGATGGTCGCATCCGCGTCGTAGACGACGTGCCACCAGGACTGCGGATCCAGTAGCTTGAACGCCACCAGCACCTGATGTTCGCGGTGCAGACGGATCTCCTTGCCGTCATAGAGGCCCAAGAAGCCCTGGAACTTGTACGGCAGTGCGTCAACTTCGATATCCGTCGAACTCGAGTCCGGCCGGCTGCCCGGGTTGTCGACTTTGTCGACTTCGAACACGGTGACATCCTGCCCGGCGAGGAACGGACTGGCCGTCGCGCTGAAGCTCAGCTGCCGCGGCGACGTGTCGGGTCCCTGATAGTCGAAGCAGACCATCAGCCCGTCCGTGATCGCACCCGCGAAGCCGGTGGCGACGGTGCCCGTACGATTCTCGACGCCGGTCGTGAGATACCCGAGCGACTGCAGCAGATCGGTGAAGTCTTCGTCCACGTTGTCGTAGGCGAACACGATTTCGGGAAACATCGGGTCGACGGTGCTATACGTCACGATCTCGAAGTCCGCCGCGACCGGATTGGTTCCGTCGCCGGGGTAGTACTCGACGCCGTCCCACTCGACGATCGAAACGTCGGGCCCGGCCGTCGCCGCCGAGATGCCGCGAAGACGGCCACCCGAGCCGTCGTCGTAGTTGATGAACCAGTCGGCCCACAACGGCGCCAGCAGGTCGTTCGGCTCGGTCGGGTCCGGGATGAGCTGGTTGACCCACGGATTCGGTCCCGGCGTCGAATCGAAGAATCCGAAGCCGTCGTCGGTGACCGTCAGGCCGCCGCTGCGCGCGGCACCATAGAACTCGATGGGGTTCTGCGACCCGAAGAACGTGCCGGCAATCGTATCGCCCGTGAATCCGGGATCCGGCAGAATGCCGAAGTCCGCAAGGTGGACGAAACCGCCGAAGCCGGTATCACAGTACGGATTGTCGGCATCGGTGCTGACGACGTACGTGCCGTCGTTGCCGAGCAACGATTCCTGGGTCACGTTCCACTTGATCGAATGGCCGTGGAACTTGCCGCCTTCCGTGATCGACGCCGGATCGACCTTCAGGCCCCACGGGATCGGGACATAGACCGAATAGCTGCGATCCTCCGGCGAGAAATTCGCCTGTACGTTCGCGGAGATCGTCACCGACTGGCCGACATCGACCGGTCCGCCGGCATCCGTCGTGATCGTGACGTCATCCGGCCCGCGACCGAACTGCAGCGGCACCTTGCCGAGCAATTGCGTCTGTGCGGCATCGCCGTACCACTCGGTGGTCGAGAGGTACTGGTCGCCCTGTTCCGACGGCAGATTCCAGAAGAAGCGCACGTCGAAGGGTTCGAGCGGCGCCACGCTGCCCTCCGGTCCCCGGGCATAGAGGTTGCCGGCTTCCATGCCGCTGACATTGGTCGCCGCGAACCGGAACGCGTCCACGGCATCCGGAGCACTCGGCGCCCAGTTCTGGATGACCGCGAAGAACGTCAGGTCATCGGTGCCGAAGAGGGAACGCAACAGGTCGAGGAAATCCGCGTCCAGATCGCAGGACTCCAGCGCCGTGCCCGTCGCGGACACGCAGACCAGGAGCGACGGGTCGATCGGGTTCGAGGGATCGACCACGACGCCGACGTAGAGATCCAGGTCGGGGGCATCCGACTGCAGGACCTGGAACACGGCACGCTGGGTGCCGGCCGGCACGTCTTGCAGGATGTAGGTGACGCCGTCGGACAGGTCGTCGAACGGGGAGCTGTTGTCGCTGTCGCCCGGCAGTGCGAAGTCCATTCCCTCGACTTTCGCCGGTTCGTAAACCTTGACATTGATGCCGCTCGTCACGGTGGCGGTGACGTCGGTCACCAGCTGCGAACCAGCATCGCGCGTCGCCACGAGATCGACCGACGCGGGCAGTTCGCCCGTTGCCGACACGACTGCGATCGGCAACTGGGTCGGCGGGACGCCCGCCATGGCCGGCGTCAGCACGGCACGACTGAAGGACCACGTCGCTGCGGGCAGATCGGCCGCATCCACGCTCACTTCGATCTGCTGCGTTTCGCCGGCGGCGAGACTGAACGTCGACGGGCTGACCGTCACCCAGGGATCGAGGCCGGCCGCGGTCCAGCTGCCGTCGACGGTGGCGGTTACCGTGCGTGTCCAGGTGCAGGTCAGGATGCACCGGTCCTGCACGACTCCGGCGACGTTGAGCGACGCGGGATCGCCGTCCGCGTCGGGATTCGCGGCCTGGAAGTTGGCCGCGGTCTCGTCGAGCACGAGTCCTGCGTTGACGGCCGCGGCGACCTGCACGCGGCCGCCGCCGATGTCGTTCGAATCTGCCGGAGTCACGCCGTCCTCTTTGCGGACGTCGTAGGTACCGGTCGTCATGATCGCCGACAGGACTTCGGCGTCCGTCCAGGTCGGGTGCGCCTGCTTCAACAATGCGGCAGTGCCCGCGATGTGCGGGCTGGCCATGGACGTGCCGCTGATGATGCCGTACGGGCCGGGCACCGCTTCCCAGTTGTTGGGATCGTAGAGCAGGTGAATCTGGTCGATCTGGCCCTGCGTCAGCTCGGCGCCGGCGGCGAAGACATTGACGCCCGGCGCAGCCGTGTTCGGCGCCATGATGTCGAAGCCGGTGTAAGGCCCGCGCGAACTGAAATCGGCGACGATGTCGCCGGCGGCCGGATCGATAATGTAGTGATCGACCGCGGTGATGGTGCCGGTGTGGTTGGTCCCGGAGGACAGCCACGTGCGCAGGAGATCCGCATCCGCCGCGGCAATGTGGATCGCGGGAATGACGTGCGGATCGTCGTCGACTGTCGTCGACCCGCCGTCGACGTTGCCGAGGATGAGCCCGCCGGCCCCGCCATCACGAACGTTCTGACCCTTCGCGACACGAGCGATCGTGCCGCGGTCGCAGAGTACGATCTGGTCGGCCGTAAACGTGCCCGGCGGAAACGGCGCCAGGCACTGCTCCGGCTCGGTGTCGTTTTCGGAGCCGTTGCTGGTCGGGAAGTCGCGCGCGTAGACGATGGTCCCGGTAATGCTGCCGGAAATCGACCGTCCGGTGATGTCCGCGGGAGGCGTCGTCGCGCCGCCACTCATATTTTCGAGCAGCTTGGTCGGGTAGCTGCGATCGTGCGTCACCGCCGCGACGCCGGCGACCCAGGGTGCGTTGCCGGCCACCTCCGCCGTGCCGGCATCGGGGCCGTCGTTACCGGCCGAATTGGAAACGAAGATACCGGCGGCGCGCGCCGAGAGGAACGCCTGGGCCTGCGTGGAGTTCCACGGGCTGCCCGAGGGCGTCCCGATCGAGTGGTTGATGACGTCGACGACACCGTCGGCGATCGCCTGGTCGACGGCGGCCACGATGTCCGAGAAATAGCACGACGGCGCGCAAACCTTGTATACGACGATATTCGCGTGCGGCGCGACCCCGGAGATGCGCGGGAACGCGATCGAACTCGGATTGCCGTCGGCGTCCGGGAGCGGCACGTTGTAGAGGACGTTGCCGGCAGCCGTGCTGGCAGTATGCGAGCCGTGCCCGTTCGTGTCGGTGAACGGCGCGGCCCCGGGCAGCAGGATCTCGTCCGGGGGATCGCTGGGCTGCGCGGCGAGGAAAGTATAGGCGCCGATCAGCTTGTCGTTACAGGTTCCCGGATAGGCGTTGCACTCGCCGAGGTAATTCCCGGAGCCCAGTGGGTTCACGACGGTGTAGCCGTCATCGCCGGTCGCCGCGAAAGAAGGATGAACGGGGTTGATGCCCCCGTCGATGATGCCGATCACTTCGCCCTCGCCCTGGTAGGGCACGCCGGTGGCGGTACCGTTCCACAACTGGTCGGCGCCGATGAAGGCGGGCGTCGACGCAGTCTTCATCTCCACGGCGCGATCGCGCTCCACTAACCTCACGCCCGGCAGTGAACGCACCTTGTTCGCCGCCGCTTCGGTCATGACCACGGTCGCCGCGTTCAGCGCGTGCTGGTGCGTGCGCAGGACGCGGATGTCGCCGGCCTTGGCGCGCATATGGCTGAGCATGTCCGTCTGCTCTTGCCGCAGGTGGTCGACGTAAGCGCGCGCGGCCGGCGACCTGGGATTCATCCGCTTGCCGGCGCCCGTGTTGGCCGGCGCGAGCCCGCTGATGCCGCCTCGATATAGCGGCAGCGGCTCGTCTTCGAACTCGACGATGTAGCGGTGCGGCTCGCCCTTGTCCGGGACCGTCTCGTTGGGTGCGCGTACCCACTTGGTCGGCTGCTTGGATTGAGCGGCCCGGATCGGCTGGTTGTCGGGGATGCGGTTCGCAGCTTCGGCAACCGGCGAACTCATGGAAATCAGTAGTGCGCCGGCTACGGCTATCGTCGTGAATACACGGGCCATGAGAACCTCCCTGGATTCTTATTGATTATGTAAAGCTCGTCCTGCCGGACAGCGCGCCGCCCCAACGGCATATGCTCATCGGCGCCCGGCAAATTTATGATTGTGTCTGCAGGCCCGGACCGCCTCCCCAAGGCGGAAAATGGGCCGCTGGATTGAGTATATGTCCTTGCGGGCGTTTCAATCCAGACCGGCGGCGATGCGGTTGGCGCGGGTCGACACGCACCAGTCGAGCTGGTCCTCGCCGCGCGCGAGACTCTTCAGGATGTTGTCGCGCACGAGGTCGGCGAGCGGCAGTGGCGCGCGCACGTCCGATGCCTCGCTGAGAATCAGCGTGAGGTCCTTGAGTCCGGTGATCAGCGTTGCGCCCGCGTCGTCGAAATACCCGGTGCGTATGCGCTCGGCGTATTCCTTCACGGCCGGGTTGGGGAAGACCTGGTTGATCATCAGGTGCTGGACCGTCTCCGTGTCGAGGCCGTGCTTCTCCGCGAAGACGAAGGTCTCGGACATGGTCTCCAGCAGGCCGGACAGGAAGAAGTTCACGGTCAACTTCATGCGCGCCGCGTTCGCCGGACTCTCGCCGACGTCCACGATCATGTTGGTGAACGTCTCCAGGACGGGGCGTATGCGCGCAACGGTGTCGGACGGACCGGCGACGAGCGCCGCCAGCGTGCCGGCCGCGGCCGACGTCGGCCGGCCGAGCACGTTGGTGGCGACGTAGTGGCTGCCGTGTGCGTCATGCAACTCGGCGATGCGCGCGCTCGCCCGCGGCGAGATCGTCGTCGTGCCGAGGTGCGTCCCCGATTCCGACAGTCCCGCCAGGATGCCGTCCTCTCGCGTCAGCATGTCGAGGACGGAACGATCGTCGAGCAGTGAGGTAAGCACGATGTCCGCATCGGCGGCCGCCTCCGCCGGGGTCGTCGCGACCGTCGCCCCGGCCGCGGCGAACGGATCCGTCTTGGCCGACGAGCGGTTCCAGACGATCAGCGGGAAGCCTCCGTCCAGTATGCTCCTGGCCATTCCGGAGCCCATGCGGCCGAGGCCGATCACTGCGACGGTCGTGTTGGATTCTGGCATTGTCATTCCCTTGTGCTGGTGGTGCGACCTCGGAGGCCCCGAACCTGTTGCCTCCGCGATAAATTGTATACAATATACGAACTCAATTCCAAGCGGGATTGCGGGCCGAACCACCGCGTCTCGCCCGCCCGCCGCACGTACGCACGCCGGCAGGGAGCGATCGAACGAGCATGAAACTGCGGCAATGCCTGAACATCGAGCAGCTGCGGCGCCTGGCCGGACGGCGGCTGCCGCGTCCGATCTTCGACTTCCTCGAAGGTGGCGCCGACGATGAGGCGACACTCGCCCGCAATCTCGACGCCTGGGACCGCTACCCGCTGACGACCCGTACCCTCGTCGACGTGAGTCGCATCGACACGCGCACCCGCCTGCTCGGCTTCGACCTGGCATCGCCGATCGTCGTCGCCCCGACCGGCGCCGGCGAATTGTTCCACCGCGACGCCGAGGCGGCGGTTGCGCGGGCCGCGGCGGATGCGGACATCCTGTACACGCTGTCCACGATGTCGAACACGTCACTCGAGGACGTCGCGGAGGCATCCGGCGGGCCGCGTGTCCTCCAGCTGTATGTCTTCCGCGATCGCAGCCGCACCGAATCCCTGGTCGAGCGCTGTCGCGCCGCGGGGTACGGCGCGCTGTGCCTCACGGTCGACACGCCACTGTCGGGCAACCGGGAACGCGATCGCAGGAACGGCATGAGCGTCCCGCCGCGCTATACCCCGCGCAACGTCCTGCAGTTCGCCAGCCGTCCGCTGTGGTCGTACGACGCGATCATGCGCTGCAGATTCGCGCTGGCCAATTTCGGCGACATCGACTCCGGCACGGCGGCCTCGCGCGGCCTCGCGCTCGAGTACGTCAACAGCCAGTTCGATCGCAGCGTGGTGTGGGACGACGCCGCGTGGCTCGCGAGACTCTGGGGCGGACCCTTCGTCGTCAAGGGCATCCTCTCGCCAGACGATGCGAAACGCGCGGTCGGCATCGGTGCAACCGCGGTCTGGATATCGAATCACGGCGGGCGTCAGCTCGACGGCGCCGCCGCGGCGGTCGATTGCGTGCCGGGTGTGCGCGCCGCGGTCGGCGATGCCGTGGAAGTGATCGTCGACGGCGGTATCCGCCGCGGTACCCATATACTAAAGGCACTTGCATTGGGCGCCGATGCCTGTGCCATCGGCCGGCCCGGCCTGTACGGGCTGGCGGCCGCCGGCCAACCCGGGGTCGCGCATGCACTCACGCTGCTAGCGGGCGAACTCGAGCGCGCCATGGCACTGACGGGTTGCCCTTCCCTCGCGGATGTCGGGCCGCACTTGTTGCATGCGCCGGCACCACCGATCGTCGCGTAGGCTGTTGAAAGAGTCTCAGGCGAGTGTGAGACGAGGCGCGAAGCGGCGAAAAAGCGCAGTGTATGTGCGAATACAAGAGCATTTTGAGCCGGTTCGCAACGACGTATCGCGCCGGCTGAGGCTTTTTCAACAGCCTACGAGGAGCGGAGACGATGTTCCGACTTAATCGCAGTAAGTCCGGGTTGCGCAAAGACGAGCCGGTGTTCGGCCTGATCCACACGCTCGCGCATCCGCCGGTCGCCGAGATGATCGGGATCGCGGGCTACGACTTCGTGGTCGTCGACGGCGAGCACGGCATCGGCGGCGAGTCGCAGCAAACGGCCTGTCTGCAGGCACTTGCGGCGACTTCGGCAACCGCGATCCTGCGCGTCCCCTCGCACGACCTGGTACCGGTCCGGCGTGCGCTCGACGCGGGTGCGGAAGGCATTCTGGTACCCGACGTGCGCAATGCGGCGCAGGCAACGGCCATCGCGAGTACCTGTTTTTATCCGCCGCGCGGTACGCGGGGATTTTCTGCCGGCACCATCCGCGCATCGGACTACGGCCTGAACGTGGAAGAGTACGTCGGCAGTGGCGGCCGCGAACTCCTCGTCTGCGCGATGATCGAG
Organism: uncultured Gammaproteobacteria bacterium; assembly: GCA_963777675.1. Lineage (GTDB taxonomy): Bacteria > Pseudomonadota > Gammaproteobacteria > Steroidobacterales > Woeseiaceae > UBA1847. Next base: position 107,314 of record CAVZRD010000015.1, on the reverse strand, counting down.
AGTGCGGAAGGCGTGGACAACGTCGGCGAGATCGCGGCGATCGATGGCATCGACGTGATCCAGGTCGGCCCGTTCGACCTGTCCTGCGAACTCGGTATCCCCGGGCAATTCGAGCACCCCGACTTCCGCGACGCGTTGCAGCGGATCGAAGCGGGGGCGTCCGCGGCGGACAAGATCCTCGGCGGCGTACCCTTGCCCGGACTCGGGCTGGGCGATCTGCTCGAACGCGGCTACCGCATGATCACGCTCGGCGCAGACGTCGCGATGCTGGCCGGCGCATTGAAGGACGCGCTCGCGGCGAAGGATACGCCGCGCGACTGAGACGTTGTCAGTAGCCCCGCTGGCGATCCGGAATGATCACGCCATTGTCCTTCGCATAGCGTTGCCACAGACGGATCATTGCCTCGCGGCGCTCCGGCAGTTGCGCCGAAAGATCGTCCAGCTCCGCGGGGTCCGTTTCGAGATTGTAGAGTTGCCACGTATTGCGCTTGATGCCGAGCGCCGCCGAGTCCCACCACTTTGCATCCGACGTTTCCCAAATGATCTTCCAGGATCCCCGGCGCAGCGCGCGCTTGCCGAAGATCTCCCAACCGATCGTCCGGTCCGGCGTCTGCGCGTCGCCGTCGCGCGCTTCGAGCAGTGGCACGAGTGATTTTCCCTGCAACGCTTCGATCTCGCGACCCTGGAATCGCGTACCCGGTGGCTCGACGCCGGCGAGGTCCAGGATCGTCGGCATGACGTCCTTCACCGAAGCAACGACGGACGTGCTCCGGTTGCCGGGGACGCGCGGCGGGAAGTAGACGAACGCCGGGACGCGCACGCCGCCCTCGGACGTGAATCCCTTGAACATACGGAACGGGGTCATGGCGACGTGCGCCCAGCTGGGCCCGAGCAACAGATAGGAATCCGGGTTGCCCATGTTCTCGAAGCTGTTGTCGCAGCATTCCTTCGCCCAGGGCACGAGGGGATCCAGCCCCCAGCGCAGGTAGTGCCCCTCGGCGCCGTTGTCCGACATGAACAGGATGACAGTGTCGTCGAAGTTGCCGCTCGCTTTCAGGTACTCGATGAGTTCGCCGACCTGCGTATCGAGATCCGAGATCATCGCCGCATAGATCTCCATCCGGCGCGCTTCGCGGCGGCGATCGTCGGCATTCATCTGCGCCCACGGGGTCTCGGAGGAGAGTTGCGGGAACGGATGCACGTCCTTCGGCACCAGGCCGATCGCCTGCATGCGTTCGAGCCGCGACGCGAGCACCGCATCGTAACCGGCGTCGTAGCGCCCGTGCTGCCTGTCGATGGACGCGCGCGGCGCCTGCAAGGGGAAGTGTGGCGCGGTGAAAGCCAGGTAGGCGAAGAACGGCCGGTCCGGCTCCGATCCGGACTCGAGGTAATCGATCATCCGGTGCACGTAGAACCGGCTGGAATAGAAATCATCCGGCAGCGACTCGACGGGCGTGCCGTCCTCGGTGTACTCGGCCTTGCCCGGTCCGAACACGGGCAGCATGTTCGAGAAGTGCCCGGCGCCGGATTCCATCAGCGCGAAGGAGTGGTCGAAGCCCCGCGCGATCGGATCGGCGGGGCCGGCGCCGAGGTGCCACTTGCCGGCCATGTAGGTGCGGTAGCCTGCGGCCTTGAGCACTTCCGCCACGGTGGCGACACGCGCGTTGAGGTGTCCCTCGTAGCCCGGCTGGCCCTTCTGATTTTCGGACAAACGCTCCTTGAGATTGCCGAGCCCGGTCAGGTGATAGTCGACGCCGGTCATCAGCATCGCGCGCGACGGCGAACAGACGGGCGCCGCATAGAACTGGGTGAAGCGCAGCCCGCTCCGCGCGAGCGCGTCGAGATTGGGTGTTTCGATCTCGCTCCCGTAGACGCCGAGATCGGAATAGCCGAGGTCGTCGGCAAGGATGAGCAGGATATTCGGGCGCTGCGTTTCCGGGGCGGCCTCGCCGCCACAGGCCACCAACACGAGCAGCAACAGCGCCAACGGTGCCAGCACCGGTCGCCGCTTCACGGATTGTCCTTGTCCGGCGCCTTGAAGGACATCGCGACGACGATGAGACCGGCGATCGCCGCGGGAATCGCGGCGGAGAGAAACATCTCCCCGCGGCCGAGCCCGAGCGCGATCAGCGCACCGCCGACGGTCGGCCCGACCACGGAACCGATGCGACCGACCCCCATGTTCCAGCCGATGCCGGTGCTGCGCATCGACACCGGATAATAGATCGCCGAGACCGCCGAGATATTGAGCTGTGCGCCGAACACGCAGAAGCCGACGATGAAAATGAGCGCCAGCAACGTCGCCGCCGTCGACTGGATCAGCAGGCCCACCGCCGCGACGCAGACCGCGCCCACGAAGAACGCGGCGGCGAGCGCCTTGAACGGACCGCGGCGATCGCTGATGCGACCGATCAGAACGCTGCCGATGATGCCGCCCAGGTTCAGCACGACCACGCCCATGATGGCCTGGCGATGCGCCAGGCCCGCCTCGACCAGCAGCAGCGGCGTCCAGTTGACCAGGAAGTACGCCAGCAGCAGTGTCGTGAACGTCAGCCCCCACAGGAGCAGGGTCCAGGCGGCGCGTCGCTCGCGGAACAGGTCGCGGACGGGGACCGTGGCTTCGCGGACGCCCGTCGATTCGGGCACGAAGGCTGCGATCGCCGGCAGGATCAGGATCGGCAATGCGCCGCCGGCGAGGAACACGCTTGGCCAACCGAACGCCGGGATCAACTGCGCGCTGGCGATGCCGCCGATCACGGCGCCGATCGGGAAGCCGGCGAACGTGATCACGATCGCCGTCGAGCGCATCGACTTCGGCGAGTATTCCGAGATGAGCGCCAGCACGTTCGGTATCGCGCCGCCGAGTCCGAGGCCTGCCACGAACCGGTACGTACCGAGCTGTCCGATGGAGTCGGCGAACGCGCAGGCGATGGTCATCACTCCGAATACGAGGACCGACAGCATCAGCATGCGTTTGCGGCCGAAGCGATCGGCGAGCGAACCGAGCGCGATCGAGCCGATGAGCGTACCCAAAAGGCCGGCGCCGAATAGCGGCCCGAAGAGTTCCGGCGATACGTCCCAACTCTGGTGCAGCGCCGGCGCGACGAAAGCGACGGACTGCGTATCGAAACCGTCCAGCGCGACCACCGCGAAGCAGACGATCATGGCCCCCAGGTGGAGGGCGCTTAGCCCGCTATTGCGAGTCTCCAATGCGCTTCCTTATTTCCTCGGTCACGGTCTCGAGGTGCTTCGCGAGTGCATCCACGGCCGTCGCGGCATCGCGCCTGAGCAACGCGCCGACGAACGCCTCGTGTTCGTCCATCGCCAGCGCGGGATCGGCCTCCTTGGCGCCGGACAGGTTCTGCAGCCGGGTAATGTGGCGGTCGGCCTGCTCGTGCATCGATAGCAGTGCCGAATTTCCGCTGGCGCTGACGATAGCCTCGTGGATCTGGTTGTTGAATTCGAAGAAGGGTTCGATCTGGTTGCGTTCGCTCGCCTCGCGCATCTGCAGGTGCAGCTTCTCGATCTGCGAGAGCTTCTCGTCGCTGGCGTGTTCGCAGGCGAGCCTCACCGCCAACGTCTGCAGCGCCGTGACGATCTGCATGTACTCGATCGCGTCGGTGAGCGTCGGGCGTGTCACGACCGCGCCCCGATTCGGCTGCAACTCCAGCAGACCTTCGGCGGCGATGACCCGGCAGGCTTCGCGCAGCGGGGAACGCGAGACGCCGTAACGCGCGCACAGAACCCGCTCCTGCAATCGCATGCCCGGGGCCCAGACGCCTTCGACGATCTCCTCGCGCAGCCTTGATACGACCTCGGCCTGCAGGGAGCGGCGGGGGATGATGTTCGAGGATTCCTGGGTCACTGTCTGTCTTATTGTCCGTTTTTGGCGGCGACTACGATACCCGAGCGCGAACCCTTGCAGGGGATGGATTCATCGTCGCTTTCCTCAGATTGTAGGACGATATACAATATACTACGCACAATCCAGGAATAGAACCACAAGAGCGGGCGCCCCAACCCGCCGCAACCGTAGGCCTTGATGGAGGAACCACGCATGACCAGACCGTCCGTCCGATCCCCGCTCCGGCCGCTGAGGCACGAGTTCTACCTGCTGATCGCCGCCGCGCTGGCGGCACTGCCGGCCCCCGCCCTCACGGCCCAGAACGATGAATCGGCTCTCGAAGAGGTGATCGTCACCGCGACCCGGCGTGCCGAGAATCTGCAGAATATCCCGATCTCGGTCAACGTGATGGACGCCAGTTACCTGGCCGCGCAGCACATCGACCAGGTCAAGGACGTCATCGATAAGTCGCCGGGCACCAGTTTCACGCTGCTCAACAAGCTGCAGAATGCCTACAGCATGCGCGGGCTGAATTCCCAGACCGAAGGCGCCGCCGGCGACCCCTCCATCCTCACCGTTTCCGACGACGTCGTGATCGTGGACGACTACATGAAGAGTACCGAGTTCTTCGATCTCGACCGCATCGAAGTGCTGCGCGGGCCGCAGGGGACGTCTTTCGGCCGTAACGTTACCGGCGGCGTGGTGCACCTGGTCAGCAAGAAGCCCACCCGCGAGTTCGAAGGCTTCGCGCGCGCAGGTTACGGCAACTACGGTCTGATGGAAGCGGACGCTCACCTGAACGGCGCCATTGGCGAGCGCTCCGCAGGGCGGCTTGCGGTGCACTACATCAGTCACGACGGCTACACGGAAGACGTTATTCGCCACGTCGACCTCGATCCCGAGGAGAACATCAGCGTGCGTGGCTCGCTGATGCTGGAGCCGAGCGACGATGTCGAGGTCTACCTGAAAGCGGAATACAGCAAGGACGACGACGGCGCGCCGGTTCGGCAACCCAGGAACTGCACCGACCCGCAGGAGGAATTCACCAATTTCATCGATCCCTGCAGCGAATGGAAGACCGCGGGATCGGCCTACGCCGGTTCGGACGACATCACCGGCACCGTGTACAACCCGGGCGAGAAGTTCTACCTGAAGCGTGACGTGTTGAATCTGACCGGCCAGGTGCGATGGAATCTCAACAACTCGCTGACCCTGACGTCGATCACCGGTTATCTCACCGGCTCGGGCGACTACAACATGGATGCGGCCGGAACGCCCCGTGACCTGCAATTCAGTGTCGCCCGCAACGACACCGATCAGTTCAGCCAGGAGCTGCGGCTCGACAACCTGGCCGCCGGCGATCCGGTCGGCTGGCTGGCCGGCCTTTACTACCTGAACGACAAGCACGACCAGGACGCCGGACGCCGCTGGTTCCAGGAGGATTTCTCGGTATACGGGCCCGGGCCGCCGTTCTCGCCGACCGTCGTCAAGGCGGTATCGTCCAACACGACGGACAGCCTGGGGTTGTACGGTGAATTGAATTTCGATCTCAGCGACCGGATGCACGCGGTCCTCGGCGCACGTTACACGTCCGACAAGAAGGACTTCGTGATCAGTCACAACGGCTGGGGCTTCGACGGCCCGGTCTCGAATTTCCTCGCCGACGTACCGTCGAACTGGCCGGACCCGAACGATCCGGCGACGTCCTGTGCGGCACAGGCGGCCAACCCGACGAGCCGTTGCCATCTCGGTTTCGACAACGTGCATGCCAACGACACCTGGAACCACCTGAGCTACAGGGCATCGCTCACCTATGACGTCAACAACGACGTGATGGTCTACGGCACGATCTCGGAGGCTTACAAGACGGGCGGCTACAACGGCGAGCCGCAGACGCCGGAGGACGCGGCGATCCCGTACAACGAGGAGACCGCGCTCAACTTCGAAGTCGGCATGAAGTCGGAGTGGGCCGATCGCCTGCGCCTGAACGCCACGATGTTCTACGTCAAGTACGACGATCAGCAGGTGAACGTGTTCCGCGACGGCGGCAACGGCTTCGTCACGCAGGCCATCGACAACGCGGCCAAGAGCGACGTGTTCGGCCTGGAGTTCGAGTACACGTGGCAGGTGACGGACAACTTCCAGCTGAGCGGCACCTATGCGCACCTCGACGCCGAACTCAAGGACACCGAGCTGCGCCTGGATCCCGGCCCTCCCGTGGACCTGAGCGGCAACCGCCCGAACAACGTCCCGGAATGGACCGGTACGCTCGTCGCGAACCTCGACATCCCGATGCCGGGCGGCGCGTTGATCACATTGCGTGCCGACTGGCGCGGCCGAAGCTCGATCTACAACGACCTCGTCAACGACCCGGCGTTCGAGCGGCCCGGCACCAACATCATCGGCGCGCAGGCCGCCTGGCATTCGGCGGATACGAAGTGGGAAGTTGCGCTCTGGGGCAGGAACCTGACGCAGGAAGCGGACGTGCTCAACATCGGGCCGGCGCCGCCGTTCCTGAACGACAATCCCGCGCAGTTCGGGCCGCCACGCACCTACGGAATGACGGTCTCGTACCGGGCATTCTGAGCGGTAACCTGTCCTGGCTCCTGACGGGGTTGGGACAAGTTCGAGGCGCTGCCGGCGGGAGCGGGCCGGCAGCGCCTCATTATTTCGGATATCGCGCTATTTCTTCTTCCAGCTGTCGCGCACGGCGTTCAGCTCGTGCTTCGGCGACGACACGTGTACGCCGAAACCCTCGTGCGTGATGTGCGCCTGGAAGTCATTGATCAGGCGTTGCTTCCACGGCCGCACCAGCAGATGGTGCGTGAGGCAGCGCGTGGAGCGCGGTTGTTTCATGATGATCGCGGCCAGCTCGTGCGCGCGATCGAGTAATTGCCCACGCGGCAACACTTCGTTGACGAGGCCCCATTCGAGCGCGGTACGCGCGTCGATCTTCTGCCCGGTGTACAGCGCATAACTCGAGCGCTTGACGCCGATCAGTTCCTGGAAGGTCAGCAACTGGCCGTCGCCGGGCACGAAGCCGATCAGGAAATGGCCGTCCTGGAACACGGCCTCCTCGCAGCAGATCGTGAGGTCACAGAGCAATGCCAGCTCGGTGTGGTAACCGGGGCCGTTGACCGCCGCGATCGTCGGGATATCCACCTCGAACACCAGGTTCTCGACCAGCTTGGTGGCTTCGCGGTAGTAGTTGTCGTAGTCGAACGGCAGTTCCTGCTCCTCGTCTTCATCGACCACGCCGATCCAGTACGGATCGGTCGAGGTCAGGATCATCACTTCGTTTGCCGGATCGTTACCGACGTCGTGCCAGGCCTGCGAGAGCGCGCGATGCATCTCGAGGCCCCACACCACCGGCCCGCCGTCGGTGTGCATGCGCAGTTCGATGACGCCGTCGCGCCGCTCCATGTGGATACGGTCGGCGTACTTATCGCGGTACTCCTCGAATTTCGGCCGCATCTCGGTCATCGATCCGGGCATCGCCAGTCCTCCGATTCGGAACTCCCTCGACGTAGTTTACGGGCGCAGCGCAATGCGGGACAGGGGCAATGACGGCGCAGTTGCCGTTGACGCCCGGCGTCCCGCTGTGTTCACGTAGTGTCCTGATGAAGCAACCGCCCCGCTATTTCGCCAGCGACAACGCTGCCCCGATCCACCCGCAGGTACTCGCGGCCATCGAACGAGCGAATCACGGCCACGCGGTCGCTTACGGCAACGACGACTGGACGGCACGCGCCACCGGCAAGCTGCAATCGCAGTTCGGCGCCGATATCGAAGTCGCCTTCGTGTTCGGCGGTACCGGCGCGAATGTCGTCGGCCTCGCAACGCTGCTCGGGCGCCACGAGGCGATCGTCTGCGCCGAAACTGCCCACCTCTGGCGCGACGAATGCGCGGCCCCCGAACGCTCGCTCGGCAGCAAGCTCGTGCCGCTTCCCACGGCGGACGGCAAGCTGCGTCCCGCGCAGATAGAGCCGCTCCTCGGCGACCGCGGCATGGTGCATCGGGCCCAGCCGCGCGTCGTGTCGATCACACAGGCAACCGAACTCGGCACGGTGTATACACGCGCGGAACTCGTGGTTCTCGGCAGCTTCTGCCGCGAGAACGGGCTGCTCCTGCACGTCGACGGCGCCAGGCTCGCGAATGCCGCCGCATACCTCGGCGCGTCCCTCGCCGAGATTACGGCGGGCTGCGGTGCAGACGTGCTGTCCTTCGGCGGCACCAAGAACGGACTGTTGCTCGGCGAGGCCGTCATCGTGTTCGGCGAAGCGCGCGGCCGCGGACTCCCCTGGCTGCAGAAACAGAGCGGCCAGTTGCCGTCCAAGACCCGCTACGTCGCCGCGCAGTTCGACGCCTTGCTGACCGACGACCTGTGGCTGCACAACGCGCGGCGGGCGAACGAGACGGCCGCGCGCCTCGCCGGCGCCATCGGTGCACTCGAGGACGTCGAGATCGTCCAGCCCGTGGAGTCGAACGCCGTGTTCCTGCGTGTACCCGAGCGCTACGTCTCGCCGCTCAGGGATAGGTACCGCATCCCGGTCTGGGCGCACGACGGCCCCGTCGTGCGCATCATGACCTCGTTCGACACGACCGACGAAGACATCGACGGTCTCGCGGCGGCACTCGCCGAGGGCCTGGCGTGAGCTCGCCGGCACCCGCTGCGAAAGACCTGCTGCGACGACTGGTCGCCTTCGACACGACGTCGTCGCGCTCGAACCTCGAGCTGATCGACTTCGTTCGCGATTACCTCGCCGGTTTCGGCATCGAATCGCGCCTGAGCCGGGATGCGAGCGGCGCAAAGGCCAACCTGTGGGCCACGGCCGGCCCGGCGGGCGAACCCGGCATCGTGCTGTCCGGACACACGGACGTCGTGCCCGTGGCGGGCCAGGCCTGGGACAGCGACCCGTTCGAACTGACCGAACGGGCCGGGCGCCTGTACGGCCGCGGTACGGCGGACATGAAGGGTTTCCTCGCGATCGCGCTGGCCGAACTGCCGGCATTCCTGAATGCGCATCCGAAGCGGCCTGTACACCTGGCTTTCACCTACGACGAGGAAGTCGGCTGCCTCGGCGTGCGGCGGCTGCTCGAGGACGTCGCGGGGCTCGGAGCGCGACCGCGGCTGGCCGTCATCGGCGAACCGACCGACATGCGCGTCGTGCATACCAACAAGGGGATCCGCGGCTTCGCCGTGCGCGTCGAGGGCCGCGCGGCACACTCGAGCGCGCCGGAACTCGGATCGAACGCGATCCTCGCCGCAGCGCGCATCATCGAGCGCATCCGCGCACTCGCCAGCGAGCGTCGCGGGGGTACCGCTGCCGGCAAATATTTCGATCCGCCCTACACCACGGTCAACGTGGGCCGGATCGAGGGCGGTACGGCGATGAACATCATCGCGGCCGAGTGCCGCTTCGTCTGGGAATACCGGCCGCTCCCCGGCGATCCGCCGCACGAGCTGCGCGACGAGGTGCTGGAATTCATCCGCTCGGAGATCGAGACGGACGACGCGCCGGCACCAACCGTGACTGTCGAGGAACTCGCCGACGTCCCGTCACTCGACCCCGCCGAGCCGGAGTCGCGGGCGGTCGCCTTCGCGAGGGAGATCGCGGACACCGGCGAATCGCCGATGGGCGCGTCGTTCACGACGGAGGGCGGTCTGTTCCAGGCGGCCGGCATCCCCGCCGTGATCTGCGGTCCGGGCGGTATCGCGCAGGCGCATCAGCCGAATGAGTTCCTGAGCCTCGAGCAACTCGATGCGGGCGGCCGCTTCGTACGCGAGGTCCTCGCGCGTTCGGCGGCCGGTGCAATACCCTGACCGACTCTGCTCAGCGAACCGTGACGTCCCGGTTCACCCGAGTCAGGAACTCACAGCCCTTCGCAGTGACCACGATGGTGTCGGACAGGAACGAGTCGCCCTTGCCTGTGCGCAGCAACCACGACATGAGATGGAACACCATGCCCTCGCGGATCTCCAGCGTCGAATCGCTCCTGAGGCCCTGCGGCGTGCCGCTGCCGGACCAGCTCGGCGGGAAACCGATACCGACGGCATAGCCGCAATGATGGCGGCGATAGGCATCGAGCCCGGCCCGGTCGACGACGGCCTGCCAGGCCTGGTACACCTCGCCCGCGGTAACCCCGGGCGCGATTTTGTCCGCCGCCGCCTGCTGCGCCTCGAGACAATACTTGTGGATATCGTATGACCGGCGCGGGGCGCGGTCGATGAACACGAGCCGGCCGATGGGCGCGTGGTAGCGGCGCACGCAGCCGGCCATCTCGAGGAACAGCACGTCGTTCCGTTTCAGCCGACCTGCCTGCCAGGTGCCATGCTCGTGCTCGAGCGTGCGCGTCGATCGCACCAGCGGCACGAATCCCGGGTAGGTGCCGCCGCGCCGGAACATCGCATCGTAGAGTTGCGCGACGACGTCTCGCGTATAGACGCCGGCCCCGGCGCCGGCGATCGCCGACAGCATCATCGCATCGGAGATCTTTGCAGCGGCACGCGTACACTGGAGCTCGTGCGGAGACTGGACGATGCGGCAGTCCTCGACGAGACCCGAGATATCCTGCCACTCGGCATCCGGCAGGCCGTGGATGATGCCTTCGGCGACGACGAACGGCAGGAAACTGCTGGTCTTCTCGATGCCGATACGACCTTTTTCCAGGCCACACTCCTTTAGTGCGTCCACGGTAACGCGCACGGGCATCTGCGCCTTCTCGGCGGTCGGCCCCCGCACCGACACCCCTGCGCTCATCTCCCAGGGCCGCAGTCCCCGTGCGTTGCCGCGCTCGTCACGGACCGCGAGCACGATGTCCTGTTCGCGATCACGCGCCTCCGGGATCGGCTTGATCCCGTCGCTGTAGCCGACATGACGGACATTTCGCATCTGATCCCTGACCGTCGCCTTCTCCATTGCGCGCGAGACGAAGATCGGCTCGCCTTGCAGGGGAACGATCAGTGACTGATAGGCGAAATAGCCCTGGTGATCGAGTCCCGTGAGGTAGTAGATGTTCTCGGGGCTCGAGATGAGGCCCGCATCGATGCCCTGCTCCTGCATGCGCTTGCGGAGCCTCGTGATCCGGTTCTCGAACTCCTCGTCGGAGAAAAACGGGTCGGAAGAAGTCGGTGCAGCCATAACCTCTCTATTGTCCAGTGTGGGGCGAAGACTTCAACCGTCACGGTTTGAGACGCGCGAGCCGCCTTGTTAGGGTGGTGGGTTCCCGAGAATTCGCGAGGAAATCATGTCATCAGCTGCTATCCCACAATCGCACAAGGACCAGATCCCCATCCCGCAGACCCAATTGCTTATCGACGGCGAGTTCTGCGCCGCCGCCAGCGGCAAGACATTCAGCACGCTGGATCCTTCCACCGAGGAGGTCATCGCGGAAGTCGCCGAGGCGGACGCAGCCGACGTCGATCGCGCCGTGGCGGCGGCACGCAAGGCCCTGACCGAGGGTCCGTGGTCGAAGATGGACGCACGCGAGCGCGGCCGCTTGCTGCTCAAGTGGGCAGATCTCATCGATGCGCACACCGACGAACTCGCCCGGCTCGAGTCACTCGACAATGGCAAGACGCTGAAGGAAGCCCTCGGCTACGACATCCCCAGCGCGGCGGCCGTGCTCCGCTACTTCGGCGGCTGGGCCGACAAGCTGCACGGGCAGACGATCCCGATCCCGGGTCCGTATTTCACCTACACACGGCTGGAACCGGTCGGCGTCTGCGGCCAGATCATCCCGTGGAATTTCCCGCTGGCCATGGCGACGTGGAAACTCGGGCCGGCACTCGCCGCCGGCTGCACCTGCGTACTCAAGCCCGCCGAGCAGACCCCGCTCACCGCACTGCGCGCCGGTGAGCTCGCACTGGAGGCGGGCTTCCCGCCGGGCGTCGTCAATATCCTTCCGGGCTACGGTCCGACGGCGGGCGGCGCGATCGTGAAACATCCGGGCATCGACAAGATCGCGTTCACCGGCGACTACCGGACCGCGGAGATCATCAAGCGGGAAAACGTCTCGACGATGAAGCGCCTCAGCTTCGAGCTCGGCGGCAAGAGCCCCAACGTGATCTTTGCCGACGCCGATCTCGACGAGGCCGCCGACGGTGCTTACGACGCGCTGTTCCTGAACCAGGGGCAGAACTGCTGTGCCGGCAGCCGGGCATTCGTGCAGGCCGACGTCTACGACGCGATCGTCGAACGCATGGCCGAGCGGGCGAACAAGGCCCGCGTCGGCGATCCGTTCGACTCCAAAACCGATCACGGCGCGCTGATCGACAAGGCACAGCTCGACAAGGTCATGCACTACGTGAAGACGGGTTCCGACGAGGGCGCCGAACGTGTCACGGGCGGCAACCGTCTCTTTGAGAAGGGCTACTTCCACGAGCCGACGATCTTCGCCAACGTCAGGGACGACATGTCGATCGCCAGGGACGAGATCTTCGGCCCCGTCATCACGGTATTCAGGTTCGAGGACGTCGACGAAGTGATCGACCGCGCAAACGACACGATGTACGGCCTCGCCGCCGCCGTCTGGACGAAGGACATTGGCAAGGCACATGCCATCGCCGACAACGTGCGGGCCGGCACGGTCTGGGTGAATTGCTACAACATCGTCGACGCGGCGGCGCCGTTCGGCGGCTACAAGATGTCCGGCTCCGGCCGCGAACTCGGCCAGAAGGCCCTCGAAGCCTACACCGAGCACAAGACCGTCACGATACGGAAATCGCACTGAGCGAGGGGTACACTCCGGCTCTCCGTCCCATACAAGAAGAAGCTCCATGACCAGGAAACAACTGTTATTGCCTTTCCTGCTGGCCGTGCTTGCGCTGCCGGCACTCGCGGACGAGACCGCGGACAAAGCCGACGAGGCGCCGGCGAAACCCGAGAAACCGGAAGTGAAGGTGGAGCCGATGCACTTCGAATCCACCGGCAGCGTCAGGATCGACGGCAAGAACATCGAATACACCGCGACCGCCGGCACGCTGGTCATGAAGAACGACAAGGACGAGCCCATCGCCGAGTTCGGCTACACGGCCTACGTCCGCAAGGGGCAGGACAAGACGACCCGGCCCATCCTGTTCGCCTACAACGGCGGCCCGGGTTCCGCCTCGATGTGGCTGCACGTGGGCATCCTGGGCCCGGTGCGCGTGGTCCTCGACGACCTCGACTACACCTCGATCGGTCCGTTCCGCCGCACGAACAACGAATACAGCATCCTCGACAAGGCGGACCTGGTCATGATCGACCCGGTCGGCACCGGCTTCTCGCGCCCGGTGGGCGACGAGAAGGGCGAAGATTTCTGGGGGGTCGACCAGGACATCGCGTCGGTGTCGGACTTCATCCAGCGTTACATTACCGACAACGGCCGCTGGGAGTCGCCGAAGTACCTGCTCGGCGAGAGCTACGGCGGCGTGCGCAGCGGCGGCGTCGCGTATTACCTGCTGCAGAACTACTCCATCGCGCTGAACGGCGTGATACTCGTCTCGCCTTACATGGATTTCGTCGCCGGCAACGCCGGCATCCGGATCGACCTGCCGCAGATCAATTACTTCACGGCGTTCGCCGCCACCGCCTGGTACCACCATACGGTCAAGGACCGCCCTGACGACCTGCAGGTGTTCCTGCACGAAGCCGAGACGTTCGCCGCGAACGAGTATGCGCCGCTGCTATTGAAAGGCAGCCGCGCCACGCCGGAAGAACGCAAGCGGGTCCTCGAGGGCATGGAGCGCTTCACGGGCATCAGCGCCGACTACTGGGACAAGGCCGACCTGCGTATCGATGAAGGACATTTCGCCAAGCAACTGCTGCGGGATCGCGGCAAGGTCGTCGGCCGCATCGACTCGCGGTATACCGGCGACTCGATCAGCGGCATCGCCGAGAGTTTCAGCTACGACCCGTTCTTCCCGGCCGTGAGCCCGGCATTTACCGCCGCGTTCAACGACTATTACCGGGAACAACTCGGTGTCAAGACCGATCGCAAGTACATCGCGTCCGGCGACCTGTGGATGAAGTGGGACGAAAGCCACGCGCAGCCGGGGGTCAATCCCCAGTACGGCAAGCTGCCGATCGCCAACACCGGCGTCGACCTGAATCACGCGATGATCCAGAACCCGAAGCTGCGCGTGCTGGTGCAACAGGGTTACTTCGACCTGGCGGTACCCTACGGCTCCACGCAGTACTTCCTCGACCATCTCGAATTGCCCGACGACGCTGCGCAGGAACATCACCGTGGAGTACTACATGGCCGGCCACATGATGTACGTCAGCCCGGACTCGATGCCGAAATTCAGGCGCACGCTGGCGGAGTTCATTCACTAGGGAGCCTCTGCACAAGTATCGTCGCCCACGACGTCCCGATCCAAGCGATTGAAATGATGGGTTGCGTCTCAGTTCCCCTGCTGCGGCGTTGCAGCCCTTGTGCGTATGTGCATACGCACGGCGGTCCGCGCCTTGCATCAGGGGATCTGAGACGCAACGTGGACGGCGATACTTGTGCAGAGGCTCCCTAAACTCTATATGGAACATTTGGTTGCGAGAGCAACCGCCTTCCCGTTATCCCCGAACCGAACGGTTCGGTATAATGCATGTGTTTCCAATCAAAATTCATTTCGTTCTGCGGAGTTTTCATGCTCAGAATCTAAAGTGATGAAAACCCGCCCGGGGAATCACAACTAGAAACAGGGGGAATTCCGATGTACCCGAATGGGAGAAAGCTTCTACAGCTATTCGCGCTCCTGCTCAGCACGACTCTCGCTGCCGGAACAGGCAATGCGCAGCAGAATGCGACCGACGACGAGGCGGCAGGCCAGCTCGAAGAAATCGTCGTGACGGCGGAATTCCGCAAGGAAAACCTCCAGCAGACACCGGTCGCCATCACCGCGATCACCGGCGACATGCTCGCCAACAGGGCCCAGACGGACCTGTACGAGATCGCCAACCAGGCGCCCAACGTCACGCTGAAGCGCGGCGGCCAGGCGCGCTCCGGCATGATCGCCTTCATCCGCGGCGTCGGCCAGTACGACTTCATCGCCGCGCTGGAACCCGGCGTGGGCGTGTACGTGGATGACGTCTACTACGCGCAGCTGACCGGTTCCCTCCTGGATCTGCTCGACATCGACCGCGTCGAAGTCCTGCGCGGTCCGCAGGGCACGCTGGCCGGGCGGAACTCGATCGGCGGCGCGATCAAGGTGCACACGAAACAACCCGGAGAGGACAACGGCGGTTTCGCCAAGGTCGGCTTCGGGTCTCTACCAGCAGGTCGATTTCCGCGGTGCCGGTGACCTGACGCTCGTCCCCGACAAGCTGTATGCCCGCTTCTCGGCGGCCGGCAAGACCCGTGACGGCTACGTCAGGGTCCTTGACTACGCATGCAGCCATCCCGGATCCACGATCCCGACCAATGCCCTCGGCAAGGGCTGCGAGATCGGCCGCCAGGGTGAACAAAAATACGTCACCGGCCGCGCCCAGTTGCGCTATATCGCCAGCGACGACCTGCAATTCAACCTTGCCTTCGACTACCTGGACGACAAGTCGGGAATGGCACCCGGTGTCGCCACGTATGCCGACCGTACGGCCATCGAGGCCGCCACGGACGGTACCGGCGCTTTGCTCAATCCGACCATGACGCTCGTGGACCAGTTCGGAAACGTGAATTACTACCGCGGCCATCTGTTCGTGCCCTACGGCCCGTACCACAACGCGAACGATCCGGTCCACGACCCGTACGTCTCGTACGCGACGTCCGCCGACTATGGCCCGCAGTATTTCACTGCGGGTGATCCGCCGGTGACCGGGCCGGTTGCATGGAAGCCCACGGTCATCCCTCCGCGAAATTACATCACCCAGTGGGGTACTTCGCTGACGGTCGACTGGAACCTCTCCGATACGCTGGCCTTCAAGTCCATCACGGCATACCGCGAGTACGACAGCCGGTTCACCTGGGACGAGGACGGCTCGCCGTTTGCGCTCAACCAGCTGGATAACCGGCTGGACAACTGGCAGCTCACGCAGGAAGTGCGGCTGAATGGCAGCTCGGGGCCGGTGGACTGGACGATCGGCGGCTTTTACCTGGACCAGAACAGCCACTACGAGGCCCGGGTGACGCTGAATTACGCCCTGATCGACTTCAAGCACGGCCCGGACCCGACGCCGGCCAACACGAAAGCCGGATTTGCGACCGCCACCTGGCACCTCACGGACCGTTTCGACCTCTCCGCTGGTCTGCGGTTTTCGAAGGAGTTCAAGAGCTACACCCACCACCGTCACAACCCCGACGGCACGGACATCGGGCCACCTCTCCAGCCGAATTACAGACTGGGCGGAATCAATGGCCTGACGGCCGAGTTCAGCGACAGCCGCAGCGACTGGCGACTGGCCGCCAGCTACAACATCAGCGAGGAGTCGATGATCTATGCCAGCGGCTCGACGGGCTACAAGGGCGGCGGCGTCAATCCGCGACCGTTCTTCCCGGAGCAGTTGAAGACCTTCGATCCGGAGGAGCTGACGTCCTACGAACTGGGCTGGAAGTCCGACCTGTTCGACAATACCCTGCGTCTCAATATTGCCGCATTCACGACGAACTACGACAACATCCAGCTGATCCTGAAGCAGTGCGAACTGCCCGCGTTCCTCGGGGGCGGCATCGGGCCTCCGTGTCTGAAACCAGCCAACGTGGGTGATGCGAAGATCAAGGGCGTCGAGATGGAAGCGACCTGGTACCTGACGGATAGGTTCCTCGTGGACGCCTCCGCGAGTACGCTGAACTTCAAGTACAAGTCGGTCGACCCCGCGACGAGTATCACCAAGGACATGATCACGCCGTACACGCCGGAGACCAAGTGGGCGCTCGGCGCGCAGTACACGATCCCGACGAGCAACGGCGACGTCATGTTCAGGGTAGACGGTGCTTACCAGAGCGATATCTATGCCGACGGCATCAACGGCCCGACAAATTTCATCGGCAGCTATACGCTGGTCAACGCGATACTTCGCTGGACCGCACCGGATGACCGCTGGAGTATCGAGGGCCAGTTGCTGAACGCGACCGATCGAGATCTACTACATCGATGCCTACGACGTGCACGACAGCCAGGGCACGACCATCATGCAGCCGGGCGTACCGCGAACGTTCAACATCAGCCTCCAGCGCAATTTCGACTAGCCGGCGAGGCTGGACGGACCCGGGGCGTCCAGGAACTATCCTGGACGCCCCGTTTCTTATTGTGTTCGAATGGTTTCGTCGAACCGGAGTGAGTCAGGCATGAGTTACGCTGAGATCCACCCGAACTGGGACCGCGAGCCCGAATACATCACCGAAGGCTTCTCGCTCGAGATGTCCGCGAAGGACGTCAACAGCCTGCGCGAGGCAGCGCCGAAGATCCCGAAAGAAACACCGATCGCGGTGACGTTCCTGCCCGGAGAGACGCTGGACGCGAGACTCGCGGCCGCGCGTGAGGTGCGTGCCCAGGGGTTTGAACCGATGCCGCACTTCTCCGCCCGCCGCTTCAAATCCGAGGAGGAGTTCCGGACCATGGTCGAACGCATGGTCGAAGAAGCGGACGTCAGACGCTGCTTCGCGATCGCCGGCGACCCGCCGACCCCGGAGGGCCCCTTCTCGGAGACTGCCGAACTCATCGAGACCGGGATGTTCGAGAAGAACGGGATCGTCGCTATCGGCATGGCCGGGCATCCGCAAGGACATCCGAACATGACCGAACAGGAATGTTTCGAGGTGGTCGAAAGGAAGTGCGCGATGATCCTCGAGCGCGGCATGAAGCCGCTGATCGTCACGCAGTTCGGTTTCGATCCCGATGCCTTCATGCGATGGCTCGTGGCATTGCGCAAACGGGGGATCGATACGCCGGTCAGGATCGGCGTACCCGGTCCGACCAATATCACGTCGCTGTTGAGGTTCGCGGCACGCTGCGGCGTCGAAGCGTCGGCCTCGGTCATGCGCAAGTACGGCGTCTCGCTCGGCAAACTCGTCGGCGTCGCCGGCCCGGACAAGATGGTGAATGCGTTCGCCACCGGGCTGAAGCCGGGGCATCACCCGGTGCGCCTGCACTTCTATCCGTTCGGCGGCCTGTCGCGGACCGTCGACTGGATCGAGAAATACAACGCCGCACACTGACCCGAGGATCGCCGGCATCACTCCTATCGTTGGCGGCACGAGTTGCCGTATTATCCGGAATTCACCAATTCGGATAACAAATAATTTGGTGTTCCAATGGACTTGACCGCTCAATGGGCAGGCATCGCATCGCTTGTCGTATTCATCGTCGCCTACGCGCTGGTAATCACCGAGGAATTCACACACCTCAAGAAATCGGGCCCCGTCATTATTGCGGCCGCCGTGATCTGGGGCATGATCGCGATCCCGCACATGGGGGGAGAAGGCCACGGGCCCGAGGATGCCGTCACCGAATTCGTCGCTGAATTCGCACAGCTGTTCCTGTTCCTGCTGTCCGCGATGACATACGTGAATTCCATGAGCGACCGGAACGTGTTCGCGGCACTACGCGGCTGGCTGTTGCGCCGGTCGCTGACCTACCGGCAGATGTTCTGGATTACCGGCGTCATCAGCTTCTTCCTGTCGGCAGCCATCGACAACCTGACGACGGCACTCGTCATGTGCGCCGTGGTTATGGCGATCGGCAAGGGCAACAAGCGATTCATCAGCATCGCATGCATCAACATCGTCGTAGCCGCCAACGCGGGTGGCGCATTCTGTCCCTTCGGCGACATCACGACCCTAATGGTCTGGCAGCGTGGGGTGGTTGATTTCTATACGTTTTTTGCCCTGTTCCTGCCGGCGACGGTGAACTACCTCGTGCCCGCTGCTTTCATGTCGTTCGCCGTTTCGAACGAGAAGCCGTCGCTGGAAGCCGAAACGGTGCGCATGAAACGCGGCGCGAAGAGAATCGTCTTCCTGTTTGTCTGCACCGTGGCCACGGCGGTGTCGTTCCACAATTTCCTGGACTTGCCGCCTTTCCTCGGCATGATCGCCGGGCTCGGCTACCTGATGGTCCTCGGCTACTACCTGCACAAGACGCACAAGCCCACGCCGGCCGACCGGGAGGATCACGGCGAGATCGGCGACGTGACGCCGTTCGACAGCTTCCGCGAGATATCGCGCATCGAGTGGGACACGTTGCTGTTCTTCTTCGGCGTCATCCTGTGTGTCGGCGGCCTCAGCTACGTCGGCTTCCTGGACGAGCTGTCGAGCTATTTCTACGGCAACCTCGGTGCGACGACGGCCAACGTGTTCGTCGGCATCCTGTCGTCCATCGTCGACAACATCCCGGTCATGGTTGCGGTCCTGGAGATGCATCCGCCGATGGACATGCAGCAATGGTTGCTGGTCACGATGACCGCCGGCGTCGGCGGCAGCCTGTTCTCCATCGGATCGGCGGCGGGCGTCGCGCTGATGGGCCAGGCTCGCGGAGAGTACACGTTCTTCCGGCACCTGCGCTGGACACCCGCGATCGCCGCCGGCTACGCGCTCAGCATCTGGCTGCACATGTGGTTGAACAGCGCCTACGCGCTGATCAAGCCGTAGGGCGGTCGCGTCCGGACGCGCCTGTTCACTGCAAGGTCAGGACGAACAGGCCGTTCGATATGTCGCTGACGATGATGTTTCCGGACGGCAGATACGGATAGACGCTCCAGGCGCCGTCGAAGGCGATCGAATCGTCGGCCGGGAACGTATCGAAGTACCCGACCTCGGCGATCTCTCCCAGCCCCGGGTCCATGAACTCCAGCACGTGCAAACCGGTCGTGTAGTTCGCCTGAAACACGCGATTGCCCAGGACGTACAGGTTGTGGTCCCGTGACGTGGTCGCCGCATCGTAGGTGAAGACGTAGGCCGGATTATCGAGGTCCGCTATGTCGATGACGAACGTGCGGGTCGGGCCGCCGATCTGGCCTTCGTCGATTTCGTCGTCGATGAACAGATATCTGTGGTCCTCGGTCGGCCAGGCCTGGTGCACGAACGCGAGATTCGGGTAGCCGGTCATCCCCAGCGTGACCGTCGCGCTCTTGTTGCTCACGTCGACGATTTCCAGCCGGTCCTTGGCGGAGTTGAAGCAGATCTCGTGGCCGTCGTATGCCGTATCGAGCCCGTGATAAATGGTGCAGACCGTGTCGTGCACCTCGTAATCCGCGTGACAGCCGACAAACATCGGGTTGACCGGCGTCGATATGTCGATCATGTGCAGGCCCTCGTTGCAGGTATTGCTGCCGACGACGTAGGCAAACCCGGTGTCCTGATCGATGGCTATGTTGTGCGCGTTGGCGAAGTCGGAATACACGACATCGGCCGCAAACATCGCCGGCGGCGTGGCAGTCCTGAGCCGCGTCAGGTCGAATACCTGCATGCCGTGCGCACCGGCACCGTCCGCCACGACGAACGCGTAGTCCTGGTACACCTTGATATCGCGCCAGCTCGAGGCGACCGTCTGGGTCGGCAGCCGTCCGACAATCAGCGGATTCTCGGGATCGGTGACCTCGACGAATGACACGCCGTCGTCCATGCCCATCAGTGCGTATTCCTTGCCCGTGGACGGATCGGCCCACCCCCAGATGTCGTTGCCCTGCGCCCCGCCCATGTCGGCCAGCGACACGCGCTTGCGCAGCGAAATCCCGCTGCATCGGAAGCTGCCCGCGGTGCCGCCCGTGCAGGTCGCGGGCCCGACGCCCAGTTCCGGCGTGCCGCCCGGAGGCAGACCCGTGCCTTTGCCACCGTTGCCGCTCCCGCCGCAGGCAGCCAGAATCGCGACCATGACCGCTGCGGCCAGCTCGATTCGTAAGCGTCCCATGGCCCCCCCTTCGTACGCCCGATCCCAATTTGAGACCCCGCGCCTGGTCCGCGGTTCCCGGCGGGGAACCGGACCTCCCGCCCGAGCTGGAACGCTTCGCCCGGACACGGCAAGGAGCCGGGACCACGGGTCCCGGCTCCTTGTTAGCCGCGATGCCGCTTACGAGAAGCTCAGCGACACGAATTGCTGGACGTCACCGCGCCGCACCAGCAGTGCAACGTGATCGTCGCCCCGCTTCCTGGCGCCTTGCAGCGCACGTTTCACGTCGCCTACGTCGTGCACCTGCGTGCCGTCGACGCGCGATACGACGTCACCGCGCCGCAGACCTTCCTCGGCAGCGGAACTGTCCGGTGCAACGCCCATGATCACGACGCCCGGGTAGTCGTCCGGCAGACCGAGCTCTGAACGGTCCTCGTCGGTGAGGTCGGCGACGCGCATGCCGAGGTCGTGTTCCGCCGTCGCGGCAGAGCCCGACGTATCGGTCGCATTGGCCTGTTGCTCGGAGGCCTCGCCGATCGTGACATGCAGCGTCTTTGCCTTGCCGTCACGCCAGACTTCGACGGGGACCCGATCCTTCGGCTCCGTGTCCGCAACGATGCGGCTCAATGCATGCGAGTCCTTGACGTCCTTGCCGTTGAATTCGAGGATGACATCGCCGACCTCCAGGCCACCCTTTGCGGCCGGACTGTCGGATACGACGTCGCCGACGAGCGCGCCGTTTGGCTTGTCGAGCGAGAAACTGGACGCCATCTTGTCATTCAGGTCCTGGACCTGCACTCCCAGCCAACCGCGACGGACGCTTCCCGTCGCCTTGAGCGAGTCGACCACCTCGACGATCTCTTTCGAAGGGATGGCGAAACCGATACCGACGTTGCCGCCGTTCGGGGAGTAGATCGCCGTGTTCATTCCGATGACGTCACCATCGGCATTGAACACCGGGCCACCGGAATTCCCCTTGTTGATCGGTGCGTCGATTTGCAGGAAGTCGTCATAGGGACCGGATTGGATGTCGCGCCCGCGCGCCGAGATGATGCCAGCTGTCGCCGTGCCACCAAGGCCGAACGGATTGCCGATCGCCAGCACCCAGTCACCGACGCGGGCCTTGTCCGAATCGCCGAATCTCAGTGCGGGCAGCTGATCGTGGTCCTGGATCTTCAGCAGTGCGATGTCCGTCTTCGGGTCGGTCCCGACCAGCGTCGCATCGTATTCGTCACCGTCCTGCGCCACGACGACGATCTTGTCGGCACCGTCGATCACGTGATTGTTGGTCACGACGTAGCCGCCCTTGTCGATCAGGAAGCCGGATCCCTGCCCTTCCATCGGCAGGCTGCGCTGCGGCATCCCCGGGACGCCGAAGAAGTGTTGAAAGAACTGGTCGAACGGTATCGAGCCCTGGTCGCCGCCGAAGGAGTGAAATTCGTTCGTGGGCATCGCCTGCATCGTCTTGGTCACCTTGATGCTGACGACCGCCGGACTCACCTGTGCGACGACGTCGGCGAACGACCTGGTGTCTGCCGGCGCCTGGAACACGGCGTGCGGCTCGTCAACCGATTTCCGGAGTTCGCCGGTTTCGGAGTCGGCGCTCACGATTACCGCTGCCGCGGTAAGCGACAGCACGGCCACCGCTGCGCCGAGTTTCCTGGAAAAAGTCCATCTGCTCATGATTGCCTCTCCTTGCTGATATCCACGCGGCCTTCGGCCGCAATGCCATGCAAGTCACCATAGGAGGTGGTGCATTAAGCGGACATCGCGGGCGCATTAACTTTCGTTAATCTTGTGGCGTCATCGGCATTAACAAACCGTAATGCCCGGGCCAGTGGCAATTCACACCCGGAGCCGCAATATTCAGGTATGGAATGGACAGGAACACGGAGGTGTCCCATGAAAAAGCTGATTCTTGTCGCATTGCTGAGCGCAGGCCTGGTAAGCATGAGCCAGGCGGCTGACGGGATCGATCATGCAGCCGCACGAGACATGCGGCCGGTCGATTACATCTGGACATTCGACGGCATGGACGGCTGGCAGCCCATAAGCAGGGATTCACTGATCGTCTGGGCGACGGCGTTTCGTCCGTATCTGATCGAGCTGTCGAGGCCCAGCTTCGATTTGCGATTCGAGCAGACTATCGGTGTAACATCCACGGGCGGCAGCGTGTACGCGAAATTCGACAGTGTCATCGTGGACGGCATTCGCTATCCGATTCGTGCCATCTACGAGCTCGACCCGAAGACCGCGCGACACATGAAAAGAGCAGCGTAGTGAAATCGACGTAGTCCAATCGTGATGGCAACGAAGTGAAGCTACTGGTCATTGAAGACGACAGGGACGTCGCTTCATTCGTGAAGAACGGCCTGGAGCAGGCCGGCTATACGGTGGATTGCGCCGACAACGGCAAGGATGGCCTGTTCCTTGCCACGACCGAGACCTACGACGCGCTCATCGTCGACAGGATGCTTCCCGGCGTGGATGGACTGACGATCATCCGCACCATGCGGGCGTCGGACATCGCGACGCCGGCGCTGGTGCTGAGCGCCCTGGGTGAAGTCGATGACCGGGTGAGCGGGCTCAAGGCCGGCGGCGACGACTACCTCGTCAAGCCCTTCGCCTTCGTCGAACTCCAGGCACGCATCGAGGCATTATTGCGCCGGCAGCGCAGCGACCCCGGGGGCGAGCAGACCGTCCTCAGGGTAGGCGACCTGACGATGGATCTGTTGCGCCGGGAGGTCGAGCGCGGCGGGCCGCAAGATCGAATTGCAACCGCGTGAGTTCATGCTGCTGGAATACCTGATGCGGCATGCCGGCCAGGTCGTTACGCGGACGATGCTGCTCGAAGCGGTGTGGAGCTATCACTTCGACCCGCAGACCAATGTCATCGACGTCCACATCAGCCGGCTCCGCAACAAGATCGACAAGGACTTCCCACAGCCGCTGCTGCACACCGTACGCGGCGCCGGGTACCGACTGGAAGCCGAAACGGCGCGATGAACGACAGCAGCCTGAAATTGCGGGTATTGCTCCGCACGAGCACGTTTCAGTTCGCCATGATGTATGCGCTGATGTTCATCGTGTCGGTGCTGGTTCTGTTCGGCTTCCTGTACTGGTGGACCAATCGGGACCTCAACCGCCAGATCGACGCGGCCATCGAAGCGGAGATATCCGGGCTCGTCGAGCAATACGAACGGCTCGGTATCGGCGGCTTGATTTCGGTGGTGGCAGAGCGCAGTTCGAGAGACTCCGTTCCGAACTCGGTGTACCTGTTCGTCGACAGCGACTTGCGCCCGCTGGCCGGGAATCTCGACGGTTGGCCCGTACGCCTCAAACGCGCGGGACGCTGGGTCGAATTCGAGCGGGCGACGACAAGCGGCGACGTCGTCCCGGTCCGGGCCATGGTGTTGAACGTGGGCCGCAATCTGCGCCTGCTGGTCGGCCGTGACATCCTCGACCAGGTACAGCTCAACCGGGTCTTTGCCCGTTCGGCCTCGCTCGGTATCGCCATCGGCCTGCTGCTGGCGCTGGCCGGCGGCCTGTTGATGAGCATCGGCGCACAGCGACGCGTCTCGGCGATCAATCGTACCGCACGACAGATCATGGGCGGCGATCTCAGCCAGCGCGTACCGCTCAGCGGTACGCGCGACGAATTCGACGAGTTGGCGGTCAATTTCAACGCCATGCTCAATCAGATCGAGAGCCTGCTCGAAGGCATGCGGCATGTCGGCGACAGCATCGCCCACGATCTCAAGACGCCGCTGACGCGGCTGCGCAACCGTCTCGAACGGCTCGCCGTGGGCGAGCCGGACAGCCGGGACGGGCTCCGACAGTGTGTCGAAGAGTCCGATCAGCTGCTCGCGACCTTCAACGCGCTGCTGCGCATCTCCCGGATCGAATCCGGCGCGTACCGGGCTGCGTTTGCCGAGTTCGACCTGGCCGAGACGGTGCGGGATATCTGCGACATCTACCAGGCCGCGGCGGACGAACGGGAAATTTCCCTGCGCTGCGCCGGCCAACAGGTCGTCCGACTGTATGCAGACCGCGAGTTGCTGGCGCAGGCGCTCACCAATCTTCTCGACAACGCCATCAAGTACACGCCTCGCGGAGGCGAGGTGGAGGTGGGCGCGTATGCCGACGGCGAACTACGCACGTTGATCGTTTCCGACTCCGGCCCGGGAGTACCCGAGGACGAGATCGGCAATCTGCACCGACGCTTCGTGCGCCTCGATAATGCCCGTTCCGAGCCCGGCAACGGCCTCGGCCTCGCCCTCGTGCATGCCGTCGTCGAGCAGCATCAGGGAACCCTGGTCATCGCGAACAGACATCCGGGGCTCGAGGTGCGCCTGGAGCTGCCGCGCCGTCCGCATGCAAGCAGCCCATCGAACTAAGTCACCCGCGCAACAACATGCGGAAGCCTCACGGCGTGATCCGGCGCTTGCAAGATCGCCGTGCCTCGCCGAGACTTGGGTCGGGCCCCCGGAGCCGGCCCGTCCACCACTCGCCGTCTGATCCGTTGCAGCCAATGACCCGACTCTTTGTCCGCAAGCCAGTACAGCACGTCCTCGACGGGGCGGCATCGCCAGGCACGTCGCTCAAACGCGTGCTCGGGAAGTGGGATCTCACCGCGCTCGGCGTGGGAGCCATCATCGGTGCCGGCATTTTCGCCTCCACGGGGTCCGCCATCGCCGGCGGGGCCGAGCATATCGGCGCCGGGCCGGCCATCATTCTGTCGTTCGTGCTCACGGCGGTAACCTGCGGCTTTGCCGCGCTGTGCTACGCCGAGCTGGCGGCCATGGTCCCCATCGCCGGCTCGGCCTATACGTACGCCTACACAGCCCTTGGCGAACTCGTGGCATGGATCATCGGCTGGGACCTGATCCTGGAGTACGCGGTGGGTAACGTGGCCGTCGCGATCTCCTGGTCCGGCTATTTCGTCGAACTCATCGGTCAGTTCGGACTGCATTTCCCCGCATGGCTGGCCACCGATTACCGCACCGCATTCCAGGCTGCCGAGCTGCTGCAGGGCAATCCCGGGGCCGGCTCCGCCGCTGCCTACCTGGCCTCCGCCGCCACGCAGGCGCCGCACCTCTTCGGCATCCCCGTGATCGTGAATCTGCCGGCCGTGGTGATCGTCGCGCTTCTCACGGCGCTGCTGGTGTACGGCATCCGGGAATCGGCCCGATCCAACTCGCTGATGGTCCTACTCAAGGTCGCCATCGTGGTGTTCTTCATCGCCGTCGGCGCCGTACTCGTAAAGCCGGCGAACTATGTGCAGTACGGCGGGTTCGCCCCCAATGGGCTCCACGGCATCACGACGGCGGCGGCGATCATCTTTTTCGCCTACATCGGCTTCGATGCCGTCTCCACCGCCGCGGAAGAGACGCGTGACCCCGGCCGCGACATGCCGTTCGGCATCATCGCGAGTCTCATCATCTGTACCGTGCTGTACATACTCGTGGCAATCGTCATGACCGGCATGGCGCCGTGGCGCGAACTCGGCACGGCAAAGCCGATGCTGACGGCCCTCCGGCTGGCCGGCGGCGACCCGCAATTGCTCGCTATTGCGCGATTCATCGTCGGCCTGGGCGCGGTAGTGGCGATGACGTCGGTCCTCCTGGTCTTCCAGATGGGGCAGCCACGGATCTTCTTCTCGATGGCCCGTGACGGACTGCTGCCGGACTGGGCCGCCAGGGTCCATCCCCGATTTCAGACGCCGCACGTGACCACGATCATCACCGGCGTTTTCGTCGCAGTGTTCTCGGCCTTCGTCAATATCAACGAGGCGGTGGAACTCACGAACATCGGAACGCTGTTCGCCTTCGTGCTCGTCTCGATCGGCGTCATCGTCCTGCGCATGCAGGAACCGGAGCGCGAGCGGCCCTTCCGGGTACCGTGGTCGCCGTTGACGCCGCTGATCGCGGTCGGGGCATGCGGATTCCTGATGTTCCAGCTGCCGATGGTCACCTGGATTCGCTTCGGGATCTGGCTGATCCTCGGTCTTGTGATCTACGCGAGCTACGGGTATCGCCGGAGCAAACTGGCTTCAGACAGTCCGCGCGGTTAATCCCCGCGCCGGACCCGAGCCCGGGACCATCGCGCGGTGCTCCGCGCGATGGTTTGCCGGGGCGTCTCGCACTGCAGCCTATCCCTGTGCTTTCACTTCGCGGGTGTACTTTTCCCTGGCGAGTGTCAGCTCGCGGATCGGGATCCGCTCATCCATGATGGCCGTCAGTTGCGCATCGTCGACCTTTGCCACGGCCTTTTGGATAGCGCCGTCCTTGCAAGTCTGGAAGTCACGATCGAATACTTGCGCGACCTCGTCATCGAGGCTGCAAACGTTGTCTGCCGCGAGAGCGATGCGTTCATACAATTCTTTCGCCCCGGCGTAGTTCGAGATATTCAGATCGCGGTAGGACACGGTCTCTTTTCGCATGACCTGGTCATTGCCCCAATGTGACGTTGTCATAGCCAACGCGGGCGTAGCCAGACCGCCGATTCCTGCTGCTGCAATGATTTCGGTAAGAATCCTGACTGAAGTTCTCATGACTGCCTCCTTTAGCGCCTGAGATTGGTCACCTTTCGATCGACGCCGAAGTCACTCGATATCGATCTCCAACGGCACCTATGCTGTAGCCCGAGGCTGACAACTTCCTGACCTTGCGTCAGCCTGCCGTCAGCCAGGGGGAACCATAATCCGGTTGTCGGGATCGAATTCATGACTATGCGAGTACTTGCCGTTGAAGACGATGCGTTGCTGGGAGACGCGGTCCGGCTCGCACTCGATGGCGCCGGATTTGCCGTCGACCTGGTCGGCACGGCGGAGGCCGCGCGCGCCGCGCTGCAGGCGGAACCCTTCGACCTGGCCATCGTCGATATCGGCCTGCCGCGCGAAAACGGCCTGCGGCTCGTGCAGGGCTTGCGCAACCGCGGCAAGATCACGCCGGTCCTCATGCTCACGGCGCGCGACTCCTTGTCGGACCGTGTCACGGCGCTGAATCTCGGTGCCGATGACTACATGACGAAGCCGTTCGACATGCCGGAACTCATCGCCCGTTGCCGCGCCCTGATCCGCCGGGCGAATGCCGTGGCGAGTTCGCGCATCAGTTTCGGTCGCCTCGAGATCGACATGGCGCACAAGGAGGCGACCGTCGACGGCGAGCTGCTGCCACTCACGCAGCGCGAGTGGTCGATCCTGGAATGCCTCGCGCTGAACGCCGGTCACCTGGTCTCGAAAGAAAAGCTGTTGTGCTCGATTGCCGACTGGAGCGAGGAGCTTACGGCGAACGCAGTAGAGCAGTATGTTTCTCGCCTGCGAGCCAAGCTCGGTTCCGCTGCCCGGATCCGCGCCGTCCGTGGCATGGGGTACCGATTCGATGATCGCGCACAATAGCAGTGCGCACTCGATCCGGCGCCGCCTGGTCCTCACCCTGTTCGTACCGGCCGCCATCGTACTGATCGCGGGTACGGCGATCGATTACTTTTCGGCGCTGCGGCCGTATACCCGCGCGTTCGACAAGGCGCTGGAGGATTCGGCCCTGGTCATTGCAGCGCACATCCAGCGCGACCCCGACGGACAGCTGAAGCTGCATCTGCCGGCCGATGCCCTCGAAGTGCTGAGGGCGGATTCGCAGGACTCGCTGTTCTTTCGCGTCGACACGCGCGCCGGCGGAATCATCGCCGGTAACCCGAATCTCCCCGAGGTGCCCGCATCGATCGACAATCCCGCGGCGGCCGACGCGAAATACGACGGTGCACCGATCCGACTGATCGGCTACGAATCCTATGTCGATCATCAGCGAGTCGTCGTCACGATCGGAGAAACGACGCACAAGCGCGACGAGTTGCGTGCGCATATCCTGGTGCCGGCTCTTACGACCGATCTCGTCGTCCTCGGCCTGATCCTCGCGCTGATCTGGTTCAGCGTCCGCATGTCGCTGACACCGCTGCTCGAAGTCGAGAATCAGCTCGCCGCACGGTCGCCGGACGACCTGACGCAGCTTGCGGTCGGCAACGTGCCGGCGGAGATCAGCAGCCTCGTGGCGGCGCTCAATCGCCTGTTCCTGCTCGTGGAAGAAACGGCGGCGAGCCACCGCCGGTTCATGGACAGTGCGGCGCATCAACTGCGGACGCCGTTAGCCGGCATACAGGCACAGCTCGAGTTCATGCTGGCGAATGAGAAGGACCCGGCCTCGCGGGAACGCCTCGGCCGGATCCTCGACGGCGCGCGGCGCCTGAGCCATACCACGCACCAACTCCTGACGCTGTCGCGCGCCGATTCGCGGACGAACCCCAACCTGCAGCTCGAAGACGTCGACCTCACGTCCATCGTCGAGACCGTCGTGGCCGACAACCTCGTCCGTGCGGAGACCGCGCACGTGGATCTCGGGGCCGTGATCGGTACGGCCACGGTGCGGGGCATCGATTGGTTGCTGGCGGAAGCGGCCGCGAGCCTGGTGGCCAATGCCATCGCGCATACGCCTGCCGGCGGCAGCGTCACGGTCGGTTGCGGCATCCGGGACGGCTCCCCCTGGCTCGAGGTCTCGGATACCGGCGTCGGCATTCCGCCCGCGGAACGCAGCCGGGTCGTCGAGCGCTTCTTTCGCGCCAGCAACGCGCGCGGGACCGGCAGCGGCCTGGGGCTCGCCATCGTCCGTGACGTCACCACCCTCCATCACGGCGACCTGTCGATCGACGCCGGGCCCGGCGGGTATCGGCACGACCGTGCGCATGACGTTCCCGCACTCCGACGGCGACCTGCCGAACTCGCCCGGCACACGCCGAACAAGTGCAGCCGGTCGAGGACAGAGCGTCAAGTGCCGGGCCAGGCGACCTTAGCTCCTGCCTGCCCGGAACATCCAGATAACGCCGCAGGCTTACCCGTGACCCCGAAAAGAGTCGGGCGATCGACGACGCCGCATGGATCGGCTGCCCGCTACACGCTATCCTGCGCCAACCTCCGCGGCCCGATCGTCGCAAACATGAATCGATCAAAAGGAAGTCGCCTTGAATACGACCCAATCGAATCCGGAGCGGCCTGTCATCTCCCGGATCACTAGACTCACCCCGATATTTGCATTGGTCTGTGTTGCGCTCGTTCAGGCTGAACCGCAGACAGCAGTCGCGGATCGACTGCAACTCGAACAGATCTTCGATCTGCAATGGGCCGCCGATCCGCGCATCGCGCCGGACGGCAAGCACGTCGTGTTCGTGCGTTCCGGCTACGACGTCCTGAACGACGAAGAGCGCCACAGCCTGTGGCAAGTCGGCGCCGACGGCGGTGGATTGCGCCGCTGACGCCGCCCGACGAGAACGCCGGCTCGCCTCGCTTTTCACCGGACGGTTCGCGACTGATCTATGTCGTCTCGCACGAAGACGATGCCGGCCACAAGACGGCCGAGATCCGCATGCGCTGGATGGACAGCGGCGACACCGCCCGGATCGCCTCGCTGCCGCACGCACCGGGTGAAATACAGTTCTCGCCGGATGGCAAGCGCATCGCATTCGCGCTGTTCGTCGACGATCCGCCGGAAGAGCCGGTCGCCCAATTGCCGGCGCCGCCCGAGGGTGCCGACTGGGGGCCCGATATCAAGGTCATCGACCGGCTGGTGTACCGATTCGACGGCAAGGGTTACCTGCCGCACGGTCGCACGCATCTGTTCGTGATGACGGCCGACGGCGGCACGCCGCAGCAAGTGACCGGCGGCGACGTCGATGACGACGGCAGCCTGGACTGGAGTCCGGACGGCAAGTACCTGATCTTCTCCGCCAACCGGCACGCGGACGCCGACTACCAGCCGCTGAATACCGAGGTCTACGCGGTGCCGGCACAAGGCGGCGAGGTGCGCGCGCTGACCGATCGGGATGGGCCGGACGGCGCTGCGGTCGTCTCGCCGGACGGCAGACGCATCGCCTACACGGGCTTCGACGACCGCAAGCAGGGCTACCAGGTCATCCGCCTGTATGTCATGGATCGCGACGGCTCCAACGCGCACGTCGTTTCGGCCGGCCTCGATCGCGACGTCGAGACGCCGCAGTGGGACAGCCGCGGCGACGGTGTTTATTTCCAGTACGACGACGAGGGCACGACCCGGATCGGTTACATCGGCCTGGACGGCAAGGTCCGGGCCGATCGCCGGCGATGTCGGCGGCCTCGATCTCGGCCGGCCCTACTCGCAGGGGCAGTACACCGTCGCGCCGAAGGCCGGCGTCGTCGCATTCACGCTGACCTCGCCGCAGCATCCCGCCGACGTTGCGGTCGTGTCGGTCCGCGGCGGCGAAGCGAGGCGCCTGACCGACCTCAATGCCGGACTGTTCGCCCACGTCGAACTCGGAGCGCTCGAGGAGATCCACTTCGCCTCGAGCTACGACGATCGCCCGATCGAGGGCGTGGATCTCAAGCCGCCGGGCTTCGATCCGGCCAGGAAATATCCGCTGATCCTCGAGATCCACGGCGGACCGTTCGCGAACTACGGCCCGCGCTTCTCGGCCGAGGACCAACTCTATGCCGCGGCAGGCTACGTCGTGCTCTACGTCAACCCGCGCGGCTCGACCAGCTACGGCGAGGAATTCGGCAACCTGATCCACCACGATTATCCGGACCACGACTACGACGACCTCATGTCGGGTGTCGACGAGGTGCTGAAACGCGGCTACGTCGATTCCGAGCGCCTGTTCGTGACCGGCGGTAGCGGCGGTGGCGTACTGACGGCCTGGATCGTCGGCCACACGGATCGATTCCAGGCTGCCGTCGTCGCCAAGCCGGTCATCAACTGGTACAGCTGGGTATTGACGTCGGACCTGCCGGCGTTCGGCACGCAATACTGGTTCGGAACCCTGCCGTGGAACGACCTGCAGAATTACATGAAGCGCTCGCCGCTGACCTACGCCGGCAACGTCAAGACGCCGACGATGGTCATGACCGGCGAGGTCGACTACCGCACGCCGAGTTCCGATGCCGAGCAGTTCTACACGGCGCTCAAGTTGCGCAAGGTGCCGTCGATGATGGTGCGCATCCCCGATGCCAGCCACCACATTACCGAGAAGCCGAGCAACATGATGGCCAAGAGCGCTTACATCCTCGGCTGGTTCGGGCGTTACGGAGGCAACACGGCGTCCAATGAGGGAAACTCTGGTCAATTGGCAAACGATTCGTCATTGCGAGCGAAGCGAAGCAATCCAGTATTTGAAATCAACGAGCTATGGATTGCCACGTCGCTTCGCTCCTCGCAATGACGAATTGATCAGAGTTTCTCCGGATGGCAAGGATCGGCAGATCAATGGGATCGACGCAACAGCCACAGGAACACACGGGATCGTACTACGCGGCGACCGTCAATGACGCGACGGACTACCCGGCGCTCGCCGGCAGCGAAACCGCGGACGTGTGCATCGTCGGTGCCGGCTTCACGGGTGTCGCCACGGCCCTGACGCTGGCCGAGCGCGGCTATTCCGTCGCCGTCGTCGAGGCGAATCGCGTCGGCTGGGGCGCCTCCGGCCGCAACGGCGGCCAGCTCATCCACGGCATGCGCGGCCTGGACAAGATCGAAGCGAAGCACGGCGGCGTGCTCGCCGACCTGCTGTGGGACATGCGCTGGCGCGGCAACGACATCGTTCGCGAGCGCATCCGACAAGTACGCGATCGACTGCGATCTGAAAGACGGTTACGTCGAAGTCGCTATGAAGCCCGGGCAGGTGGCCGACATCGAAAGTGCCGCGGCCGAACGCGCGAAACGCAACTTTCCGTACCGCTACGAAGTCTGGGACCGGCAGGACACGCGCGAGAAGCTCGGCACCGACGCCTTGCACGGCGGCTTCGCCTGCTTCCGCGACGGCCACCTGCATCCGCTGAACCTCTGCATCGGCGAGGCGCGCGCCGCCGCGAGCCTCGGCGTACGGATATTCGAACAGTCGCCGGTACTCGACATCGAGCATGGCAAACGACCGAAGGTCGTGACGGCGAACGGGGAGGTTTCGGCCGACGCGGTCGTGCTCGCGGGCAATGCCTACAGCCGGCTCGAGCCGAAGCGGCTTTCGAACCTGGTGTTCCCCGCCGGCAGCTACATCATCGCCACCGAACCGCTGCCGCAAGCACTCGCCGACGAGATCAACCCGCTGGACGTCGCCGTCTGCGATCTCAACACCGTGGTGGACTACTTTCGCCTGTCCGCCGACCGGCGCTTGCTCTACGGCGGCGCGTGCAATTATTCCGGCCGCGACCCGGCGAACATCGAAGCCTACATCCGGCCGCGCATGGAACGGATCTACCCGCAGCTGAAAGGCGTCCGCGTCGAGTTCGAATGGGGCGGCAAGATCGGCATCGTGCTGAATCGGGTCATCGCAGTCGGGCGCCTCGACGGCAATGTGTATTACTGCCAGGGGTACTCCGGGCACGGCGTCTGCGGCACGCA
Source organism: uncultured Gammaproteobacteria bacterium (assembly GCA_963777675.1). Taxonomy (GTDB): domain Bacteria; phylum Pseudomonadota; class Gammaproteobacteria; order Steroidobacterales; family Woeseiaceae; genus UBA1847. The sequence goes on along the minus strand of CAVZRD010000015.1, from coordinate 74,259 downwards.
CCTGATGGGCGAGGTCATGGCCGATGCCGATCGCCGGCACGATGGAGCGCTTCGACCTGTTCGCCGGCATGAAACCGCTCCGCTTACCGGGCCCGCGCTGGGTCGGGAACCAGCTGATCGCCCTCGGAATGCTCTACTACCGGCTCAGGGACCGGCTGTAGCGCGGGTCTCGCAGAGGCAAGTCGCGGCATTGCTCACTTACACGGGTCCCACGCATCGATTAGCATTGCCTGCATGGATTCGGGATCGCTGAAACGGCGTCGTGATCGTGCACTGGGTTCCGGCGCCGAACTCTTCTACGACGAACCGCTCGAGATCGTCCGGGGCGAAGGTGTCTATCTGTACGATCGGGCCGGCCGGCGCTACGTCGACATGTACAACAACGTGCCCTGCGTGGGACATGCCAACCTGGCCGTAGTCGAAGCCATGGCCAGGCAGCAGGCCACCCTCAATGTCCACAGCCGTTACCTGCACGAAGGCGTCGTAGCCTTCGCCGAGAGGCTCGCCGGGCTCCACCATGACGGAATCGAAAGCGTCGTATTCAGCTGCAGCGGCACCGAGGCGAACGAGGTCGCGATCCAGATGGCCCGCGTCGTTACCGGTCACCGCGGACTCGTGTGCACGGATGCGGCCTACCACGGCAACAGCGAGCTGGTCGGCTCGCTGACCAACGTCGGTCGCGCGCCGGGCGGGACCGCCGAGGTCCGCGGATTCCCGTTCCCCGAACGCTACAGGCCGATCGAGGACGGACTGGACGAGGAAGCACTGTGCGAGGCGTATCTCGCCCGCGTCGCGGCGGCGATCGAAAGCCTGAAGGCGGAGGAGTCCGGCTTCGCGGCCCTCATCCTGTGTTCGATCCTTGCGAACGAGGGCTTGCCGGAGATCCCGTCCGGGTTCATGGCCGGGGTCACGGACCTGGTGCACGCCGAAGGCGGCCTGGTGATTGCCGATGAAGTGCAATCGGGATATGCGCGAACGGGCCGATGGTGGGGCTACGAGCGAACACAGTTCCGGCCCGACATCGTCGTAATGGGCAAACCGATGGGCAATGGACTGCCGCTTGCGGCGACTGCCGCAGGCAAGGATTTCGTGGATGATTTCCGCGCCAATACGGACTATTTCAATACGTTCTCGTCCAGCCCGCTGCAGGCCGCGGTCGGCATGGCGGTAATCGACGAGATCGAACGCCTCGATCTCCTCCGCAACGCGACCGAGGTCGGCGGGCGCCTCACGAACGAACTGGAGGCCAGGCTGCCCCGGCACCCGGCGATCGGCGACGTGCGCGGCTGCGGCCTGTTCATCGGCGTCGAAATGATCGGCGACACAGTCTCGAAAGAACCCGACGCCGCAGCGGCCGGGCGCCTTTCCAACCTGCTGAAGGACAAGGGATTCCTGGTCTCGAACGCCGGCAAGTTCGACAACGTCCTGAAGATCCGGCCCCCGCTCGTCTTCTCCGATCAAGACGCCGACGAATTCCTGAGCGCCTTCGATGCATGCCTCGGGGAGATGGGTGGATAGGGAACTCCTCGAATCCAGCTACACGCCCGCCGCCCTGCGAGCGCTCGAGAGTTTTCCGGTCGAGCCGGACAAGATCGAACTCGTCTCGCATGCCGAGAACGTGAGCTTCAGAGTCTCGGTTCGCGGCGGCGATACCGACTATGTCCTGAGGCTCCATCGGCCCGGATACAACTCGATCGAGGAACTCGATTCGGAGCGCGCCTGGACCCGGGCGCTGAAGGAAGCTGGCATATCGGTTCCGGATTCGCTCGAGACGCGCCAGGGCCGGCACTTCGAGCTGGTCGATGTCCCCGGCACGGGCGAGCAGCGCCATGCGGGCATGACCACCTGGCACGAAGGCACGCTGCTGGGCGACTACCTGGAAACGAGCGCGGACGCCGACGAGCGACGGCGACTCTTCCACAGGATCGGCGAGATCGCCGCGGCCATCCACAACCAGTCGGCCGGCTGGTCACAACCGCCGGGATTTACGCGGCGGCGCCTCGATCTCGATGGCTTACTGGGGGAGTCTCCATTCTGGGGCCGTTTCTGGGAACACGCGGTCCTGAGCCAAGGCGAACGGGCATTGCTGCTGCAAGCGAGAGAAAGTGCGCGCGCCGCGCTCGCCGGGTATGGCGAAAGACCGGAGCGATTCAGCCTGATCCACGCCGACCTGCATCCCCACAACATCGTCCACAACGGGGACGATCTCGTCCTGATCGACTTCGATGACTCGGCCTACGGATGGCACGTCTACGACATCGCAGCAGCCCTGATCGAATACGTATTCGAGCCGGACTTCGACGCGCTCCGCGGCGCCCTGCTCGACGGGTATCGTCAAATCCGCTCGCTACCCGTGCGAGACACCGACATGCTGCCCCTCTTCCTGCTGGTCCGGGGCATGGCGATCATCGGCTGGTTCCATCAGCGGCCCGAGCATGCCGGATCGAACTTTTTCGAAGACATGAAGAAATGGGTGCTGGAGGCGTGTGCATCCGGTGACTGGCGAGCTTCGGCCGACGGGGGCAGCGGCAACAAGCCGTGAGCGGCGCGCGCGCGGTCGCAACGTTCGTTGTGTTGTCCGTCGACCCACGACGCCTGGAAGTCCCGGCACGGCGATGCGCGCAGCTCGTAGATCGAGCACCGGACCGAACCGCCGATACTGCCCTCGAGCGCGGTGCAGCGGGGCGGTTTGCGATCGGTACCGCGCATGGCGACTAGCTGCTGCGATACCTGCACGGTCAGCTCGGCCGGTGTCGCGCCGCCGGCGGCGGCGCTCGTTTCGAGCCAGTGGAACGACGCACGAAAGAAGGCGCAGCAGGCGCCGCAGGACAGACACGGGTTCGACATACACGCCGAAGCGGCACCTGCCGGCGCAGAAAGGGTGCGAGATTCTGCTCCGGAAACAGGCCGCTGGCAAGCGCAGCGCGGCCGTATAATCGACGTCATCCGGCAACCCGGCCGGCAGGACCGAAGCGGACGCATGCGCGCGCAGACTACTCTTTACGGCTACGACAGGTACTGGGCCGAGTGCTACGGCACGGCGCCGTTCCTGCCGATGTCGCGCGCGGAGATGGACAGGCTCGGATGGGACTCCTGCGACGTGATCGTCGTCACCGGCGATGCCTATGTCGACCACCCGTCCTTCGGCATGGCCGTCATCGGCCGACTGCTCGAGGCACAGGGATTCCGCGTCGGCATCGTCGCGCAGCCGGACTGGCACTCGACGTATGCCTTCGAGGCGCTCGGGCGGCCGAACCTGTTCTTCGGCGTCGCGGCGGGCAACATGGACTCGATGGTCAACCGCTACACGGCCGACAGGAAAGTCCGCAACGACGACGCCTATACGCCGGGCGCTGCGGCCGGCAAACGGCCGGACCGCTGCTCCATCGTCTACGCGCAACGCTGCCGCGAAGCGTTCGGCGACGTGCCGATCGTGCTCGGCGGGATCGAGGCATCCCTGCGGCGCATCGCGCATTACGACTACTGGGATGCCGGGGTACGGCGCTCGATCCTCGTGGATGCGCACGCGGACATTCTCGTCTACGGCAACGCCGAGCGTGCCGTCGTCGAACTCGCGCACCGGTTGGCGCGCGGCGAGGCGATCGACACCATCCGGGACATCCGCGGTACCGCGTTTCTTCGCCGCGACACGCCGGACGGCTGGTGGGAAATCGACTCGACGCGCATCGACCGGCCCGGTCGGGTCGAGGCGATCGTCAGCCCGTACACGAACCCGCAAAGTTCGGCCTGTGCGAGCCGGGAAGCGGACGAAGAAGATACCGGCCGCAACGTGCTCCGTTTCGTGCCGGACGCGCGCCGGAATCGCAGCCGCTCGGTGATCCGGCTGCCGTCGTTCGAAAAGCTGCGTAACGATAGCGTGCTCTACGCCCACGCGAGCCGCGTCCTGCACCTGGAGACGAATCCGGGCAATGCGCGTGCGCTCGTGCAGGCGCACGGCAAACAGGAGCTGTGGCTGAATCCGCCGGCGTTGCCACTGACGACGGCCGAAATGGACTACGTCTACGGGCTGCCGTTTGCGCGTGTGCCCCATCCGGCCTACGGCAATGCGAAGATCCCCGCATACGAGATGATCCGTTTCTCGGTGAACATCATGCGCGGCTGCTTCGGCGGCTGCACGTTCTGTTCGATCACCGAACACGAGGGCCGCATCATCCAGAACCGCTCGGAGGAGTCGATCCTCGAGGAGATCGGCAAGATACGCGACACGGTGCCGGGATTCACGGGCGTCATCTCGGATCTCGGCGGGCCCACTGCGAACATGTATCGCCTTGCCTGCAAGAGCAAGCAGATCGAAGCTGCGTGCCGGCGGCCGAGTTGCGTGTTCCCAGGCATCTGCGGCAACCTGAACACCGACCACTCCGCGCTGACCGGCCTGTACCGGAAGGCGCGTCGGCTACCGGGCATAAAGAAAGTGCTCATCGCATCCGGATTGCGCTACGACCTCGCCGTCGAAGACGAGGAATACGTGAAGGAGCTCGTCACGCACCATGTCGGCGGCTACCTGAAGATCGCGCCGGAACACACGGAGCAGGGCCCGCTCGACAAGATGATGAAGCCGGGCATCGGCGCCTACGACCGCTTCAGGGAACTGTTCGAAAAATTCTCGGCGGAGGCCGGCAAGGAGCAGTACCTGATCCCCTACTTCATCGCGGCGCACCCGGGCACTACCGATCTCGACATGGTGAACCTGGCCCTGTGGCTCAAGGAGAACGGATTCCTCGCCGACCAGGTGCAGGCCTTCCTGCCGACACCGATGGCGTCCGCGACCGCGATGTACCATTCGGGCAGGAATCCGCTGCGGCGCGTTACGTACAAGAGCGACGAAGTGACCGTACCGAGGAGCCTGTCACAACGGCGCTTGCACAAGGCGCTGCTGCGCTACCACGATCCCGCGAACTGGCCGCTGATCCGGAAGGCGCTGCGAGACATGCATCTCGAGCGGCTGATCGGCGAGGGGCCGGGCAAGCTCGTGCCGGAACACCAGCCGCGCGATGCACGATACATCGCGGCGCGTCGCAAGAACACCAAAGAAGCTCACGAGAAACGCGTCCGGCGCGGGCGCGCGCTCACGCAGCACACGGGTTTGCCGCCGCGCGGCGAATAGCGGCCGCCGCGTGCGGCAGCAGGACTCGGGAAGATCACTTATGGCCGATTCGCCTTTTATCGTCGACGTCACCCGGGACAACTTCCAGGGAGTGATGGAGACCTCTTTCAAAGTCCTGGTGCTGCTGGACTTCTGGGCCGGCTGGTGCGAGCCGTGCCGGGTACTGATGCCGGTGCTCGCCAAACTGGCCGCCGAATACCGGGGCAGGTTCCTGTTGGGCAAGCTGAACACCGAGCAGGAACAGGAGATCGCTGCCCGCTTCGGCATCCGCAGCATCCCGAACGTCAAGCTGTTCCGCGACGGCCGGCCCGTGGACGAGTTCCTGGGCGCGCTGCCTGAGCGGGCGGTCCGCGAGTTCCTCGATCGGCACCTGCCGCGCGAATCGGATGCGCGCGTGGAACAGGCGCGTGAACTGCTCGACGGCGGGGACGCCGAGGGCGCGATCAATTTGTTGAGCGAGGCGCGCCGGACCGATCCGGACAACCCGCGGCTCAGCGTGACGCTTGCCGAAGCGCAGGCGGCCATCGGCGACATCGCCGCTGCGGGAGCGGCGCTTGACGCGCTGCCGGCGGACGAGCAGCGCAAGCCGGAAGTCAGCGGCCTGCGCAGCCGGCTGTTTTTCGCGGGCGAGCTTGCCGGGGCGCCGGACGAAGCCGCGCTGGAGGCGGAGCTCGCAGCCGATCCCGGCAATCAGCGGGCGCGATACCGGCTGGCCCTGCGCAAGGTTCTGGACCGGGACTACGATGCAGCCCTGGAGCTGCTGCTCGAGTTGATGCACGCCGATCGCAGTTTCGGCGACGACGCCGGCCGCCACGCGTTATTGAAGGTGTTCGAACTGCTTGGCGACGACCCGCGAGTAAATCAATACCGCCGGCGCATGGCGAGCCTGTTGTACTGACAGCACGGCGCGGGCATCCGGCCGAAGCTATCCGTACTGTCGGCTCTTGCGATTTCAGCGCGGCACGAACGTCCGCTTCGCGTCTTTCTTGGCCTTCTTTGCCGCCTTCTTTTCTTTCGGCGTCATGAGTGGCTTTTTCCGGGTTTCCCTGTTGCTGCGCTGCTCTTTGTTGCTCATTTGCTCGTCCTCTCGGTCATGCGATCCGGAACCGGTCCCGCCGCAGCCGAACTCGCTGCATGATGTGAAGCATCACCAATTATACGTCCGCTTGCGGCGAGCGTACTGTTCCGGTGCGTTCGACAACCCCGCGCGAATCGTTTCCCTGGGCAGCAGTCGCTTCCAGAGCCCGGCGGGGTCTTTGCTGAAGACACCATGTCCCGAAGCCGGGACGACCTGCCAGCTGCCTCTCGCCAGTTCGCTATCCAGTTGACCCGCCGCCCATCCGGTATAGCCGATGAAGATGCGTACCCCGGGAGCGTCGATCACGTCCTCGCTGAACGGCACCAGGTACACGGAGTCGAGGATCTTCTCGGCGCCGTCGGGCGGGCGATCCGTATTCGACAGCGCCAGCAGGGTATCCATCTGTACCGGCCCGCCCCAGTAGATCGTGCCGTCGTAGGCAGACAGCGGACTCTCCCCGGAAAAGAGTTCCGACGCCTTAACCTCTGTCGGACGATTGACGACCAACCCGGCTGCACCGGCATCGTCGTAAGACAGGAGCAGGATGACGGTCTGCGCAAAAATACCGCCGTCCGTCTGCTCGGTCGACACGAGGAATTCGCCCCGTGCGGGCCGCAGCTCTCCGGCGCTTGCTCGCCCGAGCGATATCGCAGCAATAACGAGAAACGAAAGAATTCTGACCATTTAGCGAAGCAGTATAAAGCCATTTGGTTGCAAACAGGCGGCCACGACGATGGCTTCGATGCCGGTCGTATGGCCAAGTTGCTGCACTGACCGGCATGGCCGCGGAGTCGTTCGATGTATCCTTTGACGTCGCAAACCGCGCGGCGCGGTAGAATCGACGACCCGAAACCCTGTGGGGCGGCCAGAGGCGATGATGTTCGACACCGCGGAACTGGGACAGCGCGTCCCACAATCCGAATTCAAGGATCGTGAGCGGGAATTGCGATCGAAGCTCCTGACCCTGCAGTACCGGATTCTCGAACTCGCCGCCTTTCCGGTGCTGATCGATTTCGCGGGCGTCGACGGCGCGGGCAAGGGCTCCACGATCAATATCCTGAACGAGTGGATGGACCCGCGGTGGCTGCGAACGACCGGCTACCTGGCGCCTACGCAAGAGGAGCGGGGCCGCCCGCGATTCTGGCGATTCTGGCGCGATCTGCCGAAGAAGGGGCGCGTCGGCCTGTATCTGAGCGGGCGCTATTCGCGGCCATTGCTGGACCGGGTCTATCGTGAGATCGATGAACCCGAGTTCGAACAACGGTTGAGTGAAATCATCCGCTTCGAAAACACGCTTGCAGACGACGGGGCACTGATCCTCAAGTTCTGGATGCACCTCAGCAGGCCGCAACAGAAAGAGCGCCTCGACGAGTTGTCGGCCGACCCGGCACGCAGCTACCGGGTCGACGATGAAGACTGGCGAAACCACGAACACTACGACGATTTCATCGCCACCGCCGAACAGATCATTACGCGTACCAATCGTGCCAGGGCGCCCTGGTACCTGGTGGAAGGAACGGATCTCAACTATCGGCACCTGAAGGTGGGCGAGACGATCGCGGCCGAGATGTCGCGGCATCTCGACCAGCACGAAAAGCGGATGGCGCAGGCGCCCGAGTACGGCGCATCCCGGCTTGTCGATTCGGATGCGGCCGCGGCATCCACCGTATTCGATGCCCTCGACCTGTCGCTCTCCGTACCGAAACCCGACTACAAGGAGGCGCTCAAGGCGCGCCAGGTCCGGCTCGGCGAACTCGGCCGCCAGGCCCGCGAAAAGCAAATCTCGACCGTGCTGGTCTTTGAAGGCCCTGATGCAGGCGGCAAGGGCGGCGCGATCCGGCGCGCGGTACGGAGCCTCGATGCACGATCCTGCCGCGTACATCAGTTCGCGGCACCGACGGAAGAAGAGCGCGCATATCATTACCTCTGGCGGTTCTGGCGCAGACTGCCGCGCGCGGGACACGTGGCCATTTTCGACCGCAGCTGGTACGGGCGCGTGCTCGTCGAACGTGCGGAAGGATTTGCGACCGAAGACGAGTGGCGTCGCGCGTACAACGAGATCAATGACTTCGAACACCAGATCGTCGATCACGGCATCCTGCTGCTGAAGTTCTGGCTGCACATCAGCAAGGACGAGCAGCTCGCACGCTTCAGGCAGCGCGAGGAGTCGCCCTACAAGCGCTGGAAACTCACCGACGAGGATTGGCGGAATCGCGAACTATGGGAGTCGTACCAGCGATACGGCCACGACGTCGTGCAGTTCACCAGCACCCAGCAGGCGCCATGGATACTCGTCGAGGCCAACGACAAGCACCATGCCCGCCTCAAGATCCTGGATACCGTCGTCAGTCATCTCGAACAACGTATCGAGTGACCGAACCGATGGTGTCACTGCATGCATTCGCCGCGGTCGGCGGCGAATGCATCGGGCTGCCGGCAAATCCCGGCAGCCCCGTCAGCCCGTTCTCAACGCGCCGGGCGCGGCGTCGACGCGACGCTCGGCGGTAACAGCGGATACACGACTTTCGGCTGCTCGCCTGTCAGGCTCGCGAGGAAATCCGTGATGAGGTCGATCTCCTCATCGCTGAGCTGGGCGCCCAGCTGGCTCGCACCCATGATCCCGACGGCTTGACGCAGGTCCCAGACCTTGCCGCTGTGGAAATACGGCGGGGTCAGCTCGATGTTGCGCAGTGTCGGTACCTTGAATACGTACTCGTCGCTCGCGGTCTGGGTAACCTGGAAGCGCCCCTTGTCGGTGGGCGGCAGGATATCCGCCCCGGGTCGCTCCACGACCCCGAACGGCGCGTACTGGCGGCCGCCCACGTTGATGCCGTTGTGACAGGCGGCGCATCCCTTGTCGATGAAGAGCGTCAGGCCTTGTTGCTGCGCGTCGCTGAGCGCCGACTCGTCGCCGCGAAGGAAGCGGTCAAAGGGCGCATCCGGTGTCAGGAGAGTCGCCTCGAACACGGCGATGGCATTGCGGACGTTGTCGAAGGTGATCGGGTCGCCGGATTCCGGAAACGCCCGGCCGAACGCCTGTACATAGCCGGGGATGCCGCGCAGTTGCTCGACCACGTGCGTCTCCGTGGTGCCCATTTCCACCGGGTTCACCAGCGGGCCGCCCGCCTGCTCCTCGAGGTCCTTTGCCCGGCCGTCCCAGAACTGGGCCGTGTTGAATACGGCATTCAGTACCGTCGGCGCGTTGCGGCCACCCCGCTGCCAGTGATGGCCGATGGAGGTTTCCTGCAGGTCTACGCCGCCGAGCCCCACCATGTGGCACGAGTTGCAGGCGATGGCGTGGCTCTCCGACAGCCGCGGCTCGAAGTAGAGCATTCGCCCCAGGTCAATCTGCGCCTGCGTGCTCGCCACGCCCGGAATGGCGGGCGCTTCATGGGGGATGGGCGCAAACAGCGCCTGGGCCCTGGTGCGTAGCGCGTCCTGGGCGTGGACGCCGACGCCGACCGTCAACAGCAGAACGGTTGACAGCAGGATATTTACTCCGCTCCGGTTCATTGCCGATCTCCTCGTGGAAAACAACCTTCAAATATTCGAACCGGTCTGGGGACGCCGCAATACGGTGTTACCCGTATGGCGGGTAAAAGTTGTGACCGGAGGTAGCCCGAAGTCCACGTCTGCGGTCAGCATCGTGTCTTGCAATGTTGCAGCAAATGACTACAGTCATCATTCCGACACGACTCACGCGCTGGTGACACCGTGAATAAAACAACAACAAACGTCTCACAGACCCGCAGCTTTACGACCGTATTCCTGATCGAAATGTGGGAGCGCTTCGGCTACTACGGTATGCAGGCGCTCATCGTGTACTACATGGTCCAGCGACTGGGCTTCCCCGACGCGCGCGCGACGGTAGTCTGGGGCGCGGCGGCCGCATTGATCTACGTGGCGCCGGCGATCGGCGGCTGGATCGGGGACAAGCTGCTCGGCACCCGGCGGACCATGTTGTTCGGCGCGGTGATCCTGGCCGCGGGCTACGTGCTGATGGTAGTGCCGGGACAGAGCGAATGGTTCCTGTTCTGCGCCCTCGGCGTGATCGTGGTGGGCAACGGCCTGTTCAAGGCCAACGCGGGCAACCTGGTCCGCAAGATCTACGAGGGCGACGACTCGCGGATCGACAGCGCGTTCACCATCTACTACATGGCGGTCAACCTGGGGGCGATGATTTCCCAGCTTTTGACGCCGTGGTTGAAAGACTACTTCAACGCCCTGTACGCGAACGACCTGGGGTGGCACGTCGCCTTCGGCGTATGCGCGGTGGGCCTGGTGCTCGGCCTGCTCAACTATGCCGCGATGCGGCATACCCTGGCACATGTCGGCTCCGAGCCCGACGAGCGCCCGGTCGAGCGCACTACGCTCGCCGCGGTACTGCTGATCGGCGTCGGGGGCGTATTCGGCTCGGCCTTCATCCTGCAGCACGAAGGCGTAGCACGCGTGTTCGTATACATTGCCGGGGTACTGGTGCTGGGCATTTTTCTCTACCTGATCGCGATCGGGCGCCGCGAAGAACGCGCCGGCCTCGTCGCGGCGCTCGTGCTGACCATTCAGACCGTGTTCTATTTCATTTTCTACCAGCAGATGTCGACGTCGCTGAACCTTTTCGCGTTGCGCAACGTCGATCCGGCGTTCAACCTGTTCGGCTGGCACCTGTGGGACTGGTCGCCGGCCCAGTTCCAGGCCTTCAACCCGATCTGGATCTTCATCCTCAGCCCGCCGCTGGCGTGGCTGTATACGGCCGCGGGCCGACGCAACAAGGACATCTCGATCGCCGCCAAATTCGCGGTTGGTTTTGCGATCGTCGCCGCCGGATTTTTCATCTACGGGGCCGCCGGACACGTCGCCGCCAGCGACGGCCGGGTGTCGTCCTGGCTGATGGTATGGGGGTACGGCGCCATCTCGCTGGGCGAGCTGCTGGTGAGCGGTCTGGGCCTGGCCATGGTGGCGCGCTACGTGCCGGCCAGCGTGGGCGGCTTCATGATGGGCGCGTACTACATCGCCTCGGGAGTCTCACAGTATCTCGGCGGCGTCGTCGCTTCCTACGCCAGCATCTCCGATACGATCACCAACGATCCGGTGGCCAGCCTGCCGATCTACACGAGTCTGTTCAACAAGCTGGGCATCGCGGCGCTGGTCTGCACGGTGATTGCCATCGCGGTGCTGCCATTGATGAAGCGCCTGTCCGACACCCACCACGGCTACCGGTCCAGGCCAGAAATCCTGCCGGAATCCAGTGTCAACCTGGAGGGGACCGACCAGCACCGACACGAGCCGTGACCTGCTCTGTACAGCATAGAGCTCACGGCTCCACTCCGAGCTCCTTCAGCCGCGCGTCGATCAGCTCGGCAATGTGATGGTGATCTTCAAGCACGCGCTTCACGTCGCGAAGGCGCGCCGACGTGAGATACGAGCGATAGAGAAGGGCATTCCGGAACGCCATCGATTTCAATATCGCGGGCGATAGCGGCGCAGGCGGGGTGTCCGGCAGCCAGGGAATGGCCGGAAGATCGCCATTGGGATTCGGCTGGCGAAAGACGTTCGCCATGTCGACATTGGCGATGAGCAGGGGATCGGAGAAGCGATATGTGGTCTGCATTTCATCGTTCTGCCGCGTTTCCACCGCCGCGACCTTCGCGCTCAGCGATTGCAGCGCGGTGATCAGTGCCGGGCTGCCGATGACGCTGATTCGCCCCGACTCCTTGAGCGCTTCGTACGTCACCTGCCTGATGTTCATATAGGCAATATGAAAGAGCCCGACGGAAATGTAACGGTCGCGATCGGCGGGATCGATGGTCGCGTCCGGGTCTATGCTGTACGCGTAGAGCGCCTGCCGCGCTTCGCTCTGGCGTTCCATAACGTTGATCAGGTTTTCGAGGCTGTCGATAGACCAGGAGACATCCTCTTGCATCGCCTCGAGATAGACGATCTCCTCCCGCCGCTCGATGCGGCCGGCGTTCCAGTTCGACACCTGGATGCCGATGAAGACGCCGAGAACGACGATGAAGAAGTCGATCCCGATTGCCGTCCAGCTCTGATGTTTCACATGTTCGATGACGCGCGAGAGGATTATGGCGGAGTCTCCTTCTCGACGAGCGTCGGCGCGGGGCGACCGAGCGCCCTCAGAATGCGCGCGCGCAATTCCTTCGCCGATTTGAGCCACGCACGATAGGTTTGAATTTCTTCATAACGGTCCACCACCGTCGGCAGCCATTCGATGAACGACGGACGCTCGATCATGCGCGCATAGGCGGCCATTGCATCGTCGACGGCAATGTCGGGAACGCCCGCGTCCCAGGGCGTCTGTTCGAGCAGGTCATGGGTGAGGATTCCGGCGGACCTTTTCAAATATTCGGTCTGTATGGCCTCGCGCAAATAGTTCCACTGCGCCTGGCTCTGGACCTGCGTATAGAATTCCATGAGATCGAGCAGCAGCGCCTTGTCGCGAAAGATGCCGAGATCGCCCGACGATTTCATTTCCTCGAACGTATACGCGCGAACCGGCGGCGAGTAGGTGTACGCACCTGTCAGCACGGCGTAGACAAAGCGTCCGGGCTGAGTGCGGACCATATCGGGGTTGTCGATGGACGCGATCAGGAACTGGCCGAGTTCCGCCCGTTCCTCGGCGAGGGTGATGCCGTACTCGAGGGCCGTGATGCTTTGATCGAGTTCAGACGCGATGCGGTCGAGGTAATCCCGCTCGAGGTCCCTCTCGCGTCGCGCCTCGTTCCATTCGGTAATCTGGAAGGCAAGCAGAATGCCGGCGACAACGATCAGGAAGTCGATCCCGATGGCAGTCCAGTGCTGCGCTTTCACGTGTTCGACGACGCGGGAGAGGATCATCGTGCAGCCGTTTCCTGAACAAAGCACAATTGGTGGCCAGGGGCGGAATCGAACCACCGACACGCGGATTTCCAGCTTGGCTGGCGAGGCGGTTTCGGGCTGAACATCAACGAGTTACCGGGACGGCCACTGCATGATTTTCAGTACTCCTCACAACGATGCACAACTCTTCCACGCAAAATTCACGCACAGGAAATTGACGCTACGGCGTTTCCAAGTTGCAGGGCGGGGCATCTTTTCGACGTTTGTCATCATCGGTATTGCTGCAGACCCAAAAGAGACGGATGCTCGTAAACTCGCAACCAAAGATTGTCTCGGGCACCGGTGCGTCTGCGGTCATCGCGACCTATTATCATGAAAATCGTATACCTATGACAAAGTGACGCCCAGCGTAAGCTCCTCAATGGCCAATTTATTTCTATTCATTTATTGTTCAGAACATGGACGAGATAGGGCAACAAATCCTACGCAACCTGGCGCTATCCCCCGCCGGCCTGGCGGCACAGGAGCTTCAATCGATGATCCGGCCGCGGGTCAGGGCTTGCCCGGCGCAGGTTGCCAGTCGTCCAGTCCGGCTTGCCACTTGGCGAAAGCGATCCAGTCGGCGGTCAGCGAGTCGGTCTGCGAGCGGGTCGAGCCGATGCCGTGGCCGGCTTCGGCGTCCACGCGCAGTAGTACCGGGGCCGGACCTTTCAGCGCCATCATGGCGGCCGCGAACTTGGCCGGCCCCCAGGGTGCCACGCGCGGGTCGTTGAGCCCGGTAGAGATCAGGATGGCCGGATAGTGCTTGCCCTTCTCCAGGTTGGCGATGGAATCCATGGCATACAGGTTCTTGAAACCCTGCTCGGTCTTCACGGTTCCGAATTCGGGGACGTTCTCGGGACCACCCGGAGCCAGCTCCTCGCGCAGCGGGTTGGCCGAGGGCACGACGTCGATCACACCGGCGAACAGGTCCGGCGCGGTTTCCATCGCCCGTCCTACGGCGATGCCTCCGGCCGAACCGCCCAGTATGAACAGCTTGTCCGGACTGCTGACCTTGCGCCGGACCAGATCCCTGCCGCAGGCGACCAGATCCTGCCAGGTGTTGTGCTTGTTGGCGTCCTTGCCGGCCAGGTACCAGTCGTGTCCCTTGATGCTGCTGCCGCGCACGTGACAGATGGCGTAAGTGATGCCTTCCTTCATCATGGTGGCACGCCGCGATGAGAAATCGGCCAGGTTGGTGATGCCGTAGGAGCCATAGGCCTCGATCACGGTGAGCTGCGGCCCGTGCGCGCCCTTGTGCTGGATCAGGGACAGCGGCACCATCGCGCCGTCATGCGACTTGGCCTCCAGATCGCTCACCGTGTAATCGGATGGGTCGATGTCGCCGCGCGTGCCGATCTTCAGCTCCCTGAATTCGCCCTCGTCAGACGCGTAGTCATAGGCGGTGGGCGGTAGTACCCAGCTGGACAGGTAGATCTCGATGCCGGGCTTGCGCGCGTCGGTGAAAGCTTCGGCGATATGTCCCTTCCGAGGCAGCGCGATGCGCTCGATGCGGTTGCTGCCGGTGGGCACGCGCAAGAGCTCCGAATACGCGCCGCTCAGCACCAGCACGTACAGGCCGTCCGAGGCCGCATGGATGTCTTCGATCACGCGCTTCGGATCGGCCGGCACCAAGACCTTGGCCTCGACGAGCGGCTGGCCCGCTTTCAGCGACAGAACCTTGAAGGTGGGCGCATCCTTGTGGCTGAGCAAGAAGATCTCATCGCTCCGCATCGCGAAGCTGGTCACGTCATCAGCGCGTTCGACCAGCAGCTTCCACGGTGCTTCGAGGCTGGCCGCTTCACTCGCCGGTGCCGTCCAAGCCTTGATCTCGTTCTGCACACCGTTGATCGACAGCAGCAGGGCCTGGTCCGCACCCGGCGAAATGGCCACGGCCGGAAAGCGATCCGACGGTATCTTGGCTTGCTTGCCGATGCCCGGTCCGGCCACCGCCACGGGCGCGGATTTCAGGTCCCACGCATAGGCCTTGCTTCCCTGGTACTTCTGCGCGGGCGGGTCGTCCGCTTCCAGTGCCTTCAGCTGATTGAAAAGCAGCGTGCCGGAATCCAGCGTCCAGCCGGTCGCACCGAACTGCGCGCGCGGAATCGGGCCGGCAATCGGATCGCCGCCTGCGGCATCGTAGACGTACAGATCGGCATTCTCGGACCCGCCTTTGGAGATGCCGACGGCGATCTTGCTGCCATCCGGCGAGGGCAAGTGGTAGTTCACCGCGTAAGGCTCACCTCCGTGTTCCTGCATGATCGCCGCGATATCGACGATCTTGCGCGTGCCTTTGTCATCGCGGACCATGACGTCGAAACTGTCCGCGCCGGGCTGGCGTTCCTCGTAGAAACTGCGACCGCCATAGTGCGAAAAATTCCGGATGAATCCGAAGCTGCCGGTGAAATCGGAAACGCGCTTGCCCAACGCCTCACGGCCAGGAATGGAATCGAGCAGCACGCGCGTGTAACGCCCCTGGGCCTTCATCCAGTCGATGGTCTCCGGGCCCAGCTCCTCCATGTAGCGGTAGTCCTCTGTCACCTTCTGACCCCACAGGGTCTCGGTGACGGGCTTGGCCTTCGGCGCGGGCGGCTGGGTAGCCCCTTCAGGGCTCGGCGTGGAAACCGCAAGAGCGAACGGGACCGCCGTCAGCATGAGCACGGCGATACCGGCACGGATGATACGCATCGTGGGACACCCCCTGGAAGTTAGAAGTCCGTTCATACCCCGCAATCCCGAGACCAACAAGCAGCGTTCAGGAGCCCTCTGGCGGTCCGCGGTGGCGGCCACAACGTCGCCGGCTTCGGCACCTGCGATGACGGGCTCGTGACCACGATGGGCGTCGCCGGATTCACGCTCGGGGGCGGGAATGGCTGGCTGGTGCGCAAGCATGGCTCAATCCTCTCAAAGAATCGAGCCTCCGAGAAACCCGGGGTGGTTCACTAGTCGCAAACGGGACCCATTTGTCCTGGTATCCACTGGAAACGAAGACTTAGGAGAGAGCATGGATTCGGTTCGCTGCGCTTCAAGGTACTGTGGATTGCGGTGACCTCACCGCATTTTCGTGTGTGCGAACGTGGCACCAAACGGGCCCTTGTTGCCTCACTCTAGCGCTTAGAGCAGCACAATGCGACGTAAGTATTTTAAAAAATTGGTGGCCAGGGGCGGAATCGAACCACCGACACGCGGATTTTCAGCTTGGTACGGTGAGCCAGTTTCGCTCTGATATTTTTCAACCAGTTACCGGGGCGCCCGTTGCATGAATTTCAGCACTTTGCACGACGATGCACAACTGTTCCACGCAAAATTCACGCGTGTCTATCATGAGGATGTGGCATGTGTACGATAGAGAATTCTCTTGGACGGCGATTCCTCGGCTATTTTGTGCTACGTGACTTGTACGTATCCCAGTTGGAGCAAGACGTATTGTAACTGTTGAGTATTTTGTGGGACTGCTCATTCCAGAATCGACGCTTCAATACGCACTGCATCACAGCCAATTCACACGTATTCCCCGCGCCACATCAATTTCCCTACGCTCCCTTGTCCCCAAATTCCGCTCTATATTCACACGTAGAAGTGTCTGAGATAATCGGTTCAGTCCGTCGTAACTCGGAAGCCTACACTAAGCCTAGCCCTTGAATTGACTGCTCGGTAACGCACTCGAAAAGACGACACAAGCGTCAATCCCTAAGCTAACTAGGTATTAGGTCTTTGAAAGAGGACTATCTCCCCCTTCGTTCACCCATCTCATGGCATCGGCGTATGCAACATCTAGCCCCTTTATGTCTTTCCAATTCTCGAACGCCCTAGCGACCATTTCATTCTCGAATAGATGTTCCAATGTAGCATTGACCAAGCACTCCTGTATCTCGAGAGAACTGCCTAAATACGTCACAGACAACCAATCATTTACTTTGGAGACAAATTCGGAATTTGCGCCGCCATTCCAATTTTGGAAAAAGAACCGAACAATCTCCCAACCTGCCTCGTATCGACTAAGAGCCCATATGTTGTCTAAGTCTTTCCTTAAGCACTCGCCAAACAGATCCAGAGAAAAATCTAAAAATTCCTCGTGTGAAATGGTCGGTGCAATTTTTTGCCGACTGCTTTCCTTACAGAGATAAGAATATAAAGTACTTTTCAGATCAACGTCATCTGATTTCATCCAAGTTCTTATTTGGCGTTCAGTAATCTCTGATGCAATTCTCGCATTTTCGCTCTCTAAGAGTTCCGCGACTTCCTTGGCTCTAGATTCGGACACGTGTCTTTACCTATCCTGGCAAACCTGGCGGAGGCAATAGAAGAGGAATCAATATCCACCATGGAATTGAATTTGGCTGTGGACTGTATTCAATATTTTGAACCGGCTCTTTCTCGCAGTATGGTCCGCATTTCTTTCGCATATAGAGATTTTGGCACTTGGCGTACGCGCGCCACAATTCCGCTATTTCCTTTGCGTGGCGACCACCGCCTCGCGGCGGTGGCACGTGCCAATCCCAACCTTGGTGAGACTTGATCATCTTGGTAATCAAATACATCTTTCTTTCTATTGTCTTGCAAGAATCAAAATATCGACACTTAAATCCCACTCCAGAAGGGGGGCTCCATGGACCACCTCCTCTGTTACGAAGCATGGGGAGCAACGTATTGAGTTCAAAGATTCCCGCTGCTTCACCTGTCGGGTCAGCATACGCCAGTGGATTTCCTTCAACATACGCGTATGTATTGAGACCGCCATCAAGCCCTATTGTATCGCTCTCATAGTACCGCCCCGTGGCCGGATCATAAGTCCGGAAATAGTTGTAATGAAACCCAGTCTCGAAATCGTAATATTGCCCTGGGTATCGCAGGTTGTATGTGAAGTCCGTCTGATCGCCATCCGGATCTTCCTGGGCGGCCTCCTCACCGAACGGTCCGGACTCCCAGCGCCAGATTGCCGTGTTGCCTTCGGTGATAATCCGTGGAGTGCCCAGTTGATCTGTATGGACATAATAGATACTCGATCCCACCAACACCGCCACGGGCATGCCATTTCCGGAGGTTGACGATCCCGACGTGTACGACCGTTTCTTCAAAGCGATGAAAGACAACTTATTCCCAGATGGCTGATCACGTTCGCGATTGGCAGCGCCGCGTACGTAGTTTCGAGAACGAATCACACAAGCTATTCGCAAAGTACGAAACGTCGGCGTCCCGTATTGTCGAGCTCAACGCTCTGGTAAAGGGCCTTGCTGGGCTCACTGTCGACGCAGCAGACTACTATCGAGAGGCGGCAGATTGCTTGCAGAACGGAAACTTCCGCGCCGCCATCGTGATGGCTTGGGCTGGATACTTTAGCGTTCTAATGGATGCCTTCTATGCGGCGAAGAAGTCCGAGATCAAGGCCAAGTACACGAGCTGGGACACTAGCAGCGCCGAAGGGCTTCGGGAATCGACTTCTGAAAGCAATTTGCTGGTGGCCACGAAGACACTCAAGTTTGTCTCTAAGTCGGACTACCGCATGTACGATGGACAACTGTCGATACGAAATAAATGTGCCCACCCGACAGTGTTCTCGCCGTCACCGAACGTTGCCATCGGATTCGTTGACGCGATGGTTTTGCAGACCCGAAACTACACCTAGCGCCCTAGGCTGCGCACAATTGGTCGCCGTGTGCCATCACATACCTCAAGGGGATCTTGGGGTTGTTTATGTCTTTGCCGCCGTCAGCGTGCCGTTAGGTTTGTCGCGGAGCAGCTTGGACGGCATTGGGCATCGTTCGACAACAAACTTCAATACGTGGCCGCTTCTGCGTTTCGATTCATGGAAAAGAAGGCAGACACTGATTTACTACAAAAGGTGTAAACCATGTGACCGGTTAACACCGCTGCGATTTGGTGGCCAGGGGCGGAATCGAACCACCGACACGCGGATTTTCAGTCCGCTGCTCTACCTACTGAGCTACCTGGCCTTGTTGTCGCGGCTGAAGCCGCTCCTACAGATTCTTGCCCGCCTCGTCTCAATGTCGCGGCTGAAGCCGCTCCTACAGATTCTTGCCCGCCTCGTCTCAATGTCGCGGCTGAAGCCGCTCCTACGGATTCTTGCCCGCCTCGTCTCAATGTCGCGGCTGAAGCCGCTCCTACGGATTCTTGCGCACCTGGCCTTAATTGTCGCCCGCTGGGGCGGGCTCCTACGGCTCCTGCCAGTCCGAAGGCGGGTCGGGTATTAGACCGGCCCACAGTAGGACAGTCAAGGGAACTCGGAGCGCATGCCGTTGGACAGGCCATCCTGACCGTACGATCATTGAATCCGAAACAATCGAAGGGATAGCGCCATGACCTACCCACAGTTTACGGCTCGTGCCCGATACCTTTGTCCCCGGCACAGTCGAATCTTTGTGTGGCCGCTGCTTTGCCTGCTGCTGGGCACGCTGGCGGCCTGCGGCGGTTCGGGGGGAGTCGATTCGGGTCCGGGTAACGGCGGCGGGAACGGCGGCGGTGGGGGCGGCGGCACGAACAATCCACCAGTCGGCAACGGTCCCTTCATCGTCGTGGACCAGTTCGGCTACCTTAGCGACGCGCGGAAAATTGCCGTTATCCGCGATCCCCAAAGCGGCTTCGATGCCGCCGACCACTATACGCCCGGTGCGACCTTCGAGCTGGTACAAGCCACAACAAATGCGGTGGCCTTCAGCGCGGCTCCACAGCCCTGGAACGGCGGTGCCACGGACGCCAGCTCCGGCGACCGGGTCTGGTGGCTCGACTTTTCCGGCATCACGACGGCAGGCGACTACTTCGTCCGCGACGCGGACAACGGCGTGGTCTCGCCGACCTTCACTATCGGCGACAATGTCTACACTGACGTCCTGCGCGCGGCGGTACGCATGTTCTTCTACCAGAGGGCCGGTATTGCCAAGACTCAGCCCTACGTTCCCGCGGGCTGGGTGGACGGCGCCAGTCACCTGGGCCCCGGCCAGGATCCGCAGGCGCGGCGTTTTCTCGATCAGGGCAACGCGGCGACGGCGCGGGATCTTCGTGGCGGCTGGTACGACGCCGGCGATTACAACAAGTACACCAACTGGACTGCCGACTACGTCCTCGAATTGCTGCACGCCTACCTGGAACAGCCCGCCATCTGGGGAGATGATTTCAACATTCCGGAGTCGGGCAACGGCATTCCCGACCTGCTCGACGAAGTGAAATGGGGCGTCGACTGGCTCGTACGCATGCAGAACCCCGACGGCTCGGTATTGTCCATTGTCGGCCTGGATGACGCATCGCCGCCATCGGCTGCCACCGGGCCCAGCTACTACGGCGACGCCAGCACCTCGGCCACCCTGAGCACGGCGGCGGCCCTGGCCTTCGCCAGCAAGGTCTTTGCCACGCTGGGCACGCCAGCCATGGACGCCTACGCCGACGATCTGGCCAACCGGGCCCAGGACGCCTGGGCCTGGGCCCTGGCCAACCCGGACGTGACCTTTTTCAATAACGACGCCGCGTCGGGTACCCAGGGTCTCGGCGCCGGTCAGCAGGAAGTGAACGACCAGGCCCGGTCCTTGAAGCGGGTCGTCGCGGCAATCTATCTCTACGCCCTGACGGGCGACGGCAACTACCGCGACGCGGTGGATGCCGGCTACGGGCAGTTCAGCCTCATCGCCGGCAACTACGCCGACCCCTTCGGCGAGTCGCAGGACCGCGACCTGCTCTATTACGCGGCCCTGCCCGGCGCCACCGCCGGCGTGGCCTCGGACATCGAGTCCACGTACGTCGCGGCGCTGGAAGGCGACGACTACTTCGGCGGCGTGACGAAGAAACTCGACCCGTACATGGCCCAGTTGCGCGATTACACCTGGGGCAGCAACCACACCAAGTCAGCTATCGGCAATCACCTGCTCGATCCGTTGCGCTTCGGCCTCGGCGGGCACACGGCGTCGGACAGCGAGAACGCAGCCCTCGGTTACCTGCACTACCTGCACGGCGTCAATCCGCTGGGGCTCGTCTACCTGAGCAACATGGGCGACGTCGGCGCGGAAAAGTCCGTCGACCAGTTCTATCACGCCTGGTTCGCCAACGGCTCGGCCAACTGGGACAGCGTCAGCGGCTCGACTTACGGCCCCGCGCCCGGATTCCTGGTCGGAGGGCCCAACCCGTTCTACGACTGGGATGGCTGTTGCCCCACCGGTTGCGGCAGTGCCGGCAACAACGCCCTGTGCGGCACCGCGCCGCCGTCACCGCCCGCCGGCCAGCCTAAACAGAAGTCCTACCTGCAATTCAACGACAGCTGGCCGCTGGACTCCTGGCAGGTTACCGAGAACAGCGACGGCTACCAGGTCGCCTACATCCGCCTGCTCGCCCACTTCGTCTCGCCCTGAGCCCTCGCGCCACACCCGGCTCCGGGCTCCGGGTGGCGCGAGTCGAGCCAGCCACGGCCGGCCTCGAGTGCAAGCAGCAGGCTAGGGTCCTTTCCTCTCCAGCGCCTCGGCCGTACGCCGTGTGTGGTCCGATATGTCCAGCAGCACGAACAGCGCCCCGAAAAAAGTCACCGAGAAAATGAATGCCCCGATCAGCCCGCCAATGGCGCCGAAGAAACCGCCCCACTGCCAACCCGAGATCAAACCACCGAGCAAAAATACACCGATGGCAATCTGGCAGATCAGTTCGAGAGATTTCGTTATCATCTGTCTCATTGTCGTTCTCCCTTGTTGTTTTGCCCGACTTGTTGCGGGCTTCGTTGTCGAATTGTACCCCAGTCCCGCGCCGCCGTTCTCGCGTCAACTTGCCCGGG
Source organism: uncultured Gammaproteobacteria bacterium (assembly GCA_963777675.1). Lineage (GTDB taxonomy): Bacteria > Pseudomonadota > Gammaproteobacteria > Steroidobacterales > Woeseiaceae > UBA1847. The sequence goes on along the minus strand of CAVZRD010000015.1, from coordinate 52,416 downwards.
CTTCGGTGCGGACCGTTCAGCGCCCGCCCGCCGCGAGTACCCGCTCGGCTACGCGCTTGTAGTCGCCTCCGAAGTGGTGACCGCCGGGTAGTTCGTCGACGATCGCCAGCCCCGCCGGCAACAGAGGACAGGCGCTGGCGTGCTCGTCGCTGCCATAGACGCAAAGGATTTTCAGGCCGGCGAGCTTGCGGAACTCGGGCAGGGTGGGAACGGCATCCGCTCGCTTTTTGCCCAGCCAGTCGGTGATGCGAAAGCTGAACGCGATGTTCGTCGCCGGCCCGAGCAACGCCACCAGATCGATACGTGCCCGCAGTTCGGCCGGCAAGCGGCTGGTCATGAAGGGCATGACGTCCGCGCCGCGCGAATAGCCGATCAACAGGATCCGTTGCTTGTGCCAGGCCGACAGGTAATGGCGGAGTATGCGTTCCAGCGCCTGTGCGGTCTCGTCCGGCGTACGCGCATGCCAGAAGTAGCGCAGCGCATTCAGGCCCACCACGGAGATACCCCGCGCGACGAGCGCGCGCGACACCGATTTGTCGAGTCCCGCCCAGCCGCCGTCGCCGCTGACAATCACGGCAAGGGTATCCGTCGCGCCGTCGGACGCCGGCAGCTCGATCAGCGGCAGATCCTTTGTTACGGATGAATCGGGCGTCTCGTCTTCCGAGCCAGCGGGATCCCCGTTCCCGCTCCCATAAGCAGATCCTGCCGCAACGGCAACGAGCAGACTGGAGGCGAGGACAAAGTCGGCGATGCTCATCTACCTCGAGACCAATGGCTTGAACCCACCCGAGATCAGCACGGAGACGTCGAACAGTATCCACGGCAGCGTCAATCCGCCGCGGCTGGCGAGATATCGCGGCTTCCAGACCGGCCCGAATTTCTCCTTGTAACGCCGCAACCCTTCGAAGTTATAGAAATGTTCTGCGTGATAGAAGAGTGCATTGCCTGCCTTGTTCCAGACACTGGCGAGCGGGTGTCTTTCGAGCCCGGATAACGGTGCCATTCCGAGATTGAACCAGTCGAAGCCCTTGCTCTTGCCCCACAGGATGAGTTCCGTCAGCAGATAGTCCATCACGCCGTTCGGTGCGCTATCGCCGTGTCTCATCAGGTCGACGGACAACTCCGATCCTGCCGGGGCCTGCCACACGTTCGCGAATGCGACGACCTTCTGCCCGATACGTACGACGGCGCAATCGAAGTTGCACAGGTACCCGGGCGAAAACGCACCGAGAGAGAAACCTTTCTCGGCCGCATTCCTGCTCTTCAGCCAGGCATCCGATACCTGCCTGAGTTCGGGCATGAGGGGCAACAGCTGATCCTTCGGGACGATCTCGAACGTCGCACCGTCACGGATCAGCCGGCTCCTCCCGTGCCGCAGGTTGGCCAGGCGGCTGCCCGCCAGGTCGAATTCCTGCAACGGGACCAGGGCTTCTTCTCCGAGCTTCAGGAGCGCGAGACCGAGGTCCGCATACAAAGGCAGCGACGCGTCGCTGACCTGGTAGAACACCGGCCATCCGTCGTACCTGTCGGCGAGTTCCAGGAAGCGCCAGCAGAGGGCCTCGCGCCGGGCCGGAGGACCGACCGGATCGTGCAGCGCCACCCAGCTTCTCCGGCTGACCCGGTACATGACGAAAGCCTTGCGTTCCTCATCGAACAGGAAGCGCTTGTCACCGGTCAGCGCCGCGTTCGCCGACGAGTCGGGCGATTCGCGGAGTATCTCCTGCGCCGTATCGAGGTCGGCCGGCAATGTCGCGGTCTTCGGCGCTGCCGGCCGAATGGCCTTCCACAGCGCAAACGCCAGCGCGACCATGACGGCCGCCACGCTCGCCCTCAGCATGCGAGGAGCGCCGGCGTGCAACGAGAATTGCCACCATAGTTCATTGGAATATTGCACGTGGCGGAAAGCGAAAAATCCCAGCCATATCGAGGCGCCGATCACCATCGCAATGCTGAACACCCAGGCGGTATTGAAGCTCTGCGCGGAAAAGGGTGCTTCGCGGCGGAATTCGCGCCGCGCCACGAACAAGACGGCCGAGACGACGGCCAGTATCGCAGCTTCCTCGTAGTCCAGACCCTTGAGCAACGATACGACGATGCCGAGCAGCAAAGCGATCATCGTCGCGTGGTACGCGCCCCGCAACCTGCGATACAGGCCCACCGCAACAATGAGCAACCCGGCGCCGATGGCGCTGCCCGCGAGATGGGAAAGCTCGAGGATCGCCAGCGGTATCAGTCTTGCAATCGATGCCAGTCGTTGCTCGGCGGCGGGCAGGGAACCGGAGATGAGCAGCACGGCTCCCGACAGGAAGACCAGAACGGCGGCGGCCTGGGGAACGATCTTCGCCAGCGTCTCATAGGTGAAGATGCCCGCCTTGCGGAGGCGGCTCCTGTGCAGGGCGATCTCGGCGCCGGCCAGGATGCCGAGCGCCAGCGTCAGCGGGCAGAGGTAATAGATCGCCCGGTACAGCACGATCGCCCCGAGCAGGTACTCCTTGTCGATGCCCGGGAGCAACACCAGGATGACCGCCTCGAAGGCCCCGATGCCTGCCGGGATGCCGCTCAGCAAGCCTGCCGTGAGTGCCAGCAGATAGATGCTCAGGAAGGTCGGAAATCCGACATCCGCGCCCGGTGCGAGCAGGACATACAACACGGCGCCGGCGAATCCCAGGTCGAGCACGGACAGTGCCACTTGTGCGACACCGTAAGCGCCGTTCGGCAACGTGACGTTCCACGGTCCGAGTTGCAATGGCGTCCGGCGCACGAACGTCATGACGACGTAGCCGGCGGAACCCGCGAACAGCACCGCGCCGACTGCCTTCAACATCCATATCGGCAATCCGAGCGCGGCGAGGCTCCGTGGCGGTGTCGCCAGCAGCGACGCACCCGTGAGGAATGCCGTGCCGACCGCGAAAGTCACGGCGCAGAAGACGACGATTTCGATGATGTCTATGGCCGACAGCCCGGCCTCGGAATACATGCGGTAGCGAATGGGTGTCCCGGACAGCGAGGCGACACCGATATTGTTTCCGATCGCATACGCCATGAACGAGGTCAGCGCCGTACGCCGGAAAGGCAGGCTCCGCCCGGAGTATCGGACGGCAAGCGTGTCATACCCGGTCAGGGCGGCGTAGCTACCCGCGGTGAACAGTCCGGCCGCCAATAGTCGGGACCACGGTGTCGCACGGATCTCGGCAAGGACCGCGGTCCAGTTCGTGTGCACGAGTTCCTTACGCAAAAACAACGCCGCGGCCGCGACCAGCAGCAAGCCCAGCACGGTCGCGAACCGCGACAGCCCCCTGGTCCCGTGCGGCTCAAAATCGGCAGCCGATTCGCTTCGAACGGTCATCGACGCTCACTGGAAGCGGTCTCAACATGTCAGGAACGACGGCGCGCGCGCCGACGCCGGTATACGACATAGATCAGCGTCGAGACGACGACGAAACCGAGCGCGGCGATGGTGATGCGGTGCAGGTTTGCGCGCAGCAATTCTTCCTGCGACCCCATGAGATAGCCGAGCAGGGTCAGTATCGCTACCCAGATTCCCGCGCCGAGACTCGTGTACAAGGAAAACTTGCCCAGATGCATGCGCGCGAGGCCCGCCGGCAGCGAGATGTATTGACGCACTCCCGGAATCAACCGGCCATTGAACGTCGAGATCTCACCGTGTTCCGCGAAATAGGCCTCGATCTTTTCGAGCGCCTGCGGGCCGAAAAAGAAGTAGTGGCCGATCCTGAGCAGGATCGGCCGGCCGAAATGCAACGCGAGCATGTAGTTGAGTAGCGCTCCGGTGAGACTGCCGGCGATTCCGGCTGCGACCGCAAGGTAGGGATTCATCGAACCCTGAAACGCGAGGTACCCGGCCGGGATCATCACCACCTCGCTCGGGAACGGAAAGAAACTGCTCTCGAGCAGCATCAGGAAGAAGATCCCCGGATAGCCGAGCGTCCCGACTGTTTCGAGAATCCAATCGACGATTACCTGCACCTCGACACGTCCTCCTGGTCAGCTGAGTCAACTCCAGCACGTCGCCCGGCTATTGACAAGTGTTGACCGGCCCGGTGGTAACTGGATACTTCGTTCACAAGCGCAGTATCACGACGTGACTCCGCTGGCTGCGCGACGCACGCTCGACCAGCACAGCCGGCAGATCCGCGGCCGTCGAATCGCGAATAATGATGACGGTGTGGCCGGGATTCGCCGCCGCGAGCTCGGCGACGCCTGCCCCGTCGAGTCCGCGATACCGGCTGTCGGGATACGACAGGCCGTATTTGAATTCGCCTTCGTGGATGATGTAAACGTCATCGCGGCGGAATTCCCACGAGACCGCGCCGGTGAGCGTCTCGTCGGAGACCAGCACCGACCCGGATACATCCCCCACGGCTTCCGCCAGGAACCCGGCGGGTGCCGACTTGTCGATCAGCTCTTGCGGCAACAGCGCGAGGTGCAGCGGCATGAAGATCGCAATCCCGGCGGCCGCGACGGCACCGAATCTGAAGTTCGCGTCGTGCCTTGTGAGTCCGATGACCGTCGCGCCCAACGCCAGGGCAAGACAAGCAAACAATGCGGCTTCCCGCCAGCCTTCGCTCGCCGCGAATGGCGGCGCGCCGAATGCGCCGCGCTGGGCGGCGACGAGCGCCGCTAACAGCAAGCCGATCAATGCGCCCAGTACGGCCATCCCGATCGTGCAGGCCCGGGTCGAACCGGCCGGCGCCATGCTGCGCTCGAGGCCGGCTCCGAGCAGGATCGACAAGGGCGCGAAGCACGGCAGGATGTAGGTCAGGAGCTTGCCGTGCGAGGCCGAGAAGAACAGGAACGGCAGGACGGCCCAGAGTATGACGAACGTCGCGAAGCCTTCTCGCAGCACGGCGCGACGCAAGCCTTTCCACGCTGCGGGCAGCAGCACGATCCACGGCAGGGCAAGGAACGGGCCGTACGCGACGAAGAACCAGAAGGGCCGGGGATGTTGCGCGTTATCTCCGGCGAAGCGCCTCACGTGCTCGACCCAGAAGAAATAGCGCCAGAAGTCCGGCTCCCGCAACGCGATCAGGATCGCCCAGGGCGCGACGAGCACCGCACAGACGGCGATCGGCAGCCACGGCAGCCGGGCGAACCCGTGCCAGTCGCGGCGGACGAGCAGATACGCGCCGCCGACGAGGGCCGGCAATGCCAGCGCGAGGAAACCCTTGGTCAGGAAAGCGCCGGCACAGAATGCGCCGCACAAAACAAGGTCGCGGCGGCGAGCACCCGGTGCGGTCGCGCCGCTCGCCGCGTAGAAACTCGCCAGCGCTCCCGTCAGAAACAGCGCCAGGTACATGTCGAGCAGCGCGAAGGTGCCGACGCCGAGCACGAACAGCGTGGACAGGAATATTCCGGCGGCGAGGAGGGCGGCCCTTCTGTTCGCAAATCGCAGCGTGATCGACAATATCAACAGCGCCGTCAAGCCCGTGGCCAGGGCACCCGGCAGGCGCACCGCGAACGCGTTCTCACCGAAGAGCTCGAGTGCCGCCGCGTTGATCCAGTAGCCCATCACCGGCTTTTCGAAGTAGCGCAGACCGTCGAATCTCGGCGACACCCAGTTACCGGACGCGATCATCTCGCGCGGGATTTCCGCGTAACGCACTTCGTCCGGACTCGACAGCGGACGGATCCCGAGCGGCAGGATGTAGACGAGCAGGAAAAGCCCCGCCAGCACGGCGAGCGCTCGTCGGATTCCGGGCCGCGGGGACCCGCCGGCCGAAGGATTTGCCGGATCCGTCACTTGCGGCCGCCGACCTCGTCGAGATGCTCGAGGAGGTCGGCAGGATCCTCGAAAACGCGGTAAGCGCCGGCCTCCTGCAGCTCGCCCAGTCCGTAGCCGCCGGACAGGAGCCCGATCCCGAGAGCCCGGGCGCGCTGCGCGGCGAGCATGTCCCAGACGCTGTCGCCGACCACCGTCGTCGTGGCGACATCGACGCCGAGGCGGTCGGCGGCAGCCAGGAACAGGTCCGGGTCCGGCTTGGCGTGGCGCACGTCGTCGCGCGTGACGATGGGCGCCCGTTCCGGGCCGATGCCCAGCGCCTCCAGGTTGGGTCCGGCCGTCAGCATGCGGCCGCTGGTCGCGACGGCCCAGGGGATGTCGGCGGCGTCCAGCGCATCGAGCAACTCGCGTGCGCCCGGCAGCGGCCGCACTTCGGAGATACGGCGGCGAAAGGCCTCCGCATGGCGGCGGCGCAACCGTTCGAGCAGTTCGGGCTGCATTTCCATCCCGGTCGCCCGCAGCAGCGCGTTGGCGAACAGGCCGCCGCTCATGCCGATCTTGCGGTGGATACGCCAGACCGACAGGTCGATGCCCTCCTCGTCCAGCGCCTCACGCCAGGCCAGTACGTGCTGGTAGACGCTGTCGACGAGAGTCCCGTCCATGTCGAACAGGAATGCGGGTTTCTGCCGGTCGGTCACGGCGAAGCTCCATCATGGCCCCGGGATGCAAGCGCATGTTACCCCGCCGCCGTTCCGGCTGCGGCGTTTTCCCCGGCAGACGAGGGTCGCTTTATGTGAAACCGCGCACACCTTTCGCCAGGGTAGCGGCGTAGGCTAACGTATTACCAGGCCGATGCTGTTGAAAATCAGCCCGGAATACGCCGGCAGTCCGGCGGAACGTAGCCGGACTAATGGGTCGACCGCTTCCGTGCACTCTGCGGCTTTCGTGGGTGAGCAATCACGGCGAAATCGACATGAAAGCTCAGCCTCTACCATCATCTCGCACCGAGACTGCGTGCGAAACCGCGAAGCCGGCGATTCTGCTCGTCGACGACGAACCGACGACGCGCATGATGACAGCGCGCAAGCTCAGGCGAGCCGGTTACGAGGTCGACGTCGCCGAGAACGGGAAGGAGGCTCTCGACCGTCTCCGGCAGCGGCTGTTCCCGATCCTGCTGACGGACTGGGAAATGCCCGCCATGGATGGCGTCGAACTCTGCCGGGCAGTTCGCGCCGCACATTTCGACAGCTATGTCTACATTATCCTGCTCACCGCCCGCAACAGCAAAGCGAACGTCATTGAAGGGCTCGAAGCCGGTGCCGACGAATATATCAGCAAGCCCGTCAACGACCACGAGCTGGCTGCGAGGCTCCAGACCGCACAGCGCATTCTCCGGCTCGAGCAATCTCTGCGTGCAGCCAACCAGCGCAACTTGTTGTTGTCGATTACCGATGCACTGACGGGCATCCACAATCGTCACTACCTGATGAGTCAGTTGCCGAAGGAGCTCGAGCGAACGCACCGCTATGCTCGTCCTTTGTCGGCGGTGCTGTGCGATATCGACAGATTCAAGACGATCAACGACAGTCGCGGCCATCAAGTGGGAGACGACGCGCTCGTGCAGTTTGCGGCCCTGCTGCAGCGCTCGATACGTAGCAAAGTTGACTGGGTCGTGCGCTACGGCGGAGAAGAATTCCTGGTCGTGCTGCCTGAAACCGACTTCGGTGCGGCGCTCGCATTTGCAGAGCGAGTCCGCAATGCGTTGGAGGCCCACGGCGTCGAAACAACTGGCGGAACAGTGCCGATGACTGCAAGCTTCGGCGTAACCAGCTACGGCGGCGCTTCGGATCAGGCCAAACTCAGCGTAGATACCCTGATTGCCGCTGCCGATACTTGCCTGTACCGCGCCAAACGGGCCGGCCGCAACCGCATCTTCGGCAAGTCGTTCGACGTCGGAGCGAGCACAGTGATCCTCGAACGCCCGGCCGATCGACATTTCGGCGACGCACCGCCCGACGGGACAGCGGCCGCCGGGGAAGAAAGCTTACCGGCACCGGAGATCGGCAAAGAGACGGAGCCGGTCGACTGGCCCGGTCTCCTGGAATCGCTCGATGGCGATGAGGGCTTCGCTCGGGAGCTGGCGCAGACCTATATCGACAGTGTCGATAGCCTGCTGGCCGACCTGGCGGCGGCAGTCGACCGCGGCGACTGCGACACGGTTCGCAGCAAGGCGCATGCGCTCAAAGGTGCGAGCGCTGAAATAGGAGCCCGTCGTGCTGCCGATGCGGCTGTAGAGCTGGAAACAGCCGCCCTTGCCGGCCAGGCGGACGGGCTCGAGACGCTCGCCGCGAATCTCACGCGTGATGTCGGTGCTGCCGCCGATTTCCTGCGCAGCAGGACCTCAAGCGAGTTATGAGGTGCCGTCGATGTCTGCGGGAATGAGCTGCTCGAGGCATGAGCGCAGGCGATCCCGGTCCAGAGGCTTGGCGATGTAATCATCCATCCCCGCCGCTTTGCACTCGAGGTCCGCGCCTTTTATGGCATGCGCGGTCAGCGCAACGATGGGAATGCGAGCACCGCCCGTCTCACGCCGGCGAATTTCGCGCGTGGCTTCGAACCCGTCGAGCTCAGGCATCTGGCAATCCATCAGGATGAGCGCGTAGCGCCCGGTAGCCCAGGCGCGCACCGCTTCGCGCCCGTTTTCGACGATGTCTACCGAGTAGCCCATCTTCTGGAGCGTGTGTGCGGCCACTTTCTGGTTGATCGGCTGATCTTCCGCAAGCAGAAGGCGAGCACTCCGGGCCCGGGCACGTATCGACTGCAGCTCGTGTTGCGTGACCAGCGGATTCGTCCGGGAGAGCCAGCCCTCCGTGCTTGCGCCGAGCACGACCATCAGGCAATCGAGAAGATCGCCCTGGCTCACGGGTTTGATCAGATAACCCGCGAAGCCGATCTCCGCGAAGTGCGACCCGTCGCCGTGCTGGCCGGACGACGTGAGCAGGACCAGCCGGGTAACGTTCAGCTCCGAGTCGGCATTGATCTGACGTCCCAGCTCGGCACCATCGCAGCCCGGCATATCGTGGTCTAGCAGGGCGACTTCAAAAGGCCGCCGCTCCGAGCAGGCTTTTCTCATCAGCGCCAGGGCTTCGCTGGCCGATGTGGCCGATTTCACGTCCGTCCCGATATGCGCAAGTTGGGTCGTGAGGACCTTTAGGTTCGTTGCATTGTCGTCGACCGCGAGGATGCGTTTGCCCTTTAGCTGCATCGGTGTCATGCGATGCAGCTGCCGGTTGACGGATTCGGATGGCTGGAACCGAACCGTGAACCAGAAGCGCGAACCGGCGCCTTCCGTGCTTTCCACGCCGGTTTCGCCGCCCATGAGCTCGACAAGTCGCTGTACAATGGACAATCCCAGCCCCGTTCCGCCAAATTTCCGGGTCGTCGAAGCGTCCACCTGGGAGAACGGCTGAAAGAGTTTGTCCAGTCGATCCGACGGGATCCCGATACCGGTGTCGCGTACCTCGATACGGGTGAGCGTGCCGGACGCATCGCTGCCGACCACTTTCAGATCGATTTCCACTTCACCCGAAGCAGTGAACTTGACGGCATTGTTGCCGAGATTCAGCAGGATCTGCCGGATGCGGTTCGGGTCGCCCTTGACCGAATCCGGCAGCGACGGATCGATATTCAGCGCCAGCTCCAGGCCTTTGCGATGCGCCTGCAGGGCGAGCACCCGCCCGACGTCTTCCACGGTGCCGCGGAGGTCCATATCGAGCATCTCCAGGTCGAGCTTGCCGGCCTCGATCTTGGAGAAATCCAGGATGTCGTTGATGATGGTCAGCAGCGTCTTGCCACTTTCCTGGATGCTCGCTGCGTAGTCGCGTTGCTGGGTGTCGAGTTCCGTTTCGAGCAGCAGGTCAGCAAGCCCGATCACACCGTTCATCGGCGTGCGGACCTCGTGGCTCATGTTCGCGACAAAGTTGCTCTTGGCGCGGTTTGCCGCCTCGGCGGCTTCACGGGCCTCCTGCATCTGCCGCGCCGCCCGCACCCGGTCCGTGATATCGCGGCCTATCCCCATGATGCCGATGATCTTTCCGTCCGGCGCGCGCAGCGGTACCTTGGTGGTGTACAGCACCGTCTCGTTGCCGTCGGAATCCAGGCAGGTTTCCTCACAGTTGACCGTTTCGCCCTGTATGACTACCCGCTGATCGTCTGCGTAGTAACCCGTGGCGATCTCATGGGGGTAGAAATCGAAATCGGTCTTGCCGAGCAGCTCCCCGGGGGTCGTGCCCATTTGTTCCGCGACCGCGCTGTTGGCGATCAGAAACCGGCTCCGGGCATCCTTGACATAGATGAGGTCCGGCAGGCTGTTGATCAGCGCGCGCAGCAGATCGGCCTCCCCCAATACCGCTTCGGACTGCTGCTGCAGTCCCTGCGATGGAGAGGATTGGGGTCCGCCGGATTTCATAATGTCGTAGACCGCAGCCGGTTTCCCGGATGAGACATATTGCCGCCTGATTCACGAAGTTTGCGCCGCGATCGAAGCCTGGCGTGTGACAAGGTTCACGTTGGACGGCGCCTGTGGGCGCGGAGGTGCAAGAGTGTGACCGCGTTCACCCTTCGCGCATCAGCTACAGCCCGCTGACACCGGAACCTGTCTCAAATTCCCCCATTGTCGCGATGGCTGCTATTTTCCGGCAAGGAACAGTTCCGGGTCCGGATTTCCGACATGGGCGCCGACGGCAGCGTTTTTGATCGGAAGCAGGCAAAATCCGCTCAGGACCCGGCGACAGGACGAACCGACCTTGAGCGCATCGATTGAGCCCCGCGGACACACCGACTCGTATTACGCGGCGACGGTAAACCGCCGCACGGACTTTCCGCCGCTCCGCGGGGAGCACAGCGCCGACGTCTGTGTGATCGGTGCCGGCTTCACCGGGATCTCGACGGCGCTCGCGCTCGCCGAACGCGGTTACGACGTGCGCGTCGTCGAAGCCAATCGCGTCGGCTGGGGCGCGTCGGGCCGTAACGGAGGGCAGATGATCGGCGGTATCTCGGGCGAAAAGCGTATCGCCAGGGAGCACGGCCCGGGAATCGAGGCCCTGCTCTGGGAGCTCCGCTGGGCGGGCCACGCCATCATCCGCGAACGTGTCGATCGTTACGGCATCCGCTGCGACCTGAAATACGGCTATCTCGACGTCGCGATCAAGCCGCGTCACCTGCGCGAGTTCGAAGCCGAATTCGAACGCCTCGGCAGGTTCGGTTTCCCGCACGAGGTCCGCCTGTTGTCCCGCGACGAGACCCGCGAACTGATCGGCACGGATGCCTACATCGGCGCGCTGCTGAACATGGGTAACGGCCATCTGCATCCGTTGAACCTCTGCATCGGCGAGGCCGACGCGGCCGTCTCGCTCGGCGTGACGATCCACGAGCGGTCGCCCGTCGTCGGGATCCGCCACGGCAGCCGGCCGACGGTCGCGACGGCCGGGGGATCCGTCTCCGCAGACAGCGTGATCATCGCCGGCAACGCTTACCACGACCTCCAGCGACGCCTGCGCGGCGTCATGTTCCCCGTCAACAGCTTCATCGTGGCCAGCGAGCCGCTGCGCGACGATGTCGTCGCCGGGATCAATCCGCGCGACCTCGCGATCTGCGACCCGAATTTCGTGATCCAGTATTTCCGCTTGAGCGCGGACAAGCGCCTCCTGTTCGGCGCGCGGCTGAACTACTTCGGCGACGATCCCGCGTATATCGAGAGGCGCCATCGGCAAAAGATCGCCCGGCTGTATCCGCAACTGCGGGACGTCCGCATAGACTACGCGTGGGGCGGGACGATCGGCGTCCCGATCAACCGGGTACCTGTATTCGGACGCCTGTCACCGAATGTCTTCTACTGCCAGGGCTATTCCGGCCACGGCGTCAACGTGACGCACCTGGCCGGCAAGATCCTCGCCGATGCGGTCGCGGGAAGCATGGAACGCTTCGACCTGTTCGCGAAAATCAAGCCCGTCGTCGTTCCCGGCGCCTACACCTTGCAGAAGCCGATGGTCGCGCTCGGGGTTCTCTACTACGCCATCAGGGATCGGCTGTAAGGGAGGTCGCGGCTAAGACCGTTCCCGTGGATGCGGGTCCGGCCACCCTTGCTAGGCCGAGAGTTGACCTCCGATCGGCAGCCTGTCCAGTCGCTTTCCCGTAGCGGCGAACAGGGCGTTGGCCAGCGCCGGTGCGAGCGGCGGTACTCCGGGTTCGCCGACGCCGGTCGGCGACTCGCCGGACTTTACGATGTAGACCTCTACCTTCGGCATCTCGTTGATGCGCAGCGACCGATAGCGATCGAAATTGGATTGCTGCACCTCGCCGGCGTCGAGCGTGATCTCCTCGCGCAAGGCGGCGGACAGCGCGTAGGCCATGCCGCCCTCCATCTGCGCCTTGATCACGTCAGGATTGACCGCGATGCCGCAATCGACGGCGCACACGACCCGGTCGACGGAGAAGGCATCACCGTCGACCGTCACCTCGACGACCTCGGCGACGTAGCTGCTGAACGACTGGTGTACCGCGATGCCTCGTCCTCGGCCCGCCTCCAGCGGCTCGCCCCAGCCCGCCTTGCCCGCCGCGAGTTCCAGTACGCCCAGATGGCGCGGCTGGTCCGCGAGCAGCGCACGGCGCAATTCGAACGGGTCCTTGCCGGCGGCATGCGCGAGCTCGTCGAGGAATACTTCGGTGACGAAGGCGTTCTGCGTGTGGCCGACCGACCGCCACCACAGCGTCGGCACGCCGTTCTCGGCCGGATGCAGATCGACGCGCAGGTTTTCGATCGCGTAAGGCAGGTCGGCCGACCCTTCGACGCAGGTCGGATCGATGCCGTTCTGGATCATGCCTTCGAACATCGTGCCCTTCATGAACGACTCGATCGCCACGTCGTGGCGCCAGGCGGCGATGTTGCCGGCCTCGTCCAGCGCGCCCTCCAGCACGTGAGAACTCATCGGACGATAGCGGCCCCCGCGCATGTCGTCTTCGCGCGTCCAGTGCAGTTTTACCGGCGCACGGCCGCCGATGGCCTTCGCGATCATCACGGCTTCGGCGACGTAGTCGCTGTCCGGCACCGCACGGCGCCCGAAGCTGCCGCCCGCGAACAAGGTATGGATGATGACCTGTTTCGGCAGCAAGCCGGTGATGCCGGCGGCGACGTTCTGGTCGCCCGTCTGCAACTGCGACCCGGTCCATATCTCGCAGGCGTCGGCGCGCAGCTCGACGACGCAGTCCATCGGCTCCATGGGTGCGTGCGCGAGGAATGGAAACAGGAATTTGCGCCGGATGACCTTGTCGGCACCGGACAACACGGCCGCCGCATCACCGTCGTTGCGGGCACTCAGGCCTTCCTCTCCCAGCAGCGTCTCGTATGCGGCGAAGAGTTCGTCGCTGCCTCGCGATTCCGCATTGGCGAAGTCCCATTCGACGGTCAAGGCATCCCGGCCCTTTTTCGCGGACCAGAAACTGTCGGCGAGGACTGCCACGCCGCGCGGGATCTCGACCACGTCGCTGACCCCGGTGACGGCCTTGGCGGCAGAGGCATCGAAAGACTTTACGGTGGCGCCGAATTTCGGGGGGTGGGCGACCAGAGCGATGAGCATGCCCGGCCGCTCAACGTCGATCGTAAACTCCGTGGTGCCGTTGGTCTTGGCATACGAGTCCAGGCGCGGCACGCGCGTACCGATGAGGTCGAAGTCCTCGGGTTTCTTGAGCACGGGCTCGGCAGGCGGTGTGATGTCCGCGGCTGCCAGGGCCAGCTCGCCGAACGTGGCCTCTTCTCCCGATCCCTTGTGTGCAAGCCGGCCCTTGTGGACCGTGATCTCGGACGCCGGCACGCCCCACTTCGCCGCCGCCGCCCCCACCAGCATCGCGCGCGCTCCGGCCGCCGCGGTCCTGAGCTGCATCCAGGAATTCGCCACCGACGAGGAGCCGCCGGTGCCCTGGAACGGGCCGAAAAACAGGTTGTTGTACAGGCTCGCATCCGCGGGCGCGAATTCGGCCCGCATCTGCGACCAGTCCGCGTCGAGTTCCTCGGCGACGATGGTCGGCAGGCCCGTCGTCACGCCCTGGCCCTTGTCGAGATGCTTGACGACGACGGTCACGGTGTCGTCGGTCGCAATCCGGATGAACGGACCCATCTCGGCCACGCTCGTGGCCGTCTCGCCTGCGCCGCCACCGCCCGAGCGGCTGCAAGCGATGATGAAGCCGGTGCCGGCCAGGCCGACGACCTGCAGGAAACCACGCCGGCTCAGCGTCGCGGCGGAAGGAGCGAAGCGATATCCAGGTCTGTGTAACATGTCAGCTCCCCAGTTTCTCGGCTGCGCGGTGTATCGCCGCGCGAATACGCACATAAGTCCCACAACGGCAAAGGTTGCCGCTCATTGCCTGGTCGATTTCATCATCGTCGGGCGAGGGGTTGGTCTCGAGCAGGGCCGTGGCCGACATCATCTGTCCCGACTGACAGTAGCCGCACTGCACGACGTCGAGTTCCCGCCATGCGGCGCGCACCGCCTCGGCGGCGGGACTCGTAACGCCTTCGACCGTCGTGACGTTGCGGCCACCGACTGCAGACAGCGGTAGTACGCAGGATCGCACCGAACGGCCATCGATCAATACCGAGCACGCGCCGCACTGCGCTATGCCGCAACCGAACTTGGTACCCGTCAGTCCCAGGTCCTCGCGCAGTACCCACAGAAGCGGTTTGTCGGATGCCGCGTCGACTGTGTGCTTCTTCCCGTTGACAGTAATCTCTGTTGGCATGCTTCAATCCTCGAAGTCCCGGCGCCAGCTCCGGCAACACTACAAGATAGCACATGCCCTCATGAACCCGCCTGTAGGAGCCCGCAAACGGAATGAATACGGTTGCATCCGGTCGTGACCACCGGTCGGATTGCTACAATGTCTCGGATCGAGAGACCAACCAACAAAATCGGGGGGCACGAATGAACAAGGTCGCCGCGGCTGCCCTGGCCGCCGCTCTGCTGCTGGTCACCACTGTCGTCAATGCCGCCGCTACGGTGTCCTCGCCGGACGGCCAGATCGTCGTGACTGTCGACGTCGACGATCATGGCCAGCCCGACTATTCGGTTGCCTATCGGGGCCGGATCATCGTCACGCCGTCACAGCTGGGCCTGCGTTTCAGGGATCGCTATCCGCTGGACTCGGCCCTGAAGATCTCATCCACGCAAACACGCACGAGCGACGAGACCTGGGAACAGCCCTGGGGCGAGCGCCGACTGGTCCGCGATAACTTCCACGAACTCACCGTGAACCTCGTCTCGACGCAGGGGCCCGATCGGAGATTCTCGCTCGTCTTCCGCGCGTACGACGACGGCATCGGCTTCCGCTACGTCGTGCCGAAGCAACCCTACTACGGCGACGTCGCGATCGCCGATGAATTGACCATGTTCACGATCGATCCGGACGCCACGGCCTGGTGGATTCCCGGCCGCGGCTGGAATCGCTACGAGTACCTGTATCACGAGACGAAGGTGAGTGACATCATGCTGGCGCACACGCCTGCGACGTTCCGGCTGGCCGACGGCACGCACCTCTCCCTGCACGAGGCGGCGCTCGTCGACTATCCCGGCTACGTGCTCGACCAGCGCCGTCCCGGCGAACTGCAAACCAACCTGACGCCGCTGTCCGCCGGTCCGCGTGCACTGAAAACCACACCCTTCGCGACGCCCTGGCGCACGATCCAGGTCGCACCGGACGCCGTCGGCCTCCTGAATTCCAGTCTTATCCTGAACCTCAACGAGCCCAACAAGCTCGGCGACGTGTCCTGGGTCGAGCCCGGCCGCTACGTCGGCATCTGGTGGGCGATGCATCTCGGCAAGAAGACCTGGGGCTCGGGTCCGAATCACGGTGCGACGACGGCGGAGACGGAACGCTACATGGACTTCGCCGCAGCCAACGGATTCTCGGGCGTGCTCGTCGAAGGCTGGAATATCGGTTGGGACGGTGACTGGTATTCGAATGGCGCCGCATTCAGCTTCACCAAACCGTATCCCGACTTCGACCTGAAGGCGGTCACCGCGTATGGGGCGAAGAAGGGCGTGCGGCTGATCGGGCACAACGAGACCTCGGGGAATATCACAAACTACGAGAACCAGATGGACGCGGCGTACGCACTGTACGAGTCGCTGGGCATACGGCAGGTCAAGACGGGCTACGTCGCCAACGGCGGCGGCCTGCAGCGGGTGGACGACGGGGGGATCACGCACTACGAATGGCACGACAGCCAGATCGGGGTCAATCACTACCTGAGGAGCGTAAAGGAAGCCGCCAAGCACAAGATCAGTATCATTACGCATGAGCCGATCAAGGACACCGGGCTGCGCCGCACGTATCCGAACTGGATCAGTCGTGAGGGCGCGCGCGGACAGGAATTCAACGCCTGGGGCGAGCCACCCAATCCGCCGTCGCACACGGCGACCCTGCCGTATACACGCCTGCTCGCCGGACCGATGGACTTCACGCCGGGCATCTTCGACCTGACTTTCAAGGGCCCTGACGCCGAGCAGCGGGTGTCGACGACGCTGATGAAACAGCTCGCGTTGTACGTCGTCATCTACGCGCCGGTGCAGATGGCGGCCGACCTCCCGGAGAATTATGCGAAGTATCCGGACGCATTCCGTTTCATAACGTCCGTACCGACAGACTGGGAGCAAAGCATCGCACTCGCCGGCCAGGTCGGTGACTACGTCGTCTACGCGAGGCAGCGGCGCGGCGGACAGGACTGGTACATCGGCGCACTGACGAACGAGGACGGCCGGACCCTGTCGGTGCCACTCGATTTCCTCACGCCCGGCATGCGCTACACCGCGACGATCTATCACGACGGCGACAACGCCGACTGGCACGACAATCCGTACGACTACGCGATCGACACGAAAGAGGTCGATAGCACGACGGCGCTGGAACTTGCGACTGGCTCCGGGCGGGGGCGCGGCGATAACCCTGATTCCCGATACCCGTTGACTGCGCCCGGTCCTACTGCCGGGATCCTTCCACCTCCCGGGCGACCCAGTCCACGATGAGTTGTGCGATCTGGTCGCTGTTCCTGTCGAGCATCATCATATGATCGTTGCCGTGAATCCCGATCGCCGGAAGATGCAGATTCGTGCCGCTGCCGCCGGCAGCGTTCAGAGCGTCCACGAACGGCTGACAGTGGGGCTTTGGTTCGGTGTAGTCTCCGGTGATTACCAGAAAGGGCGTGTTCCTGTACAAGCCCGCGTCTTCCACGGGCGGGCAGCCACCCTCGACGCTCACGGCGCCCTTCAGCATGCCGGGGTGTGCGCGGACGATCCCGGGTATTTCTGACCCACCTTGTGAATGGCCTATGTAAATGAAGCCCCCGATCCGCTCGACAAGCGCCACGACGTCGTCATCCAGCGCTGGATACGACTGCGCTTTCGGCGAATTCCTGAGCTCAGTGCTGAAATCCGGCACGAGCTGGGCGAAGTACTGATCTGCCGCTTCGACGGGAAACTGCGAATCCGGATAGACTTCGCCGATCGTCGGTCCAAAGCGGAAGGCGGACCAGCCTTTGTACCCGATAGTCGTCGCCGCCGGAAGGCGATCGGCATCGCCTCGCGCGACTGCGGCGATCGGCTGCAGGTCAAAGGCGGATTTCCCGCGCCACGGCTTGTCGACCCAGTAGGTCTGGAAGCCCGCACGTGTGAAGTAAACCGCCCAGCCGTCGCGCCCGTCGGGCGTTTCTTCCCAGGTCTTTCCCGTGTGCCAGGCGCCGTGGACCAGGACCAGCGGCAGCTCGTGAGCGACTCGCGACGGGATGAGATATTGGACATACATCTGGTCCACCCTCACTTTGTCGGGCACATCGTCCCTCGGTTCCAGCGAACTGCTGCTTCGATATGGCACGTCCTTGACGCGTCCGCCGACGAAAAAGCTGCCGAACTTCGAAAGGACGAGCGGGTCATTCCCGGCGCTTGCACCCACGGGGAGGTGGAACAAAGCCGCGATGATGGCCAACACTGCCAATGGTTTGATTTGCCGGCGAAACCGCATAGTGCTTTCCCTCCTGATGGGGAACTGTTTTTTCAGTTTCCGTTGAGTACCAGGTCGATGCGTCGATATACCGTTTGTTATCCAGACAATCGCGGCCACACAAGGATCGGAATCTTTCCGATCTTGACGGCGGACATCGGCTATGCCGCCTGGATTACTTCTTCGTGATATACCGTGCCGTCGACGCCGCAATGTTGCAGCACTATCTTCGGTACGCCGCCTTCCCTTGATACGTCGACGTGGAAGAAGCCGCCCTTGATATTCAAGTATCGGTGCATGCCCGTCCGCTGGTCTTCCGAGAACAGCCCCGCATGGGCGTCCGTCGTCGGACCGACACTGTATTCGCGGAGCCCGGTGACCGGA
Source organism: uncultured Gammaproteobacteria bacterium (assembly GCA_963777675.1). Taxonomy (GTDB): domain Bacteria; phylum Pseudomonadota; class Gammaproteobacteria; order Steroidobacterales; family Woeseiaceae; genus UBA1847. Next base: position 34,250 of record CAVZRD010000015.1, on the reverse strand, counting down.
TCCACGGAAACGTACTGCCAATGACGGTCGCCACATACGACGATCGTGTTCTTCTGTGCCGCCAGGAATGCCCGAAGCTCGTCACCTTCATGCTTGAAGGCATCGTTGGCATGGTTGTCTGCCTTGCCGGGCTTGTCCGGGCCGACGAGGGGCGTGGGACTCACGAGTATCCTGAACGTAGCGTCAGACTTTTCGAACGTTTCGTAAAACCATTGCTTTTGCGCGCTCCCCCAGATTGATTTGTCCGGACCATCCGGTACTGTGTTCGGCGTTCTGAACTCCCTGCCTTCCATGAGCCACATTTCGACGTCTCGTCCCCAGCGCACGGTACGGTATGGCATGAGTCCCGTCGGCAATTGTTCGCGCCGTATTGCGAGACCCTGTGCAAACGTTAGATCGCCGAAACGCTGACCGGGCCAACAATCGTCGCGCAGCGTATCGTGATCGTCCTTCATAAAATACGCCACGTGATTCCGGTGAAACTCCCGCAGGAAAGGTTCCGCGTAAATGCGCCGCCATTTGAAACGTGCCGCTTCGACGGTCGTAGCGAACGGTTTCGGTATGTCGTAGTACTCCTGGTCGCCCGTGTGGATCAGGAAGTCGAGCCCGAGTCTGTTCATCGTTGAGTAGATCGTATGTCCGTTCACCGGATCGTCCCTGCGGTGGTAGTCCTGACAGGTGATGATGGCGAACGTCGCCCCCGTCTCCGACGCGGCCTCCGGGGCCGTACGGAAACCCCCGTCGAACGCGATGGTCTCTGCTTCGTCCACTCCGGACAAGCGGCCTTCGGCTCGAACACGATAAGCTGTCGCCGGCTCGAGATTCTTCAGGTGGAACTGATACGCGTGATCGGTCGACTCGTCCACGTCCTCCCAGTTTGTTGACAGCGAGTGATCCGGCCGCGTCTCGGGCCAGTAAACGATGCGTAACTGGCCGTCAGCGCCGGGGACGCTGCCGACCATTTTCGGGAGCAGCTCGAGACGCTTGCCGCCGACGCCGTCGTCGTCCCGAATGTGTAATCCGTCGCTCACCATGTCCGGCACCGCCGTGAGTCGGCCCCATACGATCGCCGAATCAGTTTTCGCTTCACCGATCTTGATGCCGTTCGCCATATACGCGCGAACGGGTCTGGCGGCGCCCGTTTCGACGCCGGCGTAGAGCCAGGCGATCGCCGCGAACAATCTTGCAATGAAATCCTTCCTCGTCATTATTTACTGTCCCGTCGAGCTTGCGTGTTCATGCCGCGCCTGTCGGCGACCCGTGCACCTGACTAGTGGCAACTCCTGGAATTCCTGGATGTGTCGCATGGCACATACCAGATTGGCGAGGAGAACGCCCTCTCCTGCGTGATCATGGGAACGTCCTCCGGTATGTTCGTTAATTGGAAGTATTTCGCGTCATATGCCGTCCAGCGGGGTGTCGGAATCTCTATGACTCGCAGGTAGTAAAACGCGAATTCCCGACGGTCGAAGTCCGGATCTTCCCAGACGACCGCCAGCTCCTGGGCGCCAATGCCGTTCGTGTACGAAGCATCCTCGACGTTTACCGTATTGCCTACCGGCGGCGCGACGCCATTCGCGTCGACGCTGCGGCCGTCTGACAGCGCGACATTGTAGATCTTCTCGTGTAGCAGCCCGTCGACACTCCGCCAACCCTTGATGACTTGTATCCGATCGAGATTGGCGCCTTCCGGATCTCGCAATGCCCGGATCATGAAGCGCGGGGAGACGCCGGCCTGCGCGCCAGTCAGGGTGCCGCCCATTGGAACGCCTTTCGCATAGCCGATCCGCACAAAATCAGGCTTCAATGCATCGTTTGCGTCGTAGGCCCATCCCCCGAAGAAACGCACGGTGATTCTCGGGCCCGTTGAAGCGTAGACCTCCCTGCGCTTCATCGCGTCAAACAGCGACTGCCGCGTGTTTTCCTGAGCCCAGACGGCAGTATAGCCGGACGCCGAGTAATTCCAGGTTGCGTCGCGAATGACGGTCGACGTGGGCTCGAATATCCGGATCGGGCTCGGTTCGCCCAGCGTCATCTTGCCCCAGAAATTGTCTTCGTCTGCCGTGGACAATGAAGTGTGAGCATCTGTTCCTCCTGCCATTCCGAATCTGAATGGATTGACGCCGAGCTTTGCCTGCATCGCCAGCCCGTTTTTCAGAATGCTTCGAACGTACCCATATTGCTCTATCTTCGGATCCTTGCTCTCGCTTCGGAAGTCCCATATTTCATAGTCGGCAAATTCGTCATTGACCGAGAGCAAAGGATGAGTTTCGCTCGTGCCCTTTATCTGCGTGACCTCCACGAGCGGCTCCCAACGCGAGCGGGTAGTTGCATAGGCCGCGGTAATCGGCTTTCCGTAGGAATCCACCAGTGGGGCCTGTTTCCCAGCGCTGAGGTTGCCGTTGTGGGGTATCGCAAGCACCTCCCCTCCGGTCTTGGCCTGATAATTTTCGAGGTATCGCCAGAGATCCTCCGGGTTCCTGCTATCCGCTTCCGAGAAGGGCAAGACCCGGCTCGCCTTGTCCGCGTTGTCGCGAAAAATGACTACCCGATGAATGGCGCCGGGAGACCACTCGAATCCTATGAATGCGGTGAATCGACCCGGATCATTGTAGCGGTCCGCCAACGCCGTTACGTCATCCCATACATAGTGTCTATATCCAAAGTCCCTGACGTCTTCGTCCGCACGTATCGCCTTTACTACCTCGTTGTTCATGCGAACGAGGCGAGTGTGCTGATCGAGTCCCTCGGCATCCTGAATCTCGCGGAATCTGCTATACAGGATTCGACCTTGTTCTGTCGCAAGCAGGCGCGGATCGGCAGTGTCGAGGTCTCGCATGACCCCCAGCCCTTCCGCGTGGTCCGAAACGACCAGAAAATCCAATGGCCGCCGCAGCCTGACCTGCATCCCGTTGTGAGCGGTCACTGCTTCACCCCGGGCGAAGCGGAAGGCCTCCGCCGGGCCCAGGTACTTGTCACCGTCGCGATTCGCGTCCACGGACAAACTCGTGTGCAGATGCGTGTCTCCCCAGAACACCCTTTTCGGGTAGGCATCGCGCACATATGGAGAGTAACTCGCGTCTTCGGCCAGACATGTCGATGCGACAACCGACAGCACGACAGCGGCCGCGAGCAGAGAGCTGAGTCTTGCATATGGCATTCGAGTTCTGGATTCGAACTTCATGCTTGCGTCCCTGATGGCGAGTTCGCGGCACTAAGCTGCGTGTGCATTCTGAATCCTCTTCAAATATTGCGGTCGGGCGTTTCCCTTCCATTGTCGAGGCTGCCAGCCGGCAGGTCCCGTCATCCGTTGACATAAGAATACGAACCGCCATGGTGTAGCTTGACCCTGTAACGGAATTCTATTACATTGAATAGAAATATAAAAGATTGAATATGCTTACAGCATGCTCCTATGCCCCAGATTCGCGTCCCGCCCACTGCTTTGTCGATCCCCCGGGTCTCGGGTACGAGCGCGGCTGTTGCGAGCCCGGGTTCTTGGTGGCACTTGGTCCAACGCGGCTTATTCCTCGTATGACAGGCATTCGAGGAATGCCACATACACTTAACCCAACCTGAGTCCATTCCACAACTGACAACGCACTGACTCACCGGAAGCTTCAGGAGAGTTGGCCTTGATAAACGCAATTATTGGGGGAATTCCATGCTTGGCACGAGAATAAAAAGATACTTCAGTGCAGCTACTGTAGTTGCTGCGTTCACCTTCGGCACTGCGATCGCGAGTGGGGCGGAAACCGCACATACGAGGCCGGCGACACAGTCGGCCGCGCCGCTGGAAGAAATCATGGTCACCGCAGAGAAGCGCGAACAACGGCTCATGGACGTGCCGCTCAGTATAACGGCACTGACGAATGCTGACCTCGAGCGGCAAGGGATTGATAACATGGAGGATTTTGCCAGGCAAATTGTGGGGACAACCTACGTCACCCAATCAGCCAACAACGGCAAATTCACTATTCGCGGTATCAACACCTCGCCGTTCCGCGGATCACAGCAGGCGCCGGTCGCCATCTACTACGACGACCTGCCGATACAGTTGGTCACGAATTCGAACGTGCGACCGGATATGAGACTGTACGATGTAGAACGGGTAGAGATCCTGCGCGGCCCGCAAGGCACGGGTTTCGGCTCCGGGGCACTCGCCGGTGCGGTACGGGTAATTACAAAGAAGGCCGATCTCGATGCATTTTCCGCGCAAACCGGCGTCGACTTCGGATCAACCCCCTCCCGGGACTCCTTTCGGCAACGCTACAACGCAATGGTCAACGTACCGATAGTGAAGGACGAGCTGGCAATGCGGCTGGTAGGCTACTATCGCAACGACGAAGGCTATGTCGACAATGTCGGTTACTGGGACAGCAACGGGGGCGTGGACAAGAACGTCGACTCGACCGTCGACTACGGCGGCAGGGCCTCTCTGCGCTGGGTGCCCAACGACATGTTCACGGGCACGTTCACCTATCTGTACCAGAAGAGCGACCCCGACGACGCCCCGGTGACCAATCCGGAGTATGGCAAGTACGTCAAATACAGCTATTACCCGACGCCCAGGCAAGCCGAGATGTCGATCGTCAATGCGACCCTGGAATGGCAGTTCGAGCGTTCCACGCTGACGTCGTCGTCGACATATTCCGATACCACGGGTGCCGAATGGGCAAGTTACGAGGATGCGACGGGATCGATACCGTCCGGCAAATATCGTCCCAATTTTACGCACTTTGTCAGCGAAGAGGCACGTCTCGTCTCGAACGGCGGTTCGAAGTTCGACTGGATTGCCGGCGTTTTCCTGCTGAATACCGATACGAGGACGACCGACATGGATTTCGTCGACCAGGGCTACGTCGATTCCCTCAATATCACCGGCATAACCGACGGCGATCTCGGGACGAGGGTCAGCTACGCCAACATTAAGGAATCCGCCGCTTTCGGCGAGCTTTCCTGGCATCTCTCGGATACTGTCACCGTGACCGGCGGGCTCAGGTACACACAGTACGAGCAGAGTGTCGGCTCGGACGGTGGAGAAACGGCGTTGTCGGCGCTCAGAAATGCTGTAGCCGCCGGCGGTAATACGGAAGTCATTTTCGCGGTCCGGGGACCCGCAGTCGACTACAAGCTGAGCGATTCCAAGTGGACCGGCAAGTTCAACATCAGCTATCGGCCCGACGACGACCACACCTACTACGCCCTGGCATCACAGGGATACCGTATGGGCCACGGCAACGCCAATGCCGGCGACGTCAGTGACGTGGATCCCACCGATCTGGTTATCCCCGGCGCCTCGACGTCCGACACATTGTGGAACTACGAGCTGGGCGCCAAGACGCGGTGGCTGGACGGCAAGCTGCAGACGAACCTGGCGCTCTACTACATCACCTGGGACGACATGCAGGTTCAGGTCAGGCGTTTGTCCGATCTGGCGAATGCCTTCCTGAACGTCGGCAAGTCCGTTTCGAAGGGCGTCGAGCTCGAGTTGCAGGCGCGGCCGACGGACGCGCTGGATCTGGGTTTCAATCTAACGCTTCAGAACGCGGAGGTCGTCTCCCTGACGGAAGAAGAGGCGGCCCAGACCGGTGCTTACGAAGGACATCCGCTGCCGTCGCCGAAGACCCAGGTATCCGGATATGTGCAATACACTGCCAGCCTTGCAAACGGCAACGAACTGTATTTCCGGACGGACGCACAGCACCTGGAAGGCTTCTGGAATGGTTTCAAGTACCAGCCGGGCAAGCCAGGAATCCTCGATCCTCGTATCGCCAAGAGCGACACCTACGAGAACGTCAACGCGAGTGTGGGCTGGTTGACCGATAATTGGCGCCTTTCGGTCTACGTGGAGAATCTCACGAACAACGACGATATCGTCGGGCAACGTGACACCAGGTCGCACAACCAGGTTATCAGGCTTCGGCCGCGCACCTACGGCGTCCGGTTTGTCTATGACTTCTGAGCAGTCCGGCCCTGCCGGTAGCGCTTGAAAGCGACGGCCCGCTTCGACTCAAACGAAGCGGGCCGTATTTTTTTCGTGTTGCCCGTCCGCCGGCGCTCAGTGTCGGCCCGGGTACGGGAATTTCTCGACCGTCACTTTCTTGCCGGAGATCCTGTTCGTGCTGCTCGTGGTCCTGGCCATGAACAGGGAATTGTAGATCGCCTCCTGTGTCGCCTCCGCGACGGCCTCGAACAGGGGCGACATACGATCGTTCGAAAGATCTTCGTAAGTCGCGACGTTCTCCCGGCGCCTTGCCGTCCGGCGCACGCTCTCGGCGACGGAGAAAGCGATCGCGTAGTCGCCGGATCCGTTCGAGAATCCTGCGCCCGTCCGTGCCAGGCCTGCGGATGCCCGCCGCGCCAGTCTCCTCAGGTTGCGGTCGGACAGGGGAGCGTCGGTCGCGACGATCATCATGATCGAGCCTACCGAGTCGGCGCCGGGCTGCTCGACGAGGGTCCCCATCCCGTAATCGACGCCATTGATCGTCAGACGGCCGCCGAAATTCGTCTGCACCAGGACCCCGACGGTGTAGCCACCCTGCTCCGCCGGAAGAATCCGCGAGCTGGTGCCGATCCCGCCCTTCCAGCCGAAGGCCACCGTGCCGGTCCCGGCACCGACGGCACCCTCGGCGACGGGCCCGCCGGACGCATTCTCGATTGCTTTATAGATGTCTTTCGCTGTCAGCGCCCGGCCGCGAATGTCATTGAGCCGGGAATCGTTGGTCTCTCCGACGATTGCGTTGATCGATTTGACCTCTTCATTACCCGGCTGGACCAGCGTCCAGTCGAGTATCGCCTCTATGCCCGTAGCAACCGAAAGCGTATTGGTAAGCACGATCGGGGTCTCGATCTCGCCCAGCTCGATCAGTTGAGTGGTGCCGGCCAGCTTGCCGAAACCGTTCGCGACATCCAGTCCCGCCGGTACGCGATCCTGGAACAGATTGCCGCCGTGGGGCAGAATCGCGGTCGCTCCGGTGCGGACGCTTTCGCCCTCCACGAGGGTCACGTGCCCGACCTTTACTCCCGCGACGTCGGTTATCGCATTGAGCGGTCCCGGCGCATACACGCCCGGCGCGATGCCGAGATCGCGCGCCCGAACCCCGGTTTCGCCGGCGGCCGTCGCCCTAGCGGCCACGACAACGAGTCCAATCAGCCCGAACAGGGCAACCCTCTGCCGAAGTGGTTTTCTCATGATTCAGTCATCCTTCCGGCGGCATGCGCCGTCCGCTATTGGTCACGAATCGGGCGCCACACCAACCGGACGCTTTCCAATCTGTCACCGCTTGACCCGACTCCGGGATTCTATTATCTTGAACCAAAGGACAATAATTTGAATTGTTGCAGGGGGTACCGCCATGTCCACCGATTCGCCCGTCGAAAGAATCCCGATGTGGCTTGCCGTCGCCTTGACGGTCGTCGCATCGATGCCCTTCGGCCTCTGGCTCGGCAAATACAACTTCGCACTGTGGTGCTGCTTCATCGTGTGGGCGGAGTATTTCGCTCTGGGAGCAAGCCCTGCGGCCCTGCGCCTGATCGTACCGAGTTTTTCCTACTCCGTTGTGCTGACTGCCCTCACGCTTTGGGCCGTGCAGCTGTTCGACTTCCTGCCCTCGCTCAGGACCGAGGGCGATCTCGCCGTGACTGCCGCTCTGTTCGCCGGTATCGCCTTGACCGTCTACACGATGCGGTACTCCAGGATCTTCCAGGATGGCTCCCTGCCCTTTTTCAACGGCATATCGATGGGGCTTGCAATCTATTTCACGGGCAGCTTCCCGGACTTCGGCGGCGTCCTCCCGGCCGCGCTCGCCGCCGGTGCCTGGACCGTCTTGATGGGACTCTTCGGCTGCGTGTTGGGCGTATTCAACGTCTGGATCACTTTCCCCAGGCACCGTTAGTCATTCCCTCGCCTCGAGGTCCGACCGGCGGAAGCGGGTCAAGGGATTCCCGGTTCCGGTCCCGGGCACCTCAGGCATCACTGACGCCGTCCAGCAGCGGCTCGAGCCGCGGATATTCGGCGCCGTTCTCGGTGCACACGGCGAAATGCGCCTTCTCGGCGCCGGCGTACATCGCGACGCCGGCGTATTCACCGCGTTTGTTGAGCACGTAGAAGCGCAGATCGAACTTCGGCAGGCCGCGATCGTTGATCAGGCGTTTCTCGACCGTGTTGGCCTTGACGCGCTTCAGGGCCGCGATCGCCGCGTCCTTGGGATGCTTTCCGCGCCGCATCTCCTCCACAATAAGGAAGGAGTTTAGGCCATACAGATTCGCTTCGCCCCGACCGGTCGAACCCGCGGCGCCGACCTCGTTGTCGACGTACAGGCCCGCACCGAGGATCGGCGAATCCCCGACCCGGCCCGGAATCTTCCAGGCGAGGCCGCTCGTCGTCGTCACACCGCAAACGTCCCCCGAAGGATTGATCCCGTTGCAGTTGATCGTACCGTAGAAGCCTTCCGCGTCGATCAGCCCTTCGCGCACCATTTCCCGTGCCGCCCGCATGCCGGCCGCAATCCGGTCCGCCTCGCTCGGGTAGTGCCCCGGGTCCACCCTGCGTTTCCATTCCAGCCACAACTTACGGGACGTGTCCGTGTTGAGGTCGTCTTCGATCTCGAAGCCGACGTTTCTGGCGAAACGTTGCGCGCCCTCTCCTACCAGCAGGTGATGATCGGTCAGTTCCATTACGGCGTGAGCCACATTCGAGGGCGTACGCACGCCTTCCAGGGCCGCGACACCGCCTGCCCGCCGCTTCGGGCCATGCATGAGGCAGGAGTCGAGTTGCACGACACCGTCGGCGTTCGGCAGTCCACCGTACCCTACGCTCGTCTCCTCCGGATCGAGTTCAACGATGTTGACGCCATGAATAAGCGATTCCAGTACGTCGTCCCCTTCCTCCACCATGTGGCGGAACGCCGTCTCCACGCAATTGGCGTCACCGCCGTTCTTGCGGGTGTAGCCGTTTCCGGCCGATATCACAACCGGTTTCGTGCGTCCGGTGACGATTCGGGGTGCCGCCTCGAGCATGCCACCCGGGGCCGCTGCCGCGAGGCCCGCCAGCGATCCGGCCGCGATAAATCCTCGTCGACTGATGTTGTCGGTCATTTCATTTCCTCTTGTCGAAAGGCAGCGGCGGATACCCTGGGCCGCCGGACACAACGTGTCTGCCGAAACCGAACCGGGAAGCCCGCCGGTCCGGCGTTCGTTGCTAGAACGAAAGGTCCATTTGCACGTAGTACGACCCCCCCTGATAGGGAGTGCCTTCCTTCCAGTACTGCAATCCGCGGTTGGTCTTCGGGTCGATAAGTTCGGGGATCGACTTCGGGTACTGATCAAACACGTCGTCGGCGCCGACGGTGAGCCGCAGGTTGTCACTGATTCGGTAGACGGCGGAGACGTCGAAGAACGTATCTCCCGGCAACTTGTCGACCCGGTATGAGCCGTCGGGATTGGTATACCCGAAGGCGACTTCCTGCGCTCCCCAGTAGCGGGCGCGCGCACTGATATCGATCTTGTCGTTCAGGAAGTAGTTGGCAGTCAGGACTGCACGGTGGGGCGGAGAGAAATGTTCGGTGTTCAGGTTCGTGAGTTCGTTCGAGATCGCGGCATCGAAATTCCTAACCTCGGTTTTTACAAACGCATACGCCAGCGTGAGCGACAATTGTGACGAAGTCAGGTCAAGCACATGAGTGCCGACAACTTCCACGCCCTTGGTCGTCGTGTCGACGCCGTTTCCGTAGAACCTCGCCTCCGTCAGATACGCGGCTCCCGGAAATCCGGAATCGATCAGTTCCTGGAACGCCGGCGCGTAGGCCGGATTCGCAGCTTTATACCTTTGCGACAAGCGAATTCGATCATCCAGCTTGATCTGGAATGCGTCGATTGTGAAATCGGTTCGATCCCCCGGGGTCCACACGAAGCCGAGGGAATAGTTGACAGCCTGCTCCGCCTCAAGCGGCTGCGCTCCCAGCGCCACGGACAACGGGTGATTGGCAGGGAAGACGCCACCATAGTTAACGGTTCCGGCGAAGAAGCCCGTCGTCAGCTGCAGGTTGTCGATCTGACCGAGCGAGGGCGCGTGGAATCCCGTCGACACTGCCCCCCGGATAGCAATCACATCCGGAACGAGTTGATATCGGATCGAAGCCTTGACGCTCGTATTGCTCCCGAAATCGGAAAAGTCTTCATAGCGCACCGCACCGGTCAAATCTAGTGCTTCGTTCACCTGCGCGTCCAGGTCGACGTAGACCGCGTAATTGCTGCGCGAAGAATCGAACAGGGCTGCCGGAGGCGTACCGGCAAATCCGTTCGAGCCGACCGAGAGGTCGGCCAGCGGTCCGACGCGGTACGAGTTCTCCTCACCCGTGATGTTGTAGTAGTGTTCCCTGCGGTATTCCGCACCGAAGGACAGCTTCAGGGCGTCGACCGCGTCGGTCTTGATCGGGTAGCCGAAGTCGGCACTGACGGTCGCTTCCGAATTGACCAGGGCGCCGAGAAAGAAGCTGGTCTGGACGTTGGCGTAGTCGATGGAACCGTCCGCGGCCATTGGCGCGCCGAGCGACGGATTCTGGGTGTGCGTGCTGCTGAAATCGACGCGGCTCCGGCCGAACGATCCGGACACGTCCCAGGTCAGTCCGCCCGGGAGTTCGCCGCGGACGCCCGCGTAGGCGCCGATATCGGGGCCCTCGATCGTGATCAACGGCGTGTAGCCGTTCGGGAATGCCAGTTTCGGATCGTAGCCGACCGGTGCGGCGCCGTTCACCGAGGTCGCGTTGGGGCCGTCCGCGAGCAGGTAGGCAGCGTCATTGGCGGCTTCGACGCCGACGAGGTTTGCGAGCTCGGAGAGCGTTAGTTGAGTTGGACTCATCTGAGCCGGAGGCGATCCGACGCTGCCGTCGGGGAAATGAAGTTCCGGAATGTCGGAGCAGGGCCGCAATCCCGGGTGGTGGTGTGAGCCGCCTTCGCAGTAAAGGTTGGCCCGGTAGTTGGCAGTCTGGGTATTCGAGATGTAGGCAAAATTGCCGAAGGTGTAAAGTTCGATTGAGTCGGTAACCGGGATGGCGGAGTTCCACGTCACGACTTTCGACTGTTGTTCCGTGATTCCCGCGATCTGTACACCCAGCGGGTCCACGTCGACGGAAGTTCCGCGGCGTTCGGCGTCGGCGAGCATCGCGACGGCATCGAGGTCCGGCAGGTTCCTCTGGGTCGGATCCTGAGAGCTGTAAGACGCCGTTACCGTCAGAAACCCCTCGTCGTTCAGAAGATGCGTGCCGAACTTACCCGAGATCGTATACAGGGCACCATCACCTTCATAGTACTCGCTGTAACCTGCGCGAGCAGAGAAGCCTTCCGAGGAATCCATCACAAGGTTGATTACACCTGCCACGGCATCGGCGCCGTAAAGGGCGGACGCGCCGTCTCGAAGTACCTCGACGTTACTCAGGGAATACGAACCGAAGGTGCTGACGTTGGGCTGCTGGATACCGAGTTTATTTACTATGGCGGATCGGTGTACTCGTTTGCCATTTAGGAGCAGAAGGATCTCGCCGCCGTCGAGCCCTCGGAGGTTCGTCTCTCTCGAAAAAGAATCCTGATCAGACGATGATTCCCGATGAGCATAGTACGACGGTGAGACGTCCATGATCATGTCCTTGAGATCCGCGCTCGGCGTCTTCTCGAGCTCGGCGACCGGGAATACATCGACGGGCACGGTGGACTCGAGCGCCGTACGTCCACTGCCTCGCGATCCGACGGAGACAATTTCTTCCAGCACGTCTTTGTTAGCGGAATTTTCCGCTGGCTCGCCGGTTTGCTGTCCGTGCGCCGGGAAACTGGCGCCCAGCAGGGCGGCGCCGATGATACACAGTGCCTGCGTTCTCATGTTGAACCCCCAACTTATTGGTATAGGCTTTCCGGCATACGCGTGCATTTCGGATTCAAATTCGCGTCATACGGAACTTGCAGTCTATTCCAGCAATTCAAATAATTCAACCGAGGATCAATAAAGGAGAATTATAAGAAAACGACAGGAATGCACGCTTGCGGGCCCATGGCCCGGCGCGGTCGAGGCACGCTCAATCGTTTCGGGGTTCGGCCTGGCATTTCTCTCCGGAGACGTATCTCGCCAGTGCCTCAATCTCGGAATCACTCAGACCAATCGCCTGGTCGATCATCAGACCTTTGGTCAGTGCGTCGATGACATAGTCCTTCGAGAATTTCGCCATCATCTCTCTCGTCGGTATGCCGGGCACGACGTCATGGCATTTGGCACATCGCTGCTCGAACAACGCTGCACCGGCCGACAGCGGTTCGGATTCGACAGTGGCCTCCGAGCGCTGGTCCCGGTCGCTGGCCGAGTCGTCGTCCAACGGCGATCCGAGACGGACTTCCGTCCCATCGCAGCCCATACCCGTGTACGGCACTGCCGCAAGTACCAGGGCGGCAAGGACGATCGGTGTCCGGTGTGAGTGGCGCCTCCAAATCGGGTACATCATTCGCTTTGGCTCCGGGCTTGCGGAAGTCTGCAGGGGCTCCGCAGCCGATTGTCGTGTAATCGCCGCCAGACTCGTCGGCCCGTATAACAGCAGACGGCGAAGAGCGCTTGTGCGCGCTGCAACGACTGACAAGGATCAACAGGACGTCGTGCAGAACATCCTGATCATCGTCCTGCCATTTTTCTTTACTGCGGACTTCAGCAATGACTATACTGCCGCTAGTGTGTCCATTTCTGTCCGACGACGTAGTTCAATCATATTGAATATAAATAAAAATACTGGAAAAAGTCAAGTGACCATAGGCGAACGGCTTAGAAAAATCAGGAGAACTCAGGGACGCACCCTCAAAGAAATCGCCGGCAACTCCAATATCACCGTCAGCTTGCTATCCAAGATCGAGAACAACAAGTCGCAACCTCCGATTGCAACGCTTACCCGCATCTCCAGCGCTTTGGGAGTCAGCACTTCATCGCTGCTTAGCGACGACGACGAACCCGGAACGATTTTCGTCCCGGCGAAGAACACGGCGCAGACCACACGGGCAGATAAGGGCTATGAGTTTTTTAGCTTCGCAACGCAGCGCCCGTCAAAATTGATGGACGTATTCCTGTTCTCGGCGAAGAAAGGAGAAGTGACCCCGCAAGCCATGTGTCACAGCGGTGAAGAATTCATCTACGTCCTGAGCGGCAAGATGGAATATTCGGTCGGCAGTGCGCAATTTACGTTGAGAGCCGGAGATGCTCTGTATTTCGATTCGGAAGCGGATCACGACCTGCAGCCGCTTACCAAGGAAGTAAAATACCTCGCGGTGTTCTGTTCCCGGCCCAAGAAGAAGAAGAAGAAATAGTCAGTCTTTCCCGGTTTTCAGTCCGAAAACCTGGATGCGGTCCGTACCGACGATAACCCTTCCGTTGACGACGGCGGGTTCATTGTATTTTCCGCTAGTGTGCAGTTCGCCGTCCCGGCTGCGCCACAGGACCTCCAGTGTCTCGCCGTCCATGGCATAGAGAACCGGCTGCGGCGGATTGTCCGCGTCCCACGGAGACACGGCTCTCGTCGCATTCATGTCCAACACCCATATGATGGCGTCCCGAACGCCGTTGCTACTAATCACCGGCGAACCGGGATTCAGGAACACCTGCGAGAGATTCTGCCGGTCCACGGACAGATAGGCGGGTTTGCCGGGTTCAGTCACGATGGCGAGGCGCACCAGGCTGGGTGGGATATTTTCGACGGATTCGGCGTTGACCTTCGTGTTACCTGCGGCGTAGAGATAATGATGCCCGGCGCCGTCGTGATAATAAGCCGCCGTCGTTCGGCTCTTCGCGTAGTCGTACCATCCCAGGTCGGCCGAATAGGGTCCGAATACGTTCAACGGACCGCGTTGACCGAATTGCGGTTGATCTTCGGGAGGCAGCAGCGACAGGTCGCTGGTCGAGTCGTCACTGCAAGGGTGCCGGCGCACGAGACTGCCCGGCATGTTGTCACGATCCAGCAGGAACGCGTTGCCTTGTTTACCGCCGACCAGCGCGAGCAGCCGCGGAGTACTGGTCTGCGCAGGATCAAGGTCGATCACCAGCGTGCCGCTGCTACCGAGATCGATGTCGTTAGACTGCGCGCGGCAGTAGTCGAATGGCGTGAATGTGCCGGCGAGTTCAAAGCCTGCGGGGCCGTCGTTCAACTGGAGTATCGACTGGCCCCAGTTGTGGTCGCTGTCAGGAAAGACCCCGGCGATACCTGCCTTGTTGACGGCAAAAACGACACTTGCCCCGGTGGCTATATACACGCGACCTTGTTCGTCCACGGCCGTTCCGCTGGCCGCCCACATGCCGCCCTGATGTTCGGCCGTCACCGCGGTCGTCGAGAATGCCGAAGCGACTTTCGCTTCGATCGTATCCACTGAGACCAGCCAGCCACTGAACGTGTCCTTGCCGAAGGGAACGTACAGCCGCGTGCCGTTGCCATTAAGGTTCAGGGCACCCCGCTGGATCACATACGGCCTGTCAGGAAACTCTGTCGGGCCGTTCCGATTCATCCCGGGAACGTTGATGGTGGCGTGGCTGATCTCGACAGGCCAGCCTGGGGCCACCTTGCCGCTGCCGAGATCGAACGCGTGGACCTGGTAGTTCGCCGTATTGTCGCAACTGACGACGTACACGCGATGCGTTGCCGCATCGATGACGGGCGTGCCCAGCACGGCCTCGCGACCGTTGACGCAAGGTTCCGTCGTCAGTCGGCGGCTCCACAGAATCTCGCCGGGAGGGATATCGCCGTGCTCTCCGGCATTGATCGCATAGAGGTAGCCGGTCCCCGTGGCCGCGATCACTACGGCAGTGCTCTCGCCGTCATGCGGCCCACCCTCGAGTCGCAGCTCAGACACGTACAGTGGCGAAGCGAAGATCCGCGGCGCTTCGTTATTGTAAGAATCGAGCTGCGGCGACTCCCACTTGAGTTCCAACCCGGAATCGGCAACGTTATCCGGCGTGAGGATCGTCTCGAAGCGGTTCCAGCCACTGCGCTGCCGGTCGTTGTGTTGCATCAGCTTGTCGACGCCCGGCACCGCCGGGTCTCCGGTCGACACGCAGGCGCAGACGAACAGGCACACGCCAAGCAGTACCAGTCCGCCGTGAAGCGGCAGCAATCTCATTCGCCCACGACCTCCCGCCACCCGTTGTTGAACGTAATGGCGAGCTTCGCGTCCACGTCGCCGATATTTCGCGCCTTGTGCAAGACTCCTTGCGGGATGCTGACCGTATCGCCCGCGGACATTTCCACGGTTTCGTCACCCACGGTCTGGGCAATCCTGCCGCTCAGCACGTGCAGGATCTCGTCGCAATTTGGGTGAAAGTGCAGCGGATTCGATTCGCCCGGCCGCACGGTCGCCATACCGACCGTCATCGTCTTCGAATTTTTGAGTTGTCCTGAAACATACCATTCGATCTCGCCCCACTGCTTTTCGATGCGCTGATCGTCCGCCGAATGGCTCACGATCGCCTCCGGCAATCGCCGCGGATATTCACCCGCCGGAAATTCCACCCGATCGGCGGCATTGGCTGCGGTAGTCGTTGTCGCACCACCTTCCGGGACGTCGATGCCAGCCGTCCACAGCACGGCGTTCAAAAATGCGGTTCTGAGGGACGGGTTGTCCCAGGTTGCCAGAAAGTGCGCGCCGACGTATGCGAACGACCGGCCGCCGTTCTCGCGCTCGTAGGCCCAGGCGACGTTATACCGCTTTACCCCGAATTCGACTGTCGGTTCGCTATGCTGGTAGTGAATCGGCAGTTCCGCGGTCCAGATCGGCGTAATTTTGCCGGAGGTACTGAATTCCAGCGTCGGAAAATACTCGTCGACGAGCACTGTATCCTCGAGTCCGCGCGTGATCGGGTGCCCGGTCTCGGCGACGTTCAGTAACGCGGGCTTGGTCGTCCGGTTGAAATACCCATACCGCGCCGCACCGACCCAGTCCTTCATCGGCACGGTCGTATCGCCTTCCGGGAGGGTAAAGGACTGGTGCAGGGCGACGAGGCCGACGCCACGATCCATCAGCTCCGCAATAACGGTGCGCTTGTGCGCGTCCAGCAGAGGATTGCGGTCTCTGCCGTTGAAATAGAAGACGACCGTCGCCGCGTCCTCGAGTGCGTCCCCCGACGGCCAACCGTAGGGATAGGCCTCGACCTCGAACTCCGGATGCGCCACCAGTTGCGGTGACCGGCGCAGCATGTCTTCCATCAGCTGCACGCCGTGAGACCAGTCGTGTTCCCCGGGCGCGAAGACTCCGTCGCCGCCGATGAGGACGATCTTGCTGGTTGCGGGCTTCGAGCAAGCGGACAACCCAGCCCCGACGAGCAGCGTGGCGGCAAGCAATACCCCCGCATATGCTATGACGCCCGGCTGACGGCCGACTCGGGTCCCTCGATTTTTCTTTCGCATATCCATCAATCCTCCCGCCAGCACGCCATCGATCCTTTCATAGTGCTGAAGTACTCGTTCAAAAAGCTCAGGATGCCTTTGCGAGCCGCAGAGCCTTGAGCGCCTCGACCTGTCCCCTGATGCCGCGTTCCGTCGGCAAACGCTCAATGCTGGAGGCTCCAAAGAAACCATTCACGCCGGGCATTTTCTCCATGGCCGGGCCCACTGATGCAGGTTCGTCGAACGGGCCACCGTGGCAGATCACCAGCAGCTCCTTGTTCACGCTGCGGCCCGCACGCGCGATCTTCATCACCCGCTCGATGCTTTCCTCCATAGGGGAGGCGACAGCCGCACCGATACTGCCGGAGACCGTGAGCCCGACGTGAGCGACCAGCATGTCCGCGCCGGCTTCGGCCATCGCGCGCGCCTGTTCCTGATCGAAAACATACGGCGAGCAGAACAGCCCCATCTCGTGCGCGATGGAGATCATCTCGATCTCCTTGTCGAAGCCCATCCCGGTGCCTTCCAGGTTGGCGCGAAAATCACCGTCGATCAGGCCAACCGTCGGAAAATTCTGGACGCCCGAAAATCCGGCTTCGGACAGCTGCCTGAGGAATACCGGCATCAGCCGAAACGGATCGGTACCGCAAACTCCGGCCAGTACCGGAACGCCCTTGACGACGGTCAACACTTCCGCCGCCATCTCCATTACGATGCCGTTCGCATCGCCATAGGGCATCAGCCCCGCAAGAGAACCGCGGCCCGCCATGCGGTACCGGCCCGAATTGTAGATGATGAGCAGGTCCGCACCACCGGCCTCCGCGAACTTGGCGGATATACCGGTGCCCGCGCCACAACCGATGATCGGCGTCCCCGCGGCTACCTGAGACCTTAGCCGTTCGAGTATTTCGTTGCGAGAGAGAGCCATGGATTCCTCCTCGGTATTGTTCCGTACGCTTCGCCGTGGTCGCCGCAGCTATTGCTCAATGAGCTGCAGGAGCTGATCAGTCGCGGCAGACGAAAACTCGGCGTCGTTGATGTTGTGTTTGAGCTCGATCACGGGGATATCGCTCCGCACATTCCGTTTGATCGCCTCGAAACAGGCCGCGTCGGCCTCAGGATCCCAGAATCGGTCGCCCTCCGAGTCGAGCATCGAGACACCGCGAAGGGGCAGCAGGATTGCACACGCAGCGGTCGAACGGTTCGCTGCGTTGGCGA
Organism: uncultured Gammaproteobacteria bacterium; assembly: GCA_963777675.1. Classification (GTDB taxonomy): domain Bacteria; phylum Pseudomonadota; class Gammaproteobacteria; order Steroidobacterales; family Woeseiaceae; genus UBA1847. Next base: position 16,635 of record CAVZRD010000015.1, on the reverse strand, counting down.
TCAATTCTCCGATGCGAGTGTTCTCATCGACGTTCGTACGCAGCAGCGTCACGTTCGGATTCCATTCATAAAGCAACCGATCCTGATACTTTTGGGGCACCGAGTCTCTGGAACCAAAATTCGCCATGTCGACGCATCCGGGCGCGAGCACGGCCGGGACGCCGGCCAGTGCTGCGGCCAGGCACCGGTGTTGTCCTGCATCGAAAACGCCCCCGCACACGAAGTCGGCGAGTTCCGTCGTTGTGATGTCCAGCACACCCTCGACCTGTCGATCCGCAATCAGGGATTCCATCGTACGTCCGCCGATCCCGGTGCAATGGAATATGAGCGTTTCGAAACCGTGTTCGCGGAGTCTCTCACTGGCCGCCGAGACAGCCGTTGTCGTGTTGCCGAACATCGAAGCTGCGACCAGTCGCCGGTCCGTATCCGTGTCCTGTCGCGGCCGCGTTGTTACCATGCCCGCCGCAGCCCCGGCCGCGTTCGCGAAGATCCGGCGGCTGATGCGGTTCAGACCCGCGACGTCCACTATCGAAGGAACAAATACAATGTCTTTGGTTCCGGCATAGGAGCTAACGTCGCCGCCCCCAACCGTGGAAACCATCACCTTCGGAACGCCGACCGGCAGAGCGCGCATGGCCGCCGTAACGACCGATGTTCCTCCACTGCCGCCCATGCCCATGATGCCGTCGATCTCACCCGCCGCGAACAGCCTGGTGACGACGTTCTCGACGCCCCTGGTGACGGCCTTCATCGCCTCGTCCTTGTACTTACCGGACTTGAATTTGCCGATGTCGCCGCCACCCGATTCGATGACACTTTCGCGGCTGACATCGGGCTTGAAGTACGGTTCCCCTATGATGCCGAAATCGACGGTGAGGACGCTTACCCCCTTGCTCTCCAGGATCTCGCGCACGTATTCGAATTCCTTACCCTTTGTGTCGAACGACCCCACCAGGGCGATTGTCTGTTTCATTTCGTTACTCCACGCCGACCGGCCTGGGCCGGGAGTCTGACAAATTCCGCTCCTCGTACGAGGCACAGGTGTTCGTAGCTGAACTGCCCTCCGGTACCGGGGCTTGGATTTCGAATCCGTGGATCCTGCCGATTGCGGTCGATACCGAAGTGCGGTGCTTATTCTCCGACTACTTCTCGCCAGGCCGTATCGAAACTGATGGCGAGTTCCGCGTCTTCGTCGCCAATATTCGTCGCATTGTGGTGCACACCCTGCGGAATGCTTATCGTGTCACCGGCGGACATTTCCACCGTGGCCCCGTTCATCGAATGAAGGATCTTGCCGGTCAAGACGTGGAGCACCTCGTTGCAGTTCGGATGGAAGTGCACCGGGTTCGCCTTTCCGGGCAGAACCGTCGCCAGACCCACCGTCATTGAGCGTGAGTTGCCCAACGCACCAGAGACGTACCATTCGATGCGCCCCCACGGCAGCTCCACGAGCTCGTAATCGTCTGGCTTGCTGACGACAGCGTTGGTCATCCGCGTCGACTCACCGCCGGGAAACGACAGCTTGCTTGCCGCGTCCGGCTTCGCGTTTGTCGTGGCGCCCGCGGGCGGTACATCCTTGCCGGCCGTCCATAAGATTGCATTCAATAGTGCTGTCCTCGCCTGCACATCGTCCCAACTCTTTTGGAAGTGACCGCCGCTGTATGCGAACGATCGGCCTCCATTCTCCCGTTCGTAGGCCCACGCGACTACATAGGCCGCGGGTGGAATGGATGCCGTCGGTACGCCTTCCAGGTAGTGGATAGGCAATTCGGCAGTCCAGACCGGTGTTATCTTCCCATTAGAATTATTAAATTCCAGCGTCGGATAGTACTCGTCGTAATGCACGAAGTTCTCGAGTCCGCGCAGGACCGGGTGATTGCCCATGCCGACAATCAACTCTGCGGGTTTCGTGGTCCGGTCGTGCTTGCCGTAACGTACGCCGCCGAGCCATTGTTGCATCGGTACGTCGGTGTTCCCTTCTGGCAAGGTGAACGACTGGTGCAACGCGACCAGTCCCACTTCGCGATTCATCAGCTGTGCCAGCACGTCGCGCTTTTTGGGGTCGAGCAGCGGGTTCGATCCGTCGCCATTGAAATAGAGGACGACAGTGGCCGCATGCTGTAACGATTCATTGCCGGGCCAACCATACGGGTGCGCGTCGATTGTGAGATCCGAATACGCCGCCACTTGGGGTGACTGTTTCAGCATCTCCTCGATGAACTTCACGCCATGTGGCCAATCGTGCTCGCCCGGCCTGCTCGTCCAATCGCCGCCGATGAGCACGATACTGTTGCCTCGTTCCGCGGCGCGGGCCGGGATCATTGCAACGACTACGGCGGCAATCACCGCAAGCGAGACAATCACAGCCCGCAAGTTCGTCAAATTTGACGCACATTCGCAATCTGCCACAGGAGCGAAGCTGGCCGGCAAATGCTGCCTATGATTGCGGGATCGTCGTGGCATCTCGTTTCACTCCTGCCTCTGAGGATTTGCATTGCACCGCGATGCACTGCGCTGCCCGGCATCCTAATTCACATCTATTGACGGTAGCTCAACTATATGTAATCCGTCAAGCAACAATGCCTCCGGTGTCGGTGACCCGAATCAGGGCGAAAGCAGCTTGCCAATGGTCGAATCGTCCATCACACCTCTGGTCCGCAAAACGTCGAGTATCGATTCGCCGGACGTTTCCGCTTGTTTGACAATTTCCGCGGCCGCATCGTATCCGATCAGAGGCGTCAACGCGGTTGCCAGAGCGGAACTTCGCAGCAAGAGTTCGCGACATCGCTCTGCATTGGCCACGATGCCGCTGACACAACGATCTCGCAAGGCGACCGCCGCTCTCTCGAGCAACTCGATCGACTCCAGGATCTTCCATACAATCACAGGCTGCATGGCGTTGAGCTGCAACTGCCCGGCATCGCACGCGAGCATGATTGTCAGATCGTTCCCCATAACAGTAAAGCAGGCCTGATTGACAGCTTCCGGGATAACCGGATTCACCTTGCCCGGCATAATTGATGATCCGGCCTGCACCTTGGGCAAGCGGATTTCTCCCAGCCCGGTACGTGGCCCGCTGCAAAGCAGCCGGAGGTCGTTTGCCACCTTCGACAACTTCACTGCGACACGCCTCAGCATGCTCGAACAAAGCAGCAGCGCGCCCGGATCGGACGTCGCCTCGACCATCGACGCCGACTGCCGGATATCGATGCCGGATAGCTCGGAGAGGTGAAAGATCACTTTCGCACGATACTGGTTCGACGCATTAATCCCGGTGCCGATCGCTGTGCCACCGAGATTTACTTCGGAGAGCAGGTTCTCCGTTTCTCGCAGCCGTTCGGCATCTTCTCCGAGCATGACCGCAAACGCCCGGAATTCGTCGCCGAGAAGCATCGGTACTGCATCCTGTAACTGCGTGCGGCCGACCTTGACTATTTCGTCAAATTCCACCGCCTTGCACAGCAACGTCTCTGTGAGTTCCACAAGACGCGACCTCAGGTCCCGACAATTCCGAATGACCGTGATACGCGCCGCTGTCGGATAAACGTCGTTCGTGGACTGCGAACAGTTGACGTCGTCGATTGGGTGAAGACGGTCGTAAGCGCCGTATGGGTAACCCAATGACTTCAATGCGAGGTTCGCGATGACCTCGTTGACGTTCATGTTGGTCGAGGTCCCCGCCCCGCCCTGAAGGACGTCGACCGGGAAAGCCCGGTCGTGTCGGCCCACAGCAATCTCGTCGCAAGCCATGCATATCGCTTCGCAAGTGGCCGCCGATAGTAGTCCCGTATCGTAATTTGCCAGCGCAGCCGCTTTCTTGACCAGCGCGAACGACTCTACAAAATGTCTGAGCGATCCGATTGTCCGCGCGGTAAATGTGAAGTTGTCGAGGGCGCGTATGGTATGGACGCCATAGCAATCGGCGCCGGCGACCGTTACAGGGCCGAGTCCATCGTCCTCGATGCGCGAATCTGCCTCCATGCCTGACGCCGCCTTGCTCATCGGATCCCGCCGCAACCTGCTCGTGACGACTGTCGGAGTTGCTCCAAACCAATGGGTCACATTATTGTATCAGCATTCCAATTAGTTGAACAGTGCTTATCGAACGGCCCCCGATGCTGTAACTGCTCAGCGGCCGGAACGTTCGCCAAACAGCGCGGCGATATGCGCTGCCGGTGGCGGCGCGGATACGAGAGATACGAGAGTGGTGACGGCAGCGGATACGATCCCACCGTACGTTGCACGGATGAATGGATTCAGGAACTGCGGGTCCCACGTGCCGAAACTGACGGTCTCCTCGCCGATGAGTACGGAAAGAACCGACGCAACAGCAAAGACCAGGGCTCCGACGAAGAATCCGGCGATAGCCGCAGGGCGCGTTACTCGCGCCCAGATCGCCCCGACCAGCATCGGTCCGGTGAGCGCCGCCGTCATTCCTCCGATGCCGAGCCAGACCACGATTGCGATGTTGGTCTTGCGCAAGGCCCACGCCATGGAGACGCTTAGTATGAGGATAATTATCGTGGAAACGCGGCTGATCCTGAGCGCGACGCGGTCGATATGCTTGGCCGACTTGCCTTTCGCTAAAGTACAACGGTAAATGTCGTTGGCGAATATCTGTGAAGCGGCGACGGCCAGCCCGTCGGCGGTCGACATCACGGCGCACAGAGTCCCGGTACCAAGAAATGCAGCCAACCAGGTTGGTAACACGGCGACGAACAGCGCTGGAATGGCGTTGTTCGGACTCTGATCACCCACTGTGAGTACATCCCCGAGTATCGCTCGCGCCGACAGGCCCCCGAGTGCGAGTGCCGGCAGGATCAGCCCCAGCACGAAAGTGATGGTCAGGAACTTCTTGCGATTTTCAGGCGAATCCAGCGCCCAAATCTTGTTGCCGATATGCGGAAGCATGCCCAGTGGCACGTGTGAGAACCAGATGCAGAACACCGCCCACCAGCCCCCGACGATGAGGCTTTCGGGGTTGAAGACCTTGACCGTGTTCGGGTCCAGAGTTCCCAACTGTTCAAGAACTCCGTCACCGCGGCGGTCAATACCGAAACCCGTCAGGAACAACCCTATGACGACGAAGGAGATCGCGACCATGATCGTCCCCTGCACTCCGTCCGTCAGAATGTCCGAGTGCGCGCCGCCGAGCACTATGTAAAGCAAGAGAATGCCGGAAGTGACGACGAGCCCGTAGAACTCCGGCATGCCGAGGAGCTGCTGGAACATCACGCTGCCGGCGAGCAGTTGCGCGGCCAGGTGGAAGAGTAGTAGTAGCGAGAAGATCGACGAGGCAACTCTAAGGAAATCGGATTGGTAACGGTCTCCGAGATACTCCGGGATGGTCCTCGTACCGAAGGTATCGCCCGCATGTGCAACGATCCTGGCGCAAATGACGATGCCCGTGTAGACGCCGAAGGGATACACGATCGCGAACCACAAGCCGGCGACGCCGTCGCTGTAAACGATGCCGGGTATTCCGAGAAAGGTTGCACCGCTTGCGGTCGTCGCGACAACCGCGAACGCAAGGAACCAGGGTCCATAGCTCTTGCGCGCCGTCGCGAAGTCGTCGCTATTGCGGACGCTCCGCATTCCGACGAAGCCTGCAACGACCATGATGCAGACATACATCGCAAGGAAACACCAGCCCCAGACGTGCAGATTTTGGCTAGCACCCATCGTTCCGCCGGACAGCTTTCAGGTACTAATGCTGCACCGATGCTCCCCGCACGTGCCGGCATGCCCTGACGATCCGACCCCCCTTTTGGCACGAATGATACTCGATCACCGCATTCGATCTACTCAAGTCAAAGTTTGCCGTCCAGAGATCGGAAGCAACCGGTCAGGAGCGGCAGCATTGACCATTGCCCTCGCCAGGATCTCGGTGGGGTTCACGAGCAGGTTGCCGAAATGTCCTCCCGAGCCGGAAAAGGCAAGCGGGATCTCGGTACAACCGAGGATCACGCTGTCCGCGTTGCAGCGATCGACGAGATACCGCACCGCATCGGACATTGCACGTTTTGCCTTTTCCGTCACGGGGTAACTGGCCGCCTTGACTCCGTAGGAGCGATCGACAATCGCGTCGTGTAGCCGTCGCTGCAGCTCTTTGTCGGGTAAAACGATCTCGATTTCCGTGCCATCGAAATGCGACTGATACACCGCTGAGCTAATTGTGCCAGTGGTTGCCAGCAATCCCACGCGGCGTTGATTGGCGGCAAGATGAACTACGAAGTCACGTACCGATGCGATCATGTCGATGAGCATCACATCGAGGCCATTGTCGGTTATCAGTTTCAGCAGCACGGAATAGATTTGCGGTGCGTGCGCCGTATTGCATGGCATGCCGATCACCGTCGCTCCCGCGGCGGCAAGCTCCCTCACAATTCCGAAGATCGGGTATGCCGGATTCTCACCGCCGTGCAACAGGTACTCGGTGCGATCCTGAATTCCGCAGCTTCGCGAAACGAGGATCACCGACAAATGATCCTGGTCCCGTTGCGCTCGTGTATTCCTGTAGACGCGTTGCAGGAGATCGACGCCCGCAGCAGGCCCCATGCCTCCGACGATGCCTAGCACTACACCGGGGTCAGCCTTTTCCATGGTCGGCATGCCCGTCCAAACTCAGCCGAACTGCGGCCGGGCTGGCGCCGGATCCCGCACGCGTTACGCAGATTCGAAAGCTACGAATTGAAGCCCCCTTTTACTTCGAAGCGGACTGCTGCTCGTCGGCCCGATTCCGGTAAGCAAGAATGGTCGCGGCCAGTTCGTCCGTAAATGCCTTTAATTTCGGGCCGTTCGGGCCCCCTCCGGAAGTATTGGTCTGCGCCGCGATCACGATGCCGAGATCGGCGAGTATCGTCAGCTGACTGTGCCCACCAACGCTGCCGCCACTGTGTGAAATCACCCGGATTCCTTTTTCACCCGGGGACAGGTCGTCTCGAACGCGGCTGTACCAGCCCAACGCGTAACCGTCCGGGTCCTTACCGCCAGGTGCGCGTGCAACAGGTGTAAACAGTAGTTGGCGGCTCGCGTCCGAAAGATACGCCTCGTCCAATACCGTCAGTCCGGCCCGAACCAGATCGCTGGGCGTCGAGAGGAATCCGCCGCTGGCCCATTTGACACTGAGATTCACCGGATACGCTGGTCCATATTTGCCCTGACCGGATACGTAGAAGCTGACCCGATCGGGCATGAATGCGTCCTTGCGATCCGGATGTGTGGCCTTCATTCCGGCCGGCGAGAATACTTCGTTGCGCATCAGCGTCAGGTAATCCATTCCCGATGCCGCTTCCAGGACTGCGCTAAGTAGGTTGTAGCCGTATGAGCTGTATCGAAAGTCGGTACCCGGATCAAAGAGCAAATCATCGTATTCGAATACCTCGAGTGCGTCCGATACGGTGTCGAACTGCCGGTCGAGGTAGAAGTCGTTCGGCGGCCATCGCAGAATACTGTTGCGATAGTGGCGGATTCCTGCCCGGTGGCTCGCCAGCAATCGAGATGTAATTGGCGTATTCGATCGTGGATAGTCCGGCAAGTAGTCCTGCACTGGACGGTCCAGGTCCAGCGCCCCTGTTTCCACAAGACGCGCCATGGCCATGGAAGTCAGGGATTTCGAAATGCTGCCCACTCTGTACTGACTATGGGCCGTTGCCGGCACTCTGCGCTCGATGTCCGCATACCCGTGAGTTCCCGCCCAGACGAGCTTTCCGTCGATCGCCACCGCCACCGAAACCGACGGCGCACCCCATTCCAGTAGCTTGGCTTTCGAGAGTCCATCCAGATTGGCGAGCAAGCCCTCGTAGCCTGATTCATACGAGACCTGCTCGCCGGCGTCGGCCCAGGCCTCAGGCAACCGCTCATGAGGCACCTGCCACGTCCAGTAAAAATGCCCCAGCGCGGCAAGATACAGGAGTATCGTGGTTCCAATGGCCGTGCCGAGGACCTTCCCGATTCTGATCATGGTTCCCTCCGCGACGCCTCTCCGGTGAGGTGACGTGGGCCGGGTCGGCGGTGACCGGTGCGCGGCGATTGTGCGGAATTGGAGTCTGATCGAACAACCCGGTCGCTAACGACCGTGTAACCTGAGCGATGACACCCGATGACAGGGAGGTAGCAAAACGGCCCTAAAATAGCGGTCATCGCGTTTCCCTTAGTGACCAGCAAGGTCTGCAGCTATCCGTTCGTTTTCCCGGAGTACTCGCAGCAGATTTCCGCCCCATATCTTGGCGATGTCTGTCTCCGAGAAACCCCGTGCGACCAGTTCGCGCGTCACGTTGAGTGTTTGTGACGCGTCCTCCCAGCCAATTACACCGCCGCCGCCCTCGAAGTCGGATGCAATGCCGACATGATCCACACCGATCAGCTTCGCAACATACTCGATATGGTCGACAAGATCGGAGACAGTAGCTTTCGGGTATTTTGCATAGATCTCCGCATCCAGCCGATGATTGTATGCGGCGTAGATCTCGTCGGGGATCGTCTGCAGCATCTCATCCGACTCGATACCGAACTCCCCCCGAAGTCTTTGCACGTCGACCGACTTTTGTTTGTCCTGATGGTGCAGAAATGCTCCGAGCGCGACGACCTGGACGACACCTCCGTTGGCCTTCAGGATTCGCAATTGTTCGTCATCGAGGTTTCTTGGGTGGTCATTCAGGTGCCTCGCGGCAGAATGCGAAGCAATAACCGGTGCCCTGGAGAGTTGCGTTGCCTGAATCATGGTCTCCCGGGACGCATGCGACACGTCGACCATCATGCCCAATCGGTTCATCTCGGCTACGACTTGCCTGCCGAAGGGGCTCAGGCCGTCGTGTTCAGACGGTTTGTCGCCAAACTCCGCGCTCGGCTGCGCGCTGTCCCCAATATCGTTGTGCCCGTTGTGCACGAGCGTCATGTAGCGGGCACCGCGATCGAAGTACGCCTTCAACAATCCGAGGTCTTTCCCGATGGCGAAACCATTTTCTATTCCGATGAGGGCGACTTTCCGACCTGACCCTGAAATCTCGAGGACGTCGTCGGCACTGCGAGCTAAGGCAATCCTGTCGTGGGAATTTTCCACCATCCGGTGGATGGCCCGGAACTTCTTGTCCGCTGCTTGTATCGCAGCCTGATACTCCCAATCGTTTCGACAGGTCTGTTCGACAAAGACAATGAAGAATGCCGCGTCCAGGCCGCCCCGATACATCTTTGGAATGTCGACGTGAAGGCGACTGTCGCTGTTCGGATCGACAAGCGAAGTAGCATAGTTCCAGGGGATATCCACGTGTGTATCAATCGTCAGCATGCGCGAGTGGAGCCGGGCTACTTCCGTCTCCTGTGCCTCTACGATTGACGCCGCAAAAAGGATTGCGGCCAGCACTGCCAGCGATGCTATCTTCGGCATGTTCGATTCTCTCGCATAGACTTGCCGCCTGATTCCCCCTGACCGTTCAACTGCGGCATTTGCCATGATCATTGAGTCGCGACCGAAAGGAGCATGGGTGACAGGCGTGTTTGGTCGCGATCAGGGTCTGGTGCCAGAGACGACTTTTGTGTTAGAAGATTAAATCCTTTTGCATTGTGTTCAAGATAATGTAATCCTGGTTTTGCGTCAAGCTTGGAATTTCCGGCATGTCCTTTCAGCGCCGGATGCATCAGGACGAAATACGAGTCAGCAGCGCTGTAACGAGTGAGGCCGATCGCCGGCAAAGGTTGATACGACCTACCGCCCATGTCTCTGAGCGAGCCGGAATTCGGCTATGAATATGCCTTGCGAAAAGCCCGCCGCGCGGCATCGTTGAACTTCGATCTCAGACCAACGTCCAAGCAGGGAATTGCGAACGCATAGCGTTTGGAATCTGCCGTACCGGCAGACAAGAAGCAGCAGCCGATTTGGTTGACTCGCCACCGGTGCGGCGTAGGATGCAGATTATGTCGAAGTCCCGGCAATCCAGATTTGGCCGGCAATCGTACATTGCCGCCGCGGCGAGCCTGTTGCTCGTCCTGGCGCAATTCGCACTGATCATCCACAACTTCGGCGGTCAGGCACATCCACTCGGCGAGGTCTGCCAGATCTGCGTGCAATTGCATGGCAGCGGCCATGCGCTCCCGCCCACCCTCCCGATGCTGCCGGTTGTCACCGTGGCATTCCTGCTGGTGGTCTCCGCAGTCGGTTCCGTATTCCCCGAACGTCGCTTCTCTGCCGCGTCCGGCCTCGCGGACCACCCTCACTCACTCTCAGATCTGAATTCACGATTAATCGACGGAATCCGCGCATTCACTGCCGGTATCCGAACGACGCTCCGTATCACTATGCATGAGTCCGGCGCCCACAACATGAGTGGTGAACACAGTGAAACTGATCTATCCAGTAGCGATCCTGCTTGCCGCGGGACTGCCGATGACAGCTTCCGCGGCGGAGGATCTGGCGGGCGAGGTTGCCGAGCTGAAGCAACAGGTCGCCGAATTGAAGACCGATTACGAGGCGCGCATCACCGACCTCGAACAGCGTCTCGCGAAGGCCGAGCTTTCTGCCAAAGGCGCGCGACGCAATGCAAGCAAGGCCATGGACCTGGCCGAGGAGACCGCCATCCAGAGTTCCGGCGGTTCTTCCGCGCCGAACGCGTTCAATCCGGGCATCGGCGCGATACTCGAGGGACGTTATGCCAGCGTCGACGGCGGCTGGCAGCAGATCCCGGGCTTCCAGCCCGGTGGCGAGACCGGCACCGGTGACTCCGGGTTCGAACTCGGCGAGGCCGAACTCAACCTGCAATCCAGCGTGGATACGAAGTTCTACGGCAACCTGACCGTCGCCCTCAGCGGAGAGGGGGCCGGGATCGAGGAAGCCTGGATGCAGACTACGGGCCTGCCGGGCGGCGTCACGATAAAGGGCGGCCGCTTCTTCTCGAACGCCGGTTACCTCAACAGCGTCCATGCCCATGCCGACGACTTCGTCGACCGGCCGCTGCCCTACCAGGCATTCCTCGGCGGGCAATACGCGGAGGACGGCGTACAGGCACGCTGGGTAGCCCCCACCGCCCTGCTCGTCGAACTGGGCGCCGAGCTCGACTGGGGTGCGGACTTCCCGGCCACGGCCAACGGCGATTCCTCGCCCGGCTCGTATACGCTGTATGCGAAAGTCGGCGGCGACGTTGGAGCCGACAATGCCTGGCAGACCGGCATCGGGCGCATCAGCACGGATGCGACGAACCGCGTCGCGGAAGGCGAAGCCGGCGGCGGCTTCACCGGAAACAGCGACCTGACAATCCTCGATTTCGTCTGGAAGTGGGCACCCGGCGGCAACACGACCGTTCGCAACTTCAAGGTGCAGGGCGAGTACTTCCGACGCAGCGAGGACGGCAGCTACGACGGGATCCGCTACAAGGGCGATCAGGGCGGATGGTATCTGCAGGGTGCCTGGCAGTTCCGGCCGCTCTGGCGCGTCGGCCTCCGCTACGATACGGCCGATCCCGACAGCGGGCCGCTGCTCGCCGGCAGCCTGATCGAGGATCCCGGCCGCAGCGCATCGCGGATCAGCGCGATGATCGACTACTCGCCGAGCGAGTTCAGCCGACTGCGCTTGCAATACACGAACGACCGCGTGACGACCGAAACTGAGAACCAGTGGTATCTGCAGTACATCATGAGCATGGGCGCACACGGCGCGCATCAATTCTAGGAGAGTGCGATGAAAAGAATGCTATTGATCCTGGCTGCGCTCTCGGCGCCGCTCACCGCCAACGCGCTGAACGTGTTCGCCTGCGAGCCGGAATGGGGCGCATTGACGAAGGAGATCGCCGGCGACACGGTGACCGTCACGACGGGTACCACGGCCTTCCAGGACCCGCATTACATGCAGGCGAAACCGAGCCTGATCGCCGCAACGCGCGATGCGGACCTCGTCGTCTGCTCCGGCGCCGACCTCGAAATCGGCTGGCTGCCGCTGCTGCTGCGCCGCTCGGCCAACCCGCGCATCCAGGTCGGCAGCCCGGGCTATTTCCTGGCCTCGGACTACGTCCGCAAGCTCGAGGTACCGAAGATCATCGATCGTTCGCAAGGCGACCTGCACCCGCAGGGTAATCCGCACATTCAGCTCAACCCGCACAACATCGAGCGTGTGGCCAAGGCACTGACCGACCGGCTGGTCCAACTCGACGGTGCAAACGCGGCGCTCTACCGCAAGAACTCGGAAGATTTTCTGCAACGGTGGAGCGATGCAGAGCTCGAATGGGAAGACCAGGCCGCGGACCTCGAAGGCATGCGGCTCGTGACCTACCACACCAGCTTCAGCTACCTGGCGGACTGGCTGGGTCTCGACGTCGTCGCGACTCTCGAGCCCAAGCCGGGCGTGCCGCCCAGCGGCGCGCAGCTCGCCAGGCTGCTGGAACAGCTCACGCCCAACCCGCCGACGGCGGTAGTCCGGACGCCCTACGAGAACGAGAAGCCGGCGATATGGCTGTCCCAGCGCCTCGGCGTGCCGCAGGTCGTACTTCCATACACGATCGGCGGCGACGACAAGGTCACGGACCTGTTCACGCTCTACTCCGAAACCATAAGACTCCTGAAGGAGCAAGTGAAATGACATCGTTCGAAATCAGCGTCGTCGCCCCGGCCCTCGTCGCCTGCCTGCTCGTGCTCAGCACCCACGTGCCGCTCGGCACCGAGGTGCTCAGGCGCGGGATCATTTTCATCGACCTGGCGATCGCCCAGGTCGCGGGCCTTGGCGTGATCGCCGCGGACACGATGGGCTGGGAGGCGCAGGGGCCGATGGTGCAGATCGCCGCGGTCGTCGCGGCGCTCGCCGCCGCCGGCGTCCTGCATTTCACCGACAAGCGCTGGCCGGAGATCCAGGAGGCGCTGATCGGCATTTCCTTCGTGCTCGCCGCGACGATGGGTCTGTTGATCCTGTCGAACAACCCGCACGGCGGCGAACACCTCAAGGAGCTGCTGGTCGGCCAGGTGCTGTGGGTGACCTACGCGCAGCTCGTACCCGTCGCGATCATCAGCGCACTCGTGCTGTTCGGCTGGTTCTGGTTCCGCGAGCGCATGCAGGGCTTCGGATTCTATGCGCTGTTCGCTTTCGCGGTCACCCAGTCGGTGCAGCTGGTCGGCGTCTACCTCGTGTTCGCGAGCCTGATCATGCCCGCGCTCGCGACGCGCGGCATCGCCCGGCGAGGCCCCCGGATCTGGTGCGGATACGGGATCGGTTTCGCCGGTTCCCTCGTCGGATTGATGCTGTCGGTCGCCGCCGACCTGCCTGCGGGAGCCGTTATCGTCTGGTCGCTCGCCGTGTTCGCGCTTCTCTTCGCCTGGCTTAAGAATGCATGGCCGCAGCGCGCCGCGGGGTAAGCCGAAATCAGGCTGTTGGGCCATTCCGGAGGGAAGGCGGCCTAAGGCTGCAAAGAGTTCAGGAGTTCGTCGTCTTCCGCTCGCCAGGCCTCGCCGGCCCGCGTCCTGAGCGCCGACAGGATCTCGGCGGCACGCGGAGCGTCTCCCCGCACAAGCGCCAGCCGTGCATCGAGCCGGTCGAAGTCGTACCGGGCGCCGGCGACGGGGCGGACCTCCTCGACCAGCGCCGCCGCGGCTTCCGCGTCGCCGCTGGCGAGCTGCAATCCGGCGAGATTCGTGCCGGCATCCACCAGCATCGATGCGTCGCCGCTCTGCCGCGCATAGTCCAGCGCCGAGGCATAGTGTTGCATCCCCGCCGCGACATCGCCTTCCGCCTCGGCAACCCTGCCCTCCAGCCAGCGTGCCCTGGCCTCCGCATTCCCGTGACCCGCCGCGGCGGCCGCATCCCGCATCGAGGCGGCGAGCGCGGCGGCACGCGCCGTGTCGCCGCTCCGAATCGACGCAAGCACGATCCCCGACTCGGCCTGGCGCAGTCCGCCGTCGTCACCGATCTTCGCGAACAACTTGCGCGCTGACTCGAAGCCCGCGATCGCCCGTTCGTAATTCCCCAGCGCCGCCTCGACCTCGGCCGCGTCCGTCTGCGTGATCGCCAGGGTCAACGGGTCGTCGAGCGTTGCCGCGCGTTCGTCGACCTCGCGGGCATTGAGCGCGGCGCGCGTCAGGTCGCCTTTTGCCAGATACGCTCCGGTCAGTGCCGACATGACGCTGATCTCGCCCTCGGCGTCGCCCAGCTCCCGGTAGTATGCCAGCGCCTCGTTGTGGCGGGCGATCCCGGCCTCCACGTCACCGCGGCGCCGCAGGATCTTCGCAAGCCGGTTCAGTGCGGGAGCCTCGAAGCGCCGCTGGCCGAGCAAACGGAATCCCTCGATGGCTCGCTCGGAATAGCGCTGCGCAGTCTCGAGTCTCCGAGCCCCATCAGGAGGCCGGCGTAATTGTTGTCGAATGTCGGTGCCGGTGCCTCGCCGGCTTCGTCCAGGGCGGTTAGCGCGAGTTCGTAGTGCCGTTTCGCGTCGTCAAGATCTCCGCGCCGGCGGGATATCAGGGCAAGGTTTATAGTGCACCGTGCCGCGCTCGGCGGCGTGACCGGGCCCGTTGGCGGCGGCGAGCGCGTCCTCGAACAGTTTCTCGGCCGCGTCGTAGTTGCTCCGGTTCAGTTCCATGATGCCGTGCGAGTTCAGCGTGACGATCACCGCGCGGTCGTCCGCACCGTTCTTCGCTTCCTCGTAGAGCCGATCGAACTGGTGTTCGGCGTCGTCCCACTCGCGCAGATCTCGGGTGCACAGCGCCATCTCGTAGCGCAGCCAGAACAGTTCCGGCTCGAGTCCGCGGCAGCCGGAACAGTTCTCGCGCATCGGCGAGCCGCCCCTGAAGCTCCAGGTCCAGCGCGCGGCCTACATCTCGTTGACGAACGGATCGGTCGAGTCTTCGAGAAACGCCCGGGCGGGCGAGTCGCCGCGCCGGCCGAGGATCCCGGCGACGACGCGCGCCATGTCGGCTGCCAGCGCGGCCGGCGAGTCGCCAACGATCATCCGACGCAATCTGCGGCCGTCCCGCGCGTCAGCACGGCCGACAGCCGATGCAGGCCGCCCTGGCTGTCGAGCGTCGTGTGCAGCACGGCGCCGGCACCCGCCTGCTCGCGAATCTTCTCGAACAGGACCGCATCGGGCGGCGCCGTCAGCACCGTGTCGCCGATGGCATCGAGCACCGATCGTTCGGACGCGACCTCGACGCCGTCGTCCTCGAGCATGCGCTGCATCAGACTCATCAACCCGACACGTACCCAGGCGAGTTCCGGGTCTTCGACGAGGTTGGTCACCGGCAACACCGCCAGCGTCCCGGCCTGCGGTTCCGGTGCGCGCGTCTCCAGGTACAGGCCGCCGGCGATCACGGCCAGCAGGGCGAGGGCAGCGCCGGCCAGCCAGCGGGCTCGTCGGCCTGCCGGAGTTTCTATGGCGGGCGATTCCTCCTGTTGGAGTTCCGGCTCGGGACCGCGTTCTGCCAGGACTTCGGCCGCAAACCGGTAGCCGTGTCCGTGCACGGTCATGATCACGGACTGTCTGTCCGAGTCGTCGCCGACGGCGCGCCGTGCCTTCATGACGAACGGCTCAGGGCCGTCTCGGTCACGATGCTGCGAGGCCAGAGTTCGGTGAGCAACTCGTCCTTGCTGACCGCCCGGTCGCGGTGCTTCAGCAGGTAGAGCAGCAGCTCGAAGGCTTTCGGCTCCGTGTCGATACGGCGCCCGTCCTCATCGCGCAGCTCGCGCTTCGACTCGTCGAGTTCGAACTGTCCGAAACGATGAATCACCGGCCTTCCGCCCCGTCACGTCCCTGGTCAGCAAATGGTCAGCATTCCGTCCGCTTGCCGTCAGGACTCCCGACGAGTTTATCCCGAGAATCCTCTCCCCAGCCATAAGGCCTTGGCAAACAACTACTTGGAGGACAAATTCATGCAACGTATTCTGGTTTTCGTTTACGGAGTGGTGAGCTACGCGATCTTTTTCGCCACCTTTCTCTACGCCGTCGGCTTCATCGGCAACTTCGTCGTGCCGAAGGCCATCGATTCGGCGCCGATGTTCCGCTCCGCAGGCCCTGCTCGATCAACCCGGGGCTGCTCGGCCTGTTCGCGGTTCAGCACAGCGTCATGGCGCGGCCGGTCTTCAAGCGCTGGCTGACCCGTTTCGTGCCGCACGCGGCCGAGCGCAGCACCTACGTGCTCGCCTCCAGCCTGTGCTGATCGCGCTTTCTAGTTCTGGGCGCCGATGGGCGGGGTGGTCTGGACGTGAGGAGACGCTCGCGCGCGGATCCTGCTGTATGCCGGTTTCGCCGCTCGGCTGGCTACTGGTGCTGGCCGCGACGTTCCTGATCAATCACTTCGACCTGTTCGGCCTGCGCCAGGTCTGGTTTGCACGCTCGGCAAGGAGCCCCGCTGAAGCGCTTCGTCACGCCGACCCTGTACAGGTTCGTGCGGCACCCGCTGTACGTCGGCTGGCTCGGCATTTCTGGTTGACGCCGACGATGACCGTGGCGCACCTGGTGTTCGCCGTCGTCACGAGCCTACATCCTGGTCGCGATCCGGCTCGAGGAACGTGACCTCGCGCAGGTGCATCCGGAATACGCGCAGTACCGGCGCAAGTGCCGACGCTCATGCCGTCACCGCGCCGCCGCCTGACTAGCGACGACGAGATCATGACCGCATGAACCTGCGCCGGAGAGCAATACGTAACGAGCCAAGGCGTGGCGGAGAAAA
>CAVZRD010000014.1:0-32118 GCA_963777675.1 uncultured Gammaproteobacteria bacterium | reverse complement strand
GCTGGGATCCGGCTGGTCGGCGGACGGTTGTGAGCGGCTCTTGATGAATTTGCCGGTGATCATCTTGTCGTAGCTGAGCCCCGGACCGACCATCGGGTAGACGCCCGCGTCCGGATCGATGATCACCTCGAGGAAGGCCGAACCGTCGAATTCCATGAATGCCCTGATCGTCTCGGGGATGTCCGCGGGCTTCTCGAGTTTCCGCGCGAAGCCGAAACCGTCTGCCTCGGCGGCCCGTACGAAGTCCTTGCGGTGCAGCGACTTGTCGCTCGCCGACATGCGGCTGTCGTAATACAGTTTCTGCCACTGCCGAACCATGCCGTCGCCGTAATTGTTGAGCACGACGACCTTGATCGGCAGTCCGTACGTTGTCGCGGTCTCGAGTTCGCCGATGTTCATGCGCATGCTCGCGTCGCCGTCGATGTCGATGACGGTGCGTCCCGGCTGTGCAAACTGGGCGCCGATCGCTGCCGGAAGGCCGAACCCCATCGTCCCCATGCTACCGGACGTCAGCCACAGGCGCGGCTCGCGGAAGTCGAAGTACTGGGCGGCCCACATCTGGTGCTGGCCGACGCCGGTGGTGATCACGGCTTCGCCCCGGGCGTGGCGATTGATCTCCTCGATCACGGCGTAAGGCTGAATCAACGGATTGTCGCGGTCGTAGTTCAGGCCATACTCCTGCTTGAGTCCGGCGATATGCGCGTGCCACTTCGAGAGGTCTTTCCGGAAATCGATACGCCGGCCGTAGGCCAGCAGATCCGAGAGGTCGCGATCGAGCATCCCGATGTGATGCCAGTTGACGCGTTTCACCTTGCCGACTTCGGCGATGTCGACGTCGAAGTGAGCGATGTTGCGTGCGTTCGGAGCGAAGCGCGGAGGATCTCCCGCGACCCGGTCGTCGAAACGCGCGCCGATCGCGATCAGGAAATCGCAGTCCTCGACGGCATAGTTCGCCGAGGCGAGGCCGTGCATGCCGAGCATGTGCAGCGCGAGCGGGTGTGTGGTATCGCTCGCGCCGAGCGCCATCAGCGTCGTCGTTACGGGTATGCCGTACTCGTTGGCGAAGCGCCGCATCGGCTTGGTGGCATTGCCGTTAATGACGCCGCCGCCGGCGTAGATGAGCGGCCGCTCGGACTGCGCGAACATCTCGTAGAAGCGTTGGCAGCTGCGGTCGGTCAGCACGTTGTTGCGGATCGCATCGAGGCGGCGGTGATAACCCGGCAGTGCCAGCGTCCCGGCGCCCGTGAATTCACCGTGCCAGTTCTGGACGTCCTTCGGGATGTCGACGACGACCGGGCCGGGCCGGCCGGTGCGCGCCAGCTCGAACGCGCTGCGGACGGTCGCCTCCAGCTTTTTCGGATCGGTGACGAGGAACACGTGTTTCGACACCGCGCCCATGATCGCCGATACCGGCGCTTCCTGGAATGCGTCGGTGCCGATGGCGCCGGTCGGTACCTGTCCGCAGATCACCACGATGGGCACCGAATCCGCCATGCAATCCCGCACCGGCGTCACGGTGTTGGTGGCGCCGGGCCCGGACGTGACCATGACCACGCCGACCTTGCCGCTGGCGCGCGCATAGCCGGACGCCATGAAGCCGGCGCCTTGCTCGTTGGCCGGAACGATCAGCGGGATCGCGGCGCTTGCCGTCGGCCTTCCGGTGTGCGTCGTTGTAACGGAAGACTGCGTCGTAGGTCGGCAGTATCGCACCGCCGGAATACCCGAAGATGGTATCGACACCCTCGTCGGCCAGCACCTGCACGACGATGTCGGCTCCGGTCATGCGGGTGCCCGCGAGCGGATGTGCTTCAGTGGCCGCGCTGTTTGCCTGTTGGTTCACGTTGGCGCTTTCTCGCGCAAGTGCTGGATAAATGACCGGTTTTCGGCGAGTGTTTACTAATTCCTATTGCATTGCAATACTCGAAGCGCGGCACCGGGGCGTTACGTGTGCGGCGCGTTGATAGTTGCAACTGAATGTATTGAGTGGAGTCCGATGCGACACGCAATTTCCGTCTTGCTGCAGAACGAGGTCGGTGCACTGACGCGCATGACCGCCATGTTCTCGTCCCGGGGCTACAACATCGACTCGCTCAACGTCGCACCGACCGACGATCCGACCGTCTCTCGCGTGACGATCGTCGTCACCGGCTCCGACGCCGCCATCGCACAGCTCAATTCCCAGCTCGCGAAGCTCGTCGACGTCGTCAACATCCACGACATGACCCTCGGCGAACATTTCGAACGCGAACTGGCGATCGTGAAGATCAAGCTGGCGACCGGCGGCCTCGCGAAGGCGATGAGCCTCGCGAAAAAATACGGCGCCGATATCCTCGACGACGCCCAGGTGAGCTGCACCATGCAATTGATGGGCCGCGTGGCCGAGATCGATGCATTCGTGGCGGAAGCCGCGACGATCGGCGACCTGTCCGCCGTCGCGCGCAGCGGCAGCGTCGCGGTATCGAAGGGCGAGGTGATCCTGTCGTCGTATGACGTACACCATCACCTCTCCGGCTGATCCATGCCCGGATTCGACCTGTCCGGTGCGCGTCGCCTCGTCGTCAAGGTCGGCTCCTCGCTGCTGATCGACGGCGACGGCCGTGTGCACCGGGGCTGGCTCGAGGGGCTCGCCGAAGACGTCGCCATGCTGGCCGCCCGCGACCACGAAGTACTGATCGTGTCATCGGGCGCGATCGCCATCGGACGCACCGTGCTGGGCATCGAACTGCGCCGGGCCCGGCTCGAGGATCTGCAGGCGGCCGCCGCGGCCGGCCAGGTGCAGCTCGTGCACGCCTGGCAGGAGTGCCTCGGCAGACACGGCATCGTCGCTGCGCAGATCCTGTTGACGCCGCAGGATACGGAGCACCGGCGCCGGTTCCTGAACGCGCGCGGCACGCTCGCGCGGCTGATCGAGCAGCGCGTCGTGCCGGTGATCAACGAGAACGACACGGTCGCGACGGACGAGATCCGCTACGGCGACAACGACCGGCTGGCCGCGCGGGTGGCGCAGATCGTCATGGCCGACGCGCTGATCCTGCTGTCCGACGTCGACGGCCTGTACACCGCCGATCCGGCGCCGGGACGCCGCCGCCGAGCACATCCCGGAGGTCGCCGCGCGTCACCGACGAGATCGTGGCGCATGGCCGGGGAGCCCGGTTCGGCGATCGGCCGCGGCGGCATGGCCACCAAGGTGCAGGCGGCGCGCATCGCGACGCATGCCGGCTGCGCGACGGTCATCGCGAGCGGCACGATCGGCATCCGCTCGAGGCGCTGGCGGACGGCGCGCGCTGCACCGTGATTCCGCGCCGACGCGAGCCCGCCGGCGGCGCGCAAGCAGTGGCTGGCGGGCGTGCTCGAGATCCGCGGCGAATTGCGTCGTCGACGACGGCGCAGTGCGGCGCGCTCGGCGAGGGCAAGAGCCTGCTGCCGGTCGGCGTCGTGGCGGTCGCGCGGCAATTTCGGCCGCGGCGACGCGGTCACGCTGCGTCGACGCCGGGGGCCGGGAGCTCGGCCGCGGGCTGGCCGCATACTCGAGACGAGGAGGCCGGCGCGCATCGCGGGCTGCCGCTCGGCCGAGATCGAGGCAGCGCCTCGGCTATCGGGGCCGCGTCGGTGATGGTCCACCGCGACGATCTGGTAGTGTTCGGCAATGGGCGCTGAAGCGGAGCTGATGGATCGATCGCCACCGACCATGGACGACGATGGGCATCGGCCGCGCGGTCGCGCGGCGGCACCGCGCGCTGCGCGGCACCGCGGAGCGACGCGCGATCACGGCGCTGAAGGCGGCGGCCGCGCGCCATCCGCGCGCGCACGGCCGACGATATCCTCGCCGCGAACGCGCGAGGACATGGCAGGCCGCGCGCGCAGCGGGACTCTCGGCCGCGATGCTCGACCGGCTGCTGCTGGATGCGGCGCGCATCGAGGCGATGGCCGCCGGCGTCGAGGCGTCGCCGCGCTGCCCGACCCGCTCGGCCGCGTGCTCGCCGAGTGGACGCGGCCGAACGGGCTCGTGATCCAGCGCGTGTCGCGTGCCGCTCGGCGTGATCGGCATCATCTACGAGAGCCGCCCGAACGTGACGGCCGACGCCGCGGCGCTGTGCCTGAAGGCGGGCAATGCCGTGATCCTGCGCGGCGGCTCGGAGAGCTTCCGACTCCAGCCGCGCGATCCATGCCTGCCTGCTCGCAGGGGCTCGAAGAGGCCGCGGGATTGCCGCGGCGCCGTCCAGATGGTGCCGACGCACGCGACCGCGCCGCCGTCGGCTACCTGCTCGTCGCGATGGCGCGAGTCGTCGACGTCGTCGTGCCGCGCGGCGGCAAGAGCCTGATCACGCGCGTGCAGGACGAGGCGCGCGTGCCGGTGATCGGCCACCTGGAAGGGCATCTGCCACGTCTACCTGCATGCCGGCGCCGATACGGCCATGGCGCGCGACATCGTCGTCAACGCGAAGATGCGCCGCACCGGCATCTGCGGCGCCGCCGAGACGATGCTGGTCGACCGCGCCGCCGCGGAACGCCTGATTCGCCGCCGTGGTCACAGGCGCTTGCCGAGGCCGGTTGCGAGGTCCGCGGCGACGACACCGTCACGGGCCTCGTCGCGGCCGCCGGTGCGCCGGCCGTCGGAAGCCGACTGGTCGACCGAGTATCTCGACGCGATCATCTCCATCGCGCGTGGTCGACGGTATCGACGAGGCGATCGCGCACATCGACGCGCTACGGCTCGGGCCATACCGAGAGCATCGTGACGGACGACGCCGCGGCGGCCGAACGCTTCCTGCGCGAGGTCGACAGCGCGATCGTGCTGCACAACGCCTCGACCCAGTTCGCGGACGGCGGCGAGTTCGGCATGGGCGCCGAGATCGGCATCGCCACCGGCCGCATCCACGCCCGCGGGCCGGTCGGCGCCGAGCAACTGACGAGCTACAAGTACGTCGTCCGCGGCAGCGGCCAGGTCAGGCCCTGACGATCGGTGGCGGCGCACCCTGACTACGATGTCGCCGTTGTCGGGGCCGGGATCAACGGGGCGGCCATCGCGCGCGACGCGGCACTGCGCGGCCTCCGCGTCGTCGTCCTGGAGCAGAACGACCTCGGCAGCGGCACCTCGGCGATCTCGAGCCGCCTGATCCACGGCGGATTGCGCTACCTGGAGCACGGCGAAATCTCGCTGGTGTTCGAGTCGCTGCGCGAGCGCAGGATTCTGCGCCACACCGCGGCGCATCTCGTGCGGCCGATTCGCATGTGCATCCCGATCTACGCGGGCGCCCGGCGCGGGCCGCTCACGATCCGGCTCGGCATGATCCTCTACGACCTGCTGTCGGTGGGCAAGGCGATGCCTTCCCACGACATGCTGGGGCGCGACGAGTTGCTGGCTGCGGAACCGGGTATCGCCAGCGAGGGATTGCGGGCCGCCGCACGTTACTACGATGCGCAGGTGGTCTACGCAGAGCGCCTCGTGCTGGAGAACCTGCTGGCCGCAAAGGCCGCGGCCGCGGACATCAGGACCTACAGCCGGGTGACGCGCATCGACGTGCAGGGACGCAACGCTTCGACGGTCGAATTCATCGATACGCTCACGGGGCGTAACGGCAGCGTTTGCGCGGCGGCCGTCGTCAACGCCGCCGGCCCCTGGGTGGACCGCGTGCTCGCGACCGCCGGCCGGCCGAAGAAGCGCTACATCGGCGGCACCAAGGGCAGCCACCTGGTCGTCGGCGGATTCCCGGGCGCGCCCGACGAGGCTTTCTACGTCGAGGCCGCGGCCGACGGCAGGCCGATCTTCATCATCCCCTGGAACGGCCTGTACCTCATCGGCACCACCGACATCCGTTACGATGGCGATCTCGACGAGATTCGTGCCAGCCGCGAGGAGATCGACTACCTGCTGGCCGAGACCAACCGGGTTTTCCCGCAAGCCGGGCTCGGTATCGGTGACATCCGCTACGCTTATGCGGGCGTGCGGCCGCTGCCACGGCGCGAGAAGGGCCCCGAGTCCTCGATCACGCGCCGCCACGTCATCAAGCGCAACCGCCGCATCGCCCGCAACCTGATTTCCATCATCGGCGGCAAGCTGACGACGCACCGGAACCTCGCGGAACAGGCCGTCGACCGCGTGGCCCGGGTGCTGGGACGCCGGCTGCCGGAGTGCCGGACGCGAGAGACCTTGCTGCCGGGCGCCTATCGGCTGGACGAAGCGCGCACCGCGCTGGAATCGGCGCCTGCCCTGTCCGTGGAGGGCGTCGAACGGCTGCTGTCCGTCTACGGCGGCCGGGCGCTCCAGGTCCTCGCGCTCGGCAAGGACGGGCCGCTGGCGCGCACGATCGACGCCGGTCGGAGCGTGCTGGCGGCAGAGGTCGTATTCGCGATCCGCGAGGAGATGGCACGCGGCCTGACAGACGTCGTCCACCGCCGGCTCATGGTCGGCCTGGCCGCCGACCAGGGCCGGCCAGTGTACGAGACTATCGCCGCGATCGCCGCTTCCGAATTCGGCTGGGACGACGCCGAACGCCACGCCCAGCTGGCCGAGCTCCGCCGCTACAGCGACTCCCTGCGAGTGTCTTGATCACACGGCGCGCGGCCGTGGACGTCCGCTTGCTCGTTCTTGCTGTGCGCGCTGGATCGCGGCTGAAGCCGCTCCTACAGGTACTATCGGACAACGCCAGCATCCGTAGGAGCGGCTTCAGCCGCGATCAAAACATCCAAAAAGTGATGTCATGCCCAGTCGTGTGACGCGCTAGGGGCGGTAGCGGAGTTCGGCGAAGAACTCCCGGCCGCGCCCCGGAAAGTAGCGGTAGTTGCCGAAGGCGTAGTCGGCGCGATCGGCGATGGCACGATTCGTGACGTTGTTGAGGCGCAGGATGACGTCGAAATCGTCGGAGAGTTGTACGCGCGTGCGCAGGTTGGCGATCGTGTGGCCCGGGTAGGTGAACCGATTCTCGGCGTCGATGTAGTACTTGCCGACCATCGTCCACTGCAGCGCGGCGTCGAAGCGGTCGCCGCCGCGATACTGCAATTCGGCGCTGCCGAGCCAGCGCGGCGCGGTGTCGACGTCGCGGCCGGATACGAAGGTTTCACCCTGCGCGGCAACCGTATCGAAATCGTAGGTATGCCGCGCGTAGGTCGCATCGATGGAGAGGGACCACGCCGGCGCGAACTGCCAGTCGATGTCGGTCTCGATACCACGATGCTTGCTGCGCGCGCCGCTGACGTTGTAGCCCTCGGCGTCGCGATAGATGCTGTCGCGCTTCTGCATCGCGTACAGGGCGACGTCGATCGACAGCGCCGGGGTCCGCTTGCGGGCGCCGAGTTCGATGCTGTCGACATTCTCGGAGTCGAGGTCCGCCACGTCCTGGCCGCTCTGCAGGCGGTACAGCTCCGTCATCTGCGGCGCCCGGAAGCCGCGCGCGAGCGTCGCGTAGATCGCCGCATCGTCGCCGACGAGGTGTGTCAAGGACAGATTCGGAGCGATGTTGGTGAAGCTGTCGCTGCGGTCGGCGGGCCTCGAATACAGGCAACCGCCGAAACCGCACTCGGTGCCGTCGTCCCGCGTATTGCCGTCCAGCATGCGGTTGTCGTAGTTGTACCGCAGGTAGTCCAGCCGCAGTCCGGCCCCGAGCGTGGTATTCGGGCTCAGGCGGAAGTCGGTCTGCACGTAAGGCGCGACGCCGACGCTCGTCACGACGTAGTCATAGTGCTTGCCGGCAGGGCGCGTCTCGACGAGAAAGGGCGAGCCTTCCGTCGGACCGTCCTGCGTCTCCTTCAGGTAGGAATCGGACCATTCCGTGTCCACGCCCACGATCGTCTCGTGCGAGTCGCCCCCGAATCTCAGCGTCAACAGCGCGCCGGCGCTGACCTGGCCGTTCTCCTCCAGCGGCTTGCCCGGCAGGAAGTGCTGCAGGAACCGCATGTCCGAGTGTCGGACGTAGGGCCGCAGGTCCAGTTCCGAGTGCGCGAAAGCGCGCGTCCAGATGCCGTAGATGCGTTCGCTGGACGCTTTCCGGAACGCCTCGGGATTCGGGTTGCTGCGGTTGACGGCCGGATCCTTGTAGGCGTCCTTGCCGATGATGTAGCCGGCGGTCTGCTGATCGAGATCGGTCGCCGATGCGCCGAGGGTGAACGTGCCGTCGGTCGTGTCCCAGCGCCGTTTCAGGTGCAGCTTGCCCTGCCGGTAGCCGGAGTCGTCGCGGAAGCCGCCGTCGTCGGCGTAGACCAGGCCGGCCAGCCAGGGGGCGTCCGGGTCGAACGGCACCGTCAGGCGGGCGCGGTAGAAGTCGTTGGCGCCGGCTTCGAGCGCAACCTCGGGCTTGAAGCCCCCGTCGGGCATCGGCATCAGCACGTTGATCGTGCCGTGCAGCGCGTTGGAACCGTACAGTGCGTTGCCCGGGCCCCGGATGACCTCGATCGAGCGGGCCTGTTCCGTGTCGATCTCGATCATCCCGTTCACGTTGCAGAAGCCGGCCGGCCGCACCGGGATGCCGTCTTCGAGGAACAGGAATGCGCCGCAGGAACCGGCGCCGGTGAGCACGGGCGAGCGGATCGCGGTCAGGTGTTCCTGGCCGCTGCCGCGCCCGAGCCAGACGCCGGCGACGCGGGTGAGGAGCTCGGAGATGTGCTGATGGCCGACGTCCTCGATCGTTGCCGCGTCGATCCGGTCGATGTTCCCGGCATGCTCGAGCGCCGGCTGCTCGTGTCGCTTGCTCGTCACCACGAGTTCCGGAATAGCGCCGTCGTCGCGCGCTGTCTCGGCGCGCACCGGCAGCGCCGGGGAAAGGGCGGCTGCGAGCAAGAGCAATGCGCGGGGATTGCGGCGCCTTCGGCGCGTACGACGTCCGTGCAGGCGCGCAATCATGAGCATAATTCGGGCTTCAGCGGACGATCTTCTCGAGGACCTGGGTCGGGTCGTCCGACTTCCGATAGTATCCGTGACGCAGAGCCATTTGCTCGAACGCGCGGTCGCGTTCCTGCTCGCTGGCATACCAGTGCAGGCGTTCCCAGTTCTCGCCCAGCAGGCGTCTCATCGTGTCGCCGGGGGGGAGCGTGACGCGGATGCCGAAGCGCCGCTCGGCACCGGCCCTGGAGGGATCCACGAGATTGTGCGGGTGGCAGTAGTCCATGGCGTGGCAATGATACACGGGAAAAGTGCAACACGGGGCGCTGGCGGCGCCCGCGCAAATCCCGGAAAATGGCCGGGAGTGCTCGAGAGGCAGCAGGATGGCCGGACATTCAGACGAACAGCCGCCGGGCAATGAACGTGCCCGGCTCGACGCCACCGGCGAATTCTTCAGCGTCGGCGCGCCGCTGCACGCCGTGCGTGCCGGTTATGTCCGGCGCAGCGCCGACGACGTGCTCTACACGACCGTCAAGGCGGGTCGCTTCGCGCATGTCATCGCTCCGGACCGCAGCGGCAAGTCGAGCCTGATCGCCGCGACGGCGGCCCGGCTCGAGAACAACGGTTTCAAGGTCGCCACGCTCGATCTGGTGCAGATCGGTGCTCGCGATGCGGGGTCGGACGAGGGTCGCTGGTACTACAGCATTGCATACCGGCTGTTGCGCCAGTTACGCATCCGGGTCGACTTGCAGTCGTGGTGGCAGGACAAGTCGTTTCTGACCAATCAACAACGCCTCGTCGAGTTCTATTCCGAGATCGTGCTGCAGAAGGTGTCGACGCGGATCGTCGTCTTCATCGACGAAGTCCAGTGCGTTGCGCATCTGCCGTTCACCGATCAGCTCCTCAGCAGCGTGCGCTCGGCGCACGACGCCAGAGCCACCGACCCTGAGTTCTCGCGCCTCGCGTTCGTCCTGCTCGGCGAGTGCGATCCCATCAGCCTGATCGACGAGCCCGAGTTGTCGCCCTTCAATGTTACGCAGGCCGTCGTCCTCGGGGATTTCACCAGGGCCGACCTGAATCTGTTCGAGCAGGAGCTCAATCTGTCAACGGCCGAAGCTGCGGCGGCGCTGGACCGGATCTTCTACTGGACGAATGGGCAACCGTATTTGTGCCAGAAGCTGGCACGCGCGGTAGCGCGCGAGAACGTTGCCGAGGACATTGCGGACACTGTCGATCGACTCGCTTTTCGACAACTTGCGGGACGCTCGGCGCTGCATAACGAACCGCACATGAGCCACATTCACCGGGAAATCGTAAACGACGCGAAGAGCGAGGCTCTGCTGAACCTCTATGGACGCTTGCGCAAAGGCATCAACGTCGCCGCCGATCTCGGCTCGCCGCTGCAGCGCAAGCTGATTGCGATCGGCCTGCTCGTGATCGACGAGGAAGGCAGTCTCAGGGTCCGCAACCGGCTCTACGAATCCGTGTTTACTGCACGTTGGGCAAACGAGAACCTCAAGATCAACTGGCGCAGCATCGCGATCGCTGCGGCCGTGGTATTCATAATGATCGCGGTGCCGTTCTGGTATACGCAGTTGCTCCCAGACAGTTATGTCGACGTATTGATGTCCGATACGACGGAGCTCGATGCTGCGCACGAGGCTTACGTCGATCTGCGCTCGTTCCCGGGTCATGTCGCGGCTGCGGACAACCTCTTCCGCGGCTACATCCGACGCCGCGCACTCGCGGCGACCGATGAGGAACAGCTGGCCGAGGTCAGTGCCTTGGCCGCCACGCTGCCCGATGCCGGCAGATTTCCGGACGAACTGCGCGCGGATTTCTGGGACCGCCGGCTTGCAACGGCGACGCGCGGCGAGCACCGCGACGCGGCACTGATCGACGCCCTGGAAGCACTGGTCCTGTCGACGCCCGAGCGCCGGCGCCGCGCGGCCGCGCTGGTGGCGGACGATTATCCGCTGTTGCGCGCGACGTTGCCGGTCGAGGTCGGCGGTGACCTGGTGTTCGATCCCGGCGGGATGCTGTTTACCGAGAATCGCGGGGCCACCATCCTGCAATGGACCGTCGGTCCCCAGGGGCTTCAGCGGCGAGACGACTGGACGATTACCGCACTCGAGGTCACTCCGCTGGTCCGTCGTGTGATCGTGGACCGGGAAGGCAAGGTCGGGCGCATCGGATTGACGCTGAACCTCTCGCACGCACGTGCCACGGACTTGCGGATCAAGCTGATCGCGCCCTCCGGTCGGGCGGTCGAGGTGCAAGCGGGAATCGACCGGGCGTCGGCGAATCAGGACATCCGGATTCCGGCGGCGCAACTTCACGATCTCGTCGGCGAGCCGCTCAGCGGGACGTGGAGCCTCAGTATTCGCGACGAAGCGCTGGGAGTGGCCGGGCACCTCGTGGGATGGAACCTGAGCCTGAACTCGCAGGGCGTGGTGGAGGATTTCCAGCGCGGCCTCGACGTACCGGAACCGGTCGCGCGCGAGACGGACCACGTGTGGTTCAGCAAGGACGGACGCTACGCGGTGGCGCGTGCGATGCGCAGCGACAGCGCGCGCATCTGGGATCTGGAATTTGCCAAGCCGGTCCGGGCCGTCGCCGTCAGTGAGCAGGAACACCTCATCGGCCTGAGTCGCGGCGCGCAGTTGCTCGTGACGGCCACACAGGACGCGATCCATCTCTGGGACATCGGGACCGGCGGGCGCATGGCGACACTCGCTACCGGCTCGAGCGTGACGGCCCCGATGCTGACCGACGACGGTACCCATCTGCTCGTCCAGCGCCGCCGCGGCGGTGATACGCACTTCGAATTGTGGTCGCTGGAGAGCGCATCCATCGCGGCGACGCTGGACATCGCCGGCGCGCCGGCGCTGGTCTCCCCCGACGCCGGCGGAGACCGGCTCGCCGTCGCCGATTTCGACCGCGCCGTGCGGGTGTGGGACCTCGATGACGGCAGCCTTCTCGCACAGGTCGACCTCGAGGCGCAACCGAGCGGCATCAGCCTGTCGGCGGGAGGCGATGTGCTCGGTGTCGTCGCCGGACAGGGCGGGGCCTCGCTCTGGCGACTCGACCGGGCGAAACGGCCGATGCTTGCCGTCTACGGGGATGGGCGCTGGCAGCTCGCCTTCTCGCCGTCGGGATCGAAAGCCCTCGTGGGAACGCCCGAAGCCGGATTTCACCTCTACG
The DNA here is from genome assembly GCA_963777675.1 of uncultured Gammaproteobacteria bacterium. Lineage (GTDB taxonomy): Bacteria > Pseudomonadota > Gammaproteobacteria > Steroidobacterales > Woeseiaceae > UBA1847. Next base: position 20,099 of record CAVZRD010000014.1, on the reverse strand, counting down.
ACACCGGGGATGGCCGCCTGATCGGGCCGCCGCTCGGTGCCGGCGGCTCGTCGCGGCAGGCGTCTCCGCTGGCCTTCGGCGCCGACGAACAGTCCGTTGTCACCGGCGGCCCCGATGGAGCGACGCGGTTGTGGCGTGTGCCTTCGGCCCCGCGCCCCGATGCCCGGGCGCCGCAGCAGGCTGGCCAGGATATATGGCCGCCGTCGGCGGACGCCATCGCGGTAGCGACGCCGGACGCGTCGACACTCGTCATCGGCGATGCCTCGGGTGACGTCTACATCCTGCCGGCGAATACCGGCAGCGAGGAGCTCGCACGCGAGGGAAGCAATATCGGATTCGTCGGCCACAACAGCGCCGTGCGCCTCATCGAAGTCAGTCGCGACGGCTCGACCGTGGCGAGTGCCGCGGCCGACAATACGGTTCGCGTATGGGATACCGCGACCCGCTTGCCGCGTCCATTCTTCGGTAGCGTTTCCGGCGCGCCGATCGACAAGCTGGCGTTCTCGCCTGACGCGACGCTCCTGGGCATCCTGAACGGACGTTTCGCGGAAGTCATGGCCGCCGATTCCGGTCGGGTGCTCGCGCGCTTCGACCTCGGCGAGCCGCACCGGAGTCTCGCATTCGCCGACGCCGATCACCTCTACGTCGGCGGCGAGTCGGGTGCGCTTCGAGCGATCGCCCGCAACGCGGCGGATACCTGGGCAATGCAGCAGATCTGGCAGGGTGAGGCGGCCATCCGGTGGCTGGAGGCATCTCCGAAGGGTCACACGCTGGTGCTCGTCGACAAGGATAATCTCGCGCAATTGTTCGACCTGGCGCAGGGCCGCATCGGCGAGTCGGCTCTGCAGCTTCCGAGCCCCGTGCAGGAGGTCAGATTTACGCCGGGCGGCTCCCGCGTGCTATTGCGGACCGCCAACTGGATACACCGTGCCAGTACCTCGGTAATCGGACTCAACTGGATCGATGCCATCCTGGCGCCACACGTGCCGGACCGTACACGCATCGTGTTCGGTCAAACCGGCGCGGACGAGATGTCGGGCCCGGGGAATCGCCTCTACCTTCCGGTTGTCGGTAGTGGTTTCGTCCATCTGGCGCAACTGAACTTCGTCGGCGCGAAGGGGCCGGGGCTGTTCGGCAACAAGGATCAGCTTCTCGGCGAGTGGCGCGAGAGGCTGGGCCTGAACGACGACACCTAGCCCATCGCTAGCGTTCGTCGCCCCGCAGGGTCCTCACCACCATTTCGAGCTTCGCGGCCGTGGCGTCCGCTGCCGGCACGGGTTGGCCGGCCCTGATTCGTACGCGGGCGAACAGGCGCCCCGGCACCTTGCGGACGCCGCCGCCCTTGCGGCGACTGAACCAGCTGCCCCACAGGCGTCCGAGTGCGATCGGCACGACGGGGACCGGACGCCGTGCGAGGACCTTCTCGATCCCGCGCCGGAAACGCTGTACCTCGCCGTCCCGCGTGATGCCGCCTTCCGGGAAGATGCAGACGACATTGCCGGCCGCGAGTTCCTCGTCGACGCGATCGAAGGCTTCCCGCAACAACTGCTCGTCCTCCATCGCACCGGCGATCGGGATCGCCCGCATGTGCTCGAAGAAATAGCGCAGCAGGGGTATGTGGAAAATCCGGTAATACATGACGAAGCGCATCGGGCGTCTCACAGACCCTGCAAGCAATATAGGATCCATGTAACTGACATGATTGCAGACGACGATAGCCGGTCCCTTGTCCGGGACATTGTCCAGTCCGACCGGACGGAGCCGATAAAACAGGTTGATGAGGATCCACGCGAGGAAGCGCATCAGGAACTCCGGCAGCAGCGAGTAGATGTAGACCGCCACGACGACGTTCAGCGCTGCCAGGACCAGGAACAGCTGCGGAATGGTGTAACCCATCATCAGGACCGCTATCGACAGTATCGATGCGGCCACCATGAACAGCGCATTGATTATGTTGTTGGCGGCCACGATCCGTGAGAGGTGCAACGGGTTCGAACGATTCTGTATCCACGCGTAGAGCGGTACGCTGTAAAAGCCGCCAAACACACCGATCAGGCATACGTCGAGCAATACGCGGATGCTGCCTGGCCGTACGGCGAATTCCCGGATGGATGACACCGCGAAATCGGAGGCGGCCGGCTGTGCGAAGTACAGATCAACCGCGAACAGGCTGAGGCCGATCGAACCGAAAGGCACCAACCCGAGTTCGATGCGGTGACCCGAAAGGCGTTCGCATAGCAGCGATCCGATCCCCACGCCCACGGCAAATGCGGCGAGCAGCGACGTGATTACGGTCTTGTCGCCATGCAGTATGTACAGCGCATAAGCCGGAACCTGCAGCGTCATGGCAGAGCCGAAGAACCAGAACCAGGAAATCCCGAGGATCGACAGGAAGACGCCGCGGTCCTCGCGCGCGTATGAAACGATATGCCAGGTCTCGGCCCACGCGTTCCTGTTGATGCGTATCGTCGGATCGACGGCGCGCGTCGCCGGGATATGTCGGCTCGCGAGGTAGCCGAAGATTGCGAAGGCGACAAGGCAGGCCCAGATCGGCGAGTACGCGCCGGGGTCCGATGAGACGGTCAGGCCGCCGATGATCAGGCCGAGAATGATGGCGATATAGGTTCCCGCTTCGACAAGTCCGTTGCCGCCGACGAGTTCCGAGGCCGAGAGATGCTGCGGCAGGTAGGCATACTTCACGGGGCCGAACAGCGCCGACTGCGCGCCCATCAGAAACAGCATGAATAGCAGCAGCAGGTAACTCTGTATCAGGAAACCGAATGCCGCGATCAGCATGAGGACGATCTCGAGCAGCTTGATGCGCCGCATGAGCATGGATTTCTCGTACTTCTCGGCGAGCTGCCCGGCCGTCGCCGAAAACAGGAAGAACGGCAGAATGAACAGCGCGCCGGCGACGTTGGCGAGCTGGCTGTAGTTCATGCCCGCGACAAGGACGCCCTGCACCGTGACCAGCACGAGCAAGCCATTACGAAAGACGTTATCGTTGAGCGCGCCGAGGAACTGCGTGCCGAAAAACGGCGCGAAGCGCCGCTGGCGGAGCAACGAGAACTGATTCGAGTCGTTCACGCGGCAGCCGTCATGCGCCGGCAATCGGGCCGCACCCGCCCGATTCTGCGGATCGGGGCGTCAAAACTGCGAACTCTGGCCATTTCACATATTGACAGCAGTGCTATCATCCGCAACGGCAGGATGCTGAAAACTATACCATTTAGTCGACTCCGGGGTTGGTGACGACGATGACGAAGTATCAGATCGCCGCATGCGTCGGCGCGGGGCTGTTGCTGGCGGGCTGCGGCAAAGAGCCGCCGCCGCCGTCCGTGTCCGATTTCGTCGACGATCCCATGCTCCTGGAAGCCGCGGTCGTACGCTGCGGCGAGAACCGCCACGAGAAACGCTACGACGCGGAGTGTGTCAATGCGCGCCAGGCGGTATCGATCATCGCGGAACGCCAGGACCGCGAGAAAGCCAAGGCGTTCGAGGCTCAGTCCGAGCGCAAGCGAGAGGCCCTGAGGCGCACACAGCAGGCAGCCGCCGAGGCGCGGCGGCGTTCCGAAGAGGCCGAGCAGCGGCGCAAGGAGGCCGAATACCTGAGTCAGTTCGGTGAAGTCCCGCCGACACCCGCGGATGGATCGGCGCCGGCACCGGGTACGACGAACGCGCCGACCGCGGTATTACCCCAGCCCGCCAAGCAGGCGACCGGGGAGGCACAGCCCGCAGCACCGCCGCCAACCGATGAAGGCCCGGCTCCCGTCGTCGCCGAGGATCACCCGATGGACATCGATGCGATCCGCGACGAATTGCAGAAGCGCGAGGCGCCCAAGGAAAACTGATCCGGACGTACCCGGAGGCTGTCAGGACGAAGTGTCCGGCGCGGGCGGCATGCTGCGGACGTGCAGGTCCCGCTGCGGGAACGGGATCTGGATGCCGGCCGAGGCAAACGCCTTGTAGACGCGGCAGTTGAGTTCGTGCATCAGGCGTCCCCGGTCGACCGGATGGTCGATCCAGCAGAGCAGTTCGAAATCGAGACTGGACTCGCCGAAGGCGCGGAAGCGAACGCGTGCCTCGGGCACGCGGCAGATTTCCTCGTGGTCCCCGGCCACGGACTCCAGTGTCGAGATTACGTGGTCGATATCCGAACCGTACGCGACGCCGACGGCGACCCGGATGCGGTGCTTCTCCGACGGTCCGCCGGCCTCGTTCGTGATCTTGCTGTTGCCGATGATGCCGTTCGGTATCGTGATCTCGACGTCGTCGCGCGTTATGAGACGCGTGCTGCGCAGGCCGATGTGCGTGACGACGCCACGGTCTCCGGCGTCGAGCACGATGTAGTCGCCGACCTTGTAAGGCGCGTCCACGATGATGGTGACGCCGGCGAAGAGGTTCGCAAGTGTATCCTTGGCCGCAAAGCTGAGCGCCAGGCCGATGATGCCCGCTGATGCGACCCAGGCCGTGACGTTGATGTCCCAGGCGAGGAATACAAAGTAGACGGCGAGCGAAAACAGGACGACCTTGAGGACGTTCTCCAACAGCTCGACCATGCCCGTCTGGGCGAGCTTGGCATGGGGTTTGCGGCGAGCCGCCTGCACGAACATGCTCGCGAGCTGGTGCAGCATGCTGTACCAGATGACGATCGCGATCGTCTTGAGTACGCCCATCGTGAGGAACAGCGGCGAGGCAGGCAGACCGATCCGCTGCGTCGCGAGGCCGAGCCCGACAAGGGTGAAAGTCATGAAAACCGGGCGGTGCAGGAGCTCGACGAGGCGATCGTCGAAGTCCGTACTCGAGCGCCTGGCGATCCGGCCGAGCGTGCGCGACAGCACCCAGTCGGCCACCTTGCCGACGGCGATGAATATGACGGCGATTGCGAGCGCCTGGAGGTAGGGGTTCGGGCCGAGCAGTGCGGCCAGTTCCTGAACCTTGTCGATCAACTCACTCAAGCGGCGCGGCGCAAATACGCCTCATTCGTAATTGGCCTGGGAGTCGCCGGACTCGTCGTCCGGCGGGATACCGAACGTACGCACGCCGGGAGAATCCTCTCCGGCTGTTGCGGGGCCGGTGGTCGCGCCCGGCTGCATACCCGGCTGTGTCGGCAGGCCGCTGGTCTGCGCGGTCAGGATCTGCACGAACTTGTTCGCGATGTCCGGCGCGATGTTCGGCGAGCTCTTGAAGATCTGTTTCGGCGTCATCGTCGACGATCCGTAGAATGCCGCATTGGATTTGCGGTCCATCGTAATGCCGGAGCCTTCGAAGGAGACGCCGGCGAACAGGCCCCGGCTGCGAGAGTACGACACGACTTCGGCCTGCAGCTGAAGGTCGGTGGCCGCCTCGGTGTGGCGGCCGGCGGGTCCGGCGGCGACGGAGGCGTCGGCACCGAGCGTCAACTTGCCCCTGCTGATGTCGTCGACGCCTTTGCGTGTCTTGAATACGAGGATGACGTCGGTGGACTGCACGCCGGCCTGCCAGCCCACGCTGCCACCGGTCAGCGAGATGAAAGCCGGGTTACTCCAGGAATTGTTGTCCTGGCGTACTACGATGATCCCCCTGCCGTGCCGCACACCCAGCCCCAGACCCGCCTTGACGACGTCCGGGATCACCGCGACGGCATAGGCCCGCGCCAGCAGGCTGGGCGGGATGGCCGACTCCGGGATGCGGTTCAGCTGCGCGAGCACGTCGGCGGCGTCGCTCACGCGTTTCTCTTCCTTCGTTTCGGCCGCTGCGGGTATCGCGACCGCGCAAGCGAGCAGAACGAGAACGGCTTTGCTCATTAGTTGGCGCATCATCGTGTTCCGTGGCTGTGTCAGTGGCGGCGACACGGGGTGCCGTGTGTAGCGTCGCCGGATTGCGGGCCCAAAGCTGAAGAGTCGATGATACGCCAATTCGTCGCGGCGCTCATTTCCGGTTCAATGCTTCGCCGGTTCGAAGAGGATCGGCGGCAACGGGCAATCCAGGCTCGCGCAGACCGCCCGGATCAGCTCGGATTCGACGACGGACAAACGCTTGTCGGCGAGTACGGCCGCGGTGATCGCATCGAGCAGCTTCCTCTTACCGTCGCCGTTCAGCGACAGCAGTATGTCGAGGCTGCGGTCGAGGGTCTGCACGGTGTCCTTGTCATGGGGCTCATAGGCGTAGCGGCCACCCCAGTGGCCGAATACGCCGATACCCGCGTCGAAGGCGCGCCGCGCCGAGTCGGCATCGGCGTTGCCCTGGCGGGCCAGGATGGAAAGCAGGTCGACCGCGGCACCGCGAATCGCGTCCTTGCCCGCGCCGCGCCGCCGTGAGCGGCCGCTCGGGTCTGCCGCGGCGCCGAGGTTGGCCGCGAGTACGCGATAAAAGCAGAATTCGTAGAGGTCGATGTCGCCGTCGACCTCGATCAGGTCCCGGGCCAGATCGACGAGGTACGCGAGCTGCGGGGCCGGACGTCGTTTCAGCGCGGCGAACGCCATCTGCAGCAGCGGCAGCCGATATTCCGCACCGGTACCGGACAGCGCATCGTAGTACTGTCGGACCAGATCTGTCCGCTCACGACCGAGCCGTTGTTCGGTCAGGGACAACTGGCGGTCGAGTACGCGCCCGTCGCGATCGAGGATGAGCGCTGTCGCAAGCAGGTAGGCGAGTTCGCTGGAATGCGCGGCGTCGTCCAGCAGCTCGGGCACGGACCGGCGGAGATCGGCCGCATAGGCGACGTGCTCCGTTGCGGGCCTGCCGACCCGGTGGGCCATCGAGGCGCCGGCCGCGCCGGCGGCTGCCGCGGAAGCGAAGGCCGCCGCGGCGTGCGGTTCCGCGTCGGCCGTCGCCACGGGTCTCTCGCGCAGGTTTACGGCCGGGTAGTCCTTCGGATCGAAGCTCGGATCGAGGGCGCGGATTCGCTCGACGAGCGGCGGATGCGTCGCGAACAGGCTGCTGAGCTGCGCGCCTTCGCCGAACAGCATGTGGCTGACCTCTTCCGGATCCGCCGCCTGCAGGTACGAACCTCCGCTGAATCCGCCAATCTTCTTCAGCGCGTTCGCGAGCCCGGTCGTCTGCCGGGTGAACTGCACGGCGGACGCGTCCGCAAGCGATTCACGCTGCCTGGATATGGCGGCTTTCACGACGCGCGCGATGAACACGCCGATGGCGCCGAGTATGGCCAGCCCGAGGCCGATCATCAGCACGACCGGGGCGCCGCGACCGCGGCGGCTCGACACGAGACGGGCCTGGTAGCCGCCCCGCAGGATAACCCTGCCCATCAGGGCCAGTACCATGATGCCGAACAGCACGCCCATCATGCGGATATTCAGCCGCATGTCGCCGTTCAGGATATGGCTGAACTCGTGGCCGATCACCCCCTGCAGCTCTTCGCGGTCGAGCAGCTCGAGCGCGCCCCGGGTGACCGCGATGGCCGCATCGCCGGTCGTGAAACCGGCGGCGAAAGCGTTGATGCCGTGCTCGGCCTCGAGCACGTAGATCTCGGGTACCGGCATACCCGATGCGATGGCCATCTCCTCGACGACGTTGCGCAATCGTTTCTGCTGCGGATCCCGGACGTCGGTCGGTACGAGTGTGCCACCCATGTCCACGGCGACCCGCCCGCCGCCGGAGGACAGCGCCGCGGTCTTGTATGCGGTGGCGCCGAGAATCAGCAGCGCCGCCGCGATGGCCGTGAATACCAGCAGCGGCGCCTGTTCCTGGACGAAGACGCCGGCCGGGCGGCCGTAGCCGGCATCGGTGAAATTGAAGAGGGCGAAGCCGACAACTGCGGTGACGCCGGCCACGATGAGCAGGGATGCGAAGATGTAGGCGATGACGAGACGCCGAGTCGCCTGTCGCGCCCTGTCCTGAGCATCAAAGAAGTCCAAATCCGCCCCCGGCTCTCAGCCGAATGCCCGTCCTCAGGTGAACGACACCTCGGGCACTTCGCGTTTCTCTTCGGATTCGATCTCCAGGAAGCTTGCGAGTTCGAAGTGGAAGAAGCCGGCGATCATGTTGTTCGGGAAATTCTGGGCGGAATTGTTGTACCGCAGCACGGCGTCATTGAACGCCTGGCGCGAGAACGCGACCTTGTTCTCGGTAGTGGACAACTCTTCCTGGAACTGGATCATGTTCTGGCTGGCCTTGAGATCCGGATAGGACTCGGACAGGGCGAAAAGCCGGCCGAGAGCCGACGTCAAAGCGCCCTCGGACGCTCCCAGTTCCTTGATCGCTTCGGCGTTGGCCGGGTCCGCCTTGGCCGCGGCGAGGCTGGACTGTGCCGCGTTGCGCGCCTTGACGACATTCTCGAGCGTCTCGCGCTCGTGCTTCATGTAGCCCTTGACGGCTTCGACGAGGTTCGGAATCAGGTCGTGGCGCCGCGTGAGCTGCACATCGATCTGGGCGAATGCGTTCTTTACCCGGTTTCGCTCGTTGATCAGCCGGTTGTAAATGCTGACCCCCCAGAACACAATCGCGATAATGATCGCGAGGAAAATCAGGAATGAAGTCACCGTCCCGCTCCTTGTCGAATCGCCTGACAGGCAAGAATAACCTCGGCCGTACGCTAACTCTAGCAATGGTGGCGTTCGGCGGGTTTTCAATGCCGGCACATGCCGAATGGGTGGGCGACGTACGGGCCATGATGGGCACCGAGGTCCGTGTCCTGCTCTGGGATGACGATCCGGACGAGGGCAAGCAGCTCGTCGAGCAGGTGTTCGAAGAGACGGCCCGTATCGATCGGCTCATGAGCACCTACATCGAAGACAGCCGCATCTCGGACATCAACCGGCGCGCCGCCGAAGAGCCCGTCGTCGCCGGCGACGAGTTGTTCACTCTGATCCGCCGCTCGCTGGACATATCCGTGCTGACGCTCGGGGCGTTCGACATCACCTACGACAGCGTCGGGCAATTCTATGACTGGCACACACATCAGCGGCCGAGCGACGAGACGGTGGCAGCCGAGCGCAAGTTCATCGACTATCACCTGGTCCGGCTCGATCAGGCTGCGGGTACGGTCCGGTTTCTGCAGAAGGGCGTGCGCATCAACCTCGGCGGCATAGCGAAGGGTTACGTCGTCGAGCGTGGCGTCGATATCCTCCGTGCCAAGGGTATCGAGCACGCGATCGTGACGGCCGGAGGCGATTCCCGCCTGCTCGGCGACCGCCGGGGACAGCCCTGGATGGTGGGGATCCGCGACCCGCGCAAGGAGGGCAAGGTCGCGATCTCCTTGCCACTGCAGGACGAGGCGATCTCCACGTCCGGGGACTACGAGCGCTTCTTCATAGAGAACGGCGTACGCTACCACCACATTATCCAGCCGAAGACGGGCATGCCCGCGACGGGTGTGCACAGCGCAACCGTCATCGGACCCGATGCCGTGCTGACGGACGCGTTGTCGACTTCCGTGTTCGTCATGGGCGTCGACAAGGGCCTCACACTGATATCGACACTGCCGGACTACGAGAGCATCGTCATCGACGCCGACGGCAAGATCTACTACTCCGACGGCCTCGAACCGCCGCCGCCCCCCGAACCCGAACCCTGAACGTCAGTCACGCGGCACCCCTTCGGGCCAAGGTGGCATTCGCGTGTCACAAAAAAACCATCGATCTGTCGCCGAAAACAGACGGCTTTTCACTTTAAATTCATATTGATACGCCTATCATTGGTCGAACGGCATGAGGCCGGAAAACGCCCCGGGCGCTGCGATTATGTTCAGGGAAGTCCGGGCAATTGTGAATTCAATCACGGCCCTCATGCGGCCGGGGCTGTCACCATGCACTGTCTGCTTTGGCGCGCCGGGCATGGCGTCTGGCCCGGCTCTCACAACAGGGATGCAAACGATGAAAATGAGGAAGCTTCTGCTGGGTCTCGTACTCGGCGCATTTGCCGTGAGCGGACTGGCCTCGTCGGATCTGACCGGTCAGGCCGCGCCCGACTTCGCCTTGAAGAGCAGCACCGGCGAGAACCTGCGCCTGTCGGAGTATCGGGGCGACGTCGTGATGGTGAATTTCTGGGCGACCTGGTGCGGCCCCTGCCGCCAGGAGATGCCGCTGCTGGATCAGCTGTATTCGCGCTACGAGCGGGTCGGTTTCACTCTGCTCGGCGTCAATATCGACGACAACTCCAGCAAGGCGATGAACATGGTTCAGGAGCTCGGCGTCTCGTTCCCCGTGCTGTTCGATTCGCGGAAAGAGGTCAGCAAGCTCTATCAGGTCGACACGATGCCCGCGACCGTTCTGATCGACAGGGAAGGCACCGTTCGCTATATACACCACGGCTACAAGCCCGGGTACGAGAACGAATACCTCGATCAGATTCGCTCGTTGCTCAGGGAGTGATGGCGCGCATCGGATTCAGGAGGGTACAGGTGGTAAGAAAAACAGTGGCCGGACTCCTCGTCAGCATTTTGCTGCTGTCCGGCATTGCAGCGAACGCACAGGATGCGGGGGCGGATGCGCCAGCCACCGTGGCCAAGGCGAACCAGGCCGCCGAAGACGAAGCTGCATCGCGGCAGCAGTTCCGCAGCCTCGACGAGAACGTCCAGGACCTGAAGAAGGAGGTCCTGGACCTGAATCGTGACTTGTACCTGCTCGAGGAGGATTTGCTGTTCCCGGCCAATTCCGAGGTCGCGTTTTTCGTTTCGCTGGACGTCGGCGAGTACTTCGATCTCGATTCGATCAATCTGAAGATCGACGGCAAGGAGGTGGCGAACTATCTCTATACGAAGCGCGAGGTCGGTGCGCTCGAGCGCGGCGGCGTGCAACGCCTGCACATGGCCAACCTGAAGACGGGCGATCATGAGCTGATCGCGGTCTTCACGGGCAAGGGACCGCACGATCGCGATTACCGGCGCGGCGCGACCATGACGTTCAACAAGGGCATCGGCGCGAAGTACGTCGAGCTGAAAATCACGGATCGCGAAAAGAAGGAGCAACCCGAATTCGCCATCAAGGAATGGGAGTGATCATTGCTGCTGCGCATCTGCATTGTCGTCGCACTGTGCGCATACCTGGGAGCGGCAGTGCAACCGGCCGCGGCGGCAACGGAAGGGCTTGACCCGGTCGTCGTCAAGAGTCCCGAGTACGGCGAAGTCCTGTTCTATTTCTACCAGGAAGATTACTTCCCGGCGATCGTAAGGCTGCTGGCCGCGCAGGAGAAGTCCCGCCTCGGCGAACATGCCGACCAGGCCGACCTGCTATTGGGCGGGATGTACCTGTCTTACGGGCATCATCTCGAGGCGGCAGACATATTCAATCGGTTACTTGCGGACAATGTGTCTCCGGTGATCCGCGATCGCACCTGGTTCTTCCTCGCCAAGATCTGGCATGAGCGCGGCTACCTCGACAAGGCACAGCAGGCGCTGGGGAATATCGGCGACACGCTGCCGGACAATCTCGCACGCGAGGCCCGCATGCTGCAGGCGCAGGTTTACATCGACGGCGGCCGCTACGCCGATGCCATCGACCTGCTGCAGAACTGGAAGGGCAGGACCGAATGGGCGGACTACGCGAAATTCAATCTCGGCGTGGCACTGGTCCGCAGCGGCCAGATCGAGGCGGCGTCGCGCATCCTGGACGACCTCGGCGAGATCGATCCGTTCAACGAAGAACTCGCCGCATTACGGGACCGCGCGAACCTTGCCCTCGGCTATTCCCTGTTGCAGGACGGGCAGGCCACGGCGGCCAAGACACCGCTGGAGCGCGTGAGACTGAACGGTCCTTTCTCGAACAAGGCGCTGCTGGGCGTCGGATGGGCCGACGCGGAGGTGGACGACTATCAGCATGCACTCGTGCCTTGGATGGAGTTGCGTGGCCGCGACCTGCTGGACCCGGCCGTGCAGGAATCCATGCTGGCGGTCCCTTATGCACTTGCCAAGCTCGATTCGATCAGCCAGGCAGCGGATCACTATCTCGATGCAATCGAGGCATTCAACGAGGAGGCCAATCGCATCGATCGGACGATCGGCCTTGTCGAGTCCGGTCAGCTGTTCGACGAGTTCCTCGCCGACGACCGGCTCGACGGGACGGGCTGGTACTGGCATCTGAAGAAACTCCCCGACGCAGCAGAGTCGCGCTATCTGTATCACCTGCTCGCAACCAACGCATTCCAGGAGGGTCTGAAGAATTATCGCGACCTGCGCTACCTGTTCAGGAATCTCGACGACTGGCAGCGCAGCGTCGACGTCTTCGCTAACATGCTCGATACCCGGATCCAGGCGTATGCCGAGCGACTGCCGAAGGTGGAGGACGCGCTCGGTCGCGCCGACCTCGAGGCGATGGTCGACAGGAAACTCGACTACGACGCAATGTTGAACGAGATCGAGAAGAGTCACGACTGGCTCGCGCTCGCCACCGACGACGAATTCCGGATGTGGGGCGAGATCACCGGGCTGGAAAGCACGCCCGCCCTGTCGGCGGACATTCCCGAAGCCGCGGAAGCCAGGGACAAGATCCGGCTCCTGAAGGGCGTGCTGCAGTGGCGGCTGGAGCGTGAATTCGCCGATCGCCTCTGGCGCGTGCGCCGGGACCTGCGCCAGACCGGCGAAGCGCTCGTCGACGCTCAGCGCTCGCGGCGCCACATCGACCAGAGCATGCACAATGAACCGCAACGCTTCGAGGAACTCAGCGCCCGAGTCGAAGGCTTAAGCCCGCGTATCGACGGCCTGAAGTTGCGCGTCGCCGAATCGCTGGGTAAACAGCGCGCGTTCCTGCAACACATCGCGGTAGACGAACTCCAGGCTCAGAAACAGCGTCTCGACATCTACACGGTTCAGGCACGCTTTGCGCTGGCCGCGATCTACGATCGCGCCGCGTCGGGCGGGGGTTCCGGACAATGACGCTGCGCGCAGCATGGCTCATCGTGCCGGCACTCGCGGCGCTGGCATCCCCGGTGTTGGCGGACAAGGTCAGGAAAAGCGAGACCATCAAGAGCCTCGAAGGCAAGACGGTCGAGGTGCGACCGGGCAAGGTCATCGCGCAGAGCACGGATCTGGCGCGGGAGAACTACCGCGCCTTCCTCGACCTCGTCTCCAACGACCCTGAACTCCGGGCGGAGGCGATGCGGCGGCTCGGCGACCTCGAGCTCGACGCGACCGAAGCCGAGCAGCTTGCGTCGAACGTCGACGCGCTCAACCAGGCGAGTTACGACAACGCCGTGCAACTCTACCAGAAGCTGCTCGAGGCCTATCCGGACTACCGGCGCAACGACACCGTGCTGTACCAGCTCGCACGGGCCTACGAGATCGGCGGCCGCAACGACGAAGCGCTCGCCGTTCTCGACGAGCTCGTGCAGAAATTCCCCTCGACGCCGCTGATCGGCGAGGTGCAGTTCCGTCGCGGCGAGATGCTGTTCCTGCGCAAGGACTACGACGGCGCCGAACAGGCGTACAGCCAGGTCGTCGCGATGGGCGACGCCTCGCGGTTCTACGAACAGTCCCTGTACAAGCTCGGCTGGTCGCAGTTCAAGCTGGGCCGCCACGAAGAGAGCCTGGACCCGTTCTTCGACCTGCTGGACCGCAAGATCGGCGGGATCGAACTGAAGGACGGCGACGATCGGCTGGCACAGTTGAGCCGGCCGGATCAGGAACTGGTCGAGGACACGTTCCGGGTCCTCAGTATCAGTTTCTCGTACATGGACGGCCCGAAGAGCATCGACGACTACCTGGATAAGCGGGGCCACCCGACCTACACATACGTGATCTACCGGAATCTCGGCGACCTGTACCTCGAGAAGGAACGCTACGTCGACGCGGCGAAGGCGTACGAGGCATTCGTCGACAAGGATCCGTTCCATCCCAAGGCGCCACTGTTGCAGGTCGAGGTCATAGAAGCCTACAAGCGCGGCGGATTCCCGAGCCTCGTGCTCGACGGCAAGAAGGATTTCGTAGAGCGCTACGGCATGGACGGCGGCTTCTGGCTGCGCAACCCGCCTGCGGAGAACGCCGCCGTCCAGGCCCACCTGAAGGACAATCTGACCGACCTCGCGAAGTACTATCACGCCGAAGCGCAGAAGGACGGCGCCAAGAGCAATTACCAGGAGGCGGCGCGCTACTATCGCAAGTACCTTTCGTATTTCCCCGGTGAGCCCGATTCGGCCAACACGAACTTCCTGCTCGCCGAGGTGCTGTTCGAGAGCGGGCAATACGCCGAGGCCGCGACCGAGTACGAGCACACCGCCTACGATTACCCGCCGCACTCGCACTCGGCCGAAGCCGGTTACGCGGCGATCCTCGCCTACCGGGAGGAGGAAAAGTCTCTCGAGGGGGATGCCAGGGCGGTCTGGCACAAGCGCTACCTGGACAGCGGCCTCCGCTTCGCAGACACCTTCCCCGAGCATCCCGAGTCGGGACCCGTGCTGACGACGGTGGCCGAGGACCTGTACGCGCAGAAGCAATACGATCTCGCGATCGCTGTCGGCCAGACCGTGATTGCCAAGCAACCGCCGGTCGAGCCGCAGCTCGCCAGGACGGCGTGGACGGTGATCGCGCACTCGCAGTTCGATCTCGGCGACTTCGCCGACGCGGAGCAGTCCTATTACAAGCTGCGCCCGTATATCCCGGCGGACGATACGGAGGCGACGCAGCAGGTGAAGGAGCGCATCGCCTCGTCGATCTACAAGCAGGGTGAGGCAGCCAGGGACGCCGGCGATCTGGAGACGGCCGTCGCGCATTTCCAGCGCATCGGGCAGGTCGTGCCGGACTCGGAGATCCGCGCGACGGCGGATTACGACGCGGCCGCCGCGTTGATCACTCTCGGTGCCTGGGATCGCGCGTCCGGTGTACTCGAGGCCTTCCGCCGCAACTATCCGGACAGCAAGTTCGCCGACGACGTGACGGAAAAGCTGGCCGTCTCGTACCTCAACTCGGGGCGAGGCGAGGAAGCCGCGCAGGAGTTCGAGCGAATCGCCGGCACCGCGTCGGCCTCCGACGCGGAACGCCGCGAGGCGCTCTGGAAGGCCGCCGATCTCTACAAGAAGGCGGGTTCTGCCGCCAACGAGCAGCGCGTGCTCGAAGATATCGTCGCCCGCTATCCGGATCCGCTGTCCGAATCCATTGAAGCCCGCAATCGCCTGCTGGAGATCGCGCGCGCCGCAGGCGACGAGTCCGCTGTGACGGCCCGGCTGCACGACCTCGTGCAGGTGGATGCCACGGCCGGCGCGCAG
Source organism: uncultured Gammaproteobacteria bacterium (assembly GCA_963777675.1). Taxonomy (GTDB): domain Bacteria; phylum Pseudomonadota; class Gammaproteobacteria; order Steroidobacterales; family Woeseiaceae; genus UBA1847. The sequence continues at coordinate 4,967 of CAVZRD010000014.1, read as the reverse complement.
CGCTCCGACCGCACCCGGTACCTGGCCGCGAAGGCGTCGTTGGAACTCGCCGAGCCGGTCCGGCGCCGCTTCATGGTCGTGAAGCTGACGCAGCCGCTCGCCGACAGCATGAAGTTGAAGCGCTCGCTGATGGAAGACGTCATCAAGGCCTACACGGATGCGGCGGACTACGGCGTCGCCGAGGTCACCACGGCGGCGACGTACCGGCTCGGCGAAGCCTACCAGCAGTTCAGTAAGGACGTCATGGCATCGGAACGGCCGAAGGATCTCGATGAAGCGGCTCTCGAACAATACGACGTGTTGCTGGAGGAAAAGGTCTACCCGTTCGAGGAGAAGGCGATCGATCTTTACAAGACAAACGCCGACCGCACCGTCGACGGTGTCTATGACGAATGGGTGAAGAAGAGTTTCGAGCGCCTGGCCGAGATGATGCCGGCGAGATACGCGAAGGCGGAGCGCAGTGAAGATGTCGTTACGACGCTGTTTTGAGCAGGCGCTGAAGCTGCTGGCCGCGGCCGCGGTGCTGGCTGCGGCCGGTTGTGCGTCGACCGGGTCGCGGGACGAAGACACGGGCGCCGCCGCGAACGCTGGCCAGCCCGAGATCCCGCCGCAGGCGCAGACCCTGTTCGAGCAGGCCGTCTCGGTCATGGCGGCCGGCGATTACGACGAGGCCGAACTGCGCCTGAAGGAATTCCTGCTGCAATACCCGGCTTACCCCGGCGCCTACGTCGATCTCGCGATCATCCAGGCTAAAAACGGCGACGACCAGGCGGCGCAGCAATCGATCGACGCCGCACTCGCGCTGGACCCGGACTATCCCGCAGCGCTGAACCAGCTGGGCATGCTGCTGCGCAGAAAGGGAAAATTCGCCGAGGCAGAGGCCGCATATTTGAAGGCCGTCACAGCGGCACCGGATTACGCCTTGGCACACTACAACCTGGGTGTGCTTAACGAGTTGTACCTGCAGCACCTGGATGCCGCACTGCAGCATTTCGAGGCCTACCAGGAGCTCGTGGGCGGTGACGAAGAAGTGGAAAAGTGGATCGCGGACCTGAAGCGGCGCGTGACGGCGAATCAGCGGACTGCAAACGTGGCGGAATGACGGTATGCAAGCAACAGACCTGAAAGGCACAAGATCCGGCATCGCGCTGGCGTTGCTTATGGTATCGGCGCTGGCGTTGGGCCAGGACGCGCCGGCAGACGACGATCTGCAGCCGGCCGTCGACACCTCCGCGGCACTCGAGCCGGCGGCGGACACGTCGGCGACGCGCTCGGAGGCACCGGCAGAGGCGAAGGCGCGAGCGGCCAGCCCCGATCCGGCGCCCGCGGCGGCGAGCAAGGCGAGCGGCGGCAAGGTGATGGACAGCCTGGAACTGGGCCGCACGGAGATCACGGGCAACCAGGAACTGCCGAAGGTCCTGTACATCGTGCCTTGGCACAAAGCGGACCCGGGCAACCTGATCGGCAAGCCGGTCAACACGCTGCTCGACGAGGTCCTGGCACCCCTGGACAGAGACGAATTCATTCGCCAGGTCGGCTATTACGACGACCTGTACGGCGAGGATAAACCGTAAAAGCGGCATCAGCCGCAATTCAACAGAGCGAAAACCGAGGAGCAAGACCATGGGCGCAATAGTGCGATTCTTTCAGGAGGGCGGTCCGTTCATGTACCCGATCGTCTTCGTATTCGCATTCGGTGTCGCGATCGCGATCGAACGCTGGATGTACCTCACGATGAGCGGTGCGAGCAATCGCGCGCTCTGGAAGAAGATCGTGCCGTTTCTCAAGGCCGGCAACTTCCAGGAAGCGGCACAGGTCACCGCCAAATCGAAAGCCGCCATCGGCTCGATCCTGACCTACGGCCTGTACCGCGTGAAATCGGCGCGGCGCCGCGACGACATCGAGAAGGCGATGGAGGAGAGCATGATGGAAGTGCTGCCGCGTCTCGAGAAGCGCACGCACTATCTCGCGACGCTGGCCAACATCGCCACCCTGCTGGGGCTGCTGGGCACGATCATCGGCCTGATCAACGCGTTCACCGCGGTATCCAATGCGAATCCGGCGGACAAGGCCGACATGCTGTCGGCATCCATCTCGGTGGCAATGAACACGACCGCCTTCGGCCTCATGGTGGCCATCCCGTTGCTGCTGATCCATGCGCTGTTGCAGACCAAGACGAATCAGCTGGTCGATAGCCTGGAGATGGCGAGCGTCAAGTTCCTCAACGCGGTAACCGAACGCCAGCTGAAGTCCGCCGGAGCCTGACCATGAGTGTTCGCCGCAGGGGCGGCCGCCATCACAACGAAGACACGGCCGACCTCAATATCACGGCTTTCATGAACCTGATGGTGATCCTGGTGCCGTTCCTGCTGATCACGGCGGTGTTCTCGCGTTTGGCGGTTCTCGAACTGAACCTGCCAGGCTCCTCGACCGAGCCCGCGGATCCGCAGGACCAGGTATTCCAGCTGGAGGTCATCATCCGCAAGGACAAGATCGAAGTGGGCGACCGCAATCAGGGGCTGCTCGGCGTGTACCCGAATTCGAATAGCGGCGAGTACGACCTCGACGCGCTGAGTGCCAAGTTGTCGGAACTCAAGCGACACTATCCATCCAAGACGGACGCGTCGATCCTGCTCGAGTCGGACATCGCGTACGACACGCTGGTCCAGGTAATGGATCGGGTCCGCATCGAGGAGGAGGTCGAAGACGATTCCATCGTTCGCACCGACCTGTTCCCGGACATATCGATCGGCGATGCGCCGGTCACCGGCCAGGGAGCCTGAGCCATGGTCAAGTCGGCACGCGCCAAACGGATGGCGAAACACCACAAGCGGCACAAGGGTCTCGGCACCCTGAACCTCGTCTCGCTCATGGACATCTTCACGATCCTGGTGTTCTTCCTGCTCGTCAACTCCTCGGACGTGGAGACGTTGCCGAACGCCAAGGACGTCCAGTTGCCTGAATCGATCGCGGAGCAGAAGGCCAAGGAGACGGTCGTCATCCTGATCGGCGAGGAGGACATCATCGTGCAGGGATCGCGCCGTCGCCAAAGTCGCCGACGTCATGAGGATCAAGGGCAACGACATACCGGCGCTGCGCGAAGCACTGAAGTCGCAGAACGACCGTGTGCTGAAGCGTGAGGCGAAGCAGGACATCGCCGGACGCGAGGTGACGATCATGGGCGACCGGGATATCCCGTACCGGCTCCTCAAGAAGGTGATGGCGACGTGCACGGAATCGGACTACGGCCGGATCTCGCTGGCCGTCCTGCAGAAGAGCTCCGAAAAGCTCGAGTCGCTGCAGGCGGCACGCTAGGGACGATTAGGGAGTAGCGCGTGGATCTACCGTTCTACAGAGAGTTACGAGCTGCCATGGACGGCCGACGAGGGGCAGGAGCGCAAGTACCGGCGCCTGCTCCGGACGGTATTCCTGGTCGTGCCTGGTGCTGGGCCTGGTCTGGCCGTTCATCCCGACGCCCGAGCCCGAACCCTACGACGTGCAGGAGATCCCGCCGCGGATCGCCCAGCTCCTGCTCGAAGAGAAGCCGCAACCGCCGCCGCCGCCGGTGAAGAAGGAAGAACCCGAGCCCAAGCCCGAGGAGAAGCCCGAAAAGGTCGTCGAGAACGAGCCGGAGCCGGAACCGGAGACGAAGCCGGAACCGCAGCCCGAGCCGGACAAGACCGAGGTCGCGCGTGCCCAGGCGCAGGCGGCCCTGATGCCGTTCGCCGACGACCTGTCCGGTCTCGTCGACCAGGACCTGCTCGCGAAAGTTGAAGACGAACGTCCGCTGACCGGCGCGGTCGGCGAGAGCACGCGCAACGAGCGCTCGATGATTACCTCGAAGGCCGGCACCGCCTCGGGCGGAATCAATACCGCCAATATGAGCCGCAATACCGGCGGCTCGGGCATCGCTGCGCGCACGACGACGAAGGTCGCCAGCCCGGTGGCGGGCATCGGACCGGCCGGCGGCGCGCGGCGCACGGGCGGCTCGAGCGGCAAGGCGTCGCCGTTCGCGCGAGGAGATCGAGCTGGTCTTCGACAAGAACAAGGGCGCCATCTTCGCGTTGTACAACCGGGCGTTGCGCGTCGATCCGACGCTGGAAGGCAAGCTCGTACTCCGGCTCACGATCGCGCCGAGCGGCCAGGTGACGTTCTGCGAAGTGGTCTCCAGCGAACTCGACGATCCCGAGCTCGAGGAAAAGCTCGTGCAGCGCGTGAAGCTCTTCCGCTTCGAGGCGAAGGACGTCGAGCCGATCACGACGACCAAGCCGATCGACTTCTTCCCCGCCTAGCGGCCGTTAGACAGCCTCAGCCGGCGCGATCCTTCGTTGCGAAGCGGCTCAGAATGCTGATGTATGTGCATATACACTGCGCTTCTTCGCCGCTTCGCGCCTTGTCTCGCACTCGCCTGAGGCTGTCTAACGGCCGCTAGGTTGCGTCGGGCCGCGACTCCTCCACGACTTTGAGCCGGAGCGACCGACGATCTACTATTGGCGAAGAATCCCGCGCGAGGAGACGCCGCATGTATCGTTTCAGTCCTAGCCTGGTCGCACTGCTGTTGCTGGCGGCTTCGACACTTGCCTTGGCGGACAGCGCGATCGACCGGCTGATCGAGCAGACCGGCGTCGAGGAAGGATCTGTCCCGGTCCGCGCGATGAGCGGATGGCACGCCCCCGACAAGATCCTGGTCCGCTCCGCGGCCGATGACATCGATCGGCTCGAGAAGGCGTATCCGTCGATCCAGTTCGTCGACGTCGAGACCGAGGACCAGGCGATCGCGAATGCGGCCGGAGCCGACGCGATCATCGGATTCTGCAGCCAGCGACTGCTCGATGCGGCTCCGGACGCACTCTGGATCCAGATCTTCAGCGCCGGCGCCGAGTACTGTACTCCCGTTTCCCAGGTAAGGAACGGCAAAGTCGTCCTGACGAACATGCAGAAGATGTCCTCGCCGGTACTGGCCGAGC
>CAVZRD010000013.1:0-100689 GCA_963777675.1 uncultured Gammaproteobacteria bacterium | reverse complement strand
GATTGGCGTAGCCCCCATAGCCATACATTCCATTACCGAGACACGAAACGAATAGTACGACACGATTTCCGGTACTGGAACGGAAACGACATCATGCTCCTTGCTGCCGATTCCCCCGCTGTTATCGCTCGTGATTACAAGGTACTCTTCTCCAAGAGGAAGTATCGTGCTGTTTCTTCATGAATTCGCCGCCCTTTTCTCTTCAAAGATCATGGCGAGTCGCGGGATCGCCCCGATCGCAAATCCGAGGTTCAGAATCGAGCCAATCACAAGTGCCGGAACGAGCGCGATGTAAAATCCTGTGCCAAGCATGAACAGAAACGGCAGTGGTGCTAAAAACGCCGTCCTTACGAAAAACGTTCCAACCGCCCACTTTCGCTTATTCGCTTCATAGAGCATGCCGAACACCCAGACAAGCGCTGCCATTTCGGCTGCGATCACGAGATGGAACGGTCCGAGTGGGAGGCCGACGAGCCACGCCGACATAAGAGGTGCCCGAAGCTTGCGATCAGCGCGCCGCTCCGACTTCCCAAGAATACCGCTGCTACAAGAGCGGGGAAAGCGTCGAGCGCAACACTCCCGGTTCAATGTCCACAGTGTCGTTCAGAACGGGGACGACAGACAGGTAATGAGTACATGGCGAGGATACTCGCCCGTTTTGCTGTCATAGGCTTTCTCTCCTTTTCGTTTGCCGCCGCGAAACACCTTCACACTCTTTGCGTATTCAACGTCTTTGACGTTGGAGCAAGGTGATGACGTGAAGATGCGAAGAAGTAATCCGACAGGCGGTTCAAATACTTCATTGGAACGGGAGGAATGTTTTCCGCTACTTTCGCTAAGGTGACGACGTGACGCTCCGCGCGGTGTGATCGTGCACGTCGCTGGAAACCCGCAACGGAGGAGCCGGCGCCGATCTCAAAACGACGTGCCGGGATACCCCCCAGCGTGGACGCGGTTCTGGCCAAGGCACTGGCCAAACGTCCAGAAGACCGGTTCTCGTGCGGCGCCGAAATGGCTATCGCACTGCGTAACTGCGCAAGATTCTCATAGCCGGCACGGGTCCACCTCGAATAATGAAAACCCTCCGTGGAAAAATAGACTTCGCAGAAATCACCGACGTCGGGCGCGTCCGCGAACACAACGAGGACGCCATCGGCTCCAATCCCGATATCGGCCTGATGGTGCTCGCCGACGGCATGGGCGGTTACAACGCCGGCGAGGTCGCCAGCGGGATCGCCGTACAGATCGTCTCCGAACTCGCCGCGGAAGGTGCCGGACGGGAGAACCGGGATGAAGTCGACCCGCACAGCGGCATGATGCGGCAGTCGATCGTGCTGAGGGATGCCGTCTATCGGGCGAACAAGATCATCTTCCAGACGGCCCAGAGTCAGACCCATTGTGAAGGCATGGGCACGACGATCGTCGCGTGCATGTTCTTCGACAACAAGGTGTCCATCGCCCACGTGGGCGATTCCCGGGCATACCGGCTGCGCGGCGGCCAGTTCGAGCAGCTCACCATGGACCATTCGCTCCTGCAGGAGCTGGTAGACCGCGGCTTCTACTCCGCCGAGGAAGCGCAGCGGTCCACCAACCGCAACTACGTGACCCGGGCCCTGGGGGTCGAGCCTACCGTGGAGGTCGAGGTCCACGAATACGACGTCCTGCCCGACGACGTCTACCTGCTGTGTTCAGACGGCCTGCCGGACATGGTCGAAGATGAGGACATTCACTTAACTATAAGCACTTTTAATGATAGTCTTGATGTCGTTGGTAAGCAGTTGATTGAATTGGCAAATGATCATGGCGGCCGAGACAACGTATCTGTGATGCTCGCCCAGGTCGTCGCCTCCTTCGCGGCAAGAAAAGGCCTGTTCGTCAAACTTGCGAACTTGTTCCGCTCATGAGGGTGCAGGGGTTACTGGATTTCGCGGGACACCAGAGCGATTCGGCTGCCGTGCAGCCGGGGACCGCTGTTGTCCGGGGGCTTCCTGCTTGGGATTGGTCGCACTGAGTACGGTGAAATGGCACGGTTAATTCTTAGCCTGGACAACCAGGTTCTGGCTGAATACAACATGACGAAGGAGCGTTATACGGTCGGACGTCTCCCGGATAACGACGTCCGCATCGACAACCCCGCCGTCAGTGGCCACCACTCGCTGATCATCAACATCCTCAACGATTCCTTCCTCGAGGATTTGAACAGTACGAACGGCACCTACGTCAACGGCAAGCTGATCAAGAAGCACGCCTTGCAGCACGGCGACGTCATCACTATCGGTCATCACCAGCTCAGGTTTTCGGATCAGCAGACCAACGATACGGAACAGGACGAGTTCGAGAAGACCATGGTGATCCCCACCGGTCAGCAGAACGCCGCGCAGCTCGCCAAGGCCGAGCGTGCCGCTGACAAGGCCGCGGCGGCGATGCGCTCGGCGGATCCCGCCGCCGCCGGAGTGCGGCTCGACCCCGAGGAAGCGGCACCGCTCAAGCAGAAACCGGCCGCGAAACCGGTGGCCGAAACCGTAGCGGACGAAAGCGCCGGCCACGCCTCGACCATGGCAGGCATCGACCCGAAGCATGCGCCGAACGCCTTGCCGCTCGCGAAGCTGCAGGTCCTTTCGGGCGCCTTCGCGGGCCGCGAACTGGAATTGTCCAAAGCCCTGACGACGCTCGGCCGGCCCGGCGTCCAGGTCGCCGCGATCACGCGGCGCGCGGAAGGCTACTACATCGTGCATGTCGAATCGGGCAAGGACGGCGACTTCCCGCTGGTCAATGGTCAGCCGATCGGCGCGCAGGCCCGCAAGTTGTCCGACAACGACGTCGTGCAGCTCGCCGGCGTGAAGATGGGATTCTTCGCCTCCTGAAATCCAGAATCGCGGTTGAACCCGCTCCTACTGGTCAGTGGTCTGTCGGAATCCGCAGGAGCGGCTTCAGCCGCAATACCTATTCCACGATCTCTGAAGCTTCGCGGTTCATGACCCCGCAGACGAGTTCGTAGGGGATAGCGTCCGCCCAGGGCGCGACCTCCTCGACCGGCAGGCCCTTCCCCCATAGCGTCGCAATGTCGCCGACCCTGTCGTTCGCGAAGGCGCCGAGATCCACGGCCATCAGGTCCATCGACACGAGGCCGACCAGCGGCACCCGGCGGCCGTTGATCAACACCGGCGTGCCGGTACGGAAGTGCCGCGTGTAGCCGTCGCCGTATCCCGCCGAGATGATGCCGAGCATGGAATCCGTCTGGGCGCGATAGCGGCCCTTGTAGCCGACCCGCGCGCCTTCTCTCAGCGGCTTTATGGCGATGAGCCTGGCCTCGAACTGCATGACAGGGATCAGGCCGAGGTCGGTCCCCGTGCACCCCGGGAAAGGCGAGATCCCGTACAGGGCGATGCCTGGCCGTATCCAGTGATCGCCCTTAGTGCCCAGGGTCTCGCCGGTGCCGCGCAACTCCGGCCAGCCCAACGCGCCCGGTGCATTGGCGATGCTGACCGCGCCGTCGAAGCCGTCGGCGATCTCGCGGAAGCAGCCGAGCTGTTGCCGCGTCATCGGGTCGTCCAGTTCGTCCGCGCTCGCCAGGTGCGACATCAGGCGCAGCTCGCCGACCGCCCGGCAACGCCGAACGCGCTCGATCAGCTCCGGCGCCTGCTCCGGCGCGAAGCCGAGCCGGTTCATCCCGGTATCGAACTTGAGCCAGACCACGGCACGCGATTGCCCGGCCGCCTCGAGTTGCTCGAGCTGCTCGGTGCAATGGACCACCAGCTCGAAACCGCGTTGCAGCGCATCACCCAGCTCCGCGTTCGACATCGCGCCGGCCAGCAACACGATGGGCTTGTCGATCCCGGATTCGTGCAGGCGGATCGCCTCCGGCAGCCGCGCCACCGCGAAGGCGTCGGCATCGCCGAGGCTGGAGGCGACCGTTTCCAGTCCGTGGCCGTAGGCGTTCGCCTTGACAACGGCCATGACCTTCGCGCCCGGTGCCGCGTCGCGAATGACACTGAGATTATGTTTGAGTGCGCCGAGCCGAATCAGTGCCCGAGCCCCGAACGTCACGGATAGGCCTCGTCCGCGTAGGTATCGGGCGCCCAATTCTCGAACTTGGTGTAACGGCCCACGAAGGTCAGCGGGAAATCGCCTATCGGGCCGTTGCGCTGCTTCGCGATCGAGATGTCCGCGATGCCCTTGCGCGGCGTGTCCTGGTTATAGACTTCTTCGCGATAAATGAAGACGATCAGGTCCGCGTCCTGCTCGATGGCACCCGACTCGCGCAGATCGGACATGACGGGACGCTTGTCGGTACGCTGTTCGACGCCCCGATTGAGCTGGGACAGCGCGATGATCGGCAAGGCGAGTTCCTTCGCCAGCGCCTTCAGCGATCGCGAGATCTCGGAGATCTCGGTCGCGCGGTTCTCCTTGCTGCCGGGCACGGCCATGAGCTGCAGGTAGTCGACGACGATGAGGCCGAGGCCGTGTTCACGCTGCAGGCGCCTCGCCCTGGCGCGGATCTCGGTCGGCGAGAGCCCGGCCGTGTCATCGATGAAGATCGGCGCATCCGACATCAGTTGCACCGCCGTATTGATACGCGACCAGTCCTCGTCGGGGAATTTGCCTGTACGGAGATGCGTCTGGTTGACCCGTCCCAGCGACGAGATCATGCGGAATGCGAGCTGTTGCGAGGGCATCTCCATCGAGAAGATCGCGGTCGGTACTTTCGAACCAATCGCCGCATTCTCGGCGATGTTGATGGCCAGCGTCGTCTTGCCCATCGAGGGTCGCCCGGCAATCACGATCAATTCGCCGGCCTGCAGGCCCGCGGTCAGCTTGTCGAACTCCGTGAAGCCGCTCGGAATCCCGGTGATGTCGCCCTCGGACTGATGCAGCACGTCGATGCGGTCGACCGCCTCCGGCAGGATCTGCTTCAGCGCCCGGAATCCGCTGCGGCCGCGGGCACCGGACTCGGCGATCTCGAAGACCAGGCGCTCGGCCTCGTCGACGATCTCGGCAGCGCTGCGGCCGTCGGTAGTGAACGCTGCGCCGCTGATCTGGTTGCCGGCGCTGATGAGCGCCCGCAACATCGAGCGTTCGCGCAGGATGCGCGCGTATGCACGGGCATTGGCGGCCCCGGGGGACTCGTTGGCGAGCGTGGCCAGGTATTCGAGCCCGCCCGCGTCGTCCAGCTGCCCGCGGTTACCGAGGTGCTCCGACACGGTGACGACGTCGCAGGGACTGGCGGCCTCTGCGAGCGCCGCGATGGCAGAGAATATGAGGCGGTGGTCCTTGCGGTAGAAGTCGTGCTCGGAGACGATGTCGGCGACCTTGTCCCAGGACTGGTGATCGAGCATCAGTCCCCCGAGCAGGGACTGCTCGGCCTCGATCGAATGTGGCGGGACCTTGAGGCGCTGTTCAGCGCCTGCGGTCGTCACGCCGTCACCCAGTGCTCGAACCATTTGCCGTCTGCTTCGCCGGTCGACCCTTCCGTTTTTTTAAGGTATCACAACGGGCACTCGCCCGTATCACTCCGCCGCGACGACGCGCACCTTCACCGTGGCATTCACGTCGCTGTGCAGATGCACGCCGATATCGAACTCGCCCAGCTCGTGGATCGGGCCTTCGGGCATGCGAATCTCGCTGCGCTCCACCTCGATCTGAACCTTCTCGAGAGCTTCGACGATATCGATCGGCCCGATCGAGCCGAACAGCTTTTCTTCGCTGCCCGCATTGGCCGCGATGACGACTTCGGTCCCGTCGATCGCCTTGAAGCGCACCTGGGCCGCCGAGAGTTCCTCGGCCGCCGCCTTCTCGAGCTCGGCGCGCCGCGCCTCCAGCGCCTTGATGTTGGCGGGCGTCGCCAACGCCGCCTTGCCCTGAGGTATCAGAAAGTTGCGCCCGTAACCGGCCTTGACCTTTACGAGTTCGCCGATCGTGCCGAGATTCTCGACATTATCAAGAAGTATGACGTTCATCGTTCAGTTCCCATTTGTCAAATCTGCTTTGCGGCGCGCCGACGAAACCGGAACCACGCATCGGTGTATCCCAGCATCGCGAGCGCCAACATCAAAAAAACGTGCAGCACCGGCAACAGGACGTAGGTAATGATCACTACGAACAGCGGCACCACGCCCGCCGCATACATCCAGTGCAGGACCGCGAGGCCCTGCAGCCAGAACACGGCGAAGAGCACGAATGCCGTGCCCTGCAACCAGGCCGCACCGCTTGCGGCGGCCAGCGTCGCCAACACGGCCGTCATCAACGCAATTACGCGCCCGAAATTCAAGTCGAGAAACCTGCCGAAATTGCGACTCGTACCGGGCAGCGCCTCGGACGCCCTGTAACCCAACAACAGGTACACGGCGTACAGCGACCAGCTCGACAGCACCATGGCCATCGTCATCATGTTGGCCGTCATCACAGGCTCCGACTCCATCAGGTCCGCCTGCTGTTGCAGGTTATTGTGACGCGCCCAATCCAGCAGCTGGTCCATGACCGGCTGCCACCATGCCACAAGGTCCGGCACGGCCGCGTGGAGTACCGCGGTTGCCGACGCCGCCAACAACACCGCGACCTGCAGCGTCAGCGTCAATGACCGCGTGTACTGCAGCATGGCGGCCAGCACCACCGCGGGTAGCCAGGTCGTCGCCACGGCGGTCGCGACCTGCGCCACCGGCCCGCCCGCAATTGCCGCGACGGCTGCCAGCAGCACGCCCGCCGCCAGGCCCTCGAGCGCCGCCCTCACTACGCCCTGCCGCAACACGAGCAGTACCATGATGATCCCGCTCATGACCTTCAATAACGGCAGCAACAGGGTTGCCACGAGGGCAATGACGGCGTTTTGCGGCCGGGCAACCAGCCACGCGATCAGCGGCTGCACAGCGGTCTCCTGCAGGACCGACTAGTGCCGGTCCGTATACGGCAACAACGCGAGAAAGCGTGCCCGCTTGACGGCCGCCGCCAGCTGGCGCTGGTAGCGCGCGTTCGTGCCGGTAATCCGGCTCGGGACGATCTTGCCCGTCTCGGTGACGTAAGCCTTCAGCAGATTGAGATCTTTGTAGTCGATCTCGGTAATGCCTTCGGCGGTAAAGCGGCAGTACTTGCGCCTGCGTGAATATCGGCTCATTGCGGTTCTCCTCAGGCGCGCTTCTCGACGACGGCTTCCGCCGCGTCGTCATCCGTGTCGTCGGCAGCGGCAGCCTCGTCTTCGGCCTGCTCGTCCCCTGCCTTGCTGTCCTTCGAGGAATCCTCGTCGCTGTCGTCGCCGGACTCCGTGACGGCGGCTTCTTCGTCCCCGGCTTCTTTGTCCCCGGCCTTTTCGTCCTCGGCCTTTTCTTCTTCGGCCTTTTCGTCTTCGGCTTCCTCGTCGGCGCGCATGGCTGCCTCGGCGGCGGCCTTGGCTTCGCGCCGTTGCTGCGCCTCTCGCTCCTTGGCCTTCTCCTCGGCGACGGCAACGGCCATGGGCGAGGCGGCCGTGACCGCTTCACGCCGCGCGATGACCAGGTAACGCAGCACCGCGTCGTTGAAGCGGAACGCACCCTTGATCTCTTCGAGTACGGCCTGATCGCACTCGATGTTCAACAGAACGTAGTGCGCCTTGTGGACCTTGTGGATGGGGTGCGCCAGCTGGCGGCGGCCCCAGTCTTCGGTGCGATGGACCGCACCGCCGGCGGCGGTCACCATGCCCTGGTACTTTTCCACCATGGCCGGCACCTGCTCGCTCTGGTCCGGGTGGACCAGGAATACGATTTCGTAGTGTCGCATTGTCTCCCCTTGTGGATTACAGCCGCCCGGTCAGCCGGTGCGGCAAGAGGCTTCGGTCGAGAGACCGCCCCGCCCTGGCAGGACGTACCCGCCTGCGGGGACGCGAATCCTACCCGCTGGGAGGCGTCGGCGCAAGCCGCGTGCGGCGCTGGCGCAGCGCCTCGTACAGGCAGACGCCAGCGGCCACGGACACGTTCAGGCTGGACACGGCGCCCGCCATGGGCAGGCTGACCAGCACGTCGCAGCGACTGGCGACGGCCTTGCCGAGCCCCCGGTGTTCGCCGCCCATGACCAGTGCCAGCGGGCGGTCGAGGTCGGTATCGAACAGGCTCGTCGTGGCGCTGTCGCTCGTGCCGACCACCGCGACCCCGTAGTCCGCCAGCCAGCCGAGCACCCGGCCGGTATTCGCAACGGACACAAACGGCAGGTGTTCGGCGGCGCCGGCGGCGACCTTGCTCACGGTCGGCCCGAGTCCGGCCGCGCGATGGCGCGGTACGACGACGGCGTCGACCCCCGCGGCGTCGGCCGTGCGCAGGCAGGCACCGAGGTTGTGCGGGTCCTGCACGGCGTCGAGCACCAGCAGCAGCAGCGACGTCGGGCCGGCCGCCTCGAGTCGGTTCTCGACCAGCGTCCGCAGGGCCGCCTCGTCCAGCAGCGTGCTGCGGCGGATTTCCGCAACCACGCCCTGGTGCCGGGCTTCGCCGCTCATCTGCTCGAGCCGGGCGCGGTTGGCGGACTGTACTTCGATCCCGTGCTGCTGCGCGGAAGCGACGAGTGCCTCGACACGCGGATTCGCACTGCGGTACTCGGCGTAGAGCCGCCGCACGTCCGCGTCCCGGTTCGCGAGCAGCTGCTCGACGGCACGCAGGCCCGTGACGTAACGCGCTCCGCTCATCTGCGCTGCTTCCGCTTGCGGGCCGGCCTGCCGGCGCCGCCACCCGGTGTCTCCTCCACCGGCCGGAAGTCGATGCGCCGGGTGTCCATGTCGACGCGCTGCACCTGGACGCGCATCGGCTGACCGAGCCCGTAGGTCCGGCCGCTCCGCTCGCCGACGAGTTGTTGTCGCGAAGGTTCGTAATGGTAGTAGTCGTTGGCCAGGCTGGTGACGTGCACGAGGCCGTCGACGAGCGATTCGCCGAGCTGTACGAACAGGCCGAAGTTGGTGACGCCGGTGACGACACCGTCGAATTCCGCGCCGAGATGCTCTTGCATGTACTCGCACTTGAGCCACGCCTCCACGTCCCGCGTGGCCTCCTCGGCACGGCGCTCCTGCGCCGACGTCGACATGCCGAGACGCTCCATCGCGGCGGCGTCATAGTCGTAGCGGCCCGGCTTGCCGCCGCGGACGATGTGCCGGATCGCGCGGTGCACGAGCAGGTCGGGGTAGCGGCGGATCGGCGAGGTGAAATGCGCGTAGGCATCGAGTGCCAGGCCGAAGTGGCCGATGTTCGCGGGCGTGTACTCGGCGTGCTTCAGCGACCTCAGCATCGCCATCGAGATCGCGGCGCTGTCCGGCCGGCCCCGGACCTGCGCCAGCAGTCGGTTGAACTGCTTCGGCTGCACGTGGTCCGGATGCGGCACCTTGAGCCCCAGCGTGAGCAGATACTGGCGGAGTTCCTCGAAACGTTCCGGATCGGGCTTCGCGTGCACACGGTACAGCCCGGGGATGCGATGGCGTTGCAGGAACTTCGCCGCCTCGACGTTCGCCGCGATCATGCACTCCTCGATCAGGCGGTGGGCGTCGTGACGTTGCACCGTCTCGATGCGCACGATCTCCCCGTTGTCGCCGAGCTCGAATCTTGTCTGCGGCAGATCGAGCTCGATGGCGCCGCGCCGGTTGCGTGCCTTCGCGAAGGCCTTGTACAGCGCGTGCAGGTCGCGCAGCGCCTTGTGCAGCGGTTTCGGCACGGCCTGCTTCGACTCGCCGCCGAGGAAGGCATGGACTTCGCTGTAGGTCAGCCGGGCCGCGGAGCGCATCACGCCCTCGAAGAAACGCGACCGAGTCACCCGGCCGTCGCCCTCGACCTGCATCTCGCAGACCATGCACAGCCGGTCCACCTTCGGATTCAGCGAACACAGACCGTTGGACAGGATCTCCGGCAACATGGGCACGACGCGGTCGGGAAAGTACACCGACGTGCCGCGGACCGTCGCTTCCCTGTCGATCGCCGAGCCGATCCCGACGTAGTGTGCGACGTCCGCGATCGCGACGACCAGGCGCCAGCCGCCGTGCGTCGGCTCGCAGAATACGGCGTCGTCGAAATCCCGGGCGTCGGCACCGTCGATCGTCACCAGGTCGACGCCGCGCAGGTCGACACGGCCTTTCGTCGCGTCCGCCGGCACCGTCTTCCCGAAACGGCGAGTCTCGTCGCGCACGTCTTTCGGCCAGGCGGTCGGGATGCCGTGCGAATGGATCGCGATGTCGGTGGCGATGCCCTTCTGTTCCGGATCCCCGATGACGCGAACGACGCGGCCGGTGGCCTGTTCGACACGCGTCGGATAGTCGAGGATCTCGGCTACGACGATCTGGCCCGGTTTCGCGCCGCCGGATTCGCCGCGAGCCGATCAGCACGCGGTGTGCGAGGCGCACGTTGTCGGGGATGACGAGCCCGATGCCGCGCTCGCGGATGAAGCGCCCCGCGATCTCGCGCACACCCCGCTCCAGGATCTCGACGAGATCGCCTTCCGGCTTGCCGCGCCGGTCCGTGCCGACGATCTTGACCGCGACACGGTCGCCGTCGAACAGGGGCCGCATCTCGCGGGCGGAGAGGAACACGTCGTCACCGCCGCCGTCACGCACGACGAAGCCAAAACCGTCCTTGTGACCCACGACGGTGCCGGTCACCAGATCGAGCTTGGCGGACAGGCAGAATTCGCCGCGACGGTTCTCGATGAGCTGTCCGGCCCGCACCATCGCATACAGGCGATCGACGAGTTGCGACCGCATCTTCTGGCCCTTGAGGCCGAACGCGGCAAGCACCGCATCGGGCTTCAGCGGCTTGCCCTCGGTCTCGAAATGATCGAGCAGCTCGGTACGGCCCGGGACCGGGTGCTTGTAGGCTTTCGGCCTGGCAGTCTTTTGGGTCTTCTTTCCGGCCAACGCGGTCGCTCCGCTGCAGCGTGGTCGATTGACAGGGCGCGCCGGCATTGAGTAGAGTGCGCCCCCTCGCGAGAAACCGCGATTGTACGCGTATCGAGCGGGCCCAGGTGGCGGAATTGGTAGACGCGCTAGCTTCAGGTGCTAGTGGGGGTAACCCCGTGGAGGTTCAAGTCCTCTCCTGGGCACCAAGAAAGTCACCCCCTGTGGGGGCCACTTTCTTGAAGGCCAGACAGGACTACCTCCAGGGGTCTTGCACTCGTCGTGGTTCAAGTCCTCTCCTGGGCACCACTTCGCCGTGCGGTAATCTGCCGCTGCACCTCGTTGAACAGCTCGTCCCTCAAGCCCAGCAGCTTGAACATCTCCACGATTTGGAAGAAAGGCGCGGCCAGATTCGCCTGGATCGGATGCCGGATCAGCACGGGCATGGACCGTTCGATCGCATGGCCGATGAATTGCGCGGCATAGCCGCCCAGGAATGCGGCGACGGCAATCGTGCCTGAATAGCGCAACGGCAAGTCGCCGAGTACGGCCGCGAGCTCCGCGACCAGCAAGCCCAGGACGAGGAAAGCGATCGCGAACACCGCGTCGAGCGTAAGGTAGAACAGGAAGAATCCGACGACGACGGCCTGCGCCAGGTCGAACCTGAAGTCGTTGACGGTCACGTGGACCCAGCTGAGCGGGATCAACACGCCGAGCATGATCGTCGGAATACCGATCAGGTGCACGAACACATTCGCCGGGTGCTGATGCGAGGCCGCGTAGCCCGTCAGCATGTCCATCAGTTTGCCCTTCCGCTTCATGATTCGTGCCGCATCGACCGCATGCCAGAGATTATACTCGGACAAGTAATCCGTCGTTCGGGGGAGACCCATGGAATTGTTGATAACCGGCATCATCGTCTGGTCCGGCGTGCACCTGTTCCCGGCACTGGCGCGCGGGCCGCGCGAGGTCCTGATCGCGAAGCTCGGCCGGAATCCCTATCGGGGCCTGTTCTCATTGTTGATATTCGGCGCGCTGGCGCTGATCGTGATCGGCTGGCGGTCTGCCGCGCCGGCGGCCGTGTACACGCCGCCGTTCGGCGCGGGTCCTCTCCCCGCCGCGCTCGTATTTTTTGCGTTCGTACTGTTTTTTGCCGCGCGCGCGCCGACCAACATCAAGCGCCTGTTGCGGCATCCGCAACTCACCGCGGTCCTCGTCTGGGCGCTCGCGCATCTGCTGGCCAACGGTGCCGACCGCGACCTCGCCCTGTTCGGCGGCCTCGGGCTGTGGTCTGTCGCCGAGATCCTGGCGTGTAACCGGCGCGACGGCGGCTGGGTGAGGCCGGAACCGGCGCCGTTCCTCGGCGATGCCGTCGTCGTCATTATCGGTGCCGTGATCTATGCGGTAGTCTTATACTTCCATGGGCGATTGTTCGGCGTATCGCCGTTGGCCTGACCTGCCGGAGGCCGCATGAACCTGCCGTTGCTGGCACTGCTCCTGATACTGATCGTCGCGGTCTGGCTGATCTTTCGCCTTCGTCGCGGCCCCGTGGACACCCGGGCAGCCTCCGCCCCCCGTCCGACGCCGCCGGCGTCGGCCTATCATGCGGTCTCGATCAAGCTGGCCGACTTTCCCTGCACCGCGGCCCAGGAAATCGCCGGCAAACGTTACCTGTCCGGTGAGGCGCCGAAATTGCCGCTGCCCGGTTGTACCAACGCGTCCTCGTGCAGTTGCCGATTCGTTCACCACAAGGATCGCCGCACCGGCAAGGAACGGCGCAGCCCGTTCGGCCCCGCGGGCTTCGGCCCGGCCACGGGCAATTACTCGAAGGAGCAGCGCTCGGGTCAGGACCGCCGGGCGGAGGACGACGACGACTACTTCTGAGGATCAATACCCGGAGGCGGTAAGGGTCTGCTGGTAGGCTTCGAGATCCTGTTCGGCCTTCGCCCGCTCGGCGACCAGCGACTCGATCTCGGCTTCGAGTTCGCCGCTGCGTTCGGACAGCTTCTTCATCTCGGCCAGCAGCTGGATGCGCTCATCCTTGGTCGTCTCGCTGTCGATCAGATCCACACCGATCTGGACGATCCGGTCCTCGGCGCTCTTGAGCTCGTTCTGGCGCGCGTAGATCGCGGAGTTGGTGCTGTTCACGGTCGCCCGCAGACTGTACAGCTTGTGGCCGGCGTTGTAGGCATCGACGAATCCGTTCTCGAGTTCCTGCGGGCACACGCCATAGTACTGCCCGCCGTTGACACCGTGGCTGAAGCCGCGGCCGGGCTGACAGAACTCCTGCAGGCCCTGGCTGCGGCCGGCCTGATAGGCATCGAAGTCCGCCGTGATCCCGTGTTCGGCACACTCCCTGCGATGCCGGGTGAAGGCGTCGCTCGTATAGCCCCGCGCACCGTCTTCGAAGCCGACGGCTTTCCAGTCGCTGGCCGCACATTCTTCCGCACTCATGGAGGCGCAGCCGCTCAGGACCGCAACGAGCATCGATACTGCCAGCGTCCGTCCAAGGTTCATTGGTAACCCCTTTGCACTTTCGTTTTCGAGAGTCTGCACCAGAGATAATCGACAGCGCCTGAACCGAAACTGAAAACTGCGCCCTGTGGCGCTTTCCGGAGGTGGTCAATGTGACCTGCGTCACAGTGAGGAGTCCGTGCGGCCGATAATCTGGTCACGGAGGCAGACGCACGATGGATATCGAGAACATCAGCAGCGCGGCGACCGTGGCCCTGTCCTGCACGGTCGTCTTCGTCCTGATCGCAAAATCATGGCAGGTGCTTTCGCGCAGCGTCGGGCCGGCGCCGAGTTTTTCGGACAGCATCATGCGCGAGGCCGCGCAGCGCTTCCGTGACGAATTCGAGCGGCTCTCCAGCAGCCAGTCGACTTACCTGAGCGCTGTCCTCGTCTTCGCGGTGTTGTTCGTGTTGGCTCGCGAGCTGAACGCCGAGCGACTGTTCGCCGGCTATCCGGCCTGGCAGCTGTACGTGGTACTCGGCGTCGTCGGCGCGGGCGCGTTCCTCGCCCTCTTCCAGCTGGCCCGGACAATACTTTCCCGGCAGCGGATCGGTCTGCTGCGCGACGCCAACATCGCGATCGGGCACCAGTTGCAATCGATCTCGGCAGGTTTCGGTCGCGTCTACCACGACGTCGAGACGTCGGCCGGCATCATCGATCACGTCATCGTCGGGCAGAGCGGCGCCTATGCGATCAACGTCTGCGCACGCCGCCCGATCCGCAACGGCAGTGTGCAGCTCGAGGGCAACGAACTCGTATTTCAGCCGCGCGGCACATCGGAATCGATCGTACAGACATCGGCACGAACCGCGGCCCTCGAACGCGAGTTTCGGCGCTTGCTCGACCACCGCGTCCGCATCCGTTCGGTGCTCGCCGTACCGGGCTGGCAGGTGAACAGCCAGTCCGGCGAAGATCACCTCGTCGTCAACGACAAGAGCCTGCCCATGCTGCGCGGCTGGAGGGAACGCTCGGATTACCTCATGGACGAGGACGTCGATTCGCTGCACCAGCTCCTGACGACACGCTGCCGGTTGGTGGCGCATTCCCGCAAGGCGAGCGACTGATCCCACGTTTGTGTCACAGCGGCACGAGCCTGCTGCCGAGTTCGCCTTTGTCGATCACGTCCACGAATTCGTCCGCGAGCGCACGGCATTCGCTGACGACCCGGCGCCAGATTCGTATGCGCTCGGAGGGCGCGTAGCGCCGGAAATCGAAGCGGTCGGGGATCTTCGCGTTCGGCAGACGCGCGACGAATTCCGGTGACGGGCAGACCAGGATCGTCCGATCCGTGTTGGCCGGATCGGCGCGCCGCCAAGGCAGCCGCTTGTCGAACCAGCCCGGTGTAATTCGGCCGAAGAAGTGCGGATACAGCGTCAGGCGATCGCCGTCGCCGAGCGGCAGATCGAGATGGTAGTCGATGATGCCGCCATCCCGATAGACGCCCGGCATCGCACGGGCGATGTCGTGGACTCCGGACAATACCAGCGGGATCGACCCGGTCGCGACGATGGCATCGTCCAGGTTGTCGACGCCGATGCGCACCCGCTGCAAGGGGAAATCGTCGACATCGAAGAATGGCGGCAGGTCGCGGGCATCGAAGAACAGCACACGCTCGAAAAACAGGCGTAGGCTGCGGCGGCTGACGGCATTCAGCGATGCCGCCGCGGCGAGGACTCCGCCGAGGATCCAGCGTGAATCGAGTGCCGCGACGTGCCGCGCGCGCACCGCGAGTATATGCGTGCGTAGTACCGGGTGATCGAGGATTTCGTGTGCACCGCTCTTGTCGAGCAGCACCGTGAGGATCTCACGGCTCTTCGCGGTGACCTCGCGAATGTCCGGCTTCGCGCTGTACGACTGGTAGATGTAGGCATCCTCGAAGCGTTCGATGGCGTCGAGCGGGTCGTGCTGTGCGTAGCAGGCGAACCGCCACGAGCCGATCGACGTCCCGACCAGGTGTACCGGCGCCTCGAGCGCGGGCAAAACGCGCGAGACGATGGCACGATCGAGCTGGCTGAGCACGAGCCATTTTGCGCCGCCCGATGCTCCGGCGATCGTGCCGATGCGGTCCACCGCGAACCCGTCCCGCCTGACCATTTCCAATGCGGCGGGTCCCGCCTTGAAAATGAGATTGCGAGTCGACACGTCGAACCGGGTCCCGTCGCTTTACTCGAACGGGTGCCGCTTGATAATCGTCTGATCGCGATCGGCGCCCGTAGAGATGATGTCAATCGGCACACCCGCGAGTTCCTCGATCCGCGCCAGATATTTGCGCGCATTCCCGGGCAGCGCGGCAAACTCGGTGATGCCGACCGTCGAAGCCTGCCAGCCGGCGCATTCCTCGTATACCGGCTCGCATCGCGCAAATCGGTCTACCAGCACCGGCACGCCGACGACCGGTTCACCGTCGATCTGGTAACCGACGCAGATCTGGATGGTCTCGAATTCGTCGAGCACGTCGAGTTTGGTGACGCACAGCCCGGAGACGCTGCTGTTGATGATCGAACGCCGCAAGGCGACCGCATCGAACCAGCCGCAGCGGCGCGGCCGTCCCGTCGTCGCGCCGAATTCCGCGCCGACGCGCGCGAGGTGCTGCCCCTGGTCGTCGAACAGCTCGGTGGGAAAC
Source organism: uncultured Gammaproteobacteria bacterium (assembly GCA_963777675.1). GTDB lineage: Bacteria > Pseudomonadota > Gammaproteobacteria > Steroidobacterales > Woeseiaceae > UBA1847. Next base: position 84,727 of record CAVZRD010000013.1, on the reverse strand, counting down.
GGTCCCGCGCCGACGCGCGTCGTGTAGGCCTTGACGATGCCGAGGATGTAGTCGAGATTCGCGCGGACCGATGCCGGTCCCGGTACTCGCCGCGGCGGCGACAGTATTCGACGACGTCACGAACGGATAGGTGCCGTGATCGATATCGAGGAACGTGCCCTGCGCTCCTTCGAACAGGATGCTCTTGCCGGCGTTCGCGAGGTCCTGGAGTATCTGCGTGACGTCGGCGATTATCGGTGCCACGACATCGGCCGCGGTCAGCGCCTGGTCGAGCACCTTGTCGAAATCGACGGGCTCGGCGCGGAAATAGTTCTTCAGCAGGAAGTTGTGATAGTCCAGCACTTCGCCGAGCTTCGCCGCGAAATGCTCCCTTACGAACAGATCGGCCACGCGCAGCGCCCGCCGCGCCGCCTTGTCCTCGTAGGCCGGACCGATGCCGCGCCCGGTCGTGCCGATCGCGGCTGCGCCTCTCGATTTCTCGCGTGCCAGGTCCAGCGCCGCGTGTGACGGCAGGATCAGCGGGCAGCCGGGGCTGATCCGCAGACGCTCGAATACCGGGACGCCGTTCGCGATGAGCGCGTCGGCTTCCTGTACCAGCGCGTCGAGCGACAGTACGACGCCGTTGCCGATCAGGCAGCTCACGCCGTCGCGCAGGATGCCCGACGGGATCAGATGCAGGACGGTCTTCTTGCCGCCGATCACCAGCGTGTGACCGGCATTGTGACCGCCCTGGAAGCGTGCCACCGCGGCCGCACGGTCGGTCAGCAGATCGACGATCTTGCCCTTGCCTTCGTCGCCCCACTGGGTGCCGATGACGACGACGTTCTTGCCCATCAGTTCCCCGTATTATCAGTGCCGAACCACGAAGAGCAGCAACAGCCCGACGATCATCGAGACCAGGCCGACTGTCCGCAGCTGATTGTCACTCAGCCGAACGATTTGCGCCACCAGCTGCTTGTAGCGGCCCGGGCGGACGAAAGGCAGCATGCCCTCGATCACCAGGACCAGCGCAACGGCCGTCAGTATCTCGGTCCAGTTCACCGACTAGCGCTTGCCGTCGGAATCGTTCAGGTACCGGAAGAAGTCACTGTCAGGATCGAGTACGAGCAGGTCGCCGGGCTGGCCCATCGACTTGCGGTAGGCGTTGATGCTCCGATAGAACGCGTAGAACTCGGGGTCCTTGTTGTACGCATTGGCATAGATCTCGGCAGGCTTTCGCGTCACCTTCGCCGCGGATCGTTTGCTCTTTCTTGTAGGCATCGGCCAGGATGACGGTGACCTGCCGGTCCGCGTTGGCACGCTTGGTCTCTTCGGCCTTGCGGCCTTCCGCACGCCGCTCGGCCGCGATCCGCTTGCGCTCTGCCGCCATCTGACGGTAGACCGACTCCTTCACGTCGTCCATAAACTCGACCTGCTTGACACGGAAATCGACGAGTTCGACGCCGAGATCTTCGGCCGTACCCGCCGCTGTCTCCAGCATGTCGCGCATCAGCTCGGCACGGCCGACCGAAATCGCCTCCTGCACCGAACGTTTACCGAACTCGGTGACCACGGCGTTCTTGATGATTTCGGACAAGCGGTCGTTCGCAACGGCCTGCACCCCTCCCGTCGAGATATAGAACTGACGCGGATCGACGATGCGGTACTTGACGAAGAAGTCGACGTTGAGCGCCTCGTTCTCGGCCGTGAAGATGCGTTCCGGGCGATCCGAGATCGTCAGGATCCGCTTCGGGAATTTGCGTACGTTTTGCACCAGCGGCCACTTCCAGTGCAGCCCGGGCTGGTAGTCGGTCCTGACGACCTGGCCGAGCTGCAGCTTGATCGCGAGATCACGCTCGTTGACGGTGAAGGCAGACAGGCCGAGCCCCACGAAGATCAGGCCAAGCAGCACGACGACCATGAAACGTCCACTGCTCATTGCCGGGTCCTCCTGTCGCGTGGATCGCCGGAATTGCTGCCGCTGTCGGACGACGATGCCGGGGCGGCGGACGTGTCGGCGTCGCGGGTCCCGGTGGAATTCATCTGACGGCTTCCGCTTTGCTGGAGCATCTTGTCGAGCGGAAGGTACAGCAGGTTGCCGCTGCCTTCCGCGTCGAGGAACACCTTGTTGGAGCGTCCGTACACGTCCTCCAGCGCGTCCAGGTACAGGCGCTCGCGCGTGACGCGTGGGGCTTTTTTGTATTCGGTGAGCAGAGCCTCGAAGCGCGCGGCCTCGCCCTCCGCATCCGCGATGACCCGGTCGTGATACGCCTTCGCGTCTTCGACGATGCGGGCGGCCTTGCCCTCGGCCTTCGGGACGACGTCCCTGGCGTACTCATCGGCCTCGAGCGCGTAGCGCTCGCTGTCGTTGCGAGCCTTCTGCGCATCATCGACCGCGTCCTGCACGCTGGACGGATAGTTAACGGTCTCGAGGGAGATGGAGGTAACCGTGATTCCGGCGCCATAGTTGTCGAGCGTGTTCTGCAGGACCTGGCTCGTCCGCGAGGCGATCTGGTCGCGACTCGTGGTGACCAGCACCTCGAGCGAGGTCGTGCCGACCACTTCGCGCAAGGCGCTCTCCGTCACGTCCTGCAGCGTCTGCTCCGGGTCGACAACTTCGAAGCTGTACTTGACCGGATCCGTGCGCCGGTATTGCACGACCATCTCGATGTACACGTATTGCTCGTCCGCCGTCAGCATCTCCGTCTTGTAGGAATAGTTGGACACGGCAAAAGCGTTGACGAGATTGACGGTCTCGACCGGGTACGGGATATGCCAGTGCCAGCCCGGCAGGGTCGTCACCGTATAGGCGCCGAAACGTTGCACGACGCCGCGTTCGGCCTCATCGATCCGGTAGAACCCGGTCGCAGCCCAGGCGACCAGCAGCAATATCGCCAGCGCGTAGCCCCCACCGCCGCTTCCCGGCCTGCCACCGCCACCGCCGCCGCCCAGCAGGTTTCCGAGCCTGCGCCGCCAGTCGCGTACCATCCGATCAAGATCGGTCGGTTCGTCGCCGTCGCGTTTCCAGGGATCCTTGCCGTTTCCGGGATCGTTCCAGGCCATGAGCGTCCGCTTGTATTCAGGTTGCCGCCGTCACCGGCTTACGCACCGGCAGCGGCTGTAATAATTCAGGCGAGAGCTTCTCGCGCTTCATGAAGCGCATCAGGTCCCGCTCGGCCAGCTCGAGTTCGATCGTCCAGCCGCCATCTTCGCACGCCTCCTCACTCAGGACAGCCCCGATTTCGAACAAGCGCGCCCGCTGGCGGCCTTGCGTGGGTTCCAGATGCAGCAGGCCTCGCATCGTCTTGCGGATCAGACGCTCGCGAATCACGTCCAGCAGTTGCGATATGCCCTCGCCGCTGACCGCGGACAGCCAGACCGCGCGTCCGAGCCCGTCACGGTCGATCCTCGTGCGCGGCTTCCTGTCGAGCTTGTCGATCTTATTGTACACACGCACTTGCGGGATGCGGTCCGCTTCGAGCTGTCTGAGCACGGCATTCACCTGCCGCACGTGCTGCCAGCGATTGCTGTCACCGGCGTCGATCACGTGCAGGATCAGGTCGGCTTCACGCGCCTCCTGCAGCGTCGAGCGGAACGCCGCGATCAATTCGTGGGGCAGGTCACGCACGAAGCCGACCGTGTCCGCGAGCACGACCTCGGGCCCGGCCGGCAGTTCGAGACGTCGCACGGTCGGATCCAGCGTCGCGAACAGCTTGTCCTCGACGTAGACGCTCGCGTTCGTCAGCGCGTTGAACAGCGTCGACTTGCCGGCGTTCGTATACCCTACCAGTGCCACCGTGGGCACTTCCGCGCGCACGCGGTTGCGCCGGTTCATCGTGCGGCGCGCGTCCACCTGGGCCAGCCTGGCGTTCAACTGGCGGATCCTCCCGCCGATGAGACGGCGGTCGGATTCGAGCTGGGTTTCGCCCGGTCCGCGCAGGCCGATGCCGCCCTTCTGGCGTTCCAGGTGCGTCCAGCCGCGCACGAGTCGCGTCGAGAGATGCTCGAGCTGGGCGAGTTCGACCTGCAGCTTGCCCTCGAAGCTGCGGGCGCGCTGCGCAAAGATATCGAGTATCAGCCCCGCCCGGTCCAGCACGCGGCATTTCAGGCTGGCTTCGAGATTGCGCTCCTGGCTCGGCGACAGCGCCGCCGAAAAGATCACGAGCTCGGCATCGTGCGCCGCGACGCCGGCCGCCAGTTCGTCGAGCTTGCCCTTGCCGATGAAACAACGCGGATCCGGCCGCCGCCGGCCGCTGACGATCTCGCCCACGACCACGGCTCCCGCCGAGCGGGCCAGCTCGGCGAATTCCTCACGTTCGGTGGCGTCCGGAGCCCCCTCGGGGCTCGCGTGGACCAGGATTGCACGTTCGCCGCTATCCGGCCGTTCAAACAAGAACGACCTCCCGCGGCGTCTTTGGCCTCAAATTAATCGTCTCCTGCCTCGTCGTCCGGCAGCGGCAAGCGCACGTTTCGCGACGGGACGACTGTCGATATCGCATGCTTGTACACCATTTGGTTGACGCTGTTCTTGAGCAGCACGACGAACTGATCGAACGAATCCACCTGACCTTGCAGCTTGATGCCGTTCACGAGATAGATCGAAACCGGCACCTTTTCCTTGCGCAATATGTTCAGGAAGGGGTCTTGCAGGGTTTGCCCTTTAGCCATTTTGGGGTCTCCTTATTCTTGTGATTCTATTGAACACCGCTTCCCGGTGGCGCCGGATGCCCATAGCGAGTTCAGCCTAAGCGTCGAAAAATTCTATCAGAGTCCTCGATATGGCGTCGATTGTACCCGCTTCAAGTGGGTCGAAGCGGGTCAGTGACGCCTCGCTGCGGAGCCAGGTGATCTGGCGCTTGGCGAGCTGCCGCGTGGCGGCCAGCGCCCTGTCCCGCGCCTGATCGAGGGTCGTGGCGCCGTCCAGGTGTTCCCACAGCTGCCGGTAACCGACCGCCCGCATCGACGGATGCCTGCCGGTCAGCCCCTGACGCCCGCGCAGCCCGCGTACTTCTTCAAGGAAACCGTTGTTTAACATGGCATTTAGGCGGGCCTCGATGCGTTCATGCAGCGTGCGTCGGCGCGCCGGCCACAGTCCGATTCGCAGGTAGTCGTAACGCGGGGACGCCTGCGCGCCGTCCCGCTGCCACGCGCTGAGCGCCTTGCCGCTGGCCAGCCAGACCTCCAGGGCACGCTGGACACGCTGGCTGTCGTTGGGGTTGATGCGCGCCGCGGCCACCGGGTCCACCTCTGCCAGCCGCGCATGCAGCGCGGGCCAGCCGCGCTCGCCGGCTTCGCGGTCGATCTCCGCGCGCAGGCCGGGATCCGCCGCCGGGAGTTCCGCGATGCCGCCGGTCAGGGTCCGGAAATACATCATCGTGCCGCCGACCAGCAACGGGATACGCCCCGCTGCGACGATGCCATCCATCTCGGCGAGGGCGTCGCGCACGAATTCGCCGGCCGAATAGCTTTGCTCCGGATCGCGGATGTCGATCAGGCGGTGCGGCACCCGGCGCAGGGTCTCTGCATCCGGCTTGGCGGTGCCGATGTCCATGCCCCGGTACACGAGCGCCGAATCCACGCTGATAATGTCGAGCGGGAAGCGCATGCAAAGGCGGATAGCCGCCTCCGTCTTGCCCGACGCGGTCGGACCCATCAGACAGATCGCCTTCGCCACGGCTGTGCTCAGCGGCCGCGCAGGAACAGCCGATCCAGTTCCGCCATCGTAATCGCCGTCCACGTCGGCCTGCCGTGGTTGCACTGGTCCGCCCGCTCGGTGCGTTCCATCTCGCGCAGCAGCGCATTCATCTCGTCGAGAGACAGCGTGCGATTGGCACGCACGGAGTGATGGCAGGCCATCGTCGCCAGGAATTCGTCGCACGCCGTTCCGATGCGGCTCGCGTCCTCGGCGTCGGCAAGATCCGACAGCACATCGCGCAGCAATGCCTCGGCGTCCGCACCACGCAACAGCGCAGGCAGCTCGCGTACGACGACGCTGGCCGGACCGGCCCGGTCGACGACGAGACCCAGTTTCGCCAGCGCATCGGCCGCCTGTTCGACGAGGCGCGCCTCGCTCTCGGACACGGCAACCGTGACCGGCACCAGCAACGGCTGGCGGACCAGGCCCCTGTCGTCGAAGTCGCGCTTGAGCTTCTCGTAAGTGATCCGCTCGTGCGCCGCGTGCATGTCGACGACGACCAGTCCGTCCCGGTTCTCGGCCAGCACGTAGACGCCGGCGAGCTGCGCCACCGCGTAACCGAGCGGCGGCAGCTCGGCGCCGGCTTCGACATCGGCGCGCGGCCAGCGGCGCGGCATTCGCCATCGCCCGATAGGCGGCGAGCGCGTCGCGCACCGAGCCGGCGCCCGGTGCACGGTGTGCGTGCGGCAACGACATCGATGCCTGCCGGCCGCCCTGCGCGGGCGCGATGGCCGCGGGCGCAGCTGCGCGGCCGCCGGGCCGCGTGTCGCCGAGCGCGACTTCGATGGCCTGCGACACGACTCCGTGCACCCGTCGACCGTCGCGGAAACGCACTTCGTGCTTTGCCGGGTGGGCGTTGGCGTCGACGCTGGCCGGGTCCACCGTCAGCGCGAGGACATACGCCGGATACCGGCCGTGGAACAGGACGTCGCGATAGGCGTGCCGGGCTGCGTGCGAGAGCGTCTTGTCGCTGATGCTGCGGCCATTGACGAACCAGTACTGCAGGTCCGCCTGGCTGCGATGGAAGGTCGGCTGGCCGATCCAGCCCGACAGCGCGATCCCCTCCGCCTCCCGCTCGATATGGATTGCCTGCCCGGCAAAGGCTTCGCCGCACAGCGCCGCGATGCGCGCCAGGCGAGCGTCCGCGTCCGTCGCCGCGGCGAGTTGCAGCACCGTACGCCGGTTGTGCGTCAGCGTGAATGCGACGTCGGGCCGCGCCAGCGCGAGCCGGCGGACCCAGTTTTCGACATGGCCGAATTCCGTCCGCTCCGTACGCAGGAACCGGCGCCGGGCGGGCGTATTGTAGAAGAGGTCATGGACCTCGACCGTGGTGCCCGGCGGATGCGCGGCGGGTCGGGATTCGCTGATGTGGCCGCCGTCGGCCTCGACCTGCCAGGCCGCGTCGGCGTCCCGCGCGCGCGAGCACAGCGTCAGCCGCGCGACCGAGGCGATGCTCGGCAACGCCTCGCCCCGGAACCCGAGCGAGGCGACGGCCTCGAGATCCTCGAGCGAGGCGATCTTGCTCGTCGCATGTCGCGCGAGCGCCAGCTCGCAGCTCGTCGCGGACGATCCCCGCGCCGCTGTCGCGCACTCGGATGAGCTTGTGTCCACCGGCGAGGATGTCCACCTGCACGCTGGAGGCGCCCGCGTCGAGGCTGTTCTCGACGAGTTCCTTGACCACCGACGCCGGGCGCTCGACCACCTCGCCGGCGGCGATCTGGTTGACGAGGTGGCTCGGCAGTTGCTGGATAGGCATGCGGCTGGCGGGCGAAGCGGATCGAGCCCGCCATTTTTTCAAATCGGCGCCGAAATGTCTCGGGGCACGCAGCGCCTAGGTGCCGGGGAAGATCGGGATCGACAGCGTCTGGCCCACCCGGATGTTGTCGCCGGAGAGCCGATTCGCGGAACGGATCGCGGACGCGCTGACGTTGTAGCGCTCGGCGATCTCGGACAGGGTGTCACCGGGAGTGATCACGTAACGGACCTGCCGCTCCGGATTGCGGTGCGCGTTCATGGCAATCAGCGTGTCGGGCGGCGGATTCGCATAGAAGTAATCGCGGATGCCCGCGAGGATCGCATTCGCCATCCGACCCTGCGCGGTCCGGTCGGAGAGCCGGCGTTCCTCGGCCGGGTTCGAGATGTAGGCGGTCTCCACGAGTATCGAAGGCATGTCCGGCGACTTGAGCACGAGGAACCCGGCCTGTTGCACGTTGCGGCGCCGGACCTCGCCGACCCGCGACATTTCGCCGATCACGCTCTTGCCGACCTCGAGGCTGGCGCCGAGCGCGGCGTTCTGCGACAGGTCGAGCAGCACGGATGCCAGAACGTCGTCCTTGTCGTCCAGCGACACGCCGCCGACCCGCACCGCGGCGTTCTCGCGCTCGGCGAGCAGACGCGATTCCTCGTCGCTCGCGCCCTTGAGCGACAGCGCATAGACCGTGGCGCCGTCGACTCGCCGGTCGGATACCGCATCGGCATGGATCGATACGAACAGGTCGGCGTGGTGTTCATGCGCGATCGCCGTGCGCCGGCGGTGATCGATGTAGTAGTCGCCGGTGCGCACCAGCACCGCACGCATGCCCTGTTCGGCATTGATGCGCGCGGCCAGCTGCTTCGATATCGCCAGGGCGACGTCCTTCTCCTTGGTCCGGTACTTGCCGATCGCACCGGGGTCGTGGCCGCCGTGCCCCGCGTCGACGGCGACGACGATGTCGCGTCCCGGCGTGTAGCCCTCGGACGCACGCTTGACGGCATGCAGGCTGCCGTTCCGCTGCAGGTCAATTACGAGACGATCACCGTAGGCGCCGTTGGGACCGGCCGTGAAACTGCGCGAGCGCACGTCTTCGTTGAGATCGAGCACGACGCGCAGCTGCCCATCCGAGCGCAAACCGCTGCGGATAGAGCGCACGGCACCGGCGCCGGCGGGCATGCGCGCGAGCGCCTTGCCGAGATGCCCGTCCTTGAGATCGACGACGAGGCGATCCGGCCCGCGCAGGGTAAAGATGCTGTGTTCGGCCGGGCCGGAGAGGTCCAGCACGACGCGTGTCTTGCCGTTCTCGGCCCAGATCCGGATGGCCTCGATCGTCGTCGCCGCATTTGCCGTCGCGGCGAGCAGCATCAGGAAGGCTATCGAGATCAGGCGTCTGCCGGGCATCGCGTCGGGCACAATCAGTTCCGGAATTATGTCGGGTGAGTATACCGTCGCCGCGGAAAATTCCAATGCCTTTCTTCTGCAAAATTATGAGGATACTGGCCTAAGTTAATCCAGTGGCTAACCCTCTATTGCCGCGACCAGCGTGCGGCCGCGGGCGCTCAGTCCGGTGAGTTCCGCATCCCGGCCCGCGCCGGAGTAGCTGAGGCGCAGCAGGAGATCCGCACCACCCGCGAGCGCGGGCGCCCGCTCCGGCCACTCGACCAGGCGCAGGCCTTCCTCGAGTTCGCCGAAGCCGAGGAACGGCAGTTCCTCTTCGCTGGAAACGCGATACAGATCAATGTGGTAGACGGTCACGCCCGGGAGTTCGTAGGGCTCGACGAGCGTGTAGGTGGGACTCGGGACCGGTCCGGCGTGTCCCAGCGCGGCGATCAGCGCGCGGGCAAACGAGGACTTGCCGGCGCCGAGCTCGCCTTCGAGCAGTACCAGCCAGCCTGCCTTGTCGGCCGGCAGCCGGGCACCGAACTCGGCGGCAAATGCGTCGGTCGCCGCGGCATCCGCCAGGTGCCGCCTCATGGATTGACGACGCCACGCAGCTCGGCCAGCAGGTCCGACGCGATGAGGCCGCGCTCGCCTCGCGCGGCGGCCCGGTCGCCGGCCCGCCCGTGTGCCTCGACGCCGACGGCGGCCGCCGCAGGCAGCGCCAGACCCTGTGCCAGCATGCCCGCAATGATGCCCGTCAGCACGTCGCCCATGCCCGCGGAGGCCATGCCCGGGTTGCCGGCGCTGCACAGCCACGGGGCCTCGTCGGCGGGGGCGCTGACCAGGGACCCTGCGCCTTTCAGCACCACGGTGCCGCCGTAGGTCTCGGCGAGCGCGTCGAGTGCCGCCCGCCGGTCCTCCTGGACCGCGGCCGAGGTACTCCCGAGCAGGCGCGCGGCTTCGCCCGGATGCGGCGTGATGATGCGCGAATCGTTGCGAGCGGGCGTCGCGGCGAGCCAGTTGAGCGCATCGGCGTCCCAGACACACGGTCCGTCCCGCTCGGCGAGCGCCTCGAACAAGGCGCCCGCCCAGTCCGACCGGCCGAGGCCCGGACCGAATGCGACGACGTCGACGCGCGCCAGCAAAGGCTCCAGATCCGCGGGCGTGCGGACCGCGTGGGGCATCAGCTCGGGCCGCGCCGTGGCGACGAGGGCGGCATGGTCGGCGTGGGTCGCAATGCTGACGAGGCCGGCACCGCTACGCAGCGCGGCCTCTCCGCAAAGCCGGACCGCCCCGGGCATGCCCGCGCCGCCGCCGATCACGAGCACGTGGCCGAATTCGCCCTTGTGCGCGCCGCGGCGGCGCGGCGCCAGCCCACGCCGCATGAGGTCGTCGTCGATGCGCCGATACGCCGATGGTTTGCCGTCCCGGACAGCCTGCGGCAGGTCCAGACCGCTGAACAGGATCTCGCCGCAGAGGTCCGGCCCGTGGCCGAGGAACTGTCCCGACTTCAGCCCGACGAAAGTCATCGTATGGTCGGCCGACACGGCACAACCGAGCACGCGGCCCGAATCGCCGTGCAATCCGGTCGGGATGTCGAGCGCGAAGACGGGCGCGGGATGTTCGTTCATCGCCTGTACCGCGCGCGCGAATTCGCCTTCGACGTCGCGTTCGAGCCCGCTGCCGAGCACTGCGTCGACCAGCAAGCCGGCGTCCGCATCGAGTTGGCCGGACCAGGGCACGGCGACGCCGCCTTCGGCGGAGAAGTCGCCGCAGGCCGTCGCAGCGTCACCCTCGAGCGAAGCCGCATCGACCAGCGTGACGACCGACACGGAAAGGCCCTCGGCGGCGGCGAGGCGCGCGACGACGTAACCGTCGCCCGCGTTGTTGCCGGCACCGCACACCACCTGCCAGCGCGTCGCTTGCGGATAGCGCGCACGCGCCGCCTGGAACGCGGCCGTGCCCGCGCGCGTCATCAGCGTGTATCCCGCGATGCCGCTCTCGATCGCCGTGCGGTCGATTGCGCGCACGGTGGCCACGGAATAGATCTCTGCCGGCAACGACGTCATGGCGGCGATTATACTGTGGCGCACCGGAGGACCTGCATTGTCGCCTGCAAAACCCTTCTCATACGACCAACTCGCCGAGCTGAAGACCGCGATCGCACAGTGGGGCCGCGAACTCGGCTTCCAGCAGATCGGTGTCAGCGACACCGATCTCGCAAAGGCCGAGTCCCGGCTGCAGGCGTGGCTCGATGCCGGCGAGCACGGGACGATGGACTATATGCGGCGCCACGGCACGCGCCGCAGCCGGCCTGCCGAACTGGTGCCCGGCACCCTTCGCGTGATCTCCGCGCGTATGGACTACCTGCCCGGGGAAGCGGACGACCCCCGCGAGCGGCTCGATGACGGCTCGCGCGGCTACGTGTCGCGCTACGCGCTCGGCCGCGACTATCACAAGGTGCTGCGCCGTCGGCTGCGGGCACTCGCCCGACGCATCGAGGAGCGTACCGGTTCGTCCGGCTACCGTGTGTTCGTCGACAGTGCACCGGTGCTCGAGAAGCCGCTCGCAGAGAAGGCCGGGCTCGGCTGGATCGGCAAGCACACGAACCTGATCAACAAGGACGCCGGTTCGTGGTTCTTCCTCGGCGAGCTGTACACGGACCTGCCGCTGCCGGTCGATCGCAGCGCGTCGGCACATTGCGGGACATGCCGGGCGTGCATCGACGTCTGCCCTACCGACGCGATCGTGGCGCCCTACCGGTTGGACGCGCGGCGCTGCATCTCCTACCTGACGATCGAGCTGAAGGGTCCGATCCCGGTCGAGTACCGGCGGGCGATCGGAAACCGCATCTACGGCTGCGATGACTGCCAGCTGTTCTGTCCCTGGAACAAGTTCGCCAGGCCGACGGCCGAAGGAGACTTCGCGCCGCGCCACGGCCTGGACGCGGCCGAACTGACCGAGCTGTTCGCCTGGAGCGAGCAGACCTGGCTGGAGCGGACCGCGGGCAGCCCGATACGGCGCATCGGCTACGAGCGCTGGCTTCGCAACATCGCGGTCGCATTGGGCAACGCCACGGCCACGCCGGAGGTCATGCGGGCGCTCGAGACACGCCGCAATTCGGCGTCCGCACTCGTCGCCGAACACGTGGACTGGGCCATTGCGCAACAGCGGGGTGACCGGTAAGAAATTCCCCGCCTGCAATACTGTGTCACAGTCGATGTTATTCGGCACCGATAGACGCAAGAATGCGGTGTTCTGCAAAGGATTTTGCCTTGCCGTCGACCCTGGCCATCAATTCGGACTACAAGCGCTCCCTCCTCGAGGGCCTGGAGCTGTTCCACGGCGTCGACCCGGATGACGTTCAGGATGCACTGCAGCGCTGCGACCGGCGCGATATCGCGGCGGCGGAACTTCTGCTGTCGCCGGGGACCCGGAACGAGAACGTATTCATCGTCCTGTCAGGCAGCCTCAAGGTGCACGTCGGCTCGGTCGACACGCCGCCGCTGGCCACGATGGAAGCCGGTGCCTGCGTCGGTGAGATGTCGATCATCGAAGACCGCGACCCTTCCGCATTCGTCGTCGCCGCCGCACCCACGCACCTCCTCGTCATCCACCAGACCGTGCTCTGGGAGATGGTGCATGCCTCCCACGAATTCGCGAAGAACCTGCTCATCGTGCTCTCCGAGCGCGTGCGCAGCCACAATCGGGTCATCGCAGACAGCGTCGGCGAGCTGCGCAAGGTCGAGCGGCATGCGAAGACGGATGCCCTGACCGGACTGAACAACCGGCACTCGATGGAAGAAGTGTTCAACCGCGAGATACAGCGTTGCCGCCGGGACGGACAACCGGTCTCGCTGGTCATGATCGACGTGGACAACTTCAAGGTATTCAACGACCGTTTCGGCCACATAGCGGGCGACCGCGCACTGTCGGCGGTCGCGAGCATCCTCAGGCACCAGTTCCGGCCGCGCGACCTGCTCGTCCGCTACGGCGGCGACGAGTTCGCCGTACTCCTGCCCGAGATCGACCAGGCGAAGGCGCTCACGATCGCCGAGCGCGTCCGCGAGTCCGTGTGCGGCAACACCGGCAACGGCAACGACTCGCTGGTGCAGATCCCCGTCGAGATCTCGATGGGCGTCGCCGAACTCGCCGCGGAAGGCGATCTCACCAGCCTGCTCCGCGCAGCGGACGAGGCGCTGTACCGCGCCAAGCGCGCCGGACGCAACACGGTCGCGAATTAGACGGTTACGACGACGTTGTCGATGAGCCGCGCCTTGCCGAGGTGAGCGGCCGCCAGCACGACGAGTTCGTCACTGTCGCGATCCGGCTCGCTGAGATCGAGCGCCCGGCGTATCGCGACGTACTCCGGGCGGAAACCGCCCTCGGCGAGCACGTCCGAAGCCTCCACCTCCAGGTCCCCGTAGTTGCGCTTGCCGTTCTGCAACTCGTCACCGACATGCTTCAGCGTGTGATACAGGAGCGGCGCGATCTTGCGCTCTTCATCCGAGAGGTAGCTGTTGCGCGAACTCATCGCGAGACCGTCCTCCTCGCGCACCGTCGGTGCCGTGATGATGCGTATGCTCAGGCTCAGGTCCTCGACCATGCGCCGCACGATCAGCTGTTGCTGGAAATCCTTCTGTCCGAACACGGCCGCGTGCGGGCGAACGAGGGCGAACAGGCGCGCGACGACGGTCGTCACGCCGTCGAAATGACCGGGGCGGAACGCGCCGCAGAAATTTTCGGTAAGCCCCGGCACCGAGACGATCGTCGCCTGCTCGGTGCCGAACGGGTACACCGTCTCCACATCGGGCGCGAACAGCACGTCCGCGCCGATCTTGCGCAGCCGCAGCGTGTCGCGCTCGAGCGTGCGCGGATAATCGTCGTAATCCTCACCCTCGCCAAACTGCGTCGGATTGACGAACACGCTGACGACGACCCGGTCGGCATGGTGCCGGGCCGCGTCGACCAGGCTCGCGTGGCCGGAATGCAGATTTCCCATCGTCGGCACGATCGCGACGTGCTCGCTCTCGTGGCGCCATTCGGCGAGCTGTTCCCAGAGTTCTCGCTTGCTTTGTATGAATTTCACAGTGAGGTTCCGACCGGCACTCTGCCGTCGCTCAGGAGAAGCAATGTTCGGGCGCCGGGTATTCGCCGCTGCGGACGGCGGCGACGTAGGCCTCGACCGCGGCGAACGGGGAATCGAGCCCCTGCTGGAAATTACGGACGAAGCGCGGCAGGCGGCCGCGCGTAATGTCCAGCATGTCGTAGAGCACCAGGATCTGGCCGTCGACCTGCGGCCCCGCGCCGATGCCGATCACCGGGACTTCGAGTTTCTTCGTCACGGCTCCGCCGACTTCGTTCGGCACGCACTCGAGGAGGACGACGTCCGCGCCGGCGTCCTGCAGGCGCTTCGCCGCGGCAACCATCTCGCGGGCCTTGTCGGGTTCCCTGCCCTGGACTCGGAACCCCCCGAGCTTGTGTACCGACTGCGGTTTGAGGCCGAGGTGCGCACAGACCGGGATGTCGTGCCGGGCCAGGTGTTCGACGATCTCGACCTGGCCTTCGCCGCCTTCGAGCTTGATCATCATCGCGCCGCCTTCCTGCATCAGGCGTACGGCGTTCGTCAGCGCCTGATCGTTGCTCGTGTAGCTCATGAACGGCATGTCGACCATCAGGAAGGCATGGCGCAGGCCCCGTGCCACCGCCTTGCTGTGATAGATCACGTGGTCGACCGTGACCGGCACCGTCGTGTCGTGGCCCTGTATCACCATGCCGAGCGAGTCGCCGACCAGCACGACGTCGACCCGCGCCGCATCGATCAGCGCCGCGAAACTCGCGTCGTATGCCGTGAGGCAGGCGATCTTCTCACCGTCGGCCTTCATACGCTGCAGCGTCGACACGTTGATCGGCGGCTCGGCCATGTCGCGTTGCTCGAGTTGGGTGTACATGCGAGCTGTCTCTCAGGCCAGCGCGGCCGCCGCGGGATTGAAGAAGTGGCGGCCGCCGGTGGTCTTCTCGATCTGCCGGAATAACAGATCGTAGTCGGCGCCATGCGCGATCGGATCGATCTGCGACGCGTTCACGATCAATAGCGGACCATCGTTGTAGGCGTGGAAATAGCGCGCATAGGCATCGTTCAGGCGCTCGAGATAGCGCCGGTCGATCGCACGCTCGGCCGGGATGCCGCGCCGCGCGATGCGTTCGAGCAGCGCATCGACCGAAGACTGCAGGTAGATCACGAGATCGGGGACCGGAGGATCGATCTTGATCGTGGCGACGACCTGGTCGTACAGATCCAGTTCGTCCTGCGTGAGATTGAGTTCCGCGAACAGGCGATCCTTGGCGAACAGGTAATCCGCCACCCGCACGCTCGCGAACAGGTCCGACTGGCGCAGCCCTTCGATCTGGCGGGCCCGGGCGAACAGGAAATACATCTGTGCCGGCAATGCCGCCGATCGCCCTTCCCGGTAGAAGCGTTCCAGGAACGGATTCTCGTACACTTCCTCGAGCACGAGATCGGCCGACAGGCTTTCTGCGAGCTTGCGTGCCAGGCTGGTTTTGCCAACGCCGATCGGACCTTCGACCGCGATGAAGCGCGGCGTCGACTTGCTGCGTTTCGGTAGGCTCAAATGGCGATACTCTCGTCGTCAGGAGACCCGGGTGATGCGCGGTTCCTGTTCATCGACCGCGATGTCCGCCACGCGTCCCAGCCCCGGTACCTCGAGGTCGGGCGCGATTTCCCGGAGCGGCAACAATACAAAATTTCTTTGCGCGATGCCCGGGTGCGGCACGACGAGGCCCGGCTCGTCGATGACCGCGTCGGCGTAGACCAGCAGGTCGAGGTCGATGACGCGCGGCCCCCAGCGGGGCCCCGGCTTGCGCCCCTGGTCCCGTTCGATGGCCTTGAGGCGGCCCAGCAGGTCGCGCGGGCCGAGCGCGGTGCGCAGCGATACGGCCGCATTAAGGAAATCCGGCTGGTCGGGCGGCCCGAGCGGTGCCGACCGGTACAGGGAGGAGCGTGCCGTCACCTGCGTGTCCGGCAGTGCCTCCAGGCTCTCCACGGCGCGCGCTATCCGGCGGTCCGGGTCGTCGAGATTGCTGCCCAGCCCGATGTACGCCGCGGATTCGCGGGCCGGGCCGTCGCTCATGAATTCGTCGCCTGGTTCGGCCGTCGCCGGCGGCGACGCCGCCGCCGCTTGTCGCCCTGGGTCGACTTGCGCAGCTGGAAGCTCTCGGCACGTTCGTCCGGAGACTGGTTCTGCACTTTGCTCCAGAAGTCCGCCGTCTCCCGGTCGAACTGGCCGACTTCGGCCAGCAGCGTCATGAAATCGTAGGCCGCGCGGAAGCGACGGTGGTCGAGCAGCTTCATCGCGCGCTTGCCGGTGGTCTGAGTGAAACGCGGCTGCAGGGCGAGCATCTCCCGCATCGGTACGGTGAACCGGCGCGGTAACGCGATGCGCCGTTGCTGCTGGGCGGTCAGTTCATAGGCCGCCAGGCTCAGCGCTTGCGGCTCCGACATCTGCTCCTTTTCGCGCGTCATCGCCGCGAGCCGCTTCGCCGGCGCCCATAGGAATACGCCGAGCAGGAACATCGGCGTGACCGACAGGTTCTGCGCGACCCGACGGTCGGTGTTGCGCAATGCGGCCCTTACGAAGTCGCGGAACTCCGCGTCCTCGTCGAGTTCCCGGGCCGTCGCCGGGAAGAGTTCGCCGAACAGCTTGAACTCGCGCAGGAGATCGAAGGTCTTCTCAGCGAAACCCGCCTGGAACAACTTCAGGAACTCGTCGAACAGCCGTGCCGCCGGCACGCTGACGAGCAGCGGCAGGTCCTGGGCGATCGCCTTTTGCAGTGCCGGGTCGATGCTGAATCCGAGTTTGGCGGCGAAGCGCACGGCACGCAGCATTCGCACGGGGTCTTCGCGCAGGCGCTTGTCGGGGTCGCCGATCAGGACGATCCGGCGCTGCTCGATGTCCCGCATGCCGCCCGCATAGTCCCAGATGCTGAAGTCGGCGATGTTGTAGTACAGCGCGTTGCAAGTGAAGTCGCGCCGCCAGACGTCCTCCTCGATCGTGCCGTAGACGTTGTCGCGGACGATGCGGCCGGCCTCGTCGCGGACGTGATCGTCGTGGTCGCGGTCGGACGCAGCCCGGAAAGTCGCCACCTCGATGACTTCACGGCCGAAGCGCACGTGCGCCAGGCGGAACCGGCGCCCGATCAGCCGGCAATTGTGGAACAGCGCCCGCACCTCGTCCGGCGTCGCGTCGGTCGCGATGTCGAAGTCCTTGGGGTGCAGGTCCAGGATCGCATCGCGCACGCCGCCGCCCACCAGAAAGGCCTGATAGCCGGCGCTGTGCAGGCGATACAGGACTTTCAGTGCATTCTTGGAAATCTCGTCCCGGGAGACGTTGTGTTCGGCACGGGGGATAATCCGGGGCGCTTTCTGCTGCGGGTTCCCGCTGTTGTTCAAGGTGTTTCCGCTTGAGGATTGGTTAGGCGCCCGTATGATAGCAGCCCGGCCCGCCCCGGGTAGCGGGAAGATGCGCCTGACGGCACTCGCCGCGCTTGCTCTGACGCGCCGCGCGCAGGCTTGAGCCGCCAACGCAGAGTCGTATAATGGCCGGCCCGCCAGCACGGGCAACAACGCTCCCTTCGTCTAGTGGTTCAGGACGCCGCCCTCTCACGGCGGTAACACCGGTTCGAATCCGGTAGGGAGTGCCAGATTTGATAAAGGGCCAACCGGAATCGGGCTGGCCCTTTTTCGTTTGGGGAGATTGTTCATAGAATTTTCGGCACCCGCTTCCGTCGGGAGGGTCAGGCCTGAACCCCTCCGGGGCTTCCAAACTGCCCGTAACAAGCTGATTCAAAATGGAAAATCGGTAGGATACTGGATATAATAACAGGTCTGTTTTAGCCACCCCGGAGGGACCTGCCATGGCGGCCGAACTCACCCCCATCGAAGCGCTCGATGCGCGCATCCTGGATCTCTGTCAGCGCCTCAATGCCGCCACCTACGAACTGCTGGTGATGATCCGCGAGTTCGACGAACGCGGCGGCTGCCTCAAGTGGGGGCTGGAGAACACCGCCACCTGGCTCGCCTGGCGCTGCGACCTGTCGCTGGCGACCGCGCGCGAAAAAGTGCGGGTCGCACATGCCCTGAAGCACTTGCCGTACATCTGCGCGGCGTTTTCGACCGGCGAGCTGTCGTACTCGAAGGTCCGCGCGCTGACGCGGGTGGCGAACCCGGGCAACGAAGAGGCACTGGTGGCGTTCGCGCTCAAGAACACCGCCAGCCACGTCGCCGAGTACTGCCGCGAACTGCGCCTGGGCAGCCCCGATTCGAGGGACATCGCCGAGCGGGCCTTCGCCAACCGGTCCCTGCGAATCCACCGGGATGCCGAGCGCGGCACGCTGTCGGTGACCGTCGAACTGCCGCTGGAGGCCGGCGAACTGCTCGAGAAGGCGCTCGACAAGGCTCGCGACGACGAATGCCTGCAGATCCCGGACCTGGTGGATACGGCCTGGTCGACCCGCCAGGCCGATGCCTTCGTCACGCTGCTGAAGGAGTACCTGCAGGGTAATCCCGACGAGGGGCGCAGCAGCTCGGATCGCTACCTGGTCAACATCCACGTCGACCAGTCGGCGCTGGCCGGTGAGGTGGGCCGCTCATCGGTGCCCATCGAGACGGTCAAGCGGCTGTGCTGTGACGGCCGCGCGGTGGTGCTGACCGAGACGGCAGCCGGCGAACCGCTGAGCATCGGCCGCCAGTCACGCATCGTCCCGAAAGGCATCGAGCGGGCGGTGCGGGCCCGGGACCGGCACACCTGCCGCTTCCCGGGCTGCCGCAACCGGCGCTTCGTCGACATCCACCACGTCGAGCACTGGGTGGACGGCGGCGAGACCGCCGTCGACCAGCTGATGTTGCTGTGCGCCAAGCATCACGCGCTGGTGCATGAGCGGGGCTTTAGGATCGACAAAGACTTCCGGGACCGCTGGGCGTTCTATCGTCCGGACGGCATCGCCGTGCCGGACTGCGGCTATCATGGCCACGACCTGCTGGACGACGACCTGGCGCGCCGAATCCAAATCCGCCACGTGGCGGATTATTGAGCGCAGTGGAAAAACTCGTCAACGAGCCGCCGCCGCCGGTGTATCGGCTCGAATTCGTCACCTAGACGGGCGATCGCGGCTGAAGCCGCTCCTACGGGTACCGATTGAGCCCTCCGGGCCTCTTCGCTGTGCCCGTGGCGATGATTGCCGGTTAGCGCTTACGCAGCTTGTCCACGCTCCAGCTCCCGCCGCCCTGTGCCGCGATGTACAGGAACACGAAGCAGAAGAATACCGCCGACTCGCCGTGGTTCATCAGTGTCCAGAATCCGTTCGGCGCATGAGCCATAAAATAGGCAAAGGCCATCTCACCCGAGAGAATGAACGCCACTGGTCGCGTGAACAGACCGATCAAAAGCAGGAATCCGCCCGCCACTTCCAGGATCGCGGCGAGCCCGATCAGCGAGAAATAGTCCAGCTCGCCAGGACCCATCGATATCGGGAAGCCGAAGATCTTGGCCGTGCCGTGTTGGATGAACATGAACGCGGAAACGATGCGCAGGAGGCTGAGGATTTCCGGAGCCAATTTTTTGAGAAACGTCATTTCTTGCCCTCCAGGATTGTCGGTCTGCTTGCGGTCTGTGACTGCGGCGGACTTCGATTCCGGCCTTTCGGCACGACCTTCCCGGCCCTGCCAATCCGTGTAGAATAGCCGTCCGCGTGGGGCGGTAGCTCAGCTGGGAGAGCGTCGCGTTCGCAATGCGAAGGTCGGGAGTTCGATCCTCCTCCGCTCCACCAACTCCCCAAACTCCTGAACATATCCAAAGCCTAACGCCGGCGGCGAAAAGTGCTTGCACTGATGTAACCTTTAGGTTATATTTTGTGTAGTATACTACTACTTTTGATAATGACACTTCTCAAAGCGAGGTAGAAGCAATGTCGACCCTCCCGCAGGCCCGCCTGGCCGAAGCCTTCGAACGCCACCGTCTCATCTTCGTCGGGTTCATTTTCCTGATCGGCCTGGCCCAGGGCTCCCGGGCACTCGAGTACTACTTCCCGCGCAGCGACTTCGGCTGGATGAACGTGCTTCACAACACGCTGTTGGTGTCGCAGCTGCTCGCCCTCGTGGTCCTGTTCATCTACACGGGAAGGATCCTTGCCGGCCGCTCCGGCGTTTCGAGGAAGCTCTGCCGCAGCATGCTGATGGAAAGCTACGTGGAACGGACCAGCTTCTCCGCCCTTGCCATCTCCTGGTTCTTCACGTTCTTCATGGCCACTGCGATCGGCGAATGGACCGAGCCGGACGTCATCTTCTACGGCCCGCACGACCCGGCCTCGCTACTCCCGGCAACGTATTATCTCGAACTCTTGACCTGCATTCTGACGCTGAGCTACAGCATCGTGTTCTTCGTGCTCTATTGGCGTAGCAACACGGGCGGCGAAGAAATCGAGGCATGAACGCGGCGCTGAACAACCGCATCCGCGTGTTCCGGGCGGAACACCGCATGAGCCAGGCAGAGCTCGCCGAGGCCATCGGCGTTACCCGCAAGACGATCAGCACGATCGAATCCGGCCGCTTCGTCCCTTCGACGGTGATCGCCTTGCGCATCGCACGCTACTTCGAGGTCCCGGTCGAGGAAATCTTCACTCTCGCCGAGAACTGCTAGACTGGGTGTCATGAACACCCGGCTCAAAGCCGCGTTCAGATTCGTGTTCGGCCTCGTGCTGTTGGCCTGGGTCGGGATGGGCCTTACCGGCTGGCAGGCCCCGCCGGTCGCGCCGGAAGCCGAAGCCTTGCGCGACGCGCTGTTCGGGTCCGGCTACATCATCCCCGCCGTGTTGATCGACTATTTGATCGTCGGCCTCAGCTATGTGAGCGGACTGTACATCGCGCTGGCGTCGGTCCTGTTGTTTCCGGTGAGCCTGAACATCCTGCTGTTCCATGCGTTCCTGAACCCGAATCCGCGCAGCCTGACGATCGCGGGACTCCTGTTGCTGGCCAACCTCGGCATGCTCTGGCTGCATCGCAGTGCTTTCGTTGAACTGCTGAAGGCACGACGGCAAGCGGGCTCGTGACCGCGGCCGGCGCCAACCTGTTGCGCTACCTGCTCTGCTGGTTCCTGCTGGCGGTCGTGTCGGTCGGTAACGGCATCCTGCGCCAGGCGACCTACTCCGACACCTTGCCGGAACTCGCGGCGCACCAGGTTTCGACGTTCACCGGCATCGTGCTGACGGGGCTGGTGGTGTGGCTGTTCAGCCGGCGCTGGCCGCTGCAGTCTGCCCGGCAGGCTTTGCTGATCGGCCTGCTCTGGCTCGCGATGACGATCGCGTTCGAGTTCGGATTCGGCCGTTACGTCGCGGGGCATTCCTGGCAGCAACTGTTCGCGGACTACGACCTCGGCGCCGGCCGGCTGTGGGCGTTGTTCCTGCTCTGGATCGCGGCGTTGCCGTACGTCTTCTACCGGCTCTCGCCGGCAGCCTGACGCGCATCAGTCGGCGAGAAACGCGGCGACACGATCCCCGATCTGCTCCTCGGCCGCCTGGCAGTCCGAACCGACGTGCCCGCAAATGTCCTCGACGACCAGCGACTCGGCGCCGATTTTCGGCGCCAGCGACTCGCCGGGCCCGGGATTGACCATGTGGTCGCTCGTCACGCCGACGATCAGTACGTCGGCCTTGACCCGATCCGCGTATGCCTTCGCACCCGCCTCGCCCGTGCCGGTCACGTCCTGGCCGATCATCGCCTCGAGCTGCGCGACGTAGTCGTCGGCGTGGAACGACACGCGACCGGCACGCATCTGCGCCATGTACTCCGGCACCTTCTCCGGCGGCAGCGTCTTCACGAAATAGTCGGGTGTGAACAGCGTCAGCAGATTCACGTCCGTGATCAGCGCGCCGATCTCATGCTCGCTCGCACCGTGCGCCTGCAGCGCGCGGATCAGGTTCTTGTGCGTCTGCCACTGGATCAGGTCGAACGAGGTCTGCCGCGGTGTGCCCTGGATCGGCACGGCCTTGTCCATGAAATCGGGATAGCTCGCGATCCACTGGTAGGTTTGCATGCCGCCCATCGAGATACCCATGACGGCCTTTACGTGACGGAACCCCAGCTGTTCGGTCAGCAGGCGGTACTGGGAATTGACCATGTCTTCGATCGCGATGGCCGGCACGGGACCGCCGCCGACGGCATGACTGTTCGACGGCGAGCAGGACACGCTGTTGGCCAGCGCGTCGATTGCGATGACGTAGTACTTGTCGGTGTCGGCGAGCTTGCCGGGCCCGATGATACCGAAACGCTCCAGCTCTTCCGCCGTGCCGCCGAACCAGGTCGGCATGACAATCACGTTGGACTTGTCGACGTTCAAGGTGCCGTCCGTGCGATAGCCGACCCTGCAATGTGCGATCGCGCCGCCGCCGACGAGCTGCAGGTCGCCGATGTCGGCGAACTGCTGGTCGGCTTGCGCGATAGCGGCGGCCAGCAGCAATACAACGAGACACTTCCCGGACATCGTCACCCCCCGATTGCCGTCAGTTATTCTTCGCGCCCTGGTCGATCCAGCTCCTGATCGTCTCGATCTGGTCCTCGGACAAGGGCTTGCCGCGTCCCTTCGCCAAGGACTCGGGATTGTGCGGCGGCATCTGGATCTCCGGCGCCGTCTTGCCCGCGATGACGAGATACATCGAACTCGAATCGGCGCTTCCCGGTATGACGACTGCGCCGTACTTGGTCCCCTTCATCACGCCCGCATAGTCGCGCAGGCTGAAGCCGCTGGTCTCATAGCCTTCGGCGTTCTTGTCGTGACACTGGATACAATAGGTCTGCAGGATCGGCTCCACGTCGTGGGCAAAACTGACCTGGCGCTCGCAGCCGGACAGCCCGGCGCAAAGCGCGAATACCGCGACCGGCGCCATGCACGTCGTCTTCATCGTCTCGTCCTCACCGGCAATGGGATTCGACCATACGCCGGACAACCCGGTGCCTCAACTGTGGCTTACCGAAGGCCGTCAGCGCACCAGTCTCACGACCGCGTCGATTAGCACCCAGATCAACATGATCATCGACGGCAATATCGTGACGGCAAAGCCGAGACTGCGGATCGCCGGGTCCTTCAGGTATTCGGCGCGGTAGATGAAACGACCGACGATGAACACGGCGCCGAAGCCCGCCGCCCAGAACGGCCGGACATAGTGTGCATACAGCAGCAGCGCCGGCAGGAACAGCACGAGCTGCTCCATCGTGTTCTGTTGCACGCGGAAATTTCGCTCGAACTCGGGGTGGCCGCTGACGGCCGGCGCTTTGACGCCGAGCTTCACGCGCAACGTACCGACTCGGAACGAGAACCAGAAGAATTGCAGTAGTGACAGAATGGCGACGATCGTAACGTATTCCATGCCGGTTCCCCTCGTTGTCGGCCTGCCAGGCGTCGATCAGCCGGTGACTTTTGCCCGCCGGTCATTAAGATGGCTCCTGTCATGAGCACACCGGAAGCGCGCACCGTCCGTCCCACGTTGGTCGACCGGACCTTCGGTATTCACCGCGGCGAAATCGTTGCCGCGGCATGGTCGTTTGCGTTGTTCTTCTGCGTGCTGTCGTCGTATTACATCCTCCGGCCGGTGCGCGAGTCAATGGGCGTCAAAAGCGGCCCGGACACGATCCAGTGGCTGTTCATGGCCTCGTTCGTGACCATGTGCGCGATTACGCCGGTCTTCGGGTGGATCGTGGCGCGCTTCCCGCGGCGGACTTTTCTGCCCTGGGTATATCTGTTTTTCATATTCAACATTCTCGCGTTCTGGGCCGCGTTCTCGGCGGCTCTCGCCAACGACTGGGACTACGTCTGGCTCGCGCGAGTCTTCTTCGTCTGGGTCAGCGTCTTCAACCTGTTCGTCGTGTCGGTGTTCTGGAGCTATATGGCGGACATCTACACGCGCGAACAGTGCCGGCGGCTGTTCGGCCCCATCTCGGCGGCTGGCAGCATCGGCGCCGGAGCCGGCAGCGCGGTGACGGGCCTGCTCGTCGTACACATCGGATTCCAGAACGTGTTGCCGATTGCCGCAGCACTGCTCCTGCTCGCCGTGTTCTGCATCGTCCGCCTGAGGGCCTGGGTCGAATCATTCGCCGACGTTGCGCACCGCGACGCGGCCACCAGCAGGAAGCCGCTGGGCGGCAATCCCTTCAGCGGCGTGACGCACGTATTCTCGTCGAGTTACTTCAGCAACATCTCGTTCGCGTCGATTATCGCGAGCCTGCTGGGCACCGCCCTTTACATCTTCACCGCGCAACTCGTCCAAAGCACGATCCCCGGCTCGAACGAGAACACGCAATACTACGCCATGGTCAATCTGGCGATCGTGATGCTCGCCGGCTTCGGGCAATTGTTCGTCCTCCGACACCTCGTGCACCGATTCAATATCGGCGTCTCGCTCGTACTGATGCCCATCGTGTCCATCGTCGGTTTCATCCTGCTGGCGTTCGAGCCGACGCTGGCCGCCGTATCGATCCTGACGATCGTACGCCGCGGCCTGGGCTTCGCCTTCAGCAAGCCGACGACCGATATGCTCTATTCCGTCGTGACGACGGAGGAAAAGTACAAAACCAAGAACTTCATCGACACCACGGTCTACCGTTTCGGGGATATCGTCGGCAGTTCCACGATCCACGGTTTCATCACTCTCGGGCTGAGCATCCCGCCGATTTCCTTCATCATGGTCCCGTTCGGGGCGGTCTGGGCGGGTATCTCGCTGTGGCTGGGCCGGGATTACCGCGACCGTGCCAGGCGCCTCAAGGAGGTCGGCATCAAGTGAACGACAGGACCTGGACACGGCGCGAGGCGCTGCTCGCGGCAGTGGCAATCGCGTCGAGCCCCGTCCGCGGTCTTGCCGAGGAATCGAAGATGATATCCCGAATAATTCCCGCCAGCGGAGAAACGCTACCCGTAATCGGGCTGGGCACATACAACGTATTCGATGTCGCCAGCACAGCCGACAACGTCGCGACTCGCAAGACGATCGTCGACGTGCTGGTCGATTCCGGCGGCCGCCTGATCGACACCTCGCCGATGTACGATCGCGCCGAGAAAATCATCGGCGACATCATCGAGGCCGGCAGCGAACGCGATGCGCTGTTTCTCGCGACCAAGGTCTGGACCGACGGGCGAGAGGCCGGCATCGCGCAGATGCGCCGTTCGTTCGAACTGATGAACACGGATGTCATCGACCTGATGCAGGTCCATAACCTCAGGGACACGGCCACGCACATGCAAAGCATCCGCGAGCTGCAGGAGCAAAAGCGCATCCGCTACAGCGGGCTCACGCATTACACGGCAAGCGCTCTCGACGCGCTTGAGTCGGCGATGCGCAGCTTCAGGCCGCAATTCATCCAGATCAATTATTCGCTCGCCGAGAGGGAGGCCGAGCGACGCGTCTTGCCGCTGGCGCAGGACATGGGCATCGCCGTATTGATCAATCGGCCCTTCCAGGCCGGGCGCCTGTTCCGCGCCGTGTCGGGGCGCGATCTGCCGGACTGGGCGCAGGTATTTGCGGCAAGCTGGGGCCAGTTATTCCTCAAGTTCATCGTGTCTCATCCGGCCGTCACTTGCGTCATCCCGGCAACGAGCAAGCCGCGCCACATGACGGACGATCTCGCGGCCGGCTTCGGTGTGCTGCCGGACGCAGCAGCACGGCAGCGCATGATCGAGCTCATCGGGTCGCTGTGACGGCGCGCAACGCCTCGTTGCTGCGCCGCCTCGGCGCCATGCTCTACGACGCGCTGCTTGTGCTAGCCCTGCTGTTCCTCGTGACGATCCCGTTCATCGCGGCGCGGGGCGGCGAGCCCGTCGGACCGGGCAACCGGCCGTACCAGTTCACGCTGCTCGTCGCCATGTACGCGTTCTTCGTTGTCTTCTGGTGCCGTTCCGGCAGCACGCTGGGCATGCTGGCCTGGGGGCTGCGCGTCGAGACACCGGACGGCAGGACACCCGGGCCGGGCCGCGCCAGCCTGCGGTTCTTCGCCGCGATCCTGTCCTGGCTCCCGCTCGGCCTCGGCTACCTCTGGCAATTGTGGGACCCGGAGAGTCTTGCCTGGCACGACCGCCTGAGCGGCACGCGGCTGCGCCATTACCCGCGTCGATCGGCGTGACAGGTTAACGGATACGGTTGAGGGCGATCATCGTGAAAAGCGCCAGCGTCGCCGACGGCAACCACGCGATCACCGCGGGATCGAGGTTGAACACCTGGCCCGAATTTGCGAGCAGTTCGCTGGAGAGATAGTACGCGAGGCCGATCACGATCCCGATCATCAGGCGCGCGCCGGCGCCGCCGCTGCGAACCGAGCCGAACACGAAGGCGAGTGCCAGGACCGGCATGATCATGATCGTCGCGGTGCGGGCTATTCGATACCAGAGTTCCGTCTCGTAGCGGCCCGCGTCGAGCGTGTTGCGCTTCAGGTAGCGGATGTAACTCCAGAGCCCGCGGCCGGACAGGCTCTGCGGCTTGATGAGCGAGATACCGAGGGTCTCGGCACCGATGTCGAACGACTCGACGGCGCGCGCGGATTCGACGACCTGCACGCCGTCGTTCTTGAACTTCGTCTCGCGCACGTTTTCCAGCACCCAGCGGTCGTCGTCGTCGATGCCGGAGTTCTCCGCCGTGGTGATTGAATCCAGCGTGTTGTCGGATCGCAACCGGAACAGATAGATTCTGCCGAACTCGAACTCCGTGCTCACGCGTTCGAGGTGCATGATTACGGGACCGTCCTTGACCCAGGTCTCGTTGCCGGATTCTTCGGCGTTCTTTCCGGAACGCGCCTCCTGGCGCATGTTGCGCGCGAAGTAGTCGAGCGGCGGACCGATGAACTCACCGAGCAGCGCCGTAAACACCAACAATACGGCACCCGTGATCGCCACCATTCCGGCGAGGTGTTTCACGGACAGCCCGGAAGCGCGCATTACGATGATCTCGCTGTGTGCCGCAATCCCGCCGAGTGCCAGCAACGAACCGATGAGGGTCGCGAGCGGCATCATGGAGAATGCACTCAGCGGCAGCCGCAGCAGCGTAAACAGGACGACCTGCGCGCTCTGGTAACCACCCTGCATGTCGTCGAGTTCGCTGATGAAGTCGAACAGGCCGGCGAGCGCCAGCAGCACGAGGAGCACGAGCGCGGTCGTCGTGATGATCGCGCGCATCATGTACTGGGTGAGGATGCCGTTCACGCCCACAATCTCCGGAACACCGCGTTCTGTTTCGCGAGCAACCCGAGTGTCAGTAACAGGACGACGCCGTGGACCCACCACAGGCCGATAAACGGCGGCACGACACCCTGTTCGATCCAGGCCTTCGATGCGCTCAACAGGTTCAGGTAGATGATGAACATCAGCAATCCGATCGCCAGCCGTCCATAGCGGCCGGCGCGCGGCTGCGTCTTTGCGAGCGGCACTGCGAGCAGGCCGAGGATGATCGTCGCGAGCGGCACGCTGAGGCGCCACTCCAGTTCCGCGACGTGCTCGAGGTCGTGCGACGTGAGCAGCGAGAAAATAGACATCTCGCGCGGCGTCAATTTTGGCGGATCGAGACTCGGCAAACGATACGGGATCCCGTGCTCGGCGAATTCCATGACCCGGAATTCCGTGGTGCCGGGCACGCCTTCGTAGCGGCGTCCGTTGTAGAGCGCGAGATAGCGAATATCCGGATCGTCGGACTCCTCCTGTTCGCCGCGCTGGGCAACGACGACCTCGATGGCGTCGCTGTCCGGGAGTTGGCGCTGCAGGAAAACGTTGTGCAACACTCCGCGCTTGGAGATGCTCTCGCAGTAAATGACGGCGTGCCGCGGGCCCACCTCGGTGAAACGGCCGGGCTCGATGCTGGTCAGGTCGGCTTCACGGCGCGCTTCGGCGGCAATGCGGCCAACCGCCCGCAAAGATTGCGGCGTGAGTTCGATCGACAACCAGGCGACGCCCAGCGCCAACGGGATGAGCAGCCAGAGCAACGGGCGGTAGATGCCGCCGGGACCCACCCGACACGCCATCATCGCCGGCATCTCGCTGTCCCGGTACAGGCGGCCGAGCGCCAGCATGATCGACAGAAAGAGCCCGATCGGCACCAGGATCGTGAGGTATTGCGCGGCGGACAGCGCGATCATGTCGGTCACCGCGCCCTTCGGCAGGTGCCCGTTCGCCACGTCGCCGAGGGTGCGGGCGAACTGGTTGGTGAGCAGGATGATCAGCAGGATGCCGGTCACACCCAGCCACGTCGAGGCGATCTCGCGGAATATATAGCGGTCCAGTATGCGCCGCATGGGCCCTGATGACTGTTTAACGGTTCCAGAGGAATCGGTTAGACTACCGCTTTTATTTTGCGCGGGACAGTCCCGGGCTCGCAGGGCGAACCGGGGTTCCGACCAACAATAACAAGACTCTCTTATGGATTATTTTACTACTACGGGTGATGCCTCTCGGCGCGCCGTGGACTGTGTCATCGTCGGCGTATACGATCGCGGACTCGGCAAGAGCGCGGCTCAGATCGACGCCGCGAGCAAAGGCCTGATCCGCAAGCAGCTGAAAAGCAATGATATCCCGACCCAGCTCGGGCGCTGCGTCGTGCTCGGCAACGTGCCCGGCGTCCGCGCGCCGCGGGTGGCCGTCGTCGGCCTCGGCGCTGCCGACGCCTTCGGCAAGCCGCAGTACCAGCGCGCCGTGCAGGCGGCGCTGCAGACGATCTCGCAGACGAGTTGTCGCCGCATCCTGGTCGGACTCACCCTCGAGGATGCCGGCGGCGCGGATGTGTATTATCTCGCGCGTTACACTGCGCAGGCCGTCGGCGAGGCGATGTATCGCTTCACGGCGCTGAAGAGCGGCAAGAAACCGCCGGTCATGCCGCTCGCCGGGGTTGGTCTCGCTATCGCAGCCCGTGGCGATGCGGCACGCACGCTGCGCGGCGCCCGGCACGGCGAAGCGATCGCGGAGGGTGTAACGCTCGCACGCGAACTCGGCAACCTGCCGGCCAACGTCTGCACGCCGAGCCACCTCGCCCGCACCGCGCAGAAGCTCGCTCGCGACAATGCGAAGCTGCAGACTACCGTCCTCAACGAGACACAAATGAAGCGTCTCGGGATGAATTCCCTGCTCTCGGTCACCGCGGGAAGCGCCGAACCGGCCAAGTTCATCGTGATCAAGTATCGCGGCAAGGCGCGCGCGAAACCCGTCGTGCTGGTCGGCAAGGGAGTCACCTTCGATTCCGGCGGCATTTCGCTCAAGCCCGGCCCGGCGATGGACGAGATGAAATTCGACATGTGCGGTGCGGCGGCCGTCATCGCGACGGTCGCGACCGTCGCCCGACTCGGGTTGCCGATCAACGTCAACGTCATCGTGCCGACCGTCGAGA
Source organism: uncultured Gammaproteobacteria bacterium (assembly GCA_963777675.1). GTDB lineage: Bacteria > Pseudomonadota > Gammaproteobacteria > Steroidobacterales > Woeseiaceae > UBA1847. Next base: position 55,502 of record CAVZRD010000013.1, on the reverse strand, counting down.
ACCTGCCGGGCGGCTCGGCCACCAAGCCCGGTGACATCGTCAAGAGCTTGTCAGGACAGACCATCGAGATCCTGAACACGGATGCGGAAGGCAGGCTGATCCTCTGTGACGCGCTGACCTATTCGCGCCGTTTCGACCCCGATACCGTGATCGATGTGGCGACTCTGACCGGCGCGTGCGTGATCGCGCTCGGCCATCACCTGACCGGCGTGATGAGCAACAACGACGAGCTCGCACAGGAAGTCCTGCGTGCCGGCATCGCCGCGGAGGATCGCGGCTGGCATTTGCCGCTGGGCGAGGACTACGCGAACCAGCTCAAGAGCAATTTCGCGGACTTCGCCAACGTCGGCGGCCGCGATGCCGGCGCGATTACCGCGGGCTGTTTCCTCGGCAACTTCACCGGCGGTCTCAACTGGGCGCATCTCGACATCGCGGGCACGGCGTGGAAATCGGGCAGGCAAAAGGGCTCGACGGGGCGCCCGGTGCCGATGCTGGCGGAGTTTCTGCTCGCCCGCGCCGGCGCATTGCCGTAGGGCCCGTCAGGCAGTGGCGAGGGTCGATTTCTACGTACTGCAGCAGGCCGGCCCGCAACACCGGCAATCCTTCGCCTGCCGCCTGGCCGAGAAGGCCTACCGGCTGGATCACTCCGTGCTGATCATGGCGCCGAGTGCAACCGACGCGGAACGCCTCGACGAGCTGTTGTGGACGTTCCGCGATGGCAGTTTCGTGCCGCATCATCGGATCGCGGCGGCGACAAGAGAACTCGAATCGCCCGTGACCATCGGTTGCGTCGGCGACCCCGCCCCGCCCGGCGACCTTCTGATCAATCTCTGCGACGAGATACCCGCCTGCGCCGATGCTTTCCCGCGTGTCGCCGAACTTGTAACCTCCGACGAGGAGTGCAGGCAAAAGAGCCGCCAACGATTCGCCGCCTACCGTGAACGGGGAGACACGCTCGAGACACACAGGGTCTGAGCCGACTGCTCCGCGCAACCGATGTTAAAGTCCTATCAGCCCCAAGACATCGAGCAGCGCGTGTATGCGCGCTGGGAAGAGCAAGGGTACTTCGCGCCGCGCGGCGACGGTGAGCCCTATTGCATCATGATCCCGCCGCCGAACGTGACCGGCACACTGCACATGGGGCACGCGTTCCAGGACACCATCATGGACGCCCTCACGCGCTACAAGCGGATGATGGGCTTTCGCGCCCTGTGGCAGCCGGGCATGGACCACGCCGGCATCGCCACGCAGATGGTCGTCGAGCGGCTGCTCGCCGGAGAGGGGAGTTCCCGGCGCGAACTCGGCAGGGAAGCGTTCGTCGCGCGTGTCTGGCAGTGGAAAGACCAGTCCGGCGGCCAGATCGCGCGCCAGCTGCGGCGCATGGGCGCGTCCGTCGACTGGAGCCGCGACCGATTCACGATGGACGAGGGTTTGTCCGACGCCGTGTCCGAAGTATTCGTCCGGCTCTACGAGGACGGCCTCATCTACCGCGGCAAGCGCCTGGTCAACTGGGACCCGGTGCTGCACACGGCATTGTCCGATCTCGAAGTGCTGTCCGCCGACGAGGACGGCCAGCTCTGGCATTTCCGCTATCCGCTCGCTTCCGGCAAGGGGAATCTCGTGGTCGCGACGACGCGGCCGGAAACGATGCTCGGCGACAGCGCCGTCGCCGTGCACCCGGAGGACGAGCGCTATCGCAACCTGGTCGGCCAGGACGTCCTGCTGCCGATCGTCGGGCGACGCATTCCGATCATTGCCGACGATTACGTCGATCCGGAGTTCGGCACCGGCTGCGTCAAGATCACGCCCGCCCACGACTTCAACGACTACGAGATCGGCAAGCGGCACGATCTGCCGATGTACAACATCCTGACCGACGACGCGGCACTGAATGACAGCGTGCCGGAGGCTTACCGCGGCATGGATCGTTTCAGGGCCCGCAAGGCCATCGTCGCCGAATTCAAGGCGCAGGGCCTGCTGGACAAAGTCGAGGACTACGTCGTCAAGATCCCGCGGGGCGACCGCAGCGGCGCCGTCGTCGAACCGTACCTGACCGACCAGTGGTACGTCGACGTCAAGCCACTCGCGGCACCGGCCATCGAAGCCGTGGAATCCGGTCGCATCCGCTTCGTGCCGGACAACTGGTCGAAGACGTATTTCGAATGGATGCACAACATCCAGGACTGGTGCATCAGCCGCCAGCTCTGGTGGGGCCACCGGATCCCGGCCTGGTACGACACCGACGGCAAGGTCTACGTCGGCCGCGACGAGGCGGATGCACGCAAGCGTGCCGGCATCGGCCCGGACGTCGCCCTGCTGCGGGACGACGACGTCCTCGACACGTGGTTTTCGTCCGCACTGTGGCCGTTCAGCACACTGGGCTGGCCGGAGCAGACGGCCGAGCTCGACGAGTTCTATCCGGGCAGCGTGCTCGTGACCGGTTTCGACATTATCTTCTTCTGGGTCGCGCGCATGATCATGATGGGACTGAAGTTCATGGGTGACGTGCCGTTCCACGAGGTCTACATCCACGGCCTGATCCGCGATCAGGAGGGTCAGAAGATGTCGAAGTCGAAGGGCAACGTGCTCGACCCGCTCGACCTGATCGACGGCGTCGGCCTGGATACGCTGCTGGAGAAGCGGACGACCGGCCTGATGCAGGAGCACCTGAAGCCGCAGATCGAACGCGCAACGCGCAAGCAGTTCCCGAACGGCATCGAGGCCTACGGTTGCGATGCACTGCGCTTCACCTTCGCCGCGCTGGCGACGACGGGCCGCGACATCCGCTTCGACCTCGGACGCGTCGAGGGCTACAAGAATTTCTGCAACAAGCTCTGGAACGCGGCGCGCTACGTCCTCATGAACACGGACACGCCCATCGACGGCCAGGCCGAATTCTCCGCCGCGGACCGCTGGATCCGAGCCCGCCTCGGCGCGACGGTGGCGGAAGTGCACCGCCATTTCGAGACCTACCGGCTCGACCTGGCGGCACAGGCCATCTACGAATTCACCTGGCACGAGTTCTGCGACTGGTACCTCGAGTTGTCCAAGCCCGTGCTGCAGTCGGACGACGCGTCGGCACCGCAACAACGCGGCACCCGCCGCACGCTGCTCGAAGTCCTGGAAGCGCTGCTCAGACTCGTGCATCCGCTGATGCCGTTCATTACCGAGGAGATCTGGCAACAGGTAGCGCCGCGCGCCGGAATCGAGGGCGAGACGATCATGCTCAGGCCCTATCCAGAGACCGGCACTGACGCCGGCGGCGGCGAGGACGTCGACGACATCGAATGGGTCCGGCAGTTCATCCTGGGTATCCGGCAGATTCGCGGCGAAATGGACATTTCGCCGGGCAAATCGCTGCCGGTAATCTTGCAGAATGCCCACGCTTCGGACCTCGCGCGTGCCGATCGCTACGCAAGACTCCTCGCGTTCGTGGGTCGCGTCGAATCCGTCACGCCGCTCGCCGACGGTGCAGAGCCGCCGGCGGCTGCGACGGCACTGCTGGGTGACATGCGCCTGCTGGTGCCGATGAAGGGCATCATCGACGTCGACGCCGAGCATGCCCGCCTCACCAAACTGCGGGACAAGGGGCAAGCGGACCTGGCGAGATCGCAGGGCAAACTCGGCAACGAGAACTTCGTGCATAACGCTCCGCCGGACGTCGTGCAAAAGGAACGGGAGCGCGTTGCCGAACTCGAGCGGACCATCGCACAGCTCGACGAACAGCTCGGAAAATTGTCGGATCTCGAGTAGACGACGGAAAATCTGAGCACTGCATCACAGTCTGACAGGCACCGTCTGCAATCCGGCCGGCCAGCCGCGAGGATTTGCCAAAACGCTGGCATACTCGGTCCCTGAACCGGGGATTCAGCCTGGAAGAGGTAACACGCATGCAGGGCCATAGCTCGCTGGAACAACTGCCGATAGCCGAGGATGCGGACCGATTCGCGCTCGACCGTGCCCGCGCTGCGCTGGGCACGATCATACTCGGCAAGGACGACCGTATCGCGCTGGCCCTGTCCTGCCTGCTGGCACGCGGCCATCTGCTGATCGAAGACCTGCCCGGTCTCGGCAAGACCATGCTCGCGCAGGCGCTGGCGCGCGTGCTGGGCCTCTCCTTCCGGCGCATACAATTCACGAGCGACCTGCTGCCGGCGGACATCGTCGGCGTGTCCGTGTTCCGGCGCGACACGAGCGAGTTCGAGTTTCAGCCAGGCCCGATCTTCTCGCAACTCATCCTCGCCGACGAAGTCAATCGTGCGACGCCCAAAGCGCAGAGTGCCCTGCTGGAGGCGATGGAGGAATGCCAGGTCTCCGTGGACGGCAACACCCGCCGACTGCCCGAGCCGTTCTTCGTCGTCGCGACGCAGAACCCGGCGGATCAGATCGGCACGTTTCCGTTGCCGGAGTCCCAACTCGACCGCTTCCTGATGCGTCTCGACCTCGGCTATCCGAACGAGGAGGACGAGCGCGAGTTGATCACCGGCGAGGACCGCCGGGCAATGTTGAACGGCATCGATGCCGTCGCGACGCCGGCTGCCCTGCAAGCCCTGCAACGCGCGGCCGCAGGCGTGCATCTCAGCGAACCGCTCGTCGATTACGTGCAGGCACTGGTACGGCGTACCCGGGAATCGCCCGACATCGACATCGGCCTGTCACCGCGCGGCGCGCAGGCGCTGGTCGCGGCGGCGCGGGCGCATGCCTGGGTCGAGCACCATGTCGGGCGTCTATCCGGACGACATCCAGGCAGTGTTCGCATCCGTCGCGGGACATCGCCTGAAGCCGGCCGGCAACACGACCTATCGGTCCGCCGCCGAACTCTGCCAGCATGTTCTCGATACCGTGGCCATTCCCTAGCGCCCGGTCCCGCTACACGGCGCGTTTGTCGGCCGCCGCCCTCCGCCGTGCCCGCGGCTGGGCCCTCAAACGGCAGGGCATCGATCAGCCACTCACGCGCTTGCGCCCCGGGCGCGTGTACATCCTGCCGACCGGCGTCGGTCTCGTGTTTGCGCTGATGACCTTCGCGATGTTGCTCGGCTCGATGAATTACAACAACAACCTTTCGTTCCTGCTGACGTTCCTGCTCGCCGGACTGGGATTCGTGGCGATGCACCAGTGTCAGCGCAACCTCGTCGGCCTCGAGATCGCCTTCGCCGGCGTCGAACCGGTCTTTGCCGGCCAGCCCGCCCGGTTCCGCATCGCCGTCACCAACCACTCCAGGAACGCGCGCCGCTACATCCGGCTCAACATCGACTCGACGTACAGCGTGGCCGAAGATCTGGCGCCCGGCGAAAGCAAGCTGTTCACGTTGCCGGTTCCGACCGAGCGGCGGGGCTGGCTCGCGCTCGAGCGCTTCGGCATTCGAACGCTGTACCCTTTCGAACTCTTCCGTGCCTGGGCGTGGCTGCACATGGACCTCCGCGGACTCGTCTATCCGCAACCGGCCGGGCACGCGCCGCAGCCGCCGCCGACGCAGACGGCGCGCGGGCACCGTCAGCACGACGCTCGTGGCGAAGAGGATTTCGCAGGCCTGCGCCGGTTCCACGACGGCGACTCGCCGCGCCTGGTCGCGTGGAAGGCTTATGCCCGCAGCGGGCAGCTCCTGTCGAAACGATTCGCGGGCGCGGATACCAGCAGTCAGTGGTTCGACATCGACGCCGTGCCGGCGCCCGACCTGGAGGCACGCCTGTCGATACTCACGCGCTGGGTTCTCGACGCCGACCGTAGCCGTGAGGACTACGGCCTGCAGCTCGGCAACTCGAGGCTCGGCCCCGCACACGGCGACGCGCACCGGCGGCGCTGTCTCGAGGCGCTGGCACTCTATGGTCTGGATGCCGAGCGTGGCTAGAGCGCGCGGTACCGACGGTTCCCTGCTGGCGAGCCTGCCCTGGACGCTCGTGGCGCTGGCCGTCGCGCTGGTCCCGCACGTGCCGTACCTGCCGATCTGGATTACCGGTGCGGCGGTCTCCTGTGGTACCTGGCGTTACCTGATCGAGCGGCGGCGGCGCCCGCTCCCCTCGCCCTGGTTGCGTGCGGCGCTGGCGCTCGTCAGCTTTCTCGGTGTGCTCTTCGTCTACTCGTCCATCAGCGGCGTCGGGCCGGGTTCCGCCCTGCTCGCGATCATGGCCTCGCTGAAGCTCCTCGAAACGCGCCAGCGGCGTGACCAGTTCGTGCTGCTGTTCATCTCGATATTCCTCGTGATGTCGTCATTGCTGCGCGAACAGTATCTCTGGTCGTTGCCGTATCTGGTCGTCTCCGTGCTGATGATCATGACGGCCTGGCTGCGCACCTCGGCGACGCCGCAGGAGTCGGCCCACGACAGTATCCGCGCCGGGAGCCGGCTCGTGATGTACGCGGCGCCCGTTGCGATCGCGATGTGGGTCTTCTTCCCGCGCATCGCCACACCGTTCTGGTCCGTGCCGATCGACACCAGCTCCGGGGTTACCGGCCTCAGCGAGACGATGAGTCCGGGGGATATCAGCTCGTTGTCCCGGTCGGACGCGGTCGCTTTCCGCGTGACCTTCGCCGACGCGGTGCCACCAATGCAGGAGCGCTACTGGCGGGGTATCGTGCTCACGCAATTCAACGGACGCAGCTGGTCCGGTGGCGAACCGCTGTTCGGCGGCGACCGCGGCGACGTGCAATATCTCGGCGACCCGACTCGCTACCGGATCACGCTCGAACCGACGCGCCAGCAATGGGTGTTCGCCCTCGACATGCCGTACGGCTGGGACCTGCCGCGGACCCAGCTCGTGCAGAACCAGCAGCTCGCGCGTATCCGGCCGATCGACCAGCGTATCGCCTACAACGTGATTTCCTACACTCAGTACCGCTCGGGCCGGTCGCTTCGTGATCCTTTCCGCCACTGGTACCTGCACGTGCCACCCGGCAGCAACCCGCAGACCGCCGAATTCGCGCGCGACCTGCGGGCCAGCGTGGGATCGGACAAGGCCTACATCGATGCCGTGCTCCGCAAGTTTCACGACGAGCCCTACTTCTACACGCTGGAACCCCCGCCGCTCGGCAGCCAGCCGGTGGACCGCTTCCTGTTCGATACCCGGCGCGGCTTCTGCGAGCACTACGCATCCGCGTTTGCGGTATTGATGCGCGAGGCCGGCATTCCTGCACGCATCGTGCTGGGCTACCAGGGCGGCGAGGTGAATCCGCTGGGCGACTACGTGATCGTCCGCCAGTCCGACGCGCATGCCTGGACCGAGGTGTGGCTCGACGAGTCGGGCTGGACGCGCGTCGATCCGACGGCCGCCATCGCACCCGAGCGCGTGGAGGTCGGCGGCGGCGCCGGGATCGGCGCCGTGGATACGGTCTGGGGATTGGCGGGGCCGGCGGCGCTGTGGCATCGGCTGGGCCTGACCGTCGACGCTATCAATGCCAGGTGGAACGACTGGATCCTGGGTTACGGTCCCGACAACCAGAACCGGTTCATGCGCTGGCTGGGAATGGACGATCCCGGCTGGCGGCAGATGTTGCTCACTCTCGTGGCGTGCGTCGTCGGTCTGCTGGCGCTGATCAGCCTGCTCCTGACCTTGCGCTATCGGCCACCGCGCAAGGACCGGGCGGCGACACTCTACCGCCGCTTCGTCGCCCGCACGAAGGTCGCGCCGCGCGTCGGCGAGACGCCGGCGAATTTCGCGGCACGCGCAGCACGCGCGTCGGAAATCCCCGCCGCGGCAATCGACCTCGTCACGGCTGCCTATCTCGATGCGCGGTACGGCAGCGAGTCCCGCGCCGCGCTCGAACGTCTTGCCGCTGCGGTTTCTGCGCTACGATAGGCGGCGGGATATGGACCAACTGAACCGACTTCTGCGCGTATTCGCGGTACTGGCACTCGGCCTGTACGCCGGCAACGCATTCGCCTGGTGGAGCTGCGACTGGGGCTATCGCTTCCCCGTGACGATCACGCGGCCGCCCGGCCCGCCGGTTTCGAACTACCAGGTGCGCGTCGACCTGACCGCCGTCACCGTGCCGGCGCAGTTCGACTGGAGCCTCTCGGGCAGCGACCTCAGGGTCATCGATCGGGACGACCAGACACCGCTCGATTTCTTCATCGAACACTGGGATGCCGGCGCGCGGACGGCCACGGTCTGGGTCTTGCTGCCGACACTGAGCGCGGCGGGGCGGACCGTCTATTTCTACTTCGGGGCGCCCCCCGGTACGCCCACCGCCTCGACGCCGATGACCTTTACCGAGCCGGGACTCAAGTTCCACACGCGCCGCTCGACGGTGGATCCGAACGACCGCGCCGCCGCCGAGGCGGCGTTCGATGCGGCCGGAGACGGCGTGGCAGGCTACGGCTGTACCTTCCTCAATGCCTATACGAACGTCAGCAACACGAGCGTTTTCGGTTCCCAGAACTCGAACATCGCGCTCTTTGCTGAAGTCTTCTTCGATGTCACGCCCGCGCAGGCCGGAGTGTGGCAGTTCCGTTACGGCGCGGACTTCGGCTACGGCGGCGGCCTGTACGTCGACGACGTCCCGCTCGAGCAAGACTGGCTCAACGACCTGTGGTGGAACTACGACTGGAACAATGCGAGCGAGGTCCTGCAGGGCAGCATCGACCTGGCGCCGGGCACCCACAGCCTGCGCATCCTCGGCTTCGAGGACTGCTGCGACGGCGGCCTCACCGTGGAGTTCCGGCGACCCGGCGGCGGACCCTGGCTGCCGTTGTCGCTGGCCAACATCCCCCTGAGCAGCCGCAAGTGCCCGAGCGTCGTGCCGACGGTAACGATCGGCGCGGGCGAGACGGCGACCTGTCCGACGTTGACGATCACACATACCGCCCGGCCGCTGTCCGATCCGGTCAATGGCACGACGAATCCGAAATCCATCCCCGGGGCGGCCGTCGTCAACGAGACGACCGTGCAGAATTCCGGGACCGGATCCGTCGACAACAATTCCGTCGTCATCACCGAGACGATCCCCGCGGATATGGCCCTGCTCGTCGTCGACTTCGACGGCGTAACGGCAGGACCGGTACGGTTCACCGACGGCAGTCCGTCGAGCGGACTCAGCTACAACTTCGTCTCGCTGGGCAACAACGGCGACGACATCGAATTCTCGAACGACGGCGGCGCCAGCTACGCCTACACTCCGGTCCCGGATGCCAACGGCATCGATGCGGCCGTGACCAACATCCGGATCCATCCCGGCAACCGGCTGCGCGGCGACACGGGCTCCGGCGCGCCCAGCGCCGTGTTCGCCTTCAAGATGCTCGTTCAGTAGCGGCATTACTCGGACAGGCTCCCTAGGTACTAGCCAGCATTGACTGCGGCGGCGGCTGCGCGACACTGGAATCCGACGGAGTGGAGCAATGGCCGGGAGACGGAAATGACCGAAAAGAAAATCGGTACCGTGACACACTACTACCACAACCTGCACGTGGCGGGCGTTTCGATGACCGACGGCGATCTGCACAAGGGCGACAGGATACACATCGTCGGCCACACCTCGGACTTCGAGCAGAAGGTCCGCTCGATCGAGATCGACCACGAGTCGGTGGACGTCGCGAGGAAGGGCGATCAGATCGGCATCGCGGTTGCCGAGCACGCCAGGGAGCACGACGCCGTTTACAAGGTGAATTGATTCACGTCGCTGCAGGCTGGCCGTCGCCGCGGACACGGGTGAGGATTGCGGCGCCGCCGATGAACAGCGGCAGCAGGGCCAGGAGTACGAACTTCGGCTCGTCGGACAGCAGCGCGGCGATGCCGACCAGGATCGGTCCGATCACGTGCGACGCCTTGGTGACCATGTTGTAGAAGCCGAAGAATTCGCCGGGCTGATCCTGCGGGATGAGTGACGCGTACAGCGAACGGCTGAGACCCTGCGCCCCGCCCTGCACGCAGCCGACGATGATCGCCAGCGTGTAGAACTGGCCGATCGTGTTCATGAACCCCGCCCAGCAGCACACGCCGATATACACGGCCAGCGCGAAATAGATGCCCCGCCGGGGACCGTAGCGGTGGCCCAGGAAACCGTATAGCAGCGTCGCGGGAAAGCCGGCGAAATTCGTGATCATCAGCGCCACGACGAGGTCGAAATTCGAGAAACCGAGACGTTGCCCGAAATTGACTGCCATGAAGATCACCGTGAACACGCCGCCGACGTACAGCAGGTACGCGGCCAGGAAGACCGCCGCATCGCGATACTTCCGGACCTCGACGATCGTCGCTCGCAACCGGCGGTAGGCCGCACGGACGGTATGGCCGGTGGCGGCCAGCGCCCGTTTTTGCTCCGGCACGAACAGGACCAGCGGCGCAAGGAACAGCGCCCACCAGGCGCCGACGGAGACGAACGCGAACCTGATGGCGGAGTTCGCGTCCGCGAGTCCAAAGGTCGCGGGCGATTTAAGCATCCAGACGTTGATCGCCAGCAGCGCCGCACCGCCGAGGTAACCGAGCGCGAACCCGAGCGCGGAGACGAAGCTGTAATAGCGCTCTTCGGTGACGTCGACGAGCAAGGAGTCGTAGAACACGTTGGAACTGTAAAAGCCGATAGACGCCAGCATGTACAGACCCAGTGCCCACGGCCAGTCGCCCTCGCCGACCAGGCCCAGCAGCGCCGTCATGCACGCGCCGATCGTCGCCAGCACGACGAGAAAGCGCTTGCGATAGCCGCCGGCGTCCGCGATGGTGCCGAACACCGGCGCGAGGATCGCGACGGCGGCGTTGCCCGCGGCTGTGATCCAGGCCAGCCGCGCGGTTACCGAGGAACCGGACGCGCCGGCGCTCCAGTAACTGCCGAGGAACAGCGGATACAGCACGGCCATTACACTCAATGCGAAGGCCGAGTTGGCCCAGTCGTACATGGCCCAGGCGACGACCTTTTTGTCGATGGCGGCGCGCGGTATCAATGCTCTCGCGTTTTCCGGAACCCGATGTCCGGCCAGCGCTCCTCGGTGAGGCTCAGGTTGACCCTGGTCGGCGCAATGTAAACCAGCTGGTCACCGTGATCCAGTGCCAGGTTCTCGTGTGCCTTGCGCTCGAAATCCGCCAGCATCTTCGTGTCGGGACAATCGACCCAACGGGCCGTGGCGACGTTGATCGCCTCGAACTGGCAGTCGACCTTGTATTCGTCCTGCAGACGGTGCGCCACCACGTCGAACTGCAGCGGGCCGACCGCGCCGAGGATCAGGTCATTGTTGCGCAGCGGCCGGAACAGCTGTGTCGCGCCCTCCTCGCACAGCTGTGTCAAGGCCCTTCTGCAGCGCCTTCGGCGTCAGCGGATCGCGCAGTACGGCACGCCGGAACATCTCCGGGGCGAAGTTTGGGATGCCGGTGAACCTGCAGAGTCCTCGCCTTCGCGTGAACCTGTCGCCGATGTTGATCGTGCCGTGGTTGTGCAGGCCGATGATATCGCCCGCATACGCCGTGTCGGTCTGCTGCCGATCGGCCGCCATGAAGGTAATCGCATCGGCGATCTTGACCTCCTTGCCCGAGCGCACGTGCATAGGCGCGCATGCCCTTGCGGTATTCGCCCGGAACACAGGCGCATGAAGGCGATCCGGTCGCGATGACCCGGGTCCATGTTCGCCTGGATCTTGAACACGAAGCCCGTGAGCTTGTCCTCGGCCGGGTCGACCGTGCGCTGCCCCGTCGCGCGCGGCTGCGGCGGCGGGGCGTGCTCGCACGAACTGCATCGAGCAGCTCCCTGACGCCGAAGTTCGACGAGCGCCGAGCCGAAGAAGACCGGCGATTGCCGCGCGGCGAGATATTCCTCGATGCTGAGTTCCGGGCAGGCGCCCTTCACGAGCTCGATCTCGGCGCGGAAATCGTCGGCATCGCTCGCCGAGCACGTCGGTTGCCTCCGCCGAGTCGCAGGCGCTCGACGACGCGATGCTCCGGACGCCCGCTCCCGGCCGCTCCTCGTATACAGGTAGATGCGATCCTCGAGCAGGTGGTAGACGCCCTTGAGTCGACTGCCCATGCCGATCGGCCAGGTCACCGGCGAGCAGGCGATCTCCAGCACGGATTCGATCTCGTCGAGCAGATTCGATCGGTTCCCGGCCCTCGCGGTCGAGCTTGTTGATGAAAGTCATGATCGGCGTGTCGCGCAGCCGGCACACTTCCATGAGCTTGATCGTGCGCGCCTCGACGCCCTTCGCGCAGTCGATCACCATCAGCGCCGAATCGACCGCCGTCAGCGTGCGGTAGGTATCCTCCGAGAAATCCTCGTGGCCCGGCGTATCGAGCAGATTGACGATGCAGTCCCGGTACGGGAACTGCATCACCGACGAGGTCACGGAGATGCCGCGCTGCTGCTCCAGCGCCATCCAGTCGGACGTCGCGTGCCGGCGCGCCTTGCGGCCCTTGACGGTGCCCGCGAGCTGGATGGCGCCGCCGTACAGCAGCAGCTTTTCGGTCAGCGTCGTCTTGCCGGCATCCGGATGCGAGATGATCGCAAACGTACGCCGTCTCCGGACCTCGTCGTGGATGGCGGACATGAAGTTAGCGGTCGACGGTCAACTTCTTGACGAGCACGTCGGCGTCCTCGCGCCCGCCGCGCGCCTGGTAATAGGCGGGCCGGTGCGCGACCTTGTGGAAGCCCTTCTTGCGATACAGGGCAAGCGCGTGTTCGTTGGACGGCCGGACCTCGAGGAAGATCTCGCGCACGGACGCCGTCCGTGCGCGGAACAGAATCTCGTCGAGCAAGCGTTCTCCGTAGCCTCGCGAGCGCCAGGAAGGATCGACGCAGAGATTGAGGATGTGCGCCTCGCCCGCCGCGACCGACAGGATACCGTAGCCCGTGACGATCCCGTCCCGGTCCAGCACGATGCACTGGTAACCGGCGAGCAGGCAGTCACGGAACACGCCGTGACTCCACGGGAATTCGTAGCTGCGCCGCTCGATGTCCGAGACCAGCGCGAGATCCTCGTGGCGCATCGAGCGGATCATAACCTGGGCTTCCGGTATCGGCCGGATCATGCCGCGCGCTCCCGGATCACTCGCCGCGCCAGGTTGAGATCGTCCCAGGCCTTGCGCTTCTGCCCCGGGCTCCGCAGCAGGTAGGCCGGGTGATACGTCACCACGAGCGGGATGTCGCCGAGTCGATGCACCGAGCCACGCAGACGACCCACGGGCGCGTCCGTCGCGAGCAGCAGCTGTGCCGCGATGCGGCCGACCGCCAGGATGATCTTCGGGTCCACGAGTTCGATCTGCCGCTCCAGGTAGCCGCGGCAGGCCGCCGATTCCTCCGGTTTGGGATCCCGGTTGTTCGGCGGCCGGCACTTGAGAATGTTGGCGATGAACGCGACGTCGCGGCCCTGGCCCACCGCCCGCAGCATCTCGTCGAGCAACTTGCCGGCACGTCCGACGAAGGGTTCGCCGCGGCGATCCTCTTCGGCGCCCGGCGCCTCGCCGACGATCATCCAGTCCGCGCCCCGATTGCCGACGCCGAATACGGTCTGTGTGCGGGTCTCGCACAACGCACAACGCGTGCAGCCGGCCACCGCCGCGCGCAAGGCATCCCAGTCCATCGCCGCCGGGGCCGGCGCCGCGGCATCGGTCGCCGACGTCCCCGGTTCCGCTGCCTCGCCCGGTTCTCCTCGCGGCACCCAGACGTCGATGCCCAGCGCCTCGAGGTACGCGCGTCGATGTTGCTCCGTATTGATCATCGCGATCGGGGCTGCCCGTTCCCGCAAAATCCGTAGTCTGCCACGGCACCGGCTTCTTTACACTCGCCATGCGAGTCGCCCGTGCATACGTTATTGTCTAGAATTCGCGCCTTGTGCGGTAACGGTCGAAGCGATGCGATTCTCGGAATTCCCCCTGACGACACTCAAGGAAGTACCCGCGGAAGCGGAGATCGTCAGTCATCAGCTGATGCTGCGCGCCGGCCTGATCCGGCGCCTGGCATCGGGCCTTTTTACCTGGATGCCGCTCGGCCTTCGCGTGCTGCGCAAGGTCGAGGCCGTCGTGCGCGAAGAGATGGATCGGGCCGGAGCGCTGGAGATGCTGATGCCGGCCGTACAACCGGCGGAACTCTGGCAGGAATCCGGGCGCTGGGGACAATACGGCCCGCTGCTGCTGCGCATGCAGGACCGCCACGAACGGGAATTCTGCTTCGGGCCGACGCACGAGGAAGTGATCACCGACATCGCGCGCCGGGAATTGCGACAGTTACAAGCAGCTGCCCGTCAATCTGGTACCAGATCCAGGTGAAGTTCCGCGACGAAATCCGGCCCCGCTTCGGCGTCATGCGCTCGCGCGAATTCATCATGAAGGACGCGTATTCCTTCGATATCGACGACGCCGGCCTCGCCGAGTCGTATGACAGAATGCATGCGGCCTACACGGCGATCTTCACGCGGCTCGGCCTGAAGTTCCGGGTCGTGGATGCCGACTCGGGTGAGATCGGCGGCAGCCGCTCCCAGGAATTCCACGTGCTGGCCGACTCCGGCGAAGACGCGATCGCCTACTGCGACGAGGACGGCTACGCGGCGAACGTGGAAACCGCGGCGACACTGCCGCCGGCCGGCGACCGCCCCGCCGCGAAGCAGGCGCTGGAGAAGATCGCCACGCCCGGCGTCAGGACCATCGACGATCTCTGCAAACTGCTCGGCATCGGTGCCGACCAGACGGTGAAAACCCTGATCGTCGAGGGCACCGACGGCCCCGTGGCGCTCGTCCTGCGCGGCGATCACGAGCTCAACGCGGTGAAGGCGCAGAAGCTGCCGGGTGTCGCGTCGCCGCTGACGATGGCGAGCGAAGCCGCCATCCGCGAGGCCACCGGCAGCGAGGCGGGCTCGCTCGGCCCGGTCGACAGCCGCCTGCCGGTGTTCGTCGACCACGCCGCAGGACACCTCGCCGATTTCAGTTGCGGCGCCAATGAGAAGGGCATGCACTTCACGGGCGTCAATTTCGGCCGCGACCTGCCCGAGCCCGACACCGTCGACATCCGCAATGTCGTCGCCGGCGATCCGACGCCGGGCGGCCAGGGCGTGCTCAGCATCGCCCGCGGCATCGAGGTCGGCCACATCTTTCAGCTCGGCGACAAGTACAGCCGCGCGATGAACGCCACCGTGCAGGACAGCGAAGGTAAGGAACGCACGATGGCGATGGGCTGCTACGGCATCGGCATCACGCGCATCGTCGGGGCCGCGATCGAGCAAAACCACGACGCCAACGGCATCATCTGGCCGCAGCCCCTGGCGCCCTTCGACGTCGCCCTCATCCCGATCAACATGCACCGCTCCGATGCCGTGCGCGACGCGGCACAATCGCTCTATGCCGAGTTGGCCGGGCTGGGCTACGCCGTGTTGTTCGACGATCGCGACGTCAGGCCCGGCGTCAAGTTCGCCGATGCCGAGCTGATCGGCATCCCGCACCGGCTGGTCGTGTCCGAGCGCGGGCTCGCCGCAGGCGAGCTCGAATACCGGCACCGCCGCGACGCCGAATCCCGCAACCTGGACCGTGAAGCCGTTCTCAAAGTACTAAAGGAAAGCGCCGTAAGCTAATGTATTCGTTACTATAGCCAATATCATGGAGATCGGACGCCAGTTCCTGCTCGTCGGCCTGCTGCTCGCGGCGCTGGCGCCGGCCGCTTCCTGCGCCCAGCAGGCTCCGGACCCGGAGTTGCGCGAGATCCTGCGCAAGGCGGCGAACGATGCGGACAGTTTCGACGATCGTTTCGACGCCGAGGTCTGGCTGACCGACATGTCCCGGCGGCTCGCCCCGACGGTAGCCGATCCGGAGGAGCGCATCCAGCTCCTGACGCGCGTCCACTACGAGGCGGCCCGCGCCGAACTGCCGCCCGAACTGGTCCTCGCGGTGATCGACGTCGAGAGCAATTTCGATCCGTATGCGATCTCCGTCGCCGGCGCGCTCGGCCTCATGCAGGTCATGCCGTTCTGGCGCAACGAGATCGGCCGCCCCAACGACAACCTGATCCACGTCGACACCAATCTGCGTTACGGCTGCACGATCCTGAAGTTCTATCTCGACAAGGAACACGGCGACCTGCGCCGCGCCCTCGGGCGCTACAACGGCAGCATCGGCCGCCGCGACTATTCGAACAAGGTCATCGATAAGCTCAGCCGCAAGTGGTTCAGGGGCTGATCGCCGACAACGCAGCTTCAGCTGCGATCACGCGCTAGCCGGTCCGGAATCCCGGCAGGTCCTCCCAGTCTGCGTCGTGTTCGATGACCTCGGTCACGTTGGCCATGCGCGGCCCCTCGCGCAGCCACTCGGCCAGGCGCCCGATCGCCTCGGGCGCTCCGCAGGCAAGCACCTCTACGTCGCCGTTGGACAGGTTGATCGCATGGCCGGTGAGTCCGAGAGACTGCGCGACCCGGCGCGTGCTGTCACGGAAGAAGACGCCCTGGACCCGGCCCCTGATCGTGAATCGGCACGCGCTCGGCATCGGCCGCGACTACGGGCCGGAGTCCTTTTCGAGTTCGCTGCGTTGCAGCGCCTCGAGGGCCTTGTTCTTCGCCTGCATTGCGTCGTGACGCGCCCGCGCGTATTCGCGATTGTTGAGCGCCGTCTCGGCCTTCTTGAGGAAACCGACCGCGGCTTCGAGCTGCGATGCCGCCTTGTCGGCAGCACCTGCGTCCTGGGCTGCCGAGATGGCCTGCCGCGCATCCGACATCTCCTGTACGGGCGGCGTCGTCTGACAGGCCGCCATCGCCAGGAGCGCCCCGAGCCACGCGCTGCGCAGGAAAAGTGTCAATCGGCTGGTGAGCATTGTTATTCTAGTTATCGGAGACCGACCAACGCTACCAACAGCGAGGACGTGATGTCAATTACGATCTACCACAATCCGCGTTGCTCCAAGTCCCGGAAAACATTGCAGTTACTCGAAGAGGCGGGGGTTCGGCCCCGGATCGTGGAATACCTCCGCACGCCCCCGGACGGCGGCACCGTGCTGTACCTCGCCGGCCTGATCGGCGTGCCGGTGGCCGGCCTCCTGAGGCGGAGCGAGGCGGAGTTCAGGCAGGCGCAGGATCTGCCCGACCTGGCAGACGACGCGGCGCTCGCGGACTGGCTCGCGTGCCACCCCCGCGTCCTCGAGCGGCCGATCGTCGTATCCGCGGCGGGCAACGCGGCCGTCATCGGCCGGCCGCCCGAGAACGTGCTCGCGTTGATCGACGCATGAGCGACATCCTCGTCCTCTTCTGCTCCAAGGACGGGGCGACCGAGGCACTCGCCCGCGAAATCTGCCGCGGCGTCGATTCGGTCCCCGGCATGTCCTCCCGTCTGCGCACCGTCCCGCCCGTGTCGACGGTCGCCGAAGCCGTCGCCGCGCCGATCCCCGACGAGGGACCGCCGTATGCCGACCCGTCGGACCTCGCCGAATGTGCGGGGCTGGTGATGGGGAGTCCCACGCGCTTCGGCAACATGGATGCGGCCCTCAAGTACTTCATCGACAACACCGTCGGGGAGTGGCTCGGCGCCACCGCCGCCGGGAAGCCCGCCGCCGTATTCACTTCGACCTCGAGTTTGCACGGCGGCCAGGAATCCACCCTGCTGGCGATGGCGCTGCCGCTGCTGCATCACGGCATGCTGTTCGTCGGCATCCCGTTTTCCGAGCCGGCCCTGTCGACCACGACGACCGGCGGCACACCGTATGGCGCAAGTCACGTCAGCTGGAGCCGCCAGTCCGACGACCTCTCCGAAGAAGAGCGCCAGCTCGCCCGCGCGCTCGGCAAGCGCGTCGCCGACATCGCCAGAAGGCTCGGGACCTAACGATCGCGGCTTCAGCCGCGATTTGCGAGGACGTCGCGGACGAAGGGGATGGTGAGGCGCCGCTGTGTGCGCAGCGATTCCCGGTCGAGCCTATCGAGCAGGGCGTAGAGGCTCGTCATGTCGCGGCGGCTGCGCGTCAGCAGGTAACGGGCCGTGTCGTCGGGCAGCTCGAGGCCGCGGTGACGGGCGCGGAGCTGCAACGCGGCGGCCCGGTCGCCGTCGGCCAGCGGATTGGCCTGGAAAACCGGCAGCCGCGCGAGCCGGCTGGCGAGGTCCGGCAACTCGATGGGACATTGCCGCGGCGGCATCGCGGCAGCGACGATCAGGGGCCGCGAGGCATCGAGGATCTGATTGGCGAGCCCGAACAGCGCGCGCTCCCAGGCGGCGCTGCCGGCGACGGCATGGATGTCGTCCAGACAGATGAGTTCGCGGCTCGCCATGCCTTCGAGCAGGCCGGGATCCGCCGCGGCGAACTGCGCGAGCGGCAGGTAGACGGCGCCGTCGCCGGCCCGGTCGCACACGGCTTGCAGCAGGTGCGTCTTGCCTGTGGCGGCGGCCCCCCACAGCCAGCAGCCGGCGCCCGCTCTCCCCTCTGCGAGCTCGGTGAGCGTCGCGACCAGCGTCTCGTTGCCGGTCGCCAGGAAACTGCCGAACACGGCGTGGTCGGCCAGGCGCAGCGGCAGCGCCAGCTGGCTCACCGGCCGGCTCCGGCAGGCTCAGGATTCGTCGGCGAGTTCTTCGACGATGCCATCCGGTTGTTCCTTGAGGTAACGGCGGAACGCAAAGCGAACGAGAACGGACAGCACCGACGCGGCCGGCAGCGCCAGCAGGATACCGAAGAAGCCGAACAGCTGACCGCCGGCGGCGACCGCGAAGATAATGATCACCGGATGCAGGCCGATCCGGTCGCCGACGAGTTTCGGCGTCAGAACGGTGCCCTCGAGCATCTGGGCGATCGAAAACGTCGCCACGACCCCGACCAGGTGCCAGAGGGGATCGGGTTCGAGCACGACGGTGAGCGACGCGAGACCGATGCCGAAAATGAATCCGAGATACGGCACGAAGCTGACCAGTCCGGACACGACGCCGATGGCGAGCGCGAACTCGAGGCCGACGAGGCGCAGGCCGACAGAATAGATGATCGCCAGTGCGAACATCACGAGCAGCTGGCCGCGCAGGAAGCCGCCGAGCACCTCGTCGGTCTGCTTCGCGAGATCGATGACGGTGTGGCGCTGCGCGGTCGGGATCAGGGCGGCGAGGTGCGCCAGGATCCTGTCCCAGTCGCGCAGCAGGTAGAACGTCAGGACCGGGACGAGGAACAGGCTCAGGACGGCGGCGGCGACGGCCCCGCCCGACTTCGACAGCGAGACGAGTGCCGTCGTGGCCCAGGTCCCCGCCATGTCGCTGTAGCGAGCGAGGAACGCGCTCAGGCCGACGTCGTGCCCGAGATCGAGGTTGAGCCAGCCGGCGATGTGGGGCAGCCAGACGTCCTCGGCCCGTTGCACGATGGATGGCAGCGCATCGAAGAAGGCCGCGACCTGGGACCGGATCAGCGGCCCGATCAGGACGACGAGCAGCGCGAGCAGCAGGAAAGTCAGCAGGAACACGGTCACGACGGCAAGCGTGCGCGGCAATTTCAGCCGCTGCAGACGGTCCGCGAGCGGATCGCCGATATAGGCGAGCAGCGCCGACGCGATGAAGGGCGTCAGTACCGGCGCGAGCAGGTACAAGAGCCAGCCCGTCAGGGCGATCGCGATCATCCAGTTCAATCTGAGATCAGCTTTCATGGCTCACGCTCCGCTGCGAGCGGTCCGGATCCAGTTCGAGACGTAGTCGTAGCCGCTGATGACGACCGTGACGAGCACGGCCGCGCCGAGGATCGTCGTCGTAATCTCGTCGGGCCAGCCGTAACCGGCCTGCGACATGATGAAGATGAGGAACGCGAACTCCAGGCCCGTGTTGAACTTGCTGATGAAGGTCGGCTCGCCCTCGAGCCGCCGGACGAGATAGTGGTACATGAAAGAACCGGTGACGATCACCACGTCGCGCAGGATCACGATGACGGCGAGCCACACCGGAATGCGGCCGAGAAAAGCGAGCGTGCCGAAGGTCCATGCGACGAGCAGCTTGTCGCCCGCGGGATCCAGAAAACCGCCCAGCCGGGTCTGCCACCCGAACCGTTTCGCCAGGTAGCCGTCGATGCCGTCGGACAAGCCGGCGACGACGAACAACCCGAGCGACCAGCCGTACTGTCCTTCGATGAACAGCACGAGGATCGGCGCGATCAAGGCGATGCGCGTTATCGAAATCGCATTTGGTAACCAGGAAAGAGACATCGACCAGATAATCAGGGACTGTAGAAGAATTCCAGGTGTGCATCGTTCGAGCCGACCGGCAAGTGTTCTCCGTCGAAGCCGTTCTGTTCGATCAGCCCGTTGAAGCGCAGCGCACGCCCGAGCGGTTTCGCGCCGCCCGATGCCTCGACCCGGTAATGGATCGTATCGCCGCCCACTTCGACGATTGAGAAGCTGTCGATCACGTTGATACTTGCCAGCATAGACTGCACGGCGCCGTAGGCATCGACGGATTCGATGCCGCCGATCGTCAGGTCCACGGCCTCGACGCGCGCGTTGCCGCGGATCGCGAATTCGTCTGCGAGGATGTCGGCGACCTCGCCGATGACGTATTCCGGCTCTCCTGTCAGGGCGCGTTGCTGGCCGCCGATATAGTAGCGCCAGCTGTCCGGCTGCTGCGAATTGACCCGCACGCGGCCAATGAGGATCGAGTTGGCGTCGTAGCGCTTCGAGGCCTCCAGCACGGCTTCATCGAAGCCGCCCCAGATGTCGCTGAAGCTGACCTGCTGCAGATCGGCGACGTCGAGCAGCGGAAAGGCGACGGGCAGACCACGGCGTTCGGCGATGTCCAGCACGCGCTGGCGCAACAGGCGATTGCGGTCTATGGAGCGCGACGCGTCGCCGCTCCGGTCCTGCTCATCGGAGCCGATGATTTCCCGCTGGCCCTGGCCCCAGTCCACGGCAAGCCAGACGATCGTGAGCGGCCGATCGCCGCCCCAGACGGTCTGGCCGGCCTGGCGCAGCGTGCGCTCGATCGCACGGCCGTCGAAGGATACCCACAGGGTGTCCTCGTCGCCCGGCCGGAATTGCACGACGTACGACGCCGGATCCGGGAACAGTAATTGGACCTTGTCCGGGTCGCCGGCGAGATCCGACCCGGATACCTTCAGGAGCACCACGTCGAGCGCCGCCAGGTAGGCCGCCTCGCGCCCGTCGTCCGCACGCTTGTCGAAGGGCACCTGAGCCGTGTACAAGGAAGGCACTTCGGCCGCGTAAACCGGCATCGCGGCGATTGCCAGCAGCAGGATCGCCTGAAGTCGCTTGAACAAGGGTGTTTTCCCGTGGATTCCCAAACTCTATTATATCGTCGATGAAGCCCCTGACCTATAAAGATGCCGGCGTCGACATCGACGCGGGCAACGAGCTCGTCGAGCGGATCAAACCGCTGGTCGCTCGTACGCGCCGTCCGGAAGTCCTCTCCGGCCTCGGCGGCTTCGGCGGTCTGTTTGCACTGCCGCCGGAGCGCTACCGCGAGCCGGTACTCGTGTCCGGTACCGACGGCGTCGGCACGAAGCTCGTACTGGCGCAGAAATGGGGCCGGCACGACACGATCGGCATCGACCTCGTCGCGATGTGCGTCAATGACGTGCTCGTACAGGGTGCCGAGCCGCTGTTTTTCCTCGACTACTTCGCCTGTGGCCGCCTGGACCCGGGTATCGGCGCCACCGTCGTCGGCGGCATCGCCGACGGCTGCCAGCAGGCCGGCGCGTCGCTGATCGGTGGAGAAACGGCCGAGATGCCCGACATGTACGAAGACGGTGAGTACGATCTCGCCGGCTTCTGTGTCGGAGCGGTTGAACGATCCGCGATCATCGACGGCAGCGCGATCACTGCCGGCGACGCCGTCATCGGCATCGCCTCGAGCGGACCGCATTCCAACGGCTACTCGCTGATCCGCAGGGTCCTCGACCGGGCCGGAGAAGCCCCGATCGACGGGCGCCAGGCAATCGACGTGCTGCTCACGCCGACGCGGATCTACGTGCGCCCGATCCTGACTCTGCTGCAGACCGTGAGCGTGAAAGGACTCGCGCATATCACCGGCGGCGGCATCACGGAGAATCTGCCGCGCGTCCTGCCGCCGACCGTGCATGCACGCATCGACACGGCGAGCTGGCGACCCGCGGCCGTGTTCGACTGGCTGGCGACGCATGGCGGCATCGAAGTGGACGAGATGCGGCGCACGTTCAATTGCGGCGTCGGCATGATCGCCATCGTCGCGCCCGAGGATCTCGAAACGGCGCTCGAGACGCTGCGCGATGCCGGAGAAGATGCCTGGAAGCTCGGCGAAATCGCCGACGGCTCCGGCGAGGTCCGGTATCTTTGACGGCGCGCCAGCTGCCGGACCGCGATTCTGATCTCGGGCTCCGGGACCAACCTGCAGGCGTTCATCGATCGCTGCGCGAAAGGGGAATCCACACTCTCGCTGTGCGGCGTATTCAGCAATCGCAGCGAGGCGTACGGCCTCGAGCGGGCCCGCAAAGCCGGCATCGCCACCGCCTCTCTCGCGCATGACGATTTCGACGATCGCGGCGCCTTCGATCGTGCCGTTGCGGCGGCGCTCGACCCCTGGCAACCCGAGTTGCTGATCCTCGCGGGCTTCATGCGCATCCTCGGCCCCTGGTTCGTCCACCGATACGTGGGCCGAATCCTGAACATCCATCCCGCCCTGCTGCCCGCCTACCCCGGCCTCGACACCCACCGGCGCGTGCTGGCGGCGGGCGAGAAACGCCACGGCAGCACGGTACATTTCGTCACCGAGGAACTCGACGGCGGCCCGCGCATACTGCAGGGCCGCCTCGCGATCGACCCGGCAGACACTCCGGACACCCTGTTCACCCGCGTCCAGGCCATCGAACACCGGATCTACCCCGAAGCCGCCGAGTGGTTCGGTGAGGGTCGCCTCGAATACCGCGACGGCGCGGCCTGGCTGGACGGCAAGCCGCTCCCCGAACCGGTCGTGCTCAGTTTCGACTAGGCCTTCGGCAGCGTGACGCCGGTCTGGCCCTGGTACTTGCCGCCGCGGTCCCTGTAGGAGGTTTCGCATTCCTCGTCGGATTCGAGGAACAGCATCTGTGCCACGCCCTCGTTGGCGTAGATCTTGGCCGGCAGCGGGGTGGTGTTGGAGAACTCCAGCGTGACGTGCCCCTCCCATTCGGGCTCGAGCGGCGTGACGTTGACGATGATGCCGCAGCGCGCATAGGTCGACTTGCCGAGGCAGATGGTCAGCACGTTGCGAGGGATACGGAAATATTCGACGGTGCGCGCGAGCGCGAACGAGTTGGGCGGTATGACGCAGACCTCGCCGGTGAGGTCCACGAAGCTCGTGGAATCGAAGGCCTTCGGGTCGACGATGGCGGAATTGATGTTCGTGAAGATCTTGAATTCGCTCGAACAGCGGACATCGTAGCCGTAGCTGGAGGTGCCGTAGGAGACGATGCTGGTCTCGCCGCGGCGCCGGACCTGGCCGGGTTCGAACGGCTCGATCATGCCATGGCCCTCGGCCATGCGCCGTATCCAGCGGTCGGACTTGATGCTCATCAGCTCTCCTCGACGACGATCTTCGGGAAGCGGCTGCTGTAGTCCCTGCCCTGCGCCGCCTGCGCCGCCCCGAGGCGGATCGCGGCCGCCCGGTAAGCCGCGGCGGCGGCCGAATCCGGGTCCGCGACGACCGTCGGGCGTCCGCTGTCGGTCTGCTCGCGGATGCGTGCATCGAGCGGAAGCTGGCCCAGCAGTTCGACGTCGAAGTCGGCGGCCATCTTCTCGCCACCGCCCGCACCGAAGATCGGCTCCTCGAACCCGCATTGCGAGCAGACATGCGTGCTCATGTTCTCGATGATGCCGAGCACCGGCACCGATACCTTGCGGAACATGGCGAGGCCCTTGCGGGCGTCCAGTGTCGCGATGTCCTGCGGCGTGGTGACGATGACCGCGCCGCTGACCGGCACCTGCTGGGACAGGGAGAGCTGGATGTCGCCGGTACCGGGCGGCATGTCCACGATCAGGTAGTCGAGATCGTGCCAGCGGGTCTGATGCAGGAGCTGTTGCAGGGCCGAGGTCACCATCGGGCCACGCCAGATCATCGGCTGGTCGGCGTCCACGAGGAATCCGATGGACATGACCTGGATACCGTGCGCGATCAGCGGCTGCATGGTCTTGCCGTCGTCGCTCTGCGGCTGCCGGCCGGCGAGACCGACCATCTGCGGCTGACTCGGGCCGTAGATGTCGGCATCCAGCAAGCCGACCGCGGCGCCTTCCGCCGCGAGCGCCAGCGCCAGGTTGACGGCCACCGTCGACTTGCCGACGCCGCCCTTGCCGGACGCCACAGCGATGATGTTGCGAACGTCCGGCAGCGGTTTCAGGTTGCGCTGCACGCCGTGCGCAACGATGCGCGTGGCGAGCGAGACGCGCGCCCCGGCCGCGCCGATGCGCTCGTCGAGCGCCTTCGCAAGCGCGGCGGTAAACTCGGCATGCCGGCTCTTCGCCGGGAACCCGAGTTCGATCCGGGCCTCGGGGGTGGCCCCGGCACTGTCGACCGCGACAACCCGGCCGACCTCGGCGAGTGTGCGTCCGATACCCGGTAATTCCAGGGTTTCGAGGAACTTACTGGCGTCCGAATCTGTTGACGGCGTCACATTTCCGACCTTCGTATTAGGTAAAATCTTGAGCCTGGGGCCCGCGAAGGAGGTCCCGCGAGGGCACATTGTATCGAAGCTGTTGAGGGAACCAAGCATTGGTTTTCAACGGCTTGCGTGACATTGTCGCACAGGTGATGTGGCATAATGCCGCATCGGATTTGAGAGGCTGCGTCCGATAACCCGCTGCACGTTCCCGGATTCGCCTGGGCAAGAGCGAAACAACGATTGACTGGTAACAGGATACACGCAGATTCGAGGTGTGCAGGGACGCCGGCCGTCCGGCGCGACGGTGCGCCGGCGTGAGCCTCCTCGGCGGCTTTCGAGCGGACCAGCTGGTCAGTCAGCTCGTCGCCGAACAGGAGCCGGAGTCGGCCTCCGCCAGGCGGCTGGTCAACCGCATCAAGAACGTCGGACCCAAGGTCATCCCGAAGGCGATCGACGCGCTCGCCCTGTCCGACAAGACGCACACCATGGTGTTCGTCGACATCCTCTCCAGCCTGGTCAACGAGAAGACGCTGAACCTGTACAAGGAGGGGCTGGCTGACGGCAACGAGCGGGTCGTCTCGGGCACCTCCTGGGCGCTGTCCAGCGCCACGAATTACAACGCCAACAGCCTGCTCGACTGGTTCGACGATCCGGAGGTCTCCAAGCCGGCCCTGATCGAGGTGCTGCGCGTGCACAAGCAGGACCTCAGCGTCCACGAGCTGCTGCAGCGCGCCTACGAACTCGATCCGAAGGAATCCGCGGCCATCTTCAGGATCATCGAGGAGACCATACGCCCCGAGATGGTCCCGGACCTGATTTCGCGGCTCGGCGGCCGCGATGCGGTCATCAAGGTGCACATCATCAAGCTGATCTCCAAGTTCGATCGGCCGGAGGTCAACCAGGCCCTCGAATTCCAGCTCAAGGATTCGAACAAGGAGGTCCGCAGTGCCGCGCTCAGCGCCCTCGCCGCCAGGGGCGGGGCGGTCAATATCGCTGCGGTCAGCAAGCTGCTGCAGGACCCGGACATCGACGTGCAGAACAAGGCCGTCGACATGATCGTGCAGCTCAATCATCCGGACACGGTCCAGTACCTCACAGACGCACTCAAGGACGAATCGGAGTACGCGCGCCGGGCGGCCGTCGAGGTGCTGAACGAGATCGGCAGCGTCGATTCCGTGAAGGAATTATTCAATGCGATCAAGGATGACGACTGGTGGGTGCGGTCCCGCGCAGGCGACGCACTGGCCGAGATCGGCGGCCCGAAGGTGGTCGATTCGGTCGTCTCCCTGATCAGGGACGAAGACGAAGAGATCCGCCGCACCGCAATCGAGATCCTCAATGCCACCAAGGACGAGCGTGCCGTCGACCACCTGGTGGCGGCTACCAACGACACCGACTGGTGGGTCCGCGAGCGGGCCGTCGACGCGCTGTCGAAGATCGGCAGCCCCAAGGCGCTGCCCAGGCTGATCGAGATGCTGGGCCAGGACCCGCGGACGGACACCGTCGTCGTGCGGGCGATCGCCAAGCTCGGCAACCAGAAACATATTTCGAAGATCGTGCCGATGCTGAATCGGACCGAGCGCGACGTGCAGGTCGAAGCGATCAAGGCGCTCTCCGCCCTCGCCGACGAGTCGCACGCCGAGACCGTGCGCAGCGTGCTGACGAAACTGAAGCAGAGCGACGAGCCCACTATCATCAACAACGCGGACAAGGCGCTCAAAGATCTCGACGCGCGCTTCTCGGCGACGGTGCTCGCCGAGAACGAACGGGCCAAGAAGATCGGCGAACATACCAAGACCCTGCTGCTCGAGAACGAGGACCTCGACCAGCTCCTCGGCGCACAGGCCCAGGCAATGGCCGAAGCGGCGAAAGCCGAGGCGACGGGCCATGTGCCGGCCGCGCCGCCCATGCTCGACATCTCCACGCTCAATCCGGGCGATGTCATCGAGGGTCGTTACAAATACATCGAGAAGATCGGCAAAGGTGCGTTCGGTACCGTGTTACTGATGCAGGACGACGTCGTCGACGAGCGCCTCATCCTGAAATTCCTGAACCCGAACGTCTCCTCGGACGAGGAGATGATGAAGCGCTTCGTCCACGAATTGCGTTATTCCCGCAAGATCACACACCGCAACGTGATCCGCATCTACGACTTCCTGAACCTGCAGGGCGCCTACGCCATCTCGATGGAGTATTTCCCCTCGCACACGCTGAGCGGTGAGATTCCGAACAGCAAGCCGATGGATATCGGGAAGGCCCTGCGGTTCTCGCGCGATATCGCGACCGGCATGGCGGTTGCCCACCAGGCCGGCGTCATCCATCGTGACCTGAAGCCCGCCAACATCCTCGTCAACGACGAGGGCCTGCTCAAGATCGTGGACTTCGGCGTCGCCGCGGCCGCGGCCAGCGGCGACACACAGCTCACGAAGACCGGGTATGTCATCGGTTCGCCGAAGTACATGGCGCCGGAGCAGATCCTCGGCAAGAAGGTGGATGAGACTGCCGACATCTACAGCGTCGGCGTGATCATGTACGAGATGGCGACCGGCGTCCCGCCTTACAGCCGTGGCGATCACATGTCCGTGATGTACCAGCACGTCCAGGGCAAGGCAAAGGCCTGCCAGGAGATCAATCCGCAGATCCCCGACGAGTACGCCAGCATCATCGCCAAGGCCATGTCCGTGGACAAGACCAAGCGCTATCAGTCGATGGGCGAACTCACCGAGGCACTCGACAAGCTCGTCATCTGACGCGGTCACGGTGCCGCCATCCGTGCGGACTCAATTCTCAAAACTGTGATGTCGCTCTGGAATGCGACATAATTTCCGCCTAGGATGGCTGCAACTAACTGATTTACGGGAGTTCGGGCGGCAATGGCTCGCATCGACGCTTTCCTGAAACTCGGCCTCGCGCAAGGCTGTTCCGACGTCCACCTGGCGGTCGGCGTGCCGCCCATGCTGCGCATGAACGGCGACCTCATGCCGATCAAGTTCCGCCAGCTCTCGGATACGGAACTCGAGAACTACGTGCTCGAGATCCTGACCGAGAATCAGAAGGAGAAGCTGGCCCAGGGCCACGACCTGGACTTCTCCTACGTCGGCGAGCAGGGCGGGCGCTTCCGTGTCAACGTGTTCCGCAAACAGACCGGCTACGGCGCCGTATTCCGGTACATTCCCGGCGACGTGCCGTCGCTGGATCAGCTCCAGATGCCGCCGGTGATACGCAAGTTCTGCGACTATCACCAGGGCATGGTTCTGGTCACGGGTTCCACCGGGACGGGCAAGTCGACGACGCTGGCCGCGATGATCAATCATCTGAACGAGACGCGCAGCCTCAACATCATCAGCCTCGAGGACCCGATCGAATTCGTGCACCCCAGCAAGAAATGCCAGGTGATTCAGCGCGAGCTCGGCACGCACCTGACGTCGTTCGCCGACGGCGTCCGCTCGGCGATGCGCGAGGACCCGGACGTAATCCTGGTCGGCGAGTTGCGCGACGCGGAGACGATCTCGATGGCGATGACCGCCGCAGAAACCGGTCACCTCGTGCTCGGCACGCTGCACACGACCGGCGCGGTCAAGACCATCGACCGTATGATCGACGCCCTGCCCGGCGAGCTGCGCGAACAGACCAAGGCGTTCCTGTCGATGAGCCTGAAGGCGGTCGTCACCCAGGTGCTGTGCAAGACGCCCGACGGCCGCGGCCGGCGCGCGATCGTCGAGATCCTGGTCAATAACCGGGCCATCTCCAAACTCATCCAGACCGACCAGACCCATCAGATCCCGTCGCAGCTGCAGACCGGCAGGGATCTGGGCATGCAATTGCTCGACCAGGCGTTGCTGGAGGCGATCAACCGCAAGGAAGTCGACCCCGACGATGCCTTCCGTTTCGCCAGCGACAAGCGCAAGTTCGCGCGCTTCGTCACGGACACCAGTCTCGTCCCGACCCTGGCGGCCGAGACTGCGGACAGCGAGTAGGCACGGATGAAGATCGACCAGTACCTCGAGGCCGCTCTCGCGAAGAATGCTTCCGACCTGCACTTCGTGTCGGGCGACCCCGTCCGCGTGCGCATCCACGGCGATCTGCATATTCTGATGGATGAGCACCTCGACACGGAGACTGCGAGCGAAGCCCTGTTCGAGATCATGGACGGCACGACGCAGCGCCATTTCTCCTCCAACGACGCCGCAGACTTCGCCTACGCCATCCCGGACGTGTCGCGTTTCCGCGTCAACGTGTTCCGGCACCTGAACGGTATCGGAGCGATCTTCCGCGCGATCCCGTCGCAGGCCATTTCGCTTGAAGAGCTCAAGATGCCGAAGGTCATCCACACGCTCTGCAGACAGACGCAGGGCATGATCCTCGTCACGGGCAAGACGGGTTCCGGCAAGTCGACGACGCTCGCGGCGATGATCGACTCGATGAACAGCAGAATGAAGGGCCATATTTTGACGATCGAGGACCCCATCGAGTTCGTGCACTCGACGAAGCGCAGCCTGGTCAGCCAGCGCGAGGTCGGAATGCACAGCGACTCCTTCGCGGAAGCGTTGCATTCCGCTTTGCGTGAGGATCCGGACGTCATCCTGGTCGGCGAGATGCGTGACCTCGAGACGATCAGCATCGCGGTCACGGCCGCCGAGATGGGTATCCTGGTGATGGGTACCCTGCACACGAACGGCGCCGCGGCGACGGTCGATCGCATCATCAACTCGTTTCCGGCCGACAAGCAGGGGCACATCCGCACGATGATCTCCACGTCGTTGCGCGGCGTCGTCTCGCAGCAGCTGCTGCCCACCCAGAACCACGCCGGCCGCGTGGCCGCGCTCGAGGTGCTGATCAACACGCCGGCGGTCGCCAACCTGATCCGCCAGGGCAAGCTCGACCAGCTCGAGACCGCGATGCAGTCGGGAGGCTCGGTCGGCATGCAGACCATGGACTCCGCGCTGATGGAGCTGCACCGGCAGGGCCAGATCTCCGGCCGCGAGGCTTACCAGCAGGCGAACAACAAGGCGAAGTTCGAACGCCTGATGGAAGAGGACTGAAACCGAATTTGCCGCCGCGCGGCGCGGCACCCATGGCATAATCGCGGCCTTTGATCCCGCAGGCCCCGAAGCCGACCGCAAGCCCGACGATGCCGCGCAAAACACGCAGAATCCTCGTAACGAGCGCCCTGCCGTATGCCAACGGCGACCTCCACATGGGCCATCTCGTCGAGTACATCCAGACCGACATCTGGGTGCGCTTCCAGAAGCTGCGAGGCCACACCTGCACCTACGTGTGTGCGAGCGACGCGCACGGCACGCCGATCATGATCAAGGCGCGCGAACTCGGCGTCGCTCCCGAGGAACTCACGACCCGTGTCTCGGAGGCGTTCGTCCGCGATTTTGCGGCGTTCGACATCGGTTTCGACAACTACTACACGACCCATTCTCCAGAGAACGAGGCGCTGACGGTCGAGATGTTCGAAGCGCTCAGGGACAACGGCGACATCTATACGCGCACGATCGAACAGGCCTACGACGAGAAGGAAGGGATGTTCCTGCCGGATCGCTTCGTGCGCGGCACCTGCCCGCGCTGCAGGAGCGCCGACCAGTACGGCGACGCCTGCGAGGTCTGCGGCGCCACGTATACGCCGGCCGATCTGATCGATCCCGTGTCGGTGCTGTCCGGCACGC
The DNA here is from genome assembly GCA_963777675.1 of uncultured Gammaproteobacteria bacterium. Taxonomy (GTDB): domain Bacteria; phylum Pseudomonadota; class Gammaproteobacteria; order Steroidobacterales; family Woeseiaceae; genus UBA1847. Next base: position 25,374 of record CAVZRD010000013.1, on the reverse strand, counting down.
GACCGGTCAAACGGGAATCGGAGCACTACTTCTTCCGGCTCAGCGCCTACGAGGAGCGCCTGCGCGAGTGGATGCGGGAGGCGGCACTCGACCGCAACGTCGTCTCGAAACTGGAGGAGTGGTTCGCTGCGGGCCTCAGAGACTGGGATATCTCTCGCGACGCGCCCTACTTCGGCTTCCGCATCCCGGGCACCGAGGACAAGTATTTCTATGTCTGGCTGGACGCGCCGGTGGGCTATCCGGCGAGCTTCCTCAACCTGTGCGAGCGCCGCGACGATCTCGACTTCGACGAATACTGGCGCCCCGGCCACGATACCGAGGTGTATCACTTCATCGGCAAGGACATCATGTACTTCCACACGCTGTTCTGGCCGGCCGTGCTGCAGGGCGCGGGCTTCCGCGCGCCGAGCAGCGTCTTCGCGCACGGGTTTCTGACGGTCGACGGGACAAAAATGTCCAAGTCGCGCGGCACCTTCATCAAGGCGCGCACGTACCTGGACAACCTCGATCCCGCTTACCTTCGCTATTACTACGCGGCCAAGCTGGGGCCAACGGTCGATGACATCGACCTGAATCTCGAGGATTTCGTGGCGCGGGTGAACTCCGACCTCGTCGGCAAGCTGGTCAACATCGCGAGCCGCTGCGCGGGCTTCATCGACAAGCGCTTCGAAGGAAGGCTCGCCGACGCCTTGCCGCGGCCCGACCTGCAGGCCGAGGTGGCCGACGCCGCACAGGACATCGCCGGATTTTTCGAGCGCCGCGAGTATTCGAAGGCGATCCGAAGGATCATGGCAATCGCCGACGGCGCGAATCGCTACATCGACGAAGCGAAACCCTGGCAGCTGATCAAGGATGAGGCCAGACTCGATGAAGTCCAGGCCGTTTGCACGCAGGGACTGAATCTGTTCCGCAGCCTGATGATCTACCTGGCGCCTGTCATCCCGACGGTGGCTGCAAAAGCGCGCGAGTTTCTCGGCGAGCATGACTGGACCTGGGATTCGGCGGCGGAGCCCTTGCTCGGCGTCGATATCAATAACTTCGAACCGCTGCTCACGCGAGTAGAGACCGAACGGGTGAACCGGATGGTGGAACAATCGAAAGACACTTCCGGCAATGCCGCGACCGGCGCCGGGACGCCGGAGATCGGCATTGACGACTTTCTCAAGGTAGATCTGCGTGTCGCGAGGATCGAGAGCGCCGAACTCGTCGACGGCGCCGACAAGCTCGTCAGGCTGACGCTGGACACCGGGGGCGCCACGCGCCAGGTCTTCGCCGGCATCCGCGAGGCCTACGACCCCGGGACTCTGGTCGGCCGCCACGTTATCCTTGTGGCCAACCTGGCCCCGCGCAAGATGCGATTCGGCGTTTCCGACGGCATGATCCTGGCGGCGGGACCCGGCGGCAGCGACATCTTCCTGCTGTCGCCGGACGAAGGCGCCGAACCGGGAATGCGCGTAAAGTAACAGCGACATGACCGAAATCATCGCCATCCTCGTCGGAACGGTGCTGGTCAACAACTTCGTGCTGACGCGGTTCCTCGGCCTGTGCCCGTTCATGGGCGTGTCACGCAATCTCGAGGCCGCCGCCGGCATGTCGCTGGCCACCGCTTTCGTCCTGACACTGTCTTCCGCTACGGCCTATCTGCTGCACCGGTATGTGCTCGTGCCGCTCGACCTCGAGTACCTGCGGACGATCGCCTTCATCCTCGTCATCGCGGCGAGCGTGCAGTTCACCGAGATCATGGTCCGCCGCCTGAGCCCGCTGCTGCACCAGGTGCTCGGCATTTTCATCCCGCTGATCGCGACCAATTGCGCGGTACTCGGTGTCGCGCTGCTCAACGTCCAGTCATCGAAGGGCTTCGTGCAATCGGTGTTTTTCGGGTTCGGTGCATCCGCCGGGTTCGCCCTCGTCCTGGTCCTGTTCGCCGCGGTGCGGGAGCGCCTCGCGGCATCCGACGTGCCGATGCCGTTCCGAGGCACTGCGATCGCCCTGATGACGGCCGGCATCATGTCGCTCGCCTTCATGGGTTTCTCGGGCATGGCCAGACCGTGACGTGATCGCCGATGTGGACGGCAATCCTGACCATCTCGGCGCTTGCCCTGGTCGCTGGTCTCGCGCTGGGCATCGCCTCGCGCACACTGCCCGCCGACCGCAGCAGCCTGGTCGAGCAGGTCGATGAGCTGTTGCCGCAGACCCAGTGCGCGCAGTGCGGCTACCCCGGTTGCCGGCCGTATGCGGCGGCGATCGTCGAAGACGGCGCGCCGATCAACCTCTGCCCGCCGGGGGGCGACGCCACGGTCCGCCGCCTCGCCAGCCTGCTCGGGCGAGATCCGGCACCGCTGGCGGAACCGGCGCCGGCATCCCGGATCGTCGCAGTGATCGACGAGTCGCGCTGCATCGGCTGCGTGCATTGCCGCAGCGCCTGTCCCGTCGACGCCATCATCGGCGCCCATCAACTGATGCACACGGTGATCGCTGCCGAATGTACCGGTTGCGAACTCTGTATTGCACCCTGCCCCGTCGATTGCATCAGCATGCAGGCACGTTCGTGAGCGCCCCGACCTACGACCTCGGCAAGTTGCACGGCGGCCTGCGGCTTACGGCTCACAAGGAAGAATCGACCGCCGCGCCTATCCGGCACGTCCCGGTACCCGCCCAACTCGTGTTGCCGCTCACGCAGCACTCCGGCGATCCGGCCCAGCCGGTCGTCGACATCGGCGATACCGTACTCAAGGGGCAATTGATCGCGAGCCCGGACGGCCGGCTCGGCGCACCGGTGCATGCCCCCTCGTCCGGCAAGGTGCTCGCGATCGAACCCTGGCCGGTGCATCGTCGCCACGGCGACAACGCGCCGTGCATCGTGATCGCCTGCGACGGTGCGGATCGTGCGCTGGCAATCACGCGGCCGGCGGCCGGCTACGACGACCTGCCCGGCGACGTACTGTTCGAGAGGATTCTCGAAGGCGGCATCGTCGGGCTCGGCGGCGCCGCCTTCCCGACGGCGCAGAAACTGATGCAGGCGGCTTCCGGGGACCTCGAATTCCTGATCCTGAACGGCGTCGAGTGCGAACCCTACATCAGCTGCGACGACGCATTGATGCGGGAACGTGCACGCGAGATTGTCGGCGGCGCGCGGATCCTGATGCGCGCCTTGCAGCTAGAACATTGTTACGTCGTCGTCGAGAGCGACAAGCCCGAGTCGATCCGCGCACTCGGCGAGGCTCTCGCCGGTGCCGACGACGCACGTCTCACCCTGAAGCAGGTACCGACGATCTATCCCTCCGGCGGCGAGGACCAGCTCGTGCAGCTTGTCACCAACCGGGAGGTTCCGAGCGGCGGCCTGCCGTCCGACGTCGGCTGCCTGGTCCAGAACGTCGGCACCGCGGCGGCGATCCACGACTGGATCGTGGACGGCGAGCCACTGATCTCGCGCGTCACGACGGTGACCGGCGACGGCGTCGCGAAGCCGATGAACGTGCTGGCCCGGCTCGGCACGACCGTCGCCGACATCGTCGCATTTGCAGGCGGCTACACCGAGCGCGCGAGGCGCCTCATCGTCGGCGGGCCCATGACCGGCAAATCCGTGACGACCGATCGGGTCCCGCTGGTGAAGGCCAGCAACTGCATACTGGTCCTCGGCGACATGCCCGCCGTCGCGCCCGAGAAGCCCTGCATCCGCTGCGGCGAATGCGCCGAGGTCTGCCCGGTCCAGCTCCTCCCGCAGCAACTCTACTGGTATGCCTGCGCGGACGACGAGGCGAAACTGCGCAGTTACGGACTGACGGATTGCATCGAATGCGGCTGTTGCGACCTCGTGTGCCCGAGTCACATCCCGCTGACGGCGGATTTCCGGGTCGCCAAGGCCCGCATCCGCGAGATGGCCGACGAGAAAGCCCGCGCCGAGCGCGCCCGCCGGCGCTTCGAAGCCCGCAACCAGCGGCTCGACGCGGAGCAGCGTGACCGGGAACGGGAACTCGCTGCCCAGAAAGAGCAGGCAAAGAAGGCCGGCCCGCGCGCGATCGCCGAGATCCTCGAACGCCAGCGCTCGAAGGACGAGGACTGAGCGTGGAATTCACCCGCAGCGAAGCGCCTTACCTCGCACCGCGCGCGGACGTCGCCGCCACGATGCTGCAGGTGCTCGCCGCCCTGGTGCCCGCAGCGCTGGCCCACGTCTGGTATTTCGGCCCGGGTTTCCTCTTCAACCTGATCATCGCGTCGCTGTTCTGCATCGGCGGCGAGGCCATGATGATGCACCTGCGCGGCCGCGCGCCCGAGACGGCCCTGGCGGACTACAGCGCCCTCGTCACGGCGACCCTGCTGGCCTTCTGCCTGCCGTCGCTGACACCCTGGTGGGTCACGGCGACCGGATCCCTGTTCGCCATCGTCGTCGCGAAGCACCTGTATGGGGGCATCGGATTCAACATCTTCAATCCGGCGATGGCCGGCTACGTCGTCATCCTCGTGGCCTTCCCGATGGAGGTCAATTTGTGGGTCGCGCCGCGCATGGGCGACATCGACTACGTCCATCTGACGATGCTGCAGACCGTCACGTACACGTTGACCGGCTCCCTGCCGGATGCGCTCACCTTCGACGCGATCAGCCGTGCCACACCGCTCGATGCCATGCAGTCGGGCCTCAGGACAATGCACACCTTCGCCGAGGTGCGCACGAACCCGCTGATGGGCGATTTCGGCGGCCGCGGCTGGGAGTGGATCGGTAATTTCGTCGCGATCGGCGGCTTCTGGCTGCTCGTGAAGAAGATCATCCGCTGGCAGATCCCGACCGGCGTGTTCGCCGGCCTGCTGATCCCGGCCGGGCTCATGTACATCGTCTCGCCGGGCTCGAACGCCAGCCCGGGATTCCACCTGTTCTCGGGCGCGACGATCCTGTGCGCGTTCTTCATCGCGACCGACCCGGTATCGGCGGCGACGAGCCCGAAGGGCCGGCTGATCTACGGCATCGGCATCGGGTTCCTCGTCTACTGCATCCGCAAGTGGGGCTCGTATGCGGACGGCGTGGCATTCGCCGTGCTGCTGATGAACATGGCGACGCCGGCCATCGACTACGTCACCCGACCGAGGATCGTCGGCCACGGCTGCGACAGCGCGCCGCCATGAAGACCCGGGGCATCGTGAAGACCGGCGCGACGCTGGCATTGATCGCTGCGATCTGCACGGCGCTGGTCGCCGGTACCTGGCGCATCACGCGCGATCGCATCGCGGCGAACCGCAAGGCCCAGCTCGAGCAAAGCCTCGCTCCTGCCCTGGCGGATCTCGTGTATGACAGCGGCGTCACCGAATCCCGGCTGCTCATACCGCCGACGGACGAACTCCCCGGGACGGGGCCGGTACTCGTCTATCGCGTCTTCTCCGCAGACAAACCGGTTGCCGCATTGTTCATCGTCACCGCCCGCGACGGTTTCTCCGGACCGATCCGGATACTCGTCGGCGCGGACTACGACGGTTCGGTGACCGGCGTGCGTATCCTCGAGCACCATGAGACGCCGGGCCTTGGCGACAGGATCGACCAGTCGAAATCGGACTGGGTGTACCAGTTCGACGGCCGCTCCATCGGCGATCCGCCGGCCGACCACTGGTCCATACACGAAGACGGCGGCGACTTTGATCAGCTCACCGGCGCATCGATCACGCCGCGCGCGGTGATCAAGGCCGTGCGCGACACCTTGTTATACTACGAGGCCCACCGTGAAGAGATCTTCACGCTCCCTGCGACCGTGGACGAGGACGAGGACGGACGATGACGCGCGGCGGTTTCCCCGAACGCCTGAAGGCGGGGCTCTGGAAGGACAACCCGGGCCTCGTGCAGCTGCTCGGCCTGTGTCCGTTGCTCGCCGTCACCACCAGCCTCGTCAACGGATTCGGTCTCGGCATCGCCACGCTCCTCGTGCTGACCGTCTCGAACGGCCTGGTGTCGGCGACGCGGCGCTGGATACGGCACGAGATCCGTATCCCGATCTACGTACTGATCATCGCCAGTCTCGTCACCTGCGTCGAACTCGTCTTTCAGGCCTGGTTCCCGACGCTGGATCGCTCGCTCGGTATCTTCATCCCGCTCATCGTGACGAACTGCGCGATCGTCGCACGTGCGGAAGTCTTCGCGTCGCGCAATCCGGTCCTGCCCAGTCTCGCCGACGGCATCGGCATGGGCGCCGGCTTCGCGGTGACGCTGATGGCGCTCGGCGCGTTCCGGGAACTCGTCGGCCAGGCCTCGATCCTGTCCGGACTGGACATGCTCACCGGCGGGGAACGCTTCGCCGGATTCGGGCTGGGTCACGGCGGCCTGCTGCTCGCGATCCTGCCGCCCGGGGCTTTCTTCAGCCTGGGCCTGGCGGTGGCCGCGAAGAACGCGATCGACCGCCGGCGCCGGACGTCGCGCAGCGAGACGATGCGGCCCGGTTTTCGCCGCGCCGCCTGAGTGCACGCGTGAACAGGGAGAAACGTACCGCGATCTTCGAGACGCTGCGCGCGCTCGATCCGGAACCGGCGACGGAACTCCGCTACCGCTCGCCATACGAGCTGCTGGTCGCGGTGATCCTGTCGGCGCAGGCCACCGACGTCAGCGTGAACAAGGCGACCGAGGCACTGTATAAGGTCGCCAACACGCCGCGAGCGATGCTCGCGCTCGGACTCGCCGGCCTGAAGCGCCACATCCGAACGATCGGACTCTACAACAACAAGGCAGCGAACATCATCGAGACCTCGCGGATCCTTGTCGACGAATACGGGGGCGAGGTCCCGCGCACGCGCGAGGAGCTGGAGCGCCTGCCGGGGGTCGGCCGCAAGACCGCCAACGTCATCCTGAATACCGCTTTCGGGGAACCGACGATCGCGGTCGACACGCACATCTTCCGGGTCGCCAACCGCACCGGCATCGCGCCCGGCAAGACCCCGCTCGAGGTCGAGAAGCGGCTGCTACGGCTCGTCCCGGAAGAATTCCGCAAGGATGCGCATCACTGGCTCATCCTGCACGGCCGCTACGTCTGCAAGGCCCGCAATCCTTTATGCGCCGAATGCGCCATCGCGAAATGGTGCGAGTACCGGCACAAGGTGGCGGCATGATCTTCGGGCAGGACCGCGACGAATTGCGCGGGATGTTTGCCGAGGCCTGGCGCAAACATCGCGGCGGCGAGCTGATGTCGTCACTGGAAGCACAGATTGCGAACGTGATCGCGGATCATCCCGAGTATCACGAGGACGTGACCGGCGACCTCGGCCGGGACTTCCCCGTCGAGGAAGGCCGCAGCAACCCGTTCCTGCACATGTCCCTGCACCTCGGGATCCGCGAACAGGTGGCGCTCGATCGGCCTGCCGGCGTCCGGGCGGTGTTCGAACGGGTCGCGGCGGACGCGGGCAGCAGTCACGAGGCGGAACATCGCCTGATCGACTGCCTGGCGGAGACACTGTGGGAGGCCCAGAGCCGCGGCGAGGCGCCACAGGACGCAGCCTTTCTCGATCGCCTGCGTCGGCTCTGATGTAATAATCGCAGGCGTGTCAGGGTCTTTTAGCGCATGACGACAAATCCACAATACCCGGTCGCGGGCGCGGGGCTCGGCCTGCGCCGGCCGCTCGCCGACAAGCTCAAAGCCGTGCCGGCCGGCGAGATCGACTTCATGGAGATCGCGCCGGAGAACTGGATCCACGTCGGCGGCGCGCTGGGCAGGAAGCTGCGCTGGTTCACCGAACGGTACCCGTTCGTGCTGCACGGACTGTCGCTGTCGATCGGCTCCCCGGCGCCACTCGACGAACGGCTGGTCCGCGACATCGGCGAGTTCATGAGGCAACACGGCATCGAGATGTACTCGGAGCATCTCAGTTACTGCGGCGACGACGGGCATCTCTATGACCTGATGCCGATACCGTTCACGGAGGAAGCCGTCCGTTACGTCGCCGGTCGTGTGCGGCGCGTACAGGACCTGCTCGGGCGCCGCATTGCGCTCGAGAACGTCTCCTACTACGCGCCCGCGGACACGGCGATGGACGAGGCGGATTTCATAATCGCCGTGCTCGACGAGGCGGACTGCGACCTGATGCTCGACATCAACAACATCGTCGTGAACAGCATTAATCACCGCTACGACGCCCGCGAGTTCATGTTGCGGATGCCGGCGGAGCGGATCCGTTACTTCCACCTCGCCGGCCATTACGTCGAGGCCGAGGACCTGCGCATCGACACGCACGGCGCCGCGGTCGGCGACCCGGCCTGGGCCCTGCTCGCCGACGCCTACGCGCATTTCGGCGTCGTGCCGACGCTGCTGGAACGGGACTTCAACTTCCCGCCGATCGAGGAGCTGCTCGGCGAACTGCGCCGTATCCGCGCATTGCAGGCCGAGGCCGACGGCAAGGCGGCGGCCAATGGCTGAGCTTCCCGAGTTTCAGCGCAAACAATTCGAGTTCGCGGCGCACATCCGCGATCCCGAACGGGCGCCGGCACCTGCGGGCATCGAGGATCGCCGGATGGCGATCTACCGGGAGCTGTTCTTCAACAACCTGCGCAAACTGCTCGGCGGCATGTTTCCCGTCACCCGCAAGCTGCTCGGCGGCGAGCGATGGAACGGGCTGATCCGCGATTTTCTGCGCGAACACCGGGCGCAGACGCCCTATTTCCTGCAGCTGCCGCGCGAATTCCTCGCATTCCTTTCCGGAGAGCGTGCAGCCGCGGAAGGCGGCCCGCCATTCCTCGTCGAACTCGCGCACTACGAGTACGTCGAACTCGAACTGGCGATCTCCGAGGCGCAGGACGACCTCTCCGGCGTCGATCCGGACGGCGACCTGCTCGCCGGCACACCGGTCAGGAGCGCACTGGCCTGGACCTTCACCTACCGCTACCCGGTACACCGCATCACGCCCGAGTTCCGGCCGGCAGAACCGGCGCCGCAACCCGTATGCCTCGCCATCTATCGCGACGCCGACGACGAGGTTCGCTTCTTCGAACTCAATCCCGTCACGGCGCGACTGCTGGAGCTGATCGAAGACAACACCGCTCGCCAATCCGGTGCCGGTCTGTTGCGATCGCTCGCTGAGGAGATCGGCTATGACGACGTCGATGCGCTGATGCGGCACGGCGCTCACGCACTCGCAGAGATGCGGCGGCTCGGAATCGTGACCGGCACCCGGCCGGCTGCCACGGAGTAAGCTCATGCAGGCACTGCATCGATTCTGGCAACACTACATCGCCGGCATACTCGACCCTGTCGGCGATTGGGTCGGACTCCTGCCGATCCGGCTGCTCATGGCCTGGGAATTCTGTTCCGCAGGCACGATGAAGCTCCGCGGCGAGAATTGGTTCGCCAGCATTCAGGACAACTTTCCGTTCCCGTTCAACGTGATCCCGGTGGACGTCAGCTGGCACCTGGCGACGTGGACCGAGATCATTGGCGCGATCGGACTCGCGATCGGCCTGGCCACCCGGTTCTGGGCGTTCAGCCTGATCGTCGTCACGATCGTCGCGATCGCCGGCGTGCACTGGCCCATGCACTGGTCCAGTCTGAAGGAGCTGTGGATGGGTTACGCCGTCCGTGACATGGGTTTCGGCAACTTCCGCATCCCCTTGCTGTTTATCGCGATGCTGGTACCGCTGGCGCTGAAGGGCGCCGGCAAACTCAGCGTCGATCACTACCTGAGTCGACTGTACAATCGCGGCTGAAGCCGCTCCTACGGATGCTCTCCAGCCGCCGTGGCTGGATTGGAGTCCGTAGGAGCGGCTTCAGCCGCGATCCATCTCCGCGACTCGAACCTCGGCCGTGAACGAGCATTCGGCAGTCATCGAGTTCGTGACCAGGCACGTATCCTCCGCCTTCTGCAGCATCTTCCGGGCGCGCTCCTCGTCGGTGCCCTCCGGCACGTCCAGCGTCACGCGGATATCGAAGTGCGTGAAGCGCGTCGTCCTGTCGACACGATCCAGGTCGCCGACGACGCGGCATTCCAGATCATCCCAGTCGAGCTTTGCCGCCCGTGCCACGGCACGGAACGAGAGGATGAAGCAGTCGGCGACCGAAGCGACGAGCAGCGTCTCCGGCGACCACAGATCGCCCGGTCCGCCGAACTCCGCGGGCGCGGCGGACTCGATGACCTCGAGGCCGGGGCTTGCTACGCGCACGTTGCCCGCGGAACCGGCTGCCGCACTCGCGACGTAGTGGTGGGGATACTCCTGCATAGTCGAGGCTCCTCGCTGTCGGGCCAAGGTTCCAACGCACCGCGACCGGCCGCAATAGGTAGATGGCACAGCGGCATGGCAATGCCTCAGCGCTTGCGCGGCATGTAAAGGTCGGTGAGCGTGCCCTCGAACGCCTCGGCGGCGAATGCCACGGTCTCGGAGAGCGTCGGGTGCGGATGGATCGTCAGGCCGATGTCCGCCGCGTCGGCGCCCATCTCGATGGCCAGGGTGATCTCGGAGATCAGGTCGCCCGCATTCGGGCCGACGATGGCGCCGCCGAGGACGCGGCCGGAACCGCGGTCCCAAAGCAGTTTCGTGAAGCCTTCGGGGCGACCCAGCGACAGCGCCCTGCCGCTCGCCGCCCACGGGATCTGCGTCTTCTCGAAGTCGACGCCGTCGGCCCTGGCTTGCGTCTCCGTCAGCCCGACCCAGGCGATCTCCGGGTCCGTGTAGGCGACGGAAGGAATTGCGCGCGCGTCGAAGTGGCTCTTCTGTCCGGCTGCGACCTCCGCCGCGACCCGGCCTTCGTGCGACGCCTTGTGCGCCAGCATCGGTCCGGGCACCAGGTCGCCGATCGCGAAGATGTGCGGCACGTTGGTGCGCATCTGCCCGTCGACGGCGATGACACCGCGCTCCCCGACCTCGACGCCGGCCTTGTCCGCGTCGAGCTTGTCGCCGTTGGCCCGGCGGCCCACCGCGACGAGCACCCGGTCGTACACGCCGAGCTGCGGCGCGTCCTTACCCTCGAAGCGCACCTCGATACCGGGGATCGTCGCACGCATTCCGGTCACGCGCGTCGAAGTCATGATGGCCTCGTAACGCGGCTGGATGAACTTGAGAAAGGGCCTGAGCAGATCCTTGTCCGTGCCCGGCATCAGCGAGTCGGTCAGCTCGACGACGCTGACGTCGGTGCCGAGCGCGCGGTAAACGCAGGCCATCTCGAGGCCGATGATGCCGCCGCCGACGACCAGCATGCGTTTCGGCAGCGGAGCGAGCTCGAGCGCACCGGTCGAATCGATGATGCGCACGTCGTCGGGCAGATCCGGCAGCATCGCGGGCTCCGAACCCGCGGCGATGATGCATTTCGCGAATCCGACCGTCTCGTCGTTGTCCAGCCGCAGGGTGTTGGCCGATTCGAATTTCGCCGTGCCGCGGACGACGCGGACCTTGCGCTGTTTCGCGAGCTGGGAGAGTCCGCCCGTCAGCTTGCCGACCACCTCGTTCTTCCAGCCGCGCAGCGCCATCGCGTCGATCCTCGGCTGGCCGAACTTGATGCCGTGCGCCGCCATCGCGGCGGCGTCGTCGACGACCTTGGCCGCGTGCAGCAGGGCCTTCGACGGGATACAGCCGATGTTCAGGCACACGCCGCCGAGCGTTTCCCGGCGATCGATCAGTATCACGTCGAGACCGAGATCGGCCGCCCGGAACGCCGCGGTGTAGCCGCCCGGCCCGGCGCCGATCACCACGAGTTGCGCCGATTGGGTCGTATCCCCCGGCACGGCCCTCGTCGCGGCCTGGATCTCGTCGGCCGACATTGTCCGGGTCTCCGAGCCGTCATACGGCGCAGCCCGCTCCGGCTCCGGTTCCTTTTCGACGGCCTTCGTGTCCGGCGGCCCGGCCGGCGCTTGCGCGGGCTGGTCCGCGGAGTCCTCCGCTTCGACCGTCGCCACGACGTCGCCCGTCGACACGCGGTCACCCGCCTTGACGCGGACCTCGACGATGGTGCCCGCGTGCGACGCCGGCACGTCCATCGCCGCCTTGTCCGTCTCGAGCGTGACGAGGCCGTCTTCGACGGCGACGCTATCACCGGGCGCGACGAGGACCTCGATCACCTCTACGTCGGAGAAATCGCCCAGGTCGGGGACCTTGAGCTCGACCTTCGAGCTCATTTTGATGCGCCTTCGAGCAGACCGTCGACGTCGCCGAGCACCTCTGAAAGATAGGTCGTGAACCGCACGGCGGCCGCACCGTCAATGACCCGGTGGTCGTACGACAGCGACAACGGCAGCATCAGGCGGGGCTCGAACCCGGAGCCGTTCCACACCGGCTGCATCGACGAGCGCGACACGCCGAGTATGGCGACTTCCGGCGCGTTGACGATCGGCGTAAACGCCGTGCCGCCGATGCCGCCGAGGCTCGAGATCGTGAACGACGCACCCTGCAGTTGATCGGCCTTGAGCTTGCCGTCGCGGGCGGCCGCCGACAGTTCTGCAAGCTCGGTGGCGAGTTCGTAGACGTCCTTCGTGTCCGCATTGCGGATCACGGGCACCATCAGGCCCTGCTCGGTGTCGGCGGCGAAACCCATGTGAATGTATTTCTTGAGCACGAGGCTCTCGCCGTCATCCGACAGCGACGAATTGACCTTCGGAAACTCCCGCAATGCCGCCACGACTGCCTTCATGATGAACGCGAGCGGCGTCAGCGAGATACCGCGTTCTTTGGCCGGGCCTTTGAGTTCCTGGCGCTTCGCCTCGAGGTCCGTGATGTCCGCGAGGTCGTGCTGCGTGACGTGCGGCAGGTTGATCCAGCTCGCCTGCAGCCGCGGCCCGGCGATCTTCTGGATGCGCGTCAGCGGCTGTGTCTCGATCTCGCCGAACTTCGCGAAGTCGACGCTCGGCGTCTTCGGCAATGCACTGCCGGCCGCCGGCGCCGCGGCTCCCGTCAGGACGGCCTTGACGAAGGCCTTGACATCGTCGTGCAGCACGCGATTCTTCGGGCCGGTGCCCTTGACCTGCGCGAGATCGACGCCGAGCTCGCGAGCGAGTTTTCTTACCGACGGGCTCGCGTGTGCGCGCGCGAAACCCGCCTCGTTGACCGGCGGCAACTCTCTCGGCGCCGACGGGGCGGCTGCGGGGGCTTGCTGTTTCGGCTGCCGGGCGGGCGCCGGAGACGGCGCATCCCGCTCGGCCGGCTGCCCCTTCGGCTCCTCTTTCGGCGCGGCGTCGGTTGCGGCTTCGGCCGAGTCATCGGCGCGCGAGGTGCGGGCCTGGATAATGGCCAGCGAGTCGCCCGCCGATACCTTGTCGCCGACGCGCACGAGCACGGATTCGATGCGTCCGCCGACGACGGCCGGCACGTCCATCGCCGCCTTGTCGGTCTCGAGCGTGACCAGAGGGTCGTCGACCTCGACTTCGTCACCGTTCGCGATGTGCACCTCGATGATCTCGACGTCCGAGAAATCGCCGAGGTCGGGAACGACGAGCGTCTGCACGCCGCCGGAGCGGGACTCTTCGCCGCCTTTCTTCGCCGGCGACGCCAACATCGTCGTCTCTCCGCTCGGCGCGTGCCGGATGGCCGGCGCGATGACGACCGTATCGCTCACCTCGACGCGCAGCTTGCCGATCACGTCGCCGGAATTCAGCTTGTCGCCCACCTTGACGTCCAGCGATTCGACGACGCCGTTCTCGGGCGACGGCACGTCCATCGCGGCCTTGTCCGTCTCGAGCGTGACGAGGCCGGTTTCCCGCTCGACGCTGTCGCCGGCCGCGACGAGCACTTCGATGACCTCGACGTCCTGGAAGTCGCCGAGATCCGGTACCTTGATGTCGATGACGGCAGCCACGGACCGCAGCGCCTACAATTTCACCGGATCGGGGCGGTCCGGATCGATTCCGTAGGCCTTTATCGCCTCGGCCACCGTCATCTGATCGAGCGCCCCGTCGTCTGCCAATGTCTTGAGCGCCGTGACCGCGATGTAGCGGGCATCGACCTCGAAGTGCTTGCGGAGCGCGGCGCGGCCGTCGGAGCGGCCATAACCGTCGGTGCCGAGCGAGACGAACCGGCCGGGCACCCAGCGCCGGATCTGATCGGGGATGATCTTCATGTAATCGGTTGCCGCGACGTACGGCCCCGGCCGCCCGGCGAGACAGCTCTCGACGTAGCACTTGCGGGGTTTCTCCGCAGGGTGAAGTTGATTCCAACGCTCCGCCTCGAGCGCGTCACGGCGCAGCTGATTGAAACTCGTCACCGACCAGACGTCCGCGGGGATCCCGAAGTCCTTGTACAGCAGCTGCGCTGCGCCGATCACCTCGCGCAGGATCGTGCCCGAGCCCATCAGTTGTGCACGAATCTTGCCCTGGCTGCCCACCTGCAGCAGATACATCCCCTTCAGGATGCCGTCCTCCACGCCGGCCGGCATCGCCGGATGCGGGTAGTTCTCGTTCATGCAGGTGATGTAATAGAAGATATTCTCCTGCTCGCCGATCATGCGCCGCAGCCCGTCCTGGACGATGACGGCCAGTTCGTACGCGTAAGTCGGGTCGTAGGCGACGCAATTCGGGACCGTCGATGCGGCGACGTGGCTGTGCCCGTCCTGGTGTTGCAGGCCTTCGCCGGCCAGGGTCGTACGTCCCGCCGTGCCGCCGATGAGGAAGCCGCGCGACTGCTGGTCGCCGCCGGCCCAGATGAAATCGCCGATACGCTGGAAGCCGAACATCGAATAGTAGATGTAGAACGGCACCATCTGGGTGTCGTGGTTCGAATACGACGTGCCGGCCGCGAGCCAGGAACAGAAGGAGCCGGCCTCGTTGATGCCTTCTTCGAGGATCTGACCCTTCTTGTCCTCGCGGTAGTACATCAACTCGCCGGCGTCTTCGGGCGTATACAGCTGGCCCTGCGACGCATAGATACCGAATTGCCGGAACATGCCTTCCATGCCGAAAGTACGCGCCTCGTCGGGGACGATCGGTACGATGTGCTTGCCGATTTGCTTGTCACGCGCGAGCGCGGTCAGCATGCGCACGAACGCCATGGTCGTCGAGATCTCGCGGTCGCCGGTGCCGTCGAGCTGCGTCTGGAACACCTCGAGGCCCGGTACCGGGAGCGGCGGCGCCTTCCGGCGTCGTTTCGGCAGGTAACCGCCGAGGGCCTTGCGCCGCTCGTGCAGGTATTCGATCTCGGCGCTGTCCTTGTCGGGAACGCAATACGGGACGTTTTCGAGATCCTCGTCCGCGACGGGGATATTGAATCGGTCGCGCATCTCGCGGATCGCATCGAGATCCATCTTCTTCTGCTGGTGCGCCGTCATCTGACCCTCGCCGGCGCCGCCCATGCCGAAACCCTTGACGGTCTTGGCGAGGATAACGGTCGGTTGACCCTGGTGCCGGACGGCGGCGTCATAGGCGGCGTACATCTTGATCGGATCGTGGCCGCCGCGATTCAGGCGCCACACGTCGTCGTCCGACATGTCGGCGACCATCGCTTCGGTCTCCGGATGTTTGCCAAAGAACTCCTTGCGCACGTAGGCGCCGTCCTTCGACTTGTAGGTCTGGTATTCGCCGTCGACCGTCTCTTCCATGATACGGCGCAAGTGCCCGCCGTTGTCCTTCGCGAGCAACGGGTCCCAGCGGCTGCCCCAGACGACCTTGATCACGTTCCAGCCCGCGCCGCCGAACGCGGCCTCGAGTTCCTGGATGATCTTGCCGTTGCCGCGCACCGGCCCGTCCAGGCGCTGCAGGTTGCAGTTGACGACGAAGATCAGGTTGTCGAGGCCCTCGCGCACAGGCATCGTGATCGCGCCCATCGACTCCGGCTCGTCCATCTCGCCGTCGCCGAGGAAAGCCCAGACCTTGCGGTCGGATGCCGGAATCATTTCGCGGTGCTCCATGTAGCGCATGAAGCGTGCCTGGTAGATGGCCATCATCGGGCCGAGCCCCATCGAGACCGTCGGGAACTGCCAGAAGTCCGGCATCAGCCACGGATGCGGGTAGGACGACAGGCCGCCGCCGCCCACCTCGCGCCGGAACCGGTTCAACTGGCGTTCATCGAGGCGACCCTCGAGAAACGCGCGCGCGTAGATACCGGGCGATGAATGACCCTGCATGAACACGATGTCGCCACCCTGTTCTTTCGTCGGCGCACGCCAGAAGTGGTTGAATCCGACCTCGTACATCGTCGCCGACGATGCGTAGCTCGAGATGTGGCCCCCGTACTCCGTGCTCTTGCGGTTCGCCCGGACCACCATGGCCATCGCATTCCAGCGGATGTAAGCCTCGATGCGCCGCTCCAGCGAGCGGTCGCCGGGATATTCCGGCTGATGTCCCGGCGCGATGGTGTTCAGGTAGGCCGTATTGGGGCTGTACGGCAGGTAGGCGCCGGAACGCCGGGCAAAATCGATGACCTTGTTCAGCAGGAAGTGCGCGCGCTCGGGACCGTGCTGCGTCAGCACGGAGTCGATCGATTCGAGCCATTCCGCCGTTTCGATAGGATCGATGTCGTCAAACGGATTGAATCGGCTCATAAATCATTCACAATAGGATTTGGACATCGCACCAGGCCGTGCGCGGCGGCCTTCGGGGGCGACATATTCGACGTTTGGGCCGTGCCGGTCAAGCAGCCTGCAGGGGATTGTAACGTATGCGCCACACCATACCGGGATTGGCCGGAATTCGCTGCACGCAGCAGAACGGGCCGGTCAGCTCGCGGTCGATCGAGGCGATCGATCAGTTGCTGCTGATACTACCGGAACGGGTTCCCGCCGCCCTCTGGCGCAAGATCCCGAACGGTGCCCGCCTCAAGGCACTGCTCGGCAGGCGCGCGGCCGGCGAGGCGCCCGCGCTCCAGACGCGGCTGGCGAACAAACGCCAGACACTGGTCGTGGCCGGCATCGACCGGTGCCCTCGTTCCGCTGCGCAATCTCGTGATTCCGAGCATCGGCAGCGGTCCCGTGCAGATCGATCGCGAGAACCGCAGTCGGGTCGTGACGGTCACCGGAAACCTGACGGGCAAGGCCGCGGGCACGGCCGACGCCGAGATCATGGGCTTCGCGCGCGACCTGCACATCGACAGCGAGTACGAGTTCGAGGGAGTCGGTCCATCGAAGCGGTTGCAGGAAACCCTCTCCTCCGTGCTCTTCGCGTTCGCACTGGCGCTGGTCGCCATCTACATGATTCTGGCGGCGGAGTTCGACTCGTTCATCCATCCGGTCACCATCATGCTCTCGGCGCCGCTTTCGTTCATCGGCGCCTTCCTGGCCCTCGTGATCGCGGATCCTCGCTCGACGTGCTCGGGCAGATCGCGTTCCTCATGTTGATGGGCATCGTGATGAAGAACGGCATCCTGCTGGTCGACTACACGATCAACCTGCGCGCCAGCGGCCTGTCCGCGCGGGAGGCCGCGCTGGAGGCGGGGCCCCTGCGAATGCGTCCGGTGCTGATGACGGCGGTGTCGACGATCTTCGGCATGCTCCCGGTGGCGCTGGGTCCGGCGACGGCTCCGAGTGGCGCAGCCCGATGGCCCTGATCTCGATCGGAGGCCTCTCGACCTCCACCCTGCTGACGCTGCTCGTGGTGCCCGTCGCGTACACGCTCGTGGACGACGGCGTGAGCTGGCTGCGACGGCGGATGCGGGCCGACACGGCGGTCGAGCCTGATAGCCAGAATAGGGGAGGAGGTCTGCTTCTCAGCTGCCGAGCGCTTCCAGCGCCTTGACCCGCAATTCCCTCACGACAGCAGACGATCTTCAGCGCCCTGGTTGACATGGGTCGGCGCGTGTCTAGATCTAGACGCTTCCGCGGGCGATGCCATCGCCAGCCATAGGCTGCCTGAAAACCGGCCCGCTCATTCCAGTTGAAACGAATCCAACCGTTCGCAAGAGCTGCCAGGGAGCCTTTCGACGGGCGCAGCATTCGGCTCTCTCGATGGATCGGGGGGGTCTTTCAGCATCGATCCGCTCGCCCGCTGGACGAGTCCACAAGGAAGGCAACTCATGAAGATCCGTCCGCTCCAGGACCGCATCCTCGTCAAGCGCGTGGATGAGGAAGGACGACGACCACGGGGGGCATCATCATCCCCGATTCCGCCAAGGAGAAGCCGCAGGAAGGCCTGGTCGTGGCCGTGGGACCCGGCAAGACCCTCGAGAGCGGCGACCATCGCCAAGCCCGGCGTGAAGAAGGGCGACCGCATCCTGTTCAGCAAGTACGCCGGCACCGACGTGAACGTCGATGGCGACGAACACATCATCATTCGCGAAGACGACGTCCTCGCGATCTGGGAATAAGGAGAGCCCAAGAAATGGCCAAACAAGTCATCTACGATCGAGGCCGCCCGAGCCAAGATCCTCGCCGGCGTGAACGGACTCGCGAACGCGGTTCGTGTGACGCTCGGCCCGAAGGGTCGCAACGTCATCATCGACAAGAGCTTCGGCTCGCCCACGATCACCAAGGACGGCGTCACCGTCGCCAAGGAGATCGAGTTCGAAGACCGAGTTCGAGAACATGGGCGCCCAGATGGTGAAGGAGGTCGCCTCGAAGACCTCGGACATCGCGGGCGACGGAACCACGACGGCCACGGTGCTCGCCCAGGCGATCTTCAGTGAGGGCAGCAAGCTCGTCGCCGCCGGAATGAATCCCATGGATCTCAAGCGCGGCATCGACAAGGCCGTCGCAGCGCCATCGTGCAAGAGCTCCACAAGATCGCCAAGCCCACCCGGGACTCGGCCGAGATCGCCCAGATCGGCACCATCTCCGCCAACTCGGACGCGACGATCGGCAAGATCCTCGCCGAGGCCATGGACAAGGTCGGCAAGGAAGGCGTGATCACGGTCGAAGAGGGCAAGAGCCTCGAGACCGAGCTCGAGGTGGTCGAGGGCATGCAGTTCGATCGCGGCTACCTCTCGCCCTACTTCGTCAACGATCCCGAGAGCATGGAAGTCGTGCTCGAGGAGCCGCTGATCCTCCTCCACGAGAAGAAGATCAGCAACATGAAGGACCTCCTTCCGCTGCTCGAGCAGGTCGCTCGCGCCGGCAAGCCCCTGCTGATCGTCGCCGAGGACATCGACGGCGAAGCCCTCGCGACGCTCGTCGTGAACAAGATCCGCGGCACGATCAACGTGCGCGCGGTGAAGGCGCCCGGCTTCGGCGATCGCCGCAAGGCGATGCTCCAGGACATGGCGGTCCTCACGGGCGGCCAGGTCATCGCCGAGGAGCTCGGCCTCAAGCTCGAGAACGTGACGCTCAAGGACCTCGGTCAGGCCAAGCGCAGTCTCCATCGACAAGGACAACACCACGATCATCGATGGTGCCGGCACGAAGAAGGCCATCCAGGGTCGATGCTGCCGAGATCCGCAACCAGGTCGAATCGACCACCTCCGACTACGACCGCGAGAAGCTCCAGGAGCGACTCGCGAAGCTCGTCGGCGGTGTCGCGGTGATCAAGGTCGGTGCGGCCACCGAGTCCGAGATGAAGGAGAAGAAGGCGCGCGTCGAGGATGCGCTCCATGCGACTCGCGCCGCGGTCGAAGAGGGCATCGTGCCTGGCGGTGGCGTGGCACTGCTCCGCTGCGCCGCACGTTCTCGACAAGCTCACGGGCGAGAACGACGAGCAGATCGCGGGGATCAACATCCTCCGCCGCGCCATCGAGGCCCCGCTGCGCTACATCGCCGAGAACGCGGGCATCGAGGGCTCGATCGTGGTCGACAAGGTCAAGGGCCTGAAGGGAGCGCACGGCTTCAACGCCGCCACCGAGACCTACGAGGACCTGATCAAGGCCGGCGTCATCGACCCGACCAAGGTCGTCCGAACGGCGCTGCAGCACGCGGCTTCGGTCTCGGGCCTGCTGCTCACGACGGAAGCCATGATCGCCGAGCAAGCCGGAGCCCAAGGGCGCCGGTGGCGGCGGCATGCCGGACATGGGTGGCATGGGCGGAATGATGTAGATCCCGGGCAGCTCTGATTCGTCTTCGGCCAGGCTCCCGGTCCGCGGGAGTGGCCACGCCCGGCCCAAGGCCTTGCGTCCGGCTTCCGGGAAAGCGGGTCGGAAAGAAATGTGCCCCCGTCACGACGAAGTGGCGGGGGCATTTTCGTGTCGGACCGGATTCAGCGGTCGGACAGCCCTGCTTCACCGTACTCGTTCGCGGGTCCCGAACCGCCTTCGCCCAGCCGCCCACCGCGACCGAAATGCCCTCGACCGGGCACATGATTGAACTCGACACGAATGCCGTCCGGATCTTCCAGCAGGACCGAGTAGTAGCCCGGAGCGAAATGCTCACCCGCTTCGGGCGGATGCACGACGTGGGCCTTCAGCTCGTCCACGGCGAAGCGATGAATCGCATCGACGTCTTCGCGGGAGCGAGCGCGGAAGCAGAGGTGGTGCAGTCCGCTGGTCCACTGATCGAATGGCTTCGGGGTCGTTCCCCGCTCGGCGGACTCCGGCACGCCTCGGACCAGAATGCCCGTCCGCCCACCGATGCAGTACACCGTGTCGTCGTTCCGGATGAGCGTCTGCATCCCCAGGAAATGACACAGCGACTCCCAGAACGGCAGGCCGCGCGCAGCGTCGTTGACGGTCAGCTGGATATGCGCGATGCCGTTGATCTCGACGCTCAAGCTGTCCCCCTCCTCGCGCGACGGAACGGCTCAGTAGCGCAGCAGCCCTTCGCGATCGCCGTAGCTCAGATACGCGATGCGCCGGAAGCCGAGATCCATGTCGGGCGCCTCGGTGCGAATCGTGACCCCGTCGGCGTCGATCTCGAACTCGGGCAGCGCGGCGAGATTCCTCGCCAATCCCGGACTCGGCGCTGTCGCGCAGCACCACCTCGATCTCCCAGGGCGCGCGCTCCTCGACGTAGGGCGACAGCTCGCCCGCTCGAGCCCGCCGCACGGCGCGCTCGGCGCCCGCGCGGATCAGCGCCTGCGCCCGCTGCGGCGGGATCACGTCGCCGGACTGGACCGAGAGCGCGCGCTTCACCTCCACCGCCTCGACCTGGGGCACCCGCTTGCGCAGCTGCTCGCAGACGACCTGGTCGCCGCTCACCATGCCGACCGGCACGCCGAGCTCGCCCGCTCGGATCGCGAACATCTCCGACTCGCCGCAGTCGACACCGCCGACACGCACCGCGCCGAAGCTTCCGGTACGAGATCGTGTGGGCCATGATGCCGGGAAACGACCCGGCGCGAGCATGGTGACCGACGAGCAGCACGACGCCGGTCTCGCCGTCGAGCCCGGCCATCGTGGTGGCGGTGGGGCGTCCGGCGCCGCGGATCACGCGCACGCGCGGGTCGATCTCGTCCATGCGCAGGTTCGTCAGGTCCTCGACCCCGTGGTTCTCCTCGACGACGACCTCCTCGGCGCCGCCCGCGAAGGCGCCCTCGATCGCGGCGTTGGCGTCCGCGTCAGGATCCTCGCGATTGAGCGCGTAGTCCTGCCCTCGGCCACGACGTCCGCCCAGCGGACCAGCCCCGAGATCC
The DNA here is from genome assembly GCA_963777675.1 of uncultured Gammaproteobacteria bacterium. GTDB lineage: Bacteria > Pseudomonadota > Gammaproteobacteria > Steroidobacterales > Woeseiaceae > UBA1847. The sequence continues at coordinate 4,017 of CAVZRD010000013.1, read as the reverse complement.
CCTCCATGTCGACGCTGATGAAGACCTTCATGAGAACCCCTCCGCCCTGGGACGCAACGCGTTTCAGACTATCACGGAACGACTTCGACCGCGTGATGTCGCTGGGACCCCCTCTCGAGCGGCTCGAGACAGCGTCGCGCGAGCGGCGCTGTATGTCCTGGGGCTTCCCTGGGGCGTCTTCGTCGCCTTCTGGGAGGAGTCTCTGCTTTCGCGGACTCGATGTCGGAGGGGTCGACGGTCCCTCAACGGGTCCGATGCGGATCCAACGGCTCAGATCACCGGCAAGTCGTAACGCAGGATGACCCGAACCTGGGTAGCCGTCCTGGTCGGCGGATTGGTCGTTGTAGCCATGAGCCGCGAACCCGCAGCCAGAAGCTCTTCAGCCAGCCCTCCTGCGTTCACGCGATAGTCGATCGTCAGGTCGACCTCCTGTGCTGTCGCTGCGACCACCATCGACCTTGCCGTCGAAGCCGGCCGCGAAGTTCACGATGGCGGAGAGGCCGTCGACGCCGAGCCCCGAGAAGTCGTAGGAGATGCTCGCCAGCAGCGCCTTCTCCTCGGGCCGATTGAAGGTTTCGCTGCATGAGATCGACGTAGCTCGGGTCCGATCCGAAGAAGTTCGTGGACTGCGTTCGGGCCGGCAAAGCCCATGCCGAGGCGGAACACGGCTCCCGCGTGGCTCATCGCAGCGCGGACGGCGAGGTTCCAGGTGTCCTCCACCGCGTCACCCAGGAGGTCGTCGCCGACGTCGAATTGGTACGTGAACTGCCCGTCGATCCGCCCGTGCCATCCGTCCGCCAGCTCGCGCCCGACGCCCAGCTCGCCGTAGGCCCTGCCGCCAAGGTCGGGAACGGCGCCGGCGTATACCCCGCCATGAAATTCACTGTCCGGATCCCAGATCAAGCCGCCCCAAGCCAGGCCACGGTCCTGGTCCACGCCCGACGGCTTCCGTAAACGAGACGAACTCTTCCGAATTCTGTTCCTTGATGTTCCACGCGTAGCCCGTCGTGAAGCTTGAGCTTTCCTCCGGTCTTCTGCAGGGTGATGGCCTCGAAGGTATTCGGGGTCATGCGACTGTCGTCCTGATTCACGAAGGGCAGGTCGAGGTAGAGGCGGCCTCCGGTGAGCTCGATGTCCTGGTAGCGGAGCTTGCCGTTCGCGATGCCGAGGACGCTGTAGCCATTCTGTACTGGCTCGAGCAGCTGTGTTCCGCCCTTGCTCTCCGGAGCGACGATCGGCTGCGAGGTGAAGCCCTCGACCTCCGCCTGGAACAGATCTGCGAGCCAGCCCGAGCGGTAGTAGATCGACCCTCCCATGGCCCAGGCCTCGCTGAGCATGCCGGTCGTTCGGTCCGCGCGCAGGTAATAGGTCCGGAAGCGGGCTTCGAGCTGGGTATCCGGCGAAGAAGGGAGGCAGCTCTTGCAGCGACTCGTGGAGCCAGGGGATGAGCGCCCGCCTCTTCTTCGGCGGCTCCGTGATGATCCGCTCGATCGCGGTCCGGATCTCGGTCACGGAGCTCGGAGGCGGGTCCTCCTGCAGCTCCCGCTCGGCGGCGGGGGCGGCGAGACGCGAAGACCACGCGTGACGGCAAGGACGCACCACAGGCGAAGCGCGCATTGGCCCATTCGTCTCGAAAGGAGCACGGTCAGCTCTCGCCCTCCGAACCCGAGGTCGTGCCGGGTCGCGGCGAGGGGGACCTTTCGCTGCCCAGGTCCGCCGCCGCGTCCGGGCTCACGCTGACCAGATGCAGATCGCGCTGCGGGAAGGGCACGCCGATGCCCGCCTCTTCGAGCGCCTCCTGGATGGCGACGGCGAGATCGCTCCGGGTCGAATAGCCGTCGTTGAAGTGCCCGATCCAGACGCGGAGCTTGAAATCGAGAGAGCTATCGCCGAAGTCGATGAAGTAGGCGCGGGGCTCGGGATCGGAGCTGACGTTGGGATTCGCCTTGGCGACGGCGACGAGGAGATCGATCACGCGCCGGGCGGGGGTGCCGTACTCGACGCCCACGTCGATCTCGATGCGACGACTCGTGTCCGCGTACGTCCAGTTCGTGACCTTGTCGGAGATGAGCATCCCGTTCGGCACGATGACGTCGGCCCCGTCGAAGGTCCGGATCACGCTGGCACGGATCCCGATGCGTTTGATGGCCCCCCAGACGTCGGGCAGCTGAACGGCGTCGCCCACCTGGATCGGGCGCTCGAAGAGCAGGATCAAGCCCGACACGAAGTTGCTCACCACGTTCTGGAGACCGAAGCCGACGCCGACCCCGAGACCCCCGAGGATGACGGTGAGCTTCGACAGCTCGAAGCCCGCCGCCGACAGCCCGACGAGAAAGCCGAGGAAGATCAGCGTGTACCGCACCAGGCCCGAGATGGCGTAGGGCACGCCGCGGCCGGTCTGCACGCGCGTGAACACGTCCTCCCGGAGGACGAAGTCGACGAGATGCGCGAGCAGGTACGAGAGCCAGACGGTGACAGCGAATGCCATCACGTCGCCCACCGAGACGGAGAGCGCGCCGACGGTGACGGCGGCGCCGAGCACCCGGCCGGCGCCCGCCATGACGGGACCGAGCAGGTCGAGCTGCCCGAGCACGACCGTGGCCCACAGCAAGAGCAACGCCCACGCCCAGCAACTGGTCGATGCGGTGACGGACCAGCAGTCGATTCTGCGAGATCGAGCGCAGCAGCCTGAGCGGCCATAGAAGCAGCGCGAAGGCCGCCAGGCTGCCGACCACCTTGAAGACCACGAAGGCGGTGAAGCCCACGAAGCTGCTCCGCAGTGCGCCTCTTCCGAGCATGCCGGAGAGATCGCCCCACCCCGCCAGGTCGGCCGCGATGGCGAGCGCCAGCAGGACGACCGCCACGCGCATGGCGACGCCGAGGACTCGCATGAACGGAGCCCGCAACAGCTCCGCTGGGATGTCGGCGAGCCGGTGCGGGCGCAGAAGCCAGGACAGGAAGGCGAGCACGGCGGCCATTTCCATCAGGAATACGACGCGCTCGAGTGTCGGCGTCGCGTCCAGCAGCACACGGCTTCGATCGACGACGAAGAGGACGATGAAGCCCCAGGCCAGGGGCGCCATCGCGGGAACCAGGAAGCGCAGGCCGATCCGCACGACGGCCAGCTCGAGCAGCACGGCCGCGAAAGCCCCGGCGTACCGGGGCGCCAGCGGATGAAGCGGGTTGGTCAGGAAGAGTACGATCACCAGGGCCATCGCCCATGGGCGCTCGAAGACCTTCTCGGCATCTCCCAGGTCGTACTCGTCCTTGGCCCGCGCTCGGGCACGCTCGCGGAGCGCACGCATGACCGAGACCGAGGACCACGAAGAGCGCGAGCTGGAACCCGAGCATGCGCCCCTGCTCGCGCGCGTATTGCCCGCCCTCCTGCAGTCGTTGCGAGAACGGACTCCGTCCCGATCGCCTCCCACTCCTGGCGGAGCGAAGCGCGCACCTGTGGACTCCACAGCGGCGGCCGATCGACCCGGAAGATCCCCGTGAGCCTCGCCTTGGTTTCGCTCTGCACCTCTCGAGGCTGGCCGCGAGCGCGGCGCTCGGATCGACCAGCCGGTCGCGCACGGCCAGGATCTGGTTGCGGCGCGCCAGAACCGCCGCGTGCGCCTGGTCGATCTCATGGCGCACGGCCGCGATGAGATTCAGCGTCGTCGGGGATGCGTCCTCTCGCCGGGCGACCTCGGCCGTCGCCTCCCAGTCCGCCGCGATCGTGTCGAGCCGCGCGAGCGCCGGGCGGAGCGCGGCCAGCTGGCGATCGAGCTCGTCGTCCCAAGGCCGCAGGCGCTCCTGCATCGCGCTCAGCGCGGCCTCGCTCTCGTTCAGGATGCGGATGCCGGGCCGAGCGGCGAGCGTCTTCCGGGTCGTCGCCAGGAGCGATTCGACCTCGGGGAGCGTGCGGTCGAGCTCGGAGCCGATGCGCTCGAGCATCTGGCGTGGGAGCGTCCTTGGGGACGATGGCATCGAGCTCGGCGCGCGTGGCCTCCGCGCGATCGGGTACGTCTTCCA
>CAVZRD010000012.1:0-23407 GCA_963777675.1 uncultured Gammaproteobacteria bacterium | reverse complement strand
CACCCTGCTGCCGGGACTTATCGACGCACACGGTCATGTGTATGGGCTTCGGAGAGCTGCAGGACAACCTCGATCTCGTCGGCTCGTCCGAGTCTCGCCGATGCGCTGCGCGCGCTCGGACGCTACGCCGAGGCGCACCCGTATTCGAAATGGATCATCGGCCGCGGCTGGAACCGGTGTTGTGGCCGGTGAGGGAATTCCCGCGGCCGCCGATATCGACGCCGTCGTCGCGATCGTCCCGTGTGGCTGCGGCGTGTTGACGGCCATGCGGGCTGGGCCAACAGCGCCGCCCTGAAGCACGCCGGAATAGATGACGACACGCCGGATCCGGTGGGCGGCAAGATCGTCCGGGACTCCAACGGCGCGCAGCCGGCGTTCTCGTGACGTCGCGATGGAACTCGTCGATTCGTACGTCCCGCCGGCTAAAGACGAAATCCGTGCCGCTATCGAAGCGCGATCGCGACCCTGGTTTCGGTCGGTCTGACCGGCGTGCACGACGCGGGCATCACCCTCCAACAGGCGGAGGTATACCTGTCCATGGCCGCCGATGGCGAACTCGACCTGCGCGTCTACGCGATGCTGTTGGGTAACGGCCCGGCAGTCGACGCGATCGGTCATCCGCTGCACGGCCTCGGCAACGACCACCTGGATATCGCGGCGGTCAAGTTGTTCGCGGACGGGGCGCTGGGCAGCCGGGGCGCCGCTTTGCTCGCGCCGTACTCGGACGACGCGGAGAACCGCGGGCTACCCTACTGGACGCAAGAGGAACTCAAGGCGATGGCGGCGAAGGCCAATCGGCTCGGCTTCCAGGTGGCCGTGCATGCCATTGGCGACCGCGCCAACCGGATGGTGCTCGATACGTTCGAGGCGATCCAGCACGGCCAACCCTCGCCGCTGCGCAACCGCGTCGAGCACGCACAGGTGATCGCGCTCGACGACATCCCGCGTTTCGCCGAGCTGGGCGTGATCGCCTCCATGCAGCCGACGCATGCCACCAGCGACATGAACATGGCGGAAGATCGCATCGGGCCGGAGCGGATCCGCGGTGCCTACGCCTGGCGCCGTCTGCTCGACTCGGGCGCGGTGCTCGCGAGCGGCTCGGACTTCCCGGTGGAGTCGCCGAACCCGTTCCTCGGCCTGTATGCCGCCGTAACGCGCCAGGATCGCGATGGTCAGCCGCCGGGCGGCTGGTATGCCGATCAGGCGATGACTCGCGCCGAGGCGCTGCGTTCGTTTACCCTGACCGCCGCATACGCCGCACACGCCGAAGACGACCTCGGCAGCCTCGAGCCGGGGAAATGGGCCGATTTCATCCTCGTCGACCGCGACTATTTCAGCGTCCCGGCGAGCGAGATCGACGACATCCGCGTACTCGAGACCTGGGTCGGCGGCAAGCGCGTTTACCGTGAGAACTCGGGAGAACAGAGATGATCGTCGAACAGATTTGGACCGCCAACGCCTACCGCAACTTCAATTACCTGATCGTCTGTCCCGAGACCGGCGAGGCGCTGGCGGTCGATCCGCTCGACTTCAGGAAATGTCTCGCGGTCGCAGACGAACAGCAATGGCACATCACCCAGATCCTGAACACGCACGAGCACGGCGATCACATCGGCGGCAACAAGGGCATTGTCGAGGCGACCGGCGCGAAGATCATTGCGCACGAGAATGCGGCCGGCAAAATCCCGAACATGGATCGCGGTGTCGGCGCCGGCGACGTCATCAAGGTCGGCAAGAGCGTCGAACTCGCATGCCTGGACACGCCCGGGCACACCATGAGCCACGTCTGCGTCCTGTCGCGCACGAACCCGCCCGCGCTGTTCAGCGGCGACACGCTATTCAACGCCGGGGCCGGCAACTGTCACCATGGCGGCCACCCGGAGGAACTGTACGTCACCTTCCACGAGCAGCTCGAGAAGCTGCCCGAGGACACGATGATCTACCCGGGCCACGACTACCTCATCAACAATCTCGGTTTCACCCTCGACCGCGAGCCCGACAACAAGACGGCGAAGCGCATGATCGAGGACTACCGTGACCAGGATCCCGCCGATGCACTCGTCACGACGCTGGCGCAGGAGCGCGACATGAACACGTTCTTCCGGCTCGACAGCCCCACCATCATCGCACGTCTGGTCGAGCGCTTCCCGGAGATTGGCGACGATCCCGATCCGCGCACCGTCTTCCTCAAGTTGCGCGAACTCCGCAACGCCTGGTGAGTGGCTCACGGAACGGTCGCGATCGCGGCTGAAGCCGCTCCTACGGATGCTGTCGTTGTCCGGTAGTACCCGTAGGAGCGGCTTCAGCCGCGATCGCGACCGTTCCGTGTTTCCAATCGGGGCGAGCGGGCGGCCTGCCACAGCCACAGCAGGGCGTCGTAGAAGCCGGCCATGCGTGTCAGCTGCTCGCGCCAGCGGCGACCGTCGCCGTCGAAATAGGCGTCGAGCAGGCGATCGACCCGGTCCTGCGGCAGGCGGTGGTGCGCGGCGACCGTCGCGAGATCGAAGAACGGGTCGTTGTCACAGGCATACTCCCAGTCCAGGAACCGGATGTCCGGCGCCGCGATGATGTTCGCGGCGACCAGATCATTGTGACAGCAGCAGAGGTTGTGCGGCAGCGGCATCGATTCGATCCGCTGCAAGCACTCGCGCACACGATCCGGATCGGCGGTTCCTGTCTGCCTGGCGTAGTTACGGGCGGCGCCGACCGCATCGAAAACGCGGCCGGTCAGCGGCAGCGAGTGCAGGCGGCGCAACGCCGCGGCAAGCGCATTGAGACTGGCGTCGTCCCGGAGTTCTTCATTGGACCATACGGTGCCCTCCAGATATTCGGTCATGTAGACGGTATCGGTAACGTATAGCACCCGGTTGGCGAGTCCCTGTTCCGCCGCCGCGGTCTGGATTGCCGCTTCGGCGGGGCGGGCGTTGTATGGCGCGTCCCGGCGTTGCGGGTCAATCTTGAGTACGGCGGCTCTGCCGTCGGTCTCGACGAGGAACGTGCGATTGCTGAGGCCTCCGGAGAGTTCCCGATACGACGCACCCTCCCAGCCCGGGATTTCCGCGAGCACCGCCGCCGGTTCGCGCAGCGTCACGCGAGGGCGGCCTCGCGCCGCGATCGCGTCCACGCGACCAGGCCGAACGGGATCATGACGAGGTACAGCGTGAACAGCAGCGAGGTCAGCGGCAGCCCTCTCCGGAAGTACATGTACACCGACACCGTGTCGATCACCAGCCAGTACCACCAGTTCTCCAGCACCTTGCGCGCGAGGAGAAACGTCGCCCAGATCGAGGCCAGCGCCGTCAACGAATCCAGGTACGGGAATGCCGCGTCCGTGTGGGTCGCGAGCACGTAACCGCTGGCCATTGCCGCAACGCCGATCGCGCCGAGCGCGGCCGCGTGTACCGATACCGGCCAGGCGACGACGGCCAGCTCGTGCTCGCTCGTGTGGCCGGCGAGCCAGACCCGCCATCCGTACATGGCCATTACGAAATAGTACAAGTTCAACATCGCTTCCATATAGAGCCTGGCGCGCAGGCACAGGTAGATATAGGCCGCGGTGCTCGCCGCTGCGCAGGCCCAGCACCAGATATTCTCGCGAATTGCCAGCAGCAGATACCCGATTGCGAGTATCACCGCAGCCGCTTCGAGTGGCGTCCACTCGCGCAGCTGCGCGAGGATCGTGTCGAACACCGCGGCCATTCAGTCCGCGATCGGATTGTTCAGGATCTTGATGACGAAAACCGCCTTGGGGAGATCCTCGAACGTCGTTTTCAACTCGCGAGTGAGCATCGTCATGACGTCGTCGTAGTCGCCGCGAATCTGCGTGCTCATCGGGTTGGTGACGACGTCGAGGGCCGGCGAGCTCCTGAGCCGGCCGATGACGTCGAGGATCGGGGGGATGATGTCCTTATCGAGCGGATACAGGCTGATATCGACGGCGACTTGCATAAAACCTCCATTCAAAACCTCTTGTCGAAAGTGATGCCGAGCTGGCGCGGGTCACCCAGGCGCACGTACAGCGTGTCCGGGAAATCCGGCGGCTCGTTGCCGAAATAGAAGCCCCGCACCGCGTAGCGCCTGTCGGCGAGATTGCGTGCCCAGAGCTGGATCGTCCAGGAGTCCGCCTCGTAACCCACCCGCGCGTGGACGAGCGCATAGGGCCAGGATTTCTGATCGTTGCTGACGTCGAAGTAGAACGCGTCCCGTGCCGTCGCGTCCAGCCGTACGAAGAAACCGGCGGCATTCCGGTAGCGGCCGCCCGCCGCCAGCGTGTATCCCGGCGCGTGGGCCTGCTCCCGCCCGCTCAGATCCACCTGCGGTGTCACGAAGTCCTCGAACGTCGCGTGCAGGAGTCCGACATTGAGATACCAGTCCCAGGCGTCGTCTGGTGCATAGCGCAGCGAGGCCTCCAGACCGCGCATCCGGCCGCTCGCCGCATTGTCCGTGTAGAAGACGAAAGATGCGGGATCCCCGGGGACGAGCTGGAACGACGTCCGCACCTGCTGGTCCCGGCGACGATCCGCGAACACGGCTGCATCGATGCTCAGCGTGCCGTCCAGCAGGGTCGCCTTGACCCCCGCCTCGAGATTCCACAAGGATTCGGCACCGAACTCCCGGCGGCCCTCCGGCACGACGCCGAGATTGAAGCCGCCGGCCTTGTACCCCCTGGACAAGGTCAGGTAGCTCGACACAAGTGGCGAATGCGCGTGCCGCAGCGTCAGCGCACCGCCCGCCATGGACTCGGACGGTGCTTCGCGCAGGCCGGAGCTGTCGTGATAGTCCGTCTTGCGCTGCTCGCCGCGCAGGCCGACTGAAATCTGCGTCGACTCGCCGAGCTGCCACCGGTACTGGCCGAATGCAGCGACGTTGGTCGCAACGTAGCGGCTCTCGAGCCGGTCGTCGAGGCTGTCAGCGTAACCCGAGCCGGGGTCGTAATACTCGCCCTGATTGATCGTCGTGAGCTCGTCGACGAGCCGCAGGCCGTACAGCCCGAACAGCCAGTCCGTCGAGGTCAGCCGGACTTCCTGGCTCAGCGTCGAGCGGCTGCGCCGATTCGCCGACACGTAATCGTAGGTCACGGGCGCCCAGGAGTCCGGGTTGCCCCAGTCGGCATCGAAGCCAAAATCGATATCCGAATCCGCCGCACTCGTGGTCGCCGTCAACACCGCGGTGTCCCAGCCGGAATACTCGGCCTTGACGGACGCGCCGACACTGCGCTGGGCATCCCTGCCCGGCTTGTCCGACAACGTCGTGTAACCGTTGTCCAGCGCGAATGCATCGTAGCCGTCGTCCGCGTCCGCATACAGCAGCGCCGCATCGACCTGCCACGCGTCGGTGGGCAGCCAGCGCAGGCGCCCGTGGACCGTTGTCTCGTCGCGGCCATTGGTGTCGTCACGATGCAGATACGCGTTGTGGCGAAAGCCGTCGCTGCGGTAGCGCTGCGCGCTCAACCGGTACAGCAGCGAGTCGCCGGCGTCCAGGCTGCCGCCGAACGCGATCCCCGCCGCCTGCGCGTCGTCGCCGCCGGCCGTCAATTCCAGTCGGCCGTCGGTCTCGGCGGACGGCGCCGTGCTGCGCATGTAGATCAGACCCGCCAGCGCATTGGCACCGTAGCGCGTGCCTTGCGGTCCGCGCAGGACTTCGATCTGCTGGACGTCGAACAGCGTCGCGATCGAGCCGATGCCGCTGAAGTCGATATCGTCGATGAGGAAGCCGACCGACGGGTTCGGCGCCCCCTCGTACTGCTCGAGTTCCCCGACACCGCGGATCTGGAAATAGCGCGCGCGGTTGCCGTCGCCGGACCAGTTGAGGTTGGGCACGGCGTCGACGAGCTCTTCGAAGTGCTGCACGGCCATGTCGCGTATCTGGCCGGAGGTGAACAGGCTGACACTCGCCGGGACTTCGCGCGCCGGCTGCTCGCGCAGTGTGGCCGTGACGATGATCTCCTCGATCTCGTCCGCCGCAACTGCGGCCGTCGGTAAGGCAAAAAAGAATGCGGCTGCAAGAATGAGCCGCGTAACGTCGCCAAACTTCACGATTTCCTTCCTACGCCGGCATTATCCGGATCAGGTTCTGAGGGTTCCCGGTACGGGTCTCAGGCTTTTCGCCACCCCTGTGATGAATCGATTATAGCAGCTGGCAGCGCGATCGACCTCCCATGCGGTTCGCGGCTGAAGCCGCTCCTACGGATTTTCTCAAACCGCGGTGCATAAATGGCATCCGTAGGAGCGGCTTCAGCCGCGATCTCCCGCCGGACCGTGTGCCTTATTACGGTTCCAGGCGGGCGATCAAACTGGACGTGTCCCAGCGGCTGCCGCCCATGGCCTGTACTTCGGCGTAGTAGCCGTCGACGATGCGCGTGAGGTCGAGCCTGGCGCCGTTACGGGTCGCCTCGTCGAGGGCAATCGCCAGGTCCTTGCGCATCCAGTCGACCGCGAACCCGAAGTCGAACTTGCCCGCGACCATCGTCTCCCAGCGATTTTCCATCTGCCAGGACTGTGCGGCGCCTTTCGAGATCGATCCGATCACCTGCGCCGGGTCCAGCCCGGCCCGCTTCGCGAAATGCAGTCCCTCCGCGAGGCCCTGCACGATGCCGGCGATGCAGATCTGATTGACGGCCTTGGCCAGCTGGCCGCTGCCGGCCGGTCCGATGCGGGTGATCGCCTTCGCGTAACAGTCCATGACGGGCACGGTGCTTTCGAACACATCGGGGTCGCCGCCGACCATGATCGTCAGCTGGCCGTTTTCGGCGCCGGCCTGGCCTCCGGACACCGGCGCATCGAGGAAGCCGACGGACCTGGCGGCGGCGGCCGCGTGCAGCTCGCGCGCCAGTGCCGCCGACGCCGTGGTGTGATCGACGAGGACCGCGCCGGGCGACATGGCGTCGAGCGCTCCGTCGTCTCCGAGTATCACCGCGCGCACGTCGTCGTCGTTGCCTACGCAGACGAAGACGACGTCGGCATCGCGTGCAGCGGCGCCGGGCGTGGGAGCCGACGTGCCGCCGTATTGTCCGCACCAGCTCTCTGCTTTCGCGGTCGTACGGTTGTAGACGACAACGTCGTGGCCGTTCTCTTGCAGGTGTCCCGCCATGGGATAACCCATGACGCCGAGTCCGACGAATGCCAAACGCATGTATTAGCTCCTCTGCAATGTGTTCGCGGCTGAAGCCGCTCCTACGGATGCTATCGTTGCCAGGCAGTGTCTGTAGGAGCGGCTTCAGCCGCGATCGTGCGCCCGGGTGGCGGGTGGATCAAGCCGCGTCCTTGCGGGTACCCTTCTGCTTCTTGCGCGGATCGAGTCCGATCGATCGCGCGATGATCTCGCGCATGATCTCGGAGCTGCCGGCATAGATCCGCGACACGCGCGCTGCCGTGTACATGCGGCTGACCGGATATTCGTCCATATAGCCGTTGCCGCCGTGCAGCTGCACGCAATGATCCGTCACCCGGTCCTCGAGTTCGGTGGCGAAGAGTTTGGCCTTGGCGGCATCCTCTGCCGTCAGCCGGCCCGCGTTTTGCTCCATGACACACGCGTCTATGAACGCCTGCGCGACGTCCATCTCGGTACGCATGTCCGCAAACTTGAACCGGTTCGCCTGGAACTCGGCGATCTTGCGGCCGAACGCCTCGCGCTCGCCGGTATATTCCAGCGTCACGGCGAAGGCGGCCTCGGCATTGGCCAGCGAGCCGACTGCACTCAACAGGCGTTCCTCGGCAAGGAAGTGCATCAGGTGATAGAAGCCGCGGTCGCGTTCTCCCAGCAGGTTCTCTTTCGGGACCTTGACATTGTTGAAGAACATCTCGGCCGTATCCTGGCTGTGCATGCCCATCTTCTTGAGGTTGCGGCCGCGCTCGAACCCTTCCATACCGCGCTCGACGACCAGCAGGCTGAGGCCGTGCCGGTTGTCCGGGTCTGTCCTTGCCGCAACGATGACGAGATCGGCGAGGATGCCGTTCGAGATGAAGGTCTTGGAGCCGTTGAGGAGGAAATGATCGCCCTTGTCCTCGGCACGCGACCGTATGCCGGAGACATCGCTGCCGGCGCCGGCCTCGGTCATCGCGATCGCGAGGATGTTCTCACCGGAGACGCACTTCGGCAGCCAGCGCGCCTTCTGCTCCTCGGTCCCGAGCACGCCGATGTAGGGCCCGACCAACCGGCTGTGCAGGAACATGAAAAATCCGAGGTCGCCATAGCGCGCGTTTTCCTCGAGCAGAATCTGTTCGTAGCGAAAATCCTCGACGCCGGCGCCGCCGTACTTCTCGTCGGCCCACATGCACAGGAAGCCCTGTTCACCCGCCTTCTCGAACGCCTCGCGATCGACGATCTCCTGCTCGTTCCAGCGATCCGCGTGAGGTTGTATCTCGTTGATCAGGAAACTCCGCGCAGCATCGCGGAATATCTCGTGTTCCTCTTCGAAAATTCGTCTGTCCATGCCTCTACCTGCCCTCGAATCGGGCCTTGCGCTTCTCGAAAAACGCCTTGATCCCTTCGATGTTGTCGGCGCAGCCGAGCAGCCGGTCCTGCAAGGCCGCTTCGACGTCGTACGTGCTGGCCCAGTCCCGATCCACCGCGTGGCGCATCGCTTGCTTCGTCGCGGCGATGGACAGCGGCGCGCGGCCGGTCAGCCGGCGGGCCCATTCCTGCGCCGCGGCCTGCAACTCGGCGGCCGGAACGGCGCGATTGGCGAGGCCGAGTTCGACGCAGCGCGCTGCCGGGATCCGCTCCGATTCCACGCTGAGCTGGAATGCCCGCCGGTAGCCCAGCTGCCTGACGAGTTGCCAGCTGAGGCCGCCGTCGGGTACCAGCGAGATGGTCGTGAACGGCGATAACAGGAACGCGTCGTCCGCCATGATCAGCAGGTCGCAGGTCAGGGCGAGCGACAGGCCGATGCCCGCGGCCGAGCCGGGAACCGCGGCGATCACGGGTTTCGGCAGGCCGGCGATCTTCTCGAGCACGGGCCGATACTCCGTCTGCAGGATCTCGCCGACGGAGCGGTCCGGGCGATCCTTCAGATCGGCCCCGGCCGAGAAACAGCGTCCCTCGCCGGTGAGGATGATCACACGCACGCTGTCGTCCGAGCCGCCGAGTTCCAGCGCCTCGAACAGGTCGGCGCGCAATGCCGTCGTAAAGGCATTCATGCTCTCGGGCCGGTTCAGGGTGATGGTCGCGACACCCTCGTCCGCCTCGACTCTGACGATATCGCTCATGCCTCGCTCCTCGCGCCCTACATGTTGCGGCGGTATTCGCCGCCGACATCGTACAGGGCACTCGAAATCTGGCCGAGCGTCGCGGTCTTGACGGTCTCCATGAGCTCGGCGAACACGTTGCCGCGCTCGCGTGCGACGCGCTGCAAGCGGGCCAGCGCGGCGGGCGCCTCGTCCGCGTGAGTCCGCTGGAATGATCTCACGTGCCGGATCTGGTCCTGCTTTTCGGCGTCCGAGGAACGGATGAGCTCGAGATCGACGACCTCGTCCTCCTCTCCCTTCTTCGGCAGGAACGTGTTGACACCGATCAAAGGCAGCGTGCCGTCGTGTTTCCGGCTCTCGTAATAGAGGCTCTCGTCCTGGATCCTGCCGCGCTGGTACATCGTATCCATCGCGCCGAGCACGCCGCCGCGATCGGAGATGCGCTCGAACTCCCTGTACACCGCCTCTTCGACGAGATCGGTCAGCTCGTTGATGATGAAGCTGCCCTGCCAGGGATTCTCGCAGAAGTTCAGGCCCAGCTCGCGCGAGATGATCATCTGGATAGCCACGGCGCGGCGCACCGACTGCTCGGTCGGCGTCGTGAGGGCCTCATCGAATGCGTTCGTATGCAGGCTGTTGCAATTGTCGAACAAAGCATACAGCGCCTGCAGTGTCGTGCGGATGTCGTTGAAGCTGATCTCCTGCGCGTGCAGGCTGCGCCCGGACGTCTGCACGTGATATTTGAGCATCTGCGAACGCGGCCGCGCGCCGTATCGCTCGCGCATGGCGCGCGCCCAGATCCGGCGCGAAACGCGTCCGATCACCGCGTACTCGGGATCCATACCGTTCGAGAAGAAGAAGCTGAGATTCGGCGCGAAGTCGTCGATTGACATGCCCCGCGCGAGATAGTACTCGACGATCGTGAATCCGTTTGCGAGCGTGAAGGCGAGCTGCGAGATCGGATTCGCGCCGGCCTCCGCGATGTGATAGCCGCTGATCGAGATGCTGTAGTAGTTGCGGACGTTGTGTTCGATGAAGTGCTGCTGTACGTCGCCCATCATCTTCATCGCGAATTCCGTCGAGAAGATGCAGGTATTCTGCGCCTGATCCTCCTTGAGGATATCGGCCTGCACGGTGCCGCGCACGGTAGAGAGCGTCTCGCTGCGGATACGCTCGTAAGTCTCCGCGTCCACCACCTTGTCGCCCGCTATGCCGAGCAGTCCCAAGCCCAGCCCGTCGTTACCGGGCGGCAGTTCGCCCTCGTAGCGCGGCCGCTCGCGGCCTTCGAACCAGGCATCGATGGTCTTCTGCGCCGCCTCCCAGCCGCCGGTCTCGCGCAGGTACTTCTCCACCTGCTGGTCGATGGCGCTGTTCATGAAGAAAGCGAGGATCATCGGCGCCGGGCCGTTGATCGTCATCGACACCGACGTCGTCGGCGCGCAGAGGTCGAAGCCCGAGTACAACTTCTTCATGTCGTCGACCGAGGCGATCGACACGCCCGAATTGCCGACTTTGCCGTAGATGTCCGGCCGCTCGTCCGGGTCCTCGCCGTACAGGGTGACGGAGTCGAACGCCGTGGACAGCCGCGCGGCTTCCTGCCCCTGCGAGAGGTAATGGAAGCGGCGGTTGGTGCGCTCGGGCGTGCCCTCGCCGGCGAACATGCGCGTCGGGTCCTCGCCGAGCCGCCGATAGGGGTAGACGCCGCCCGTGTAGGGATAGGCACCCGGGAGATTCTCCTTCGACAGGAATCGCAGCAGTTCGCCCCAGTCCTGGAAATCCGGCGCGGCGACCTTGGGGATCTTCTGCCGGCTCAGGCTCTCGCGATAATTCTCCCCGCTGAGTTCGCGGTCCCGCACGGTATAACGGTAGGTCTCGGCGCGGACCGCATCCCGGCGCGAAGGCCATTGTGCAATCAATTCGCGGGACTCGGCAGACAGTGCGGCGCGTGCCGTCTCGTACTGCTCGCGGAGAATTCGGATGGCGGATTCGGCCTCGTCGGCCTCGTCGGCCGCGGCGCCCGCCGGATACCTGCCGAGCGGCTCCGGCAACATCGGATCGTCGAGCGTCTTCAACGCTTCGTACAGGTGTTGCGCTCGCGACGCGTTCCTAGCCTGTGCGTCGATGTCCCGGTTGATCCCCCGGCCCTGTTCCGCGATCTCCGCCAGATAGCGGACCCGCGCCGACGGGATTATCGTGGCCGCGCGAGGCTCGTGGACCGCGGTATCCGTGTCCGTCTTCCACTTTGCCGCATCGAGGCCGCATTTCCCGGCCACGCGCCGGCACAGCTCGGTGAACATCCAGGTCAGTCCGGGGTCGTTGAACTGACTCGCGATCGTCGGGTAGACCGGCACGTCCTCGTCGGCGACGTCGAAGGCCACGTGATTCCGGCGCCACTGCTTGCGGATATCGCGCAAGGCATCCTCGGCACCGCGCCTGTCGTACTTGTTGAGAACGATCATGTCGGCGAAATCGAGCATGTCGATCTTCTCGAGCTGGCTGGGCGCACCGTACTCGTTGGTCATGACGTAGACCGAGAAGTCGACGAGGTCGACGACTTCACTGTCACTCTGGCCGATGCCTGCAGTCTCGACGATGATGAGGTCGAAGCCGAGCGATTTCAGGAAGGCGATCTGGTCACCAAGCATCTCGCTCGTGGCGAGATGCTGTCGGCGCGTCGCAATCGAACGCATGAACACGCGCTCGGACCGCAGAGAGTTCATGCGGATCCGGTCGCCGAGCAGTGCGCCGCCGGTCCTGCGCCGCGTCGGATCCACGGCGAGTACGGCGATGCGCAAGTCGGCGAAGTTGCCCAGGAAGCGATTCAGCAGCTCGTCCGTGACGCTGCTCTTGCCGGCGCCGCCGGTGCCGGTGATGCCGACGACCGGAGCGCGTGGCGCCTTCACACGCCATTGCCTGCGCAGGCCCTCGAGCGTGGACTCGTCGAATGCATCCTCCTCGATAGCCGAGATCATGGCCGCGATGTCGGTGTCCCGTTCGCCGCGCAACGCCGTGTCGGAAGGCCGCTCCCGGCGCCCCGCCTCGGTTCGCTCGACCAGGTCACGGATCATCGCCTCGAGACCCATTTCCATGCCGTCATGGGGATGATAGATCCGTTCGATGCCGTAGTCGGTCAATTCCCGGATCTCCTCCGGCGTGATGGTCCCGCCGCCGCCGCCGAATACCCTGATGTGCGGCGCGCCGAGTTCGCGCAGACGGTCGACCATGTACCGGAAAAACTCGTTGTGCCCGCCCTGGTAAGAACTGACCGCGATGGCGTCGGCATCTTCGTGTACGGCGGCGCGCACGATGTCGTCGACGCTGCGGTTGTGACCGAGGTGGATCACCTCGACACCCTGCGCCTGGATCAGGCGCCGCATGATGTTGATGGCCGCGTCGTGGCCGTCGAACAGCGACGCCGCCGTCACGATCCTCAGCGGCGCGTCACGCGTCTCGCGAGGCGCGCTCGGCAGATCGTTTGCCACGCTCTCCATCGGTAGTCGGTCTCCGGATCAGGCACGCCAGAGGACCTCCGCCATATTCGCGGAATCCTCAATGAAATCAAATGCTTTTGCCATTGCAAAAATTTTAATCCAGATTAAAATAATCCAAAATCGATCAAACCTCAAGTGCACGACCGACGACAGGATGTGTCCTGGCGATTGTCATCGGTTCTGGAATCATGCGAATTCATCGGACAGGACACTAGGGACCCGACATGGCGCGAAATCCGGACGGCACACGCTTCGCGATCAAACGCGACCGCGTGCTCAGGGCCGCGGCTCACTGCTTCAATCAGAAGGGCTACAGCGGTACCTCGTTGAAGGACGTGGCGGCCATGCTGGGGCTCACCGATCCCGCACTCTACTACTACGTCCGCAACAAGGAGGAACTGGTCTACCGCTGCTATCTCCGCGCCGCGGACGTCGGCAGCGAGGCCATGAACCGGGCGATAGCCGAAGGCGGATCCGGTCTGGACCAGCTGCGCGCCTACCTGCGCTATCACGTCGGTTTCATGGTCGGCGATCGCGGGCCGATCGCGATCCTGAGCGAGATCCCGTCACTCGAGCCACCACATCGAGAGGAGATCCTGAAATTATCCCGGGTCCACAGCCGCAAGTTCGAGGCTATCCTCGAACGCGGGATCGAGGATGGCAGCATCGTCTGCCCGGACGTCCGGATGACCGGCAATGCGGTGATGGGCGCGATCAACTGGATTCCGAAGTGGTTCCACGGCGACGCGAAGCTCGCCGCCAGGATCGCTTCCGAGTTCCCCGAAATCCTGTCGCGGGGGCTCGCTGCCTGACGGCGTTACTGGCGGGTAGTAGCTACGGAGATTCGAGATTCCGGTCGACCTGCGCTTGCAGCTCGCTGATATCCAGCGCGCCGGGATTCAGGTCTTCGATGCTGATGTTCGTATGCCTGGCGATGTAGTCGAGCCGTTCCGCCATCCGCTGTTCGATCCGCCCGTAGAAGTCGGCTCCGGATGCCGCGGCTCCCATCCACTTGGGATCGATCACCGTCATGGGGCCGGTTTCGGATCCGACCGACGAACCCGTCCGCGATCTGAGGATCTCGTAGTCCGAACGGATGGCATTCATCAACAGCTTCAGGTCGCCCAGTTGCTTCTTGAGTTCGACGAACTGGCGGTCGGAGGAGGCTCGCTGGTCCGCGGTCAGGGTGTCCATCAGTTCATCCCGCACCTTGACGAACTGCGGCGTATCGCGCTCCGCGGCCAGCCGATACCAGGCCGACGCAAGGACCTTGTCGGCCGGCACACCCTTGCCGGTCAGATACATGTAACCGACCATGTACTGTGAGTACTTGTCCCCGATCGGAGCGAGTTCCTCGCGATAAATGAAAAAAGCCCGCTGGTAATTGCCGCGCTCGAAGACTTCTTCGGCCTTGCTCTGGATCTTGAGGGTGGCCAGGTTGGCCGGCGCACCCGGGAACGCTGCGGGCACTTGTGCATCGGCGACAAGCGGCTGCAGGGAGAGAAAAAGGACCAGAAGGGCAACAGGCTTTGCGGCCAATGAACTCACCGGAATGGAACAACCAAACGCACTCATTTCGACTGCTCGCCCCCGAACATAGTTCCTGCCAGGTTCGGGCGGCTCGGGATCAGCTTGCCAGCGTGCACTTGCCGTTGCGGAGCACGACGACGTCGCGCTCGGGTACCGTGCACTGGAACGATACGATATTGCCATCCTGCCACATGTCGGTCCGCAGCGTATCGCCGGGCAGGACCGGAGCAGAGAATCGCGCGTCGAACCCGGAGATCAGCGTGTAGTCGTAATCGCAGATCGTCCTCAGGATGGCATGGCAGGCAATGCCGTAGGTGCACAGGCCGTGCAGGATGGGGGCGGGGAAACCTGCCCGGCGCGCCGTCCCCGGATCGGCATGCAGCGGATTTCGGTCGCCATTCAGGCGGAACAACAGCGCCTGATCCGGTCGCGTCCGCATGCTGCAGGAGAGATCGGGATCCCGTCTCGGGACGCGGTGCGGAGTCGGTATCCTCCCTGCGGGTCCGCCGAATCCGCCGTCCGCACGGGCCACGATGGTGCTGTTGACGGTGAACAATGCCGTGTCGGTCTTCGCGAGCCGCCCCTCCGCTTCGACGATGAACACGGCGCCCCGCGCTTCGCCGCGATCGAGCACCTCGACGATACGCTTGTTGATCGACAGCTCCGCGGCCGGCGGCAGGGGTCGATGGAGCTGTAGCCGCTGCTCCGCATGCAGGACCTGCGTGTAGTCCCAGCCGAGGTCCGCCGGGATCATGTCGGGCACAAGCACCGTGGCCAGGGTGGGCACCGTCCTCAGCGGCTGCCCCTGCTCATACACGTACGCCAGTTCCCGTGGTTCGAGCGGGTCCCGTCCGAAACCGATACTCTGCGCATACAGGATCGTCTCCGAATCCCTGTACCGGTGCCGGAGTTCGGCTTCCGCCGCCGCCATCAGCTCGTCGTATCGAAGTGCCATATCGTCGCCCGGCGGCCGCTCAGCCACGCCTCATCGGGGGGCGCATCAGGGCGCCTTCGGTTCGAGAAAAAAGTCCGGCGCGGGTTCCATGGCGGGATCGACGGCGTAGCCGCGCAGATCGTCGATCCCTTCTGCTTCGAGTACCTCGTCGTCCACGCAGAAGTTTCCCGTGAACTCGCGGCTGGGCCGCGTCAGTATCGCGTGCGCCGCATCGGCCATGATATCCGGCTTCCGTGACTTCCGGAGCAGCTCATCGCCCCCCAGCATGTCCACGGCCGCGGTCGCAATCGTCGTACGTGGCCACAACGCATTCACGGCGATCCCGCGGTCGCGGAATTCGCCGGCCATACCCAGCACCGCGAGACTCATGCCGAACTTCGCCATCGAATAGGCGACGTGCGGTGCAAACCATTTCTCTTCGAGGTTGAGCGGAGGCGAGATCGTCAGGATGTGCGGATTGTGTGCCGCGAGCAGCCACGGCAGGCACAGCTTCGACACCAGGAACGTGCCGCGCGCATTGACCTGGTGCATCAGGTCGAATCGGCTCATGGTGATGGTTCGGGTATCTAGCAGTGCGATCGCGCTCGCATTGTTCACGACAATATCGATGCCGCCGAAATGGCGGGCGCCCTGCTCGATGGCGGAGTGCACCGCGGCATCGTCGCGGACATCGCAGACCACGGGGTACGCCCTGCCGCCAGCCTCCTCGATCTCGGCGGCTGCCGAATGAATCGTGCCGGGCAATTTCGGATGCGGCCGGTCGGTCTTGGCCGCGACGATGACGTTCGCGCCGTCGCGTGCCGCCCGCCTGGCGATCGCGAGGCCGATACCGCGGCTTGCGCCGGTCACGAACAGCGTCTTGTTCTCGAGCGTCGTCATGAGCTCCCCTGCAAGCGGCGATGATACCGTAACGCGTCT
This sequence comes from uncultured Gammaproteobacteria bacterium, assembly GCA_963777675.1. Lineage (GTDB taxonomy): Bacteria > Pseudomonadota > Gammaproteobacteria > Steroidobacterales > Woeseiaceae > UBA1847. The sequence continues at coordinate 7,328 of CAVZRD010000012.1, read as the reverse complement.
CCCGGCGAGGCCGCTACATCCTGAAGATGCCGAAGGGGGTCTCCGCCTCGGGCGGGCGATTCAATGCAGCCGACAGGCCCAGCGCCAGACTTCTTCGCGTATCGACAGGATCGATGACGCCGTCGTCCCAGAGCCTGGCACTCGCATAGTAGGGATGGCCCTGTGTCTCGTATTGCTCGCGGATCCCGTCCTCGAATTCCGCACGCTCGTCGGCCGGCCAGTCCTCGCCGCGCGCATCGAAACCGTCCTGCTTCACCGTGGCCAGGACCATCGCGGCCTGCTCGCCGCCCATCACCGAGATCCGCGCGTTCGGCCACATCCACAGCAGGTTCGGTCCATAGGCGCGGCCGCACATCGCGTAGTTGCCGGCGCCGAACGAGCCGCCGATCACGACGGTAAATTTCGGCACCGTTGCGGTCGCCACCGCGTTGACCATCTTCGCGCCGTCTTTGGCGATCCCGGCATGCTCGACGCGCTTGCCGACCATGAAGCCCGTGATGTTCTGCAGGAACACGAGCGGAATCCGGCGCCGGTTGCAGAGCTGGATGAAGTGCGCGCCCTTCTGGGCCGATTCCATGAACAGGATGCCGTTGTTCGCGACGATCCCGATCGGGCAGCCGTCGATGTGTGCGAAGCCGCACACCAGCGTGGAGCCATACAGCTTCTTGAACTCCTGGAACTCGGAGGCATCGACGATACGAGCGATGACTTCGCGTACGTCGTACGGGAACCGGTACTCGCGGGACACGATGCCGTAGATCTCCTCGGCCGGATACACGGGTTCTGCCGGCGGGCGCATCGCCAGGCGCTCCGGCTTTCTGCGATTGAGACTGGCCACGATGTCGCGCGCGATCGTCAGCGCGTGCGAGTCGTCGTCGGCGAGATGATCCGTAACGCCGGAGATTCGTGAATGCACGCTGCCGCCGCCGAGCGATTCGGCATCGATGACTTCTCCGGTCGCGGCTTTGACCAGCGGCGGACCGCCGAGGAAGATCGTGCCCTGGTTGCGGACGATGATCGCCTCGTCGCACATCGCCGGCACGTATGCACCGCCCGCGGTGCATGAACCCATCACGACGGCGATCTGCGGGATGCCGCGGGCCGACATGCGTGCCTGGTTATAGAAGATGCGCCCGAAATGGTCGCGATCCGGGAAAACTTCGTCCTGGCGCGGCAGGAAGGCGCCGCCGGAATCGACGAGGTAGATGCACGGCAGGTGATTCTGCTCTGCGATCTCCTGCGCCCGCAGGTGCTTCTTGACTGTCAGCGGGTAGTACGTGCCGCCTTTGACGGTCGCGTCGTTCGCGACGATCATGCATTCGGTATTCTGCACGCGACCGATGCCCGCGATCAGGCCGGCGGCCGGCACCTCGTCTTCATAGACGCCGTACCCGGCAAGCAACCCTATCTCGAGGAACGGCGAGTCATCGTCGGTCAGCGCGTCGACCCGATCGCGCGGCAGCAGCTTGCCGCGCACGAGATGCCGTTCGCGCGAACGCGCCGGACCGCCCGTGGCGATATGCGCGCTGACCTCGCGCAGCCTGGTGGCGAGGTCGATGTTGGCGGCCGCATTCTGCTGGTATTCCTCGGAAGACGTGTCGACCCTGGACTTAAGTACTGGCATTGAATAACTCGCGCCCGATCAGCATGCGCCGGATCTCGCTCGTACCGGCACCGATTTCGTAGAGCTTGGCATCGCGCAAGAGCCTACCCGCCGGATATTCGTTGATGTAACCGTTACCGCCCAGCGCCTGGATTGCCTGCAGGGCCATCCAGGTGGCCTTCTCCGCGGCGATCAGGATACAGCCGGCGGCGTCGAAACGGGTAGTCTCGCCTCGATCGCAGGCCCGCGCGACGGCGTACACGTAGGCCCGGCTGCTGTTCATCGCCGTGTACATATCGGCGAGCTTCGCCTGCATGAGCTGGAACTCGCCGATCGATTGCCCGAACTGCGAGCGATCGTGGACGTACGGCAATACGATGTCCAGGCAGGCGCGCATGATGCCGAGCGGACCGCCGGCGAGCACCAGCCGTTCGTAATCGAGACCGCTCATCAGGATCGCCGCGCCCTGCCCCTCTTGTGCCAGCCGGTTCGCCGCCGGCACGCGGCAGTCCTCGAGCAGGACTTCGCTCGTATCGGAGCCGCGCATGCCCAGCTTGTCGAGTTTGCCGGGCGTCGAGAGCCCGGCCGTGCCGCGCTCGACCAAGAAGGCGCTCAGCCGGCGGCTGCCAGCCTGCGCGTTCGTGACGGCATAGACGATGAGCACGTCCGCGCCGGGCGCGTTGGTGATCCACATCTTGGCGCCGTTCAGCACGTAGTGGTCCCCGTCCCGTACGGCCGTCGTGCGCATCGCCATGACGTCCGATCCGGCGCCCGTTTCACTCATCGCCAGCGCCCCGAGGTGCTCGCCCGACACCAGTTTCGGCAGGAACCGCGATTTCTGATCGTCGTTTCCCCAGCGCCGGATCTGGTTGACGCAGAGATTGGAATGCGCGCCGTAGGACAAGCCCAACGAAGCGCTGGCACAGCTGATCTCCTCCATCGCAACGACGTGCGCGAGGTACCCCAGGCCAGCCCCGCCGAATTCCTCCTCGACGGTGATCCCGAGCAGCCCGAGCTCGCCGAGTTCGGGCCAGAGCTCTCTCGGGAAGCGGTTGTCCGCATCGATACTCTGCGCGAGCGGCTCGATACGGTCGGCCGCGAAACCGCGCACCGTGTCGCGCAACAGGTCGATGTCCTCGCCGAGCCCGAAGTCGAAATCCAGCATGAGCAGTCACCAATAGCGGGGGTTTCCATTGTCGGCCGAAGACGTACCCGCCTGAATACCATTAGGCGGGTACGTAGACGCTGCGTCGCGATGGACTTCGCGCAATGCCTGTAGGAGCCCACCCCAGCGGGCGATATTAGCGGGGTCACCCACTTGTGCGCGCTCCTACGGACGTGACAGGTCTTCGATGAACCGCGAGAACAACTGGTATTGGGAACTGATACCGAGCTTGGCAAACAGGTTTCGCTTGTGGACCATGACGGTGCCCGGCGCGATGTTGAGTTCGCGCGCGATCGACTTGACGGAGTGGCCGCGCAGCAACAGCTGGGTGATCTCACGTTCGCGGTCGGTCAGCGCCGTCTCGCCGAAGTTTTCGAAACACCTCGTCAGGCGTTCGTGCAGGCTCTCGTCCCGCCTCGCGCCGCTGTGTTCGGTGGCCCAGCGGCCCCAGATCTTGCGCATGGCGGCCCGGACGGTCGCCGCGATCAGCCGCAGCCGCTCCAGTTCCGCCCGGCTGAACATCTTCGCGCGCCGCCCGACGACGAGGACGACGGTCGTTCCCGCAGCGACGTCGACCAGGAAATCCATCTCGTCCAGCAGATGTGTTCGTTCGCAGTACTGCCGGTAGTATTCGCTCGAGCGGAACCGATCCGGCGTCAGCTCCCGGAACCGGCATACGCCGGGCTTGTCGACGCGCAGCGCCAGTTCGTAGAGGGGATCGAGCAGGTAGGGCCCCGCGAGGTAACGGTCGAGATAGAGACTCGCCGCGGCGGGTTCTATCGTATGGTGGATCACTTCGGGAGGGGCATCGGCGTGAAACACGAGCAGACAGGTACCCTCGTGATTCACGGCGAGTCCGATCGCGTCGACCAGGGCATCACACGTGGACTCTACGTCACCGCCGTCTACCAGCCTGGCGACGGTATCGTGCCATGCCGGCAGCTCGAAAACCGTGCTCACTCCGGAGTCCCGTTCTTGACCTTCTTGCTGCTATGTTATATCGAATAGCCTACCCGGCCGCGTGCTGCGCGGCGCGAGTCAGCGATTGAACCCAGGGAGTCAGCTCAAGATGGCACGCGATAACTGGATGTTTCTTCAGGCTTTCCTCAAATCACCGCGTGTCATCGCCTCGGTCTTCCCCAGCTCCTCGTTCCTCGAACGGCGTGTCGTACGGGCCGCGGACGTGGGCTCGGCCCGCGCCGTCATCGAACTCGGTGCCGGCACGGGCGGCATCACGCGAACCCTGCTGGAAGCCATGGGCCAGGACGGACGCCTGATCGCAATCGAGCGCACGGCAGCCTTCGTCGATGGCCTCGGCCGGATCGGCGATCCTCGCCTCGACGTCGTACACGGCTGCGCGAGCACGCTGGTCGCGCAGCTCGAACAGCGCGGCCTGCCCGCCGCGGATGCGGTCGTCTCGGGGATCCCGTTTTCCACGCTGCCCAAGGCACTGGCGGCCCGCATCGTCGAAGCCATCGACGCGGCGCTCACGCCGGGCGGCCGTTTCGTCGCCTATCAGTTCACGGACCGGGTCGCCGCCTATACGCGGCCCGTCATGGGCAAGCCCGCGGTGGAGCACGAGATGCGCAACGTGCCGCCGGTGAGAGTATTCACCTGGCGCAAGGAAGACAGCGCCCTGCCCAGGGACGGCAAGGGCTACGATCTGGACGCCCACCAGGATCTCGGCTGATACCGCCGGCGGTCTGCGGCTAGAACGAGGTCAGGAACGACGCGGCATTGCCGCCGATCTCGCCCTCGCCGGTCCTCGCCACTCGCAGATAACCGTCGCCCTGCGGATAGCCTTCGGGTTGCGGGTTGTGGACCCGCGCGACACGGTTGCGATGATACAGCGCGAGCTGGGCGCCGAACGGGATCACGCGATCGGGATCGTTGCCGGTCAGGTTCGCGTGCAGTGCCGGCAGGCGGTACCAGGGCACGTTCATGTCCGCATGGTGGGCATTGTGATACCCGAAGTTCAGCGTCAGCCAGTTCAGCTTCTCGAACCGGAGTGACAGCGGATTGCTGAATGTGTGTTGCTGCTCCCACGCGCGGTCGCCCCTGTGCGGCGCGGGCACGTAGTCGAACAGGGTCGGACTGTAAGGGTAATCGTGCTGCAGGCTGTCCATGAACCGCAAGACGTGCATCATCAGCAGGTAGGCGACGACGTACAGGATTGCGGCTCGCGGAAACCACAGTGCCAGGGCCGCGAACAGTCCGCCTCGAATCAATATGACCGTTACGTTGCGGATGCGCTGGTCCCGGCGTTGCGGTATGACGAAAGACGTGAAGATCATGATGCAATGCATGATCAGGTCGTGCGCCGGAATGTAGAACCATTCCAGCGCCCGCGTGAGGCGCGTGAGCGCCGGATGCTTCTCGAAGAAGGCGTCGTACTGGAACCACACCACGTCGTCGTTGTCCACGTGGTGCCGGAAGTGCTTGTAGCGCATGTCCTCGTAGGTGCCGTAGGCCGCGCCGCACACCCAGCTCATGAGGCGCCCCAGCCGGGCGTTGTGGCGTGCACGACGGAATACGAGATTGTGGCCGCATTCGTGGATGAGGTAGGCAGCGATGACCATCGAATGGGCCAGCAACAACGTCGCCGGCAGATTGACCGGCCACGAAGGATACATGATGCCCGCCAGCCCGAGCCCGTAGCCGCCAAGGGCATAGACCACGGCGGCCGCGTTGTACCGCAAGCCGTCCGGTTCCTTCAGGAGTCTCGCTGACATCGCCATAGCCGTCACTTGCTCCCGGCGTGCCCTTCTACACTTGGTCTGTCCGTATTGCTAGCATAGGCGCACCGGCACAGCAACCTGCAGAGAGAGACTGGATGAAGCTTGTCACCGCGATTATCAAGCCGTTTCGCCTCGATGACGTTCGCAACGCATTGAGCGAGGTCGGCATACAGGGGATGACCGTAAGCGAAGTCAAGGGCTTCGGCCGGCAACGCGGGCACACCGAACTCTACCGCGGCGCCGAGTACGTCGTCGACTTCCTGCCCAAGGCCAAGGTCGAGGTGGCGGTTCCCGATGACCTCGTCGAGCGCACCGTCGAAACCATCGTCGAGAGCGCCAAGACCGGCAAGGTCGGCGACGGCAAGATCTTCGTCACGGAACTCGCGCAGGTCTGGCGTATCCGCACCGGCGAGACGGGCGATAGCGCATTGTAGGAGAAAAAGGTGTCAGGTTTATTTGTTGCATCGGCAACAAATAAACCTGACACCTTTTTCTCTCCTACAGGGACCACGCGAGGGCGGCGCGCCACCGTTCGAGCTTGTCGGCAAACGGCATGGCGGCGTAGGCAGGACTCGTCGAGGGCAGGACGATCGGCTCCGCGCCGGACGTGCCGGTCGACGGTTCCACGAGTTCCTTGAACAACCGGGCAGCCGTGCGGCCATTGAAGCAGATGCGTCCGAGGTCCGGATGGTCCCGGAAGAAGGCTTCGAAGTCGTTTGCACGGGCCGTGTCGCGCCGGATCGCGGCGTCCATGCTGCCGGGTCTTTCGGAGCTCTCCAGCACGTCCCACAGCGCGATCCGATGCCCGGTCAGCGCAGCGCAGCGTGCGGCATAGGCACCGCTCACCCCCGTCAGCTCGGCGATGATGGGCCAGAACGCGTTGCGCGGATGTGCGTAGTATTCGCCCTCCTGCAGGGAGCGACGGCTGGGCAGGCTGCCGAGCACCAGTATGCGGGCGTCCCGCCCCGCGATGGGCGCAAAGCCGCGTGACGGGCGGTTCGGGTCCGTTCGGGTCAATAGCCGCGCTGCGGATCGACGACGTTCAAAAGCGCATCGCCGGCGACGAACCGGCGGATGTTTTCCTCGAGCAGGACCAGATGCCGAGTCCGGCCGCCGCCGCGCCCGCCGACGTGCGGCGTGATGATGACGTTGTCGAATTGCCAGAGCGGATTGTCCGGTGGCAACGGCTCCGGGTCCGTGACGTCCAGGCCGGCGCCGGCGATCCGGCCGCTGTCGAGGGCCGCGATGAGGTCCTTCGTTACGGTGCTCTTGCCGCGTCCGATGGAAATGAAATAGGCGCCCGGCTTGACCGCTGCGAAGAAGGCCTTGTCGAAAACGCCCTCGGTCTCGGGCGTCAGGGGCAGTGCGTTGACGACGAAGTCGGCTTCGGCAGCGAGCTTGTCGAGTTCGTCCGGGAGACCCACGTAATCCACGAACGCCGGTCCTTCGTGCGAGCTCCGGCGGGTCGCGGTGACGCGCATGCCGAGGGCCGCCGCGCGGCGCGCGACTTCCGTACCGATCCCGCCGAGACCGACGACCAGCACGGTCTTCCCGTCGATTTCGGTCAGCTTCGGCGCCTCCGCACCGCTGTCGAGCCACTGGCCGCTGTGCATCTCCTTGCCCCAGGTCACGAGTCCGCGCGCCAGACTCAGCATCATGGCGACGGCATGCTCGGCCAGCACCGGCGAGGACATCTTCTGCATGTTCGTCAGGACGACTTTGCCGTTCCTGACCTGGGAAACGGGAGTACAGTACTCGGCGCCGGCGCTGAAGATCTGGATCCAGAGTGCGTCCGGAGCCGCATCGAGCAGTCGCTGGCTGC
>CAVZRD010000011.1:0-358807 GCA_963777675.1 uncultured Gammaproteobacteria bacterium | reverse complement strand
AGTTACGAACAGGCACGTCGTTGGCGAGTCTCCATCCTATGTGCAGGTCTCAATGAAGGCTTCCCCGTACCAAGCCGCTACGAAAGTGTATGTCGATCCCTACATCGATATGGCTATTATCCAGTCCGACCTTAGTGGTACGAGAACAGCCAAGCTGGACTGCAGCGGAAAGCCAGGTACCGGTCATCCGGTTGGTGCCTATGGACACCCGTGGGGTTTTGACTACACGGGCACGCAGGGAGTTATCTCAGGCTACACCGACAAGTGGGGAGATGACTTGCTTCAAACGGACGCACCAATCAATGCTGGAAATAGTGGCGGGCCATTGATCAGCATGCGCACCGGCAAGGTTGTAGGCATAGGAACATCGAGCTACAACAACGACGATGCCGAAAATACAAATTTCGCGGTACCCATCGTTGAAGTGTGCAAAATACTCAAAATTCTGGAGGAGGGTGGCGATCCAGCGCCGCCTCGCTTGGATGTAGCATTCTATGACTTAAGAGACAAGGATGAACTCATCGTGGCTCGGTCCTACCTGGATCCAAAGTTACTGGATCTGCAGCCGGGGGATCAAATTCTGCGAGCTGGTCACAATGATACTCCGGTTGACAAAGAATCAGAGCTAATCAATACCCTTCGCGGTGAACTTGACGACGTCGGACTCGTAGTCCGTCGCGATGGCGTGGAGACACCTGTCAGAGGCAAGCTGGCGCCGCGCCGGGTAAGAAATGGCGTGTTGTTCGCCGGAATGGTCTTGGCTCGATTCGACGTTCGCGACGCCAATACGCTGCCAAACGGTCAAGACATCTATATCACGAGCTTTATCGATGGTGCTCTCGCCCAGGCTGCGGGACTCAAGCAATATGACCTCCTTGCCAGCATCAATGGAGAAAAGATTACCAGTTCTACCGGCACGCGTTTGATGCACTGACGCGCACTACTGTTGGGAAGCCCGTAACTCTGGAATTCACTCGTTTGTATGAGGATCAGCAGTACTTCCGTTACGTTCGACGAGAACTCGTTGCTCACAACCCGGAGTGGCTCAAGCGAAGAAGGCTATTGGGGAGGCATAAAGGCCCAACTCAGCTGAAGCAAAGCTATCTGGAACACAACCCCAACCTTAATGGGGATGAGCGTGAGTCGCTTCGGGCATCAGTGGAGTCTTTAGCGTCCATAGTCGACGAGGAAACTGCGAGTGGGAAATTAAGGGAACCATTGGGCATTAGGCGGCGAATTCATGAGCTTCTTGAGCGGCTTGCTGACCCCCAATAATGTGCGTATTTGATCTTTGCCATATCGGTATATCGGCATGACACCAGATCGAATTACGCACGGAACTGTGGCAGCCGTATTTGTCGTTTCTCTCTTAAGTGTGCGACGACCGAAGGGTGTTGGCTGAGTTTCTTCGTAGTTGTATTGGGCGCACTTCTCGGCAGTTGGATTCCCGACTGGGATCTTGTCGCCGGTATCGGCAATCACCGGAGCCCAGTGATGCACAGCGCTCTTCCCGCAGCACTGCTGTTGGTATTCGGCCGCAAATACCGAGTTTGGCGATGGTTTATCGTAGGTACGGCGACAGGAATCGCGTCTCACCTTGTTTGGGATAGTGTCGATTATGGCAACGTAATTGGCATTCCAGGTCGAACGAATGACATTCTATTCCTGCTGGGCAATAGTATGCTCTGCGCCACTATTGCACTATGGCTAACACGGAGTTCAATGGAGAGTAAGTATCTCGAGCGTCAGACGGCCATCAGGGAGCTTAGAGCCGAAGAAAGAGCTGATGAAGTAGCTCAGGTACAGAGAAAGCGAGCTGAAAAAAAACGAAAGCGACGAGCTTATACAAGCGTCGCTATATACCTATTTGCTAAGGCTTTTCTGACTCTGATGTTCCCATTCACCTTATTTTGGGGAAGGCGTAAAATCAATAATAGAAGCATCCAGGCAGGTTCAACAAGAGAACGCCGTCAATAGCAGCCCTGCTGTCAAAAAGGCGGAATTGAACAGGACAGGCACCCGGGTTGAGCGACCTCGCGGAATAGCCGAATTGTTTCGCTGCTACTAGTGATCCTGATGCGGATTTTCATTTTCCCTGTACAGGCGACACTCGCAGTTATGAGCAGACGAAAGTAGGTTTGGGGGCTTCACTTTGCGTAGCAGAATGCGGATCCAAAGAGGAGCGCGAATTTCGGCTTTCGCCGAAAAAGTTCACAAAAAGTAACTTGCCAACAGGCCGAGTGTGCGGGATTCTTGCGTGAATCAGTAGCGCGCTGTTGTGATTGGTAGGGCAAATCATGCAACGAGCGCCCTCGCGTTTTCTATAGACTACAGTTAGTTACGACGCATTTCGCTAACTACGAACCAGGCGGTCGGGAGTTCGAATCTCTCCGGCTTCGCTCAATCTCCGCCTCACGGACCTCATGGTCCGTGAGGCGCGTAGATCAGCTGGGGCAACGGACTCTTGGGTCATTCCGGTCTGAGCTGTTCAATCCAGACCGCGATTCCCGAACGATCTCAGCCTCCCCACTGGTGACGATCGTCCCTCCAGTGGCCATCGGAACTCCTACGACACTCGTCGCCGTTTGGCGCTCGCCGAGAACTACGGCGTTCGGCCCCGACTTTGGCGGCTTGCTTCTTTAGTTCTTCGACGGCGTAGTCAAGCCGCTCTGTCTGAGTGAATCCAGAATCAGAAGATGCCTTTACAATCGCGATCTGCTCAGCTTCTTCTGGCATTTCCGTAAGTATCGTGACGGAGTTGAAATCCTCGATAGCGGGTCGAGCAGTCCCCGTTACCAATACAGATCCGGATGCGCATCCGGCAATAATGACGGCTGCGATCATTAACAAAAGCGCCTTGATCATGTCCATTTCAGTCGATCCGATTGCTAGATATTTGGCAGCTGAACTTGTTGATGAAATCGCCAACAAGAGGTGATGAATGAGCACGCCACGAATACGTATTGGATTCCTGTTTCGTCGGTTATGTGCCAATTGGCGTTGTTTACATCTGGGTCTCCAGTGCCGTGGTCAGCGGCATTCCGTAAATGACCAAGGTACCTGCCAACAGCGTCAAGTTTTCGCGGCAATTCACGAGGAGGACTTCTTGAAGCGATCCAATCGGGCATTTATGCCGTTTGCTCCCCCGACGTTGACACCCCTTTCTCCGGCAACTATGTCAAGAAAAGACTCCACAGCGTTTGCTGAATTGACAATTGCACCAACGCCGTCAGATTGGCCGGCCCGGAGTAGCGCTGTAGATAACGGCAACACTACATCGTCCCGTGGTACCGCATCGCACACGGCATTTTGTAGATGGACCCTGATCCTTGCTTCCGCAGATACAAGATCCCCACATTGGTCAGCGATCTCCTGCAATGCGTTTTCTAATTGCTCCGGATCCGGTCTGTAGTTTCCACCAGCCTCGCTCTTCCAGGCTAGGCAATATGTCCCGAGGCTGACCAAGGTGTCTTTGATTTCTTGACGGTGAGCATCAAGGCTAAGTATCCGCTTGGAGTGCCCCCGGTCTGGCGGAGACTTCCGAGCTATGATTGGAGACACAGGCTTGACGACCTCAGGCGGCAGGAGTCAGCGGCCGGGCGCGTTTGACTCGCTCGCGTTCGCGGGGTGAGTGCATCGCCTCCCACAGATCACTGCGCTTCTGCACATTGAGCCAGAAATCCGGACTATTGCCGAACACCCGGGCAAGAATGAGGGCCGTCGCAGCGGTCACTTTGCGTCGGTTGTTACACAGCTCATTGACGTGCTTGCGTTGCACGCTCATTGCCTCGGCCAGGGCGCCCTGAGTGAGCCCCAGGGGTTCCATGAACTCTTCGGTCAGAATTTCGCCGACGCTCGCCGGCTTACGCTTGGTCATCAACATGAACTTGCCTCACCGATAGCTGTGGTTGTCCAGATAGAGATCCGACGCTTCGCCCCGGCTGCCATCCCATTGGAAGACGAGCCGCCATTGCTTGCTGACGCGGATCGAATGGAATTTCGTCAGCTTGCCGCGTAACTTTTCGAAGTGATTGCTCGGTGGCATCCTCAAGTCTGCGTCGGTTATTGCGTCGTCGATCATCTGGATCTTGCGGAACAAGCGGCTTTCGACATCGGCGGGGATTTTCTTCGATCGGACGTCGTTGACAAAGAACTCGCGTAACCAGTTATCTCGAAAGCCCAAGATCATTCCGCTGATCCTGCTGAGTTAATGTACCACCCGACGGTACAATGAGCAAGCTTTGTTGTCAATGCGAAAACGTAGCGTCGAGGCCGCAATTCGCGGTTTTCGGCGGCGTTCAACGGCAAATAGGGTGAGGGCGGGCCACCTAACTTATTGATTTAAAGGAAAATGGTTCGTCGCGTATACGCCTACGAACCAGGCGGTCGGGAGTTCGAATCTCTCCGGGCGCGCCATATTTCAAAGGGGTTGAGCGAAATTCGCCAACCCCATTTTCTAATTGGATTGGCCCTGTTCATATAGAATCGGAGCTAGCCAAAATACTCTCAATTTGCGCCCGTAGCTCAGTTGGATAGAGTACCTGGCTTCGAACCAGGTGGTCGGGAGTTCGAATCTCTCCGGGCGCGCCAATTGCCGCCTCACGGACCACATGGTCCGTGAGGTGACGTGCCCCAAGTTCTGCGTTCACCGGCCGAAGCGAATTAAGCTCGCTTTTCGTACTCCACCGGGCTGAACCCACCCAGCGTTGAGTGCCGTCTTTTCGGATTGTAGAATCTCTCGATGTAATCAAAGATATCAGGTCGTGCTTCGTTGCGCGGCGGCGTCCGCACCGAGCGTGGCCCAGAGCGGTGTTCCCAAAAAGAATCGCCTGCTTACCATCGCCGTCTTTCTGTCCTCACGATTGCTCGGGCATCAGTTGATATCGCCGAAATATAGGAATACCTCTGCCTGATACCACTGCCCCAGCCGCCGCACCTTGTTGGCTGTACCCTGGGGGCCGTGCGCGGAGGGTGGGTGAAATTTGGTACCGATGGGGGCTATGCCTTCGAGCAGGGAGATATCCCCCGCCGGGAACCGGGCGGTTGCCAGCATGGCGTCTTCCGGGGCCCGGGGTGTGTACAGGCGCAGAAAGGTGTCTTCGTTGGTGACCACCAGGGTGATGGGTAGTTCGCGGGTTTCCAGTACCGCCCAGTAGAGGTCGCGGTGGTAGCCTTTGAATTCTGGATATTCCCATGTCTGTCCGGTGGCAGTGTCGTTGTAGTTTTTGTGCCAGATATCGAAGGTGAGGCCCTTGAGTCGATTCTTCCACACACGGTAGGGACCGCGGCCCAGCCAGCGCACGCCGGTAATTTTTTCTTCCGGGTAGTCGAAGGTCACACCCAGGTAGTCCGCCTGCATCTGCCCCGGCAGTTGGTAGGCGTAGGTGAGCTGGAGCCAGCCGCCCGGGTGCAGGCGCCACTCCGTGCGGCGCATCTCTCCCTGGTATTCGGCGCTAACCACCTGCGTATCTCCATCGCGTCGCAGTGAAATGTTCGCAAGTTCCCCTTTCCCGGATACCAGCCGCGGGCCATTGGCCAGGGAGATCGTTTGTCCGTTGCGCTCGGCACTCGCCAGATACCCATTGGCTTTGTCGATGACGATGGAGAGGTCGCCGCTCTTCAGGTAGAAATGCGTGGGGGTTTCTCGCGCGGACACCGGATCGCCGGCGGTCTGTACCAGCCGCTTGGCCATGGCGGCGGGACGGGTGATCATCCAGGTCCAGGTATGGATCTCCCGGCCGCTCGGGTCCTTTGCGGTGAGTGCGAGTGTGTCCCGCTGGCGCCAGTCGCGCGGCAGTTGCAACTGCAGCAGGCCAGTCTTTTCCGGTGCGATGTCAGGGGCGCGGGCGGCGGATTCCGCGACCACAACATGACCTTCCTGCGCGGCGCCCGGTCCCGGGAAGTCCAGCAGTTGCCACTGGAAACTCAGTTGCCCGAGGTTGGTGAAGTGGTAGCGGTTCTCCACTGTCAGGATACCTTCGAAGGAAGCTGGCAGGATGCTCTGCTCGCCCAGCGGAAAATACACCGGCGACCAGATCTCGCGGATGGCGAAAAAGCTGCCCTCCTTTTCCCGGTAGGGGCCGAGGACACCGTCGGGGGCGGAGTTTCCGGCGGTGTCGATGCGGCCTCCGTCGTCGTCGCGCACTATGCCTTCATCGGCGAAGGCCCAGATAAAGCCGCCGGCGGCCAGGGGGTGTTGCAGCATGCGCCGCCACCAGTCGTCCAGGCCGGCGGCGCCTCCGCCGTCGTAGAGGGCGTGCAGGAATTCGGTGGGCATGAAGACATCGTGCCCGCCGAACAGGCTGCCGTTGCAGCAATCGAGGCTTTCGTAGTGCGAGGTGTCCAGACCGCCGAAGTTTGCCCAGGGGTGGATCACCGGCCGGCGCTGCAGGTCCCAGTGGTGGAAGTCGTCGTCCAGTTCACTGTTCCAGCCGCCCTCGTTGCCGTTGGCCCAGAGGATGATCGACGGGTGGTTGCGGTCGCGCTCGATCATCTCCTGCACCAGGGGGCGACCCGCTTCGGTGGAATAACCCTGCTGCCAGCCGGCCAGTTCGTCGATCACGTACAGGCCCAGTTCGTCGGCGATTTCCAGGAAGTGTTTGTCCGGCGGGTAGTGGGACGTGCGCACGGCGTTCATGTTCATGCCTTTGATCAATTCAGCGTCCAGGCGGCTGATGGCAGCGCTGGTCGTGCGGCCGGAATCCGGCCAGAAGGAGTGGCGGTTGATGCCCTTCAGGCGCACCTTGGTGCCGTTGATGTAGAGGCCATCCCGGGGGCGGACTTCGACGCTGCGGAATCCGAATGTCTCTTCGACGCGGTGCAGGGTGCGGTGGCCCGCCTTCAGTTCGAACACTGCTTTGTAGCGGTTTGGCGATTCGCTGCTCCAGGGGAGAATGCCGCGGGCGCGGGTGGACAGTTCCACTTGGCTGTCCCCCGGAGAAACGGCGGTGGAGAAAGTTCTTCCCTGGCGTTCGCCGTCCAGGGTGTAGAGGGTTGCGTGCACCGAGTCGGCGCTGTCAATTCCTTCGAGATAAAGTTGTGCGCGGAAGGTGCCGTCGTGTCGGGCATCCAGTGCCGTGCGGCGGATATGTTGCGCCGGCCGCGCTTCCAGCCACACCGGGCGGTAGATGCCGCTGAACATCCAGTAATCTCCGCGCCGTTCGGCGAGGTTGATGGATTGGTCGGCAGAGAAGCGGTTGACCTGCACTTGCAGCAGGTTTTCCTCGCCGTAGAGTAGCCTGTCGCCGATGTCGTAGGAAAATTCGTAGAATCCACCCCGGTGCACGGGGCCGGCGGGGGCGCCGTTGATGTACACCCTGGTATCGGTCATGACACCGCCGAACACGATGCGCACGTTTTTGTCGCGCCAGTGTTCGGGCACCTGGAAGCTGTGGCGGTAGAAGCCCTCGCGGTCCGGGGCAACTTCGCCTTCCCAGTCGCTCCAGTAGCGATAGCTTCCGAAACCCTGCATTTCCCAGTTGGAGGGAACGGGAATCTGCGACCAGTGGTCGCTGTTGCGACCACCGCTGACCTTGAATTCCCAAGAGACTGTGTTGTCGCGGTCGGTGCCGCTCAGGTACATGATTTCGGTGGATTGAGCTGTGGCCAGGGATGGCAGCAGGGAAATCAGTGCGAAAAGGAACGTTTTCATATGACTTTTTCTGTTGGCGTCCCGCTGCTGGGGCACCGGCCGACGAAAAGGGCTAAGCATGAATTCGCTTTTGTAGTCGGCGCACCAGAGCTCGTTTGGTTGCCGGGCCGCGGCCAGCGGCGTGGCCTGTGCCGTGCAGCGCCGCCGCTTCTTGCGCTTGACCAGGCCTTGGCGATCGAGCACGGCGTGTATGGTGCAGACCGCCGGAGTCTGCACCATCGGGAGCCGCTTGACCAGCTTGTCGCGGATCTTGCGCGCACGCCAGGTGGGTCGCTGCTTCTTGATCCCCAACATCGTGCGTTCCACTTAGTGATGTGCAGATTCTCATTCATGCCGCAATCGGCAGCTTGAATCACCCTGGCTTTCCCGGATGCTCAGTTCTTTGAGTTGGAGTGCACCCCCCTGCACCATGCGAATCGGCAGCCGGTCGGTTATGGTAATCAGATCGAGTTGTCGAGCCATGCCCAGTTGGTGTCAAAGATGCGCCGCCACCTTGAACATCGCGTAATCTGGTTCGTCTCCGCAATGGCTTTCACCGCTTGTGGCGGAGGTGGCGGCGGCGGCTCCCGTGCACCCTCCACGGGTCAGCCATGTGATCCCGCCGTCGAGTTCTGTGGCAGCATCCCGCTTTCGGCAAATGCATGCACGGATGATCAATACTGGCCGTTGGTAATGCAATCCGGGCAGCGCCCAATCACCGTTCACTATCCGAGGCTTACGGATGAGCAGAAGGCCGCGAAGATGCTGGAATACCTGGAGACGGCCTGGACCAGAGAGGTCGACGATCTCGGATTCTCCGCGCCCCTCGACGACAATGGGCAATGCGGCAACGACGGGCGATATGACGTCTTCATCTGGAGGGGTGTCGATGGCGCATTCGTGGATGCCATTGCGGAGAATTCCGCAACCGTATACGACGATTACACGACCTACATGGCGATCGACCCGACCGGATCGACCGGCAACGAGTTACTCGATACCACACTGGCGCACGAGTTCAACCACGCGGTACAGGCAAGCGACGACTGGTGGGAAAGCGCGCTGATCTTCGAAATGAGCGCGACCTTCATGGAAGCGCTGGTCTACCCGGACCAGGATGACTACTACTTTACTCTCGAAGATTTCCAGAAGCACCCCAACTGGTCATTGTTCTATGACGATAACTATCGTACCTGGTACATGTACGGCGCCGCGATGTACCTGCATTTCCTGAGCGAGCGCTATTTTCCGACCGATCCCGCGTTCATCGCCCGTATCTGGCGTATGTCCCGATCCGACCCGGCGATCGGCCGCCCGGATTACATCGATGCACTGCGCGCGGTACTCCTCAACGACCGGGGAATCGATCTCGAGACAACCATTGCCGAGTTCATGCAATGGCGCTGGTTTGTCGCTACATTCGATGATGGCGCGCACTTCCAGCACGGCGCCGACTGGCCGACGCCGGTTGCATACCGGGAATTCGATGCAACGATGTCGCAGATATCGATTGAAATGAACGTCATGGTCTACGGCGCAGAGTACCTTCGCATTCGCAACAACGATTCGCAGCCGCGGGATTTCAGAATTGTCCTTCAACAAAGTGACACGGACGTCGAATGGCGTCTGGCAACCGTAAACGGTGCCGATGTCATCAACACGCTCTCGGTTGCGCCGCTCTCCGAAGAGGTAGTCGTCGCGACCGTGGTCCCCGTTGCGCCAGTATCATCGGCGACGCTCGATTTCCGCCGGCGTGCTGCGACTCTGACCCTCGACGAGATATGAACGGCGATCGGCAGCCGAGATCTCGTCCGTATCAGTCAGTCGGGTATTGCCGTACCTGAGCCGCTACTTCTTCCGGATGACCGGCAGGATCTACCTCGGGCCGATGGTGACCTGCCTGGTCTTCGTCATGGTCCTGCTGACCAATACGGTGTGTTACCTGCCGCTGTCCGGATAACGACGCCATCACCGAACGGGCTTTCAGGTACAAGCGTCCGCCGCCGGCAGTTCCATTGCCACGCCAACCGGTCTATTCTCATCACGGCAAACCATCCCGGGCTCTTTTTGTAGAGCGAGAGATGGCCCTGTTCCCGGATTCTTCGAAAACGTCCAGGGGAGAACCAGATGCAAGTCAGCGGTATTCGCTTCCCGGTGTTTCTGGCCGCGTTCGGCGCATTGCTCTGTGCCGGGCCGGCGCCCGCGCAGACGTCCCGCGACTCGGCGCCCGACGTTGCGCAGCAGGCTCGGGCAGACACCGGCACGGCGTCCGACCTGGTCGCGGAAGTGCAAAGCCTGATCGACGGGCTTGCGCGCCGGGCTGACGATGCGGTCGCGAAAGGCCAGGCCGCTCGAGAACGCCTCAGCGTGCCAGGACAGAACGCCTGGCGGGAGTTTGCGCGGGCAGTCGATCCGGTTGCAGCCGGCGGTCCCCTGGACGATGCGATTGCCAAGTGGCGTGCGTTCACCGTCGATGCGGTGGCCCGTGCGCCGCTGTCGGCGGCGGACTACGAAGCCCTGCGCGAACTCGCATTCCGCAATGCTTACGAGCGCATACGCCGGGAGCTGGCGCCCGCTGCCGAGCGGCTCGGCGGAGCCATTGAGCGCCTCGCGACCGTGCAGCAGGAAGTGGAACGCGCCGAGGCGCATCTTCGTGCCCACGGCGATGCGCGAGGGCCGATGACACCGTTTCAACCGGTCGTCCCGGGCGTGGCCAGACCGGCGCAGCTCGGATCCGTCGCCCAGCTCCAAATCTACGTGCGGGACATGAAAGCGCGCGCGACATCGTTGGGCGATGCCGTCGCGCAGTCGAGTCGCGATCTCGGCAATGCCCTCGCCGGCGCGCACGACACGCTCGAGCGCATCGCCGCCGTCCGGGCGGCGCTGTCGGTTCCGCAGCGCGCCGGTGGCGTGCGCCAGGCCGCAGCGCAGCCGGGAAGGGCAATCACCGCGGAAACGAACGCCGCGCCCGCGCAAGCCGTCACGAGCGTGTCGCTGACGCTTCCGGCGGGCGCGAAGCTGACGCGCAGAAATGCGGCGCATGAACTTTGTGAGTTTGCCTACTGCGATACCACCGACAGTCTGAAAATCGACGTCGGCAAAACGCCGAAAGATTCGAGCGTCGTGACGTTCCGGTGGGACGTCGCGAGCATCCCCGCCGCCGCGGGCGCACACTGGCAAGTCACGAAGGGCGGGTTCCCCGTGTTTGCGCCGCAGACCGCGTTCACCGTACCGGGGCTCGTCGCCGAAGGCGTGGGACTGACCCAGATCGGCAGTTTCAAGTTCGATTTCGCCAAGCACAAAGAAGTGTCCGGGACGCCGGCGCCCGCTCCCTCGGGCGAGGGAGCGATCGTGCAGCTGCTGCCGGCGTCCGGTAGCGGCGGCGGCGCTCCGGCAGGACCCGTAACGACCAACGCGCCACAGATGGTGGTGTCTCCCGAAATCTACAGCGTACGGATCATCCCGGTCGCCGCGGCGGGCGGGAATGCGATCGCCGGCCAGGCCTCGAACGTCATTCGAATCGTCTACGATCCGACTCCGAAGCCGCAAAACAATCCCGTGGGAACCTGGAGCACGGCGCCGTCCGGGATCGTGGTGTCGAAGTTCGACTGGGTTCCCTACCAGCAGCATGAAAAATGGCCGCCGGGCTGCAAGGACGCGGGCGACGATGGTGACGATTTCTCCATTGCCACGGCATGGAAATACCTGTCCAGCGCGCTCGACTGGGTAGCCACGGCGTGGAGTGACGCCAAGGCATTCGGCGTCGATATCCTCCACGCCGCACTGCCTTTCATCCCGAAGAGCACGCTCAGCATTGCCATGGACGGCGCGATGATCGCGGCCGGCATCCCCCCGAACCTGCCCAACGTCGACAAGTTGATGAACTCCGGCGCCGACTACCTTGCGGGCCAGCTCGTCGAGCAGATTCCGATTCCTGACGACGTCGCCGCGGGCCTGACCGACGACGAAGCCCTCAACGCCGTTCTTGCCTTCAAGAGTACGCTGAAGAAAGAAGCGAAGAAGGCGATGCTGGCGGCTGCCAAGAAGGCGGGAGAAGAACTCAATGGCGGTGGGGACAGTGTCTATTGTCATCGGAACATCCAGTACCCGTGGGTCCGGCTGTCGATTCGCAACAACGGCGCCGAGGCCGCGGAGAAATTCCTGATCCACGTTACGGATTCCGCCAAGCTATTCGGCTATCTCAACTTCCCGATCGCCGAGCTGAAACCAGGGGAGGAAATCACGATCCCGGTCGCACTCTTTACCCTCGATCACATGGCGCTCAGTGACAAACACTGGCCGGAATGTGACTCGCAACTCGTTGGGCACGAGAAGAGCTGCAATCTCGGCAAGAACGCGTCGATCTGGTGGGACAAGGCGCAGAACCAGCCATACTCCTTCACGGTCACCGGGCCGCAGAATAGGGATTGCCACAAGGAGTCCGGCCAGTGCTTCCTGAAACAGGGAACTCTGTACACCAGTGACACCGACACCTGGTTGACAAAGAAATAGGGAGACACATGATGAAAAGCCTGTTGTCCGTGGCTGCCGCTTCGCTGATCGCGGCAGCGTGTTCCGGTGAAAAGGCCGGTGATGCCGGGGAAACGGCCAGCGACGCCGCCCCGCAGGAAATGGCGGCCGAAACGTCCGTACCCAGCCTTTCCGGAATCGACCTCTGTGCTCTGATACCCGCCGAAAAAATAGCTGCGGCACTGGGCGGCACCGTGCTCAAACCTCCGAGTCGCGGCGACTACGGCCAGACGCAGTCCTGTGACTACGCCATCGACCCGGCCGGCGCCGACAACAACGAGTTCGTGCAGATCTATCTATACCCGCCGTCGGCCTACAGCGACGAAGACAGCAGCCTGGAGACGGCGACCGGTCTAGGACAGACAGCGAGTATCGCTGCGGCACCCGGCTACGGGGACCACTCCTATGCGTTGATCAACGAGACCGAACAACAAGCGGAAATCCTGGTGCTCGTCGACGGCAGGGCCGCGCTGGAGTTCAAGGCGGAAACGCTCGAACACGCGAAGGCCGTAGCGACGCTCGGCATGGCGGCGCTGGACGCCGTTCTCTGAGCGATCGTAGCTGGCGCGAGTGCCTCGACTGCATCAGTCAGCGGGTTCGATGACCAGTGACACAACGCTAACGGGTGCTTTCACCGGAAAAACGAAGTGGTGTAGGGTCTCAAGACCCCTGTGACACGTCAGCTCGAGATTTTTCGATCAGTCGTTCATACGGGGTTCGACCCTGCAGCGCCCCGTGAGGGCGATGATAATTGTAGTAGTCCTCCCATTCACGCAGTTTGTCGTTGAACAGGTGGATATCGTCCGAGATGCCGTTTCGATCCAGCAGCTGGTAGAACTCCTGCGCGTCGATGCGGTGTGAGCGTTCGACTTTGCCGTTCAGGTGCGGGGATCGGGGCGGATATACACATGCCGGATATCGAGCGATTCGGCGTGCCAGTGACACTGCGACTGGAACTCTGCACCGTAGTACATCAGGAACCCTGATCAAGGATGTGGCCGCAGCGACACTTGACGATCAGGCAGCCATGGCGGGATGACGTCGCCCGCTTTTCATCGCCGATGTCGTATTAATACGTATTCAACCTTTCGGCCAGTCGGCATAGGTTGAAGCCTCGCGGCCACTCACCACCTGCGGTGAGGGATGAAATGCCACAGCAGTCGATTGTGGTGTTCATCTGACCTTCAGACACCACCAGAGACGCGACTATTGCTATGCTGGAGGTGTACCGATGCGACGCCATTCCTGGGCCGAGCCTTACAAGATAAAGGCAGTCGAACTCCTGAAGTTGACTACCCGCGAGCAGCGCGATGCGGCCATCCGTGACGCCGGTTTCAATACGTTTCTGCTTCGTTCCGAAGACGTCTACATCGACCTATTGACGGACTCCGGTACGGGTGCCATGAGCGACCGCCAGTGGGCGGGTTTGATGCGCGGCGACGAAGCCTATGCCGGCAGCGCCAACTACTATCACATGCGTGACGTCGTCGAGGAATACTACTCCTACAAGTACACGGTACCGACACACCAGGGCCGTGGCGCAGAACACATCCTGAGTCAGTTGTTGATCTCCCGCGGGGACTACATTCCGGGAAACATGTACTTCACCACTACGCGCCTCCACCAGGAGCTTGCGGGCGGTACGTTTGTCGATGTGATTATCGACGAGGCGCACGACGCCGAGTCCGAGCATCCGTTCAAGGGTGATGTAGACCTGAGCAAGCTTGACGCTCTCGTCGCTGAAGTGGGCGCCGAACGCATTCCGTATGTCTGTATCGCGACTTGCGTCAACATGGCGGGTGGTCAGCCGATCTCCCTGGGCAACCTAAAAGCCATACGCAGCTGGTGTGACAAGCACGGCATCCCGCTCGTCCACGACATGACGCGTGTCGCCGAGAATGCGCATTTCATTCAGCGGCGTGAAGACGGTTACCAGGGCAAGTCGATCAGGGACATCGTCTACGAGATCTGTGACCTGACGGATATCGCAACGATGTCGGCAAAGAAAGATGCAATGGTGAATATCGGCGGATTCCTCGCGATGAACGACCCGGACCTGTACGAGCGGGCCTGCGCACTCGTCGTCGTTTACGAGGGCCTGCATACCTATGGCGGCATGGCGGGGAGAGATATGGAGGCGCTTGCCATCGGTATCACCGAGAGTGTCAGTGATGAACACATCCACGCACGCGTCGGCCAGGTCGAATACCTCGGAAATAGGCTGCGCAGTGCGGGAATTCCGATTGTCTTGCCGATCGGCGGTCACGCGGTATTTCTCGACGCGAAACGCATTCTGCCGCACATCCCGCAGGAGCATTTCCCGGCACAGGCCCTCGCGGCAGAGTTGTACCGCGTGTCCGGTGTGCGTTCGATGGAGCGTGGCATCGTGTCTGCAGGCCGCGACGCGGCAACCGGCGAAAACCATATGCCAAAGCTCGAACTCGTGCGCCTGACCATCCCGCGGAGGGTCTACACGCAGGCACACATGGACGTAACGGCCGAAGCGGTGGTGGATGTCGCGGACGCAGCCGGGCGGATTCGAGGTCTGCAGTTCGACTACGAACCCGAGATGCTGCGGTTCTTCCAGGCGAGGTTCACACAGCGGTGACTCTTTCCCCTCACGGGTCGACAAGTTAGCGCGGCTCGCGATTTCGCTGCCGAACGGAGCGTTCTCGCCTGGATCAGACCACTAAGGAACAATTACTGCGTTGGTTCGTCGCCCGAACTGCGGAAGCGTCATGAACGGAACAAGAGCCATCTTCATGGTCCTGGTCGCTTTCCTGGACGGTCTATCGACCAGCTACCTGCTTGCAAAGGGAGAGCCGCGGGCGACAAAAAGCTGGAGCCAGGAACGTTGTGGAGGCCCGGCAGGTAGGCTGCGCCGGGCAGAATCGTATCCCGGCGGCTCCCTCCGCGATTTCAATGCGGCGATGGACGCACACAGGGCCTGGTGGCGCAGCTCGACGCAAACGGCATGATTACGGATCGGGTCACGGTTTGCCTCGACGAAGTTGCTGCCGCCATGCAGCAGAAATTGCAGCGTCATCAGTCCATTGCGGTCAGTCGCTCAGTCTGCTGCAGCGAAATGAGCGATCTGGTCCGAGTGTGCCTTCACAAAACTCGGACGTGCAGTGGCGCGCGCTACGTATTCGCTACAGGCGGGATGCCCGGCGAGCCCACCGAAACGACCGACCAGTCGCAGCACGTCTGCCATGAGAATGTCGGCGATTGAAAAATCCCCGGCCAGCCAGTCCCGACTTGCCAAAACCGCCTCCATATGACGGAGCCGCTTTTCCAGGAATTCGTCGAACCTTTTTCGGCCCGCCGCACTTTCGGTATCACCCCAAAACGCGAATATCGACCATGGCAAGCTTGCCATTTCCACCGAATTCAATGCCGCGAACGACCACTTGATCACGTCGCTGCGAATGCGCGGATCGGCAGGCATGAGCGTCTCGCTGAGTTCGCCAAGATGAAGCAGTATGGCGCCGCTCTCGAAAATCGAGAGGTCCCCATCGGTCAACCAGGGCACCTGACCGAAAGGCTGATGCTCGAAGTGTCCGGCCTTTCGACCGTCAGAGGGAACGCTCTGTACTCGATACGGCAATCCGGCTTCCTCGAGTGCCCAACGCACGCGGAGGTCACGTACGTAGCCCTGCGCCGCCTCGGGAACCTTGTCAAAGGTGGTTAGTACAAGTCCACTCATGTCTTCAACCTCGCAGCTGCATGGGGTTTGTTGATCCGCCGATTTTCATTGGGTCAGATCCGGCTTTCCGGGCTCAATCCGGCGGGGCGGCGGGTATTGGCTGCACCTCCATCACTTCCACGGCGTCGCCTGGAAAGATGCTGAAGTGCGGGTGATTCAGAAACAGAGCGGCCGCGTCATCGTGGGTTTCGGCACGCACAACCGTATAGCCGGTGAGATGGTTGCGTACACCGGAAATGCCGTCGGGATCGATGCGCTTGGTCTTGCCCAGGGGTCCGCCGATGTCGACAATCGAGCTGGAATGCGATGTCACCCACGAACTCCAGGCCTCGATGCCGCGCTTCTCCACTGCCATGCGCTTCTCCGGGTCGGAATATTCCTGTTCGAAGCGTTGGCGCATGGCGGGGCTGCCCGTATAGACCGCCAGAAATGTCTTCATCGATGTGCTCCTGAGCCGATATTGAAATTCACGCCGATTCGTACTTGCGATTGGACGTCGAGAATGCAGTAGGTTTAAAATATGTTCAAGAACATATTTTAAAATCAGTTCAGGATTGTCCTCATGCCGTATCCTGCTAACCACGCCGCCCGCACGCGCAGCCGCATAGTGGATTCCGCCCGCCGTCTGTTCAACCGGCACGGCTTCGAACCAGTCTCCATCGACCAGATCATGGGAGAAGCGGGGCTGACGCGTGGCGGGTTCTACCACTACTTCAAGAGCAAGGACGAGCTTTATGCGGCGGCCGTCAGCAGCTTTCAGGCCTGCAATCCCTTCCGTAGCCGGGTGGCAGGCATGAGGGAATCGCAGCGGGAGCCTGGAAAACTGGCGCGATTGCTGATCGAGCTGTACCTCAGCGACGAGGTGCTGGCGGACAGCGACCAGCACTGCCCGCTCTATGCGCTACCCTCGGACGTTGCACGAGCAGGTCTCGCGCCGCAGCAGGCTTATACGGATCTCATTCGCAGTATGGGCGGTGTCTTCACGGCCGCCCTGGCCGGGGCCCGAGACGGGAAGCGGCGCGCGCAGACGATCGTTTCGTTGTGCGTGGGCGGCATGGTGCTCTCGCGGACGACAAACGATGTAAAACTGCGCAAGTCATTGCGCGCTGCGGCGCGGCAACAGGCTTTGGAGCTACTCTCGGACCGAACGCACTGCAACCGGTAGTCGGGCTGCCCGGGCGTACTAGCGGGCCGATTCGATTGCCGGCGGCGAGCCGATAATACCGTGCCGGCATTCGAGCGTGCGATCCCAGTTACCAAGCGTGGCGGCACGCGCGTAGGTGGACTCCAGGAACGCGAGCAAGGTGGATCGGGGATCCTTCGAATTGCGTACCGCCTCGTAAGGCAGAATGAATTCTCCGAATGCCACGTTGTAACTTGCAGGGGCCGGTCGAACGTCGGCCTCGGCAAAGCCTGCCGGCTGCGGATAGGCATATGACTAGAAGGCGGGCTCATCGATCGGTCCGCCGCCCCGCCAGAACCCCGCCGAAGACCCTCCGTGAGAGTAGGCTTCGCGGGCAACATCGTCGGGCACATTGGGTATGCCCCCCGGATGCAGTGCAGCGTGACGTCCCGAGAACCGCTTCACGGCAAGTTCGAAGCTTCCCCAGAACAGGTGTACCGGACTCGCCTTGCCGCGAAATCCGGTCCGGAAATTCGGAAAGACCTCATCGACGGAAACCAGCGCCCTTTGAAATCGGCTGACGGCTGCGGCGTCATGCGGACGCACAAAGGTCTTTGGTCACGATTGCATCACGTCGGACCACTCGGGGTGGCGCTGGTATTGCGCCTTCACGAATGGGCACAAGGGAAAGACGGTAAATCCCTCGCGACGGGCGTCGGCAACGAGCCGTTCGACCAGCGCCTCGCCGATGCCGTTGCCACGCAGACTTTCGTCAACGCCTGTGTGGTCCGCAATGATTTGCGTGGTCGACACTCGCGAGTAGGTCAATTCGCCTGTGCCGTCAAGCCCCGCGATACGCGCTTCGTATCGGCCCTTGGTCTCGTCTTCACTGCGGGTAATCTCGATTGAGGAACTCATTGCCACGCCCTCCCGAATTCACGGACAAAATGGAGATATTTCCGGTTCACCCGCAAGTGCTCTGGTCCGAAGTGATTGCTAGCCGGCCAGCGCGAATATGCCGCTTTGCCGAATTCCGTCAAAGATGAACTGGATTGCCAGTGCGACCAGCAATACACCAAATATTCTGCCTATTACATGCAGACCCGTAACGCCCAGGATCCGTTGAATCTGGCTCGCCAGGAGCATTGAAACCAGCGTCAGGAACAGCATTGCGCCCAACGCGGCAAGGACGACGAGCTTCAACAGGATTTCGCCCTCGGTACTTGCCATCAACAGGATGACGGCACTCATGGCGCCGGGACCCGCAATCAGCGGTGTGGCGATCGGAAACACGGCAATGTCGTCCCGAGATCGCGCCTCGAGTTGTTCTTCGTCCGTGGCAGAGGTGCTTCCCGATTTCTGAGCGCAGACCATTTCGATGCCGATTAGGAGCAACAAGACACCGCCGCCGGCTCGCAGCGCGGGCAGGGAGATGCCCAGGCTGGTAAGCACCGTCTGTCCGGCCAGGGCGAAAAGGAACAGGATGATGGCGGCTATGACGGTACCGCGGATGGCAACGGATCGACGTGTCTCGGGTTTGGCATGCGCTGTCAGCGCCGCGAAGATTGCTGCGGCATCGAGTGGCCCAATAGTCGCAAACAGGGTTGTCAACGCGATTCCCGCGGTCTCTATCATTCTGGCAGTGCCCGACGCCCAACGGTTTGTCCCGAAATTGTAGCACCCGCGCGGCCAAACGAATCGCGATAGTTGGAGTCGCGCCGCCGCTTGCTACCATGTATCCGGGGCAACACGAGCCGTTGCGACCGAATTCTATTTCGACAACATGGCCAGTATTGACGGCCACATTAGCCCATTGCCCCGCGCCAGCAGTTTGGCGCCAAGTAGATTGACGCAGGGCGCCAACCAACATCGTCTGCGAGTTCCGGGGCTGCGACTTAGCGAGCGGATCGTGGAGTGGGTCCGGGGACCGTTAAGCCGGCGATTCGCGAATTGGAGCTGAAACTTGGCGAGTGCTGACAGCACGAGAAGTTGGAAGCAGCTGAGCCAGGAACGGTCTGGAAGTGCAATTTCAATTCTTTGTAAGTTCAATTATGGGAGAAATATCGTCTTTGGCATCCCAACCGAACTCGGTAACATCAAAGTCTTTCCCGTCGAGCTGGTTCGTGCGTTCCATGCTCGAATTCTCAATATACGAATCGTCAAACCAGTTTGCATGAGTAATGTAGACCTTGCCACCCTTCCTGAGTGGCTTTGGAATCATTCTAAAAAAAGCATTTCGTTGCTCGACATCGCAGTGGTTCAAGACCGAAAACACTATGGCGAAATCAAAAACGCGATCAATATGATCGAGGCGAAAGTCCTGGACCACCTCAAAGACTGGATTCTTTACGTCGAGGTTGTGCTTCTCTGCCATTCTACGTGCAGCTTTGATGAAATCTGCGTTGTAGTCGACTCCGTAATAGTTGTTGGGCTCCAGAAATTCTATCAGGTGCCTGCCCGCTCGCCCGGGTCCACAACCCACATCGAGGACGTGTGAGTTCTCGCGCATTCCCATCTTTCTGAGGAAGAATAGTTGAAATGCGCCTCGGGATTCCCAGCTCTCCGACCCCCCACCCAGAAACTGTTTGTACGATCCTTTTTGGATATCTTCATCTGTCAAAGTGATTGTGGAGTATGTTCCTGAAGGCGGAAACCTCTTGTGCCCAAGAAACCTTTCAAGCCGGCGGATGAATGTTTCCGGCAGGATTTTCTTTGCAATACTCTTTAAGAATTTCACGGGAAGCCCAAATTCCTTTCGTCTCGGAGGGAGCATGCGAACAATGGGCGTCGATTATCGCATTAAGGCGCACCTCCACAAGGCTGATTCAGTCGTCTTGCTTCTACCAGCCGACGATCTCGTCGATGCGGTGTGAGCGTTCGCCTTTGCCGTTCAGGTGCGGGGATCGGGGACGGACATACACGTGCCGGATATCGAGCGATTCGGCGTGCCAGTGACACTGCGACTGGAACTCTGCACCGTTGTCGGTCTGCAGGACGAGGATACGGAACGGGAGCCGCTTTCGGACCTCGTTCAGGAACCGGATTGCCGTGTGCTGGTTACAGGCAGCGTAGATTTTCAATATCCGGATGCGGGTACAGTCGTCAATGGCCGTGAACGGGTAGAGCCGTTTGGCCGTGCCAGGGATGCGCTCGAGGAACTTCACGTCCATCTGCAGACGGCGGCCAGGCTGGGCCTTCTCGTAGCGCTTCCAGCGTTTGCGGTGCGGCGGGTGCTTCTGATTGGCCGGCAGCCGACCCATCCCGTTCTTGACGAGGGTCCGATGCACGGTCGAGCGGGCGATGCCGCAATAGCGACAGGTCTGCGCAACCTGGCGGGGCTCGCTCTCCGCGTGTCGCAGTATCCCCAGCCTCCAGGCTGTGATCCGCGCTTGTTCGGCCTTTGTCATTCGGCCCTCCCCTCCGCATGGCCTTGAGAAAAGAGCTGAATGGGTCACGCATCTAATGGGATTTCACAGCGACTTTGGAACCCTGGACGGCTCGAGGCGAGTTACAGCGCGAGGGCCAACTCGACAGCGCTCTCTATCGACATTCGATAGCCCTGTCGATGGGCGGCACCGAAGACCTCTTCCCCCAGGCGCTGCACGATGTCTGCGCGGATGCGGTCGTGATAGGGCTGGTCGAGAGGCGCGAATGCGATGCCTTGTGCGTCGTGCTGAGCATCGACGGCGCCGATCAGATGTGCCGCTTCCACCGCATGCCCCGCGACCGCCAACGAACCGGCGAGCGTGCTCAGCCCGAAACTGAAAAAGCTGCGATACCCGATTTCACGAGCGAGGACCGCCGCTTCCTTCGAATACGACATCGCCCTGTCGTAGCCGGCCTCGACGTACGCCATCAACGCCAGATTGTCGAGAATGATGCACTCCCGGCGTTTCTCTCCGGTCTGACGCACGACGCCCAGGCAGGCCTGGTAAGCCGTCGTCGCCTGCCCGTGTTCCCCCGGAATACGATGGACATTGCCGAGAACGTTCAACATCTGAGCGACTCCCGACAGATCATCATATTCTCTGAGCGTCCGAACCGCCGACTCGATGCGCTCGACGTCAGAGCGATACTCCGCCGCGGTTACATTCGGTGTGCTGCCGGCCATGAACCCCAGCGCCCAGGCAGCACGCCGGCGATCTTCGACTTCCTGAAAGATCGCCAGCGCTTCGGCCCAATTGCCCCTGCAATCTTCTATTCGGTGGTGCGCCCAGTTGTACAAGCCGAGAGCAAGTAGCAACCTCCCTCGCAGAATCGCATCGCCCGGCTCGGCACGTGCGAGTGCATGTTCGCACCAACTCAGGCCGTCGAGGTGATGATCCTGATAGAACCAGAAATCGCGCAGCGCGACGACGATGCGCGAGCCGAGGCCGATGAGGCCGTTCCCGAACGACCAGCTCATCGCTGCGCGCAAGTTGTCATGTTCGGCTTCGAGCGCTCGAAACCACTCCTCCTGCAGCGCTCGCCGCAGCTCGGGCTCCGCCGTCTCGGCCAGTTCGGCGTAATATTCGGCGTGCCTCGTCTGCACCACCGCCGATTGACCAGTCGTATGCAGCTGTTGTGCCGCATATTGTCGAAGCAGCTCGTGTATGAGGTAGCGTCCGCGATCCGCATCCCGCTGAACCAAGGATTTGTTCGTCAACTGCACGAGGATATGAAGATCGGCGCCCGCAACGGCCCGGCTCGCTTCACGGGTAAAGCCGCCGCGGAAGACGCACAGTTTCGCAAAGACCTCCGCTTCGGCCTGCGTCATCATCTTCCACGAGTGGTCGAACACTGCGCGAATGCTGCGCAGTCGCCTCGGCAGATCGCGCTGCTCGGATGCGAGAATATCGATGCTCCGGACAATCTCTTCGGCAATCTCGCTCACCGACAGAGTTTCCACCCAGGCAGCCGCCAGGATGATCGCCAGCGGCATCCCCTGCACCATGCGGCAAATTCGAACGATGTCCCGCGAGTCCTCGGGTCCCGGCGTGAAGTCGTTGCACACCTGCCGTGCCGACCCCACGAACAGCTGCGCGGCACCGGTGGCGAGAACTTCATCGAGGTCTCCGTCGACGGGGCACTCCAGACCCGTCAGCTTGAAAATCGATTCGCTGGTCACATTCAAGCGCTCACGAGACGTGACCATTAGTTTGACGTGGGCAGCTCCCTCCAGAATCCGTGTCACGAGCCACGTGCTGTCCAGCAGATGCTCGAAATTGTCGAGTATCAGCACGAGCCGCTTGTTCTCAAGATGGCGCAGGAGCTGAGTCTCCGGCAGCACATCGTCGGCCTGGAAACGAAAGCCGATGGCGTCCGCTATGCTCGCGACGACACGATCCGTATCGGTTGCGGGCGCGAGATCCACGAAGTAAATGCCATCGTGGAACCGGCGCGCGGGTGCGGCGATTGCGAAGCGGCTGCCAAACTCCATGGCCAGCCTCGTCTTGCCGATCCCCCCGCTTCCGGTGATCGTGATCAAGCGCGTGTGCGATCCATCGAATAATTGCGCAAGGTCGTCGAGCTCCCTTTGCCGACCGATGCACGGCGTGGCCAATGCCGGCAAGTTGCTCGGAACACGAGCGTCCGAATGCAGCTCGATAATGCCTTTTTGCCTGGCGACAGCCACCGCTTGCCGGCGGTTGTTCACGGCCAACTTGTTATAGAGCTGCCGGTTGTACCACTTGATCGTGCCGAGGCTAAGCACCAGCTCTTTGGCGATTTCGCGATTCGAGCGGCCCCTGGCCAGCAGCTTCAGTATGTCCGTTTCCCGCGGCGTGAGCTTCATTGCCACGGCATTATCGATCATGCCGCTCCTCCCCGTCACTATCATCTCACCCCCCGATTCCCTCCCTGTGGATAGGTGATTCCAAACCCGCGGCCGGTATAGGTTGAATGCACCGACTGCCACGAGGAAGAAGATCATGACAACGACATTCAGTCCCGATGAAGTCACCAGGTTCGAACGCGAAGTCTGGTCGAGATGCGCGAGACGTTATATGGAAACCTTCGCAAGACTGACCGGAGAGGCCGTGCCGGACCTGCTCGATGCCGCCGGTGTTGCCGACGGCAGTCGAGTGCTCGACGTCGGCACGGGCCCGGGCAATACCGCGGCACAAGCCCGACAACGCGGCGCGGCCGTGATCGGAATCGATTTCTCGGCGGCCATGCTGGCAGAAGCGAGACAGCGGCATGCCGATATCGAGTTCAAGGAGGCCAACGCCGAAGATCTGCCGTTCAAGGACAGCGAATTCGACGCTGTGGTGAGCAATCTCGCCGTGCACCACATGGGCAGACCCGGACAGTTTCTGTCCGAGGCTCGACGCGTGTTGCGTGACGGCGGCAGGATTGCGTTCACCGTGTGGGCGGACCCCGCCAAGCTCTTGGCGTTTGGAATATTTTTCGCCGCGGTCGAGGCGCACGCAGATCCGGTCGATTTGCCGCACGGCCCGCTGTTCGGCGTCAGCGAATTCGACGAGTTTCGCGCCATGGCACGCGGGGCGGGGTTCAAAGACGCTCGCGTACGGCAGATCGACGCAGTCTGGCGGATGCCGTCAATCGATTCCTGCATTGACGGCTTCGCGGACTGGGCAAACTTGAACGCATTTCCGAGTGCAACCCGCAATGCGATCGAAGAGGACGTCCGGAGCGCGGCGGCAGCGTACGCCGACGGCGACGGACTGGCGATACCCAACCCGGTGATTCTCGTCAGCGCAACGCGATGACGCCGGCGGGGCGATCTTGGCTCAATCGTCCGTGAATCGTCGTCCTCTGAGCCCTGATCCCGATACCGGGTTTATACTCCGCTTTTGCGCTTCAAAACCTTATCGGGGAGAGTCGATGAAAGCCGAGTCGCGTGTGAGGAC
The DNA here is from genome assembly GCA_963777675.1 of uncultured Gammaproteobacteria bacterium. GTDB lineage: Bacteria > Pseudomonadota > Gammaproteobacteria > Steroidobacterales > Woeseiaceae > UBA1847. The sequence continues at coordinate 334,967 of CAVZRD010000011.1, read as the reverse complement.
GTACATTTTGCGGGCTGCCGGCGTGGCCTTACTGGCCGCTCCGGTGCTGGCCCCGGCGGCGGCCGCGGCCGCGCCGGAATACGATGTCGTCATCCGCGGCGGCATGGTCTACGACGGCTCGGGCGGCACGCCGTTTAAGGGCGACGTCGCCATCGCCGGCGATCGCATCGCCTACGTCGGGCCGCACGCGCCCGGCGCCGCGAAGTCCGAGGTCGACGCGCAGGGCCTCGCGGTGTCGCCCGGCTTCGTCAACATGCTGAGCTGGGCCAACGAATCGCTGCTGGCCGACGGCCGCGGCGAGAGCGACCTGCGCCAGGGCGTCACCCTGGAAGTGATGGGCGAGGGCTGGTCGATGGGGCCGCTGAACGCCAGGATGCAGGAGCTGGCGGAACAGCGCCAGATCGACATCAAGTACAAGGTCGACTGGAGTACCCTCGGGGAATTCTTCGAAAAGCTCGAGCACCAGGGGATCTCGCCCAACGTCGCCTCGTTCGTCGGTGCGACCACGGTCCGCATATACGAGCTGGGTGAGAAAGACGTGCAGCCGACGCCGGAACAGCTCGGGCGCATGACTTCACTCGTACACGATGCGATGGAGGAGGGGGCACTCGGCGTGGGTTCGTCGCTGATCTACTCGCCGTCCAATTACGCGCGCACGCCGGAACTCATTGCGCTGGCCAGGCAGGCCGCGGCCTGCGGCGGCATGTATATCTCCCACATCCGCAACGAAGGCAATCACGTGCTCGACGCCCTCGACGAACTGGTCGAGATCAGCCGACAATCCGGCGCGCCGGCGGAGATCTACCACCTCAAGGCCGCCGGCCAGCAGAACTGGCCGAAACTGGACGACGTGATCGCGAAGGTCGAGGCGGCACGCCGCTCCGGGCTGCGCATCACGGCCGACATGTACATGTACCGCGCCGGCGCGACCGGGCTCGATGCCGGGATGCCGCCGTGGGTGCAGGACGGGGGCCTCGAGGCCTGGATCGAGCGCTTGAAGGATCCGGAGGTGCGCAAGCGCGTGATCGCCGAGATGCGCGATCCGAATACCGACTGGGACAATCTCTACGCGCTGGCAGGCGCCGACGGCACCTTGATGCTCAGCTTCAAGAACGAGAAGCTCAAGCCGCTGACCGGCATGTATCTTTCCGAGATCGCGAAACAGCGCGGCGAAAGCCCCGAGGACACCGCGATCGACCTGGTGATCGAGGACGGCAGCCGGGTCGGCGTCGCCTTCTTCCTGATGTCGGAGCCGAATATCGAAAAGCAGTTGAAGCTGCCGTGGGTCAGCCTCGGTTCCGACGAGGCAGCGCAGGCGCCCTACGGCGTGTTCCTGAAGTCGAATCCGCACCCGCGCGCGTACGGCAACGTCGCGCGCCTGCTCGGGCGCTACGTGCGCGAGAAGCAAATCATTCCGCTGCAAGAGGCCGTCCGGCGCCTGACCTCGCTGCCGTCGGGTAACCTGTCGTTGCGCGACCGGGGGCTGCTGAAACAGGGCTACTACGCCGACGTCGTCGTGTTCGACCCCGCGAACATCGCCGATCACGCGACTTACGACAAGCCGCAGGTCTTCGCGACCGGCGTCAGCGACGTGTTCGTCAACGGCGCGGCGGCGATCCGGGACGGCGAGGTCACGGGCGCATCGTCCGGGCGCTTCGTGCGCGGGCGCGCGTGGACCGGCTGGAAGGACGGCGGTTGCCGGGCGTCGGCGAAAGACTGGCAGTGGACGGAATAGCCGAATAGTCAAGAATCAGACCTGCGACATCGGTCGAGGAGCCGCTCGATGGCCGATTACCTGTTGTTGACCTTCACGTTCCTCATCGCCGCCGTGGTCGCGGTACCGATCGCGACCCGATTCGGTCTGGGCTCCGTGCTCGGTTACCTGCTCGCGGGCATCGCCCTCTCGCCGATTCTCGCGCTCCTGCGAGTGGACGTCGCTTCGATACAGCACTTCGCCGAATTCGGCGTCGTCATGATGTTGTTCATCGTCGGGCTGGAACTGGATCCGGGCCGCCTGTGGCGCCTGCGCAGTCAGCTCATCGGGCTGGGCGGGCTGCAGGTCGCGGGAACGGCCGCCGCGGTCATGCTCGCCGGGATGGCGTTCGGTCTGTCGTGGTCCGTCGCGTTGACTACCGGCCTCGTGCTCGCATTGTCGTCGACCGCCATCGTGTTGCAGACCCTGAACGAGAAGGGACTGATGCGCAGCGACGGCGGGCAATCGGCGTTCTCCGTGCTCCTGTTCCAGGATATCGCCGTGATAGCGATGCTCGCATTCATCCCGCTGCTGGCGGTGCCGGGGCTGATCGATGCGGCGACGCCGACTGCAGGCGCGGGCGGCACACGGTTCGCTGAGCCTCGTCGCGGGGCTGGAGGCCTGGCAGGCGACGCTGGTCACGATCGGCGCGATCATCGCCGTCGTCGTGGGCGGGAGCCGGCTGACGGAACCGATGTTCGATTTCATTGCCGTGGCGCGTCTGCGCGAGCTGTTTACGGCGGCGGCACTGATGGTCGTCGTGGGAATCGCGCTGCTGATGCTGCTCGTCGGCCTGTCGCCCGCGCTCGGCACCTTCATTGCAGGCGTCGCGCTGGCGAACAGCCCGTATCGCCACGAGCTCCGATCCGACATCGATCCGTTCCGGGGTTTGTTGCTCGGGCTGTTTTTCATGACGGTCGGAGCCGGCGTCGACTTCGGCCTGCTGGCCGACAATCTGCAAATGATCCTGATTGCCACGCTGGCGCTGATCGGTCTGAAGATGCTTGTTTTACTCCTGCTCGGCAGAGTGTTCGGATTGCGGGGATCGGATCGCTGGCTGCTCGCCGTCGCATTGGCACAGGCAGGCGAGTTCGGCTTCGTGTTACTGGCTTTCTCCGTGACGAATGGCGTCCTGCCTGCGGCACTCGCCGATCAGCTGCTGCTCGTCGTGGCCCTGTCGATGCTGCTGACGCCGCTGCTGTTTATCGTCTATGACCGTGTCATAGCGCCGCGATTCGCCGCCCGGCAACAGAGAGAGGCGGACAAGATCGACAAGCCCAGCGACATCATCATCGCCGGTCACGGCCGATTCGGCGGCATCATCAATCGCATGCTGCGCGGCATGGGGTACGAAACGACCGCGATAGACTACAGCGCGACCCAGCTGGAGATTCTGCGCAGGTTCGGCGTGCAGGCCTACTACGGCGATGCGACGCGACCGGACATGTTGCACGCGGCCGGTATCGACAATGCGAAACTCTTCATCATCGCAATCGACGGCAGGGAGCAGATCACCGAATTGGCCCGCTACGTGGTCGAAAACTATCCGAACGTGCATGTGGTCGCACGGGCCTGGGATCGCAACCATACCTTCGAGCTGTGGTCGCGTCGGCTGCCGCGACATCATCCGTGAAACCTACGACAGCGCCATCCGCGCCGGCCGCTCGGCGCTCGAGGCGCTCGGTTACCCGCAGGAGCAGGCCGTGAAGCTCGCCGCCGCATTCGAGGATCTGGACCGGCGCTCCATGGTGGAAATTGCCGGCCTGTACCGAATCGACGTTGCGAATCACGACAACCCCGAGTACGTCGCCAGGTTCAGGGAGCTGCGCGAGGAATGGGGGCGGCAGTTGCTCGGCAGAGTAGCGGAGATCCGCCAGGAGATGGCATCCAGACAAGCAGACTGACCCGGAGCAGCCAATGCGCATGCGCTGGCCGCTTTTCCTTTAAGATGGGCAACCATGATGTGGCGATTAACAACCGCAATTGCCTTGTTGATCCTTCTCGTGGGCGTCGCCCAGGCACAGAAAGCCGACGGCCTGGCCCTGACCCCGCCGATGGGCTGGAACAGCTGGAATCATTTCGGCTGCAACATCGACGAGGAACTGATCCGGGAAACGGCCGATGCGCTGGTGAATACCGGCCTGCGCGATGCCGGCTACGTCTACGTCAATATCGACGATTGCTGGCACGGCGAGCGCGACGCCGATGGCTTCATCCACGCCGACGAGCAGCGCTTCCCTTCCGGCATCAAGGCGCTGGCGGACTACGTCCACACCCGGGGCCTGAAGCTGGGAATCTATTCCGACGCCGGCCGCAAGACCTGCGGCGGCAAGCCCGGCAGCCAGGGCTACGAATTCCAGGACGCGCGGACCTACGCGCGCTGGGGTGTCGACTACCTCAAGTACGACTGGTGCAACACCGGCGACGGCGCGGCGAAACGCAATCCCGTCGAGGCCTACACGACGATGCGCGATGCGCTCGCGGCATCGGGCCGGCCGATCGTGTTCTCGATCTGCGAGTGGGGCGACAACAAACCCTGGGAATGGGCCGGCGACGTCGGGCATCTCTGGCGCACGACCGGCGACATCACCAACTGCTGGGACTGCGTGGTGAACCACGGTGCCTGGAAGTCCAATGGCATCCTGCCGATCCTCGACATGCAGGCCGGTCTGCGCCGTTATGCGGGCCCGGGCCACTGGAACGATCCCGACATGATGGAAGTCGGCAATCTCCCCACGCTTGCCGAGAACCGGGCGCATTTCGCGATGTGGGCCATGCTCGCGGCGCCGCTGATTATCGGCACCGACCTGCGCCATCTCGATCCGGCCATTCTCGCGGTGTTGAAGAACGAGGGCGTAGTTGCCGTCAACCAGGACCCGCGCGGGGTACAGGGCTTCCCGTTCCTGAAGACCGGTGAGCTCGAGATCTGGGTGAAGGTGCTCGAGGGCGGTGACTTCGCGCTCGCGTTCCTGAATCGGGGCGGCACGCCGCTGAACGAACGCTTCGACGTCGCCACGGCGGGACTTGGCGACGATCTCGTGCAATGGCATCCGGATTTTTCTGCCTCGACCTACCGCATCGTCGACCTGTGGACCGGCGAGCCGGCGGGGGATACGAGCCAACCGATGGACCTCGAGATCGCCGCGCGCGACGTCAGGATCTTTCGCCTGATGAAGTGACGGCGAGCGGCGGTCGGCGGAAAATTCGGGTGGTGCAAGATCATTCAGTGTTGTGTTTCGGCGAGGCGCTCTGGGACATCGTGCAGGGCAGGCGAGTGCCGGGCGGCGCGCCGATGAACGTCGCGCTGCGCCTGCGCCGTCACGGCCTCGCCGCCGAACTTTTGAGCCGCGTCGGGAACGATGCACTCGGCGACGAACTCCTCGGCTTCCTGAGAGATCACGGTCTTCCGACCGGTTCGATACAGGTCGACGAGCGTTGGCCGACGGGCACGGTGCAGTTCGATACGTCGGACCCCAATACCGCGCGGTTCGACATCCGGGAACCCGTCGCGTGGGACTTCATCGACGCGCGCCAATATCTCGAGGAATCCGGGCAGACACCCGATACGCTGGTCTTCGGCTCGCTCGCGGCGCGGAACGAAAGTTCACGCCAGTCCCTGCTGCGCCTGATGGAAGTTGCGCGTCTCAAGGTCTTCGACGTCAACCTGCGACCGCCATTCATCGATCGGCCATTGATCGAGACGCTCCTGCGGGCGTCCGATTGGATCAAGCTCAACGAGTCCGAGCTGGAACTGATCTCCAGCTGGTATCGGCCGTTCGAGTCGATCGAATCCGCCGCGCATGAGCTCCGCGACCGGTACGGGATCGAATCCCTCTGTGTCACGCTGGGCGGCGAGGGCGCCCTCTTGCTCCACCGGGACCAGGTCTATCGCCAGCGCGCGTTCGCCGTGAAGGTCGTCGATACGGTGGGCTGCGGGGATGCGTTCCTCGGCACCTGGCTGTCGGAGATGCTGTGCGGCGGCGAGCCCCGGCACGCGCTCCGGCGCGCGGCCGCGATCGGAGCGCTGGTCGCGACGAGCGCGGGGGGCAATCCCGAGATCCCGGAAGCGTCGGTCGCGGCGCTGACCGGGGACTGACTACTGCCGGGCTTGCGATGATTCGTCGAAGCTCGCGTGTCTGTGCTTCCACAGGTGCTCGGCCAGGAATTCGAGGCTGCGTCCCTTGGTCTCCGGCATCAGGAACAGGACGAACAGCAATTGCAGCACCATCATGCCCGTGAAGAAGCCGAAGATGGTCGCGGCATCGAAGCGGCCGAGCAGGTAGGGCATGAGCAAGGTGATGACCGCGGCGAACACCCAGTGTGTACCGCAGCCCAGAGACTGGCCCTTTGTGCGGACCCTGTTGGGGAAAATCTCGGCGATGAAAACCCAGATCACGGCACCCTGCCCGACGGCATGCGAAGAAATGAATGCGAATACGAACAGCACGACGAGGACGCCGCCGGTCCCGCTCTGGAATGCCCAGGTGATCGCCGCGAGCGAAGCGATGTAACCGATCGAGCCGATCAGCAGCAGCGTCTTGCGTCCCGCCTTGTCGATCAACCACATGCCGAGCATCGTCAGTACGAGATTGACCAGGCCGATGCCTGCCGTGGACAACAGCGCCGAACCGCTGTCGAGCCCGGCGAGGCCGAAGATGCGCGGGGCGAAATAGATGATGAAGTTGATGCCCGAGAGCTGGTTGAAGGCGGCCACGAGGAAAGCGAACAGCATCGGCCGGAAATAGGCACGGCGGAACAGGCGGTCGTCGGTGAACTCCCGGTCCGCATGCCGGATCTCCATGATCGTCCGGTCCACGGCCTCCGGATCGATCAGGCCGAGGATGCGCCGGCTCTCCGCCTCGTCTCCCTTGCGCGACAGGAGCCAGCGCGGGCTCTCCGGTACGCGCGTGACCAGCACCAGGTACACGAAGGCCGGCACGGCTTCGGCGCCCAGCATCCATCGCCAGTCGAGGCCGAACAGGCTCGCCAATGCGTAATTCGATGCGTACGCGACCAGGATGCCGAACACGAGCTGGAGTTGGTACAGCGCGACGAGGCGTCCGCGTATGGCCGGGGGTGCGATCTCGGAGATATACGCCGGCACGACGATCGAGGACACGCCGACGCCGAGCCCGCCGACCAGCCGCCAGACCGAGAAGCTGTACGGATCGGGGGCCAGCGCGGAACCCACGGCGGAGACGAAGTAGAGCACGCCGATGCCGATCAGGACCTTCTTGCGACCGTAGCGTTCACAAGGCCAGTTGCCGAACAGCGCGCCCGCGACGGTGCCCCAGAGTGCGGACGACATCACGAAGAAGCCGTGAAACAGGTTGCTTGTGTGCCACAGGGACTGCAGCGGCTGGTCGGCGCCGGATATTACTGCCGTGTCGAAACCGAACAGAAAGCCCGCGACCGCGACCGTGACCGACCAGTAGGCGATCCTCCCGGTCATCGGCGGTTGCCCTTGTCTGTATCCTTGTTATGCTTCCGATTGTGCACGATTGCGACCGACAAATGTCCTGTATAAGTATTCAGTTCCCAAAGTCGCCCCTAAACGCCGAGGCTTCCTTCCTGAACCTTCCCGTCGGTCAGTCGATGTGCATTCTGCTGCTGGTGATAGCCGTTCTGCTGCCGCTGAGCTCATGCAACGCCGACAAGTCCGATCTCGAGGCCACGCGCAAACAGATCGCATTGGATTTTTTGGGGGGTGAATACTCCGGTGATTTGGCGGTCGTCGACCGTCTTGCTGCGCCGGAGATCGTCGTCAGCTACCCGGTATTCGAGGAGATATTTGGCAGTGCCTCAATCAGGGGACGACAGGCGGTTCGCGACTTTTCTGCGGGATTCGCCAAGCGATGGATCGATCGCGAACTCACGATCTATCAAGTGGTGTCGCAAGGTGACACCGTGGTTTTGGTCTGGGGGTTTCGTGCGCGACGTGCTGACTCCGGCAGTCCGGACGACACATCGAAAGCTGAAAGCTCCTGGGGTGGGGTGACTCTCTTTCGCTTCAACAGCAAGGATCGGATCACCTTTGAAATCGGTGAGGAGAGCAGCCCCGGTCCATCAGGGCGAGTGCCGTCCGCGTTCCGGGAGCTGGTTGCCCGATAGCGTACCGTGTTCGCCGTGACTGGCGCGCCTGAGGGCGTCGAATCGGGAATGGCGATACGGACTATCTCGCGTGGCAGTCGATCCTGAGCGTCGGGAAATATTGAATGAGCGCGGGGGCTGCGGACGCTTTCTTGCCCTCGTTGGCGCTTCCGGTTCCCGTGCCGGACTCGGGCGGCGACCGCATCCATTCCCCGTACTTGATGTCTCCGTTGACGTGATAGGCCGGCCTTACGCTCCAGCGGTAGGTCTTGCAGGCATCGAGTCCGTAGGCGAGCCGGTGTGACGGGTCCGCGATGCCCTGCTGCCCGTAGACCGGGTGATGGTTGTCGAAGATCTCGAGGTCGTAGGTGATCTTCGACTCGTCGATACTGTCTGCCCACGGATAATCCTTGTTGTGTTCGGGCAGGGTCAGTTTCCACGCAAGCGTCGGGGCCCTGGATTTGCTGCTGTCTTGCCAGACGTCGTTGCGGCCCACCGCAAGCGTGTCCGTTTGCACGGGTTGCAGCTGCTGGGGCAGGTCCACACCGGTGAACAGGTCGAACGCGATCGCACGGCCGAGGTAATCGAGGGCGAAATTCGTATAGTCGCGCCAGAGCGCGTTGTCGTCCGCCGTCCAGTTGCCGAGCGAGTCCTTGTCCTGGTAGTAGAACCACTTCCTGTAGAGTGTCGTCCCGTCGCTTTGACTACGCAGCGAGATTTCCGCCGTCGTCTTCAGCACCGCGTCGTCGCCGTCGACGTCGATGGTCACGTCGTTGATGTTGACGAACAGGACGGCGTCCGTCGAATCCGGGATTTGCACGGTCGGCGCGAACAGGCGGGATTTGAGATCCGGCGAACCGCGCAGTTCCTGGTAGACGTGCAACGCGAGCCTCGAGTTGGTGAGCGGCTGATCCCTGGCGTTCGCGAGGTCCTTCGCGAGCGCATCCCGAAAATCCTGAAGCTTCTGCTTGCCTTCACCGAACAGGCTGCCCGCCAGCATCCCGGGCAGGATGAGCTCGGGAATCGAAATCCCGACGGTCGCGTTGCCGACGCCGACCGAAGGGAAGCCCAGTTTGGAGCCCTGGACCATGCCGCCCGCCGCTCCGGGTTGGGCCTTCCCGTAGCTGCCGGTCAGCTGCTGCTCGGTCTGGTCGATGCCCGGTACGATGACGACGTCATGGACCTCCGATCGCAGGGTGTTGGGCATGAGGCCCGGGCTCGGAGGGGTTGCCGGCGCGACCGTGGGCGCCGGCGTCTTGCCGGCGGCGTTTGCGGCATCGGGCGCGTAGCCCGCGCAGATCGCCACGGACAAGAGCGCAGCGTATGAGGCGAGCAAGAGCCGCTTTGGTCGAAAATCAGAGTGCATACCCCGTCCCGCGTGAAACCGTTCGCCCCGCTTGAGTGAGACCACCCGGGTCACCGGGAGTTTCGCCCGGCGGCACAATGGTAGCTCAGGCGTTGAACGGCTCGGCTCGTTTGATGAGGTCGGCCAGGTCCGGCTCATCCGGATTGCGCGGCTTGCCCGGATGGATGATCGAGACCTGACAGGTCTCGGCGGCCTCGACCAGCTCCCGGAAGGTCCCGGCGTCCGGATCCCTGATGTATGCCTGCTTGTTGTCGTCGTAGGCGAACATGCGCGGATTGCGATTCGTGCATTCGTCGCAGGTGGTGCAGCGCGGTGTCTCGATCCACGGATCGTCGCTCGTTTCGGATTCGGTTTCGGCTTCAATGGCGGGAGTAGCCGGCGGCGATTCGGCCAGTTTTTCAATGGCCTCGCCCGCGTCGGCGGCGCTGTTTTCCGGTGGCCGGGTCGCAGCGTCGCGGTACTCAGCGCGTGCCTGCTCGCGTGCCGCGGCAGCATAGGAATTGTGTACGCCGCCCAGTTCCTGCAGGGAGTGCCAACGGTCCCGGCAGCGCCGCACGATACGCACGAGATTGTCGTCCACGATCATCCGCCACAGCCGGTTCTCTGCGTCGACGGCGCAGACGTAGGGCGCTTTGTCCACCGTGTCGCGAGCACTCAGGTCGAGATAGTCGGTGAGCGGCACCATCCCGTCATCCCAGTCTTCCTGCGCCACACCGGCGAAATGGCCGGCGTAGCGGCCGTCCGTGACGGCGAAATCGGCGTGCGAGAAGGCGCAGCCTTCGGTGATGGCCTGCAGGTCCTTGTCTTCGTAGCGCAGCTCACGAACCGGCCAGTCGGACTCGACGTCGGGGTTGCCGTCGATGTCGAAACGATCGGCCAGACCGGCGCCAGCCGCCGGATCGTAGCTGAATGCCGGGAATACGCGAGATTCCATGGCCGCCGCGGCGACGAGATACGGCGGCAGGGCCGTCGTGCCGCTGCCCGGAACGAACACACTGAAGATCGCCGGCCCGTCGTATACAAACCCGCGCCGAATCTGCCCGGCCTGCCGATACAGGTTTGAGGCCGGCGACTGGACCACGAAGGCATTGCCGGCGAGGAATGTATGCGCCAGCTGCTGCACGTAAGAGCCCTGATGGGGGTAGCCGTCGATCGGAGACGGTTCGCCGAGTGCGTCGTTCACCTGAACGAGGACTTTCATCGGCAGTTCGCGCGAAACGATCTGCATCAGTCTCGCCGTGTCGCGCGTGTTGCATTCGCTCTCGTTCAGGCATACGAGATAGGACGGGAACATCGCCAGGTCTTCGGGAGCCAGGGCCTGGGCGCCGAAGCCCGCGAAATAGGCCGCGTGCCGGTCGTCCTGATACGCGTTGTCGAGCTCGAGATCGGCGATCTCGATCGCCCTGACGACCTCGGCCATCGCCGGCAGGCGCTCGTCGTAGGCCTTGAGCGCAGAAGTCAGGTGATTGAATACGAAACCGTAATGCGAACGGTCGCGCGTCGTTTCGAACAACGCGAAGAACTTCTGGCTCTCGAGTACGGAGAGCGCATCCGCGATCCTTGCGCGGCGTGCCGGCGGCAGGCGATTGTGCGGGGTCGAACCCTCGAGTATCTCCGACATCAGTTCGAAATCGAAGGCCTCGCGGTAACGCCGTCCCAGCGTCATGCGGAGTTTCTGCGGGGTCCGCGAACCGCTCTTCTTGAGGTCGTCGACCTTGAGCATGTCGCGCAGTCTGATGATCAGCGTCTCGATGCGTTCCAGCGAGATGCGGGCGCGCTGTGCTTCGACTTTGTCCCAGGCGTGCCGGAACAGGCGCGCCGGCAGACGATCATCGCAGTCGACCACCGTGCCGCCGACACGCAATGCGAATCGCGCCGTCGCGATGCTGTTGCCCAGCACCTCGGTCTCGTTCTCGCCGCATTCCTCCAGGAGCGACCGTTCTGCCTGCTGCCAGAGTTCTTGCAGGGAGATACCGTCCGAGGCGAGAGCCCGCATGCGGGTCTCCAGTCGCAGCACGTGTTGTCGCAGCAGCGTCCCGGCATTGCCTTCGGGCGCAATCTCGCGCAGCAGCCGGTTGATGATCGCGGTCAGCGAATCCACGTATGCCTGTGTTTCTGCACTCTCGAGCAGAATCAGCGGAAAATCGTAGCGCAGCGATTCGAGGTCGCGGTATGGCGCCAGCAGCGCGGGGCAGGCATCGGCCGGGCTCTTGTCGGGAGCCTCGCGGTGCCTTCCGGTGAGCTGGAAGTCGACTATGTCCTGCTTGCGGACGCTCATGTTCGCTCCCGCGGCCAGATCGTGAATTTGTCGAATTGCTCGTAGAGGCCTCGCCTGACGAGTTCCGGGGTAAACAGTCGTTCCGGCCGGCGCAGATCCTCGTAACACGGGACGTCCCGATTGCGGTAAATGATGCCGACTGGAATCCTTTCGCTGGTCCCGACGATGCGGCGTGCATCGACGAGGTCGGCAGGGTCGTGTTCGATTTGATTCTTGTAGACGCGGGCCAGCGCCGGCGACAGCTGCACCCCGTCTTCATGGACCAGTATCTTGAGCTTGTCCGGATCGTGGATGCACGGCTCCCAACGATTCGGCTGAAACTCGGGACAACGCTGGAGGATTCGAATGAACGAGAAGCCGCGGTGCCTGAAGCCTTCGTGGATAATCTGGAACAGTAGATCCGGAATCCAGTCGGCGGCCTGCGCGACGAACGACAGATTGGACATGCCGAGCGTCGCCTGCAGCGGGTCGAACGGCGGCAGCACGGAACCGCGCGGCGTCGTGTTGGTGCGGGTACCGAGCGGCGTCGTCGGCGACGCCTGTTTTTTGGTGAGGCCGTAGATGTTGTTGTCGTGCATCATAACGGTCATGTTCATGTTGTAACGCGTCGCGTGCACCCAGTGCGCGGCACCGATGCTGCAGCAATCGCCGTCACCCGTGTTGACGAACACGTGCAGGTCGGGCCGGCGCATCTTGATGCCCTCCGCGACGGGCAGCGCGCGGCCGTGCAGGCCGTGGAAACCGTAACTGCCCATGTAGTGCGGAAGGCGGCTCGAGCAGCCGATACCCGACACGAACACGATCTTCTCCGGCGGCAGTTTCTCTTCGCGGCATACCTTCTGTACCGCAGTGAGGATGGCGTTGTCGCCGCAACCCGTACACCAGCGGGGTATCCGCCCGGCGTATTCCTCCAGCCTGCGCTCGATTTCGCTCGAACGCCGCAGGACTTCCGAAGCATGGGTGGTCATCGGCTCAACCTCTCGCGTATCACGCGTTCCACCGTGCCGGGCTTGATCGGCTGTTCGCCGACCTCGCCCCAGCAGTCCACGTCGACCAGGCAGCGTGCCCTGAGCAGCCAGCCCAGATTCGAGTACCGCCGGTTGTCCTCGTCTATCAGTTCGTCTTCGAGCGAATCGGCCCAGTTGTTCTCGACCACGAGCACCTTGCCGAAGCGCCGCAGGATCTCCCGGATGCCGGAAGCGAGCGGCTGCAGTATCCGGATGTGCATCGACGATACGCTGTGGCCGTCGGCACGAACCCGTTGCACGGCTTCCTCGATCGCACCGCGCGTACTGCCCCAGCCGACCACGAGCAATTCGCCGCTGTCATCGCCGTTGACGGCAGGCGTCCTGATCGTCTTTTGCAGAGCGGCGAGCTTGAGGCTGCGGTGGCGGATGCCTTCCTTGTTGAGCTCGAGGTTGTAGGCCACGCAGCTGCGCCGATCGTGTGCGAGGCCCGTCAGCGTGTGCATGCCGTTCGGCTGACCGGGAATGACGCGCTGGCGTTCTCCCGTGCGGGGGTCCCAGTCGTAGGGGAGGTGGCCTTTCTCCACCGGACTCTGGTCAACCGGGGGCGCCAGCCATTGTTCGCAGAACTCGGGGCGCGGGAAAGGTTGTTGCGCCGTTGCGAGGCTCGCATCCGACAGCAGCACGACGACCGTGTTGAATGTCTCGGCAATGCGCCGCGCGGTAATCACGGAGTAGAAACAGTCCTCGATGTCGCTCGCCGCCATGACCACCTTGGGTGCGTCGCCGTGACTGCCGAAGCAGGCGGTCAGCAAGTCCCCTTGTTCCGCCTTGGTCGGCTGGCCTGTCGACGGTCCGCCCCGCTGCACGTCGATGACGACGAGGGGGATCTCGGCCATCGTGGCGAGACCGAGCACCTCCTGCTTCAGCGAATACCCCGGTCCCGACGTGATGGTCACGGCGCATTTGCCCGCGTAAGAGGCGCCCACGGCAAATGCCGCGGCGGCGATCTCGTCCTCGGCCTGGTGCACGACGCCGCCGACCCTTTCGAATACGTCGCTCAGATAGTGTGACACCGAAGTCGCGGGGGTTATCGGGTACATGGCACAGATCTCCATACCCGATGCCATGATCCCCAGCGCCAGGGACGTGTTGCCGTTGACGACGATGTTCGGCTCGACGGGCGGCGTTGCCTGGATCTTGTACTTGATGTCGAGGTTTTCCTCGGCCCAGGCGAACCCCGCATCGAAGAGCTTGTCGTTGGCCGCGACGACCAGGTCGCCTTTCTTGCCGAACACGAAGCGGATCTGTTCGTGCGCGGCGTCGACGTCGAGGCTGTAGATGCTGCACAGCATGCCGAGAACGAACATGTTCTTGCCGCGGCGCGGGTCCGACACGATCTTGAGACATTCGGTCTCCATCGGCACCTCGCGCGCGTCGAAACCGCGCTCGATCAGCTCGTCGTAGACGCGCAGGTACGAGGTCGCGACCTCCGGGTCGTCGTCACCGCGCCATTTGCCCTCGAGGAGTATCGTTGCACCGGGCTCGAGTTCGTCTGCACCCAGCCTGCCCAGCAGAACCTGTTCGTTGAACGCGACGACCAGATTGGCCTTGTCGCCGCCGTTGGTTATTCGTCGGCTGGCGACGCGTACGCGGTTGCCGCTGGCCCCGTCGATGCTGCGCGCGGGCGGCTGGATCTCGGCCGGGATGATCTCGACCGTCCAGATACCGTAACCCAGCCGGGCCGCGATGGCGCCGAAGGACTGGCCGCACTTCTGTGCACCTTCGCCGGAGTCGCTGACGATCTCGACGATGTGTTCGTCGATCTCGACGGCCGGCTTACTGACTGGCCTAGTTGCCCGTTTCCTTCCTGCTACCGCCATGTTCGGTACCTCATGCCGCGCGTATGCGCACGTGCTTGCGTTCCTCGGGCTGGATGCCGAAGATGGTTCTCTCGGAATCTGTCTCGGGCATCCTGTAGATCGCGTCTGGATCCCGGATACCGAGCCAGGCTTTCATATTCCTTGCTGCCTCGCGGCCGGTACCCATCGCGAGGATGACCGTCGCGGCGCCCGTCACGATGTCGCCGCCGGCGAACACGCCGGACATCGACGTCTCGAGCCTGTCGTTGGTCTCGATATAGCCCCACTTGTTCAGCCTGATCTTCGAGGTCTGGCCGATGATCGGATTGGCGTTCGTCCCGATCGCGTAAACGACGGTGTCGACGTCGAACTCGTAGTCACTGCCTTCCACCGGTACCGGCCGCCGGCGTCCCGAAGCGTCGGGTTCGCCGAGTTCCATGCGCCGGCACCGCAAGGCTCGGACGTTGCCGTCGCCGTCGTCCAGGATTTCGATGGGCGCGGTCAGCCATTCGAAGCGGATTCCCTCTTCCTCGGCATGCTCGAGTTCTTCCTTGCGCGCCGGACTCTCGTTTCGCGTGCGCCGGTACAGGCAATACACTTCTTCGGCTCCGGCGCGCAGCGACACGCGCAGTGCGTCCATGGCCGTATTTCCGGAGCCGATCACGGCGACCCGGTTGCCGAGACCCAGCGGTGTGTCGTAACTCGGGAATTGCGTCGCGCCCATCAGATTGCAGCGCGTCAGCAGTTCGTTTGCCGACATCACTCCGTTCAGCGACTCGCCCTGCAACCCCATGAAACTCGGATAGCCGGCGCCCGTGCCGATGAATACGGCATCGAAGCCGAGTTCGTCGAGCATCTGTTCGATGGTAAACAGGCGGCCGACGAGCGTGTTGCATTCGATCCTGACCCCTAGCGCTCTGAGATTCTCGAGCTCCGCATCGAGCACTTCGTTCGGCAGACGGAATTCGGGGATGCCGTAGCGCAAGACGCCGCCTGCCTCATGCAGTGCCTCGTAGATCGTCACGTCGCAACCGGCCTTCGCCATATCGGCGGCACAGGCCATCCCGGCCGGGCCGGAACCGACGATGCCTATCTTGTATCCGTTCGCCTCGATCGGCGGAATGTTGCGCCAGCCTTCCCTGATCGCCATGTCACCGATCCAGCGTTCGAGACGCCCGATCGCGACGGGTTCGAATTTCGCGCCGACCGGGCAGACGCCTTCGCATTGATCTTCCTGAGGACAGACTCGGCCGCATATCGCCGGCAGCAGGGTCGAGTCGGTGAGAATGTCGTAGGCGCCGCGATAGTCCTTGTCGCCGATCTTGCCGATGAAGCCCGGGATGTCGATGTTCACCGGGCAGGCCGCGACGCACTTGGGTTTCGGGCAAAACAGGCAGCGCTCGGATTCGAGCAACGCGTTGTCGAGGTCGAAGCCGAGCGCGACCTCGTCGAAGTTGTGCGCACGGACCTGTGGGTCCTGCGTCGGCATCTCGGCGCGGTCCTGGGGGATATTGCGTATCGTCCGCTTGGCCATCAGGCAGTTTCCCTCTCCCAGTCCTGCAACGCGCGTTCCTCGTCCCCGCGGAAGCGTCGTTGCCGGCGCATCAGGTCATCGAAGTCGACCTGGTGCGCGTCAAACTCGGGGCCATCGACGCAGGCGAATCGGATCTCGTTGCCAACCGTCACTCGACAGCCGCCGCACATCCCGGTGCCGTCCACCATGATCGGGTTCATGCTGACGATCGTGCGGATCCCGAAGGGGCGGGTGACATCCGCGCAGACTTTCATCATGATCGGCGGACCGATGGCGATGACGCGGTCGATGTCGTCGTGTTCTTCGAGCGCTTTTTGCAGGCCCACGGTCACGCGTCCTGCGAGGCCCTCGGAACCGTCATCGGTACAGATGATCAGCTCGTCGCAATACGCCTCGAACCGGTCCCGCCAGAAGACCAGGTCCTTGCTGCGGAAGCCGACGACAGCGATGACATAGGCGCCGTTCTCCTTGAACTCGCGGAGTTGGGGATAGATCGGGGCGACGCCGAGGCCGCCGCCGACCAGGACGACTTTGTTCGCGCCGAGTTCGCTGGCGTGGCCCATCGGGCCCACGAGCGCGTGCAGGTGTGTACCTTTGCGGCAGTGTGCCTGCATCTCCCGGGTGGTCTTGCCGACCGCCTGGATGACGAGAGTTATCGTGCCCTTGTCCCGGTCGAAATCCGCGATGGTCAGCGGGATACGTTCGCCGCGTTCGTGCAGGATTGCGATGACGAATTGTCCCGGCCTGGCGGCGCGCGCCAGCATCGGCGCCTCGACTTCGAGCAGGAAGGTCACATCCGAAAAATCTTCGCGGCGCAGGATCGGGAAGCCATTCTCGTCGTCGGCCGCGGCCGGCGTCCGGCAGGCCCTGGCCGGCTCCTGCCGCTTTCGCGCTGCGGTGATCTGCTCCCGGAATTCCCGTACCACCGGTTTCCGCGCCCGGCGTGCCTCGTCGAGATCCGCCGTCTGCAGCGAACGACGCAGGTCATAACCGAGTATATCTCGAAGGGTCCGCGGTACCGCGACCTTGACCCACCAAATCTGATTCCGCTGAAACAGGTACTTCGTGTCCTGCATTTGTACCTTCGGCTTGGCGTCCGGCCTGTACCTGACGCTTCACCTCTCCTGCTCTGATTTGAAGACATCCCTGTGTACCTTACGCAGAATCGCTCGATTGGCCCCGAACGCCAATCAGAGCGTTCCAAACGGGAATACGCATAAATCCCGATTGACGGGTTTTCCGGAAATACCTAGGTTTTCTCAAACGGCTGACTTCGGGAGACGGACATGCGGCGAGAGATGATCGAGGCATTGGGTCTTCCCAGGTGCCTGATCCAGCAGTCGATCGAGGACCGGAGCTGTCCGAACGTCGGTGTGTTTGATGCGACCAATGAAAGATGCAACGTCTGTGATCTGAACAGCGAATGCCACTGGATCACCTGTCTGTACGAGTTCTCGGATTTCGAGCGTCAGCCAACCCACACGATCAGCGCGTCGCTACGCTACGGGGTTCGGCTCGTCGAATCGTTCCTGGGCGATCTGGACCACGACGAAGCGATCTGTACCTGTTCCACTTGCAGCTGGCTTCGCGATGCGCAACGCCTGATAGAGGAATTCGAGTCCAGCCTGCAGCCGAATCCGTACCGGCCCGCGCACTGACAAATCGGATCGCTGGGCCCTGGTGGCCGGGACATTCGCTATGTGCGATCGTGCTGCTCCCAATGCGACGAGGCAAGCCCCGCCGACTCCAACCGCATTTGAATTTCAGGTGTTATGGAGTGAGCGAACGACGCCGTCAGGTGCTGATCGTCGCGGAAGACCGGTATCCCGGCGGAGGTGCGCGCCGCGCATCGTCTTTGCGGGCAAACAAGGTCGTTCAGATTCAGCACGTGCACGTTCCTGAGGCCGGCCGCCGCCAGTGCGAGATAGCCCGCAACGCTGTCGCTTGTCGAGCTGTGCTGAGTTTCCTCGCACAAGTCGCGGCTGTCGCGCAGTCTGTGAGTAAAGCGATACGGCTCCCTAAGGCAGCTGGGCCCGTCGAAACTGAGGGTCGGCGTTCCCGGAATCAGGACGATCTGTTGCGCAGCCGGAACTAATTGTTCCAGAGTGCGCAGCGTCCCATCGATCCAGTCTGACTTCGAAAAATCATAGCTGGGCGAGCTGCCGATGAACACGACCTCCGGGTGCAAGGCAGCAATGAACTCGATGCTCTTCTTGCGCCACTCTGTGCAAACCTTGTACGTACCTCCTGCCGGTTCATAGAAATACTCGATGTCCGCCATCGCGCAGGCAGACTTCGAGAGCAGGACAACGCGCCAATCGGGACGCCGGTAGATCTCCGGCAACACGGGAGCCCATTGCGTGCCGATGCTGTCACCCATCAGAACGACCGTGTGCAGAGCGTTGCCATCGCCGCTGACGCACGGTCTGACGTCTGAGCTGAAATACCAGCTGTCGCAGGCGAGCCTGGAACCGAATGCGTCTGTCACATCAGTCCGCGGGTCGGCACCGACCTTGCCGGCCGTTGCATACGCGTCATTTATCATCGTGCCTGGCACCCATCTCGACACGCCAACGGCCACGACCAGCGCAAGCGCGGACAACAGCAGGACCTGCCTTGGCACAGCAGAGCTGAATCGACCTTTCCATAAGGGAAGTTCGATGTAACTGTAGCTGAAGATCGCCGTTCCCAGAGCGATGGCGCAAAGCATCAGCAGACCGCTCGATGTGTCGACAATTCCGAACGCTCCACCCAGCAAGAGCACCGGCCAGTGCCACAGGTACAGCGAATAGGAACGGTCTCCCAGCCAGACGAGGCTGCGAGTTCCGAGCAATCGGGCTACGAGGCTGTTGCCCCTGTCCGTTCCGGCATGAATGGCCAAAGCGGCGCCAATCGACGGAATCAGTGCATAGCCGCCGGGATATGTCATCGAATCATTCAGAAAAACCATGCTTCCGACGATCAATATCAGGCCAAAGACCCCGGCTGCCTGCCTCGCGATTGCAGATTCCAGGAATTTGCGCGCCCCGGCCCGGGCCGTGGAAGGTCGCATGGTATTTATGAATACGCCGGCTCCGAGCGCAAACTGCCATCCGCGAGCCGGCATCATGTAGAAGGACATAAGAAAATCGGTCTGCGTCCAGTAGAGGCAAAGACATAGACCGATCAGGAAGACAGTTGAAACTGCAGCGACCAGTGCGGCCAGGCTTCCGCGACCGGATCGGAAGCGCGACGACACCGCGAAAGATAATGTAATCAGCCACGGCCACACCAGATAGAACTGCTCTTCGATGCCGAGCGACCAGGTGTGGAGAAAGAGATCTTTGGCTCTGAGAGCGGCAAAGTAGTCGAATTCGGAAAGGGCGAAATAGAAATTGCTGGTCCATGTCGCCGCATACAGGAGAGAGCTGGTTTGCATCTTGGCTTCGTAGGCCGACAACAATGACCAGGCCAGTACCGTCGTCACCAGCAGCATCACGATAAGGGCAGGCAACAGACGCTTTAACCTGCGCGCGATAAAGCGCGAATAGCGAATGGATCCCGAATCGACGTATTCGGATACGAGCAGACCAGTGATCAGGTAACCTGAGAGTACGAAAAAGACATCGACGCCAACGAATCCACCGCCAAAGCCGGGCACGTGTGCATGTGCGAGTACGACACCGGAGATTGCCAGCGCACGCAGTCCCTGGATGTCGGCTCTGAATTTCAGATATCGGTCCGGCATGACGGTCAAGCTATCACCCGATTCCTACTGCTTCTGCGATCCAGTTCTGGTTCCGCGGGCTGCGGAATTTCAATGCCAGGGATTCCTGTCGATGCGCCGCCACGCGCGCGAACCCTGCCGTGGCTTTTTCCAGCCGCGGTACGGATGGCCGTCGAGCAGCCGTTCGTTCTTGAAAACGAGCACGAGCAGGGCGCCCGTCGCGAAACCGCCGACGTGTGCCCAGAAAGCAACGCCGGCGCCGGCCGAGCCGGCCGAAGCCAGGCCGCTGATCAGCTGCAGGAGGATCCAGTAACCGAGCATCCAGATGGCCGGCACGGCGATCGTCGTGACGTAGAAGCCGAGGATGAGCAGCATGTGCACGTTCACGCGCGGGTAGAGCACGATATAGGCGCCCATCACGCCGCCGATGGCGCCCGAGGCACCGACCATCGGGATCGGCGAGCCGGGACTCATCAGCATCTGCGTGGCCGCGGCAGCGCACCCGCACAGCAGATAGAAGATCGCGAATCGCGCGCGGCCCATGGCGTCCTCGACGTTGTCGCCGAAGATCCACAGGAACCACATGTTGCCGATGATGTGCATCCAGCCGCCGTGCATGAACATCGAGCTCAGCACGGTGAACCAGCTGCCCTGTTCGTTCACCGGACAGGGCAGACGCCGAACGTCCAGGTTCGTCAGGTCGATGTGACCGAGCACCTCGCCGGGGATGAGCCCGAGCACGCAGATCGAGCGACTGAGCGCCGGTTCGCTGCCGAGCCCCTCCACGAAGACCCACACCAGCACGTTGAGGGCGATGATGGCAAAGACGACATACGGGACCCTGAGCTGCGGGTTGTCGTCACGGAAAGGGAACATTTGCGGGCGACTCCATTTGAAACGAGCAGGGCAGGTCCCGGTGTTTCCACCGCGGCAGGAAGCTCGGTAAGCTGTCACCGACCAAGGAGGATTTCATGAAACTGTACTATTTCCCCGGTTCCTGCGCACTCGCGCCGCACATCGTGTTCAACTGGATCGGTGAGCCGTTCGAAGCGGTACGGATCGAGAAGGGCGATCCCGAGTACCTGAAGGTCAATCCGCTCGGTGTCGTGCCGGCACTCGAACACGGCGACAGGATCTACACGCAGGCGGACGCGATTTTGCACTGGCAGGCCGAATCGTTCCCGGAGGCCGCGCTCGGCGGCGATGGCACACCCGATTCGAATTACGAATTGAATCGGTGGATGGCGTTCCTGACAGGGGACCTGCACCCCGCGTATTTTCCGTTTTTCAACCCCGGCCGCTATACGACCGGCGATTCGGAGGCGGACAAGGCCGCGGTGAAGGCCGCCGCGCAACGGCTGGTCGCCAAATTTTACGAGCATCTCGATCGGCATCTCGAGGACCGGGAATACATCGCGGGAAGTCGGCGCAGCATCGCCGATGCGTACGCGATTCCGATGTTGCGCTGGGGGCGGGCACAGGACAAACCCCTGTCCGAATACCCGGCCCTGAACGCCTTCTTCGAACGCTGGCTGCGGGACGACGGCGTGCACCGGGCGATGAAGGAACAGGGACTTATCCGGGACCAGGGTTAGCGATGCCCGAGGGCGCACCGGGTTGGATCGAATCGCTGCGGCGCGCCGAACGTCTCCCGGAGAGCTATGTCGGGAGCGCGGTCGAGTACCTGGGGCCGCTGGCGGAGCGGATTCGCGCCTTGCGTCGCGACTGCGGCCGTCCCGTCATCGTGGGTATCAATGGCGCGCAGGGCTCCGGCAAGTCGACGCTGGCCCTGTTCCTCTCGCACTGGTTGCGCCGCGAGACCGGGCTGGCGACCGCCTGCCTTTCGATCGACGACATCTACCTGACCCGGGCGGAGCGCGAGGCACTGTCCCGCGACTCGCACCCGCTGTTTGCGACGCGGGGCGTGCCCGGCACGCACGATATCGGGCTCGGCGAACGCCTGCTCGACGCACTGACCGCGAGTGGCCCGCCGCGGACCGTCGGTTTGCCCGCCTTCGACAAGGGCCGCGACGATCGTCTGCCGGAAGCGCGATGGCCGCGCGTCGAGGCGCCGGTCGACGTCGTGCTGTTCGAAGGCTGGTGTGTCGGTGCACGGCCGCAGGACGCGGCCGCGCTCGCAGAGCCGGTCAATGCGCTCGAGGCCGGCGAAGATACCGGCGCCGTGTGGCGGCGCACGGTCAACGAACACCTCGGCAGCGATTACGCCCGCCTGTTCGCTCGTCTGGACATGCTCGTAATGCTGCGGATCCCGTCGTTCGACAAGGTGCTCGAATGGCGCGGACTGCAGGAGCAGAAACTCCGGGAACGCTCGGGCAGCTCAGACGGACTGACCGACGCCGGGGTGCGCCGGTTCATCCGCCACTACGAGCGCCTGACGCGCCATATGCTGGCGACGATGCCGGCCCATGCCGACGTCGTGATCGACATCGATGCGCAGCACGGAATGGCCGGAGTGACGTACCGGGACTGACCCGGGCCGTATTTCCTTACTGCGCCGATTTCGCTATTGTCTGATCCACTTATTCGGGCTGGCAAGGGGAGGCATCGGTCCGTCATGAAGTCGTCACATCGGCTCCTTACTCTGTTCGTCGCCGCAGTCGCATTATTCATGTCCTGCAGCGTAGCGACCGCACAGCAACCCTCGGCAGCGCGGCAGGCGCTGCTCGTCGTGAAGGGCGACAAGCTGGTCAACGGCAAGGGTGAGATCGTCCGCCTCCGGGGCTTTGGTCTTGGCGGCATGCTGCACATGGAGAATTTCATAGACGGCTACCCCGGCAACGAGGAAGCCTTCCGTGACGTCATGCTGAAGGCGCTCGGAAAGGAAAAGTACGAGTTGTTCTTCGACACTTTCTATCGGAACTATTTCACCGAGCAGGACGCCCGCTACATCGCCTCGCTGGGGCTGAACCTGGTGCGCATCCCGATCAACTACCGCCAGTTCGAGGACGACATGAATCCCCGAGTGATCAAGCCGGAAGGATTCAAGTATCTTGATCGCGTCATCAGGCTGTGCGCCGAACAGGGCATCTATACCATCATCGACCTGCACGCTCTGCCCGGCTACCAGAACCAGCATTGGCACAGCGACAACCCCACGCACAAGGCGCTGCTGTGGAAACACAAGGACTTCCAGGACCGGGCGGTGGTTTTGTGGGAGGCCCTCGCCAGCCACTACCGGGACGAGCCGTGGGTTGCCGGCTACGATTTGATCAACGAGCCGGCGGACCCGACCGGTGCGATGGTCGTGCCGCTGTTCCGTCGCCTCATGGACGCCGTCCGAAAAGTGGACCCCGACCACATCCTGTTCATCGAAGGCAACACTTACGCGCGCGAATTCGACGGCTTCGATCCGACCTGGAAGAACGTCGTCTACACCAACCACGACTACGCGACGCCCGGCTTCATCACCGGCGGTCCGTATCCGGGCGTAACCGTCGACCGTTACTACGACGCCGCGACCGTCGAGTCGGACTTCCTGCGCAAGAGCGAATTCATGTTCAGCCACGATCTGCCGGTGTGGGTCGGGGAATTCGGACCCGTTTACACCGGTGACACGAAAAAGGACGAGATGCGTTACGAGCTGCTGAAGGACCAGCTCAGGATCTACGACAAGTACGACGTGAGCTGGTGTATCTGGCTGTACCGGGATCTCGGCCTGCAGGCGATCCTCTACCAGCCCGATACGACGGCCTGGATGAGGCGCATCGAGCCGATCCTGGAAAAGAAACGGCGCCTCGGCGCGGATGCCTGGGGCTCGCTGGAGACGGGCATCCAGGGCGTCATGGACCCCATCTACGCGATGCTGGCGCGGGAATTTCCGGACTACGACCCATACCCGAACGGCGCGGACCGCGAGGCGCGCAGGCTGGTCCGTCACATCCTGATCTCGGAGGCGCTGCTGGACGAGTTCGGCAAGCTCTTCGAGAACTTGTCGGATGACGAAGTTGTCGAGCTGGCGGAGTCGTTCAACTACGACAAGGCCGCACACCGCGCGCGGCTGGAAGCGATACTTTCCGGACAGGAGCGCTGAGACCGTCCATGAAAGTCTCTTACCTGGTTCCCGCAATCTTCCTCACCCTCGCTGGCGCATCCTGCGCCAGGAGCGCCGTGCCGGCTCCCGCACTCGATGCGTCCCTGGCATCGCGAGCGCACCTTACGCCGAACACACATACCGCGAAAAACGTGATCCTGTTCATCGGCGACGGGATGGGCGTTTCGACGGTCACCGCTACCCGTATCTATGACGGCCAGCTGAAAGGGCAGCCGGGCGAAGAGAACGTGTTGCCGTTCGAGACCTTCCCGAACCTGGCGCTCGTCAAGACCTACAACACGAATCAGCAGGTCGGCGACTCGGCGGGCACGGGTACCGCGATGGAGACCGGCGTGAAGACACGGGCCGGCATGATCGACGTCGCTTCGGAGGCGGACCGCGAGGATTGCCGGGCGGCGTTACGCCTGCCGCTGGCGTCGATGGGCGAGCTTGCGGAGCAGAACGGCAAGGCGACCGGCGTCGTGACGACCACGCGCATCACCCACGCCACCCCGGCGACCGTGTACGCCCATTCGGCCGAACGCGACTGGGAGAGCGACCGCTTCATGTCGGCGGCCGACTGGGACGCCGGTTGTCGCGACATCGCCTGGCAGCTCGCGAATTTCGATGTCGGCGATGGGCTGGACGTCGTCCTCGGCGGCGGCCGGATCGAGTTCTTCGGCGCGGCCGGCGGCGGCGAGCGCAAAACGCCGGATGACGACCTCGTGAAGGACTGGCTGCACGGCGGTCCGGGCCGCGTGTTCGTCTCGAGCGCCGCCGAGCTGGCGGGCGTGCCGCCGGGGCACCAGGTGTTCGGCCTGTTCTCGGACGATCACATGACCTACATGACGGAGCGCCCGGCGGACTCCCCCGAGCCGACGCTGTCGCAGATGACGTCGGCGGCCATCGACCTGCTCGAGGCGAAGGGCAGCGGCTACTACCTGATGGTGGAGGGCGGCCGCATCGATCACGGCCATCACGACGGCAAGGCCGGCTATGCGCTGGCGGAAGCCGAGGAGTTCGCCCGGGCCGTCGAGGTCGCGCTGGAGAAGGTCGACCTCGACGAGACGCTCGTGCTGGTCACCGCGGATCATTCGCACACGATGGCGATCGTCGGCTATCCGGTCCGCGGCAATCCGATCCTGGGCCTGGTAACGAACAACGACCGGCACGGCCATCCCGAACCGCAGCCGGCGCTGGCGGCCGACGGCAAGCCCTACACGACGCTCGGTTACGTGAATGGCCCCGGCGCCGTCGGGGGCGGGGCGCGGCCCGTGCCGGAGACGGGGCTATACGCGATTCAACAGTCCCTGTATGCGACGGTCTCGGTCGATCTCGACGGCACGAAGTCCGAGGACGAGACGCACGGCGGCGAGGATGTCGCGCTGTATGCGATCGGACCCTGGTCGCACCTGGTGGGCGGCGTGCTCGAGCAAAACGCGGTATTCCACGTCATGACCTACGCGTTCGGCTGGACCGAAGAACAGAAGCTCCTGAAGGAAGAGAATCGATGAAACTACGTTACAAGATCTCGGGCGGCATCCTGATCGTCCTGCTCATTGCGATATCGGCGCTGGCCCTCGTCCTCAGTCACGACACGGCGTGTGGACCGCTGCCGGCGGTAGCGGAGGGCACGCCGACGATGCAGGCCGTGGTCCACAGTTGTTACGGCTCGCCCGACGTCCTCGACGTTGCGCAAGTCGCCAGGCCCGTGCCCGGAGACGGTGAGCTCCTGGTCAAGGTCCGTGCCGCCGCCGTGAATCCGCTGGACTGGCATTTCCTGCGCGGGTCGCCGTATTTCATGCGGCTGATGTCGGGCATCGGTGCGCCGAACAGTCCGCGCCTGGGCGTCGACTTCGCCGGCACGGTGGAGGCCGTCGGCAAGGACGTGACGCGCTTCAGGCCGGGCGATGCCGTGTTCGGCAGCAGCTGGGGCGCATTTGCCGAGTACCTAACCGTCGGTGCCGACTGGGCGGTGGTTCCCAAGCCCGACAATCTCACGTTCGAGCAGGCGGCCTCCGTCACCGTCGCGGCGGTCACGGCGCTGCAGGCGCTGCGCGACAAGGGCAGGCTCGAGGCCGGCCAGAAAGTGCTCATCAACGGCGCGTCCGGCGGCGTCGGCACGTTTGCAGTGCAGATCGCGAAGTCCATGGGCGCCGAGGTGACCGGCGTGTGCAGCACGCGCAACCTGGAGATGGTCCGCTCGCTCGGCGCCGATCACGTCATCGACTACACGCAAGCCGATTACACGGAGGGCGGCGAGCACTACGACCTGATCGTGGACAACGTCGGCAATCGCTCGTTGTCGGCGAACCGGCGCGTATTGACGCCGCACGGCATACTCGTAATGGTCGGCGGCCAGCCCGGCAACTGGCTGGGGCCGCTGACCAGGCCCCTGATGGCGCAGCTCGAAGCGCCATTTGTAAACCAGGAACTCGCATTCTTTATCGCGCACGAGACGCCCGAAGACCTGGCGCTGCTCGCCGGACTGATGGTGTCGGGCAAGGTGACGCCCGTGATCGACAGGACCTACCCGCTCGCCGAGACCGCGGAGGCGATCCGGTACTCCGAGAAGGGTCACGCCCGCGGGAAGATCATCATCACCATGGACTAGCGGGCGGTCCGTTAAGGAGCAAACGATGCAACTGGGCATGATCGGGCTCGGCAGGATGGGCGCCAACATGGCCCGTCGGCTGCGCGGCAACGAGATCGAGGTCGTGGGCTACAACCGGGACGCGACGCGCACCGAGGCGCTCGCCGCGGAGCACGGGCTCGTCGCGGCGGCGTCGGTCGACGAACTCGTGTCGAAGCTCACTGCGCCGAGGGTCGTCTGGCTGATGGTCCCGGCCGGCGATGCGACGGAGGATCTGGTGCAGGCGCTGGCGCATCGTCTCGCCGCCGGCGACGTGCTCGTCGATGGCGGCAACAGCTGGTACCGGGACTCGGTCCGCCGCGGCAGGGCGCTGGAAAATCACGGCATCGACTTCGTCGACGCCGGCGTCTCCGGCGGCATCTGGGGGCTGGACAACGGCTACGCGCTGATGATCGGCGGACCGGACGCGGCCATCGCGCGGCTGCGGCCCGTGATCGAAGCGCTGGCGCCGGCCCCGGATCTCGGCTGGATCCACACCGGGCCGACCGGCAGCGGCCACTTCGTGAAGATGGTGCACAACGGCATCGAATACGGCCTCATGCAGGCCTACGCCGAGGGCTTTGCGCTGATGCGTGCCCGCGAGGACTGGGCGCTGGATCTCGCCGGCATCGCCGAGGCGTGGCGGCACGGCAGCGTCGTCCGCAGCTGGCTGCTCGATCTCACCGCGGGCTTCCTGGCCGGTGACCAGGCACTCGATGGCGTGGAGCCGGTGGTCGCGGATTCCGGGGAGGGCCGCTGGACGGCGCTGGAGGCGATCGATCTCGGCGTGCCGGCGCCCGTCATCCAGACGGCGCTCGCGGCCCGCTTCGCCAGCCAGGGCGGCGCCGACTACGAGGCGAAACTGCTGGCGATGATGCGGCGCGCCTTCGGCGGCCATGGGGTGCAGGAAGCGCACCCGAAATGAAAAAGGCACCGCCAATGGCGGTGCCTTCGTTCTTCGAAATTTTCGGGATCGAAGCCTTACAGCAGAACGATGTTCTCGGCCTGCGGTCCTTTCTGGCCCGCCGTCACGGTGAACTCGACCTTCTGGCCTTCGGCCAGGGTCTTGAAGCCGTCAGCCTTGATGGCGCTGTAATGAGCAAACACGTCGGGACCCGACTCCTGCTCGATGAAACCGAAGCCTTTCGCTTCGTTGAACCACTTGACGGTTCCCTTGGTAGTCGACATTGAAGTCTCCTGCTTGTAACACACGAAAAATACCCCGTCGCCGGGGCGGTCTGGCTGTCAAGTGCGGCAGTTACTTATGGAAGACAGGACGAGGGACTACGGAAGGAACTTCAGGAGTGACTTCGAAATGTGGTACATAATCCAGCGCGTACTTTCTAGCTGCGCGGAGTATAGGGCCTTTCCTACCGGAGTCAAGGACTTGTAGGGTATATCCGCCTAACCGCCGGAGATCGCCCCGACGATCATGAAGGGCTGTCGTCCGGCGGCGATCGCCTCGGGCAACTCGGCATCCGGCGGGTCATGCGAGACGTCCTCGCCGTCGGCGAAGAAACGCACCCGCGGCCGCCGTTTCAGGGTGACATGCTCCCGGACGGTGCCGCGCAGCACCGGGTAGCGCGCCTCCAGGGCATCGAGGACCGTCCGTTGGGTGACCGGCCCTTCGACCTCGACCGTCACCTCGGGATCGCTGTTCGCGAGCGTCTGCAGGTGGAAGGGCAGGACGACGCGGATCATCAAATCGTCTGCGCTTCCACCGACAGTACCGGCGGCAGGTCACGAACGATCGGCGCCCAGCTGTCGCCGCTGTCGTTCGATCCGTACACCTGGCCGCCGGTGGTGCCGAAATAGATGCCGCAGGGGTCCGCGGTGTCCACCGCCATCGCATCGCGCAACACGTTGACGTAGCAGTTCTCCTGCGGCAGGCCCTTCGTGAGCGCCTCCCAGTCCTCGCCGCCCGTGCGGCTGCGATAGACACGCAGCTTGCCGTCGGGCGGATAGTGCAGGGAGTCGCTCAGGATCGGCACGACGTAGATCGTCTCCGGCTCATGCGCATGCACGGCGATCGGGAAACCGAAATCGGACGGCAGGTTGCCGCTCACCTCGCGCCAGGAATCGCCGCCGTCGTCCGAGCGCATGATGTCCCAGTGCTTCTGCATGAACAACGTGTTCGGATTCGAGGGATGGATCGCGATACGGTGCACGCAGTGCCCGACCTCGGCCTCCGGTTCCGGCATGAAGTTCGATTTCAGACCCCTGTTGATCGGTTTCCAGGTCTCACCCGAATCGTCCGAACGGAATGTACCGGCCGCCGAGATCGCGACGTAAATGCGATTCCTGTTCAGCGGATCGAGGACGATCGTATGCAGGCACATGCCGCCGGCGCCCGGCATCCAGCCGGGTCCGGACGCGTGGCCGCGCAGCCCGGACATCTCCTGCCAGCTCGCGCCGCCGTTGGTCGTCCTGAACAGTGCCGCGTCTTCGACGCCGGCATAACAGGTGTCCGGATCGTCGAGCGACGGCTCCAGGTGCCACACCCGCGCGAACTCCCACGGATGCTGGGTGCCGTCGTACCACTGGTGGGTGGTCAGCGGCTTGCCGGTCTCCTCCGATGTGTCGTACACGAACAGGTTGCTCTCGCCCTGCGGCATGCCGTTGTGGGTCGCCGGCTCCGAAGCGCCGCCGGAGCCGGGCAGAGACCAGGTCTTGCCGCCATCGTCGGAGCGCTGGATGATCTGGCCGAACCAGCTCGAAGTCTGGGAGGCGAAGATGCGGTTGGGGTCCGCCGGCGAGCCCTTCAGATGATAGATCTCCCAGCCGGCGAAATGCGGCCCTTCGACCGACCACTTCTTGCGTTTGCCGTCGGAAGTTAGGATGAAGGCGCCCTTGCGGGTGCCGACGAGGATGCGGATGGCGGTCACGATGGGTCCCCCTGTATGGATTCTGCGATCTTGCCTCGGTCCTACTGCCTATTGTCGTACAGGCTGCCGCGGATTCGACAGTCTTTTCGGTAATATTGCACCGCAGCGTCAGCCTCCAACGTATTTCGAATAAATACCGCGCGCCACGGCGGGCTCGTCCGTGCCCTTGACGATCGCGCGCCCGTCCGGGAACAGCGTGATCTCGTAGTCCGTCGCATTGTCGCTGAGCCGTGCCTGCAGCATGAATTCGTTGACGGAGACGTCGCCGTGCGCCGCGAGGCGTGCCGCGATGGCCGGGAGGTCGACGCCGTCGGCGTCCTGGCGATGTCGGAGCTGTACCGCATTGCGGCCGCACAAGGCGGCGGCACTCGAACCCGCCTTGCCGTCGAGGTAGTCGAAACGGCGGTGCTTGCAGCAGGGGCAATCGCCATCTTCCCATGCTCTGGCCACTTTGAGTTGCAAAAAATCGTTGGTCCACAAGTCGACGTTCAGCAGCGTGCGGCTGACGCGGTCGAAATTGCCGGTCAGGATCTTCAGCACCTCGGCCGCCTGGAAACTCGCGACGATACCGACGGCGGCGGCGATGACGCCGACCGTGTCGCAGGTGGCCGTCGTTCCCGGCGCCGGCGCTTCCTCGAACAGGCAGCGGAAACACGGCGTCGCCAGGCTGCCGCCCGATGCAAGCTCCCAGGCAGCGTTACCGTCTTCGGTATGCGGCAGCACGGCAAAGGCCATGCCGGTGGTGCCGACGGCGGCGCCGTATACGTACGGCAGGCCCGATCTTCACGGCGAGGTCGTTGGCGAGGTAGCGGGTCTCGATGTTGTCGAGCCCGTCGGCGATGACGTCGACGCCTCGCGCATGGCGCTCGATATTGCCGTGATTGACGTCGTCGACGATCGCCGTTACCCGCACGCCGGAATTGATCGTCGCGATCTTGCGTTTCGCCGCCTCTGCCTTGGGGATCCCTTCGGCGACGTCCTGTTCATCGAACAACACCTGCCGCTGCAGGTTGCTCGGCTCGATGATGTCGCGGTCGACGATAACGAGATGGCCGACACCGGCGCGCGCCAGCATGTCGGCGGCGACGGTGCCGAGCGCGCCGCAACCGAGGACGAGCGCCGTCGCGCCGAGCAACCGACGCTGTCCGTCCTCTCCGAAACCGGGCAGCAGCATCTGGCGTTGATAACGGGCAAGGTCCTCGCTCATCTTCAAACTCGTCACGGACACGCCCGCATCGGGCCTGTCCGTAGCATACACCGCGGGAGTCTGGCTGCCGCCGGCAGGATGCGGATTGGCGGCAGGTTCTGCGGCAGGGAAATTCGGGGTTCCAACTTGCGATCCAACTACTTAGCCGGCGTAGTATATATAGTGAGTAAGCTATCCGAAAAATACCTTTTCCGCTCTTTCGGGATGATAAATTATTTCTATTTTTCAATATATTGACTAAATATTCGCATGTACTTGGTGCAGAATTCATTTGCCGTCGTTGATAATTGTACATAGCACGCCAAGTAAACTAAGCTATGCGCGGTAGCAGAACTCCAAGTCGAAGCGGGGAAAACATGTCCGAATCATTGCCCACACCGCGGCCGTGCGGCGTAGCCGTTGCTGTCGCCATTGCCCTCAGCGCTCCTGTCGCGCATGCACAGAGCACCCGGTCGCAAGGGTGTGATCGAGGAAGTCGTCGTGACGGCCACCAAACGCGAGGAATCGATGCAGAACGTGCCCGTCGCCATGTCGACGCTGGAGGGCAAGGATCTGCAGGACCTTCGGATCGGGAGCTTCGACGACTACATCCAGTACCTGCCCAACGTCGTCAGCCAGGGCACCGGCCCGGGGCAGAACGAGATCTTTATTCGCGGTGCGGCGACGTCGCAGACCATCATCACGCTGTCGTCGGTGCAGGGGTTGCAGCCGTCGGTCGCTCTGTACCTGGACGAGCAGCCCGTCGCGATGCAGGGGCGCAACCTGGACGTCTATGCCGCCGACCTCAAGCGTGTGGAGGTCCTGCCCGGACCGCAGGGCACCCTGTTCGGCGCGAGTTCGCAGGCCGGCACGGTTCGCCTGATCACCAACAAGCCCGATTTCTCCGGATTCTCGGCGGGGTTCGACGCCAGCGTCTCGCAGACGGCGGGCGGCGATATGAGCAATTCGTTGCAGGCCTACCTGAACGTACCGTTCAGCGACAAGTTCGCGGCCCGGCTTGCGGCCTATAACGACTCGCGGGGCGGCTGGATCGATAACAAGCTCAACGACCCGGCGAACGGCGGCTGGAACGGCAGCACGATCGTCATCGACCGGATCTCGGGCGGACCATTGCCGGATCCGGCCAACATGACGATCCCGGTACCGCGCAACGATCAGCTCGTGGAAGACAACTTCAACGACGCGACCTACGCGGGCGCCCGGCTGGGCCTGTCCTGGCTGTTCAACCAGGACTGGAGCCTGCTCGTCCAGCACACCCAGCAATCGCTCGATACCGAGGGCGTCTGGGCCTACGACCCGAACCTCGGCGGGCACAGTTCGGTGAACCGTTTCGCGCCCGACAAGAATACCGACGACTTCGGGCTGACGACCTGGACTCTGAAGGGCCGTCTCGCGATGCTCGACATCGTCTACACGGGCGGTTACCTCGATCGGCAGGTCAATTCGACGATCGACTACACCTTCTATACCAACGGCGGCCTGTTCTCCGCGTACTACGTCTGCTACCCGGGCAACGGGACCTATGACCAGTGCTTCGATCCGTCGAAGTTCTACAAGGAAGACAGCGAGAACACGCGGACTACGCACGAGTTCCGGATTAACACGCCCGAGGACAATCGCTGGCGCGTGACGGCCGGCGTCTTCTACGACGAGCAGGAGCTCGGCAGTACGGGCCTGTTCAAGATCGCCTCGACGGACAGCCCCTACTTCGCGAACCTCGCACGCACGCTTGCCGCGCCGCCGGGAACGGCGGGCACGCGCACCAACGGGGGTCCGTTCCCGCCCGAGGTCAGCTTCGTCAACGACGTCACGCGCACCACGGATCAGATCGCCGTATTCGGCCAGTTGGAATTCGATCTTGCGCCAAACGTAACGGGCGCGATCGGCGCGCGCTGGTACAGCATCGACGACAAGTACAAGGGCGCCACGACGACGGTCAACGTGACTGCGCGCCTGCAGGCGCTGGGCGACGGCTCGCAGTCGGCGCTGCAGAACTACTTCGGCATGGCGTCGGGCGACGCAGTCTACAGCGCGATCCAGAGCGGCCAGCTCGACGTCAGCAATCTCAATAAAAACGGCGTCCTGAACCAGTCGGACACGATCCTGCGCGCGTCGCTGGACTGGCACCTGAGCAACGATGTCATGCTCTTCACGACGTATGCTCAGGGCTTCCGCCCGCCGGTGACGAACCGGGTCGGTGCCGGGCTCGCGAACAACCAGACCGGCGCGTTCGCCGGGTTCCGGATCCCCGTCTCGTCCGAGACCGACGATCTCGACAACTACGAGCTGGGCATGAAGGCGGATCTGCTCGACCGCACGTTGCGCCTGAACGTCACCGGCTATTATTCCGAGATCAAGAACCTGCAGCTGTCGCGCTTCGATCCCACCAACATCAATTTCCTCTGGTTCGCCGACAACGTGGGCGACGCCAAGATCAAGGGCATCGACGGCGACTTCGTCTGGCTGGCCACCGACGCGCTGACCGTGAGCGGTGCATTCTCCTTCCTCGACACCGAGATCACGCGGCTGAACCCCGAACTGCAGGGTATCGCGGCGCCGGTCGGCAGCGCATTGCCGTACTCCGCCGATTTCTCCGCGAATCTGCGTTTCCGCTATAGCTTCGACCTGTCAGGCGAGGGCGCCATGGCCGGCCTCGGCGGCTACGTGAGCGGCGGCATTTCCTACCGCGGCGACAGCCTCGCCGGCCTGAAGATGGATGCCTACGTCGTCGAGGACACGATGGAACGCGTCTACCAGGTGTCCGGTTCCGGGCTCAAGATCAAGCGCGAGGCCGATGCGTTCCTCGGCGCCGCGCCGGGGACGACGCTGATCGACCAGACGGGCGTTCCGGGCGGGCGCTACATCCAGCCGTCCTACTCGCTGGTCAACCTCGCGTTCGGATCCAGAAGGACCAGTGGAGTGCCGAGTTGTTCGTCGACAACGCCTTCGACGAGAATGCGGAGATGTACATCGATACGCAGCAGTTCACGCCGCACGTCGTCACGAACCGGCCGCGGACGTTGGGTCTCAGGCTTTCCTACGATTTCTGAGGGATGTGCGCCTCTGAACGTTGCCGCCAAGCCCGAACATGGTCCTGAGGACCGCCTCGCACAAGCGAGGGAGTTGATACAGTCGGCGAGGTTCGATTCCGCCGAGACGTTGTTGACCGGACTGCTCGGGGAACGACCCGAGGCACCGATAGCGGCCGAAGCCCATTACGCGCTCGCCGTCGCCAGGCGCTACAACAAGGACTTCGACGGCGCGCTGGCAAGCATCGCCGAGCTGATTGCGCTCAAGCCGGATTACGGCCGTGCACATCAGGAGCGCGGCCATACGCTGCTGGCGCTGAATCTGCCCGACGAGGCCGCCGCCGCCTTCTCCAGGGCGACCGAGCTGAATCCGGGCCTCGTTGCGAGTTGGCGCGCGCTCGCCACGCTGCACGAACGTGCAGGGCGCGATGCGCTCGCCGATCATGCCCGGTCCCAGGTCGAATATATGGCGAGCCTGCCTGCCGATCTCGTCGCCGTGACGGACCTGTTGTTCGAAGGCAAGCTGTACAAGGCGGAGGCGCTGTGCCGGCAGTTCCTCGCCGGGAACCGCCATCACGTCGAGGCGATGCGCCTGCTCGCCGAGATCGGCGTCCGGCTGCGAGTCCTCGACGATGCCGAGTTCCTGCTGGAAAGTTGCGTGGAATTCGAGCCGGACAACCTCCGCGCCCGCGCCGACTACCTGAGGATCCTCAATCGCAAGGGCAAGTTCGAGAAAGCCCTGCAACAGGCGCAGCTCCTGCGGCAGGCGCAGCCGGAGAATCCTGTCTATCAGCTGGCGACGGGTAACGCGCTGGTAGGTTTGGGCCGGCTCGACGAGGGCATAGGCTGGTACGAGAAGGGGCGCGTGCGAACGGGCAACAAGGCCGGCGTCGACGTCATGCTGGGTCACGCGCGCAAGGCGCAGGGCGAGCTGGACGAGGCGATCCGTTGTTACCGGCGAGCGTACGAATTGCGCCCGGACTATGGCGATGCCTTCTGGAGTCTCGCCAACATCAAGACGTACCGCTTCACGGAGGAGGAGATCGCGCACATCGAACGCTTCGAGCGCGCCGCCGGAGTCGCGCTCGAGGATCGTGTGCATCTGTGCTTCGCGGCCGGGAAGGCGCACGAAGACCTCGGTGACTACGAACGTTCCTTCGAGTACTACTCACGCGGCAACGCGCTGAAGCTTGCGCGCAGCGGCTACGACCCGGACAAGACGAGCGACATGGTCGATGCCCAGATCGAGGTCTGCACGGCCGGCCTGTTCGAGGAACGCGGCGGGCTGGGCTGCGAACGACCCGACCCGATCTTCATCGTCGGCCTGCCGCGTGCCGGCTCCACGCTGCTGGAGCAGATTCTCGCATCGCACTCGATGGTGGACGGCACGATGGAGCTGCAGGAGATCCTCGCGCTGGTGCAGCGGCTGCGCGGGCGCAGCGTCGAACGGGATCCGGCGTATCCGGCCAACCTGCAATCCATCGATCCGGACTACTTCCGCCGTTTCGGCGAAAAGTACCTGGAGGACACGCAGGTGTATCGCGGCCAGGCGCCACTCTTTATCGACAAGATGCCGAACAATTTCATGCACGTCGGCCTCATTCGACTGATATTGCCGCGGGCGAAAGTCATCGACGCCCGCCGCCACCCGATGGCATGCTGCTTCAGCGGCTTCAAGCAACTGTTCGGCGAGGGGCAGGATTTCAGCTACGGCCTCGAAGCGATGGGCCGCTACTATCGCGACTACGTGCGCCTGATGGATCACTGGGACCGGGTTCTGCCAGGCTTCGTACTCCGCGTCCAGCACGAGGAAGTCGTCGGCGACCTCGAGGCGCAAGTTCACCGTCTTCTCGAATTCTGCGGGCTGCCGTTCGAAGAGGCATGCCTGCGCTTCCACGAGACCGAACGGACGATCAAGACCCCGAGTGCGGAGCAGGTACGGCAGCCGATCTACCGGTCCGGCCTCGAGCACTGGAAACACTATGCACCCTGGCTGGCCCCCCTGAAGCAGGCACTCGGAGAGGACGTGCGCCGCCGGTATGAAATAGACTAGAGCACCTTCCAGTCAAATGTGCCCGGTCTCGATGAACGAATACGACGAGATCCTGATCTCATTGCGCAGGATCATGCGCGCCACCGATATCAACTCACAGAAACTCGCCCGTGAATCGGGACTGACCACACCACAGCTGTTGGTGATGCTGGCCATCGAGAAGGAAGGCAATCCATCGACCAGCACGCTGGCCCGGCACATCGCCGTATCGCAGGCGACCGTTACCCGCATTATCGACCGGCTGGAACGGGCGCGTCTCGTCGGCCGGGAGAAGTCCAGCCAGGACAAGCGCGTCGTCAATGTCTCTCTCACCGATGCCGGAAGGGCAAAGCTGGCAGCGGCGCCCACGCCGCTACAGGCTTCGTTTCTCAGGGAATACGTGAAACTCGAGGACTGGGAGCGGCACATGCTGCGTTCGTCGCTGCTTCGCATCGCCAAGATGATGGATGCCGAAGACCTGCCTGCGGCCGCGATCCTGGAAACCGGTGATATCGCGGAGTCGCAGGACGGCGAATAGCGACAGGGCTAGACTCTGTCTGCGAGGATCGCTTCTCCCTTGGTAAGCCAGGAGGCGCCGAAGGCAATCACGGCCAGACCCTCGAGCCAGAATACCGGAGCATATGCGTGCAAAGCCTGCTTCGCGCCGGGGATCAGCGAGATCGCCAGGATGAGCAGCATGCAGACGGCCATCACGTAGCCGCAGACCTTGTAGACGGTGTTGCGCTGCAGTTTCCGTGGTGTCGGCGGGACGCCGGGCGACGTCTTCGTGAACAGGCACAGCGAGAAATAGATGAGGGTCGCGAAGAATGCCGCCGCGAAGGCCAGGTGTATGTGACCCGTGATCGCGGCCGGCCGCGGAACGTCGCCGTCCGGGGCGGTGGGAAAGAATGCCACGCCGACGGCGAACAGGCAGGCAAGATTGCCGGCGATGTTGTCCCTGGGTTCGTAGCCGCGATACGACAGCAGGAAGAATCCGATCACGCAGAGCGTGCCGACGAACACGTTTCGCATCGGCGTGTAGTAATAGCTGCTGATCGACGATTGTTGGCCGACGCCGAAGATCAGTGCGCCGCCGAAGACGAGCACGAACGGCAAGGCGATGCCGAGCAGCCCGACGAGCCGCCTCAGCGTCAGGTAGGAAATGATCAAGGACTCGCCGCGCGTCTCACCGTTGCTCATGGCATCGCGGTGGCGAGTTCGCTGCGGTCAACCGGCCTTGCAGGTCATGTCCTGTCCGCAGCAGAGCGGCGATTTGATCATGCCGTCCCCATTCGGGCACTTGGAGACCTGCACCTCTTTGCCGTTGTCGAGGGTCAGCGTGTCGTTGACCAACGGAGCGTCGCACTTGGCGCAGGAGGCGTTCACGGCCATGCCGCAGATTTCGCATTCATACGTTGCCATGTCGGAATCCTCGGA
This sequence comes from uncultured Gammaproteobacteria bacterium, assembly GCA_963777675.1. GTDB lineage: Bacteria > Pseudomonadota > Gammaproteobacteria > Steroidobacterales > Woeseiaceae > UBA1847. Next base: position 298,140 of record CAVZRD010000011.1, on the reverse strand, counting down.
GAATCGTTATCGGATATTGGGCTATGAAAAAATTTTCCTGTAGGCCAGACGCAGGCCGAGGAAGACCAAGGCTACCACACCCGCGATGCTGTTGACCGGCGCTATCAGCTGGGACACCCAGTTGTCGTCGAGATTGACCAGGCGGTCCGGAAGGACCTGCATCGCGATTGCGACGACACTCGTCAGCGGACCCGCGAGCAGCCACGCGCCGGCGAAGAGCACGATGCCGACACAGCACCAGCCGAGGAGAGTCCTGCGCCTTGCGCGGTCGATCGGTGACATGACCTGCTCGAGGAACGCGTCGGCAGGCAGGTTCGTGCTTGCGTCGCGGAACAACCGTTGCAGGGTGGGATTCCGTTCGTCGGTCATGGGTTTCCTTCCGGGGACGACGGACCGAAATATCCGGCGAGCAGCTGCTGCAGCCGTTTTGTGCCCCGGCGGATATGCGATTTGATGGTGCCCGGCGGCAGTCCCGTCAGATCGGCGATCTCATCGTGGGTCAGTCCTTCATGGTATGAGAGGACGATACAGAGGCGGGGATCGTCGGCCAGTTCGGCGAGTGCGCCATCGAGGTCCATTGCTATCGACGTCGTGTCTTCGTGCACCGAGCGCGTCTCGTCGACCGCTGCGGCGTTCCTCAGGGGATCGTTGCGGCGCAAGTGCTGCCGCCATTCGTTGATCGCCAGACGTTTTAGCCAGCCGCCGAAGAGTGCGGGATGCTGTACCTGGGGGATGCTGCGCCAGGCCTGCAGGAACACGCGCTGAGCGAGATCGTCAGCCAGCGTCGGGTCACCGCAACAGCGCCGCATCAGCGTGCGTATCCAGGTCTGACGGCGCCCGACCAGTTCCTCGAAGGCGTTGCGGTCGCCGCGCCGTGCGAGGCCGACCAGCAAGGCTTCCGGACTCCTCGAATAGTCGTCATGTTGCAGCGCCACGATCGCTCAGCCGGAGCCCTGGCGAGCTACACATGCGGTGAGCGCGCGCCGTCCCGGGAAGCCTTCTCGGCGGCACTGGAAGCCGCGAGCAAACCGATCCCGACGAAGACCATCAGGGCGGCGACGCCGAGCAATGGCATCAGCGCCTGTTCGGCGATGCGACTGACGAACCATCCGAGTATCGCAATGCCCGGGGCTGCGAACAACACGATCAGGCCACCGATCCTCAGGTCCCGATGGACCTGCCGGTCGCCGCCGAGCACCTTGTCCATCAGGGTCTGGTCGATCGGTTTGCCGCTGTCGATCATGCGGCGCAGCGTCTCGTGTTGCGCCTGCCGTTCCCGGATGCCGTACCAGATGCCCGCCACGACGACGGCGGCAATGAAGCCCCAGAACGCCAATGCCACCAGTCCTGCTCCGAGACCTTCCATATCCTTCTCCTCGAGTTTCTGCTGCGTGTACTAATGGAGATGCGATCGTGAGCGCCACAGATGCACCCGCCGATCGAATCTGTCGCCACCGGACACTCGATTCGTCGTCCTCGGATGATAGCCGCTCGGTCATGGCGTGTCTGCTATCCTTCGGGGTTGCCGCGCGTCAGCCGGACGCGTCGCCGAAACCGGAGTGCAATGAATGCAACGTCTGCGCAGCCAGGGACAGGGCATCGCCCCGTTCTTCGAAGCGACCTCCGTCGCGCTGATCGGTGCCAGCGAGCAAGCCAGTTCGCTCGGTGCCGTGTTGCTCGCGAATCTGACGGAATCCGGTTTCAAGGGGCCGGTCTATCCGGTCAACCCCCGCCACGAGACCGTGCAGGATCGACGTTGCTACCACTCGATCGGCGACGTCGCAGAGTCGGTGGACCTGGCCGTGATCGTCACCCCTGCCGCGACGGTACCCGGCGTCCTGGAAGAGTGCGGCGTCGCCGGTATCCGGGCGGCGGTCGTGCTGTCGGCGGGATTCCGGGAGACCGGGGACGAGGGACGCGAGCTGGAACAATCCGTGTTGTCCATCGCGAGGCAGCACGGCATCCGCTTCATCGGACCGAACTGCCTGGGCGTCATGCGTCCGGACATCGGACTCAACGCGACATTCAGCCCCGTCATGGCCGAGCCGGGCCGCATTGCGCTGGTCTCGCAATCGGGTGCCATGTGTACGGCGATGCTCGACTGGGCGGTACCGCGCAACGTCGGCTTCTCCTGCGTGATCTCGAGCGGAATCGCAGCCGATGTCGACTTCGGCGAGATCCTCGACTACCTCGTGTTCGACCCGAAAACGCTGGCGATCATGCTTTACGTGGAGGGCGTCCACGATGCGCGCCGGTTCATGAGCGCGCTGCGGGCCGCATCCCGCGCCAAGCCGGTTATCGTCATGAAGGCGGGACGCTACGGCGAGGGCAGTAAGGCGGCGATGTCCCACACCGGCGCGCTGGTCGGATCCGACGACGTGTTCGAGGCCGCGCTCAGCCGGGCCGGTGCCGTCCGCGTCAAGGACTACGCGCATTTCTTCGCCGTCGCGGAAACCCTGCACACGGGTCTGAAGACCGCCGGGTCCCGGCTCGCGATCGTCACCAATGGCGGCGGGCCGGGGGTTATCGCCGCCGACTACCTGGCCGACCGCCGCCTGCCGCTCGCCAGCCTGTCGCCGGCCATCGAAGCGAAGTTGGACGCGGCACTCCCCGCTGCGTGGCCGGGTGCGAATCCGGTCGACGTACTCGGCGATGCGAGTGCCGCTCGCTATGCGGAGGCGCTCGGGCTGTGTCTCGAGGATCCCGGGGTAGACAGCGTGCTGGCGATCCTGGTGCCAGTGGCACAGACCGATCCGCTGGACGTCGCCAGGGCGGTCGCAGACATCGCCGCCAGGGCGAAGAAGCCGGTGCTGACCTGCTGGATGGGCGAGGCGTCGGTCGGCACGAGCCGGGACCTGTTCCGGGCTGCGGGAATTCCCACCTACAACACGCCGGAAGCGGCAATCGAGGCATTTGCGGCGACGGCTGCCTACCACGCGAATCAGCAGATGCTGCTGCAGGTGCCGGAGCCGACGACGCTCGACGTGCAGCGCGACCGCGCCGGCGCGGAACTGATCATCGAGACCGCCCTGGCGGCGGGCCGTCATGTCCTCGACGTCGTCGAGTCCAAGGCGCTATTGGCCGCGTTCGGGCTGCCTGTGCTACAGAGCGTGCCGGCGCACGACGCCGCCGAGGCGCTCGCGATCGCCGAAGAGGTCGGATTTCCGGTGGTGATGAAGATCCATTCCCCGGACATCACGCACAAGGTCGACGTCGGCGGCGTCAGGCTGGGCATCCGTAATGGCGCCGACGTCCGCAGCGCATTCAAGGAGATGACGGAAGCGGCGCGGCGCGTGCGCCCCGACGCGGACATCAGGGGGGTCGTGCTCGAACCCATGTGGCAGGCGCAGGGGAATCGCGAGCTGATGCTCGGTGTCATCAACGATCCGGCGTTCGGACCGGCAATCAGCGTGGGGCTCGGCGGCACGATGGTCGAAGTCATTCGCGATCGCGCGATCGGACTGCCGCCGCTCAATCGCTTCCTGGCCGGCAGGCTGATCGAGGGTACCCGCGCGGCGCGCTACCTCGATGCGTTCAGGGGCAAGCCGGCTGCAAGCCGCAGCGCGGTCGAAGAGGTCATCCTGCGGCTGTCCGAGATGATCTGCGAACTGCCCTGGATCGAGCAACTGGATATCAACCCGCTGATCGTCAACGAGACCGCCGCGCGGGCCGTGGATGCGCGCGTCGTCGTCCGGCATGTCAGCCCGGCCGCACGGCAATACTCCCACATGGCGATCCATCCGTACCCGATCGACCTCGTCGACGACTTCGTTCTCACGGACGGCACGCGGCTCACGATCCGGCCGATCCGGCCCGAGGATGCCGTGCTGGAGCGGGAGTTCGTCAACGGATTGTCCGATCGTTCAAAGTATCTGCGCTTCATGCTCGCCCTGAAAAACATCACGCCGCAAATGGTGTCGCGGTTCACGCAGATCGACTACGATCGGGAGATGGCCTTGATCGCGCTCGTTCCGGGCGGGGATGCCGGGCGGCAGGTCGCCGTCGGCCGTTACGTCGCCGATCCTGACGGGCACTCCTGCGAGTTTGCTATCGTCGTCGACGATGCCTGGCACAGCAAGGGGATCGCGACGGAGCTGCTCAGGCGCCTGATCGACGTCGCGAGGGAGCGCCGGATCAAACGCATGGACGGCATCGTGCTGCGCGAGAACGAAGGGATGCTCAGTCTTGCGAGAGACCTCGGCTTCGAGCGGCGGGGGGTCCCGGAAGATCCGCAGCTGGTTTATGTGTCGCTGGAGCTTTGAGCGCCGGCATACCATCCCGGGAGTGACCGAATGTCCAAGATCGACAAGCAACAGGCACCGCGCGGGTCGGGGACCCGCTATCCCGCGCCGTTCGATCAACCGTGCCGCGCGCGAGAATGGCTGCGTCTCGGCGACGCGGCCGGCCTCACGCAGTTCGGAGTCAACCTGCTGCACCTGCCTCCCGGGGCGTGGTCGAGCCAGCGCCACTGGCACAGTCACGAGGACGAGTTCGTGTACGTACTGGCCGGCGAGCTTACGCTGGTGACGGATGCGGGCGAGGAGCGGCTCGGCCCGGGTGACTGCGCCGGCTTCCCGGCCGGCGTGGCGAACGGTCACTGCCTGCAGAACCGGGGCACCGGGCCGGCCGAAGCGCTGGTCGTCGGCAGCCGAAACGATCAGGATCACGGCGAATACCCCGACATCGACATGCTGTTCGTCGCCGACCGCTACGCCGGAGGCATGCCGTTCCGTCACAAGGACGGCACGCCGTACTGACCGGTTCGGCACCGCCGCACCATACCCAAATGCCGATTCATTTCGTACAATAGCGGCCCGCGATGCCGTGATCGCGGCAAGCACGGCATGTTCGGGCCGAATCCCTGCAACTTACGTCTGCGCGTCCGGTCAGAATTACGGACCGACGGCACATCAATCATGGACAAACAAAGGGCGACGTCGGAATTCGAGATATGACTTCGCGATGGCGGACAATATTGTTGCTGTCGTCACTGGCGACGGCAGTTCCCGCGTTCGGGCAGGGCGGCTTCCCCGTGGCCGTCGAAACGACGACGGTGCAGACATCCGAACTGCAAACGTCCGTCACGGCGGTCGGCACGCTGATCGCGCAGGCGTCGGCGACGCTGCGCGCCGAGGTACCGGGCCAGATCCTGGGCATCCACTTCGAGGAAGGCCAGCCGGTCAGTGCCGGAACGCGGCTGTTCACGATCGAGGCGACCGTGCTCGAGGCCGACGTCAACGAGGCGCGCGCCAACGCGGACCGCAGCGAGGCCGCCTACAAGCGCGCGAAGGAGCTGTTCGGCAAGAAGCTGATCTCGGCGACGGACTACGATGCCGCACGCGCGAACTACGACGTCGACATGGCGCGGCTGCATTCCTCGGAGGCGCGCCTGTCGAAGAAGGTCGTCAAGGCGCCCTTCGACGGGTTCGTCGGCCTCAGGCGTATCAACATCGGCGACTATGCGCAGGTCGGCCAGGAACTCGTCGACATCGTGCAGCTCGATCCCCTGCGCGTTGAATTCAGCCTGCCCGAGACCCTGGTGGCCAAGGTCCGGCCGGGCCTCACCATCGACGTGACCGCCGATGCCTACCCGGACGACGTGTTCGCAGGCAAGATCACGGCGGTCGCGCCTGCATCCGACGTCGAGGGCCACAACATCGAGGTGCGTGCGGACCTTCCTAACGGAGACCTCAAGTTACGGCCCGGCATGTTCGTGCGCGTCGACGTGTCGCTGGGTGTCAAGGAGCATGCGATCCTCGTCCCCGAGCAGGCGATCTGGCCGATCGGTCAGGACAAGACCGTCTATGTCGTTGTCGACGGCAAGGCGCAGCGGCGGGTGGTCACCCTCGGCGAGCGGCAGCCCGGCAAGGTCGAGGTCGTATCCGGGCTCGAAGTTGGCGACGTCATCGTTACTGCAGGCCAACTGAAGCTCTACGAGGGTGCGGCGGTGAATCCGGTCGGGTCGGCCACGGCGACCCCGGCGGCAGATAACTAGCGAGACGCCAACTGTGCAGCTGCCGATCCTGTCCATACGACGCCCGGTCCTCGCAACTGTGATGAGCCTGATCATCATCCTGATCGGACTGATCTGTTACACCCGTCTGCCGGTGCGTTTGATACCGAACGTCGACGAACCGATCGTCACCGTGTCCACGAACTATCCGGGTGCCAATGCCCAGGTGATCGAATCACAGATCACCAAGCCCATCGAAGATGCCCTGTCGGGTATCGACGGCATCGACTACATCAGCTCGGTGAGCCGCGCCGAGAGCAGCCAGGTGACCGTGCGTTTCAAACTCGATCGCGACCCCGACGGCGCGGCCAGCGACGTGCGGGATCGCGTCGCACGGTCCCGGGGCGATCTGCCCGAGCAAGCGCGAGAACCGATCGTGCAGAAGCAGGAAGCGGATGCGCAGCCGATCATCTACCTGGCGTTCTCCTCGGATCGCCACGACCTGATGGAGATCGCGGACGTCGCCGTCCGGCTCGTCAAGGACCGGATCCAGAACATCCCCGGCGTCGCCGAGGCGCAGGTCTATGGCAACCGCTACGCGATGCGGATCTGGCTGGACCCGGAGAAGCTGGCGGCCTATGAACTCACGCCGCTGGACGTCGAGGACGCGCTGCGGGCGCAGAATCTCGAAGTGCCGGCCGGGCGTGTGGAGAGTCTCGATCGCGAGTTCACGGTCCTGGCGCAGACCGACCTGCGCGAGCCGGAGCAATTCGCCGCGATCATCGTCAAGGATACGCCGAATTTCCTGGTGCGCCTGGGCGACGTGGCGCGGGTCGAGCTCGGTCCCGATACCTCTCGGTTCCGCGCGCGCTTCAATGGCCGCAACGCCGTGCCGCTGGGGATCATCAAGCAGGCCGTCGCGAATCCGCTCGATATCTCCAACGCGCTGCAAAAACTGCTACCGGACATCTCCCGCTCACTGCCGGATGGCATGAAGGTCGAGATCGCCCACGATACGACGATCTTCATCAAGGAGTCGATCAAGGAGGTCTACCGCACGGTGGGCGAGGCCATCGTGCTCGTCGTGCTCGTCATCTTCCTGTTCCTGCGCAACTGGCGTGCCGTGCTGGTGCCGATCGTGACGATACCGGTATCCCTGGTCGGCGCGTTTGCGCTGATGTATATGTTCGGGTTCACGATCAACACGCTGTCCCTGCTGGCCATGGTGCTGGCCATCGGCCTCGTCGTCGACGACGCCATCGTCATGTTGGAGAACATCTACCGGCACATGGAAGAGGGTATGCCGAGGCTCAAGGCGGCGCTGCTCGGCAGCCGCGAGATCGGCTTCGCGGTCCTGGCGATGACGATCACTCTCTCGGCCGTGTTACCTGCCGTTCGCGTTCTCGACCGGCCGCAGCGGCAAGCTGTTCATCGAGTTCGCGTTGACGCTGGCGGGGGCCGTACTGGTCTCCGGTTTCGTGGCGCTGACGCTGTCGCCGATGATGTGCTCCAAGCTGTTGCGCCATGACAAGAAGCACGGCCGCTTCTTCGAAGCCGGCGAACGCGTGCTGACCTGGACGCACGACCACTACCATGCTGCGCTGGACCGGCTGCTCAGTCACCGCTGGCTCGTGCTCGGCGGGGCCGGGGTGCTGATCGCGGCGATGGTTGCCCTCTTCCTGTCACTTCCCGAAGAACTGGCGCCGCAGGAGGACCAGGGTATCGTCATCGGCTTCGGCACTGCGCCGGAGGGCGCGACGATCGACTTCACGGATCGCTATGCGCAGCAAATGGGCCAGATGTTCTCGCAGTTGCCCGAGCGGAAGATGTCCTTCGCCTTCAGCGGCTTTAACGGCGTGACGAATGCCGTGGCCTTCGTCGGGCTCAAGGACTGGCACGAACGCGACCGAAGTGCGCAACAGATCGCTGCAGGCGTTGTTCCCGCAGTTCATGGGCATCACCGGCATCATGGCGTTCCCGGTGACGCCGCCGCCGCTCGGTCTGCGAGGCTTCGGACAACCGGTGAGCTTTGTCGTACAGACGACTGGCTCGTGGACGGAGCTCGAAGATATGGTGCAGCGCCTGCTGGCCAAGATCGGGGAGAACCCGAACCTCACCAACCCGGATTCGGACCTGAAGCTCAACAAGCCCGAGCTGAAGATCGACGTCAATCGGTCGAAGATCGCCGCCGTCGGGACGAGCGTCGGCGCCGTCGGCCAGACGCTCGAGACGATGCTGGGCGGCCGCAACGTGACCCGCTTCAAGCTCGGTACCGAGCAGTACGACGTCATCGTGCAGATCGAGGACGACGCCCGGCGTACGCCAGGCGATCTCAGCAATATCTTCGTGCGCGGCGAGGGCGGGACGATGATCCAGCTCCAGAACCTCGCGACGGTTACCGAGTCCGTCGCGGCGAAGGAGCTCAATCATTTCAACAAGCTGCGCGCGGCGACGATTTCCACGGGGCTGGGCCCCGGCTATTCGATGGGACAAGCGCTGGACTGGCTCGAGTCGGCGCTGAACGAGGTGGCGCCCGACGCGTTGTACGATCTTTCCGGCCAGTCTCGCGAGTTCCGGGAATCGTCGTCCAGCGCATTCCTGATGATGGGGCTCGCGCTGGCATTCATCTATCTCGTCCTGTCGGCGCAGTTCGAGAGCTTTATCGATCCGTTGATCATCCTCGTGTCCGTGCCGCTCGCCATGTTCGGGGCCATGCTGTGCCTCGCCCTGATCCATCAGGGCAACGCTGCCGGCTGGTGGTTGACGGCCACGTCGTGGAACATCTACACGCAGATCGGCGCCGTGACACTGATCGGCCTGATCTCGAAACACGGCATCCTCATCGTCGAATTCGCCAACCAGCTGCGTGCGCAAGGGCTGGAGAAGCGCGAGGCTGTCCTGGAAGCCGCCAGCCTCAGGCTGCGGCCGATCCTGATGACGACGGGCGCCATGGTGCTCGGCGCTGTGCCGCTGGCGCTGGCCACGGGCGCGGGCGCCGAGTCGCGTCACCAGATCGGCTGGGTCATCGTCGGCGGCATGGTGTTCGGGACGATGTTCACCCTGTTCGTCGTGCCCGTCGTTTACCTGCTGCTCGCGGGCAGGCACGCCAGGACGGCGGACGCGGAGCAGGCGGCGCGCGGAGAACCGGAACCGGTATCGGCCTGAGGCCGTTTGCCAGGTGTCAGGCGGCGATGCCGAACAGTTGACCGACGCCGGCGGTCAGCGCCATCGCGAAGGCACCCCACAGCGTGACCCGGGTCGCGCCCATGACGATCGGTGCGCCGCCGGTACGCGCCGCCAGGCCGCCGAGAAATGCCAGGAAGATAAGCGACGAGGCGGCAACGGCGCCCAGCACGGACGGCCTCGGCACGAACCACGCCACCGCCAGCGGCAGCGTGGCCCCTATCGTGAACGAGACGCCGGACGACCAGGCGGCCTGAAAGGGTCTCGCGGTCGTTTTTTCGGAGATGCCGATCTCGTCGCGCGCGTGGGCACCCAGGGCGTCGTGCGCCATCAACTGGTCCGCGACTTCGACGGCCAGTTCCGGCTGCAGCCCCCGATCCTCGTAAATCGACGCCAGTTCGTCTCTCTCGAACTCGAAATCCTTTTCCAGCGACGCTTTCTCGAGTTCCAGGTCGGCGCGCTCGGTGTCGGCCTGGGAACTGACTGAGACGTATTCGCCGGCGGCCATGGACATCGCGCCGGCGACCAGGCCGGCGACGCCGGCGAGCAGGATGCTGGCTTCCGTGGCGCCGGCCGCGGCGACGCCGATAATCAGGCTCGCAGTGGATACGATGCCGTCGTTCGCGCCGAGTACGGACGCTCGCAACCAGCCGGTGCGGTGCAGGCGGTGATGTTCGACGTAGCTCATGATGTGCCGATCCCGACTACTTCCCGAGCAGATGAACGCGCCGTGCCAGGCTGTCCTGCGGCCAGTATTCCTTGCTGGAGTAGTACGCCTCGACCGCAGGCTGGCCTTCGGGCAGGACTACCCAGGGCTGCTTCGATGCCGTGAAGATGTGGATGTCCGGTGGCAGGCGGTGGGCCTCGTCCAGCGTACCGACGCGGACGAAATCGATCTTGTCGCCGGCGCCCGCGTAATTGCTCCACAGTGCGACCCAACACTCGGGACAGCGCCGGATCGTCTGGCCCTTGCCGCTGTTCGACGGCGTCAGGACCGCCACGGGCTCGCCTTGCAGCACGGTGACGCGGTCGGCTTCGATCATCGCATTCAGGGCGAAGGACGCTCCGGACTCCCGCTGGCACCAGTGGCAGTGGCAGCAATGGACGAAGAGCGGAGCGGATTCCATGCGGAAGCGGACGGCGCCGCAGGCGCAGCCGCCGGCGAAAGTATCGGATACGTCCGTCATCAAATCAATTCTCCGGGATGCCTTTTCCGGATGCCGAGCTTACCACCAGGTGGCGTACAGTGCCGTGAGGATGAGGATGATGACGAGCGCGGAGAGGTTGAAACCGCGCGACGTCGACGTATCCACCTGCTCGTAGTCGATGGCATTCGGATGTGGTTCTGCCCGCTCCCACAGGGTGATCGAGGATGCCGATTGCGATACTGGCAAGAAAGACCACCCCGACACGATCGATAAACGGAAGGAGTGCCACCAGACGTAGAACACCAGCGACAGCAGGACGGAAGCGATCGCGACGCCGAGCGCGGCGTTGGCCGTCGTGCGCTTCCAGAAAATCCCCAGCAGGAACAGGGCGACTACGCCGGGCGTGAAAAAGCCCGTCAAATCCTGAATGTACTGGAAGGCCTGGTCGAACTGGCCCAACAGCGGCTTTGCGACCAGCATCGCGATGACCAGCGCCGCGAAACTGACCGAGCGGCCCACTAGCACCAGGTGATGCTCCGATTTCCCGCCCTTGCCGAGATAGCGGTAGACGTCCATGGTAAAGATCGTCGATATGGAATTCATCATCGAGGCCAGCGAGGACACGATGGCCGCGATCAGGGCGGCGAAGACGAGTCCCTTAATTCCGACGGGCAACAGCCGCATGACCGTGGGATAGGCCTGGTCGGGGGTGGAAAGATCCGGCGCGAGCAGCACGGCCGCGACGCCCGGCAACACGACGAGCACCGGCATCAGCATCTTCAGGAATCCGGCGAAAATGATGCCTTTCTGCGCCTCCCGCGTGTTCTTTGCGGCCAGCGCACGCTGAATAATGTATTGGTTAAATCCCCAGTAGGACAGGTTCATGATCCACATGCCGCCGACGAGCACCGAGATACCGGGCAGGAGCGCATAGTACGGGTCGTTCTTGGTGAAGATCATGTCGAACTTGTCGGGTGCGCGCGTGAGGAGTTCTTCGAACCCCGCGATCGCGCCGGCGCCGCCGGCGATGTCGTCCAGGGCGATGTAGGCGATGATGAGCCCGCCGAGGACCAGCAGGACCACCTGCACGATGTCGGTCAGCGCCACCGCCTTGAGGCCCCCGTACAGGGAATAGGCCGCCGCGAACAGGCCGAGGCCGGCCAGCCCCCACCACAGCTCGACGCCGATCACCGTGTGCACGGCGAGCGCGCCGAGCCAGAGGATCGACGTCAGGTTGACGAACACGTAGACGCCGAGCCAGAACAGCGCCATGACCGTGCGCACACGGTGGTCGTAGCGCTGTTCGAGGAACTGCGGCATCGTGTAGATCCGGTACTTCAGGAACACAGGCAAAAGCCACTTGCCGATGATGACCAGGGCCAGGGCCGACATCCACTCGTAGGAACCGATGGCGATCCCGAGCACGTAGGCCGAGCCGGACATGCCGATGATCTGCTCGGCAGAGATATTGGCGGCGATCAGGGAGGCGCCGATGGCCCACCACGGCAGCGCCCGGCCGGCCAGGAAGTAGTCGCTCGTATTCTTGCTGTGGCCCGCCTTTTCGCGTGAGACCCACTGCGCGAGTACGAGCAGCGTGATCGCGTAGATTGCGACGACGGTGTAATCGAGTGTCTGCAGATACATGGTTCGATTCCCGTTATGGTCCTGTTAAGGCGCCGGCGAGTTCCGGACCGCCTCGGTGAGGGCGCCGCGGAGACGCTCGGCCGCGGCTTCCGGCGTCAAATCGCGCTGCGGCATGGCCAGCATCTCGAAGCCCACCATGTGCTTGCGGACCGTCGCCGAACGCAGCAGCGGCGGATAGATGTGGGCGTGGAAGTGCCATTCGGCATGGGCATGCCCGTCACCGGGGCGGGGATGGAAGCCCATGGAATAGGGCATCGGCACGCCGAACAGCCGGTCGTAGGCCGTGAGCGTCACCCGGAACGCATCCGCGAATCCCGTGAGCTCGGCGTCCGACATCGCGTCCGGCGCCGCGATCGGCCGGCGCGGCACCAGCAGCGTCTCGAACGGCCAGTTGGCCCAGTACGGGACCAGCGAGACGGCTTCCGGGTTGCTGTGGAGCACGCGGCTGCGGTCCTCCGTCTCGGCGGCGAGATAGTCGCCCAACAGCGTGCGGCCATGTGCCTCGTGGTAGTCCCGCTGCCGGCGGAACTCCTTATTCGGCTCGACCGGGACGCTGCCGGTCGCCCAGATCTGCGCGTGCGGGTGCGGATTGCTTGCCCCCATCATCTGGCCACGATTCTCGAAAATCTGCACGTAGGCAATATCGGAGAGCGCATCGAGAGCGGCGAATTCGCCGAACAGGAACCGGAACACCGCGCAGATCTCGTCGACCGACATGTCCGCCAGGTGTCGGTTGTGCGCCTCGGAGTAGCAGACGACACGGCAACGCCCGCTCTCCGGCCGGGACACGAACAACGGATGTCCCGCCGCGCTCCCGGCGGGACCTGCGACTGTCGTCAGGGCGGGGAAGTCGTTGTCGAACGCAAACGGTCCCGAGTAGCGGGGATTGCATGCATCGTTGGCGCGCCGGTTGCCGGGACACAGGTAGCAATCCGGATCGTAGGCGGGACCCGGGTCCGGCGCCGATGTTTCCACGAGCCCTTGCCAGGGGCGCAGGGTCCGTTGCGGGGAGCAGAGCACCCACTCGCCGGTCAACAGGTTCTGGCGGCGGTGCGACTGTGAAGGCCCGGTCATTCCGTGACCACTTCCTGCACGGGATCGCAGGGCTCGAGCACGTGACACCAGGGATCGGCACCGCGATGCTCGCGAAACCAGTCGCGGACCTGCCGGATAAACGCGTCCACCTGTCCGCCGTCGACGAGGCTCACGATGCAGCCGCCGAAGCCGCCCCCGACCTGCCTTGAACCGTACACGGCATCGCAGGTCAGGGTCATCTCGATGAGCCTGTCCACCTCCGTGCAACTGACTTCGAAGTCGTCTCTCAGGCTGGCATGCGATGCCGTCATGATGCTGCCGAGCGACTCGAGGTCCTCGTCGGCCAGGGCACCGCGGGCGCGAGCGACTCTGTCGATCTCGGTGACGACGTGGCGGGCGCGACGGTAGAGCCGATCGCCAAGGCGCTCGCGCTCCCGCTCGAGATCGGTGCAATCGACGTCACGCAGCGCCCGGATGTCGGGGCGGCGCTCGGCGAGCAGCGCCGCGGCCTGCCGGCATTCCTCCTTGCGTACGTTGTAGCCTCCTTCGCGATGACGGTGTGCCACGCCGCTGTGCACGATGACGAACTTGCCTTTCGCGATTAACGGCACCAGTTCGTAGTCCAGCGTCCGGCAATCCAGCAGCATGGCCTTGTCCTTCTCGCAGAGCGCGACGACGTACTGATCCATGATGCCGCAAGACACGCCGACGAAGTCGTTCTCTGCCTCGCGGCACATCACGGCCAGTTGCCGGCGGTCGATCTCCTGCCTCGAGCAGGACAGAATCGCGAATGCCGTCGCGGTCTCGAGGGATGCGGACGAACCCAGGCCGCTGCCGAGGGGTATGTCTCCGGCGATGAGGATGTCGGCGCCCGGCTGGTCGAACCCGCGCTTCTGCAATACGTGCAGGACGCCTTTCGGGTATTCCTGCCAGCCGCCGTTGGGTGTCGCACGGAGGTCGTCGAGACTGACTTCGACCGACTCGTTGAATCGCGATGCGTACATCCGCAGCTGGCGATCGTCTCGCGGCGCGATGGCCAGCCAGGTGTGGAGTGCCGTATTAGTCGGCATGACCAGGCCGTCGTTGTAGTCGGTGTGCTCGCCGATGATATTGACGCGTGCCGGCGAACGGAAAATCCTTGCGGATTTTTCGAAATGTCCCCGAAATGCGGAACGGACGGCTGTCGCGGTGAGCAGCTCAGTCATGCGTAGGCCGTTTGCCCTGCCAGTGTCGGGCTCTTGGATATTCTTGGCAGCATAGGAAATCCGGGTACCCTATGAAAATGGACTTTGCATATATTGCATGGATAATCTTACGGGAATTTTCACGAACCGTTTAGCCTCAGACACCGATGCAGCTGCAACTCCGGGAAGGCTTCGCGGATCAGGACATGTTCGTGATCCCGCGCCCGATCCTGGCCAAGGCCAGGCGCCATCCGCTGGTTCGCGGCCTGTATCCGACCGATATCGGCTGGTATCCGCAGGCTCGATACCACTATCGCGAACGCGTCAACGGCGCGGGTCAGGATCACCTGATGATGTGCGTCGGCGGGCATGGCTATGCGATCGTCAACGACAAGAAGACGCACCTGCGCTCCGGTGAGCTGCTACTCATCCCGCGCAATTGCCGGCACGTGTACTGGGCCGAGGAAGACGATCCCTGGTCGATCTACTGGATGCATTTTCTCGGCGAGGATGCGGACTACTACATCGAACGCATTCCGCGGGTCGCCGAGTCGTTCCCCATCGAACGGCGCACGCAACAGGAGGCCGTGCGCCTGTTCCGCGATTGCCTGGACACGCTGGAGTCCGGCTACGCGCTGCCGGCCCTGATCTACGCGGCCCAGTCGGCGAAACATATCCTGTCGCTGCTGCTGTTCAGGAACCCTGCCTTGCCGATGCAGCCGCGTGCCGAAAGCCGGCGCATGACCTGCGACGCCATCATCGAGTACATGCATGCCCGGATCACGGAGCCGCTGAGCCTGCAGCAACTGGCGGATCAGGCAGAACTCTCGGTGAGTCACTTCTCCGAGATATTCCGGGATCAGATGCACCAGTCGCCGATGTCTTTCTTCACGGACCTGCGCATGCGTGCTGCCTGCCGCCTGCTGGACCAGACGCACAAACCCGTGAACTTGGTCGCGATGGAGACCGGCTATTCGGATCCTTACTACTTCTCGCGCGTATTCAAGAAGGCGATGGGGGTGTCTCCGGGGAAGTATCGCGCGATCAAGAAGGGATGATCCTGTTGCGGCCTATCCGCCCGAAGGCCGCTGCCACCGCATCATCTCGGATGCCGCCAGCAGGAAGGCGCCCGAACCGTAGAGCTGCGTATCGGTCGCGCGGACATCGTCCGGCGCGTTGCCGATTTGCTGCACCCAGCCGAGCCTGCCATCCGTGTCGACTGCGCGGACCAGTGCCTGCCAGCCTTTCTCCGCCGCACTTGCATAGTCTTCACGCGGCAGCAAGCCGCGGTTGACGCCCCATGCGAAACCGAACGTTATGAAGCCCGTGCCGCTCGTCTCGGCAGGTGCAGCCGTATCGGTATCCAGCAATGACGATGCCCAATAACCGCCGGGTCTCTGCAGCGCCAGCAGGGCCGATGCCATCTCGCGGTAGAGTGCAAGCAATCGCTCGCGTGCAGGATCGTCCGCGGCAAGCGCCTCGAGCAGCAGCGGCAGCCCTGCGAAGACCCAGCCGTTGCCTCGGCTCCAGAAGACCTTGTGGCCTTCCGCGGTCCTGCGATCGAAGAAGCGGCTGTCCCGATAGAACAGGTGCTGCTTCCTGTCATAGAGGAAATCCACCGTCGCGAAATATTCGCGGATCGCGTAGTCACGATAGCGCCGATCGCCGGTCACCTGGCTCAGCCCGGCCCAGGCCGGCGGCGCCATGAACAATGCGTCGCACCAGCACCAGCGCCGCTGGCAACTACCCTCGGACGGACCGGGCCGATCCGGCTGGAACTCCAGCGAATTGTCGGGAGGCGCGGACAGTATTGCGTCGAAGGCCTGCACGATGTTTTCCGTGTGCGCCTCTGTCGTCGTCCTCGCGAGCGCCAGGTACAGCTGGGCGATCGCCTGGTCGTCCGCGTGCCAGCGTCTCGGGCCGAGCCGCCAGTCGTTTCGTTGCGCCCTGTCCAGCAGCGCCGGGCGGTAGCGCGGCTCGCGCGTCACCGCGGCAAAACGGGCCAGCCCGATGTAGAACGCGGCCTGCACCCAGCCCGTCCCCTGGCCGGTTTCCTCTCTGAAACTGCGCACGTATCCGAAGTCGTCCATGTGCGCCAGCTGCCAGTCCGCAACGCGTTCACCCTCGACGCGGGCGCGATCCGGAAGCGCAGCCGACATGGACGCACAGGAGACGATGACCAGCGTCGAGCAAATGAATAGTGACCGCGTTCTCATCAATCGGATCTCCTTGTACCAATCCGGAGGCGGATCGTTATACTGCGGTTGTCAATCACTCCGTGCGGCGCTGGCTCGGCAAAACATGGGTCTAATGTTCTGGAAGAACGACAAAAAGATCAATGCGTTTGCCCACGCATTGGCCAACGAATTGTTCAGTTACGTGAGCCCCGAGGTGGCGAAGGATCACTTCCAGGGGAAGCTGCGCGCTTCGAAGAAAAAGCAGCACAAGGTCGATCAGCGATTGGCCGGGATGATGTACGAGATGAAGAAGTTCAGCGACGCCAACTCGCTCGGTATCTACGGCAAAGCCAGGCTGCAGAAGCAATTCAGCGACAGGTTGCTGGAGTTGGGCTACGACGAAGGCGTGACGCGGCAACTCGTGGAATCCGTGTTATTGCGCAATCCCTAACGATGCCACGCAGATCTGTCACTCCGAAGCAGGTGCAAACCAGTCCACTGATCCAGGAGATCGGCAGGGCGGCGCAGGAATTCCGCAACGGACGGATTGCAGACGCCACCGCCCGTTACGACGATATTGCCGCGCGGGCGGGGGACGATGCGGCGGTACACGTCGAGCTGGGCCACCTGTGCAACGAATTCGGTGTTCCCGATCAGGCTGCCACACATTACGCTGTCGCGGTCGAGCAGCAGCCGGACAATCCGCACTTCCTGGGTTGTCTCGCCGTAGCGTACCTGAAATCTTACCGGAACGAGGACGCGCTCCCACTCCTCAAGAAGGCCGAATCCATCGATCCGGACATATTCGAGGTGCTGCATGGCCTGGGCGTGTACTACGAGAATCTTTCGGACTACGTCGAGGCAAGGAGATACCTCGAACGTGCCGTGAAGCTGAAACCCGGCAATCCCGCCGTGCTGACGAACCTCGCGAATGTGCTCAGTCACGTCGACGAACACGAGCTGGGCCTCACCTATGCCCGAAAAGCGATCAAGATTGCTCCCGAGGATACTAATGCCCACTACGCAGTTGGAAATATCCTGACCCAACTCGGGAGAGTCGACGAGGCGATCCGGCATTTCGAGGGGACAATAAGGCAACACAGGAAGTTCGGCGCCGCATACCACATGTATGCCGAGATGAAAAAGTTCTCGGAATCCGACAAGGCCTTTATCGAGAAATCCGAACGAGTCCTGGCGCAAGGTATGCCGGCGAGCGATCGTTACTGTCTGCATTTCGCTCTCGGGAAGATGTACAACGACTGCCGGGAATGGGAGAAGGCATTCCAGCATTTCGATCAGGCGAACCTGCTTCAGAAAAAGCCATTCGAATTCACGCGGCTCGAAAAGACATTCAATCAGACAAAGAAGGTCTACTCCGCAACCGCGCTCGGCAAGTATCGGCAGTCCGGCCACGTCTCGAGCGTGCCCGTCTTTATCGTCGGGATGCCGAGATCCGGTACGACCCTGATGGAGCGCATGATCGCCAGTCATCCGCAAGGCGCCGGGGCCGGGGAATTGGAAGAGATTGCACACATCGTCGACTTGCTGGCGCCGCCGGATATGCGCGCAAGGTATGCTGCGACGACGCGGAAAAACCTGACCGTGGACAATATGGCCGCCTACGCCGAGCGTTACCTGCGTGTATTGCATCAGGGTCGTGAGTCAGCCGGGCGGATTGTCGACAAGATGCCGTCCAACTATTACCACCTCGGTTTGATCTCGGCGTTGTTTCCCAACGCCACGATTATTCACGCGATCCGCCATCCACTGGATTCCTGTCTGTCATGCTACTTTCAGAATTTCACGAAGATTCAATGGGCGAATGATCTTTCGCTTATCGCGGACATTTACCGCTTGTATCGGGGGGCGATGGAATATTGGAAGCGGGTCCTGCCGGCGGGAAAAATCGTCGATGTCGTATACGAGGAACTGATACAGGACCCCGAGGTGCAGGGGCGGCGATTGCTGGAGGCCTGTGGACTGAGCTGGGACGCCAGCCTGCTCGACTTCCACCGCCAGGAAGGCATCGTCAAGACGGCGAGCCTGTGGCAGGTGCGGCAGCCGATCTACCAGAGTTCCCGACAGCGTTGGAAGAACTATGCGCCTTACGCAGGCGATCTGGCGCGCCGGTTGGCCGAATTCCTCCAGGCCGACCGGGAAGAGCTCGCGGAACTCGGTATCGAAATACCGAAAACAGCTCGCGGCGGATGGGCCAGGCGCCTGCTGGGCTGAAACGATCGCAGCGGCCGGTTTTTGGCCACGTCATTTGCAGTGCAGCGGGCGGGACAGTAAGGTCGCTGCGCGGGGTAACGACAATTTCCGAAACGCGCCGAAATCTGCACCGAACCGTCTACATGATCGGACTCGTGCTCGCCGGCGAAGCCGTCTACGCGTTGCCCTTTCACGTGGCGAGATTTTTCAGGCCCACCGTGCTGGACGTGTTCTCCCTGACGCCGACGCAACTCGGCGTCGCGCAAAGCGTCTACGGCGTGGTCGCGATGCTCGCCTATTTTCCCGGCGGGCCGCTGGCAGATCGCTTCCCCGCACGCAAGCTGCTCGCTTTCTCGCTATGGGTGACCGCGGCAGGCGGCCTGTACATGGCGACGTTTCCCGGCTACCGGGGCGCCGTGATGCTGTGGGGTTTCTTCGGCCTCACCACGATACTGCTATTCTGGGCCGCGCTGATCCGGGCGACCCGGGACTGGGGCGGCCACGACGAACAGGGCCGGGCGTACGGCCTGCTGGACGGCGGCCGCGGCATACTGGCCGCAGGCCTGGCATCGCTGGGTGTGCTGGTCTTCAGTTTCGCGTTCCCGGACGGCTATGCCGCGGCCAGTCTCGAAGAGAAGCAGGCCGCGATGCGCCTCATCATCTATGGCTACACGGCCGTGACGGCGCTGTGCGGCGTCTTCGTCTGGTTTGCACTCTCCGACGGGCAACCGGAGGGAGAGTCGGCGCTGCCCGAATGGCGCCCGGGCCGGGAACATCTTTTCGCGCACGTCGTCCGGGTATTGCGTATTCCCGCGGTCTGGCTGCAGGCGGCGATCATCGTCTGCGCGTACGTCGGCTACAAGGGTTACGACAATTACGCCCTGTTCGCCGTGCAGGGTTACGGCATCGACGAAGTCGAGGCGGCGCGCATCGTCGCGATAGGCGCATGGATGCGGCCCGTCGCGGCGCTCGGCGCCGGTTTGCTCGCGGACCGCTACTGCGCATCGCGAATGACCGTGCTCGCCTTCGTATTGCTGCTCGGCTCGGACCTGTTTTTCGCGATATCCACGCCCATTCCGGGCGCGGCCGGCGTGATGCTCGGCAATACGCTCATAGCCTGCACGGCGATCTTCGGCCTGCGCGGCCTGTACTACGCACTGCTCGAGGAGGCCGACGTGCCCCCGGTGGTGACGGGTACCGCCGTCGGCTTCGTATCGGTGATCGGCTACACGCCGGACGTGTTCGTCAATTACGTCGCGGGCGTGTCCGTGGATGCCGCGCCGGGCCTCGCCGGCCATCAGCATTTCTTCTGGTTCCTGGCGGCGTTCGCCTTCTTCGGGCTGGTCGTGAGCTACGCGTTGATGAGGCGCCTGCATCCCGCCGGGCGCACCGTCCCCGACGCCTGAACGGGCCGTCGGCGTCGTATTTGACCAAACCCGCGTCGCGTACAACCATGCAATGGCGCCGCTTCTGCCGCAGACTCGCGCACAGCGCTATCGCCTATACGGCGCTTCGCGGGTTCTTCTGGCACGGCGGAGACAATGATGACTGACAAGTCCCGGCACAGGCGCACTGCCGGGCGCGCCGCGAAACGTGCCGCCAGGACCAAGGCGCCCGTCTCGACGGCCGCCTGGGTCGATCGGCGCATTCCCTATTTCGAGTTACTCGACGAGGAATCCCTCCAGCTGATCGAGTACAACGCCGATACGGTTCTGGAAGAGATCGGCGTCGAATTCCGGGAGTTTCCGCGCGCGCTCGAGTTGCTGCGGGACGCCGGCGCCGACGTAGACGGCGAACGCGTGCGCTTTCCGCGCGGGCTTTGCCGGTCGATCGTGCAGGCATCTGCGCCGAAAGAATTCATGCAGCACGCGCGCAATCCGGCGCGCAGCACCATGATCGGCGGGGACCGCACGGTCTTCGTGCCGGCCTACGGCTCGCCCTTCGTGCGCGACCTCGATCACGGGCGTCGCTATGCCACGCTCAAGGACTTCGAGAATTTCGTCAAGCTCGCCTACCTCAGCCCCGGCTTGCATCACTCGGGCGGCACGCTCTGTGAGCCGGTCAACCTGCCGGTCAACAAGCGCCATTTCGACATGGTGTACAGCCACATCAAGTACAGCGACAAGCCGTTCATGGGTTCTGTTACCGATCCTTCGAGGGCCGAAGACACGGTCGAGATGGCCAAGATCGTCTTCGGCGACGATTTCGTGGAACAGAACACCGTCATCACGAGCCTGATCAATGCCAATTCGCCGCTGACCTACGATGCGACCATGCTCGGGGCGGCCACGGTCTACGCGGAACACAACCAGGCCACGGTCATTTCTCCGTTCCTGCTGGCGGGTGCGATGTCGCCGGTGACGGTCGCCGGCACCGTGACACAGATACTCGCGGAGGCGCTCGCGGGCATGGCCTACATTCAGCTCGTCCGCCCCGGTGCGCCGGTGGTGTTCGGCACCTTCGCCGCTGCCGTGTCCATGCAGTCGGGCGCGCCGACGTTCGGCACGCCCGAGCCGAGTCTCATACTGTATGCGGCCGCGGCGCTGGCCCGCCGCGTCGGCGTCCCGTTCCGGAGCGGCGGAGGGCTGTGCGCCTCGAAGATCCCCGACGCCCAGGCGGCCTACGAAGCAGCCAATACCTTGCAGACGGCCGCGCTGGCCGGAGTCAACTTCATGCTGCACACGGCGGGCTGGCTGGAGGGCGGCCTGGCGATGAGCTACGAGAAATTCATCCTGGATGCGGATCAGGCGAGCATCCTCGGCGTCATGCTGGGGGGCGTGGACATGTCCGAGAACGGCCAGGCGATGGACGCGCTGCGCGAGGTCGGACCCGGAGCGCACTTCCTGGGATCCAAACACACACAGGCCAATTTCGAGCGCGCTTTTTATCGGTCGGTCGTCGCGGACAACAACAGCTTCGAGCAATGGGAGCAGGACGGTTCCCTGAGCGCGGCGCAGCGAGCCAATGCGATCTGGAAGCGCATGCTCGACGAGTACGAGGCGCCGGCGCTCGATCCGGCCATCGACGAGGCTTTGAACGCCTTCATCCGACGCCGCAAGTCGGAGTTCGAAGACCGGGACTACTAGATGGCCGCCGACGAGCAGGACACTGAAGAGGAATTGATCCTCTCGGAGCTGGCCGACGGCGAGCTCGTGGAACAGATGCACGACGATCTCTACGACGGGCTCAAGGACGAGATCGTGGAAGGCACGACGATACTGCTGGATCGGGGCTGGACGGCAGAGCGGGTGCTGAACGAGGCCCTAGTCGAGGGCATGCGCATCGTCGGCGTCGATTTTCGCGACGGCATCCTGTTCGTGCCGGAGGTCCTGCTGGCGGCGAACGCGATGAAAGGCGGCATGACCATCCTGCGGCCGCTGCTGGCGGAGACGGGGGTGGAGCCTATCGGCAAGATGGTGATCGGAACGGTGAAGGGCGACATTCACGACATCGGCAAGAACCTGGTTGCGATGATGATGGAGGGTGCCGGTTTCGAGGTCATCGACATCGGGATCAACAACGATGTCGACGCCTACCTGGCGGCACTGGAAGAGCACCGGCCGAACATCCTGGGCATGTCGGCCCTGCTGACGACGACGATGCCGTACATGAAAGTGGTCATCGACGAACTGGTCAGGCAGGGCATACGCGACGACTACATCGTGCTGGTCGGCGGAGCGCCGCTGAACGAGGAATTCGGCAAGGCCGTTGGAGCCGATGCCTATTGCCGCGATGCCGCGGACCACGGCCGAGACGGCCAAGCCGCGCCTGATGCAGTGTGAGCATCGCTGAGCGCCCGCAATGCCATGAGTCCGTGCTGGTCATCGCCTGCGGCGCGCTCGCGCGCGAATCGTCGCATCTGCGACGCCGCCATGGCTGGGATCACCTGGACTTGCAGTGCATCGACGCGCGACTGCACAACCGCCCGGAGCGGATTCCGGAGGCTGTGCCGGCGAATGATCCGCCGGCAGCAAGGGCGATTACGAACGGTCTTCGTCGCCTATGCCGATTGCGGCACCGGCGGGCGCGCTGGACCGGGTGCTCGACGAGGATACGGCATCGAACGCCTGCCCGGCGCGCACTGCTACCAGTTCTTGCCGGGACGAGCACTTTCGATCGCCTGCGCGGCCGAGGAGCCGGGCACGTTCTACCTGACGGATTTCCTGGCACGCCACTTCGATCGCCTGGTGGTCGGGCCGCTGGGCCTCGACCGTCACCCGGAGCTGCGCATGCTTATTTCGGCAACTATCGGCGGCTGGTTTACCTGGCGCAGACCCATGATCGGCGGAACTGAGCAGCGGCCTGCGCGGCAACGGCCCACTGGCCTGGGGTTCGAATCATGCATCAACTGCGGCTACAGCCGCTGGAGCGATGTTGTTGAAACCGAATGTAGGGAGAGAGCACATGGTCAAGCTGATCCATCATCTACTGGCGTGACATCCCGGCCCAGGTCATCGTGCAGCGGGGCCGTGAACGGCACAAGAAGGAGTTGTCAGCCCGCTTTGCGGTGGCCATCGACCGCGCGGCCATGCGTGCGGGCCAGGGCACGAGCAAGGCGTACCTGGCTGACTGGCGGCGCGAAAGCCGGCCCTGATGACGAAGGCGAATATCGAGAGACGTCGAGGCGCAGAAGCCGCCCGCCTGGAAGCGGCACTGGCCGACGAACGACTGGGCGCAGTTCGTCAAGTCACGGCATGGCGCGCTGGCGGAGTCCAACAGAGCTGAAAGATAAAGAAGAGAGCAACGATGACCGACACCATGATCAGTTCAGCCAGTCGCGGAAGTCGTCATCGGCTTTGACCGGCCTTTCGTGATGATCGGCGAACGCATCAACCCGACCGGGCGCAAACTGCTGGCCGAAGAGATGGCGCGCCGGCGATTTCAGCCGGGTCGAGGCCGATGCGCTGCGCACAGGTGGCGGCGGGCGCCCACATGCTGGATGTCAATGCCGGCATTCCGCTGGCCGACGAACCTGCGATCCTGGCCGAGGCCATCAGCTGGTGCAGTCGCTGACCGACGTTCCGCTGTCGATCGATTCCTCGATCGTCGCGGCGCTCGAAGCCGGGCCTGGCAGCCTACGAGGGCAAGGCCCTGGTCAATTCGGTCACCGGCGAAGAGGAGCGGCTGGAGCGGGTGTTGCCGCTGGTGACAGAAGCACGGCGCCGCCGTGGTCGCGATCTGCAACGACGATACCGGCATCTCGAAAGACCCCGACGTGCGCTTCGAGGTCGCGAAGAAGATCGTCGAGCGCGCCGCCGATCACGGCATCCCGCGCCAGGACGTCGTCGTCGACCCGCTGGTGATGCCGATCGGGCGCCATAGTCCGGCCGGGACGCCAGGTGTTGCACCTGTCCGGCGCCTGCGCGACGAATTGAAGGTCAACACGACCTGCGGCGCGTCCAATGTCAGCTTCGGCCTGCCGAACCGGCACGGCATCAACGCGCGTTCCTGACCATGGCCATTGGTGCGGGTATGACCTCGGCGATCACCAATCCGCTCGAATCCGGAGGTGATGCAGGCCGTGCTCGGCGCGGACGTGCTGATGGGCCACGACCCGGATGCGCCCCTGGATCCACGCTACCGCGAGCCCGCGGCCGACGGCGAGCGCGCGCGGCCGCGCGGGCGTCGACGCCGCGCCGGCACGGCCAGACCGGCGTCCTGAGCGCCGGAGACGCGCACTGATCGTCTTCAGCCCTCCGGGCAGCCGCGGGCGTTTTCCCGCAGGGCACGCCGCTGCTGGACGCGGCGCGCGCACTCGGCGTGGACCTCGATTCGGTATGCGGCGGCCGCGGCTTGTGCGGCCGCTGCCAGGTGGTGCCTGGCGGAGGGCGATTTCGCCAAGCATCACGATCCACTCGAGGGCGGACCACGTCTCAGCCCTCCGGCGAAGTCGAGGCGCGCTACGCGGCGCGGCGAAGCCCGCTCGAGCACGACCATCGGCTCGGCTGCCAGGCCCGAATCCAGGGCGACCTGCGTCATCGACGTCCCGCCCGAGCAGCCAGGTCCACCGGCAGGTCGTGCGCAAGGATTGCGGAGACCCGCGACTTCACGCTGCGATCCGGCCGTGCACCTGTACTTCGTCGAAGTCGCCGAATCCCGGCTGAGCGGGCCGGCAGGCGATTTGCAGCGCCTGTATGCGGCACTCGCCGACGAGTGGCAGCTGTCCGGTCTCGGCTGCGACCCCGTGATCCTGCCGACCCTGCAGAAGACGCTGCGGGAAGGTGGCTGGATGGTCACCGCCGCGGTCCACGATCAGTCGGCGAGTGTCTCGCGCTGTGGCCCGGCTTCAAGCGCTGCGCGTACGGCCTGGCCATCGATATCGGCTCGACGACGATCGCGGCACATCTGTGCGACCTGGCGACCGGCGAGGTCCTAGCCACGAGCCGGCGCCATGAACCCGCAGATCCGCTTCGGCGAGGATCTGATGAGCCGCGTTTCGTACGTGCATGATGCACCCGGAAGGCGCAGTCGAACTGACGCGCAGCCGTGCGCACGCGG
Source organism: uncultured Gammaproteobacteria bacterium (assembly GCA_963777675.1). GTDB lineage: Bacteria > Pseudomonadota > Gammaproteobacteria > Steroidobacterales > Woeseiaceae > UBA1847. Next base: position 273,107 of record CAVZRD010000011.1, on the reverse strand, counting down.
AATCAACGAGCTGATCGGCGAATATCGGCGGCAAGCCGGAATCGATGCGGATGACATCCTCGAGCTCACCCGTCGTCGGCAACCCGATCATGCATCACCTGTTCCTGGGCCTGGATCCCGATCCGAACTCGGCGGCGCGCCGTTCGCGCTGGCTACCGATGCTGCGATGAATCTGCGCGCACGCGACCTCGACCTTCGCGTCAACCCGGGCGCAAACGTCTATCGTGCTGCCCTGCATCGCCGGACACGTCGGCGCCGATGCGGCCGGGGCGATCCTCGCCGAGCGGCCGGACCGCGCCGACGAGATCACGCTGCTCGTCGACGTCGGCACCAACGCCGAGATCGTGCTCGGCAATCGCGACCGCCTGCTGGCCTGCTCCAGTCCCGACCGGACCGGCTTTCGAGGGGGCCCAGATCTCCTGCGGTCAGCGGGCCGCGCCCGGCGCGATCGAACGCGTGCGCATCGATCCCGACACGCTCGAACCGAGGTTCCGCGTGATCGGTTCGGATCTGTGGTCCGACGACCCGGACTTTCGCGGATTCCATGCGGGCTTTCGGCATCACCGGGATCTGCGGCTCGGGCATCATCGAAGCCGTCGCCGAGATGTATCTCTGCCGGCATCGTGACGCCGGACGGCGTGATCGACGGCGCGCTCGCCGCGCGCAGCTCGCGCGTGGTCCGATCCGGGCGCACCTGGTCGTTCGTGCTGCACGACGGCAATCCGGCCGTGACCATCACGCAGAACGACGTGCGGCAGATCCAGCTCGCCAAGGCGGCCCTGTATGCCGGCGTCAAGTTGCTGATGGAGCACGCCGGCGTCACGCGTGTCGACAGTATCCGGCTGGCCGGCGCGTTCGGTAGCCACATCGATCCCCGTTACGCGATGGTTCTCGGCATGATCCCGGATTGCGAACTCGACCGTGTGCGTTCGGCGGGCAATGCGGCGGGCACCGGCGCGGTGATCGCATTGCTGAATCTCGAGGCCCGCGCGGAGATCGAAGCCGTCGTACACGGCATCGAGAAGATCGAGACCGCTGTGGAGCCGAGATTCCAGGAATTTTTTGTCGATGCGATGGCTATACCCAACAAGGCGGACCGGTTCCCGCGGCTGTTCTCGGTCGTGCGCGCACCGGCTGCGGGCACGGCGGCAAACGAGGATCGATTCCGTCGCCGCCGCAGGAAGCGAGCCGAGTAACAGGATTCACGAGGGGCGAGCCGATGAGAACAGAGGCAAGGGTCGTCGTCATAGGCGGCGGAGTGGTCGGAGTAAGCGCCTTGTACCACCTGGCGAAAAAGGGCTGGGGCGAGGACGTCGTGCTGCTGGAGAAGGGCGAGCTGACGTCGGGCTCGACATGGCATGCGGCGGGGCTGCTGCCGCTGTTCAACATGAGCTACAGCGTCGGGCAGATACACAAGTACTCGGTCGCGCTGTACCGGACGCTCGAGGAAGAGACCGGCCAGAACGTGGGATTCCGCCAGGTCGGGAACCTCCGGCTCGCGATGAACGACGACCGCATGGACGAGTACTACCAGTATGCCGCGACGGCGAAAACCATCGGCATCGACGTCAGGTTCATGACGCCCGCGGAGATCAGGAAGCTGTGGCCGCTGTGCGATATCGACGGACTCGTCGGGGGATATTTCATCCGGAAGACGGCTACATTCAGCCGGCCGACCTGACCCAGGCGCTGGCGAAGGGTGCCCGCGCGCGCGGCGCGACGGTCCACCGCAATACGCGCGTAATGGCGATCGAACAGTCCCCGTCGGGCGCCTGGCTGGTGCGAACCGACAAGGGAGACATCCTCTGCGAGCACGTCGTCTCCGCGACCGGCAACTTTGCACGACAGACGGGCGAGATGGTCGGCCTCGATATCCCGGTCATCCCCGTCGAACATCAATACATCGTCACGGAACCGCATCCGGACCTGCAGCGACGAAAGCGCGATGGATTGCCCGAGATGGGTGTGCTCCGCGAGTCGGACGGATCCTGGTATCTGCGTGAAGAGAACGGCGGCTTCCTGCTCGGACCGTACGAGAAGGGCGCGCCCTGTTGCTACGTCGACGGTCCCGACCCCAAGGCCGAGTATGAGTTGTTCCAGGAAGACATCGAGCGCCTCGAGCCGCACATCGAGGCGGCCATGGCCCGGGTGCCGGCGTTCGGCGATGTCGGTATCAAGCAGGTCTACAACGGCGCGATCGCCTATACGCCCGACGGCAACCCGATCATCGGGCCCGCCTGGGACCTGGATAGCTTCTGGTTGAACGAAGGCCACAGTTTCGGGATCACCGCCGCCGGCGGCGCCGGCTGGCAACTGGCGGAGTGGATCGTCGAGGGCGAACCGACGATCGACATGCTCGGCGTCGAACCGCGCCGCTTCGGCGACTATGCGACCAGGCGCTACCTCATCGAAAAGAACGAAGAGGCCTATTCGCACGTATTCGTCATTCACTATCCCGACGAAGAGCGTCCCGGCGGGCCGGCCCTTGCGCACCGCACCCTGTTACGAGCGCATGCGAACGCGCGGCGCGGTGTTCGGGCAGAAATTCGGCTGGGAACGCCCGAATTTCTTCGCCGCCGAGGGTAGAGCCGCAGGAAGACCACTGGTCGTTCCGCCGCTCGAAATGGTTCGAGGCGATACGCAGGGAAGTCGCCAACGTCACCGAGAACGCCGGGCTGCTGGACATGACGGCCTTCGCGAAATGTCGCCTGTCGGGTCCGGGGGCGGAATCCTTCCTCGACGGCCTGGTCGCCAACACGCTGCCGGGGAAGGTCGGCGGCATCGGTCTCGCGCACGCGCTGAACGGTAACGGCGGCGTGCACTCGGAATTTACGATCCGGCGCGAATCGGCGGACTCCTTTTACCTGGTCTCCGCGGGCGCGTGGCAGCGGCTGGATCACGATTACCTGCGAAAGCTCATGCCGAAGGACGGCAGCGTGCAGTTCACGCAGCTGACCGGCGCTATCGGCGTGCTGGTACTCGCCGGGCCCAGGGCAAGGCAGGTGTTGCAGCGAGTCACCGATGCGGACCTGTCGAACGAGACGTTCCGCTGGCTCACCGCGAAGGACATCGTCGTCGGCATGGCGCCGGTCAATGCGATGCGGGTCAACTACGTGGGGGAGCTGGGCTGGGAATTGCACCACCCGATCGAATATCAGAATCACATCTTCGATACGCTGTTTGCCGCCGGCGAGGACCTCGGGTTGCGGCCGTTTGGCATCCGGGCGATGGACTCGATGCGCATCGAGAAGTCGTATCGGATGGTGGGTACCGAATTGTCGATCGAGTATTCGGCCTTCGAATCGGGCATGGATCGTTTCATCAAGCCGGACAAAGGCGACTTCATCGGCCGCGACGCGCTGCTCGCCTGGCAGGAACGCGGAGCCGCGAATCGATTCGTCACGCTGGAAGTGCACGGTGTGAGTGACGCGGATGCGCTCGGCAACAACGCGCTGACGAAGGACGGCGAGGTCGTCGGTCGCGCCACCGGGGGCGGTTTCGGATTCCGTGTCGACAAATCCCTGGCGCTCGGCATGCTCCGGCCGGAACTGGCTGAGCCGGGCACCGACCTCGAGATCGAGATACTGGGTAAGCAGTATCCGGCGACGGTCATCGCGGAGAGTCCATTCGATCCGGCCAACGGCCGGCTGCGCGATGTCGACGGCGCGAACGCCCCGTGAAGCGCTATTCCGCACTGAGCCTGATCCGGAACGCGCTGGGCCACAACCTGCACTGGCGAGATGCCTGGCGCAGGCCCGAGCCGAAACGGCATTACGATGTGGTCATCGTCGGCGGGGGCGGTCACGGCCTGGCCACGGCGTACTATCTCGCAAAGGCACACGGGGCGCGGAGCGTCGCCGTGCTCGAGAAGGGCTGGATCGGCGGCGGCAATACCTGTCGCAACACGACGATCGTGCGTTCCAATTATCTCTGGACCGAGGCATCCCTGCTGTATGAGAAGTCCCTGAAACTCTGGGAGACGCTCAGTTCGGAACTCAATTACAACGTGATGTTCAGTCAGCGCGGCGTCTACAACCTGGGGCACACTCTGCAGGACATGCGGGATATCGAGCGGCGCGTCAACGCCAACCGGCTGAACGGCATCGATGCCGAGGTCGTCGACACGCGTTTCCTGGAACGGCAGATCCCATACCTCAACACGTCGCCGCGGGCCCGCTATCCGATACTGGGGGCATCGCTCCAACGCCGCGGCGGCGTCGCCCGGCACGACGCCGTCGCGTGGGGTTTCGCGCGCGCCGCGGATGCCCTGGGAGTGGACATCGTCGAGCAATGCGAAGTGACGGCAATCGGCCAGGAGTCCGGAAGGGTCACCGGCGTCGAGACGACGCGGGGCAGGATCTCGGCCGGCAAGGTCGGCGTCGTCGTCGCCGGCAATGCCAGTGTGCTCGCCGCCATGGCGGGCCTGCGCCTGCCCATCCAGAGTCACCCGCTGCAGGCGCTCGTCTCCGAGCCGCTCAGGCCGGTACTGGATACGGTCGTGATGTCGAACGCGGTGCACGGCTACATCAGTCAGTCGGACAAGGGCGAACTCGTCATCGGCGCGGGCATCGACGCGTACCACGGCTACGGACAGCGAGGCAGTTTTCCGACGATCGAGCATACGATCCAGGCGATCGTCGAGTTGTTTCCCGTCTTCAGTCGCGTTCGGATGTTGCGTATGTGGGGCGGGATCGTCGATGTGTGTCCGGATGCCTGCCCCATCATCTCACCCACGCCGGTGGACGGACTCTTTTTCAACTGCGGATGGGGCACGGGAGGATTCAAGGCCACGCCCGGCTCGGGATGGGTGTTCGCACACACCATAGCGAACGATCACCCGCACGAACTGAATGCCGCGTTCGGTCTCGACCGGTTTGCGACCGGCGCGCTGATCGATGAACACGGCGCGGCGGCGGTGGCGCACTAGGAAAATGCCATGCTGTTGATCGAATGTCCGTGGTGCGGCGCGCGCGCCGAAACCGAATTCAGCTACGGCGGCGAGGACGGCATCGTGCGTCCGCAGGACCCGACGGCGCTGGGCGATGACGAATGGGCGGATTACCTCTTCTTTCGAACCAATACGCGCGGCATGCAATCCGAACTCTGGAACCACAGCCTGGGTTGCCGGCGCTGGTTCGGTGTCCGGCGCGATACCGTGACGTACGAGATCGAAAGCTGCTACGAATTGCGCTCGCGCCGGTCGCCGGGGGGCGCCTAGGCCGGCATGCAGAAGAATCGTCTCGACAATGGCGGCCGCATCGATCGTTCTCGCCCGCTGCGCTTTCGCTTCGACGGCAGGCGGCTCGAGGGCTTCGAAGGCGACACGCTCGCGTCCGCGTTGCTCGCGAACGACGTGTCGATCGTCGGGCGCAGCTTCAAGCTGCATCGGCCGCGCGGCATCGTGTCGGCAGGCGTCGATGAGCCGAACGCGATCCTGCAGATCGGGTCCGGTGCGCGCGTCGAGCCGAACCTGCGTGCCACCGAGGTGCCGCTCGGCGACGGGCTCATCGCCGAGTCGACGCGGGGATGGCCATCTGCCGCGCACGATATCGCCGCGGTCTTCGACCGCTTCGCACCCCTGCTCGGCGCCGGGTTCTACTACAAGACGTTCAAGTGGCCGCGTCGGCTGTGGCCGGCCTACGAGAGGTTGATCCGGGCGGCCGCGGGCTTCGGTTCGGCGCCGCAACAACCCGATCCGGATCGTTACGCGCATTGCAATGCCCATTGTGACGTACTCGTCGTGGGCGCCGGGCCGGCCGGCCTCGCGGCGGCGCAAGCCGCGGCCGAGGCCGGTGCACGCGTGATCGTCGCCGACGAACAGAGCGAGTTCGGCGGCCGCCTGCTGGCTTCGAGACAACGCATCGACGGGGCAGCGGCTTTGCAATGGCTGGCAGCGACACTCCGCGTGCTGTCGGGCCTTCACAATGTGACGATGCTGCCGCGCAGCACGGTCTTCGGTTTCTACGATCACGGTTTCCTGGCGATCGCGGAACGCCGCGCCGCGGGGCCGGGGTCCGGTACCGGAGACGCTGCCAGGCAGCGCTTGTGGCGCGTGCGAGCGAGGCAGGTCGTGCTGGCGCAGGGCGCGTTCGAGCGTCCGCTCGTGTTCTGCAACAACGACCGCCCGGGCGTCATGCTGGCTTCGGCGGTGTCGACCTACATCCTTCGCTACGCCGTAAGACCCGGCCGACGCGCCGTCGTCTTCACCAATAACGACTCGGCGTACGCGACGGCGCTGGAGCTCGCCGACTGCGGCGCCGAGGTCGTGATCGTGGATTCGCGGGCCAGCGGAGCGGGCGCTCCCGCCGAAGCGGCCGCCGCCGCGGGCATCACGATCCTGGCCGGCCACGTCGTCACGGACGTCGTGGGCACCAGGCGAGTCAGCGGCGCTCGCGTCGGTGCCTGGGACGGCGATCGGGACGCCACTGTCGAGCCCGGGATCACGATCGACTGTGACCTGATCGCCGCCTCCGGCGGCTGGAGCCCGGCACTGCATCTGCATTCCCAGGCAGGCGGCAGGATCGTATGGGACGATCGGCTGCACTGCTTTGTACCCGGCGAATCGCGGCAGGCGGCGCTATCCGCGGGTGCCGGTAACGGCAAATGGTCGCTTCGGGATTGTCTGCGGGACGGCGCGGAGGCGGGCGCCGAAGCCGCGTCCCGCTGCGGCCTGCAACCGCGACGGCGGTCCGTGCCGGAAGTCGCCGACGGTGATGCGGCGCCGACGCAGGCATTGTGGCGTGTGCCTGCCGATCGCGATCCGGACCGTTGCCCGAAACAGTTCGTCGATTTCCAGAACGACGTCAGCGTCGCGGATATCCGTCTGGCGGTGCGCGAAGGCTATCGCAACGTCGAGCACGTCAAGCGCTATACGGCGCTCGGTTTCGGCACCGATCAGGGCAAGCTCGGCAACATCAACGGCATGGCGGTGCTGGCCGAGTGCCTGGGCAAGCCGCTGGCCGAGGTCGGCACGACGACGTTCCGGCCCGCATACACACCCGTCACGTTCGGCACGATCGCAGGGGACGCCGTCGGCGATCTGTACGATCCCGTGCGCAAGACGCCGATACACGAATGGCACGAGGCCTGCGGCGCACCGATGGAGATCGTCGGGCAGTGGCACCGGCCGCGATACTACCCGCGCGATGGCGAATCCATGCACGAGGCCGTCGCGCGCGAGTGCCTCGCTGCCCGCGGTTCGCTGGCTGTCATGGATGCCTCGACGCTGGGCAAGATCGACGCGCGCGGACCCGACGTCGTCGCGTTCCTGGAGCGTATGTATACCCATGACGTGGCGAAGATGACGCCGGGCCGTTGTGCCTACGGCATCATGCTCGGTGAGGATGGTATGGTCATGGACGACGGCGTGATGGCGAGGATCGACGAACGGCAGTTCTACCTGACCACCACGACCGGCGGTGCGGCCCGCGTCCTGGGATGGCTCGAATTCTGGCTGCAGACCGAGTGGCCCGAACTCGAGGTCTACCTGACCTCCCTGACCGACCACTATTCGGCCATTGCCGTCGTGGGACCCGACAGCCGCAAGGTGCTCGAGAAGCTGGGTTGCAGCGTCGCGCTGGATGCAGGGAGTTTCCCGTTCATGTGCGTCAGGGCGGCGAGGCTCGGCGGACTGCCCGTACAGTTGTTCCGCGTGAGTTTCAGCGGCGAACTGGCTTTCGAGGTCCACATCGACAGCGGCTTCGCCCTCGGGATGTGGCAACGGCTGATGGAGGCCGGGCAGGAATTCGGCGTCACGCCCTATGGTACGGAGACCATGCACGTGCTGCGTGCCGAAAAGGGCTACATCATCGTGGGCCAGGACACCGACGGCTCGGTGACGCCTGTCGACCTGGGATTGAACTGGCTGTTGTCGGACGGCAAGGACTTTATCGGCAAGCGCTCGCTGTCCCGGCCCGACTGTCGGCGTGAGAATCGCAAGCAGCTCGTCGGACTTTTGTCGTCGGACGGCAAAACGGTACTGGCAGAGGGTACGCAGCTCGTGGACGATCCGGACGCGACAACCCCCGTGCCGATGTGCGGTCACGTGACGTCGAGCTACCAGAGCGCCTGCCTCGGCCATCCGATCGCCCTCGCAGTCGTCGCGGGCGGCCGATCGCGCGTGGGAGAGACGATCTATGCGATGCCGCGCGACGGCGAGCCGTTCGCGGTAACGATCGCCCAACCGGTGTTCTACGATCGGCAGGGACGGCAGCAACATGTCTGAAGCGCCGTCGATCAGGCACGGGCTGGAAAGTTTCCTGGAGTCCGTCACCGGCGGACTCCCGCATCCATCCGTGCACGTCTCGGTACGCACGGGACTCGGACACGTCAACCTGCGCGGCGACCCGGATGATTCCGCATTCACGACGGGCGTCGCCGAGGCGCTGGGTCAGTCCCTGCCGACGAAGCCCAACACGGCGACGCTCGGCACGCAGGACGTGTTCTGGCTCGGGCCGGATGAATGGCTCATCGTGACGGCACGGCCGCGGCTGGCGGAGCTGCTCGAGCAACTGGGTCGGGCGACGCAGGGACTGCATGCTTGTGTGAACGACGTCAGCGGCGGGCAGGTCGTCGTGCGCCTGTCCGGACCGGCTGTCCGCGACGTTCTCGCCAGGGGCTGCACGCTGGACCTGCATGCGGGCACGTTCGATGCAGGCCGGTGTGCGCAGACCGGACTGGCGAAGGCACCCGTGCTGATCGGCTGTGTCGACTCCGCCCCTGTATTCGACATCGTCGTCCGCCGTAGCTTCGCGGAGTATCTGTGCCGCTGGATTGACAGCGCCGCCCGCGAATTCGGCGTGTCCTTCGATGCGCCCTCATAGGACCGGCGTGTGACGCAATAGCAGGTCAGCCTTCAAGGTGCACTCACCGCAGCTCGCGGTGTAGTATCTTCATCTGCCTGCCCGACAAATCCATCGCAGGCGACGAAGGAGGTTTGACGCCCATTGCCCACTGGAGCCAGCGATGGACTCCCGACGCGATTCGGCTTCCTGCTGTTGCAGGACCTGTCCCTCATCTCGCTGTCGGCGGCAATCGAGACGCTGCGCATGGCAAATCGCATTGCGCAGTCCGACGTATATCACTGGCAGACTATCTCGGAAGATGGTCGGACCGTCCGCGCGAGCGATGGCCTGGCGATCAACGTGGACCGTGGGATCGACGACGAGGACATTTTCGATCAACTCGATGCCGTCATCGTTTGCGGCGGCTTGAATGTCGAAGACAGGACGACCGAGTCGATCACGCGATGGCTCGTGAGGGTACACAAGCACGGATTGGCGCTGGGTGCGACCTGTACGGGCAGTTATGCGCTGGCCAGGGCGGGTCTGCTGGACGGGTATCGTTGCAGCATCCACTGGGAAAATATCTCCGCGCTGACCGACACATTTCCGCGCGTACATGTGGGCCGCAGCATCTACACGATCGACCGGAACCGCTTCACCAGTTCGGGTGGCACGACGCCCATCGACATGATGCTGTACTTCGTGAGGAAGCAATGCGGCTCGGACGTGAGTACGGGAGTGGCCGAGCAGTTCGTCTACGAACGAATTCGAAGCGCCATGGAACGGCAGCGAATCCCCTTGCGATACATGATCGGCAACCTGGCGCCGAAGCTGGTCTCTGCTGTCGAACTGATGGAGGCAAACGTACGTGAGCCGATCAGCCAGCAGGAACTCGCTGACTACGTCGGCTTGTCCCGGCGACAGCTGCAGCGACTGTTCCAGAAATACCTGTATTGCACACCATCGCGCTATTACCTGCAGTTGCGCCTGCAAAGGGCGCATGAAATGCTGCAGCGGTCACCCATGGATCTGGCAGAGATCTCCGCATCGACCGGCTTCGTTTCGAATTCTCACTTCAGCAAGAGCTACAAGGAGCTGTTCGGTTACGCGCCGAGCCTGGAGCGTCGGCGAGCGCCGGAGTCCGACGACGCCCCGTAATGGCGCGCTTTCGGGAATTCCGTCCGGCCGGACTGAGCCGCGTCTGATATAATCCGCGATTCGACGCATCGCTCGCATGGAGGGCTGGACCGATCGGAAAATCGTTCCTGCAACATCACGAAACTCAGGACAGCGCCGGCGACACTCTGGGTGGACGCATCGTACACGCGCGCGAGACGCAGAACCTGTCGACATCGCAGCTGGCGCGCCGCCTCGGCGTCAAGACATCCACCGTGCACAACTGGGAAACCGATCGCTCCGCTCCCCGATCCAATCGTCTCCTGACGCTCGCCGGGATGCTCAACGTGAGTCCGACCTGGTTATTGACCGGTATTGGCGAGAGTCCGCTGGATGCCGTGACGGCCACGGAGCTGATGCAGATGCGTGCGGTGGTCGAGCGCTTGCGGCAGCAAGTACTGACGGTCGCCGAAGAACTCAAACAGCTGGACGAGCGGCTCACCTCCTACCAAAGCTTCCACAGCTAGAGCACCTCAGCCGGCGCAATGCTTCGTTGCGAAGCGGCTCAGAATGCTCGTGTATTGCAATACACTGCGCTTCTTCGCCGCTTCGCGCCTCGCCTTGCCCCGCCTGAGGTGCTCTAGCCGGCGCGACTATCAGGGTTTGGCGGCGGGCTCGGCCTTGAGGATGTCTTTCCAGCGCCGGGTGAGCAGATTCTTCTTGTAATCGGCCAGCTTGTACTGCCAGCCGCCGAGGCGCTTGTTGATATCGGCGGCCTGAACGTCCGGTGCCGGCGGGCTCGCTTCGGCCGCTTTGGTATCGGCCGCCGCGCTGTCGTCGCCGTCCGCTTTGGGTGCCGTCTCGTCGCCGGCGGGCGCCGATGTATCGGCATCGCCGCCGGCAGACTTGCCGGGGGCCGGCTCGGGAGTACTTTCCACCGGCACCGACTTTGCCGAGAAGGCAACCCAGGAATCGTCACCGTCCGGTGTCACCTCGGCGGTGATTTGCAATCCGTTCCACGTATCGAATACCGTCGTCGTCTCGGCCGGTGCGTCGACTTTCGCGCGCACATCGTCGAGTTTCAGCTTGGCTAGCACGGCCGCGATGCCGTTGCCGACCGACGCGTAGCTGAGTTCCCTGCCTGCCGGCAGGTCGGGCACCGAGAAATCCGTGAGATCCTTTGAATCCTTGGCGATGACGATCGTTTCGCCGTCGGCGTGGGTGATCGATACACGCCGGATGCGCTTCGACGGGATGTCGAGGATGTCCGGCGCCAGCCAGCCGCCGACCTTCTCGGGGAGGTCGGGGTTCTTGTCGATCAGGTAACTCGTCGCCTGTCCCGGAACGCGCGCATAGCGGAAGTCGTGTTGCGCGGTCTTGCCGAGTATCACGGTCTCGGAAAATCCGTCCCCGCTGATCGTGACCTTCGTCCCGTCGCCGCCTTCGCCGGGGTCGTCGACCCCGAGCTTGCCGTACAGGTCCGGATTCGACGTCTTTTCCTCGATAATCGACGCGCCTGCCAACGCGACTATCAGGGACCGCAGCTTGGCAATGTCCACGGGGTAGCCGTCACGTTCGACGACGGTCCAGTGTTCATCGTCCCGATGCAGGGTGGCGTTCCCGGCGTCCTTTGCCCGCGCGATAATCACGGTGTCGGCGGAGTTCGCCCGAGACTCCAGGTCGGGCAGCAATGGACGGGTCGGCGGGCTGCCGTTGTGGTCTGTCTCCTTGATCACGACGAGCAGGAGCACGAGTCCGACGACCAGAGCGGCAAGAAATTGTATGGTCTTTCGGCTCATGGCGACTTCCGTCGGCGATGCCAGAGTGCGATCAGCGTCACGAGCGTCAGCAACAGGGGTACCAGGCCGATATTGATGATCTTGAGCCAGGTACCGAGCCGCTCGATGTCGGCGTCGAGACCTCTCTGGACGGCTCGCAGTTCCTTGCGGATCGAGGCGCGCTGATCGATGAACCGATCGATCTCCGCCTGTTGTTGATCGGTGACGAGGAGACTGCCGGTGTCTTCGCGGGATGACTGCAATTCGCCCAGGCGCCTCTCCGTCTCCGCGAGTTCATCCTGGAGTCGCTTCTCCGTCTCCTGGTATTTCGACTCTGCGGCCGCGCGAAGCTTCTCGACGCGCGTGAACGGCCGCGAGAAACTGCCCCGGCTCCGGACGCTGATGAGGTCCGTGCTGCCGACGAGGCTCTCCAGCGCGTTCATGACGAACGCGCCGTTGTTCGCGAACGCACTCGCGATCTGCTGGCCGAAGATCTGTTGTACCCGTACCCACAGGGAATCGCTGAGCATGTCGACGTCGGCGACGACGATGATATTTGCGGGTCCGGCGGACTGTTTCAACGGCTCGGCCGCCGTGTCAGCCGATGCATCGCCGGCGGCTTTTGCGTCGTCGGCCTCGTTTGCCGCTTTCGCGTCGCCGTCAGCATCGGCCGCCTTGTCGTTGCTGCCGTTGTCGGCCGACTTCGGCTTGCCGTCGGGGAAGGCACTCGTCAGTGTGCCGGTGATCCGAGCGGCGATTACGAGCGGCTTGCCGCCCGGGGTGAAGCCTTGTTGCAGCGCCGCCGGATCCGGCAGGAACGCGAATCTCGAAGACGGCATCGTCGTCGATGACGCGCTGGAGGTCAGCAGCGGCTCGAACGTCGCGGTGGCGCCGTCAGCGGCCTTGAGTTGTCCGACCATCGCCGCGTAGATGGAGCCCAGATCGGCGGTCACGACGTCGCCGGAATCCATGTTGTCGGCCGTGAATCCGAGATAGGCGTAGTGGCGGGTCGGTCGATTGCTCATGCCCGTGCTCACCGGAAGTGCGAGCTGGGCATCGGTAACGACCTGGTGCGGATCGTATTGGATCCCCCAGGCCTTGAACAGGCGCGGCAGGTCGGACGACTGGCCCATCGCCGGCATGCCCTGGGGCATGCCTTCGTTCTGGGCCGGGTCGACGCCGGCGATCGGATCCACGAAGATCAGCGCCTTGCCGCCGCGCATCACGAACTGATCGATGGCGTATTGCGTCGCCTCCGAGAGATGTTTCGGCTGCACGATCCACAGCACGCCGACGTCGTCGGGTACGGCATCGAAGGAAGTGCCGAGATCACGGATCTCGAACAACTGTTTGGCCTGTTGATACACGACCCAGGGTTGCGTCATCCGCTGGGACTGCGGGTTGAATTGTCCCGTCATCGACACGCCGGACACCAGTCCGACGATCTTGCGCTGCGGATTCGCGAGTGTGCTGACGAGCTTCGCCAGATCGTATTCGAGCGTGGCCTCCTTGCTCGGATCGATGAACGCGATGGATTCCTGATCACCGACGCTGTTCGTTCCTGCCAGACCCAGGTATACCGGGTCGGACACCGACTCGAGTTGTGCGCCGTGCAGGCCGAATTGTGCGGCCCGGTCTTCGTCTTCGGAGAACGGCACCGGGTCGATGACGCTCAGATGCAGCTTGCCGCCGCTCTCGTCGACGAATTCATCGAGCATCTCCTGGACTCGGCTGGCGTAGTCACGCAGGTTGCGTGCCTGTGGCGAGGGTGCACCCCGTGTCGCCTCGTTCGAGAAGTAGTAATAGAGGTCGATCGGTTCGTCGATGTTGGCGAGAATACGTTTCGTGCCGTCGGACAGCGTATACAGATGGTTCTCTGTCAGGTCGATGCGCACACCCTTGAAGAGCTGATTCGAGACGACCACCGCGACGAAGAATGCGACGAAGAGCAATATCAGGCTGGTCGCGCCGAGGCGTTGCTGCGTACGGGTGGCCATCTTCAGTCAGCCTGTTTCCAGTGCAGCACGATCGTGTTGGCATACAGGAAGGTGCCGATCACGAGCGCAAAATAGATCAGGTCGCGCAGATCGATGACGCCGCGCGAAATATCGGCGAAATGCGTCAGGAAGCTGAGGCTCGCGACACCGTCCACGACGACCTGTGGCGCCCACCGGCCGAACACGTCGAGCACCAGCGGGAAACCGGCGAGCAGGAACACGAAGCAGACGACCACGGTGAGCACGAATGCGATGACCTGGTTGCGCGTCGCGGCGGACAGGCAGGATCCGATCGCGAGGAAGCCGCCGGCCATGAGCAGGCTGCCGATATAGGCGGCCAGGATCGCACCGTTGTCGGGGTCTCCAAGATAGTTGACGGTGATCCAGATCGGGAAGGTCAGCGCGAGCGCGATGCCGGCGAACGCCCAGGCGGCGAGGTACTTGCCGAGCACCGCCTGCCACGGCGTGATCGGCAGCGTCATCAGCAATTCGATCGTGCCGGTCTTGCGTTCCTCGGCCCACAGCCGCATGGCGATCGCCGGGATCAGGAACAGATACAGCCAGGCGTGGAAATTGAAGAACGGCAGCAAGTCTGCCTGCTCTCGTTCGTAAAAGCCGCCGAGATAAAACGTCAGTGCGCCCATCAGCATCAGGAAGATGACGATGAATACATAGGCCACCGGCGTGGCGAAGTAGCTGCGCAGTTCGCGCCGGAACAACGCACCTACCATGCTCATGCGTCAGACTCTTCGGCTGGTGCGGGCCGCGCGCCCAGGGTGATCTCGCGGAACATCCGGTCCAGGCTGCCGGCGCCGAGCTGACGCAGATTGTCGGGGGTATCGTCCACGAGCATGCGGCCGTCGGCGATGATGATGGCGCGCGTGCAGACCGCGTCGACTTCTTCCAGGATGTGCGTCGAAATGACGATGAGTTTCTCCGTCGACATCGAGCGGATCAGCTCGCGTACCTCGTGTTTCTGATTGGGATCGAGTCCGTCGGTCGGCTCGTCCAGGATCAGCACGTCCGGATCATGCAGGATCGCCTGCGCCAGGCCGACGCGGCGTTTGAAACCCTTCGACAGCGTATCGATCGACTGCTCGAGCACCGGGTTGAGATGGAGGCGATCGATCGCCTCGTCGAGCTGCTTCCGGCGGCGTTCGCCGTCCAGGCCGCGGACGTCGGCGATGAAATCGAGGAATTGCCGGACGGTCATTTCGGCGTACAGCGGGGCACCTTCCGGCAGGTAGCCGATGCGCCTCTGGGCGGCGAGGGTGTCGGTCTCGATGTCGTGTCCGCAGACCGTCGCGCTGCCGGCGCTCGGTGCCACGAAACCGGTTACCATCTTCATCGTCGTAGACTTGCCGGCGCCGTTCGGCCCGAGGAAGCCGAGTATCTCCCCGGCTTCACAACGAAAGCTGAGGTCGTCTACGACCGTGTGACGCCCGTAGTGTTTTGTCAGGCCCTGAATATCCAGCATGGAATGCCAACTTTCGCCGCCGACAGGCGGCGGGCGCGCATTTTTTACCAAACGCAGATTCGATCTGCAAGGCTGAGACAGAACGGCCGGCGCAAAGTTCGCGCCGGCCGTATATTTTTCCCGTAATCGGCGTGATGCCCGGATGTCAGGCGGCCACCTCGATGCGCCGAGGCTGCGCTTTCGCAGATTTGGGGATGGATATCTCCAGCACGCCGTTGCGGCCGGTCGCCTTGACCTTGTCGCCATCGACGGATTCGGGCAGGACGAAACGCCGATAAAAGCGCCCGCTGCCCCGCTCCGTGCGGCGGTGCACAATAGTTTCGCCCTCTTTCGCGGCCTGCGCGAATCGCTCGCCGGAGATCGTCAACGTGCCCTTCTCGAGCGTGATCTCGACATCCTTGGGATCGATCCCCGGGACGTCTACGTACAGCTCGAAGCGATCCTCGAACTCGTTGATGTCGATACTCGGTACCCAGTCGGCCGTCACGCCGCTGCTGTCGTTGGTCGACCAGCCCGAGAAGAGGCGGTTGATTTCGTCCTGCAGCTGGCGAGCGCCGTACCAGGGTTCATAACGCATGAGTGCCATTTCCACTACCTCCATTACTTGAAACTGAGATCAAATGGCATGTCGCTGCCATAGGCGTACAGGTAGGGTCGGCGGAGGAGATTTCAAGGCGGGCGGAGCAGCCCGGGGGGAGTTCCCTGTGCCAACGGGCCTCCCGGGCCCGGCCGTCCCCGAACGGAAGACCGGCGTCGTGGCCGGTGTGCCGGGTCGGCGCGTTGCGGGCACAGGGCCGCCGAACGGCTAAGCCGAATCCGGTTCGGGCGCTGCTTCGGTCTCCGGTTCGTCCTCCGGCCAGCCGGATCGGAGATGGAGGTCGCGCTGCGGAAACGGAATCTCGATGCCGTATTCCCTGAACTTGTCCTCCATCGCCCAGAGGTAGGCTGCCCGTGTCCGCGTCGGGCGCCGTGCACCCTGGCGATTGACCCATACGAGCAGCAGGAAATTCAGGCTGCTGTCGCCGAATTCGACGAGCCAGACATCCGGTTCCCGGCCCTTCATGTGGGCCAGTGTATACGGCACTTCCGCCGCGGCTTCCAGCGCCGCCTTCTTGACGAGCTCCTTGTCGCTGCCGTAAGCGACACCGAAGGAGATGCGTACTCGCAGGATGCGTTCGTTGAGAGTCCAGTTGGTGAGTCGGGTCGAGACGAACTCCGAGTTCGGGACGACGATGTCGATGTTGTCGTTGGTGTTGATCAGCGTGCTGCGCACGTTGATGGCCTTGACCGTGCCGGTGAGTCCGGTGTCGAGTTCGATGAAGTCGCCGACGCGCAACGAACGCTCGAACAGGATGATCAGACCGGACACGAAATTGTTCACGATGGATTGCAGGCCGAAACCGATACCGACGGAGAGCGCGCCGGCGACGATGGCCAGGCTCCTGAAGTCGAGGCCGATCGACGACAGGGCGATGAACACCGAGAGGATGATGATCGTGTAGTGCGTAAGCCGGCTTACCGTGTAAAGGGAAGCCTGAGTGCCGGCAGATTCGGTGTCGCCGACACGCCGGATCGCGTGCCGGATGCCTCGCGACAACAGCAGACCCACGGCGAGGATGATCACGAAGCGCAGGATCTTGCCGCCGGTGACCGGCGTATCGCCGATATGGAACAGGGGCACCTCGGCGAGATCCGCGACGCGCTGCGAAGCTGCCCTCACCATGCGGCTGGCACCCGCGAGCCAGGATCGGATTGCGCCGGTGTACTGAGCGGTGGCCTTGTCCACGACCTGCGTCAGCAGTTTCAGGTCGGCCACCGCGCTGTCGAGTTCTCCGAGCTGGGCCAGTGTCTCCTGGGCGGTGCCGAGCCGTTGGTCCAGCAGGCGGCGCGATGCCCGGTCGAGCCCGTCGCGACTCATACCTTGCACGGCGAGCAGTTCGTTCTCGGTCTGACGTTTCCAGTCCGGCGCCTGCTGTTCGATCTGCCGGATCAGTTTCGACCATTCGAGCGCCTGGTCTTCCAGCTCGTTCGTGTCCGGTGCCGTATTCAGCGTCAGCTCGGCCCACCAGCGCAGCATCTCGTCATGTGCCAGGGTCGCCTCGGCCATGGCGAGGTCGACGTCCGCCGCGATCAGACCCTGTTGCTGCAGCCGCTGCTGGGACCGGCCCTGTGACGTCTCGAGTCCGAGGCTGTGGGCGGCATTCTGCGCGTCACGCAGTTTCTCGCGCGCCTTATCGACGGCACCCCGGCTGCTCGCGACACGTCTTTTCAGCTCCTTCAGCTTTGCCTCGTCGGCCGAAGACGCCAGCCGGTCCATCGCCAGGTCCACGCGAGCGGCGCTGGCCTCGGCGTATGCCGTGGCTGCCTGGTAGCTCTTCGTAAGCAGATCCAGGCGCCGGGCCGAGATCGCCTGTGCCGATCGCGCCTGGATCAGCCTGAGCGCCAGCAGCCAGCGCTGATCGCCGGAGCCGGCAGCCGCATAGTCCTTGAACGCCGCATCGCGCCGGCGGCTTGCGCCATCGAAAGTGCGTTTCTCGCGCTCGACCTCGAGTTCTTCCGTCCCTGCGGCGTCGCTTGCTTCGCGAGCCTTCGCCGCCAGGGCCAGCAATTCGTCGATCGTGTAATTTACCGCCGGATCCGGCAGCTTCTGGGGCTTGAACGCGGTCTCGTCCAGCAGATCGAGGTAGGCGCTGAAGTTGTCGCGCAGCGCCTGCAGCACCGAATGTGCCGCTTCCTGGTTCTGCGGCGCGAGCTTCGGGATCTGAGCGTCGACGCGATCCAGGAACGTCGAGACGCGCGGCCCGACCTCCTGGCGCGTTCCCTCGAAGTACGTCCACCAGTTTGCCTGCAGGGCAGCGAGATTCGGCGCTGCGGGTCCGGTTTCCTCCTTGGCCTCCTGCGCCGGACTGTTCACGGCGACAAGCATGCAGAACAGGAGTGTGGCCAGGCATGTCGATCGCGCGAGTTTCATCTGTCGCGATTGTAGCGTGACAGGGCCGGGAACCGTTAGGATGCTTCCACGAGAGGGTCATGAATGAGATCCTGCGTATCACTCTGTGGGGGGCGCGATATTCGCGGTTCTGGTGCCGGGTCTGTTCCTGTAACTGAAGAATGCGGACCTCAGCATCCACAAGGATGCCGGGACGCCGTGCGGGTAAGGCTCATTCGGGGGCGGAGTGGCCGCTGGTTATAAACCCCTATATCGGCGCCGGGAGGCGGAAGCTAGTATCGATACCGGAGCCCGGATTCATGCTCGGGCAAAGGCGGGACGTACCATGCACGACACCGACAACCGGATTCTCAACTCGTCCCTCGGCGCGGAGTTCACCCCCGAGGAGGCCGCCGAACTGAGCGCCGTCATGAGCTGGCAGCAGCTGGCCGATGGCGATTACTTGTTCAGGGAGGGAACGGTGGACGACTCCCTGCACGTGCTACTGGACGGCAAGCTCGAAGTGGTCAAGCAGACCGGCGCCGGCGAGACGGCGAGCCTCGCGGTGCTGCGCGACGGCGAACTCGTGGGCGAGTTGAGCTTCGTGGACGGCGAGACGCACACGGTGGGCCTGCGGGCGTTGTGTGACTGCGGCGTAATGAGCCTCAAGCGAAGTGATCTCGAGCAACTCGTGACGAAAAACCCGCAACTCGTCTACAAGGTGATGCGTGCGGTGGCGAGGTCTGCACACCGGATCGTGCACCGCATGAACCACGAATTCATCGAACTCAGCAACTACATCTTCAAACAGCACGGTCGCTATTGATCGCCTTGCGGTCCGCTGCTCAGCCCGCCGAGCGCAGCTCGCCGAGAGACTCGGGCGGCACCTGCGCGTAGTGGCTGAATTCCATATCGAAGCTGCCGTCGCCGCCCGTCAGTGACTTGAGCCGCGAATGGTAGCCCTGGATCTCCTTCAGGGGTGCCTGTCCCGAGATGACGATCCGGTCGTTGGACAGCGATTCCGTGCCGGTGACCATGCCGCGCATGCCGGAAAGGTCGCCCGTGATGCCGCCGGCCGCATTCGTCGGCACCGTGAAGGTGACGTCGACGACCGGCTCCATGACGATCGGCGCCGCCTTGTTTATCGCGTCGAGGAACGCTTTCTTGCCGGCCTGGATGAAAGCGATCTCCTTCGAATCGACGGAATGGTGCTTGCCGTCGTAGACCGTCACCCTGATATCCTGCATCGGATAGCCGTAGACGGCGCCGGCCTCCATGACCTGCTTCACCCCGGTCTCGACCGCCGGGATGAACTGGGATGGAATGGAGCCGCCGACGACCGCGCTCGCGAACTCGAATCCGGAGCCTGACGGCAGCGGTTCGATTCGCAGGTAGACCTCGCCGAACTGTCCGGCGCCGCCGGTCTGCTTCTTGTGGCGGTGGTGACCCTCGGCGGGACGCGTGATCGTCTCCCGGTAGGCGATGGACGGCAACGCTGTCTCGACTTCAAGATGATAGCGATCGGCGATGTCCTCCAGCACGGTGCGCAGGTGCAGCTCGCCGTGCCCGCGGAGGACGACCTCGTTCAGTGCGGGTATGTGCTCGACCGTGAGGGACGGATCTTCGGACTCGACGACGTGCAGCGCATCCGAGACTTTCTGTGCCTCCTTGTCGTTCCGGGGCCAGATCGCGAGCCCGTACATCGGCCGTGGCAGGTCGATCGATTTCAGGTGGAAATGATCCTCGTCGTGCGAATCGTGCAGCACGGCATCGTAGTGTGCCTCGTCGACACGCGGGATGGCGCAGATGTCGCCCGGCACTCCGACGTCCAACTTGACATGTTCGGCGCCGTTGATCTTGAGCAGCTGGGTGACCTTGATCGGCTTGCGCGCGTCGCCCACGAAGAGCTGGTTGCCCGGGCGTAACGTGCCCTGGTGGATCCGCAGGACCCCGAGACGTCCCTTGAACGGATCAATCTCGACCTTGAAGACATGTGCAACGGCATGCGAGGCGGGATCGGCTTTTATCTTGACCTCTTCGGTCCTGTCGCCTTCCCCTTTCAGGAAACGCGGCGGATTGCCTTCCATGGGGTTCGGCATCAGTTTCTCGAATATCTCGAGGAGTTGCGATATGCCGGCGCCGGTCCGCGCCGAAACGAAACACACGGGCACGAGGTGGCCTTCGCGCAGTGCCTGTTCGAAGGCGTCGTGCAACTGTTCCGGAGCGAGTTCTTCGCCCTGCTCGAGGTAAACCTCCATCAGCTCTTCGTCGACCTCGACGACCTGGTCCACGATGTGCGTGTGCGCGGCTTCGACCGAGTCGAACGCGGTGTCGGCGTTCGCCGGATCGAAGAAACAGTCGACGACGGAACTGCCGTCCGCGGCAGGCAGGTTGATGGGCAGACACTCCGAACCGAACAGTGACTGGATTTCACCCATGAGACCCTGCAGGTCGATATCTTCCGAGTCGATCTTGTTGACGATGACCATGCGGCACAGGCGTTGCCGTGCGGCCGCCCTCATCATGCGGCGCGCGACCTGTTCGATGCCGGCCTGAGCGTTGATCACGACCGCGGCGGTCTCGACGGCCGGCAGGACGGATAAGGAGCGGGCGTACAGATCGCGGTATCCGGGGGTGTCGATCAGATTGATGTGAATTCCGCCGTGATCCAGGTGACAGAGCGACGTGTATTGAGAATGGCCTGCGGCTTTCTCGCGGGGCGTGAAATCCGAGACCGTGTCGCCGTTCTCGATCGATCCGGATTTGGGGATGGCCCCGCCCGCGCTCAGGAGCGCCTCGGCAAGCAGGGTCTTGCCGGCGCCGCTCGGCCCGACCAGACAGACGTTTCGAATAGTACTGGAGTCGTACGGCATGGATCAGCCCCCTCGATTGCTGTTTTTGTCAATGATAGCGTCCGGACGCGCGCTACGCATAATGCGGGTATACCGGCTGATACATGTAGCGGCGTATCTCCGCCGCGATATCGTCGGGTTCCGGCCTGGTGGCCAGGCCCCGCTCGTATGCGATCCCGGCGACATCTTGCGCGATCTGTGCCGAAACCTGCCGGATCCGCGACAGCGGCGGATAGACGCGGCCGTGCGCCAGGTCCGCGTCGCCCACCTGGCTGGCCAGCGATCTGGCGGCCGCGAGGAACATCTCGTCGGTTACGACACGGGACTGGCTGATGATCACGCCGAGCCCGACGCCGGGGAAGATGTACACGTTGTTGCCCTGGCCGGGGACGAAGGTCTGATTGCGGATCTTGACCGGCTCGAACGGGCTGCCGCTCGCGAAGACCGCCTGCCCGTTGCTCCCGGAGTAAGCCTGTTCCGCCGTGCATTCGGCGCTGTCGGTGGGATTTGAGAGCGCGAATATGATCGGGCGCGTGTTGATCTGCGCCATCGCATCGATCACTTCGCCGGTAAACGCGCCGCGCTGGCCGGAGAGGCCGATGATGGCCGTCGGCTGCAGCGTCTTTACGGCCTCGAGCAGGTTGCCGATATGCGCGTGTTTGTGGGCGAAGGGCTTTTTCGCCTCGGAGATATTATCGCGCCCGGCGACGAGCAGCCCCCGGCGGTCGACGAACCAGCATTGCTTGCGCGCATGCTTTGCCGGCACGCCCTCGGCGACCAGCGCCGCGACGAACGCCTCGGCGACGCCGATGCCCGCTTCGCCGGCGCCGAGGAACAACAGCTTCTGGTGGGGCAGAGACCCGCCGGTGATTCGCAACGCACTCATGATGCCGGCGAGCGCGACCGCGCCGGTACCCTGGATGTCGTCGTTGAACAGGCAGGCCTGGTCGCGATATTGGGAGAGGAGCCTGAAGGCGTTGGCGTTGCCGAAATCCTCCAGTTGAATGAGCACACCCGGGAACGCCTCGCTGGCGGCCACGATGAATTCTGCGACGAGTTCGTCGTAGCGCTCGCCGCGTATCCGCCGCCGTTCGAGCCCGTTGTAGAGAGGATCGTCGAGCAGCTGTTCGTTGTTTGTGCCGACGTCCAGCATGACGGGCATGCACTGGGTCGGATGGATGCCGGCGCAGGCCGTGTACAGCGCGAGCTTCCCGATCGGGATGCCCATGCCCTGGGCGCCGAGATCTCCGAGTCCGAGGATACGCTCGCCGTCGGTAATGACGATGATCTTCACTTCCTCGTGCGGCCAGTTCCCCAGCATCTCCCGGATACGGCCGCGGTCCTGCAGCGACACGTAAAGCCCGCGCGGCCTGCGATAGATGTGCTGGAATTCCTGGCAAGCCTTGCCGACCGTGGGCGTATAGATGAGCGGCATCATCTCCTCGATGTGGTTCATCACGACGCGGTAGAAGAGCGTCTCGTTACGATCCTGCAGAGACACCAGGTAGAGGTAGCGTTCGAGATCGTTGGCTTTCGCCCGGATGTTGCCGAGTACCCGCATCTCCTGCTCGGCCGGTGTATGCACGCGCGGTGGCAGCAAGCCGCGCAGCTGGAGAAAGTCCCGCTCGGCCTCCGTATACGCAGTACCCTTGTTGCGCACCGGGTCGTGGAGGATCTTCACTCCCTTGTATAACCCGGGCGACGACTTGTCATTCACGCTACCTGTCCCTGGGCGCTGTCCCATGCAGCGCACACGACACCCTGTGACCCAACGATACGGCGATCGTGCGGGAGTTTAAATGCCGGATTTCACCTAGAGGACGCCATCGCGGCCGGCCGGGTCGTCCGGGCCATCCGGATCAGTCGGCTTCGCGGTCCACGTGGCAACAATGGGACTCGGTGCGGGCGCGCAGGACCTGCCCCACGGTTGCGCCCGGACGAAATACGGTACAGCCCTTGAGACCGGCCTCCCAGGCGCGCCGGTAGACAGCCGCGATGTCGGCGACGCTTGCGCTTGGCGGCAGGTTGATCGTCTTGGAGATTGCATTGTCGACGAAGGGCTGCAAGGCGGCCTGCATCGAAAGGTGCGCATCGGCGGACACCGAGTCGGCCGTCTCCGGCGCCTTTTGCGGGCCCTGCTCGACAACGGCGTGGAGCCAGGTTTCGTACGCAAAATCACGGACGTCGACGAGCCGCGGCGTGCCGTCTGCCTCGCGGATACTGCGGGTCGCCTCCAGCGCGTAGATCGGTTCGATGCCGCTCGACACGTTCCCGGCAAGCAGGCTGATCGTGCCGGCGGGAGCGATGGACAGACAGTGGCTGTTGCGCATACCGTGCGTGGCGATCGCGTCCCGGAGCGCCGCCGGCAGGCGGCGGACAAACGGCGCCTCCAGGTAGGCGGCCGCATCGAAGCACGGAAACGGACCCTTCTCCCGCGCGAGGTCGACAGACGTCGTATAGGCGGTATCCCGGATGCGGCGCATCGTCTCCGCCGCAAAATTGCGCGCCGCCTCGCTGTCGTAACTGAGGCCGAGCATCGCGAGCGCGTCCGCGAGGCCGGTGATGCCGAGTCCGATACGCCGTGTCCGCCGGGCCTGCGCGGCCTGCTCTTCGAGCGGAAAGTGCGACGCGTCGATCACGTCGTCGAGGAAGCGCACTGCGATGGCGGCCGCTTCGCACAGCCCGTCGTTATCCAATGTGGCTTGGCGGCTGAACGGCTTCTGCACGAAAGCCGTCAGGTTGAGCGAGCCGAGGTCGCAGGCGCCGTACGCCGGCAGCGGGATCTCGCCGCAGGGATTCGTCGCGCTGATCGTTTCGCAGTATCGCAGGTTGTTTTCCCGGTTGATGGTATCGACGAACAGGACACCCGGTTCCGCGCTCCGGTGAGCACACTCGGCGATGTGCCGGTAGAGGTTCGCCGCGGGCACGACGGCAACGGCGGACTCCGCAGCGGCCGGGGCAGACAGGCCATCGGCCAGTCGCGACGGGAAGTACAGCGGCCAGGGTTCGCCGTTCGCGGCCGCGTGCATGAACCGGTCGCTGACGAGGACGGACAGATTGAAGTTGCTCAAGCGGCCGGCCGCCGCCTTGGCATCGACGAACGCGCCGATATCCGGATGGTCGCAGGCCAGCGTGCCCATCATCGCCCCACGGCGCGACGTCGTCGAGAGCAGCGTACCGCACAGTGTGTCCCAAAGTTGCAGGAACGACACCGGCCCGGACGCAGCCGATGCGCTGCGCTCGGCCGTACAGCCGGACGGCCGCAGCGGCGAGAAGTCGATGCCGATGCCGCCGCCCTGTTGCATGGTGAGGGCCGTCTCGGTCAGCGCCGCGAGGATGGCATCGAGCGAGTCGGCCAGCCGTCCGGACACGAAACAGTTGCACAGCGTTACGCGCCGGTCGGTGCCGGCGCCGGCCAATACGCGGCCGCCCGGCAGGAACCGGTAGCCGGACAGGATGGCACGGAATCCGCGAGTCCAGCGCTCGGGCCGCGACTCGACGGCCGCCACCGCGGCCGCGACGCGGTCCCAGGACTCGCCGATGTCGCGCTCTGCCGGGAAGCCGTCCTCCGCCAGGCGATACTTCGCTCGCCAGACGAGTTCCGGTACGGCAACGCCGTTCATGACTCTTCGTTACTGCGTTCGCCTCGCGAGCGGAATGCGCACTTCTACCTAGGCGAAAGCGGGCGGCGCCAAGGGTGCGACGCTCCCGTCAGAACCAGCGCTTGCTGCGGAAGTACAGGAGCATGCCGCCGGCGACGAGCAACATGAACAGCCAAAGGAGCGGGTAGCCGTAGCGCAGGCCCAGCTCCGGCATGTTCCATGGGCCCGCGGATCGGTCGAAGTTCATGCCATAGACGCCGACGATGAACGACAGGGGGATGAACAGCGTGGCGATGATCGTCAGGACCTTCATGACGTCGTTCATGCGGTTCGAAAGGCTGGACAGGTACACTTCCAGCAGGCTGGACGCCATCTCGCGGTAGCTCTCGACGAGGTCGAGCGCATGCACGGTATGATCGTAGCAATCGCGGAGATACAGCCGTGCCTCATTCTTGATCAGCGCGTGATCGCCGCGGGTCAGGCTGCCCAGCGCGTCCCGTTGCGGCCACAAAAGGCGCCGCAGCAGCACCAGTTCCCGCTTGAGATGATGGATTTCGTCCAGGGCCGCGCGATTCGGATTGTCGAACACGGACAGCTCCAGTGCCTCGATCCGCTCGCCCAGATACTCCATCTGCGGAAAGACGTGATCGATCATCGTGTCGATCAGAGAGTAGTAGAGGTAATCGACGCCGAGGCGACGCACGCGTGAACCCGTGTTGCGGAGCCGTTCCCGTACCGCCGCGAAGGGGTCCTCCCGTCCGGAATAGAAGCTCACGAGCCAGGTATCGCCGAGGAACAGGCTGAGCTGGACGGTCGCCATGCCCTGGTCCGCCGCCTCCGGCGCCCCGAGAATCGTGAACAGCTGCCCGTCGTATTCCTCGACCTTCGCACGCTGCCCGGTGTGCAGGACGTCCTCGAGCGCCAGCGGGTGCAGTCCGTAGGCGTCGCCGACGGCGCGCAACAGTTCTTCGGTCGGTGCGCCCTGCACATGCAGCCACGTGCTGTGCGGGCTCGTGAAAAACTCGCGCGCCTCGGCCAGCGTGCAGGCCTGGTGCTCGACGATCTCGCCGGCATCGTAGTCGATCAGCGACAGCACCGACGGTGCCACGGGCATTCCCGCCGGCCTGGAGAGGTCCCCCGGCGCCGCACCGGGCCGGGTAAAGCGGCCCGGGAACTGGTGCAATGCATGGCGATGCCGGGGATCCTTCCGGCCCGGGGCCCCAGGGCCCGCTGAACGAGGTTCCGTTGGGTGAGAGTCCGTTGGGCGGCTGTGCGTCTCGTCCGGCATGTCGTTCGCTCCTTTAGCCCGGATCGTTCATGGAAAGTCCGGGTTAGGTAATTGTACGAATTGCCGGCATCGGTTGCAGGCGCAACTCTGCTTACAATGCAAGTCAAAGCAAGATGCCGGGGAGGGCCGGCGGGCAGCAAAGACCTGGAATCACGACATGGCAGAGCTCGATCTCAACCGCGACACGATACGGTTCATCATCGACAAGGCACACGAGTTTCACGCCCGGGAGGACGTGACCTTTCCGGACGAGCCGGAGGCCGTCGACGAGGAATGGGTCAAACAGGTCGCCTCGGACTTCGGTGCAGACCCGTACTACCAGGAACTCAAGAGTACGATCGAGGATCTCGAGCCCGACCAGCAGGTATCGCTCGTGTCGCTGATGTGGGTGGGCCGGGGCGACTATTCGCTGGACGAATGGGACGAAGCGATCGAGTATGCCGAGGACACCTGGACGGAGCACACCGCCGATTACCTTATCGGCACGTCGTTGCTCGCCGATTACCTCGAGGAAGGTCTGCAACAGTTCGAAGCAGACGACTAAACGCCGCCGCGACCCGGCCGGCGCGCAACGAAGGCAGGCTCAGGCGACCTCGGCGCGGCTTTCGGCCTCCCTTCCGCGCACGACCCTGCTTCCCTCCAGCGGACCGTGCGTTTCGGTGACGACGGTGCACTGGCCTTCCCGATCGTTGCCGTCGTAGTAGTACAGCACCACCCAGTCGTCCGTGCGTCCGAGTTCGTGCGCGCGCGCCGTGTTCGAATAGAGCGCCGTAAAGTGCCAGTCGGCACGGTCGGTGTGCAGGACCGGCAACCATGCCTTGCCTTCGGGGTTGAAGCGTTTCGGCGCGATCCGCGGCAGCGTGCCCGCCGCGGCACGTTTCCGGTACTCTGCGTCGACGTCCAGTAACAGGGCCACGTCCGGCCGGGGACCCGAGCGGCGCTCGCCGGACGTCCCGCGCCCCAGCAGCGCGGCGAGACCGGCTCGAATCGCCGCGACGCGGCGTTCACCGATACCCGGCACGGCGGCGAGCGAGCCGTCGTGGGCAGCGAGTTCGAGGGCCTCGAGGGTATCGACATGCAAGCTGTCGTGGATCCGGCGCGCCAGGGCCGGGCCGACGCCGGGCAGGTTCCGGAACAGGGTCTCCGGCGAAGTCTCGCCGCGGAGGCGATCGAGCCGCGTCAGGTGCCCGGTACGTGCGATTTCCTCGATCGCGGCGCCGAGACCCGTGCCGATCCCCGGCAGGCGGGTGAGACCGGCGACACCCTCGTCGAGCAGTATGTCCCCGACGTCGGCATCCAGCGTCTCCAGATTGCCTGCGGCCCGCAGATAGGCGTTGACGCGGAACGGGTTTGCTTTCTGCTGCCTGAGGAGTTCGGCGCAGTCCCGGAAGATCGCGGCAGCCCGCAGATTGAGGGATCGGTCGGCCATCGGCTCAGCGGACTGCCTGTGCGAGGCAATCCGAGTCCGCCACCACGGCCACGGATCCGAATTCCCCGATCGCTCGCCCGATCGATGCGCAGTCCAGGCCGGGGTTACCTCCTATGCGGAGTTCCTCGATGTTGCCGAGCGGGAACAGCGTGTCGAGTTCTCGGGAACCCGTGTGCTCGATGTCCAGTCGCTGCAGCTCGGTGAGGCTTGCGAGCGGTTCGAGGGAAGCCGGGCGATTGTGCGCAATATCGAGCACTTCGAGATTGTCGAGACCCGCCAGCGGGCCGATGTCGGCGATCGCATTCCGGTCGAGGAACAGGCGCCGCAAGCTGCCGACGGTATCGATGCCGGTCAGGTCCGTGATCGCATTGCTGCCCAGATCGAGCATCTCGAGACCCGGGAGCGAGGCCAGGAATTGGATGTCCGATACCTGGTTTCCCCGCAGGTCCAGTTCGCGCAGTTCCGCAAGGCGGGGCACCGAGGCGATCCCGGTGATCTCGTTGTGTGCCAGCGAGAGGATCTGGAGCGTGGCGAATTCCTGGGTCGCGAGCCAGCTCAGGTCCGGGAGACGGTTGAAGTTCACCTCGAGCCGGCGGACGTTGTTCGCCGCCCGCAACACCGGCAGCGTCGTGAGCCGGTTGTGGCTGAGGTCCAGCGATGCGAGGTGCGGGAGGTTCGCCAGCGGTGCCGCGTCGTCCAGGTCGTTGAACGCGAGATCGACGTCCTGCAGGGAAACGAGCTGATCTATGCCCTGCAGGCTCGCGATCCCGTCGCCGTCCGGATCGTTACAGCGCAGCGTCCGGAAATGACCGACGTCCGGCCAGCCGTTGTCGATCGCTGTCCGGCGCACACAGGACTCGAGTTCCGGATCTGCGAAGTGCAGGTCCGCGATACTGTCGTAGACCTCGAGTCGCCCGAAGTGCGGTCGGAATGCGAACAGGACGGCGGCGGCGATCAGCAGTGCCGCCATGGCCGCGAGAAGGAACCGCCGTAACAATACGCCGTGTTGCAGGGAGTCGTCCGCCGGTATCGCTATTCGCGGTGCGTTCGTTCTGTTGCCCTGATCAGCCATCGCCGGTCATCTCCGTCGTCCGCAAGATCCGGGGTCGGATCCGGTGTCACGAAGGGAATAGACAATCAACCGCGCCAGAAGGTCGGTGTAAGAATGATAAGGAGCGTAAAAATTTCCAGCCGCCCGAGCAACATGGCGGCACAGAGGATCCACTTGGACAGGTCGCTCAAGGCGGCGAAGTTGGATACCGGTCCGATGACCGACCCGAGACCCGGGCCGACGTTGGCCATCGCAGTGCCGGCGGCACTGAAACTGGTGATGAAATCGTTGCCGGCCGCGGCCAGCGCGACGGTAACGACGGAGACGGTGAAGGCATAGGCGAGCGCAAATGCGACGACGGACGAAACGATATCGTCCGTGATCGGTCGACCCCTCATCGAGCGTGTGAACACTGCGTTGGGATGCAACAGGCGCTGCATCGTCTCCCGGAACATGATGAACGCGATCTTGAAGCGGAAGATCTTGATGCCGCCCGCGGTGGAGCCGGAACAACCGCCGACGTAGGTCAGGAAGAAGAACACGACCACCGCGAACGTGCCCCAGTTCGAGTAATCGTCGCTGACGTAGCCGGTCGTCGTCGCGATGGAGACGACATTCAAGGCGCTTACCCTGAGCGCTTCCAGGATGCCCATGTCCCGGTCCCAGGCAAGCCAGGCGACGAGGCAAACGACTACCGCCGCGTAAGACCCGATCATGCTGTGCACCTGGGTGTCGTTCTTCAGCGGCCGGAAATCGCCGGCGGCCAGCGGGAGGAACGTCGTAAAAGGCATCGCGGCGATCAGCATGAAGACGATCGACACTATTTCGATCGCGGTCGAGTCGAAATAGGCGATCGATGCGTCGTGGGTCGAGAATCCGCCGGTGGACACGGTCGTCATCGCATGGTTGATCGCGTCGAACACGCCCATGCCCGCGACGGCATAGGCGACCGCGCAGCCGACGGACATGACGATGTAGATGAGCACCAGGCGCAGCAGGAAGCGCTGTGTATGCGGCAGCGCCTTCTCCGAGAAGTCCGACGATTCCGCGCGGAACAGGCGCATGCCGCCGATCCGCAGGAACGGCAGAATAGCGGCGCCGAGCGCGATGATGCCGAGGCCACCGACCCACTGCAGCATCGACCGCCACAGCAGGATATCCCTCGGTTGCGAGTCGAGCGCCGACAGCACGGTGGCGCCGGTCGTCGTCACCCCCGACACGGTTTCGAAGACGGCGTCGGCACTGCTCGAGACGGTGTGAGAGAACAGAAATGGCAGGCCGCCGAATATCGAGACCATGATCCAGGACAGGGCGGTGAGCAGGAAGACTTCCCGCACCCAGAGCCGGCTGGGCGTATGGCCCTTGGAGAGGATCAGCAATATCGCCGTCGCGGCCGTAATCGCCTCGCTCGTGAAGAATGCGACGACGTCGTCCGACCCGAGGTAGAGGCTGTAGAAGCAGGGCGCCAGCATGAGTGCGGCGAGGCCGAACAGGATATTGCCGCACAGGAATCTGACGAACGAGAACGACATCAGCGCCACGCCGGACCAGAGGACAGTGGGGGGGAAGGATAACGCACGCCGACAGGCATGTCCCGGTAGCGGGACCCGACGGCTAGCGCTGCGGGTCGTCCTCTCCCGTGAAGATGTGTTGGCCCACCGGCTTGCCCACCTGTTCGAGCAGCCACTCGCGCGCGGCATCGACCGAATCGAAAGTCTTCACCGGCATGCCGCGATTGACGGCCACCGTCTCTGCGAATTCGGCCATCCGGCCCATGTAGGGGTCGACGTAGGCGATGGCCTCGAAGATTCCCATGGCGTCCATCGCGCCTTCCGATGCGATCGTGAAGACCTCGTCGACGGCGAGCCTCGGCCCCGCCAGGCGCTCGTCGATCAGGACCCGGAAACAGCCCTGTCTCTGGCATTCCGCCCGGATTTCACGCAGGTATTGCATGACGGCGTCCTGGTCATTCGAACCGGTGACGGTCGCATGCAGGTAATCCGGGTGCCGCTCGAATGTCAGTTGATACGCCATCGATCTTCCGTCGCTCCGTCGTCAACGCATTGCACAGCCGGAGACCGGCATTCTATACCGGCGAACGAGGATCGCGCCTTCTGCGCGGCAGTAGCGGCGGTATACTGCGTGGCGCGGTCAAGCGGACCCCAGGCCTCGCCCATGCATCACGCGCTCGTTACGATTTCCGCCGCACTGCTTGCCGTCGCGACCGGGCTGCCCGGCGGCACGCCGGCGGCATCCGGCCGGGTTCCGGCGGGAAGCGCGCCGGCGACCGTCGAAGATCGTGGCGCCGACTGTGCCGTGCCGGCGCTGCCGGACTACGACGACCTCGTCGCAATACCACGTCTTCCGGATCCGTTCCTGTCGATGGACGGTCGCCGGGTGACCCGACGCCGTGACTGGACCTGCCGCCGCGAGGAGATCGCGGCTGAAGTCCAGCAATACGAGCTCGGGCCGAAACCTGCGCGGCCCCGGCACGTCGCCGGTTCGCTCGACGGCGATACCTTGCGGGTCAGCGTCGACGACGGCGACCGGGCGATCGAGTTCGATGTCACGATCCGGCGACCCGGCGGGGACGGCGGACCCTGGCCGGCGATGATTGTGCTCGGTCGTGGCACGGGGCTCGACGAGGACGATACGATCTCGGGGCTCGGCGTCGCGACGATCCTGTTCGACAACGGCGAAATCGCCGAACAGCAGAACGCCGAATCCCGCGGACACGGGAAATTCTATGAGCTGTACCCCGACCATCCCGCCGGTGCGATGATGGCCTGGGCCTGGGGAGTCAGCCGCCTGATCGATGCGCTCGAGACGACGCGCCAGGCGAACATCGACCCGGCGCGCCTGGGGGTCACCGGTTGCTCGCGGAACGGCAAGGGTGCGATCGTCGTCGGCGCGTTCGACGAACGCATCGCGTTGACGATCTCGCAGGAGTCGGGTGCGGGCGGGTCGTCCCTCTGGCGCCTGGCCGACATGCACCAGCAGGCATGGCTCGATGGCGGCCGCCAGCCGGAGAACGGCGCGGTCCAGACCCTCGCGCAGATCGTCACCGAGAATGTGTGGTTTCGCGACTCGTTCCGGCGCTTCGCGACCACGGCGACGCGGCTGCCGTTCGATCAGCACATGGTGATGGGCCTGATCGCGCCGCGGGCGCTGCTCGTCGTCAATAACACGGACATGTACTGGCTGGATCGCCAGGGCTCGCAGTTCGGTGCCGAGGTTGCGCACGAAATCTGGTCGGCGCTCGGCGTCCCCGATGCAATGGGGGCGACGCAGCGGGGCGGTCATCCGCATTGCCGGGATGTGCCCGAACAGCAACTCGGCACCGTCGCCGCCTTCGTGAGACGATTCCTCGTCGGCGACGGAACACCGACCGGCGAGGTGCTGAGTACCGACGGGGATTTCCCGGCCATCCGCGACCAATGGGTGGACTGGGATACCCCTCGGCTGACCCCGTAATGACCGGTCACGCCATGGTGCACCCGCACATGGGGTATGGTTGATTTCACGGCAACAAGGCGAGGATGACGAAATGAGCGGCGACAACGGATCCGGACTTACACGGCGCGAGATTCTCCTGGGCACGACGGCCGCGCTCGGCTTGGGCGCCGCCGCGTCGGTGCGTGCGGGTACGCCCGGATCGGCAGGCGACATCCCGCTCGCCAGGGGAGACACGATCCTGTTCCAGGGCGATTCGATCACGGACGTCGGCAGGGATCGTGAACGCGAAGGCGAGGCGAATCAGGCCGACGCGCTGGGTCACGGCTACCCCCTGTTACTGGCCTACGAACTGCTCCGTGACTACCCGGACAAGGCGCTCGCGATTTATAACCGGGGCGTCAGCGGCAATACCGTGCCGGATCTCGCGGCTCGCTGGCAGCGCGATTGTGTGGACTTGCGGCCGAGCGTGCTCAGCATCCTGATCGGCGTCAACGACATCTGGCACAAACTGGACGGCGATTTTGACGGCACCGTGGACAGTTACCGCCGCGATTTCACGGCGCTGCTCGCGGGTACGCGCGAGGCATTGCCCGACGTTCATATCGTGGTCTGCGAGCCGTTCGCGCTGCGCACCGGCGCTGTGGACGATCGCTGGTTTCCGGAGTTCGACGAACGCCGGCGCGTGGCGAGAGACGTCGCGGATGCCGCAGGCGCGCACTGGGTGGCATTGCAGTCCTTGTTCGACGATGCGGTAATCGGGGCCGTAGCCCCGGGCTACTGGGCCGCGGACGGCGTCCACCCGACGATGGCGGGTCATTCGTTGATGGCCCGGGCCTGGAGGCAGGCGGTCGGCATCTGACGGCGTTGCGGCGGGGCGAACTTATGCCGCCGTCACGGTCAGAATCAGCACAGGGCAGGCAAGATGGAGTGACGCGATGAATTCGGCATGGATCAAGGTTTTCATACTCACTATCAGTGAATGCGTGGCGCCCGCCGGCAAGAATGTCTGTCAGCAACAGGAATTCCAGCTGGAGTTTCTGACCCAGTCCGATTGCCAGGCGGCCCTGCAGGAATTGACCGCACTGAAGGATGCGTCCAAGGACGTGATCGTCAACCACACCGCTTCGGGCTGTGCTCCTTCCGCGCGCGAGACCAGTACCTTCGAGAGCCTGGCGGCCATCGACAAGGCCTACAAGGACGAGCCGGGATGGCGCACGCCGGGCAAGGAAACGCCGGTCGCGCCCAGCGAGCGGACCGAGGCGTTCCACGAGCGGCTCGACAGCCTGAAGAGCTGCGACGACACGCACTGGGTCGCTCCGTGCAAGAACGACGGCATCATCGTCGAGAGCACGAGCGGCGATCCGGTCGAGGTCTGGCACCGCGACGAGTAATTTTGCCGAACGATTTGCGCAAATCGCGCACGGCTCAGCGGAGACGAATCTGCGAATTCACTTGAAGTGAATCGTGCAAGTTGTCGGTTGTGTGAAAGGTCGCTTTTTCCCTCGCGATGGTTTCCGTCGCAAGTCTTGACTTTCGGGCCGGCAGGTTTAGCTTTGATGCTGAGGCAATAGCCTCACGCGCCAACAAGTTCGCTTGTTGACAACCGCCCTGCTGAACGAGGTCCGAGCCTCGAACGCGTGTCGGGGGCGGTGGACGCTAGAAGGCGGAACCGCCGGGCAATGCGCGACGCACATGCGGATCGCGGAACCCGCGGGATTCCAGGGGTGGAACTCGGAAAGAAGCCCCGAGGAATTACGCCGGAAGGTAGCCCGATACCAAGAACGTATTCGGGCCCCGGACGCGGAAGCCGGCCGCAAGGCGGACAGACGCGAAAGGGAACGGGTACGCGACAAAGCAGATCTACCCAGGCGTCCTCAAATCCGGCGGCCTGCGGTCCCACCGCAGGCCGCTTTCTTATGTCCGCACTCACAACAGGAACGGGATCACGGCCCGCCGTCCGGCCGGGTAGTCGGGAAAATGGCGCCGATACCAGCGGTGGTGGGCCAGGGCCCGCGGCAGCAGGTTGGCCGCCGTGAAAACAGCAAACGCGAGCCCGGCCAGCGACCAGGTGGCGAGCGCCCAGCCGGCCCAGGCGAGCATCTCGCCCAGGTAGTTCGGGCAGGACACGCGTCGGAACAGGCCGCCGTCGGGGATCGAGTAGCGCGGTCCGCCCGGGACACGCAGCGCCCGCAATCGGGCGTCGGCCCATCGGTTGATGGCCACGCCGCCCACGAACATCACCGTGCCCGCCACGAACGCCGGGCTGCCGAACCAGGCAAGCGGGTACGCGCCGAACTGCGCGATCCACCGGGCGTTGAGGTAGGCGTTTGCGACGTTGAAGAGAAAAGCCAGCGCCACGATCGTGACCGGCATGCGCCGGCCGCCCGGGCGCATGCGCAGCGGGTACACGAATGCGCGGTTGACGTAGTGGAATTCCCACATCAGGAGCAGGGTCAGCGGCACCGCGTCCGGTGCCTGATTTCCGATGCAATAGATTGCCGCGAACAGCAGCGCCGCCGGGCATTCCATCACAATCCAGCCGACCCGGGCCGGGAGCGTCGGCCCCCATCCGGCACGCACATGCCGTCCATAGGGTGCCGTCGTCCACATCAGCGCCGTGAACACCGGCACGGAGAGCGCCAGGACCGCGAGGGCGAGATCGCGATGGAACTGGAGTTCTGTCATGTGCCGGCCGCACGGAGACACAGGGCCCGGCCGAGGGCGCGCGATCTCGCCCGGCGCCGTTCAATGCGGGGTTTTACGGATTGGCAATTTTGCACTTTGGGTTCATATATATTGCGCCGGACCCCGGCGTCCGGCCGCAAATACCGAGGAGGTGAGTTCTGTGCGCAACGTTCATAGCATTCTACCGAAGAAGGAAAGAGAGCTTGCAGTTGGCAGAGGGCTGTCGCCGTTCACCCGCAGCATGGAAGAGTTCTTCGAGAACAATTTCCCGCGCCGTTGGATGGAAGGCTTCTTCGAACCCACTACCATGAAATGGCCGCTCACTGGCGAATACGAAGAGGGATACGATCTCCTGCCGAGAGTCGACATCATCGACAGGAAAGAGAATCTCCTGGTTCGCGCAGAGATGCCAGGCGTGAAGAAAGAAGATCTGGAGATCACCATCGAGGGTGATCGGCTGATCATCGAAGCGAAGCGTGAGATCGAGAAAGAGGAGAAGAAGGAAGACTTCTACCGTCACGAGATGGCTTATGGGAAGTTCTACAGGACAGTCCGTCTTCCGGTCGACGTCGTCATCGACAAGGCCAAAGCCGAGCTGACCGAAGGCATCCTGGAGATTTATCTGCCGAAAGCGGAAGTCCTCACACCCCACAAGGTGAAAGTCGCATAAGGTCCCAGACAGCGAACAAACAGCGAAGAATCGGGGGGCGGCGTCGGCCGCCCCCTTTTTTTGCCGGGAGAATTCGCGTGCCGACGCCGAGCGCCGCTCCTTCAGGCCGGGACGTCGATGGGCAGGCGTGCCTGTGCCCAGGCGACGATCCCGCCGGCCATCGACTTCACATTGCGATAGCCCATGTCCGCCAGCGTCTGCGCGGCCAGCGCGGAGCGACCGCCGGTACCGCAGTAGAGGACGATCGGCTGGTCTTCGGCCGGGACCGAGGGATCTCTGCGGCACCGCTCGACGAGTCCGTGGATTTCGAACTCCAGCAGGCCACGCGGCAGCAGGACTGCGCCGGGAATATAGCCGCGCCGGAACTCGTCCAGTTCGCGGATATCGATGAGTAGCGTGTCGCTGTCGACGCAGCCGTGCGCGTCGGCGACCGAACATTCATGGATCGTCGCCTTTGCCCTGGCGACCAGTTCTGACGGGTTCACCTGCATCGCGTCGGCCTCCTCGAGAACAGAGTGTATCAGTCGGGCTGCTTGGTCGGCGGCGCGTAGGGGTTGGGCGGCATCAGTCTGCGCGGGATCGGGGCGCGCCGGCGGCCGGCGTCCGGCGGATAGTTCTCGGCGAGATAGTGGACGATCCTGGACTCGGTGTCCGGGTCGAATTGCCAGAGATTCTGCGTCGCCTGCATCCAGCGGATAATGTTCAGCCAGTTCGACTCCGTGCCGCGTTGCTGGGTGATGAGCCTGGGCGAGTGGCACGCGACACAGTTGTTGCGGACCAGCTCCCAGTCGCCGGTCATCTTGAGCCCCGTCGCGGGGTCAAGTTCGGGTTCCGCGGCCGCGCACGTCGCGGCGACTGCGGCGAGGGCGAACAGGAACTGTACACGGAGTGCCATCACACCACCTGCACGGCGATACGATGGCAGGCGTTGTTCAGGTAGCCCTTCGGGTTCCAGCCGGGCAGGACCATCGGCTGGCTGCGGCCGCTGCTGTCGGTCGCACGCGCCCACACTTCGTAGTAGCCCGCCTGCGGGAACGCGACCTCGGCGTTCCAGTGCTGCCAGGCGAGCCGGTTCACCGGCGCGCGCAGCTTGGCCTTCTGCCAGGTCGCGCCGAAATCGATCGACACGTGCATCGACTTCACCGAGCGATCACCGGCCCAGGCATGGCCGCGCACGGCCAGCCTGGTCGCGAGCGGATGCTCGATGCCGGACTTCGGAAACGTGACCAGGGACTTCACGGGCAACGACTCGATGATGCACATCTGGTCGTCGGGCACTTCACTGCCCGGCGCCACCGGCTTGCACGGCACGCGATAGGAGTCGCCGGTCATCTTCTCGCCGTCGTGCACGATATTGCGAACGAGCAGCCTGCGCAGCCACTTACCCGACACCGAGCCGGGCCAGCCTGCACAGACGAGCCGCAGCGGGTAGCCGTTGAGGGCGGGGATGTCCTCGCCGTTCATGGCCCAGGCGATCAGGGATTCGTTCTCGAGGGCCTTGGCGATAGGGACGCCGCGGGAGATCGGCGCCTTGGTCGGGTCGCCGGAGAGATGCGTGTCCGCACCGTAGTAGGCCAGGTAAACGGCGTCGTCCTTCACGCCCACGTAGTCGAGGACGTCCCTGACCCGGACGCCGGTCCACTGCGGGCAGCCGACGGCGCCGACGGTCCACTGGTTGCCGTGCGCCGGCGGCACGAATTCGCTGCGGCCGTTGCCGCCGCATTCGAGCTGCAGCTGGTAGGTGTAATGCTTGAAGCGCTTCTTGAGGTCGGCGATCGAGAGCGTCACGGGGCGCTCGGCGGATTCCCCGGCGATCTCCAGGGCCCATGCGTCCGGGTCGATGTTGTCGGTCACCGGCGGCGTCCCATTGTTGCGCACGAACAGGTACCTGGCCGGCGTTACGTCGTCGTCGAGCAGGTAGGCCGGCGTCTCGGCGTTCACGGGCCGGTCGTTCAGCACCGTAAGGTTTTCCTTGCCCTTGATCACGAACGGCTCCGTAGCCTGCGCGAACGCGGCCGGGATCAACCCCGCCGGCATGAATTCGGCAAACGGAATGGACGCGCCGATGGCCGTGGACATCGCGACGAGGCCGCCGCGGGTCAGGAATCCGCGCCGCGTGACCGGATCGCTCTTGCGGCCGAAGACGATTTCATCGGCCCGGATCGGGTCGGCTTGATAGAGTTCGTGTATTCCGCGCTTTTCGTTTTTCACCGGCACACTCCGATTCGATGTGTTGCGTTGCGTTCTCCCGGACGACGTCAGTACAGGACGCTGATCAGCGTGAAACTGACGACGCCGACCAGCACCGCCGAGAACAGGCCGACGCCATCGCGATTGCGAGACAGACCTCGGCGACTTCCTTGGTCCAGGCTACGGCAGTCTTCCAATGGTCCGGTTCGAGGAGACCGAACGGCTTTTCACCCATGTCACCTACCGTGCGCAGCATGCTCAGGTTGCGCACCAGCCTGGTGACGGTGGCGACGTTCAGTGCCTCCGGATCGCCGTGGTACTGCTCATACACCAGGCCCGCACCTGTGGCGAGAATGAATACCAGGATCGGTCCCGGGATTACGGCCACTCAGGCAGCCGTGTGCTTGATCAGGAAGCGATAGACCGAGCCGTCGACGGAATGATCGACCAGTTCGTTGCCGGTCTGCCGGCAGAATGCCTGGAAATCGGCCACGGAGCCGGGGTCCGTCGCCAGCACTTCGAGCGTGCCGCCGGCAGGCACTTCCTTCAATGCTTTCCTTGCCTTGAGAATGGGCAGCGGACAGTTGAGTCCTTTCGCATCCAGTGTCTTGTCGGCCATGGCCTCTCGCTCCGGTGAGCGGCGTGTTCCGCCGCTGTTGTTCCGGACCGGTCGTCCGGATGTATCGTCTAGATAAACAGGTTGATGTCGGACTGGGTGGCGCACTCGATATACGTTGCGGCGCCGCCGACTTCGATGCCATCGATCATGTCTTCGGCGCTGTACTCGAACAGGTCCATGGTCATCTGGCAGCCGATCATGCGGACTTCTGCCTCGACGGCGAGTTCCCGCAGTTCTTCGATCGATGCGACGCCCTTCTTCTTGATCAGGTTCTTCATCATCGTCGAGCATGCGGCGTCTACGCCGGGTATCGCGGTGAGGATATTCGGCAGGCCCATGTGTGCGCCGAACATCGGCATCTTCATCGCCGGATTGCCGGCGGCGGTGACCTGCAGGTCGAGTTTCTTCAGGAGCAGCGGCAGCCCATAGAACGTGAAGAACATCGAGACCGGCAGACCCATGGCAGCGGCCGTCGTCGCAAGGATGAACGGCGGGTAGGCCCAGTCGAGGCTGCCCTTCGTGACGATGATCGACATGCTCTTGGTTTTCGGTACGGCGACCGGCGCCTCCGAGATCGTTTCTTTGACCATCTCTGCTTCGCTGGACATGGCGTCACCTCTTGTTTCGTATCGGCGTGGCCGCAGGCGGCATATTAGAATATCAGAATTGTCTTTATTAGGGGAATAGAATATTCTCGAACGGACCCGCGCCGCACACGCCACGCCGACGAAGGTCCGCGCCCGATGCCGAGTCCTGCCCCGCAAGTCAGTCTGCGCCGCACGCCCGCCGGGCTTGCCCGCCCGCAGCGGGCCCTGGAACGACCGCTGTTGCTCGGCGGCGAGGTGTTCCGGCGCGCCGCCTTCGGCCGGAATCATCCGCTGTCCATCGTCCGTCACTCGGCGGTACTCGATCTCCTGGCGATCCTCGGCTGGCTGGACGACGACGTATTCCGTGATTGCCCCGTCGCAGCCGGGACGGAGCTGACGGCGTTTCACGATCCCGCCTACATCGCAGCGCTCGAGCGAGTAGAAGCCACGGGCCAGGTCGACGCCGAGACCCGCCGCCGATTCGGGATCGGCACGCTGGAGAACCCCGTGTTCCCCGGGCTTTACGAGCGCGCGGCCGCAACCGTCGGGGGTTCGATCCTCGCGGCGAAACTCGCTTCGCGAGGCGGAGTCGTGTTCCATCCGTCGGGCGGCACGCATCACGGCCGGCCCGATAAGGCCAGCGGTTTCTGTTACTTCAACGATCCGGTATTCGCGATCCGCACTTTCCTGGAACTCGGGCATGCGCGGGTCGTTTACGTCGATCTCGACGCGCACCACGGCGATGGCGTGCAGGATGCCTTTGCCCGCGAGTCGCGGGTGATGACCGTCTCGGTTCATGAACGGGACCGCTGGCCGTACAGCGGCGCAGCCGACGACCGCGGTGGCGGCGGCGCCCGCAATCTGCCGGTCCCGGCCGGGTTCAATGACAGCGAGCTCGACTATCTCCTCCGGCACGCGATCGTGCCGCTCGCGGAATCGTTCCAGCCCGCTGCCATGGTCCTGTGCTGTGGGGCCGACTGCCTTGCCGGAGACCCGCTGTCCGGGATGCGGCTCAGCAACGTCGCACTGTGGCGGGCCATCGAGCGGCTGCTGGAATTCGCCGTCCCCACGGTGATACTGGGCGGTGGCGGCTACAATCCCTGGACGCTTACGCGCTACTGGACCGGCATCTGGGGGCGACTCGCAAAGCGGCAGTTTCCGGACCGCTTGCCTGCCGAGGCGGTTGCGCTGCTCTCCACCCTGGAATGCGAGCTAATCGATGCGGACGAGGTCGAACCGGAATGGCTGACCACACTCGCGGACACTGCGTATCCCGGTCCGGTCCGCGCAGAGATACGATCCCTGGCACGCGCCGTGCGGCGCTGACGGGCGAGACGAGGGGATTTGCGCGCATGGGCTGGTTCGAGGCACTGAAGGAGATCGAGGCGCTGGAGGACGCGGAGCTGGATGCCGCGCTGGTGGCGCAATTCGAACGGCGCGCCGCGCAAATCGAAGGTCGGCCCATCCGATTCTCGACGCCGACCTTCCGCGAATACGAGAGCACAGAACTCGAGGGCTGCGGCAGGAACAGTTTCCCGGCATTCTCGATCACTGCCGGCGCCTGCGGACTCAACTGCGATCATTGTCAGAAGAAGATCCTCGAGCCGATGATCCCGGCCACCGACCCGGCCATGCTCGATCGCAAGGTCCGGGAACTGATCGCGAACGAGGGCCTGAACGGATTCTTGCTGTCGGGCGGCTCGAGCAAGCGCAACGAGATCCGCTACGAGCGCTACTGGCCCGTCGTCGAGAAACTCAAGCGTGACTTCCCGCGACTCAAGGTAGCCGTGCACAGCGCGCTTCTCGACGAGACACGCGCGAAGCACATGGAAGCCGCCGGCGTCGACACCGTGATGATGGATGTGATCGGGTCCGCGGAGACGATCCGCCAGGTCTACAAGCTCGACCGCCCGGTAGCCGACTTCGAGGCGACACTCGCCGCGCTGTGCGGGACCCGCATGGAAGTGACGCCGCACATCGTGATCGGGCTGCACTACGGGCGGATCCTCGGCGAGGCGACGGCGCTCGACATCGTCGCGCGCTACCCGGTGACGGCGCTGGTGCTGGTCGTGATCATGCCGTTCTACGCGAAGCCCGGCACCTTCGCGACGCCGGCTACTTCGGACGTCGGTGGCCTGTTCGGCGAGGCTCGGGAACGCCTGCCGGACAAGCAGGTCCTGCTGGGCTGCGCGCGGCCGCCCGGCATGCACAAGCGAGTTACGGACGCCTACGCCGTGATGGCGGGCCTGGACGGTATCGCGTTCCCCGCCGACGGCGCCGTCAGCGTCGCTCACACGATCGGACGGCCCTTCGAGCAGGCACACTCCTGTTGTTCCATCAAGCTCGGCAGCGGAACGGCCGCACCGGCCCGTACCTGCGCGGCATGAGCGGGGCGCGATACAAGGAGAAGACGGGATGAGTTGTTTCGAGAACCGCGGCGACGCCGCGACGCAGGCTGCAAACGACCACAATCCTTTCGAGGCGATGGCGCCGCGGACACCGTCGAAGACCCCCGTCGAGCGCCGCAACGGCCGCCACGTCAAGGCCAACGACATACCGCCGCAAGGCGTCTACCTGCCCAACAACAACTACCTGGCGCCGCACATGCGCTCACCGGAATACGTCCAGCTCTCGACGGCGGCGGCGATTACGCTCGGCATCATGGGCGGTCGTATGTACGGCTGCAGCTGCACGCGCTGCCTCAACCTGCTGTTGACCTATCCCGAGGGCTGCCGCGCCAACTGCGCCTATTGCGGGCTCGCGCGGCATCGCGAGGCGGACCGCGATTATGCCGACCGCAACTTCATCCGCGTGGACTGGCCCGCCGTGCCGATGGCGGACATCGTCGAGATCGTGGCGCGCGATCCCGCATCGAGCCCGTTCCATCGCATGTGCATCTCGATGATCACCCATCCGCAGGTCCGAGCAGGATACCTTCACGGTGCTGAAGCAATGGACCGACCGGATCGAGCCCGACGCGATCCCTGTCTCGATACTGTCGAATCCGACGACGATGACACGCGCAGACGTGCAAAGGACGAAGGACCTCGGCGCCGACATCTTCACTGTCGCGCTCGATGCCGCGACACCGGCCCTGTTCGACCGGACGCGTGGCAAGGGCGTGCAGTCACCGCACAAATGGTCGAAGTACTGGGAAATCCTGCTCGATGCGCGCGACGTCTTCGGACCTTGGCATTTCGGCGCACACATCATCGTCGGCATGGGCGAGACGGAGTACGAAGTGCTGCATCTCGTGCAGGAGCTCGTCGATCTCGGCGGCCACAGCCACATGTTCTGTTTCTTCCCGGAGCAGGGTTCGCTGATGGATCACCTGCCGGCGACGCCGCGCGACCAGTGGCGCCGCGTGCAGCTCGCG
Source organism: uncultured Gammaproteobacteria bacterium (assembly GCA_963777675.1). Lineage (GTDB taxonomy): Bacteria > Pseudomonadota > Gammaproteobacteria > Steroidobacterales > Woeseiaceae > UBA1847. The sequence goes on along the minus strand of CAVZRD010000011.1, from coordinate 231,222 downwards.
CGCTACCTGATCGACTACCGCGGCGTGCGCGTCGATTCGATGCGCTTCGACTCGGCGGGCCGGGTCACCGACTACGGAATCGGCGCTGCCGAACTGTCCGCGGTCATCGACGAAGGCGTCGCCTTCCGCACCTCGGGATGCCCCGGCAAGTTCCGCGACGACATCTCGGCCTGCGACCGGCCCTACGGCGACTCGCCGCCTTCGGACATCGCGAGCTACCCGTTCCAGCCGACGAAGAAGGATGTCCGCAAGATTCGCAGGCAGCTCGACATCCCGGTGCGGGTCGAATGAGCGCCTGAGGTCCCGGTGGAATCGAAACCGTTCCGCGTCATCGACACCGGCGTCCGTGACGGCCGCGCAAACATCGCGTTCGATGCCGCACTGATCGACGAGCGGCAGGCCGGCCATGTCCCCGACACGATCCGTTTCCTGCGCTTCCCGCCGACGGCGCTCATCGGTCGCCACCAGGACCTGAGCCGCGAGGTCGATCTCGACTATTGCAGGCAGAATGGCATCGGCGTCGTCCGGCGCATCACGGGCGGCGGCGCAATCTACCTGGACGAGGGCCAGCTCGGCTGGGAACTCGTCTTCCACCGCGCCTCGCTCGGCACCCCCGTGCTGCCCGAGCTCGCACGCGAGATCTGCACGGCCGCGGCCCGCGGCCTGTCGGAACTCGGGATCGACGCACGCTTCCGCCCGCGCAACGACATCGAGGTGGACGGCCGCAAGATCAGCGGCACCGGCGGTTTCTTCGACGGCGACGTGCTCATCTACCAGGGCACGGTGCTGGTCGACCTGGATCCCCGCAAGATGGTCGCCGCACTGTCGATCCCGGAAGCCAAGTTCGCCAAGCGGCGGCTGGACACGGCCGCCGAACGCGTTGTCACGCTGCGGGAACTGCTGGGCGGGTCGGTCCCGGACATCGGCACGATACAAAAGGCGCTGATCCGCGGGTTCAGCGAAGGTCTCGGCATCGCCGCGGGGCCGGGCGAGATCACCGCCGGCGAGGAGACGCTGGCCAGGCGCTACGAGCGCGAAGAGATCGGTACCGACGCGTTCGTCGCCGAGATCGACAATCCCGGCGCAGCCGCCGGCGTGCTGGCCGGCAGCCACACCGGGCCCGGCGGCACGATCGACACGTATCGTCAAGCTCGAAACCCCCGGCCGGCGCATCGTGCAACGCCTGCTGATCAGCGGCGATTTCTTCGTGACGCCGCCGCGCGTCGTCTTCGATCTCGAAGCGCACCTGGCAGGCCTTGCCGTCGAAGAAGTCGACGCCGCCGTGCACGCGTTCTTCCGCGACAACGAGGTGGATACGCTGAGCGTGGCGCCGGCCGATTTCAGCGCCTCGATCGCAGCGGCGCTGGCGTCAGCGGAGGCCGGGCGTGTCTGAATGTTCCCCCGATGCGTTTGCGCTGGCCGGACGCGGCGATTCGCCGATGAACGTCGTCGCGGTAATTCAGCACACCGCCGGCGAATACCTCGGCCTGATGGAAGACCATCTGGAGGGCCGGCGCATCCGCTTCCAGTATTTCCGGCCCTTCGCGGGCGGCAAGCTGCCGGAGAAGAAATTGCCGGCCGACGCGCTGATCCTGCTGGGCGGCGGTCCCTGGGGCGCCGCCGCGACCCGGGACCTGCCGACGCTCGCCGCGGAGGTCGAACTGACCCGGGCACGCCTCGCCGAGGGCACGCCGGTGATCGGCATCGGCCTGGGCGCACAGATCCTGGCGATCGCTGCCGGCGGCGCGGCCGAGCCGGCGCCGTTCCGCTTCGAGTGCCTCGAGGCCCACCGCACGGACCCCGCGGCGCTGAACGGCTATCTGCCGGAACGGTTTGCGCAGGCGATCTACATGCGCGACTGGCCCGTGCCGCCGGACGACGCGGACATCCTCGCGACCGACGAGGCAGGGCGCGTCGCGGCCTTCCGCGTCGGCGCCAATTCCGTCGGCTTCACCGGCAATCCCGGGATCAAGCTGGGCATGGTCGAGGACCTGATCATGGAATTCGAGGAGGTGCCGGCAGGCGCCGCCGAACGGCTGGAGGCCTTGCGGGAACTGCAGCCGCGGATCGAGGACGAGCTCGTGCCGATCATGACGGGCCTGGTGCAGCTGACGGCGCTGATGAGCACGCCGCGGGCCGGGCAGGGGCTGGACATACCAGTAATTTAGGATATGCTAATGTGCTGTTGTAAAGGCGCCGGCGGGTGCCGGGGCGGCGACGCCCGGGGGAATCATCGATGGCCGAGAAGCTGATCATCGTCATGGCGAATACCGACCCGCGTAACGGCGAAGAGCTCGGCGCGCCGATATTCCAGGCCACGGTCGCCGCCGCCATGGATTACGAGGTCGACGTGATCTGCACGGCCACGGCCGGCCGGCTGATGAAGAAAGGCGTCGCCGAGACGCTGTTCGTCAAGGAAGGCTCACCGAAATCGGTGTACAGCTTCATCCAGGATGCCCACGAGGCCGGCGTGAAGTTCTATTGCTGTTCGCCGAACCTCGACCTGTTCGACATGACGCCCGACGACCTGATCCCCGAGTGCGAAGGCATCGTCGGCGGAGCGCACCTGATCGAGGAAGTCATGGAAGGCGATTGTCGCGTCCTCACCTACTAGCGAGAATCCATGTCACATTCGACCGCGTCCAGAATCCAGCAGTACATCGGTGATCCGGTTTCCGCGGACGCGCCCGTTCCGCGTGAGAAACTCGAGGAAATCTTCCAGGACATCCAGGCCGACCTGCGCTACGACCACGAGCTGAACGGTTGCCTGAACTGCGGCATCTGTACCGCCACCTGTCCGGCCGCGCACTACTACGACTTCAGCCCGCGCGAGATCGTCCAGTTGCTGTGGACCGAGAACCTCGAGGGCATCTACGACGCGATGCAGGAGAAGATCTGGTCCTGCGCGCAATGCTATACCTGCGCCGCACGCTGCCCGTTCGGCAATTCGCCCGGCGGCCTGGTGATGCTGATGCGCGAGACCGCGATCAAACACGGCATGGAATCGGCGAAGAGCGTGCTGCGGCCATTCAGCCGCGTGATGCTGAAACTGATCTCGACGGGCAACCAGCTCTCGCCGGACATGATCAATCCGGAGGGTTTCGCCGACTGGGGCCCGAATATCTCCAAGGTCGATGCGCCGCTCGCGACGCTGCGCAAGGCCATCCCGATGCCGACGCTGCACACGACCAAGACGGCATGGGAAGTGAACCTGAAGACGTCGGTCGAGCTGTACACGATCTGGGAAGAGACGGGCGTGCTGGACAGCCTCGAGACGATTGACGAAAACCTTTTCGACGTCATCTGCGACATCATGGACGAGAAGCGCGATGACTATGACGACTGGCTCGATGAGCAGGACGAGGACTGAGGTCCGGGAGAAGAGATATGGCGACGGGTAATGGTGGGGAACGATTCACCGGTCACGGTTCCGAATGGACGGATGCGAAGCTGAGCGCCGAAGAAGCTCATGTGGCCACGGTCTGGGTCGACCAGATCGTCAATCGGCGTTCGATGTTGACCAACAAGGCTCGCGTGGAAGACGTACGCGACGCGATGTGGGAACTCGAGAAGGACGGCGAGATCGTCGTGCACCGGGTCAGCGACGAGCACAGGCCGGTCACGGTCAAGACGCTGTACGGCTGGGACAAGAAGATCCCGACTACGCGTCTCTGGCACCACAAGTCCTGCGGGCAGTGCGGCAACATCCCGGGCTATCCGGCCTCGCTGTTGTGGCTCATGAACGAGATGGACATCGAGTATCTGGACGAGACCGACCAAACCTCGTGCACTGCCTGGAACTATCACGGCTCCGGGATCGGCAATATCGAGAGCCTCGCCGCGGTGTTCCTGCGCAACTTCCACCAGGCCTGGGTGTCGGCGAAGGCACAGGGCTTGCCGGAGAGCTACTACTATCCACTCGTCCACTGCGGCACGTCCTTCGGGAATTACAAGGAGGTGCGCGGCTACCTGATCCAATCCGCAAAGCTGCGCGAGCGGGTGAAGAAGATCCTCGGCAAGCTGGGCCGCCTCGTCGACGGCAAGCTGCTGATCCCCGAGGAGGTCGTGCATTATTCCGAGTGGCTGCACGTAATGCGGGACGAAATCGCCAAACACCAGCAGATCGACTGCAGCCATATCCGTGCCACCGTCCACCCGGCGTGTCACGTGTACAAGATGGTTCCCGAGGACGCGATCTACGACGACAAGATCCTCGGTGGCAATCGTGTCGCGGTGACGACGGGCCTGCTGGAAACCCTCGGCGCCCAGGTCATCGACTATCGCACCTGGTACGACTGCTGTGGATTCGGCTTCCGGCACATCATCTCCGAACGCGAGTTCACGCGCTCCTTCGCGATCGACCGCAAGATCCGCGTCGCCGTGGAGGAGGCGCAGGCAGACATGATGGTCGGCCACGATACGGGTTGTATCACCACGCTCGACAAGAACCAGTGGATCAGCGCGGCCGCCGGCAAGCCGGTCGACCTGCCGGTGCTGGCCGATTGCCAGTTTGCGGCTCTCGTGTGCGGCGCGCATCCGTACAAGATCGTGCAGTCGCACTGGCATGCTTCGTCCACCGAGACGCTGATGGAGAAACTCGGCATCGACTGGCAGCAGAAGAAGGCCGAGTTCGAGGCTTACCTGAAGGACGTGGAAGCGGGCCGGGGAGAGTCGCTCTACGATCCGCGCAAAATGATCACGTCCGGTCCCGGCTACAAGGGCGTACTCCGACAGGAAACATGATATGGACTCCAAGCCGATCCTGATCGTCGGCGGCGGCCCGGCGGGCCTGGCCGCCGCGCACAGCCTGGGCAGCGTTGGCAGGACTTGCCTGCTCGTCGAGAAGGAGGATCGCCTCGGCGGCGCACCCATCCTCTCGGGTTATGCCAAGCTCGTACCGTCCGGCGAGTGGGCGAAGGACGCGATCGGCGGGATGGTCGAGCGGGTATTGGCAGACGGTAACGTCCGGGTCCTTACGCAAACCACCGTGACGAATTTCGACGGCACGCCGGGCAATTTCAGCGCGACTCTGTCCAACGGGGAAAACGCACGAGTCGATGCAGCACTGCTCTGTAGTGGCTTCACCCACTTCGATTCGGTGAACAAGCCCGAATGGGGCTTCGGCAGTTTTCCCGATGTCGTCACGACCACCCAGGTCGAGCAGATGATCTCTTCGGGCAACGGGGTGCGCTGCCCCTCCGACGGCCGCAAGCCGCAACGCGTGGCGATCCTTCTCTGCGTCGGCTCCCGTGATCGCCAGATCGGCCGCGAGTGGTGCTCTAAGATCTGCTGCACCGTTTCGTCGAACCTGGCGATGGAGATCCGCGAGGAATTGCCCGATTGCCATGTCTACATCTACTACATGGACATCCGGACCTTCGGCCTCTACGAGACCAAGTACTACTGGCGCAGTCAGGAAGAATTCAAGATCAAGTACATCAAGGCGCGAATTGCCGAAGTAACCTCCGACGGCGAGCGCCTGATCGTCAAGGGCGAGGACACGCTGGTCAAGCGCCCGATCACGATTCCCTTCGACCTGGTGGTCCACGCGATCGGCATGGATCCGAACGTCGACAATCCGGCCCTGGCCGAGACCTTCGGTATCGGCCTCGAGGTGAACGGTTTCATCGACATCGCGAATCGTTACGGTGTCATGGGCGCGACGACGCGGCCCGGCGTCTACGTCGCCGGTGCCGCGACCGGTCCCGAGACGATCGACGATTCCATCGCTCAGGGCCACGCCGCTGCGATGTCGGTGCTGGCGCAGTTCGGTTCACCGGTCGGCAAGACCGCCTGAGGCCGGCTGACGATGGCGAGACTCAGTGCCTTGCAGCCGGCCGGCGACGAGCGCCCCGTGCTCGAACTCTCCGGTGAAGCATTGCGCGCGGGGCTCGCGGCCATGGTCGCGGGCAGCGAGGCGCACGGCGGCATCGAGCGTTACGTGGACGCCGTCAAGCTGAAGAGCGCGATGTTCCGGCAGGCGCTCGGCGACGGCGCCGTCGACGGTCTCGAACTCGAAACCTTCAAGGGACTGTGCACCTTCATGGCCACCGTCCGGCGCCGGATCGGCAACTGGCTGACGCCGGATGCTTTCGAAGACCTGCAGTCGGGCATCCGCGAGCTGTTCGACGAGGCGGGGAACGTCGATTCCCGCATCGAGACATTCTGCGCACGCTTCCCGCAAGACAAGGAACACCGATGGGTACGTGATCTCGCGGTCGAACTGTTGCACAACGCGGAGCCCGAGCGCTTTCCGCTGATGAACCGCTGGGTCTGGGATGCAGCAGCCAACACCGGCGTGCTGCGTGAGATCTGGTTCGGCGACGACGTGGATCACCTGCGTATCCCGGTCGGAGATGGCTATGCGACCTACCTGATGCTGAGGGAGGAGATGTCGCGCTTCCTGAGCGACCAGGGGATCTTCCGCGACGTGCTCCAGTACGTGGATATACTCTGCGCCCAGGTCTATGCGCAGTACATCTGCGAGCAGGGCGGCAGCTACCTGCGGACCGACTTCTCGGCACCGGAAGATCCGATGCAGCACACGCGCAGACTGCTGGGCCTGGACGGCGTGCGGCACGGCAGCGGCAAGACACGACTCAAGTCCGTCGACGGCGAGGCATTCGTTCTCGACGAGTCGAACTCGCTCGAGCCGGGAACGAACTGATGCCCATCCACGAGAAATCGCTGATCCGTCCCGAGAACCTGAAGGAGCACGAGCATCTCGTCCTGGACGGCGTCGACGTGTCGGGGCACTGGAGCACGTTCATAGAGGCGCGCGTCGTCACCGATTACAACGAGGCGCTCGAGGAAGAGATCGCCGCACTGCCCGGAGGCGAATATATCCACCGATGCTGGCAGTGCGGGTCCTGCACGAATTCGTGCACGGTGAACGCGATCAACCCCGACTTCAATCCGCGCTACTGGATCTACCTGATCCGCATGGGCATGGAGTCCGAGCTGCTGCGCGACAAGGACATCATCTGGCAGTGCGTGTCCTGCAACAAGTGCACCTACGCGTGCCCGCGCGATGTCTTCCCCGAGGGCGTGATGAAGGCGACCGCACACTGGCTGGAACGCAAGGGCCACACGCCGAAGTCACCGTCGATGCTCTTCGACGAAGTCTTCACCGAGCAGGTGCTCGCGACCGGCAAGATCGAGGAGAGCCGCACCATCCGCCGTTTCTTCGCGCGCACGAAACAGGGGCTCTTCCAGCCCTGGGTCGTCGAGATGGCGATGCGACTGTTGCGGCACCTGCCGATCGGTCTGTTGACGCGCATGGGCCTGGCCACGTTCGTGGCGCCGCGCACGAGCGGCTGGTCGCGAGCGTCCGATGCGATGCGCGAGTACATCGACGAACAGCACGAAAAGCAGGAGCAGGCGCTGACGCTCGCCGAAATGATCGAGGTCGCGCGCAAGGACGCCGCATAGGATCGAGGAACCGATGACGACGAAAGACAAGTACCGCAAAGTCGCCTATTACCCAGGCTGCGCGCTCGAAGGGACCGGGCACGCCTACAACCGTTCCACGAAAGCCGTCGGCAAGGCGCTGGGCCTGGATCTCGTCGAGGTGAAGAACTGGAACTGCTGCGGCGCGATGGAAGTCAAGAACGTCGATCCGAAGCTCCAGACCTACCTGTCCTCGCGGGTGATGTCCATCGCCGCCAACGAGATGAAGATGGACGTCGTGATGGCGCCCTGCAACGGCTGCTATCACAATCTCAAGAAAGCCGAATACGATCTCTCACACGATGACGAGTCGGCATCGGTGGTCGACCGCCTGTCGAAGAAGGCCGGTCACGAGACGTACCAGGCCGGCCAGGTCGAGACGATCCACGCACTGGACTGGATCAAGGACGCGATTGGCGAAGACGGACTGGCCGAGCGCGTTCGCAATTCTCTCTCCGGCCTGCGCGTCGCGAACTACTACGGCTGCATGTACACGCGACCCCGCCACATCTTCCCCGAGAAGGACGCAGGAGCCGGCAGCGAATCGACGTCCAAGCCGCATTTCATGGACGATCTGTTGGCTGCGGCCGGCGCGGAGAACGTCGAGTTCCCGCTCAAGACCGCCTGTTGCGGCGGTGCGCATACCTTGTCCGACAGCGACACGTCGACGCTGCTCGTGCTGAACATACTGAAAGCCGCGAAACTCGCCGGCGCGGACGTCATCGCGACGGAATGTCCGACTTGTCACACGGGACTCGAGATGCACCAGATCCGGGCCGAGAAGACGCTCGGCGACAAGCCGCGATATCAAGATCCTGTATTTCACCCAGCTGCTCGGTATGGCATTGGGTCTCAAACCGAAGAAAGTCGGCGTACACGAGAACATTTCCGATTCCATCGCGTTCCTGAAGGAGAAGGGCCTCGCATGAGGCCGCTGGCCGACATCGGCGCCGCACTCGAGACTTTCGCGACGGACGACGCGCGAGCGGCCGGGACGCTGCTTGCGATCGGCGAAGAGGTGTTGGAAAACTGGATCGTCGCAAAGGGCGAGACACCGACCGATGCAACGCGGGAAGGTTTCCGGTTGCTGGCACTCCATCGGCAGGGCGCCGGGGGCGATCCGAGTTTCAACGCCTGCCGCGAGACCTGTCGCGAGCTCGCCTGGCACTACAATCTCGTCACGATGCAGCCGGGCCACGTGGAAACTACGAATCGCCTGCAGATGATGAAGATGGTATGCATGCACCTGTACCTGTTCATAAGCGGCAAGATGCAGGTCGGCGGCTTGGGCGAATTTTGTTGTTCGTCGAGGCCCATACGGCTCGCCGATCCCGACACTCGACCAACGAAGGAGGCCTGACGATGCCCCTGGTACGCGGCTGCAATCTGCCGGACGAGCTCCTGTACGACGTCGAAAATCACATATGGTTCAAAGACCTGGGCGATGGCACCGTCAAGCTCGGGATGACGGCCGTGGCCACCGCGATGGCCGGCAAGCTGGTCGCCTTCACGCCCAAGCGCGTCGGCCGCGCCGTGCGCGCCGGCAAGTCCTGCGCCACGCTGGAATCCGGCAAGTGGGTCGGACCGGCGAAATCGGCCGCCGGCGGCGAAGTGGTTGCGGTGAACGAGGCGCTCGCGAGCGATCCGTCGATCGCCAACCAGGATCCGTACGAGGCGGGCTGGCTCGTGATACTGAAGCCCGAGGACTGGAACTCCGTCGTCGGGTCACTCGTCGTCGGAACCGAGGTCACGGCGGCGTACGAAGCCAAGATGGACTCCGAGGGTTTCGGAGGCTGCTCCTGAGTAACGGCGCCGAGAGGACGAGAGATGAGTACAAGCGAGACTGCCGTGCACGGCGAAGATTCCAGCCAACTGACCGAGTTGCACGGCATGGCGTCGCACGCCTGTGAGTTGCTGAAGGCGATGGCCAACGAATGGCGCCTGATGATCTTGTGCCAGCTCTCGGAGGGAGAGAAGACCGTGAGTGAATTGCAGGCGTTGCTCGGACTGAGCCAATCGGCGCTATCGCAGCACCTGGCCATATTGCGGCGTGAGCGCATCGTGCGCTCGAGAAAGCATGCCCAGTCGGTCAGCTATTCGCTGGCCGGCGACGAGGCGACAAGAGTTATGGAATCGTTGCACGACGTTTTCTGCGGCGCTGCAACGTCCAAGGAGTAACAACATGAAATCGGGAATCAAGGTTGCCGTCACAATCCTGTCGGCAACAGGCATCCTGGCGCTCAGTGGTCCGGCTCTCGCGACCAACGGGTATTTCACACACGGCGTGGGCACCGAGTCCAAGGGTATGGCCGGCACCGGCGTGGGTTCGAATGCGGCAGAGGGTTCGATCATTGCCGCTTCCAACCCGGCCCTCGGCGTGTTCGCCGACGACAACTGGGAAGTCGGACTGGCCATCTTCAGCCCTCTGCGCAGCTACAAGGCATCGAACAGCTTCGTGCAGGGAGGCTTCGGCGCATTCACGATCGGGGAGGGCACGTTCGACAGCGGCAGCAAATACTTCCCGATCCCGTATGTCGCCAAGAATTGGCGGGTCCGAGGCGGCGATGCGCTGACACTCGTGTTCTACGGCCGCGGCGGCATGAACACGACATGGGACGATCCCAACGCTTCGGCCTGGTTCGATCCGACGGGCCAGGGCGGCGCCGGTCAACAGTTTCCGGGAACCTATGGCGGCGGGGACGCGGGCGTCGATCTGTCGCAGGCCTTCCTGGCGGTGACGTATTCCGGCAAGATCAGCGACCGCTTCGCCTGGGGTATCGGCCCGGTCTTCGCGTTCCAGCTGTTCGAAGCCAAGGGCGTGATGAACTTCATGCCGTATACGAAGACCTTCAACGACTGTTTCTTCACGCAGCCGCCTGGCAGTTGCGATCCGACGCCGACGGCACTCTCCGACAACGGGCACGACTCGTCGGCCGGCTGGGGCGCCACGGCGGGCATCTGGTGGGCGTTCAACGACGTGGTCAGCGCCGGACTGTCGGGACAGACCAAGATGTCCATGAGTGATTTCAAGGACTATTCGGATCTGTTCGCCCAGGGCGGCGGCTTCGACATCCCGGCGAGTTTGAAATTCGGCCTGTCCATCAAGGGCACGAACAACGTGCGGCTCAATTTCGACATCGAACGGACGATGTACTCCGACGTGGACTCGGTCGGCAATCCGATGGCCAACGTGTTCAGTTGTCCCTATGCGATCTATGGACAGACCGGCGACATCAACCAGGCGTTACAAGGCGATTTCGAGTCCTGCCTCGGCGGCAACAACGGTGCGGGCTTCGGCTGGCACGACATGACGACCTACAAGCTCGGCATCGAGTGGTACGCCAGCGAATCGACGACCTGGCGCTTCGGCTACAGCTACGGCCAGCAGCCCATCCAGAAGGCGGACGTGCTGTTCAACATCCTCGCGCCCGGCGTCATGGAGCAGCACATCACGGTCGGCATGACCCGGCGCAACGGCTCCGGCAGCGCCTGGAATTTCTCGTTCATGTATGCTCCGACGAATTCGATCAAGGCGCCGAGCGCGTTCGATCCGACACAGACGATCGAACTCTCGATGCATCAGTTCGAATTCGAGGTATCGTACTCGTTCTAGGCGCGCGGCCACCGGGAGATAGACGAGTCAGGATGGGATCCAAGGCAAAAACTCCGCTGGACCCGTCCTGGCTGCGTCAGCAGATCGTTGGCGTGGACTCGACGTTCCTGACGCCGTTCGGCGAGCGCATGATGGTCTATTGCGACTACACGGCGTCGGGCCGTTGCCTGCGCTTCGTCGAGGCCTACCTGCAGGACCTGCAGCGCGTGTACGCGAACACGCATACCGAGGACGACATCACCGGCCGCAGCATGAGCCAGCTGCTGCACGAGGCCGAGGAATCGATCAAGGCCTCCGTCAACGCCGGTCCGGGCGGACGGATCATCGCCTGCGGCACCGGCGCCACGGGGGCGATCGACAAGCTTCAGCAGATCGTCGGCGTGGCCCTGCCGCCGGCGACCCGCCGGAACATAGAACGGATCCTCGACGAGCGCGATTCGGAATGCGACAGCGACGCGTTCCGCCGCCTGTTGCGCAAGCACCAGCCGGTCGTCTTCGTTGGGCCGTACGAACATCATTCCAACGAGCTGAGCTGGCGCCAGTCGCTGGCGACGACGATCGAGGTGCGGCTGGACCCGACGGGACATATCGACCTCGCGCACCTGGAGTCCCTGCTGCAGGCTCCCGAATATCGGGACCGGCCGCGGATCGGTTCTTTCTCGGCCGCGTCGAACGTGACCGGGATACGCACGGACGTGCACGCGATCGCCGCGTTGCTGCATCGTCACGGCGCGATTGCCTGCTTCGATTTTGCAGCCAGCGCACCGTACGTCCGGATCGACATGAATCCCCCCGCAACGGCCGGCGAGGATCCGTCGATCGACGCGATCTTCGTCTCACCGCACAAGTTCCTGGGCGGTCCCGGTTCCAGCGGCGTGCTCGTGTTCAACGAACGCATCTATCCCCGCGATCTGCCGCCGAGCGTCAGCGCGGGCGGTACGGTCGACTACGTTGGCCCTCAAGACCAGGACTATATCCGCCACATCGAGGAGCGCGAAAAGGCCGGCACGCCCGGCGTGCTGCAGACGCTCAAGGCGGCGCTCGTATTCCAGATCAAGGATCGCGTGGGCGCGGAGGTCATCGAGCGGCGCGAGAAGGAGCTCACGCGGCGGGCGATGGAGAGCTGGGGCAGCGACGAGAACATCGAGATCCTCGGCAATCCCGACCCGGACCAGCGGGTCGGGATCATGTCCTTCAACGTCAGGGACGAGCAGGGGCGCTACCTGCATCACAAGTTCGTCACGGCGCTCCTGAACGATCTGTTCGGGATCCAGTCACGGGCCGGCTGTTCATGCGCCGGTCCGTACGGCCACCGGCTGCTGCACATCGACCCGGATATGTCCGAGCGATATCGGCACGCGGTACAGGGCGGCTACTGCGGCATGAAGCCCGGCTGGTGTCGCGTCGGTTTGCACTGGGTCATGGATGACGCGGAAGCCGATTACATCATCGATGCCGTGCATTTCGTCGCCCGTCATGGACACCGGTTTCTCGGACTCTACGAATTCGACCTTGCAACGGGCACCTGGTCGCACAAGCAGGGCGCGGCCACGCTGCCGTCGTTCACGCTCGATGCGGCGGTGGCGCAGGAGCGCGCCGAACCGCCCCGGCTATCCCTGTCGGTCCGCCTGCAGCTCTACAAGCACTACCGGACCGAGGCGCAGCGCTGGGTTCAGCGGCTGAAGGAAGGACCGGCCGGGGTGCTCCGATCCCTCGAAGGCGAGCTCGGCGAATTGCAGTTCTTCTCGCTGCCGGACGCCACCAACCGCGAACACTAGTGTGTCACACGGGACGGCGAGAATCGCGGCTGAAGCCGCTCCTACGGATGCAATGTGGCCACCGTGGCCGATGAATATCCGTAGGAGCGGCTTCAGCCGCGATTAGTCCTACGGGGATTAGGGAGAGCGAGTCTGCAGGTGCGCTGTTCCTACACGACGAGGTTGTCGGCGACGAGCTCGAGCAGGCTGCCCAGCTCCTTGTCCCAGTGGAAGTGTTCCTTCGCGTCGGCGAAGCTCTGCCGGCAATTGGAACAGGTCGATAACATCGTGTCGGCGCCCGTGGCTTCGACCTGCTCCATCTTGAGTTCGAAGACCTTGTAACGCAGCTCGTCGGCGCGCTTTATCGTCACCACGCCGCCGCCGCCTCCGCAGCACCAGTTGAAGTCGCCGCCCGGCGCCATCTCTTTGAGATCGACGCCGAGCGCGTCCAGCACGACGCGCGGCGCCGCCGTCGCTCCCCCGCGCCGCGACACCTGGCACGGGTCGTGGAACGTGACCGTACGGTCGACTTTGCGGACCGTCAGGCGACCCGAGCCGATCACGTCCGCGAGGAACTCCGAGATGTGCTGCACCTTGAAAGGCAGCGGCTTGCCGTACATGGCGGCGCCCTGCCATCGCAAGGCGCCGTAGGCGTGGCCGCACTCCGGCAGCACGAGCAGCCGGGCGCCGCAACGGATCGCCGCCTCGATCAGCTTCAGGGTCGAGTGTTGCTGCCACTCGGAACTGCCCATCATCATCCCGAAGTTCGTGGCTTCGTAGCCATCGCTGCGGAAGGTCCAGCTCTCGCCGAGTGCATTCAGGACCTTCGCCGTCGCGGCAATCGAGTCGGGATACTTCATGATCTCGATCGACGAAATCGTGACCAGGATGTCCGCCTGCTCGAGATCCAGGTTAATCTCGACGTCGTGTTCATCTGCCATCCACTCGACGCGGTCCCGGAATACTTCGGCCGTCGCGCCGAGCGGACTGCCTTCCGTCTCGGCGCGCTGCGCCACGGCGTGCAGTTCCTGCGGCACGAGCCCGGCCTCGAACATCCCGTGGCGGGCCAGCCCGACGAGGGCCGCGATATCGATCCCCATCGGACAGATCAGCGAGCAGCGGCCGCACATCGTGCAGGAATCGTAGAGCAGTTCCTGCCACTCCTCGAGCCGGGCCGCGGTGACACCGCGCCTGAAGCCGAACAGGCGGTACAGGGGTGCGAACGGCCCCGCCTCGCGTTCGTAAGCCTTCCTGAACAGGTGCAGTTTCCAGATCGGCGTGTATTTCGGGTCGCCGGTCTGCACGTAATAGTGGCAGGCTTCGGCGCACTGTCCGCAGTGCACACAGGCTTCCATGTACGTCGACGTCGTACGATTCAGGTCCTTTGCGAAACTCGCCATCGCCCGTCGCTGACGTTCCTCGTCCGGCATGTCGGACTGCATGTCGTAACGGGTACCGTCCGCCGACACGGCGTGATCCCCATCCACGTTGCTCATGCTCTGGCTCCCCGGCGCGTGAACGTCGCTCCCGTCGTGTAACGCGAGCCAAATGCGATGATGGCGTGCATCAGCTTGCCGAACGGGAACCAGACCAGGAATACGTCGAAGCTGAGGATATGGAGCGCCAGCAGCGTCTCGTAGCGGAGGCCGACATGAGCTGTCGCCAGCAAGCCCGTCACCAGCGGCAACGCGGTGACGAACCAGGAGAAGTAGTCGTCGAAGTTCGACAACAACCGCAACACCGGGTGGGTGAGCCTGCGGGCGAGCGCCGCGAACAGGGCTGCTAGAGTAACACCGGATGCGACATGAACGACGACGGCCGGCAGCGGAGTCCATGAGATGCCGGCAAGGCTCTCGATCAGGATGACGTGCTGCGCGCTTCCGAATACGACAATCGCGAGGCCGATGTGCATCGTGTAGGAGATCAGCGTGCCATTGCGCGTGCGTTCGCGGAATTCCGGTCGATGTACGAGTCGCGTGAAGATCGTCGCGAGACCGCCGCCAAAGGCACCGCCCTGTCGCGGCTCGGACAAGTCGGCTTTCCGCGCGGCCAGCAGCAGGTGCACGATGCGCCAGAGGAGGCCCGCGGAGAAGACGAGAACGGCAATCCTGAATGCCGGTCCGCGAGCAAACTCGAGCAGCGGCATGGTCATACCGGGACCCGGATACGGTCGCGTACGTCGTGCCGGTAGAAGCCGGCCAGACGGCCGTGCAGTTCCGGCGACAACGGCGGAAGCGCACTGACCGCCGCATTCTCGACGGCCTGCGCGGGCCGGCTCGCCCCGGCGATGACCGTCGTGACGGCCGGATAATCCAGGATCCAGCGCATCGCCATCTGCGCCATCGACATGCCGGGTGGCACCCAGCCCCGGATCTCCTCGACGAGTTCCAGCGCGGTCTCGAAGGGAATGCCGGAGAACGTCTCGCCCTGGCTGAAGGACTCGCCGTGGCGGTTGTAATGGCGGTGATCGGACGGGTCGAACTGCCGGTCCCTGCTCATCTTGCCTGCCAGCACGCCGCTCGCCAGCGGCAGCCTGACGATGATGCCGACGTCGTTCTCCGCGGCGACAGGGAACAGCTTGTCGAGCGCATCCTGACGGAAGACGTTGAATATGATCTGCAGCGACGTCAGCCGCGGGTGACGGGCCGCGAACAGGGCCTCGTCGATGGTCTCGACGCTCGCGCCGAACTGGCGGATGAGCCCGTCATCCTGGAAATCTTCCATCCAGGACAACAGTTCGCCCGCCTCGAGCACCCGCGGTGGTACGCAATGCAGCTGCGCGAGGTCGATCGTCTCCACGCCGAGCCGCCGAGCCGACGCCTCCAGGTTCTTGCGTACTCCGGCCTTCGTATAGCCGTCGGGGTAAAGGCCGGCATCCCGGCCGACCTTGGTCGCGACGATAACGCCGTCGTGACGAAGTGCGGCGGCGGCGACACGCGTTTCGCTGAGGCCGGCGCCGTACACATCGGCCGTGTCCCAGAAGTCGATACCTGCGGCGAATGCCGCGTCGAGGATCTGCGCCGCGCGCTCGTCGTCGATCGGACCGAAATCGCCGCCGAGTTGCCAGCAACCCAGGCCGACTTCGGAGACCTCGAAGCCGCTTTTTCCGAGACGTCGTTTCTTCATCGGTGGCCATTCTGACACATCGGAGGTCGGATTCGGGCACGGGAGCCGCTGCGGTCGGCGCCCGTGCGACCTGTCCGATGATAGAGTGGCCCGCGTGGACATGCTGGGACTGATCGTGACGATGTTGCTGACCGGGGCTGCCGGCGGGGTACTTGCCGGCCTGCTCGGGGTCGGTGGCGGCATCGTCATCGTGCCGGCGCTCGAAGCGGCTCTCGGGATCCTCGGCGTCGATGCCGGCGTGCGCATGCACGTCG
The DNA here is from genome assembly GCA_963777675.1 of uncultured Gammaproteobacteria bacterium. Lineage (GTDB taxonomy): Bacteria > Pseudomonadota > Gammaproteobacteria > Steroidobacterales > Woeseiaceae > UBA1847. The sequence continues at coordinate 215,023 of CAVZRD010000011.1, read as the reverse complement.
CGGTCGCGACGTCGCTCGCGACGATCGTCCTGACCTCGATCTCGTCATCGCTCGCGCATTATCGCAAGGGATCGATAGATCTCGGCGTCGTGTACTACTGGGCGCCCTTCATCCTTATCGGGTCGGTCGCCGGCACGATCGTGGCCGCACACGTCGGCGGCCGTGTGCTCGCGGCGGTGTTCGCCATCGTGGCGTTGACGGTCGCGATCAACATGATGCGGCCGAACCAGGCCGCGGTCCTAGCCGACGACATCCCCCGGGGCTACGCCGGCCCGCTGATCCCGGCCGGCATCGGCCTGATCTCGACGATGATGGGCATCGGCGGCGGTTCGATGAGCGTGCCGGCGATGACGCTGTCCGGTCGCCCGATACATGTCGCGGTCGGGACCTCGGCGCTGCTCGGACTCGTCATCTCACTGCCGGCCTCGATCGGCTACATCGTCGCGGGATGGGGCGAGGCCGGCCTGCCGGAAGGCAACCTCGGCTACGTGAGTCTCGTGGGATTCGTCCTGATCACGCCGGCAACCGTCGCGTGCGCACCACTCGGCGCGAAGCTCGCGCATACCTTGTCGAGACGGTGGCTGAGCGCACTGTTCGGCGCCTTCCTGTTGATCGTGGCGGTCCGGATGGGGTTTCGGGCACTGGCGTGACCGCGCCGGTGGCGGCCTCTCGGCATCGCATTCACTTCCGTGGCTGTACTACCATACGGTGCGATGACGTCGAATCGGACCAGCACACGATGACGATCGAACGACCGGCCCGCGCGGAGCAATCCGCTGTGAGGCGGCGCGACGTCCTGCTGGGGGCGATCGCCCTCGTGGGCGGTTCGGCCAGCCTTTTCGGTTGCGGCCGTAAAAAGACCGCGGTACCCGAGTTGCATCGCGGCGGATCGACATTCTTCGCCGAAGATCAGATGCGGCTCATTGGCCGCATCGCCGACATCATCATCCCGGAGACGGACACGCCCGGTGCGCTGGGCGCCGGGGTCGACACCTTCTTCGATACGCTGATGGCCGAATGGGCTTCGGCGGCGACGCGCTCGCGCTTCGTCGCCCTGCTGCAGGATATGGACGCCCGGGCGACCGCGCACCACGGAGCCGGCTTCGTCGATTGTGACCCCCAGCAACAAGAGCGGCTCATCGCCGAGATTGATGCCGACAGCTTCCGCGACAAGCCCGAATGCCGCGATTTCCGGGATTTCAGGAACCTGATCATCGCGGGCTATTACACGTCCGAGGTCGGCGCGAGCGTCGAACTTCGTTTCGAGCTCGTGCCCGGCCGCTATCTGCCCTGCGCGCCGCTCGCGGAGTTCGGCCGCGCCTGGGATTATCGGTAGTGACGGAGGAATTCGACGTCATCGTCGTCGGCTCCGGGATGACCGGAGGCTGGGCGGCGAAGGAATTCACCGAGGCAGGATTCTCGGTCGCCGTCATCGAGCGCGGCCGCAACATCCGGCACCGGACGGACTACAAAGACTTCGAGCCGCCCTGGAAGCTGCCGTATCTCGATCGGATTCCCGAGGACGAGGCCGCGCGCGATTACCCGGTGCAGAGCACGCTTTACGCGGTGCGCGGATCCACACTGCAGTACTGGATCCGCGACAGCGAGCATCCGTATTACACGCCCGAGGGCCGGCCGTTCCGCTGGTACCAGGGCTATAACCTCGGCGGGCGTTCGGTGACCTGGAGTCGCCGCGTGTTCCGCTGGGGGCCGCAGGATTTCCTCGAGAACGGCCGTGACGGGCACGGCATCGACTGGCCGATCCGCTACGAGGAGCTCGCGCCCTGGTACAGCCACGTCGAGAAATTCATAGGTGTGATGGGCACTTACGAGAATCTTCCGCAATTGCCCGACAGCGAGTTCCAGGCCGCGATGCCGCTGAACTGCGGCGAGCGCGTGCTCAAGGAGCGCGTCGAGAAGGCTTTCCCCACCCGCAACGTCATCAATTCCCGTGGCGCACACATCACCGAACCGACGAAGGAGCAGATCGAACTCGGCCGCGGCCCCTGCCAGTACCGCAACTACTGCGACCGCGGCTGCTCGTTCGGCGCCTACTTCTCGTCGCTGTCGGCGACGCTGCCCGCCGCGCAACGCACGGGCAACCTGACGGTACTGACGGATTCGCTGGTGGAATCGGTGCTCTACGATGCAGCAAGCGGACGTGCTTCCGGCGTCCGCTATGTCTCGACGGCCGACAAGTCGCGCCATGAGTTGCGCGCGCGCGTCATCTTCATGTGTGCATCGACGATTGCGACCGCCTGCGTCATGCTGAACTCGAGATCGGAGCGCTTCCCGAACGGCATCGCGAATTCGAGTGGCGTGCTGGGGCGCTACCTGATGGATCACATCCTCGGCGTCGGCGCCGACGGCGAATTGCCGGGACTCGAGGACCGCTACTATGCGGGGCGCGCCCCGGCGGGCATCTACATCCCGCGTTACGCCAACGTTACCGAGCACGATCGCGACGTCCTGCGCGGCTGGGGCTTCCAGGGCAGGGCATCGCGTCCGAGCTGGGAGCGTGCGCAGTGGCAGCCGGGCATCGGCGTCGAACTGAAGCAACGCCTGCGACAGCCCGGGCCCTGGACGGTCGGCCTGAGCCTGTTCGGCGAGATGTTGCCGGACAAGGACAATCGCGTGACCCTGCATCCGACCAGGACCGACCGCTTCGGCATCCCGTCGCCGTATATCGATGTGCGCCACGGCGCGAACGAGCGCAAGATCCTGAAGCTCGGTACCGACGATGCGGTGGCGATGCTGAAGGCGGCCGGCTGCGTGAACGTCCGGGCCAGATACGACGAGAACAAGGACTGGTCGGGCGGCGCGCCCGGCGAAGGCATCCACGAGATGGGCACGGCGCGCATGGGCGACGACCCGGCCGAGTCCGTGCTGAACCGCTGGAACCAGGCGCACGACGTGCCGAATCTGTTCGTCACGGACGGCGCGTGCATGGTGTCGACGGCGACGCAGAATCCGTCGCTCACCTACATGGCATTGACGGCCCGGGCCGCGGATCACGCCATCGGGCTACTCAAAGACGGCAGCATCTGAGAAGGAAAATTACGTGAAAACCATCAAGGGTCCGGCAATCTTCCTGGCGCAATTCGCGGGCGACGAGGCACCCTTCGACACGCTCGAGAATATCGCCGCGTGGGCCGCGGCACTCGGCTTCGTCGGCGTACAGATACCGAGCTGGGACCGCCGGCTGTTCGATCTCGACAAGGCCGCGGACAGCCGCTCGTATTGCGACGATGTCAAAGCGACACTCGATGCGCACGGCCTCGTCGTCACCGAACTGTCCACCCACCTGCAGGGTCAGCTCGTCGCCGTGCATCCGGCCTACGACGCCATGTTCGACGGCTTCGCCCACGGCGGTGCGCGGCAATCCCGCAGCGCGGCAGGCCTGGGCCGTCGATCAGGTCGATCAAGGCGGCGCGTGCCTCGCGGAACCTGGGTCTCGACTGTCCACGCGACCTTCTCCGGCGCACTGGCCTGGCCGTATGTCTACCCCTGGCCGCAGCGTCCGCCGGGGCTCGTCGAGGCGGCATTCGACGAACTCGCGAAACGCTGGCGGCCAATCCTCGACGCGTTCGATGAGCGCCGGCGTGAACTGCTGCTTCGAGATCCATCCCGGCGAGGACCTGCACGACGGCGCGACCTTCGAGATGTTCCTCGAGCGCGTCGGCGAGCACCCGCGCTGTCAACATGCTCTACGACCCGAGCCATTTCGTGCTGCAGGCGCTCGACTACCTGCGACTACATCGACATCTATCACGAGCGCATCAAGATGTTCCACGTCAAGGACGCCGAGCTCAATCCGACCGGCCGCGCGGGCGTTTACGGCGGCTACCAGGGCTGGATCGACCGGGCCGGCCGGTTCCGCTCGCTCGGCGACGGCCAGGTCGATTTCGGCGGGATCTTCTCGAAGTTCGCGCAATACGATTTCGAGGGCTGGGCGGTGCTGGAATGGGAGTGCTGCCTCAAGCACCCCGAGGACGGCGCGCGCGAAGGCGCCGCGTTCATCCGCGACCACATCATCCGGGTGACCGACAAGGCGTTCGACGATTTCGCCGGCGCGGGCGTCGACGAGGCGGCCAATCGTGCCGCGCTGGGGATCGACTGAGGGCGGCTCCGTGAGCGGGTACCGGACATGATCGAGGGCAAGGACGACGCGCGCGGGCCGGACCGGATCCGGCTCGGCATGGTGGGCGGCGGCCAGGGCGCGTTCATCGGCGCCGTGCACCGAATTGCCGCGCGTCTCGACGACCGATACGAACTCTGCGCCGGCGCCTTGTCGTCCGATCCCGGCCGCGCGCTCGCCTCGGCGGCGGAACTCGGCCTGCCGGCCGAGCGCTCCTACGAGACGTCGAGGCGATGGTCGCGGCCGAGAGCGCGCGCGACGACGGCATCGAGGCGGTGGCGATCGTCACGCCGAACCACGCACACTTCGCCGCGGCGAAGGCCTTCCTCTCGGCGGGCGTCCACGTCATCTGCGACAAGCCGATGACCGTCACGAGCGCCGAGGCCGCGCGAACTGGTGCGGCTCGCGGCCGCGAAGGGACGTATCCTGGCGGTCACCTACAATTATTCCGGCTATCCGATGATCCGCCAGGCGCGGGCCATGGTCGCCGCCGGCGAACTCGGCAGGATCCGGGTCGTGCAGGCCGAGTACGCGCAGGACTGGCTGACCGAGCCGATCGAGGCCCAGGGCAGAAGCAGGCGGCCTGGCGCACCGATCCGGCCCGGTCGGGTGCCGGCGGGTGCATCGGCGACATCGGCACGCATGCCTACCAGCTGGCTGACCTTCGTCACCGGCCTCGAACTGCGCGCGCTGTGCGCCGACCTGACGGCCTTCGTGCCCGGCCGGCGGCTCGACGACAATGCGCACGTGCTGCTGCGCTTCGGCGACGGGGCGAAGGGCGTGCTATGGGCGAGCCAGGTCGCGCCCGGTAACGAAAACGGCCTGTCGCTGCGGGTCTACGGCGAAACCGGGGGTTTCTCGTGGCGCCAGGAGGAGCCCGAACGAGCTCGATCTTCACGCGCTACGGCGAGGCAGCCAGCGCGCGATCACGCGCGGCGGGGCCGGCGCCGGCGAGGCCGCCGCGCGCGTCACGCGCGTGCCCGCCGGGCACCCGGAAGGCTACCTCGAAGGATTCGCGACCCTGTATCGCGAGATCGCCGACGCGATCCGCGCGGGATCGGGCGGCGGAGGCGTTGACGCGCCGTTTCCGCGCGGCGAGGACGGCGCGAAGGGCGTGGCGTTCGTCGAAGCGGCGGTGGCCTCCAGCGAAGGCGGCGCCGTCTGGGTCGACCTGTAGGCCGTCAGGCGATGTGCGCACCCTGCGCACGCACATAAAGCGCATACACCGACTGGCTGGCGGCCATGAACAGGCGGTCGCCGTGCGCGCCACCGAAGCACAGGTTGGCGCAGATCTCCGGGCAGCAGGATCTGGCCGATGCGCTCGCCGTCCGGCGTGAACACGTGGACGCCGTCATAGCCTTCCCCGACCCAGCCGGCGCCGGCCCAGATGTTGCCCTGCGTATCCGCACGGATTCCGTCGGCGGCACCGGTGCCCACGCCCTTCAGCTCCATCGACGTGAAGCGCTTGCCGTTGCGGAGGCGCTCGCCGTCGACATCCCAGACCTTGATGTCCTGCGGCTTGCCGGAGTCGGCGACGTAGAGCTTGCTGTAATCGGGTGAGAAGCACAGGCCATTGGGCTTGTCGCACTCGTCGGTCAGCAGCGTGATGCGGCCCGAGGAGGCATCGACCCGGTACACGGCTTCGGCGAGCTCGGCCTGGCCGGCTTGCCCCTCGTACCAGTTGAGGCCGTAGCCCGGATCGGTGAACCAGATCGAGCCGTCGCCCGGATGCACGACGACGTCGTTCGGAGCGCTGAGTCGCTTGCCGTTATAGGCGTCGGCAAGCACCGTCTCGCTGCCGTCGAGCTCGTAGCGGATGACGCGTCGGTAATAGTGCTGGCAGCTGACCTGGCGGCACTCCCGGTCGAAGGTGTTGCCGTTGCTCTTGCCCGAGGGCTTGCGGTACGTGCTGACGTGACCGTCTTCCGCGAGCCAGCGCCGCTGCGCGTCGGCCGGTATGTCGCTCCATACCAGGAAATTCCCTGCGCTGTTCCACGCCGTGCCCTCGGCCCACAGGTTGTCCGTCGAGATGCGGATCAGTGGTGTGTTGCCGATGACCAGCGCCCCGAAGCGCGGATCCAGCGCCTTCACTCGCGGGTCGGGGTAATGCTCTGTGATCGAGCCGAGCGCTGCGGCGCGCGCGCCGGACACCGCGAGCGTGGCGCCCGCCGCGAGAGACAGTGCGCAGAATTCCCGGCGATTGAAAGGCTGTTCGTGATCGTGCATGGGATCTCCCGTATCGTGTATCCGTCCGTCCGCAACGGCTGCTCGTCGCGTCTCGGACAGGCGAAGGCTTTCATTGTGGCGCCCGCTGATATTTAATCCTACCCTCTGCCCGGCAAGAATAATTCAAAACGGCCCGATAACCGCATCCGCGGTGGGGGGATGCGGCGACGATGGCGGCGACCGATCACAGCCTGACGAATGCCAACGGCATGCAAGTGCGGATCCTTGCCTATGGTGCGGTCGTGCAATCGCTGACTGCGCCCGACCGGCACGGTGATTATGCCGATGTCGTGCTGGGCTACGATTCGGTCGATGCCTATGCCGGCGGCCAGGCCTACCTGGGTGCGATCGTGGGCCGATATGCGAACCGGATTGGCGGCGCGCGATTCGAATTGGACGGCAACCGATATTCCCTGCCTGCCAACGACGGCCCGAACACGCTGCACGGCGGCTTCCGCGGATTCGACAAGGTCGTGTGGACGATGAAGCCCGACCCCGCCGGCCGCTCCGTGCGCCTGACCTACGTCAGTCCCGAAGGCGAGCAGGGCTTCCCGGGCGATGTCACGATCCGCGTGACTTACACGCTCACCGACGAGGACGAACTGCGCATCGACTACGACGCCACGACCGATCGCGCGACGCCGCTCAACCTCAGCAACCACGCGTACTTCAATCTCGCCGGTCACGGCGCAGGCGACATCCTCGGGCACGAACTCGAGCTCCTGGCCGACGCCTACACGCCGGTCGATTCGAAGCTGATACCGACGGGAGAGTTGCGCGACGTGACCGGGACGCCCTTCGATTTTCGGACACCGACCGCGATCGGCGCGCGTGTGGACGACGCCGATCAGCAGCTCGCGTTCGGGCACGGCTATGACCACAATTTCGTGCTGCGCAAGTCGGGCGGGGGCGTCGAGCTCGCGGCGCGTGTCTTCGAGCCGGGCAGCGGCCGCGTGCTGGAAGTACTGACGACCGAGCCCGGTGTGCAGTTCTACACCGGCAATCACCTGCACGGCTTACCCGGCAAGCACGGCGCCCGCTACGGCCGCCGCGGCGGCTTCTGCCTGGAGACGCAGCATTTCCCGGATTCCCCGAACCGGCCGGGCTTTCCGGATACGATACTGAGGCCGGGCGAGACGTACGCATCCACGACCGTGTACCGGTTCGCGGCGCGATAAGGTCGGGCGAGGAGGCGGCATGGGCGAATTCTATCCGTTGTTGGTGATGTGCGTCGGGGTCGCGTTCGTCGTCGTCACTATCATCAGCTTCCGGGTCCATGCCTTCCTCGCACTGATCGTCGCCGCATTCATCGTCGGCTTGCTCTCGGTCGGCTGGCCGGGCGGCCCGCAGGACGCCGCCACCGCGATCCAGCTGTCCGTCACCGAATTCGGCAACATGGTGGCGAATATCGGCGTCGTCATCGCGATGGCGTCGATCATCGGCAAGTGCCTGATGGATTCGGGCGCCGCGGACGTCATCACGCGGCGTTTCCTCAAGCTCCTCGGCGTCGAGCGCGCGCCGCTGGCCCTGCTGGGCAGCGGCTATATCCTGTCCATGCCGGTATTCTTCGATACCGTGTTCTACCTGCTGATCCCGCTCGCCAAGGCGTTCCGGGTCCGGACCGGCGGACAATACGTGTTCTACGTGATGTCGATCTGTGCCGGCGGAGTCCTCACGCACGCGCTCGTTGCACCGACGCCGGGGCCGCTCATCATGGCCTCCAGTCTGCACATCAATCTCGGTTCGACCATCATCGCCGGCATCGCCTTCAGTATCCTGCCGGCCATCCTCGTCGGGCACTATTACGCACGCTGGCTGAGCAGCCGCTACCCGATCCCGTTGCGACCGACCCCGGACCTGCAAATCGCGGATCTCGAACAGCAGATGGGCCGCCCCGACGACGCGTTGCCGCCGTTCTGGCTGTCTCTGCTGCCGATCGTCTTGCCGGTATTGATGATCGCCGCGAGTACCGTGGCCGACACGATCGATGCCTCGTCGCGTGCCGCGGGCGGGGTGGGGATCGATACCGGCATGCTGCAGGTCTTCGGTTTCATCGGCGATCGCAACGTCGCCATGCTGGTTTCGGCCCTCGTCGCGCTCCTCGTGCTGGTGCGCCAGAGCCACGAGGGGGTCGGCAAGACCATGGGCTCGCTCGAGCCGGCCATCGCGTCGGCAGGAATCATCATCCTGATCACCGCCGCAGGCGGGGCGTTCGGCGCGATGATTCGCCATGCCGGCGTCGGCGACGTGATCCAGGCACAGGTCGGCGGCAGTGCCTCGGGGACCGTGCTGTTGCTGCTCGGTTTCGGCATCTCGGCCGTGATGAAGACGGCGCAAGGTTCGAGCACGGTCGCGATGATCACGACGTCCGCGATCATGTTCGGTGTGATCGATGGCCTCGCGCTGCCGTATCACCCGGTTTACATCTTCCTCGCGATCGGCTTCGGATCGATGCTCATCTCCTGGATGAACGACAGCGGCTTCTGGGTTGTCTGCAAGATGAGCGGGTTCACGGAAACGGAGACGCTGAAGATCTGGACGACGACGATGGCCGTCACGGGGCTGATCGGCCTCGTCGAGGTGCTCGTCGCGTCGGCGTTCGTCCCGCTGCGCTTCCTGCCCTAGGAGACCTCCGGGCGCTGCGGCTCAGGCGGCTTCGTGCGTCGTCAGTTCGACGGGCGTGCGGAACCAGTCGGGTTTCACGATGAGCAGGTCGCAGGGCAGATGTTCGAGCGTGCGTTCCGCCGTCGCGCCGATGAACAGGCGTTTCCAGCGATTCCTCGCCACCGCACCCATGACCACGACATCCGCCTCGAGTTTGTCCGCGAGCAGCGGGAGTTCCTCGTGCGTGAGGCCCGCGACCAGATGCGCATTCGAGTCGTCGATCTCATGGAAGGACGTGATCTCGTTGAAGCGCTTCTGGTGGTCCTCGTGCATCTGCTTCTCGATCTCGTCGAACGGCAGCGACACGGGGATGTAGGCATTTGCGGTCGCCGTGGCTACCGCGATGCGCGGGTCATAGGAATGGAACGCGTGCACGTCACCGCCGACCTTTTCCCCGAGCTGCTTGCTGATCTGCAGGATCTCGTCGTCCAGCGCCGCCGGCTTGTCGTGCTGGTTCAGCGGATCGATCGCCGCGACGAAGACGGGCTTCTCGGCGATGTCCCGGGGCTTGACGAGCCAGAGCGGCTTCGGGCAGGTGCGGATCAGGTTCCAGTCCGTATTGGTCAGCAGCGCTCGCGCGACCGCCGAATGATGGTGCGTGTCCTTGAAGACGATGTCGGCTTTGCTTGCGACGGCGTACCGCACGACACCCTCGTGCAGCGGGTGATCCCAGACGGCGCTCGTCGTGACGACGACTCCGCGCTTGCGCAACGGCTCGGCCAGCTGCTCGAGCCGCTTCTCCTGGCTGGTCATGACCTCCTTGCGGGCCTTCTCCAGCGAGGGCGAATCGAACAGCCGATCGCCGCTCAGATATTCGTTGTAATAACAGACCAGCAGTTCGAGCCTGGCGCCGGTCTTCCCGGCAAGCCAGGCCGCTCGGTACATTGCCGGCTGATCTTCGACCGTCGGGTCGACGACGGCCAGAATACGGGAGATCGTTTCCATGCCGTTACCTGCTGATGAGGCTACCTACTCTACAAAATGAGATTATTCTCATCTGGAGTGAGTGTCCATCAGGCCTGATCCCCGGCTAATCGTGGATTTTACGTACCGCGCCAGTGTCCTGTCCGGCCAATTCGCAGGATTTCAGCGCGCCGTTAAAGGCATGTGGCAACACGCGTTCTGCCGACAATGACCAGGTTCTAAGTGGATGTACTGATTTTGGCGCCGCGCGCCGTGCGCTTAGATGGGCTACCAGCGGGGAGGGGAGGGGTATCCGTATGCCTGCCTACGATGAGTTGCGGCGGCGCCTGGAGCAAAAGAAGACGGAACTCGGCGTGCGGCTCGAGCGCATTACCGCGAATCTTCGGCGCGGCTACGAGGCCGACTCGAAGGAGCGGGCCAAGCAACTCGAAGACAGCGAGGTGGTCGACGCGCTGGGCAACGAGGCGCGTACGGAGATAGCCAAGATCTCGGCGGCGCTCAGACGCATGGACGGCGGCGAATTCGGCATCTGCGTCGAATGCGGTACGGAGATCGACATCGAGCGCCTGTACGCCCATCCCTACGCACTGACCTGCATCGACTGCGCCCAGTACGACGAGCACCGCCGTTCTCACACCCGCCCTAGAAATCGCGCGGTCGCGGCGACAAGCGCCGCTCCTACAGCCTGCGTTCCACAATGCTCGGGCGGACCATGGAGTTGGCCGCACCTGCGCCGTCCCGTGTGGCGTTCGTCAAGCGGTCATGTGCATCTTGACGAGGTCGGCCAGCGAGCGGGCCTGCATCTTCTCCATGACGCGGGCGCGGTGGATCTCGACGGTGCGCTGGCTGACGCCCAGCTCGTAGGCGATGACCTTGTTCGGCTTGCCGGTGACGACGAGGTCGAATACCTCGCGCTCCCGGTTGGTGAGCCGCGCCAGGCGGTCCGCCACTTCCGCATGTTGCTGCTGTTCGTGCCGGCGCTCCTGGTCCGTCTTGAGCGCCTGCCGGATACGGTCGAGCAGCTCCTGGTCCCGGAACGGCTTCTGGATGAAATCCACTGCACCTTTCTGCATGGCTTCCACGGCCATCGGCACGTCCCCGTGGCCCGTAATGAAGATGATGGGCAGGGCACTGCCTCGCTTCAGCAGCTCCTCCTGCAGTTCGAGGCCGCCCAGCCCGGGCATCCGGATGTCGAGCACGAGACAACCGGCACGGCCCTCGGCGACATTCTCGAGAAATTCGTCACCCGATCCGAAGATCTCGTGCGGGATATGCACGGAGTCCATCAGCGCTTGCATGGCAAACCGGATAGCCGGGTCGTCGTCGACGATGAAAACGGTCGGAGCCTGTTCCTTGTTCTGTACCATGGTTTCCCGGGAGAATGGCGAAGAATGGATTTGACCAGAACGGGCGCAATTTTGCGAGCCTGCCCGGGCGTCTCCGTGGACAAAATCAGCCGCGAATCCGTCATAATGGCGCCCCATGTTTACCTATCTCGATCCCGGCATCCGGGAACGGCTTTCGGCGGCGGGCCATCTCGTGCGCATCGATCGTGATGGCAACCGGCTGCAGAGCGACGGCCCGGTCCGCGGCGCCACAATCAGCATCCTCGGTCCCATCTCCCTGCCGCTCGACATCTGCGGCGCCCGGTACGACGTACTCTGGTATGCCTGTGTCCGCAACACGGAGTTGTCGAAGATCGAGGATATCGCCGATGACCTGCGGGCACAGAATGCCCAGCGGTCCTTCGCGACGCTGGCGTCGTCCATGGCCGTCAACAGCGTGTTGCTGCTTGGCGATCCCGCCCGCTGGACGAATCCGCTGGTGCGCGTGCATTCGAGCTGCCTGACGGGCGACGTGTTCGGGTCCGGGCGCTGTGAGTGCGGCCCGCAGTTCCGGGCGGCTGTCGAGCGTATCGACGCCGACGGGCAGGGCGGCATCCTGGTCTACATGTCCGGTCACGAAGGCCGCGGCATCGGGCTCTGGGCCAAGGCCGCCACGTACCTGCTGCAGGACAGCGGCGAGGATACCTACCAGGCGAACCGGTCGCTCGGTCTGCCGGACGACTCCCGGGACTTCAGCGACGCGGCAGCGTTGCTGAAATATTTTCGCGGAGCAGGGCCCTTCCGGCTCCTGACCAACAACCCGAAGAAACTGCGTGACCTCGAGGCGGCCGGTCTGGCCGGCATCACGCCGGTCAAGCACGTCTGCGGCGTGACCGACGCCAACCGGCGCTACCTTGAGGCCAAACGCGGCTGGGGCCACGACCTCGAATCCGACGACATCGAGTCGAACCCGCCGGACCGCGCCTGACGAAGGTCGCGGCGACGAGCGCCGCTCCTACGAGTGCGCCCGATCCGTGTCTGTAGCAGCGCTGCTTGCCAGCGCGACCGGTCACTGCCGCGCAAGCCGCAGGTTCGGTGCTTCCGTTTCGAAATTGGAGCGAAACGGATTGATGTCGATGCCCCCGCGGCGCAGGTAGCGCGCGTAGACGGTCAGGTGCCCGGGTGCGCAACGGCGCAACAGGTCGACGAACATCCGCTCGACGCAGGCTTCATGGAATGCCTTGTGTTGGCGATACGAGACGATGTAGCGCAGCAGCCCGCCGCGGTCGATGCGCGGGCCGTGATAGGTGACCAGCACACTGCCCGTGTCGGGCTGACCGGTGATCGGGCAGAGGCTGCGCAGCACGTGCGAGTGCAATGACTCGGAGACGACGTCGCCGGCGTCGGCCGTCAGCACCGAAGCGTCGACCCCTGTCGCCTCGCAGCGGGTCGCCGGCGAATCGAGCGAATCGCCCGGCAGCTCCGCCGCGGCCGGGACGCCGGGCCCGGGGTATTGCCGCAACGCGACCCGGACCTCGTCACCGGCCGCCCGCGAAAGGTCTCCGCCGATGGTCTCGCCAACCTCGTCGGCGCCCGCGTACGCGGTCATCGCGAAGGAATTGAGGTAGAGCTTCAGGGACTTCGACTCGATGAGTCGGGGCGAGGCGGCCGGGATACGGATCTCCGCGACCGCGCAACGCGGCGCCCCGAGCGGGCCCAGCCAGGTCAGTTCCCAGGCGTTGAGGATGTCGACACCGGTGAACGGCAGCCCGGCGTCGAGGCGCAGGGCCTTCCGGCTCTCGTCGCGCGGGATCGCATGGAGGAGTTCCGGAGCATAACGGTCGGGATAGTCGACCTGTCTGCCGAGGGGAGATTCGTCGGTCACGGGTTCTGTCGGGGCGGCTTGTACGGACAGAGTTTACGTGTTTCGTCGTGTACAATACCGGCCTTTTTCGCGGCGGGAAGTGCCCCGAATCCCATGAGCCCATCCAATAGCGAGCGTCACCGCCAGCGCGGCTACATCATCCCGATCGGCGGCGCCGAGGAAAAGTTCCACAATCCGGAGATCCTGGACCGGTTCGTCGACATCTGCGGCGGCAAGAACGCCCGCATCGGCATCGTCCCGACCGCGTCGGAGCTGGCGGATACCGGGCGCAACTACGAGAAGCTGTTCCGCAAACTGGGCATCCGGCACGCAGCCGTGTTGCCGTTCGATACGCGCAGCGACTGCGAGTCCGGCGAGTCGGTCGAGTACATCGAAAAGTGCGACGGCGTGTTCCTGACCGGCGGCAATCAGTTGCGGCTCTCGACGACGCTGGGCGGCACGGCCGTGGCCCAGCTGATCCGGCGCCGCAATGCGGCGGGCATGCACGTCGCCGGCACCTCGGCCGGCGCCGCGTTCATGCCCGAGCACATGATCGCCGGCGGACTCGAGGGCAGCACACCGACGCCGGACATGGTCACGATGGCGCCGGGCCTCGGCCTCACCAACAAGTTCATCATCGACCAGCACTTCCGGCAGCGGGACCGCCTCGGCCGACTGCTCACCGCACTCGCATACAATCCGTTCGCGGTCGGGCTCGGCCTCGACGAGGACACGGCGGCCTTCATACGCCCGGACGACGAGGTGGACGTAGTCGGCAGCGGCGGCATCACCGTCATCGACCCGCGGGAACTGAGCTATTCTTCCATGGACCGCGCGCGTCGCGGCGAACCCGTCAGCCTCATCGGCGTCAAGCTGCACATCCTGATCGCCGGCGGCCGCTTCTCGACGGCGACCCGGGTGGCAGAGCCCGGGTAGGCCGCGAAACAGGACCACGCCAGTGAAAATAACAAGTACCAATGTCTATGTCGGGCCGAACCTCTACGCGCATTTCAGAGTCATCCGCCACGTGCTCGAGCTCGGGAAACTGGAGGACTGGCCGACCGGCAGGCTGGGCGACGCGTTCGTCGATCCGTTGCTCGAGCATCTGCCGGGCCTGCGCGAACACGGTTGCTCCTACAACGAGCCGGGCGGCTTCGTCAGGCGACTGACCGAGAATGAAGGGACCTGGCTCGGACACGTCATGGAACACGTCGCCATCGAACTCCAGAACGTCGCCGGTTCACCCGTGACCTTCGGCAAGACGCGGTCGGTCGACGGCCAGCCTGGTTGCTACGACATGGTGTTCGAATACCGGGACGAGGCCGTCGGGCTGGAGGCGAGCGCGCTCGCCCTGCAACTCATCCAGAGTTTGCTGCCGGCCGAGCTCCGGTCGGACGAGGCGCCGGGCGACGACTGGGACTTCGAGTCCGAGCGCGATCGATTCATCCGTTACGCGCAATCCCGCGCGCTGGGCCCGAGCACCGCCGCACTGGTCAAGGCGGCAGAGGCCCGGGATATCCCCTGGCAACGGCTGAATCGGTTCAGCCTCGTTCAATTCGGCCACGGCCGCCATCAGAAGCGGATCCAGGCGACCACGACGGGCAATACCAGCAACATCGCCGTGGATCTCGCGGGCGACAAGGAAGAGACCAACGGAATCCTGCGCGATCTCGGCCTGCCGGTGCCCCAGCAGCTCCTCGTGCGCAACTCGGAGGAGGCCGTCCGCGCGGCACAGCGCATCGGCTTCCCGGTGGTCATAAAGCCGCTCTCGGGCAACCACGGCCGGGGCGTCTCGACGAATCTGAAGACGCCCGAGGAAGTGGACGTCGCGTTTACGAAGGCGCGCGAACACGGTCGCACCGTGATCGTGGAGAGCTACATCGAGGGTTTCGATCATCGCCTGCTGGTCGTCAATGGCCAGCTCGTCGCGGCAGCGAAGCGCGAGCCGGGCCACGTGGTGGGCGACGGCAAGCACACGATCGCCCAGCTCGTCGACATCGTGAACCAGGATCCCCGGCGCGGCGTCGGCCACGAGAAGGTCCTGACACGGCTGGAATTCGATCACCAGGCGGAACGCCTGCTTGCCAAGATCGGCTACGACGAGCAGAGCGTGCCGGCCGAAGGCGAGGTCGTGTATCTGCGAACGACCGCCAATCTGTCGACCGGCGGCACCGCCATCGACGTCACGGACATCATCCATCCCGACAACCGCGACATGGCGATCCGTGCCATCCAGGCCGTCGGCCTGGATATCGGCGGCGTCGATTTCCTGACCCGCGACATCGCCGTGTCCTATCGCGAGACGGGCGGCGCGATCTGCGAAGTGAATGCCGGGCCCGGGTTCCGCATGCACGTCGCGCCGAGCGAGGGCAAGCCGCGGGACGTCGCCGGGCCGGTCATCGACATGTTGTTCCCGAAGGACACGCCGGCGCACATCCCGATCGCCGCGATCACCGGCACGAACGGCAAGACGACGACCTCGCGCATGCTCGCCCACATCCTGAAGTTGAGCGGCTACGCGGTCGGCATGACGTCGACGGACGGCTTATACATCGACGGCAAGCTCACCGTTGCCGGCGACATGACCGGGCCCAAGTCGGCGCAGATGATCCTGCGCGACCCGTTGGTGGACGCCGCCGTCATGGAGACGGCCCGCGGCGGCCTCCTGCGCAGCGGGCTGGGCTACCGCCGCTGCAACGTCGCGGCATGCCTCAATGTCTCGGGCGACCACCTCGGGCTGCGCGGCATCGACACGCTCGAGCAGCTCGCCGAGGTCAAGCGGGTGCCGATCGAGGTCGCAACGGACGCGGCGGTGCTGAATGCCGACGACCCCCTGTGCCTGCAGATGGCGGACTACACCGAGGCCAGGCGGCTCTGCTACGTGACGATGAATCCGTCGCATACGCTGGTGAAGAAGCACATCCAGGCCGGCGGCGAGGCCTTCGTTCTGGAGCAGGCGATCAACGGCCACATGATTACGATCTACGATGGCGAGGCGCATACACCGCTGTTATGGACCCACCTGATCCCGGCCACGGTCGAAGGGCGTGCCATGCACAACGTCCAGAACGCGATGTTCGCCGCGGCGCTGGCCTACAACCTCGACATCAGCATCGAAGACATCCGGCACGGGCTGCGGACCTTCGATTCGACCTACTTCCAGGCGCCCGGCCGCATGAACATCTACGACGAGCACCCGTTCAAGGTCATACTCGACTACGCGCCACAATCCCTCGGCGGTCAAGGCGATCTGCGCCCTGGCCGACCGCTTCGAGATCGACGGCCGGCGCATCGTCGTGCTGGCGGCGCCCGGCGATCGGCGCGACGAGGACATCCGCGAAATCGCGGGCGTGGCCGCCGGGCATTTCGATCATTACATCTGCCGCTGCGATGACAACCGGCGGGGCCGCGGCCGCGACGAAGTCGCCGTGATGCTGAAGGACTCGTTGCTCGCAGCCGGGATCGCGGCCGCGGCGATCGAAGTGATCCCCGACGAGCAGGAGGCGACGTCGCGTGCGCTCGAGATCGCTCAGCCGGGCGATCTCGTGCTGGTGCTCGGCGACAACGTCAAGCGGTGCTGGAAGCAAATCATCTACTTCAAGGCCGGGGCCCGGCCCGAAGACGCCGTCACGCCGAAACCGGTCGTCGTCGAGCTGCCGGACACCGAGGGTTTTCGGTTCGACGAAAGCGTCGAGATCATCAGCGACGAGCGCGGCGTGCGGATAGCCCGCGAGGATGCCGACTAGCCGTCGCCCCGGATCCCGCGTGGCCGTATCCATCGAGTTGCTCGACGCACGCCGGTTGACCGGGCCGAATCTCCTGTTCGACGCGCCGGGAACAATCGTCGACGTCGCCTGCATGGCGAGCGACGCGACGCGCCTCGCGGCAATCTGGGAACGACACGCCCGACGCGTCACGGCCGGCCTGGGCTGGGCCGGGGCGTGCCGATACGAGTCCCTGCCCCTGCAAGGCGGCGTCAGTGTCGGCTTCACGGCGCCGATCGACGCGCTGTACACGGCCGTCGCGGCCAACGAGTGGGCAGCGTCCGCGACCCTGGCCGAACTGGCCGGCGAAGACGTACCCGATCTCGAGGCGGCCCTCGAGGACCTGCGCCGGTCGCTGGCCGAGGAAGCCAATCCCGCGCTCATCGCGCTGCAGGCGGCGGCCGCCACGCGCGGGGTCACGCTGCTGTGGGACGACGACGAGGTATCGCTGGGCATGGGACGCCGGTCGCGCACGTATCCGGCGCGGGCGCTGCCCGCTGTGTCGACGCCGGACTGGGATACCTTCGCCGACGTGCCGGTCGCAGTCGTGACGGGCACCAACGGCAAGACCACGACCGTACGCCTCGCCGCCCATATCGCTCGCGGTGCATGGCACGGTGTCGGCATGAGCTCGACCGACTACATCGCGGTCGACGACCGCATCGTCGATCGCGACGACTGGTCGGGGCCCGGAGGCGCCCGTATCGTCCTGCGCGATCGCGCGGTCGATTGTGCGATCCTCGAGAGCGCGCGCGGCGGGCTGCTGCGCCGCGGACTCGGTGTCGCCCGGGCGGACGCTGCGCTGATCACCAACGTCGCACGGGATCACCTGGGCGATTTCGGATCGCGCAACCTAGACGAATTGCTGCACTGCAAGTGGATCGTCAGCCGTGCCGTTGCGGTAACCGGCAAGCTGGTTCTGAACGCGGACGATCCGAGACTGGTCAGCCGGGCGCGCGGCTACGCGGGCGAGATCGTCTGGTTCTCGCTGGACGAGGACAACGCGCTCGTGACGGCGCACACGCATTCCGGCGGCGTCGCGTTCGTGCTCGAGGGCGATACGCTGCTCCTTGTTGACGGCTCGAGCAGGATACCGATCTGCCGCGACGCCGAGGTGCCGATCACCATCGGCGGTGCCGCGCGCCACAACATCGCGAACGCGCTCGCCGCTGCCGCGCTGACCTGGAGCCTGGGCGTCGGACCGGAGACGATCCGCGCCGGCCTGACGACGATGGAGATCGCCGGCAATCCAGGCCGGGGCAATGTCTACGACGTCGCCGGCGCCACGGTGCTCGTCGATTTCGCGCACAATCCGCGCGCATTGCGCGCCCTGCTCGACACCGCGTCGCGGCTGCCCGCGGCGCGCAGGGCCCTGTGCTTCGGCCAGGCCGGCGACCGCCCCGACGAGCTCATCCGCGAACTCGCGCGCGGCGCCTGGGAATCGGGACTCGATCGGGTCTGGGTTTCCGAACTCCCGAAGTACCGCCGCGGCCGCGGCCCCGGAGAGGTCTACGCCGTCATCCGCGACGAGCTCCTCGCGAACGGCGCGCGCGCCGACCAGGTCGAGCACCGCGAACGCGAGATCGATTCCTTCGAGGCGGCACTCGACTGGGCGCAGCCCGGCGATCTCGTCCTCATGCTCGCACTCGAACGCGCACCGGAACTCTTCGAGCGGCTGCGCACGCTGGCTCGCGGCTGAAGCCGCTCCTACGGACGCCGGTCCACCACGGAAGCCGGCATCGAATCCGTAGGAGCGGCTTCAGCCGCGAGCCAGGCCAATCAGGCCGTGGATGCGCCGCCAGTGCTCAGTTTCGACCGGCATGATCGATAGCCGGTTGCCCCGCCTGAGCAGGGTCATACCCTCCAGGTCGGTGCGTTCCTTAAGCTCGGCCAACAATAGCGGGCGCTCGAGCTTGCGAACGAATTCGATATCGACGAGGACCCAGCGCGGCTCGTCCCTGCTGCTCTTCGGATCGAAATACTTCGACTTCCGATCAAATTGCGTCGGGTCCGGATAGGGTTCGCTCGCGACGCGCGCGACGCCGACGACTGCGGGCTCGGCACAGCTCGAATGGTAGAACAGGATCTCGTCGCCGATGCGCATGTCGTCGCGCATCATGTTGCGCGCCTGATAGTTGCGGATGCCGTCCCAGGCCGTGCGTCCGTCCCTCATCAGGTCGTCGATGCTGTAGGCATCCGGCTCGGACTTCATCAGCCAGTAGGCCATATACGATCTCCAATGCACGCTTTGTTGCGTGTTTTCGTGCTATTCCCGGGCGGCTGTCGAAGCTTGCCACGGCCGGTCACGCGCGGTCAAAACGCGGCTTTCGGGCATCCCGAATGGACCGTCGATAATGCTGTGATACCATCGTCGCCACTTCGCTGAGCCGCCGCATCCGGAGGTGGCCTGCGCAGTTCAGGAGTCCGCAATGAGCAACGTGCTGGCGAATATCCTAGGCTCGTCACCGGTGATGCCGCTCGAGCGGCATATCGACATCGTGTATCGCTGCGCGAAGCAGCTGCACGACTTCCTCTCCGCTGCGATCGATGGCAAGTGGAAGAAGGCCGCCGAGGTGCGTGCGGAGATCGAAGCGCTGGAACACGAGGCGGACGAACTGAAAAAGGAGATCCGCCTGCACCTGCCGAAGAGCCTGTTCATGCCGGTACCACGCGAAGACATTCTCGAATTGCTGCTCGTGCAGGACAAGATCGCCAACAGGGCGAAGGACGTGTCGGGCCTGGTCCTCGGGCGCAAGATGAAGATCCCCGATACGATCGCCGAGGAATTCCTCGAATTCGTCGATCGCAACATCGACGCGGCGAAACAGGCCCGCAAGAGTGTGCGTGAACTCGACGAGTTGTTCACCGCCGGCTTCCGCGGTGCCGAAGTCGATCTCGTCTCCGGCCTGATCGAGGAGCTGGACCGGATCGAGACCGACACGGACGAAAGGCAGGCCGCCCTGCGCGCATCGCTGTTCAAGATCGAGGACAAGCTCAACCCCGTCGATGCCGTGTTCATGTACCAGGTCATCAACCTCATCGGAGAGATCGCCGACATGGCAGAACGCGTCGGCCGCCGACTCGAACTGCTGCTCTCGCACTGACGAACAACAATAACGAAATCGGCCCTTAGAAGGGCCCCCTGGGGACAGATTCATGGATGCAGAGATCGTCTACGTCGTGCTCGCCGCATTGTTCGGCGGCTTCATGGCCTGGGGCATCGGCGCGAACGACGTAGCGAACGCGATGGCGACCTCGGTCGGCTCGAAGGCGCTGACGATCCGGCAGGCGATCGTCGTTGCGTCGATCTTCGAGTTCCTGGGCGCCGTGCTTGCCGGCGGAGCCGTCACCTCGACGATACGCACAGGCATCGTGGATTCGGAGCTGCTCGCCGACTCGCCGGAGCTCATGATCTACGGCATGCTCGCCTCGCTCCTGGCTGCGGCGATCTGGCTGCTGCTGTCGTCCAGAAAGGGTTGGCCGGTGTCGACGACGCATTCGATCGTCGGCGCGCTCGTCGGCTTTGCCGCGGTCGGCATCGGTTTCAATGCCGTGCACTGGAA
Organism: uncultured Gammaproteobacteria bacterium; assembly: GCA_963777675.1. Lineage (GTDB taxonomy): Bacteria > Pseudomonadota > Gammaproteobacteria > Steroidobacterales > Woeseiaceae > UBA1847. The sequence goes on along the minus strand of CAVZRD010000011.1, from coordinate 194,555 downwards.
CCAGGTCGGGACGATCGTCCTGTCCTGGATCATCTCGCCGATCCTTGCCGGATTCATTGCCTACCTGATCTACAGCAGCGTCCTGTGGCTGATCTTGCGGCAGGACGACCCGCTGGAGAAAGCCAAGCGCTACGTTCCGGTCTACATGTTCCTTGCCGCATTCACGATCACCCTGGTGACGATCCTGAAGGGTCTCTCGCACGTCGGCCTGACGATCGGCACCGGCGAGAGCTACATGCTGGCGATCGTGATCGCGCTCGGAATCGCGATCGTCGGTGCCATCGTCATCCGGCGCATCAAGCCGGACCCGAAGCTGGAGAAGAAGCAGCATTTCTACACGGTCGAGCGCGTGTTCGGCGTGCTGATGGTAGTGACGGCCTGCGGCATGGCGTTTGCGCACGGCTCCAACGACGTCGCCAATGCCATCGGGCCGCTGGCCGCGGTAGTCGGCGTCGCGCAATCGGGCGTCGTGTCGGCCAGGTCCGCGGTACCGGTCTGGGTACTCGTGCTCGGTGGCGCCGGCATCGTGATCGGGCTGGCCACTTTCGGCCGGCACGTGATCTTCACGGTCGGACAGAAGATCACCCAGCTCACTCCGAGCCGCGGATTCGCCGCGGAGATCGCCGCGGCGTCGACGATCGTCATTGCGTCCGGGACGGGGCTGCCGATCTCGACGACGCACACGCTGGTCGGCGCGGTGCTCGGCGTCGGCGCCGCCCGGGGCATCGAGGCGATCGACCTCCGCGTCGTGAGCCGCATCATCATCTCCTGGATCATCACGATTCCTGCCGGTGCCTTCCTTGCGATCGTGATCTTCTTCATACTGAAGTCCACTCTGCCGTAACCGGAGCCGGAACTTCATGCATTTTCGGGCCGTACTGGTCGCCGTTCTCCTGACGTCCTGCGTCCTCGTCCAGGCAGCGGGTTCGCCGCCGCCGGACGACAGTGCCATACATTTTCCCGCCTACAGCCGGACCGGCATGGTGGCGGCGCAGGACGAGACCGCGGCGCGGGTCGGCGCCCGCATCCTGGCCGATGGCGGCAACGCGGTCGACGCGGCAGTCGCCGTCGGGTTCGCGCTCGCCGTCACGCTGCCCCGAGCGGGCAACATCGGCGGAGGCGGATTCATGCTCGTCTACGATGCGGCTTCGGATACGAGCACGGCCATCGACTACCGCGAGATGGCACCGAAGCAGGCCACCCGCGACATGTTCCTGGACGCGGCCGGCAAGGCCGATCGGGACCGCGCGCTCAACAGCCACAAGTCGAGCGGCGTACCCGGGACCGTGGCCGGTCTCTATCTCGCCCACGAGAAATTCGGTCGGCTGCCCTGGAGCAAGCTGCTGCAGCCGGCCATCGCGCTGGCTCGCGACGGCTTCGTCGTCAGTTTCGACCAGGAGACCAAATTCGCATCCAGCCGCGACAGGCTGTGCCGTCAGAAAGCGAGCTGCACCTATTTCTACAAGCCCGGCGGCGTACCTTACGTGGCCGGCGAACGGCTCGTGCAGACGGATCTCGCCCACACCCTGCAGGTCATCGCGGACGACGGAGCGGATGCCTTCTATCGCGGCGAGATCGCGGACAGGATCGTCGCCGAGATGGAGACGGGGGACGGCCTGATCGACAAGGCCTCACTCGCCGGTTATCAGCCCGTGCTGCGAGAACCGGTGCGCGGCAAGTATCGCGGCTATGAGATCGTGGCGATGCCGCCGCCGAGCTCGGGTGGCGTGCACGTCATCCAGATGCTCAACATTCTCGAGCATTTCCCGCTCGGGGAATTCGGGGAGGGTAGCGCCGACGAGGTGCATGTGCTCACCGAAGCGATGCGCCTGGCGTACGCGGATCGCAGCAAGTATCTCGGCGATCCGGCCTTCTACGAGGTGCCCGTCGACTGGCTGACCAGCAAGGACTACGCGGCGCAGCTCGCGAAGACGATCGACATGAAGAAGGCGCGGCGTTCATCGGACGTGCTGCCGGGCAAGCCGCCGCCGCACGAGAGCATGGAGACCACGCATTTCTCGATCGTGGACGTCGACGGCAACGTCGTATCGAACACCTATACGCTGAACCTGGGCTACGGCTCCGGAATCTCGGTGCCGGGCGCCGGGTTCCTGCTCAACGACGAGATGGACGACTTCGTTTCCAAGCCCGGTGTCCCGAACGCCTACGGTCTGCTCGGCGGCCAGGCCAACGCGATCGAGGCCGGCAAGCGGCCGCTGAGTTCGATGACGCCCGTTATCGTGTTCGCAAACGGTAAACCGTGGTTCGCGACCGGTAGTCCCGGCGGGTCCCGGATCATCACCACCGTGCTGCAGATGATCGTCAACGTCGTCGACCACCACATGAACATCGCGGCCGCGGAGAGCCGCCCCCGCATGCACCACCAGTGGTGGCCGGACCAGTTGTTACTGGAGGACGGGTACAGCCCGGACACGGTCCGGCTGCTGCAGGCGCGGGGTCACAACGTCAGGCTCGTGCCGTCCCTGGAGACGAGCCTGCAGACCGTCGCGATCGAGAACGGCCTGTTCGAGGGAGCATCGGATCCGCGCCGGCCGGACGCCGCGAGCGTCGCGCCGGCCAGCGTCGCCGGACGTGCCGACTAGCATCGCGTTGCCGTCCGCGGCAGGCCGCCGCTACGCGCTGGTGCTGCTCACGGTCGCTTACATGTTCAATTTCATCGATCGGACGATCCTGTCGATCCTGTTACCGGCGATCCGCGACGAATTCCGGGTCGGCGACGCCGTGCTCGGCTTCCTCGCCGGCCCGGCATTCGCCCTGTTCTACGTTGCAATGGGCGTGCCGCTCGCACGCCTCGCGGATCGCGTGAACAGGCGCAACCTGATCGCACTGGCCGTCGCGGTATGGAGCGCGATGACCGTCCTGTGCGGGGTGGCGGCGGGCGTCTGGCAACTCGCGCTCGCCCGGGTCGGCGTCGGTATCGGTGAAGCGGGCAGCAACCCGCCGAGTCACTCCATCATCGCGGACCTGTATCCGCCGGAGCGGCGTTCGGCGGCAATGGGCTTCTACACACTGGGCATCTCGGCCGGGATCATGCTCGCGTACCTGGGCGGCGGCTGGATCGTGCAAAACGTCGGCTGGCGTGAGGCATTCTTCCTCGTGGGTTTACCGGGGCTGGTCATCGCGCTCCTGCTGCGTTTCACCCTTCGCGAGCCCGCGCGCGGCGAGTCCGAAGCCCGCAGCGACAGCGGTGCCCGTCCGGCCGTGTCGGTCGTGCTGCGGTTTCTCCTTGCGCGGCGATCGTTCCTGCACATGGCGCTCGGTGCCGGCCTGAGTTCATTCGTCGGTTATTCGATCGTGTCCTGGCTGCCGAGCTTCTTGCACCGCAGCTTCGAGATCGATGTCGCCATCGCCGGTTCGTGGCTGGGGCCGATCTATGGCCTGGCCGGTGGCCTCGGCTTCTACATGGGCGGAGTCTTCTGCGATCGAATCGGAAGCCGCGGTCACCGCCGTTCGCTGGTATTCATCGTATCCGTGGCGCTCGCGACGACCGTTCTCTATGCGGCGATGTTCCTCGCGCCTTCTGCCGGCCTGTGCGTTTTTCTGGCCGTCATCCCGACCATGACCTCCAGCTTCTATCTCGCGCCGGTCTTCGCCCAGACGCAGAGTCTCGTATCCCTGCGCATGCGTGCCGTCGCCTCGTCGCTCCTCATCCTGGTGATCAATATCATCGGCCTCGCGCTGGGGCCCTGGGTAACGGGGATTTCGAGTGACCTGCTTGCGCCGTTCGCCGGTGCCGACTCCCTGCGTTACAGCCTGCTTGCCGTGAGCAGCGTACTGTTGCCGTGGGCAGCGTGGCATTTCTATCGCGCGTCCCGCTCGATCGAGGGCGATCTTGCCCGCGCCGCGGAGCACGATTGATTCCGGCGGTTCACACGGCCCGCAGGTACCAGTCGAAATCCTTGGTGCTGACGGCGTTGTGGAAATTACGGGATTCGGCGCGCCGGTGCGCCAGGTACAGCCGGCAATAGTCTTCGCCGAGGTATTGCGGCAGGACCCGGCTCCGCGAGAACTTGTCCAGTGCCGCTTCCCAGCGGTCGGGAATCTTCGTCTTCAGGTTGACGAGTTCGCCTTCCGCGATCATCCGTCCCGGGTCGCACTTGCTCTTGATTCCGTGGTGCACGCCCGCCACGACCGCGGCGGTGACCAGATAGGGATTGGCATCGGCACCCGCGACGCGGTGCTCGAATCGCAAATTGCCCGCGTCCGACTGCGGGATACGGATGGCCACGGCGCGGTGATTGACGCCCCAGTTCGGTTCCACGGGAGCGAAATACTCCGGCAGCAGCCGGCGATAGGAGTTTGCATTCGGCGCGAAGATGGCGGTTGCTTCGGGCATCGTCTTCAGCAGTCCCCCGACGGCGTGACGCAGGCGTGCCGAGAACGGCGGACTGGCCAGGCTCTCCTTGTCCTGCGAGAAATAATTCCGACCCTGCCGGTCGAGGAGGCTCATGTGGATGTGCAGGCCGCTGCCGGAATTTTCGGCGAACGGTTTTGCCATGAAGCAGGCGACGAAGCCGTGCCGTGCCGCCACGGTTTTCACGATGCGCTTCAGCATTACGGCGTGATCGCAGGCCAGGATCGGATCGTCGACGTGCAACAGGTTGATCTCGAACTGCGCGGGACCGAACTCGGACGTCGCGGTGTCGGCGGGGATCCCCTGCGCGTCACAGAATTCATAGATCTCGTCGAGGAACTGCTCGACCTGCCACAGGTCGTCCGGGTGATAGACCTGCGGACCGGGTTGGGGACGGCCGAGGCCGGGTACCGGCGGCGCCTTCGGCCGTGGCTTGTTAGCCTTCGCATCCAGCAGGTAGAACTCGAGTTCCGTCGCCATCACGGCCGTCAGACCCATTTTGCGGAGCGGCGCGAGCGCGCGCTCGAGTACCGCGCGAGGATCCGCGAAGAACGGCCTGTCGTCCGCGTCGAACAGGCGGAACAGCGCCTGCGCGGTCTGCCTTCGGGCCCAGGGCACCGGCGCTATGCTGCCGGGGACGAGGCGACAGGGTACGTCCGGATCGCCGTCGCCGTCGCCGAGCATGCCCGGGAGGACGTCGCCGAGCGCACCCATCACGACCGTGCCTGCACAGAACCAGAACGGTTCGGTGCAGGCTTTCTCGAAACTCGAACGGCGGATCCGCTTGCCCCTGAGGATTCCGAGGATATCCGGCACGAGCAGTTCCATCGTGACGGTATCGGGAAAACGCTTCAGCAGGCTCCGCAGCTCGGCGCTCAATGGATTCTTGTTATCTCGTGCCATGGCTGCGCCATTGTACAGCGTGCTAGTATTCCGGGAACACAAGCGCATGGAACAAGAACATCAATAAACGCAGCCTGTACTCCCTCGTCATTACGACCGTCCTCGCTGTTATCGCCTGGTCCCCCGCGGCACGCGCCGTCGATATCGAGACGCCGAAGATAGGGCTCACCTCCGTACCGGCAGAGATCGTCGTCAGAGGTGCAGCGCCCGGTGCGGACGTGGCTCTGAGTGTGGGCGAAAGCGTGCACCATGCGAAGGCGGACGAGACGGGGCGCGCCGAATTCGACGAGGTCCTGGTCGAACATCCCGGATCCGTAACGATCGAAGTGGCAAGCGCCGGCGAAACGGCCAGTGCACCGTTGCGCATCCTGCCGGGCTGGGTGTCACTGATGCCGGCATTCCTTGCGATCCTGGTCGCACTGCTCGCCCGCAATGTCGTACCCGCACTCGTCCTCGGCCTGTGGCTCGGCGCGACGGTATTGCAGGGATTCAGCCTGTCGGGGGCGCTCAAGGGACTCCTCGACGTCTTCGCCGTGTTCATTGCCGGCTCCATGGCCGACGCAGATCATGCCGCAGTCATCCTGTTCACGATGATGATCGGCGGCATGGTGGGCATCATCACCCGCAACGGCGGCATGGGCAGCATCGTGCGCGTGGTCGTCAGCCGCGCAAAGACCGCCGTCGGCGGCCAGGTCGCGGTATGGCTCATGGGCCTCATGATCTTTTTCGACGACTATGCGAATACGCTCGTCGTCGGCAACACCGCCCGGCCGATCACGGATCACCTGAAGATCTCGAGGGAGAAGCTCGCCTACATCGTCGACTCCACGGCCGCCCCCGTCGTCTGCGTCGCGCTGATCACGACGTGGATCGGTTACCAGGTCAGCCTCATCGGTGAGGCCATGGCCGACATCGACGACCTCTCGGGCCAGGCGTACGCCGTGTTCCTGCACACGATCCCGTACAGCTTCTATCCCATTCTCGCCGTGGTTTTCGTGCTGGCGGTCGCCGTGATGGACCGCGACCTGGGGCCCATGTACAAGGCCGAGCGGAGGGCGCGGGAAGGCCGGGTGCAGTCCCGCTCCGCCGGCGCGTTGCCGGCGATGGATGCCGACACGCTGGAGCCGAAACACGGCATCCCGCTGCGTGCGATCAATGCCTTCGTGCCGATCTTCGTGTTGATCGGCGGACTCGGCGTGAGCATGTACGTCACCGGCGAGGGGGACACCATCCGCGACATCATCGGTTCCTCCGATCCGTACAAGGCGATGATGTGGTCGTCCTTCGTCAGCGCCATCGTGGCGGCGGGGATGTCGATCGGACAGCGCATCCTGAGCGCGCACGAGACCGTGGATGCCTGGTACGGCGGCGCGCGCGCGACGCTGTTCGGCATGATCGTGCTGGTGCTGGCCTGGTCCATGTCCGCGGTCACGCAGGACATGAATGCGAAGGGTTACCTGATCTCGGTACTCGGCGAGACGCTGCCGGTGAGCCTGGTGCCGGCCGTCGTCTTCGTGCTCGCGGCCGTGACGTCGTTCGCGACCGGCACGAGCTGGGGCACGATGGGCATACTCGTGCCGCTCGTGATCCCGTTGACCTGGGCGGTACTGACCGTGCACGGATATACGGGTGAGGAGGAGATGCACGTACTGTACTCGTCGATCTCCTGTGTACTCGCCGGTGCCGTCTGGGGCGACCATTGTTCGCCCATATCGGATACCACCGTATTGTCCTCGATCGCGAGCGGATGCGATCACATCGAACATGTGCGCACGCAGATGCCGTATGCGCTGATCGTCGGCGCAGTCGCCGTCCTTGTCGGCACCATACCCTGCGGATTCGGGATGCCGCCGTGGGTCGGCATGATCGTCGGCGCGGTGCTGCTCGTCGGCATCCTGCGCTTCTTCGGTCGCCGCCCGGACGAGCACCTCCGCGGTTAGTCGCACGGTCCGGCGGCGGGGCGGCCGCCTCCGCGGCCATCCCCACCGCCGGCCCCTGTCGAGGATTGTGGAACGCCCTTCCACCCTCACGGCGGCTCACGTATGCTGGCTGACAGCGGATAAATCAGGGAGTACCGGGGTTCGTCCCCATATGCATCGGAGACCGGTAATTGGAGTACCGGCGGACCGCAAGATCATCGAGCCGCACCCGTTCCACGCAGTGGGTGAGAAGTACCTGAAGGCCCTGATCGACGGCGCCGGCGCGTTGCCTTTCGTCATTCCCGTATTGGCCGAGCACCTGGCGGTCGACGATGTCCTCGCCGAGATCGACGGTGTCCTCCTGACCGGCAGCCCGTCCAACGTCGAGCCGCATCACTACCGTGGCGAGCCGAGCACCCCCGGCACGCTGCACGATCGGCATCGGGACGCGGTGACGCTGCCGCTCGCGCGGCGCGCGATGGAGTCCGGCGTGCCGCTGCTGGCCGTATGCCGCGGCTTCCAGGAGCTGAATGTCGCGCTGGGCGGCACGCTGCATCAGAAGGTGCACGAGGTGGCCGGCTATCACGATCACCGCGAAAAGCCGGACCAGCCGCTCGACGTGCAGTATGCGCCGGTGCACCCGGTGAACCTCGTCGCCGGCGGAATCCTCGAGAAGCTCGCGGGCACGTCGAGCGTCATGGTGAATTCGCTGCATTCGCAGGGAGTCGCAAGACTCGCGGAGGGTGTCACGGTCGAGGCGGTCGCGGACGACGGACTGATCGAGGCCTATCGGGTGGACAGCGTGCCCGGATTCGCGCTGGGCCTGCAATGGCACCCGGAGTGGAGGGTGACGGAGAATCCGTTCTCGATGGCTATTTTCGGGGCTTTTGGCGATGCATGCAGGGAGTATGCGGCACAACGACAGGTGAATTGTGAGTAAGGACGACGTATTTCAGCCGTGGCTGAAGGAAAGAAAGATCGAAGACGTCGAGGCCTTCGTCCCCGACATGGCGGGTTCGGCGCGCGGCAAGGTGGTGCCGGCCGACAAGTTCGGGTCGGGGCCGATGAAGATGCCGGAAGCCATCTTCTCGCAGACGGTCTCGGGCGACTACATCAAAGACCCGAACAACGTCGAGGACCGGGACATGCTGCTGGCACCGGATCCGGATACCCTGCGGCCCGTGCCGTGGGCGAGCGATCCGGCGGCGTCGGTTTTCCTCGACTGCTTCCGGCGCGACGGAACGCCTGTCGACGTGTCGCCTCGCGGCGTCCTGCGCAACGTGCTGGCGAAGTTCGACGCACGCGACTGGAAACCCGTCGTGGCACCGGAAGTGGAGTTCTACCTGCTGAGCGCCTATTCCGATCCCAACGAGGAGGCCGAACCGCCCGAGGGCCGGCTCGGCTGGACGCCGGGGGGGAGGCAGCCGTACAGCATCGATACGATGAACGACTTCGATCCGTTCATCAATGATCTCTATGCCTACTGCGAGGTGCAGGGCATCCGCATCGACACGCTTTCGCAGGAGATGGGACCCGCGCAGTTCGAGATCAATTTTCTCCACGGCAATGCGGTGGACCTCGCCGACCAGGTGTTCTTGTTCAAGCGCACGGTGCGCGAGGCGGCGATCGAACACGAGATGCACGCCACGTTCCTGGCCAAGCCGATGGCGAAGGAGGCGGGCAGCGCCCTGCACATCCATCAGAGCATCGTCGATACGGACGGCAACAACATCTTCTCGAAGGCGAGCGGCGAGGCGAGCGAGCTCTTCTACGGTTTCATCGCGGGACTTCAGAAATACATCCCGGAGGCGATGGTGATCTTCGCGCCCTATGTGAATTCGTACCGGCGATTCCTGGATCCCTGGGATTCGCCGGTCAATCTCGCCTGGGCGGTCGACAACCGTACCGTAGGGCTCAGGGTGCCCGATGCAGACGCCGCGAACCGGCGCATCGAGAACCGCGTCGGAGGCTCGGATGTTAATCCCTATCTCGCCCTTGCTGCGACGCTTGCCTGTGGGTACCTTGGCATGATCGAAGGGCTGACGCCCTCGGCGCCGATCGAAGGCAGCGCGTACGGCATGGAGTTCAGCCTGCACCGCCACCTCTATACCGCAATCGAGGCTTTGCGGACGAGTGACGCCATGCGCGGCATGCTCGGCGACAGTTTCGTCAACCTGTATTGTGCGCTGAAAGACGGCGAATACAGGGAGTTTCAGGAAATCATCACGCCATGGGAACGTGAAATCCTGATGTTCAACGTTTGACGGGGGATCGTATGGCGGCAGTCGAGAAACGCAGCGGCCCGGACCTGCAGGAGCTGGACCGGAAACATCATCTGCATCCTTTTACGGATCACAAGGCGCTGCACGAGAAGCGCTCGCGGATCATCACGCACGCCGACGGCGTGTACATATTCGATTCGAACGGCAACAAGATACTGGACGGCATGTCGGGCTTGTGGTGCGTCAACTCCGGATACGGCCGCGAAGAACTGATCGATGCTTGCACGCGGCAGATGCACGAGCTGCCGTACTACAACAATTTCTTCCAGTGCGCACATCCACCCGCGATCGAACTCGCGGCAATGTTGCGCGAGGTCAGCCAGTCGCAGTTCAACCATGTGTTCTTCGCCGGCTCGGGATCCGAGGCCAACGACACGGTCGTGCGCATGGTCCGGCGCTACTGGGACCTGATGGAGCAGCCGCAACGGCACACCATCATCAGCCGCAAGAACGCCTACCACGGCTCGACGGTTGCGGCCGCGAGTCTCGGCGGTATGAAGGCGATGCATGCGCAGAGCGGGCTGCCGATCCCGGGCATCGTGCACATAGACCAGCCGTACTGGTTCGGCAGCGATCGCAGTCTCGCGCCGGACGAGTTCGGTATCGCGACCGCCCGGGCGCTCGAGGACAAGATCGACGAGCTCGGCGCGGACAAGGTCGCGGCTTTCATCGGCGAGCCCGTGCAGGGCGCAGGGGGCGTCATCATTCCGCCGGCGACCTACTGGCCGGAGGTGCAACGGATCTGCGACGAACGCGGGATCCTGCTGATTTCCGACGAGGTGATTACCGGCTTCGGGCGCCTGGGCGCATGGTTCGGCGCCGACTACTACGGTACCCGGCCGGACTTCATGCCGTTCGCAAAGGGAGTCACGTCGGGCTACCTGCCGCTGGGCGGTGTCATGGTATCGGACCGCGTGGCCGACGTGCTGATCGACAAGGGCGGTGAATTCTTCCACGGCTACACGTATTCGGGGCATCCCGCCGCCTGCGCCGTCGCCATCGCGAACCTGGAGATCCTGAAGCGGGAGAAGCTCATCGAGCGGGTCCGCGACGACATCGGACCCTATCTGCAGGAACGCTGGCGCAAGCTCGCAGACCACCCGCTGGTGGCCGAGACGCGAATGCTCGGACTGATCGGCGCACTCGAACTCGTGAAATCCAGGGATCCGCTCGAGCGCTTCGACGAGAAGCAGGGCGTCGGCACGATCTGCCGGGACATCCTCGTCGACAACGGGCTGGTCATGCGCGCGGTGGGCGACACGATCGTGGTGGCGCCGCCGTTCGTCCTCTCGCATGCCGAGGCCGACGAGTTGATCGAGAAGGCCTGGAAGTGCCTGGATCTCACGCGCGCAGCCATCGATGCATAAATTCGGCAACGACAATGCCTTCTTGCGCGACAGCCTGTACGGGACGACGCCCGAACCGACCTACGGCGGTGCGACCTCCTTCATGCGCCGCAAGTACACGCGCGATCTCGACGGTGCGGACGTCGTCGTCGCCGGCGTGCCGCTCGATACGGCGACGACGAACCGGCCGGGCGCGCGCTTCGGCCCGCGCGCCATCCGGGCCGCTTCGACGATCATGGCGTGGGAGAAGCCTTACGGGATGGAGTTCGATCCCTTCGACCGGCTGGCGGTCATCGATTACGGGGATTGCCTGTTCGACCACGGCCGGCCGGAGACGGTCGCGGGGACGATAGCGACCCATGCCGCGTCCATCATCGGCAGCGGAGCCGGGCTGCTGTCGCTGGGCGGGGATCATTTCATCTCCTACCCGCTGCTCAAGGCGCATGCGGGAGAGCACGGCGATGCCCTCTCACTCGTGCACTTCGATGCGCACAGCGATACCTGGCCTGACGAAGGCGGGCGTGTCGACCACGGCACGATGTTCCACTACGCGGCGAAGGAGCGGCTCGTCGATCCAGCCCGGTCGGTACAGATCGGCATCAGGACGACGAACGCGGACACTATGGGGTTCAACGTCATCGATGCGACCTGGGTACATGCGCACGGCGCGAGCGCTGTCGCCGAACGGGTCCGCGATGTCACGGGCGGCCGACCCGTCTACCTGACTTTCGATATCGACTGCCTCGATCCGAGTTTCGCACCGGGGACCGGGACTCCCGTCTGTGGCGGGCTGAGCAGCTTCCAGGCGATGGCGATCCTGCGCGCCCTGCGCGGCATCAACGTCGTCGGCATGGACGTCGTCGAGGTCGCGCCGGCCTACGATGTCGGTGAGATTACGGCGCTGGCCGCGGCACACATCGCGATGGAAATGCTGTACCTGTATGCAACACGGGCGGGCGAGTGACTGCCCGCGGCGGGACTACGCGCCTGCGTCCAGCGCGCGGTCCAGCGAAGCAGCGTAGGCGGCTTTGGGCCGTACGCCGATAAAGCTGTCCACGACCCGACCCTTGTCGAACAGCAGGACTGTCGGGATGGATCGGATGCCGTACTGCATCGCGACGTGCTGGTTCCTGTCCACGTCCACCTTGGCGATCTTCACGCGACCGTCGTAATCCCCGGACAGCGCCTCGATGACCGGTCCGAGCGCCCGGCAGGGGCCACACCATTCGGCCCAGAAATCGACGAGTACGGGCGTGTCCGATTTCAGGACCGTGGTGTCGAAATCGGCGTCGCTTACGGCTATGGGCCGCGTGGCGGTATGAGTCATAATCAGTCTCCTTGATTTCCCGGAGATCCGATGTGGGCGCCGGGCGGCCGCATTTCAAGTGCCGCAGCCGGTGTACCCGAGATCGCTATGGCATACCGATATACCCTGACGAGTTGGCCGTGACGCCGTCGGCCTTACTGGACTTCTTCTCGGCCCGCCGGGCGCGCGGCGAGCCGCTGGTGCTCGCCACCGTGTTCGAGACCCGCGGCTCGACCTACAGCAAATCCGGCGCGCATCTTCTCATCGATGCCAACGGCGTATTCCGGGGCATGCTGTCCGGTGGTTGCCTCGAGGGTGACCTCGCGGCCAGGGCACGAGTCGTGCTCGAATCCGGAACGCCGCAGACCGTCACCTACGACCTCGCCCGCGACGACGAGCTCTGGGGAATGGGGGTCGGTTGCGACGGCATGATCCGGGTATTCCTGCAGGCGGTGCGACCGGAGCGCGAGTATGCACCGTTCGCCGGGATCGCGGAGGCCCTGGACGGCACGCGTCCCGTCGTCGCCGCGACCGTCATCGATGCGGAAGCGGGCACCGCGACGCCCGGTGCCGCCTGTATCGTCGACGACGAGGGCGTCGCTAACTTCGGTATCCCGGACGGGCTGCTCGCGGAGCTGACCGGACCGGCACGCCAGGCGCTTGCGGCCGGCAGATCGGTCACGACCCGTATCCGGTCCGGACGGGCACAAGCGCTGGTGCTGCTCGCGGTCCTGTCTCCGCCGCCGAGGCTGCTGGTCCTCGGCGCCGGACCGGATGCGGAGCCACTGGTGCGTTTCGCCGCGCAACTCGGCTGGCGGTGTACCGTCGCGGATCACCGGCCCGCATACGTCGATAACGGCGATTTCGCGGGCGCCGTGGCGGCGCTCTGTATACCCGCCGATGCCCTGGCCGAAACGCTCGACCTGGCGTCGTTCGACCTCGCCATCGTCATGAGCCACCACCTCGTGAGTGATCGCAGCTACCTGCGGCAACTCGCCGGCACCGATGTCGGATACGTGGGCTTGCTGGGACCGCCGGCCCGCCGCGCGCGCCTGCTCGCAGAGCTCGGTGCCGAGGCCGGAGACCTCGGCAGGCGGCTGCGGGGTCCCGCGGGGCTCGATCTCGGCGGTCGCGGGCCCGGCCCGATCGCGCTGTCCATCGTTGCCGAGATGCAGGGCTACCTGAGCCGCGGTCGGACTATCGGGGAGGCTCGTTCGGAAGAAACACGCGGATGATGATGTCCGCGAGTTCGTCGATATGCCGGTCGTCGTCGAGATCGATGCCGGTCGTGCCCTTGACCTCCAGTTTCAGGGCCAGCAATCCTCCGGCGGACACCCGAATCATGTTGTACAACAAGGCCGGATTGCCCTGCGGCGCCACGCCGGTGTCCTGAAGTTCGACCAGCGACTGGACCCAGGAGTCATACATGGGCCGGAGGTACGTCTCGATGAGCCAGTCGAGCCGGTCACTGGGCGCGCTCGATTCCTGCAGTATGACTTTGTGCAAAGCAGGATGGCGGCTGGAATGATTCACGTAGCAGCGGATGAGGGCAGCCGCCCGCGCCTTCGGATCCAATCCTGCCACCTCGCTGATGGTCGCGACCAGCTTCGCACTGAATTCCCGAAAGATGCTGTCGACGGACGCACGCCAGAGGCGATCCTTGTTCCTGAAGTGGTAGGTGATCAGCGGATGGTGGACGCCGGCCCGGTCGGCAATTTCGCGGGTGGAGGTGCCCCTGAAGCCGTTTTCCGAAAATGCCTCGATGGCGGCATCGAGCAGCTTCTGCTGTGTCAAGGCACTGCGCTGTTGTATTTTGCGTGCCGGCTTGTCGTCGCCGGTCGACTGTTGCAGGTCCAAGCGCCGCTCCCCCCGGAGTTGGCTGACGGGTAAACGGTAGCTTCAGCCGACGAATTAGTCCAGTGTGGAGCAATCCGTTCCGGGGTGGAGCGGCGGTGGGTCTATTCCACCGTGAACAACATACGCACGGCGGCCCGCTTCTGGATCGCGACGCCATTCTCGAGTACGGGTTCGAATTCCCAGTCTTCCAAGGCGCTGATAGCGGCATTGTCGAAGACGTCGGCCGGGTCGGCATTGCGGACGACGATGTCACGCACCGTGCCGTCGATATCCACCGTGAACACCAGATCCACCCAGCCCGAGATCCCGCGGCGCTCCGCGGAGTAGGGGTATTTCGGCGCGACGTACCGGGTGCGCTTCAGGGTGCTGAGCGAGACGGGGTTGTCTGACGGCTGCGGCTCCGCCGCCTGCTGCTGCGGGGGCGCTGTTCGGGCCGGAGTCCCGGGCGGGATCGCCGCGAATTGCGAGGCCGGCTCCGTCGCGTCGTTGCGAGCCATCGATTCCGGCGTCGGGGCGGGTTCCGACGCGGCAGACGAGGTATCGGCGGGGGTCGCTTCGACGGGCGGCGTGTCGCTGCGCTGTGAGATCTCGGTGGGCCGGGCCGTCGTGCTCTGGGACGGTGCAGCCGGCGTCGATGCCTGACTTGCCGCAGACCTTACCGCCGGCGACGAAGCCGGCAGCGTGGTGGCGCCCTGTTGTGCGGTTCGGGCGGCCGCGGCGCGGCGGGCTGCCGCGAGTTCGGCGGCAGCCAGATCGGCGGCCCGTGCCTTGGCGGCAGCCTTTTCGGCGGCTGCCTGTTCCGCGGCCTGGCGCTCCGCGGCCTCACGTTCCGCCGCCTCGCGTTCGACCTGTGCCTTGCGAGCCGCGATGCGTTCCTGTTCCTGGCGCTGGCGGGCGTCCTGCAGGGCGCCGCTGGTGGCGTCGAGTTCGCCGCTGGCCGGGTCGAGCTGGCGGGCATCGGCCAGCAGGCCGTCGGCTGCGTCGAGATTGCCGGCGTCGATCTGGGCGCGCGCGTGCAGCACGAGCTTGCTCGCGACGGCGATCAGGCCCTGCCGGGCCGTGGCGTTGCCGGGGTCGTTCGAGAGCGCGGCCTCGAAGTAGTAACGAGCGTTGTCGTTGGACGGCGCGACGAGCTTGCCTTCCTCGAGGCGTGCGGTCGCTCGCGCGAGCAGATCGCCGACGCGTTGCTGGCTCAAGGCCTTGACGAGTTCGTCGGAGACCGACCGGATCTCATCGGTGTCGCCGCCGGCGAGTTCGCGCGCCCCGTCCAGGGCCGTCTTCGCATCCTCGAAACGGGTCTCGCGAATCGCCGCCCGTGCGCTCTCGAGGGATGCGCGCAGACGCGTCTGTGTGAGCTGTGCATTGAGAAACGGCAGGCGCGTGTTGTCCGGATCCACGAGGGCCACCTGCCGCAGAGCAAGCTCCGCGTCGTCGAAGCGCTGTTCGAGCAAGGCACTCTCGACCATGCTGAGTGCCTTGTCGATCGTGTCGGCGAATTCGGATTCGACCGTGGCGTTGTCCGGAAGGGTCTTGCGGGCCTGCATGTAGAGCTCGATGGCGTTGTCGCCTTCGGGAGCATAGATCCTGCCGGCCAGGGCGGCGCGGCGCGGTGCATCGAGCAGGGCGTCGACGTCGGGTCCGAGGTCCACAGGCTCCTCGGCCGGCTGCTGCGCCGATTCGGCGTCTTCGAGCACCGGTTCCGCCTCGGTGATGGAGACCTTCGAAGGCGGCGGCTTGTTCGCTACCTCCGGCGCCGTGTCGACGGCGCTGCCGGACCCGCCGAAGAGCCAGTACGAGACGCCGACGACCGCCAGGATCGCGACCAGGCCCGTACCGAGCAGCATGGGCTTGCGGATGAGCGATCCGCCGGATGCCGCCGCAGACGGCCGTTCGGGCACGGGTTCGATGCTGACCGCCGGGGAGGGCTCGACCCTGGGGAGCGGCGCGGGTTCGACCTTCGGGAGCGGCGCGCGTTGCACCCTGGGAGCCGGCGCAGGCTCGACTTTCGGCCGCGGGGCTGGTTCGGAAGAGTCGGGTGCCTTCTTGCGGCGCGAGAGGGTTTTGCTGACGGACCGCACCAGCCCCGTGACGGTCTCGGTAAAGCTCGTGTCGCCAACGCCGAACGCGTCGCCGAGACGGTCGTCGAGATGCGACAGGGCCTGGTCGCGTTTTGCGACGATGCCCGGCGATTTCGGCTTCGGTGCGTCCGGTTTGCGCGCGGCGGGTTCCGGCCTTTTGGGTTCGA
Source organism: uncultured Gammaproteobacteria bacterium (assembly GCA_963777675.1). Classification (GTDB taxonomy): domain Bacteria; phylum Pseudomonadota; class Gammaproteobacteria; order Steroidobacterales; family Woeseiaceae; genus UBA1847. Next base: position 178,322 of record CAVZRD010000011.1, on the reverse strand, counting down.
CGGCCTTTGGTTTCTCCCTGACGGCGCTGGCCTTCTCTTTGCGGGGCTTGTGCTTGTGTACCTTCGGCGGTTTCGCGACGGGCGCCGGCCTGGACTCTTCCTTGCCGGACGGTTTCGGTTTTTCTGCGGCCGCCGGCGCGGGCGATTCTTTCGGTGCCGGCTGGTTGCGGAATTTCGCCGCCGGACCCGGATCGGCCTTGATCTCCGGCACGAGATCGAACTTCTCGAGCGGCATGGGTGCGACTTTCCCCGCCTTCTGGAATGCGCTGTCGGGCGCCTCGAGGTGATGCCTGACCGAGGCTTCGATCGCGAGCCGCGAACGGCCCGGCGACACGGGCTTGAGGAGAAAGCGGTAGACCTTGCCGCGATTGATGAGGTCCATCAGCATCTCGCCGTCGTCGCGACGGCCGGCGACGATGGAGACCAGGCGAGACGACCCCGACCGCAGATGCAAGGTCAGGTCTTCGACGTTCGAGCCGACCATGGCCGCATCGATGACGGCAACGCCGATCTTGTGTTTGCGCACGGCGTCGTCCGCCTGGCTCACGGTATTGGCATAGATGACGTTGTGCAGTCCGCGCGCCGACTCCTTCACCGTCGCCAGGAATTCGTCGTCCCTGGTCAGTACGAGTACGTCGACGGATCGTGCCCCGATGTTAACTGCGGCAGCAATCTTCTTCGGGTCGAGCCGCGGCATGCGTCCCGTGCCGTCGGAAATGATCGTGGAACCGTTCTCCGACGTCTCCATGACGATATGTTCGCCCATGGACTCGTCGAGGTTCGCCGTCGTGTCGTTCGCCGACTCGGCAAGTGCCAGCAGCCGGGCCTGGCGCGTCACGCTGTCGATGAGGCTCTTGAGCGAGTCCGGCGTCACGCTGCCCCGCACGATCTGGAAGACTTCCTTGTCGCCGACCAGTGCTTCGAGATCTTCGTCGTCATTACCGGCGAGCAGGATGCCGATTGTTTCGGGCGAACGCTTCTTCGCTTCGCGCAGCGCTTCCAGTCCACTCATGCCCGGCAAATCCTGCGCCGTGACGATGATGTCGATCTGGGTCTCGCCGAGTGTGTTCAGCGCCTCGCTGCCGCTCGTTGCGCAGTGGACCGTGTAGCGATCGTTGAATCCGGTACTCAGTCTGTCCAGGGTGCTCTGTTCACTGTGCAGCAGCAACACTTGAGTTTTGAAATGTTCCAGCGACACCCGGACCTCTCCAGATTGTTATGTTGAATGGCCTGTGCTCTCCTTGCGTTGCGAAAGTATATCCTCGCGTTTCGTCCGAGCGGACAAGGGCGGGCGGCTTATTTTCGAATCTGTGACACGGCGCACAGTCGAATTGCCTTGCGCATCACATTCACCGCTCTCGCGGTCGGGACCGAAGAAAGTCGCCCGGTTTACGGCGACAGGGCAGTGCCGGGATCAGCTTGCAGGCGTAGGTCCGGCGCCTTCGTCGGCCAGCAGGGCGATGGCTTCGTCGAGCGGCAATACCGGCTGCTCTTTGGAACCCAGCCGCCGCACGGCGACATTGCCGCCCTCGACTTCACGCTGGCCGACCGCGAACAGTACCGGGATCTTCTCGACGCTGTGCTCGCGCACTTTGTAGGAGATCTTCTCGTTGCGGGTATCGCTCTCGGCACGCAGCCCGGCGGCCCGGAGGCGGCGCAGCACTTCCTCTGCGTAGTCGTCGGCATCGGAAGTGATCGTCAGCACCTTGACCTGCACCGGCGCCAGCCACAACGGCAGGTTGCCTGCATGATGCTCGATCAGGATTCCGATGAAGCGCTCCAGGGATCCGAAGATCGCACGGTGCAGCATGACCGGGAAATGCTTGGCGCCATCCTCACCGATGTACGTGGCATCCAGCCTTCCCGGCATATTGAGGTCGACCTGCAGCGTGCCGCATTGCCAGTCACGGCCGATCGCGTCGCGCAGTACGAACTCGAGCTTCGGTCCGTAGAAGGCGCCTTCGCCCGGGTTGTAGGAGTAGTCCAGGCCGGCGACTTCCAGCGCCTGCTTCAGGGCCTGTTCGGCCTGATCCCAGACCGTATCGTCGCCGACGCGCACGGCGGGACGATCCGCGAACTTGATGCGCACGTCCTCGAAACCGAAACTCCGGTAGATGCCGAGGATCAGATCGCAGACGGCGAGAGACTCGGCGGTGATCTGCTCCGGCGTGCAGAAGATGTGCGCGTCGTCCTGCGTGAAAGCGCGCACGCGCATCATGCCATGCAGTGCTCCGGACGGTTCGTAGCGGTGACACCTTGCCGAATTCCGCCAATCGCAGCGGCAGATCGCGATAGCTCTTGATTCCCTGCTTGAACACCTGCACGTGACCGGGGCAGTTCATCGGCTTGATCGCGTAGATGCTTGCCGTCGACGCGTCTCGGTTGTGAACATGTTGTCGCCGAAGGTCTGCAGGTGCCCGGAAGCCTGCCACAGAGAGCGGTCCATCAGCTCCGGAGTGTTGATCTCCCGGTAGCCTGCCGCATTCTGGCTGCGGCGCATGAAGTCGATGAGGGTCTGGAACAGCGTCCAGCCCCGCGGATGCCAGAAGACGGCGCCGGGCGCCTCTTCCTGGAAATGGAACAGGTCCATGGTCTTGCCGAGCCGCCGGTGGTCGCGCTTCTCGGCCTCCTCGAGCATCGTCAGGTAATCGCGCAGCTGTTTTTCGTTCGACCACGCGGTACCGTACACGCGCTGCAGCATCTCGTTATTCGAATCGCCCCGCCAGTACGCACCCGAGACCCGCGTCAGCTTGAAGGCCTTGCCGAGCTTGCCGGTCGACGGCAAATGCGGGCCGCGGCACAGATCGATGAATTCACCCTGCCGGTACAGGCGTGATCGTCTCGCCGGCCGGGATGTCTGCGATGATCTCGGCCTTGTATGCCTCGCCGATGCCGCGAAAGAATTCGACGGCGGCGTCACGCTCCCAGACCTCGCGGGAGATCGGCTCGTCCCGGTCGACGATCTCCTTCATGCGCGTCTCGATAACGGACGAGATCGTCCTCGGTGAAGGGTTCGTCGCGGGCGAAGTCGTAGTAGAAGCCGTTTTCTATTGCCGGTCCGATCGTCACCTGCGTGGCCGGCCACAATTCCTTGACGGCCTCGGCGAGCACGTGTGCCGCATCGTGACGCAGCAGCTCGAGGCCGTCGTCCGAATCGCGGGTCACGATCTCGACGTCGGCATCGGTCTCGATGGCGCGAGTCAGGTCGCGAAGCTGGCCGTCGACACGCACCGCGACGGCGGCACGCGCCAGGCCCTTGCCGATGCTCGCCGCGATGTCGGCGCCGGTGACGGCTGCGTCGTATTGCCGGCCGGAGCCGTCAGGCAGGGTAATGGTCGGCATCGCTCGTTCCGGTGATTACTGATACAAAGGCATCCCGCAAGGCGCGCTATTGTACAGAAAACTCGGGCCCGTAAACCTTCCCGGGCAGCGTCCGGTTGCCGCATGGCAGGACAACGTGCGTAAAATAGCGCACTACTCACAGCTCCGATTGACCGTATGAGCGATACACAGCCCCGGGACTTCATCCGTCAGATCATTTACGACGATCTGGAGTCCGGCAAGCACCACGAGATCGTGACCCGCTTCCCGCCGGAGCCGAACGGCTATCTGCACGTCGGCCACGTCATGTCGATATGCCTCAATTTCGGCGTGGGCGAGGAGAACGACGGCAGGACGTTCCTGCGTCTCGACGACACCAATCCCGGCAAGGAGCGGGAGGAATACGTCCGTGCCATCGAACGCGACGTGCACTGGCTCGGCTTCGACTGGGGTGACCGGCTGACCCATGCGTCCGACTATTTCGACCGGATTTACGAGGCGGCGGAACGGCTGATCGAGCTCGGCGTGGCCTACGTCGATAACCTGAGCGCGGACGAGATCCGGGCATATCGGGGTACGCTGACCGAACCTGGCAGGAACAGCCCGTGGCGGGATCGCCCCGTCGAAGAGAACCTGGACCTGTTCCGGCGCATGCGTGCCGGCGAGTTTGCCGACGGCGAGCACGTATTGCGTGCGAAAATCGACATGGCATCGCCGAACATGAATCTCCGCGATCCGGCGCTGTATCGTATCCGCCACGTCCCGCACCAGCGCACCGGCGACAAGTGGTGCATCTACCCGATGTACGATTTCGCACATACGATGTCGGATGCGTACGAACACATCACGCATTCCTTGTGCACGCTCGAGTTCGAGGATCACCGGCCGCTGTACGACTGGTTTCTCGATCGGCTCAAACCGGCGCACCGGCCGCGGCAGATCGAATTCTCGCGCCTCAATCTCGCCTACACGATCACCAGCAAGCGCAAGCTGAACGCGATGGTCGAGAACGGCGTGGTCTCGGGCTGGGACGATCCGCGCATGCCGACCATCGCGGGCATGCGCCGGCGCGGGTACCCGGCCGATGCGCTGCGCGAGTTCGTGCGGCGCGGCGGCGTGACAAAGAAGGATAAGCTCATCGAGATGGGCGTGCTCGAAAACTGCGTCCGGGAGCAGCTCGATCGATCCGCCGAGCGGCGCATGGCAGTGCTGAACCCCGTCAAAGTCGTGTTGACGAACTATCCGCAAGACCGGGTCGAGACGATGGAGGCGCTGAACCACCCGAACCGCCCGGAGCTCGGCACGCGTGAGCTGCCGTTCTCGCGCGAACTCTGGATAGAGCGAGACGATTTCCTCGAGCAGGCACCGCGCAAGTTCTTCCGCCTGAAACCGGGTGGCGAAGTCCGGCTACGGTTCGGCTACATCATACGCTGCGACGATTTCAGGAAGAACGATGCGGGCGAGGTCGTGGAGCTGTACTGCAGCTACGATCCGGACACGCGCAGCGGCACGAGCGGAGGCGAACGCAAGGTCAAGGGCACGATACACTGGGTCTCGTCAGAACACGCCGTCGACGCGACCGTGCGCCTGTACGACCGACTGTTCACGGTTGCCGATCCGAATGCGGTTGAAGATTTCATGTCGGTGTACAACCGGCATTCTTGCGACGAGACCCGGGCGAAGCTCGAGCCTTCACTGCGCGCCCTCGCGCCGGGCGAGGCGGTGCAGTTCGAGCGTCTGGGCTATTTCTGCGCCGACGCGCAGGAACATGCGGCAACGGCTCCCGTTATCAATCGAATCGTCACGCTGCGCGACTCCTGGGCGAAGATCGAAAGCGCCGAGCTGAAGTTACAAGGTCAGGCCGCTAAACCGGAGACGGCTTCGTCACGATGACCGGCGCGCCGCGCTCGGCGCCTAGACCTTCCGCCGCATTGCCCTCCGCGCGCGCGACCTCCAGCATGCCGAAGGAATTGACGAGCGCCAGGTAGTCGCCGGGCCGCGCACGACCGTACGTCGTCAGGATCGGGAACGTGTGGCCGGCGATCTGAACCACCGGCTCGTCGAATCCGTCCAGCAAACGGCCCGCGATATTGCTGATCAGGTTGCCGAACGTGTCGATCGTGACGACGACGCCTGCGATACGACCGGACGCCACCTCGGGCTCGTCGATCCAGGCCGGGACCCATTCGTGGCTCGGCGTCCCCAGCTTCGCCGACGTGGTCCGGCCCGCCGCGAGCTCTGCGGCGACGGGAGCGAAGATGTCGCGGCCGTGGAAAGTTGCGCTGGGTGTGCCGATGCCGAGCCTCGCCGGCGCGCCGGCGTCGAGCTTGAAGACCCGCGCGCCGTCCTCCGCGTCCAGCATGCGCGCCAGCAAGCCGTTGTCCGGCGCCATGAACCAGTGCCCGTCGTGCTCGACGATCAGGATGTCGCGGCCGGTGCCGACGCCGGGATCGACGATTGCCAGGTGCACCGTGCCGCGCGGGAAGTATCCGTAGCAGAGGTTGACCCAGAAGCCTGCCTCGGGAGGCCATTGCGGCGGGATCTCGTGGATCAGGTCGACGATCCGGGCCGCCGGGAAGCGGTCCAGGATCACGCCTTTCATCACCGCGGCGAAGGGACCCTTATGGCCGAAATCCGTCGTGATGGTTATGACGCCCGATGGTTTCAATCGCCCGCTGCCGCATGAGTGATTCCCGGATTCTATCAGGCGGCCCCGGCGTCCGCCGGGTGCCGGCGCAGGAACGAGCGCCGGGCCCAGTAGATGAACGCCGTGTCGATGAGCGCGATCGCGAACTTGAAGCCGTACTTTGCGAAGCCGAGCGCGAGCGCCCGCCGGTAGCCCAGGATGTCCGCCCAGACGACCAGTGTATAGATCGCGGTGTCGATGACTTGCGACGTCATCGTCGACAGGTTGTTGCGCAGCCACAGCCAGCGCGTTCCGGTGATCGAGCGGATCTTGTGGAATGCCCAGACATCGAAGCTCTGGCTGGCGATGTAGGCAAGCAGCGAGCCCGCGACGAAGCGCGGCGTGTAATTGACGATCGTCGAGAAGGCATCCTGTATCGACGCGGAGAATTCGGCCGAACCCGGTTTGTCGCTCGGCAGATACAGCAACGCGGCGCTCAGCATCACGAGGACGATGACGCTGACCGCGAAACCCATCCAGACGGCCTTGTTGGCCTCGGCCTTGCCGTAGTTCTCCGAGAGCACGTCGGTGGCGAAGAAGATGCTGGAATAGAAGATGACACCGAGGCTGGTCTCGAAGCCGAAGATGACCGTGAGTTTCGGCCCCTGCAGGTTCGCGAGGATGATCGCGGTCGCGATCGCCACCTGCAACCCGGCTTTACCGAACAGGCGGTACAGGATCACGGTGCCGCCGAGGTCCAGCATCGTCGTCGTGAGCCAGAGCAAGCCCTGGTGCGCGGCGTAGAATGCAACCACGCTGTCGGGGAACATGCCCGGGAGTCCCGTCGGCACCGCGCTCAGGCCGCGACGCGGTCGAGATGCCAGTCGGCGTTGCCGAAGATCTGGCCGATCGCCGTGAGCCGCTTGAAATAGTGTGCGACGTCGAGCTCCCAGGTCACGCCCATCGCGCCGTGGATCTGCACCGCTTCCTGGCCCACCTGCCGTCCGGCGGTGCCGACCTGGTACTTCATCGAGCTGACGGCACGGCGGGAATCGCCGCCACCGGCGTGCTTCGACGTCGCCCAGAGCAGCAGCGAGTAACTCTGTTCGCAGGCCGTGAGCATGTCGACCATGCGGTGCTGCAGCGCCTGGAAACTCCCGATCGGTACGCCGAACTGGATCCTCGATTTGGAGTAGGCGACGGTCTTCTCGGTCAGTGTCTGCATGATGCCGACGGCCTCGGCGCAGACCGCGAGCGTGGCATCCTCGACGGCCGCCTCGAGCGCGTCGTGGCCGCGTCCGGCGTCGCCCAGCACGGCATCGGCCTCTGCGTGGACGTCGTCAAGGACGATCTCGGCAGCCTGCGCGCCGTCCACGGTCGGGTAACGGCGCACCGCGACGCCCTCCGCGGCGGCGTCGACGGCGAATAGCGTGATGCCGTCGGCGTCGCGACGGCCGCCGTCCGTCCGCGCCGGTACGATCAGCAGCTCCGCATTGCCGCCGTTCAGGACGACGCCCTTGGTGCCCGAAAGGCGCCAGCCAGTGCCGTCGGGACGCGCCTCCGTGGCGACGTCGGCAAGTTCGTAGCGTGCCTGCGGCTCGACGAACGCCAGCGCAGTCTGCAGCTCGCCGCCGATCAGCGGGACGAGCCAGGCCTCTCGCTGACGGTGATTCGCCAGCCGCCTTAGGATCCCGCCGGCGAGGACGACGTTGGCGAGGTAAGGCTCGACGACGAGACCGCGACCGAAGGCCTGCATCAGGATCATCGTCTCCAGCGGGCCGCCATCGAAACCGCCGTCGCGCTCCGGGAAGGGCAGCGCGAGCCAGCCGAGTTCCGCGAACTTGCGCCAGACAGCCAGGCTGAAACCGGACTCGCTCGCGGCGATGCGCTGTCGGGTCTCGAAATCATAGTCCCCGGCGATGAAGCGGTCGACGCTGTCCGCCAGCATTGCCTGGGTCTCGTCCAGAGTGAAGTCCATGTCAGAGCCCCAGTACGCGCTTGGCGATGATGTTGCGCTGGATCTCGTTGGAACCGCCGTAGATGGTGGATTTGCGGCCGTTGAAGTAGCGCAGTGCGGAGCGGGTCTCGACGCCGTCGCCGACGCGGCGTTCGTCGGGGAAGCCGGTCGCATACTGCTCCGGCACGTACGGAAGCGCGTAGTAGCCGGCGGCGTCCATGGTCAGTGCGTCGATGGCCTGCTGGATTTCGGTGCCCCTGATCTTGAGGAACGAGGACTCCGGACCCGGTGCTTCCCCTGCCGCGACTGCCGCCAGCGTGCGCAGTTCGGTGATCTCGAGCGCCTTCAGCTCGATCTCGATGACGGCCAGGGCGCGCATGAAATTGCGATCGTCGGCCAGCGGCGGCGCGCCACGCACAGAACGGCCGGCCTGGCTGCGCAGGCGCCGCAGGCGGTACGCAGACCGCGCCGTGCCGGTCAGGGTGGTGCGTTCGTGCTGGAGCAGGACCTTGCCGTAGGTCCAGCCCTTGCCTTCCTCGCCCACGAGGTTCGCGGCGGGTACCTCGACGTCCTCGAAGCGCACCTCGTTGACCTCGTGTACGCCGTCGAGCGTGATGATCGGCGACACCGTGATCCCGGGCGTGTCGAGGTCGATCAGCAGGAAGCTGATGCCCTCCTGGCGGCGCGCGACGTCCGTGCTCGTGCGGGCGAGGCAGAATATCCAGTCGGCATGCTGGGCGAGCGTCGTCCAGACCTTGGTGCCGTTGACGACGTAGCGATCGCCGACCCGATCCGCACGCGTCGCCAGGGAGGCGAGGTCGGAGCCGGCGCCCGGTTCGGAGTAGCCCTGGCACCACCAGACGTCGCTCGCGAGGATACCCGGCAGGAAGCGCTGCTTCTGGGCCGCGGTCCCGAAGCTGAAGATGACCGGCCCGACCATGCTGATGCCGAACGGGATGATGTCCGGGGCGTTCGCCGCCGCGGCCTCCAGCGCGAACAGGTATTTCTGCATGGGCGTCCAGCCGGTGCCGCCGTACTCCACCGGCCAGTTCACGCCGGCCCAGCCCCGGGCATGCAGGCACTTCTGGTAGCGGACCTGGTCCTCGCGGGAAAGCTCGATCTCCCGGTCCCGCGCATCGAGGATGTCTGCCGGTACTTCGGACCGGAAGAAAGCCCGGAGTTCGTCGCGGAAGGCGAGGTCGGAGTCGCTGAATTCGAGCCGCATCGGGTCGCCCGCTATCCCGGAAAAGGGGGAGAAGAATGCAGTAATCCATTGTCAAAATAAAGAACGGCGGGGCCAGATCGGGCACAATATCGACATGAGTTCGGAGCTTGAATCGTTTGAAATCGCGCAGCCGGAAAGGCGCGTGGCACTGGATGCGCTCGGCCGGCCGCTGCACGACCTGCGCATCTCCCTGCTGGATCGCTGCAATCTGCGCTGCCCGTATTGCATGCCGGAATCGGAGTTCCATTCCGACTACCGGTTCCTGCCGAAGGCCGAGCGGCTGACGCACGGCGAGATCCTCCAGATCGCACGCGTTGCGACCGGGCTGGGCGTAACCAAGCTGCGGGTGACGGGCGGGGAGCCGCTGCTCGACAAGCAGCTGCCGTCGCTCATCGAAGCGCTGGCGGCGTTGCCCGGCGTCGAGGATCTCGCCCTGACGACCAACGGCATCCTGCTCGCACCGGTGGCCGCGGCCCTGGCCGGGGCCGGCCTGCACCGGGTCACCGTCAGCCTGGACAGCCTCGACCCGGCGGTGTTTCGCACGATGAGCGGCGGCCGCGGCGATCTCGACAAGGTCCTTGCAGGCATCGAGGCGGCCGAGAAGGCCGGCCTCGCCCCGATCAAGATCAACGTTGTCGTCGAGCGCGGCGTCAACGATCACACGGTCCTCGACCTGCTCGAGCATTTCCGCGGCAGAGGACACATCGTCCGCATGATCGAGTACATGGACGTCGGCAACCGCAACGGCTGGCGCATGGAGCAGGTCGTGCCGTCGCGGGAGCTGTTGCGCCGCGTGCAACAGGTCTGGCCGCTGCGGCCGATCGGCCGCAACTACCCGGGAGAAGTCGCAAGGCGCTACGAGTATGTCGACGGCCAGGGCGAGATCGGCTTCATCTCGTCGGTGACGGAACCGTTCTGCGGCAGCTGCACGCGTGCCCGCCTGTCGTCGGACGGCATGCTGTACACCTGCCTGTTCGCGACCAAGGGTACGGATTTGCGCGAGCCGATCCGCAATGGCGCCGACGACGACGAACTGGGGGATATCCTCAATCGAACCTGGCTGCAGCGCGCCGACCGTTACAGCGAATTGCGCCGCCCGGACGTCGCGGAGCACCACGTACTGTCGAAGGTCGAGATGTACAGGATCGGCGGGTAGTCTGGAATGGTCAAACTGACTCATATCGACGAACACGGCCGGCCCTCGATGGTCGATGTCAGCGCGAAGGCGGCGACGCAGCGCGAGGCACACGCGCGTACGACCATCGACCTCCCGGCGGCAGTCGCCTCGGCACTCGATGGCGACGAGATCCGTACGGCGAAGGGGCCCGTGTTCGCGACGGCGATCATCGCCGGCGTCATGGCGGCAAAGCGCACGCACGAACTCATCCCGTTCTGCCATCCGCTGGGCCTCGAGGACTGCCGGATCACGATCGGCGCCACCGGCGCGCGCGTCGTCATCGACTGCCGCTGCAAGGTTCACGGCAGGACCGGCGTCGAGATGGAGGCCCTCACCGGCGCCACCGTGGCCGCCCTGACCGTGTACGACATGTGCAAGGCGCTGTCGCACGACATCGTCATCGGCGAGACGCGCCTGATGTCGAAGACCGGCGGCAAGGAGGACTTCCGGCGTGAATGACCGACCGCTCTACGGCCTGGTGCTCGCCGGCGGCGAGAGCCGCCGCATGGGCCGGGACAAGGCGCTGCTCCGGCACGGCGGCGTGTCCCAGATTGCGCGCATGGCCGCGCTGCTCGGCGACGTGACCGAAGCGGTCTTCGTCTCGACGCGCGCGGATCAGACGGCCGAGCCGGAGCGCAGCCGCTTCCCGCAGATCATCGACCGCTACGAGGGGATGGGGCCCGTGGCGGGGATCCTGTCCGCGATGGATGAACATCCGGATGTCGACTGGCTCGTCGTGGCCTGCGACCTGCCCAACGTCGATGCGCGCACGCTCGCGGTGCTCGTCGAACGGCGTTCCGGCCGGCGTCCGTTCACCGCGTTCATCAGCAGTCACGACGGTCTGCCCGAACCGTTGTGCGCGCTGTACCGCGCCGGCTCGGACGGGATCATCCGCGGTTTCGTGGACCAGGGGATCGTCTGTCCGCGCAAGATGCTGATCCGCTCCGACACCGAATTGCTCGAGCAGCCGGATCCCGCCGCCCTGGACAACGTCAATACACCCGAGGACCTCGAGTCCAGTATCCTCGAAGCGACGCCATGAAGACGATCACCGTCCGCTACTTCGCGATGTTCCGCGAGCATGCCGGCATCGATGCCGAGACGCTGGCGCTGGAGGCGGAGACGGCCGCCGACGTGTTCGGCGCCACCCGCGACCGGCACGGGTCCGCCGAACCCGCCGGGCACTGCAAGGTCGCGATCAATGATGAGATGGCGGACTGGGATTCGCCGGTCGCCGACGGCGATACCGTCCTGTTGTTCCCGCCGGTCGCGGGAGGCTGACGTGATCACGATGACGACGGATGCCATCCACCCTGGCGAACTCAAGGGTTCGCTAATCGATGCCGGTGCGGGGGCCTACTGCGGCTTTGAGGGTTGGGTCCGTAACGTGAACGAAGGCCACGCTGTGCTGCGCCTCGAATACGAAGCCTACGAGCCGCTCGCGATCCGCGAGGGCGAGACTATCCTCGACGAAGCCCGGCAACGCTTTTCGTTGCTGCATGCGCACTGTGTGCACCGCACGGGCCTGCTCGAGATCGGCGATTGCGCCGTCTGGGTCGGCGTGTCGGCGCCGCATCGCGACGAGGCGTTTCTCGCCTGCCGCTACATCATCGACCAGCTCAAGGTCCGCCTGCCGATCTGGAAAAAGGAACACTACGTCGACGGCCATTCCGGCTGGGTCAACTGCGAGCGCTGCGCCGGACATGCCCACGGCTGATCGCGGCCGAAGCCGCTCCTACAGGTACTACCGGACAACGACAGAATCTGTAGGAGCGGCTTCAGCCGCGATTCATTTGTCAGACAATAGCTGCTCCAGATCCGCCGGCGTGTCGACGTCGAGCGCGGCGGGTTCGAAGGAGACCGTGCGGACGGTGTAACGGGGGTCGGCAAGCAACTGGCGGGCACCGACGTCGCCGGTGAGGCTGGCGAGCCCGTCGAACGCCGCGCACGGGAACAGCACGGGCGGTCCGGACGTGCCCGCGAACGCGGTGGCGACGATCTCGTCGTCGGCTCCGCTCCAGGCATGGATGAGGTCTTGCAGATGCACGCCCGTGATCCGCGGCTGGTCGGCAAGTACGACCAGGACGGCGTCCGCCGCGTGACGTACGCAGCGCACGCCGAGCGCGATCGAACCACCGAGTCCCGCGGCGAAATCGTCGTTGCACAGGAGGAATCCGGCGAGCGGTGTACAGGCGCCCGGATACGGCACGCCAGTCGTGGCCGGTGATGAGTATCGTCCGCTCGCCGCAGACGCCGGTTGCTGCCGAGACTGCGAGATTGACCAGCGGCACGCCGTCGATCTCGATCGTCTGCTTGGTTGCACCGTAGCGCCGCGCCGCGCCGGCGGCGAGGACGAGGGCGAATATCCTGGCGGCGCGCGGGTCGGTCGGCATGTCGCAATTGTAGCGTCCGGGGCCGCGAGAGTATCGGTCCGCACTTGCCGGAACGGTTGCATGTGTGTATTTAGGACGACCATATGCCGCTGATCAGAGACATCGACGACGCCAAGGCGCTGGAGGGCGAGGAGGTCGGCCTGTCGGACTGGGTCGTTGTCGACCAGACGCGCATCGATCAGTTCGCGGAGGCGACTTCAGACCACCAGTGGATACACGTCGATACCGAACGCGCCGCGCGGGAACTGCCGGACGGCAAGACGATCGCGCACGGATATCTCACGCTGGCCCTGATCCCGGCCTTGACGGCGGGCTTCGTCGAGATCGAAAACCTCACTCGGGTCGTCAATTTCGGCGTCAACAAGGCGCGCTTTTACACGCCTGTCGCTTCGGGTGCCAGGGTCCGGGCGCGAGCGGTCCTGTTGCAGGCCCGCCACCGCGCCGGTGCAATGATGCTGACCTCCGAAGTGCGGATCGAAGTCGAGGGTGAACGCAAGCCTGCCTGCGTCGTCGAGACCCTGGGCCTGTATTTCACCGGCGAAGACGCGGACGCACTGAGAGCCTGAGCCGGCCGCCGGCCACAGGCGCTACCTCGGGTGCAGCCAGCGTGGCAGGAAGGAATACGGATCCTGGTCGGAGGAGCGATTCCAGCCGACATCGTTCGCCTCGAGCAGCTTCTGCAGGCGGCCGTCCCTGAATGCATCGAAGACCTCCGTGGCGCCGCCGATATGCTCGCCGCCGACGAAAATCTGCGGAATCGTCTTCAGCCCGGTCCGGACCTCGATCGCCTTGCGGATCTTGCCACCCTGGTCGTCCTTCTGATACGCGACGGAATCGAGGTCGACCGCGCGGTACGGTATCTCGTAATGCGCGAACATCTTGCGTACCGACCAGCAGAACTCGCACCATTCGAGCGCGAACAGGACGACCGGGTTGTCGGGATCGTGTGTCGCCCGATCCAGGAATTCGAGTGCGTCCTCGGGTGCTTCCGTAACCGGCGCTTCCGGTTCGGGCGCCGGCGCCGATGCGACGTCGAAACGGGCACCCGGTGTCGATCGGGATATCTCCAGTTCCTCGTCCGTCATGGCTTCGCCGATGCCGTCGAACATTGGTGTGGAGAGATAACGCTCGCCGGTGTCCGGTAGCATGCACAGGATGTTGGTGCCGGGCTCCGCGCGTTCGGCCACGGCAAGTGCACCGGCCAGCGTCGCGCCGGCGGAGATGCCGACGAAGATACCTTCTTCCCGGGCCAGTGCCTTCGACAGCCGCAGCGCATCGTCGCCTGCGATCGGCAGGATCTCGTCGATCAGCTTGCCCGTGACCGCGTCCTCGGTCAGCTTGGGGATGAAATCGGGACCCCAGCCCTGCATCAGGTGCGGGCGGAACATCGGATGGCTGTCCTTGAGCTCGCCGTCCTTCGTGCGGGCCTGCGGGATGCCGCTGCCCAGCAATTGTGAATTGTCCGGCTCACAGACGACGATCTTCGTCCGCGGGCTCTTCTCCCTGAGCACGCGGGCCACGCCTTTCAGGGTACCGCCGGTGCCGAATCCCGTCACCCAGTAATCGAGGCCGATGTCTTCGAACGCGTCCAGGATCTCCGGCGCGGTCGTCCTGGAGTGTGCGTCCGCGTTGGCCTCGTTCTCGAACTGCCGGACGAGAAACCAGTCGTGCTCCTCTGCGAGTTCGACCGCCTTGGCAAGCATCCCGGTTCCCTTAAGTGCGGCGGGCGTCAGGACGACGCGGGCGCCGAGGAAACGCATCATCTTGCGACGTTCGATGCTGAAGCTTTCCGCCATCGTCACGACGAGGGGGTAACCCTTTTGCGCACACACCATCGCCAGCCCGATGCCGGTGTTGCCGCTGGTCGCCTCGATGACCGTCTGACCGGGCTTCAACGCGCCCGTCCGCTCGGCGTGCTCGATCACGCCGAGGGCCAGGCGGTCCTTGACCGAGCCCATCGGATTGAATGCCTCGATCTTGGCGAAGACGTTGACGCCTTCGGGGGCGAGCTTGTTCAGCCGCACGACAGGCGTATTACCGACGGTCTCGAGGATGTCGTCGAATCGTCTGGCCATGGGTCGGTTCTCCGGTCAGTGCCGCAACTGCAGCGGGGCGGCAGGTGATACCTGCCGCCCCGCCGGTGTTGTGCAGATCAGTCGAAGTTCTTGTGGAACGTGATTCCATAGGTCGCGGGCTCGCCGGGATAGGAGAGCATCTTGTCTTCCGCCACCGGCACGTCGAACGAACCGTAGTAGTAGTGCTTGTCCGTGATGTTACGGCCCCACAGCGTGAGCGTCGAGGCGATCCGCTCGAAGTTGAAACCGACGCGTGCATTGACGAGGTTGATGTTGCCCTGCCGCGTGAGCGGATCGTTGTCACCATCCGTGGTCTGCTCGGACGCGTGGCTGAATTCCAGTCGCGCGAACATCGTCGTGCTGCTGCCCAACTGAAAGTCCTGGGTGAGCGCCAGGAACGCGCGGTCCACCGGGTTGTAGGGAATGTCCTCGCCGGAGCGCGAACAGCTCTGCGGCAGGTTGTTGGGATCGACCGGGCCCGGACAGCCGGGGTCGCCCATGCCTTCCCAGATGCCGTATTGCCTTACCCAGGTATCCCATGCCGTGCCGGCCTGGAAGGTGTTGTACTTGCCGTCGTTGTGCGCGAACCAGGCTTCGATCTGCGTCGTATCGGTCGGCCGCCACAGGAGTTCGAGTTCGGCACCCTTCACGGTCAGGTCGCCGGCGTTCTGGAGGTTGAAGCCGGTGCCCGTGAAGGAGTTGGCCTGGAAATCGTCGAAGTCGGTCTTGTACAACGTCAGGACCACCTGCAGCGGCCCGTACTGGCCCTTGAGGCCGGCCTCGATGGACTTCGACGTCTCCGGCCCGAAGGTCTGGTCGAAAGCGATGTTGATGCGGTCGGTATTCGTGCCGCCCGCCTTGTAGCCGGTCGCGTATGACGCATACAGCATCGTCGAATCACTCGGGAAATAACTCAGTTTCAGCGTGCCCGTCGTGCGGCCGTCGCTGATAGATTCCTTGACGTTGGGCCGCGGCGCGAACGGGTCGAACAGGTACATGCCCCAGGCGACGTTCGGTTCGGTCACCGGCGCGACGTCGCCGGCGATGATGCCGTCGAGGCTGCCGAACTGTCCGCCCGTCTGCAGGAACGCGCCGGCCTCGCTCAGCGCCACGCAGATCGCGCCGCCGACGAAGCTCGTTCCGGTCGGGTCGTTCGGATCAGCCGAACAGGGCCTGAGGTCCGGCGGCGGTCCGTTGGCCGTCTGCGTGTATTTCGCATCGATATCCTTCTTCTCGTCGGTGTATCTCGCACCGAGGGATATCGTAAACTGGTCGTTGATCCGGTAGTCGACCTGGCCGAACACGGCATAGCTCGAATGGTCCTGTGACACCTTGTCGGTCGCCACGACGCCGGCCGGGAACGGATCGGTCGCCGGATTGAGCAGGGCACCGAGCCCGGCCTGTCCCAACCCCGCATCGACCGCGTTGACATTGTCGATGAGCGTCTGCAGCGACGGCTGCAGGGTCGTAATGTAGGCGTTCAGGAAAGCGCCGCCGCTGGTCTGCGTCATGCTGTCGATGGTCTGGCCGAAGTAATAGGCGCCGGCGACCCAGGAGCTGCGATCGCCGAACTCGCCGGTGAACTGGAATTCCTGCGAAAACGATGACTGATTGGCATCATTGACGCGGCCGATCAGGTCGACGTTGGAGAAGTCGGCATCGATCGCGTCCGTCGTGTCGAAGCCGCGCACGGCGGTGATCGACTTCAGCGTTACGGAATCGCTCAGGCGCTTGTTGATCTCGAGGGAGAGCCCCTTGTCCGTGTTCTCGGACTTGGGCGCCTTGTTGACGGCCGTCGTGTAGTCGTTGAAATCCGCATTGGGAATAATCGTGCCCGGATAGGCGGCAAAGGCGTCGAGCAACGGCTGCGGATACGGGTAGGTCGCGAACACCGTGCCACCGAGACCCACGATCGCCGCTTCGGAACCCGGGGTGATCGTCGCGGGATTTGCGAGGCTGCCCTTGTAGTACAGGCTGTCGACGCGGGTAATCGCGACGCAACAGGTCTCGTCGATCTTTGACCAGTCGGCGATCACGCGCAGATTGAAGTCATCCGTCGGTTCGTTCACCGCGAGCTGCAGGCGGGCGCCCTCGCGATCTCGGTCGTTGTAGAGATCCTTGCCGAGCACGAGATCGTCCGCGATGCCGTCGCGCTGCGTGGCGTAGATGGTGCCGCGAAAGGCGATGTTGTCTGTCAGCGGGATGTTCGCGGCGGCACTGACCTTCGCGAGGTTGTAGTTGCCGTAGGTGACGTCGACGAATGCGTCGCGTTCCTGGCTCGGGCGCACCGTGCGGATGGAGATGGCGCCTGCCGCCGTGTTCTTTCCGAACAGAGTGCCCTGCGGGCCGCGGAGTACCTCGACCGCTTCGACGTCGATGAGATCGTTGATCATCGAACTCTGGCGCGAACGGTAGACGCCGTCCACGTACAGGCCGACCGAGGATTCGACACCGAAGTTATTGGACGTGCTGCCGACACCGCGGATGCTGAAGTTGGACGTGGTCGTCGTCTGGCTGCGGCCCACGAGCAGGGCCGGGCACGTTTTGCTGCAGGTCCCAGACGTCCTTGATGCCGGCTTCCTGGATCTGGGCGCCGGAAAGGCTGCTGACCGCGACGGGGACGTCGAGGATGTTCTCGGCACGCCGCGTCGCCAGGACCACGATCTCCTCGAATACCTCCTTCTTCTGCTGCTTTTCCTGCGCGGTTGCCGGATGGCTGACGATCAGTCCGCCGATCGCAAGTACGACCAGCGTGTTGAGTCGCGCCACCCGGGTCGCGACGGATTGCAGGTTCTTGTTCATTTTCCCCCCTGGCATGGAAATCGAACGATGCATTGATTTTGCCGGCTAGGATATCACGTATTGCGCGCTTTCAAGCCTCCATGCGATGGCCCCGCGTGCAGCTAGTTGATTGGCTCAGCAGGAGTTTCTGGTAAATTGTCCGGACGGTCGACCGGACGAGGAACCTAGCCATGCAAGGTCTGATGATGGACGTGCCATTGTTGATTTCGTCGATCGCCGAACACGCCGCCACCAACCACGGCACACGGGAAATCGTATCGATCACGCATGACAATCCGCGACATCGCTATACGGTCTCGGAATGTATCGGCCGGGCCAAAAAGCTCGCCAACGCCCTGCAGCGGCTCGGTCTCGCCGCGGGCGATCGGATCGGGACGCTGGCCTGGAACGACTACCGGCATCTCGAGGCCTACTACGGGATCAGCGGGGCAGGCTATGTCTGCCACACGATCAACCCCAGGCTCTTCCCGCCGCAGATCGTATACATCATCAATCATGCCCGCGATCGCTGGATCCTGCTGGATCCCCTGTTCGTGCCTCTCCTGGAATCGATTGGCGGCGAAATCCCGGACGTCG
Source organism: uncultured Gammaproteobacteria bacterium (assembly GCA_963777675.1). GTDB lineage: Bacteria > Pseudomonadota > Gammaproteobacteria > Steroidobacterales > Woeseiaceae > UBA1847. Next base: position 160,170 of record CAVZRD010000011.1, on the reverse strand, counting down.
AGGGCTTCGTGATCCTGACCGATACGGCCCACATGCCGGAGACCACGCTCGCAAACGCCGTCAGCTACGAATCGCTGATCGACGGTGAGAGCGAGGATTTCGTCTGGCCGGAACTGGACGAACGCACGGCCTCGGCGCTGTGTTACACGTCCGGTACGACGGGCGAACCGAAGGGGGTCCTGTACGATCACCGGTCGACGGTCCTGCACGCCTACGCCTCGGTCGCTCCGGACGTCATCGGCCTCTCGAGCCGGGACAGCGTACTGCCCGTGGTTCCCCTGTTCCATGTGAATGCCTGGGGAATCCCTTACTCGGCGTTTATCGTCGGTGCGAAACTGGTGCTGCCAGGCCCGAAGATGGGCGACGGGGCGTCACTCTTCGCGCTCCTCGACGAGGAAGCCGTGACGCTGGCGCTGGGTGTGCCCACGGTGTGGCTGGGCCTGCTGAATTACCTGGAAGCGGCGGGCAAGAAGCTCGACAAGCTCGACCGCACGGTCATTGGCGGCGCGGCCGTGCCCCGGTCCATGATCCAGGCGTTCCGCGACAGGCACGGCGTCGAGGTACGACAGGGCTGGGGCATGACGGAGACGAGCCCGCTGGGGACGGTCAATTCGCTCAAGGCCGGGCTGGAGTCGCTGTCGGACGAGCAGAAGCTCGATCTGGCCACCAAGGCCGGACGGGGGATCTTCGGCGTGCAGTTGCGTATCGTCGGCGACGACGGTCGCGCGTTGCCCCGGGACGGTACTACCGCAGGCGCATTGCAGATTCGCGGCCCGTGGGTCTGTTCGGACTACTTCAGGCTGGACGGCGCGCGGGCACGCACACCGACGACGGCTGGTTCGGGACGGGCGACGTCGCGACCATCGATCCGGAAGGGTACGTGACCATCACCGACCGGACCAAGGACGTCATCAAGTCCGGCGGCGAGTGGATCAGCTCGATCGACCTCGAGAACACGGCCATGGGCCATCCGGCGGTCGCCGAAGCGGCCGTCATCGGCGTACCGCACCCGAAATGGACCGAGCGCCCGTTGCTGGTCGCCGTCGTCAGGGACGGCGCCGAACTCGGCAAGGACGAACTGCTCGGTTATTTCGACGGCAAGGTGGCTTCCTGGTGGAAGCCCAACGATGTGGTTTTCGTCGACGAACTCCCGCATACCGGCGACCGGCAAGGTCAGGAAAATTGAATTGCGCAGACCAATTCGCGGACTATCGGCTACGCGATTGACGGCGGGAAGCCGTCGCCAGGGCCTGTTGACATTTAGCCGGTCGTCGCGGCGCCGGCCATTTTTTCGGCAGACCCTGATCCGTATGGGAGTTTGAGAATGGATGAACCCCTTCGCCTGTATGGCATGAAGGCTCTGGTGACGAGTGCAGCGACCGGGATCGGCGAAGCCGTGGCGCGCACGCTGGCCAGGCACGGCGCCGCCGTGCTCGCCGTCGACGAGGCGAACAGCGGCGTCGAACGCCAGTTCGCCTCCGTCAAAGGCGTGGACGGATTCGCCGCCGGCCTCCGGGACGCGACTCGGATGCCTGCTCTGATCGAGGACGCCGTCGGGCGGCTCGGCGCGCTCGATATCCTCGTCAACGAATTTTCACTGGATCCTCCGGCCCCTCTGGCGGAAGGCGACTCGGCCCTCGACCTGCTGCTCGAGACGCGCGCCAACCTGGTCATGTCCATCTGCCGCTCGGCGCTCGCACAGCTGCAAAAGAGTCCGGCGGGTCGCATAGTCAACATGGGATTCCTGCGCAGCATCTTCGCTGCCGATGCCGGCGCCGCGTTCGTCCGCGCGGAGCAGGACCTGGCTGCCCTGACGCGTGCCCTGGCGGCCGAGACCGGCAAGTTCGGGATCACGGCCAACTACGTACAACCGGGCGCGATCATGACGCCGAGCAGCCGGGAAGTGTTCCGCAAGAACAGGCCGCTGCGTGATTTCTGTATCGAGGGGTCGGCGGCGCATCGTCTGGGCGAGCCGGTTGACGTTGCCAAGGTCGTGCTGTTCCTGGCGAGCGACGATGCCGTTTTCGTGTCGGGTACGGGCGTGGCGGTCGACGGCGGCCGCAGCACGGCCTGATTCGGTGCATCCGGTACTCGAAGACCTCATCACTCTGCTCGAGCTGGAACGCGTCGAGGACAACATCTTTCGCGGCGATAGCCGCGACATCGGCAGCGCGCAGGTATTCGGCGGCCAGGTCCTGGGACAGGCGCTTTCCGCCGCGCAGCACACCGTGGAAGAGCGACATGCGCACTCGCTGCACGCCTATTTCCTGCGCCGCGGTGATATGGCTGCGCCGATCATCTACGAAGTCGATCGTGCCAGGGACGGCGGCAGTTTCTCGACGCGCCGCGTCGTCGCGATCCAGCACGGACGGCCGATCTTCAACATGGCCGCCTCGTTCCAGATCGACGAGCCGGGCATCGAACACCAGTCGCCGATGCCGGAAGTGCCGCCGCCGGAGGACCTGCAGGACATCGCGGACGTCGCCCGGGACTTGCTGCAGGTACTTCCGGAGAAGATGCGCCGATTCCTGACCGACAAGCGGCCGTTCGAGTTCCGCCCCGTCGAACCGATGAACTTCCTCGAACCGAAGCCGCGACCGCCCGTCAAGAACGTCTGGATCCGTGCGGTCGACCGGATCCCGGACGACCAGACGTTGCACAAGAGCCTTTTGGCATACGTTTCCGACTACGAACTGCTGGGCACGGCGACGCTGCCACACGGACTGGCGTTCGGCCGCGGCAATGTGATCATGGCGAGCCTCGACCATGCGCTCTGGTTCCATCGCGAGTTCCGCATCGACGACTGGCTGCTCTATTCGATGGACAGTCCGAGCGCCCAGGGCGCGCGCGGCCTCGCCAGGGGCCAGATGTTCGCGCCGGACGGCCGCCTTGTCGCGTCGACTGCCCAGGAAGGTCTCGTGCGGGTGGTTGCGACGCCTCGTGAGAGCGACCGGACCGATCCGCGACTGCAGGGGTGAGGGATCGGACGCTCGCGGCAGACCCGGGATTCCCGTGTTCGAATATTCGAATAATGCGAAGGTAAAATAGACCGATCGCCAAATAATGTGATGGTTAAATAATTGTCACTTGTGCATTGCGCGCGCGGGCATTATGTTTAGGCAGGAAGACTGGTTCACAAGAAGAAACGGGCGTTGTATGCCCGAGAGGTCGAGCGATGTTGCGCTACCAGTCGCGCCGGCACCAACGACTGATGGACGAATCCGAACGCGCGCTGTCAGACGAGGCAGAGTACGGGCGTCGTCGTGAGAGCCGTATCGCCAAGGACATCATCCGCGATTCGCGGAATTTTCGCCTCTGGGAGTCCCGTCACGCCGACCTGATCCTGCCGTTGTCGGAACAGAGCCGCCGTGCGCCGCAGATCTTCGCGCTGCGCGATCTCGAGGTGCGGCTCCTGCACAAGCGCGCATTGATCCGCCACATCCGTTTTCACGGCCTCGTCGGCGAGGAGCGGGACAGGCTGTTCTCGGTGTTCTACGGCCCGCGCGAGACGACCAATGCCATCCTTGCCGAGCATCGCCAATACACGCTCGCGGTGTCGAGCCGCGTCTCGGCCGACCATCTCATGGGCGTCATGGAGGATTCGGTGAGCTTCTCGCTCCTGCGGGAATACGAGCGCGTCTACACCGAATACTTCGAACTGTACTGCTTCATCGTCGGATGTGAGGACCAGGAAACGGTCGACGCCGCGAAGCCGCTGATGCTGGACCTGCGGAGACGCGCGTTCGACCTGATCAAGCGCATCCATACCGAGAAGCCGGCAGGCAACACCTCCAGTATCGAGCGGCAGGCGCTGCTGGCGCGCAGCGGCAGGTATCCTGTCCGGAACTATATGGTGGGGTAGGCGGCCGGCGGGCTACTTTGCCCTGGCCTGGGCGGCGACGGCAGCAGCGGCTTTGGCTACGGCATCCGGATCGCCCAGGAAGCGCCGCGAGACCGGCTTCAGGTCGTCGTCGAGTTCATAGTCCATCGGGATGCCGGTCGGGATATTGAAGCCGACGATTTCCTCGTCCGACATCCCGTCCAGCATCTTGACCATCGCACGCAGACTGTTGCCGTGGGCGGCGACCAGCACGTCCTTTCCCTCGCGCAGCGCCGGCACGATGCACTCCTCCCAGCAGGGTCTCACGCGATCGAGGGTCGTCGCCAGAGACTCTGTGGACGGCAGGCCCGATACGCCGGCGTACCGCGGATCGTGCGCCGGGTGGCGTTCGTCGTCGGGATCGAGTGGCGGGGGCGGCACGTCATAACTGCGGCGCCACGCGAGCACCTGCTCATCGCCGAATTTTGCGGCGGTCTCTGCCTTGTTGAGGCCCTGCAGCGCGCCGTAGTGACGCTCGTTCAGGCGCCAGTCGCGGATGACCGGGATCCACATGCGGTCCATCTCGTCGAGCATGATCCAAAGGGTCCGGATCGCGCGCTTGAGCACCGAGGTGAATGCCAGGTCGAACTCGTATCCCATCTCGAGCAACAATCGGCCGGCTTCGACGGCTTCCTGGCACCCTTTCTCGGTCAGGTCGACATCCGTCCAGCCGGTGAACAGATTCTTGAGATTCCACTCGCTCTCGCCGTGACGACACAATACGAGCTTGCCCGCCATGATTTCTCCCGGGGTTGTCGGTGTTCAGATCGCAATCAGCTCGCGCAACTCGCGCGCGGCGACCGACAGGGTAGCAAAATCGATGTCGCGGCGTAGCTTCATCTCTTCGATCATGTGCGTGAAACGCTGTACTTTCTCGCTGCGGTCGGCGAGCCACTTGTCGATTGCCGCATCCACGTTCTGGCGGCTTCGCGAGCGAAGGATCTGTTCGGCCAGGTCGCGGCGCATCCAGAAGAATTCGTCGCGGAGTTTGCCGCGCGCGATGGCCTGCCAGCGGTCCGAATACCGGAGGTCTTCGGCGCATTCGTGCAACCAGTACAAGCCGAGCCTCTCGTTGGTCTGGGCGTAGAGGCTCGCCACCTCGAGCACGTCCACCTCGTAGATGAATGCGAGGTCCGCCATGTCCAGCGCCGGCCGGGTCAGCAGCAGGGCGGACATGCGGTTCGCCAGCTTCTCGGAGGCGCCGTGCTGTATGTGCCGTCTCGAGGCCTTCTGGTGGCGCATGCGTGCCGCCGTCGACAGCACGCCCGACGTGCGCGTATAGACCGTGTTCATGCCGGCCTTCAGCCGATCCACCGTGGGTTCGATCTCGAGTCCGTTGCCGAATCGCTGGATCAACCAGTAGCAGGCATGGCGCAGCGAGCGGCTGATCTCGAACATCATCGAGACCTGCGCTTCGGCCGCCAGCCGGGTGTCGAGTCCCTCGATCGTCCTGAGCAGCGGCCGTGCGTTACAGAGCTGCCGAGCGATCGTATACGCGCGCGCGACGGTCACGATGTCGGCGCCGATATCGTCCTGGATGCGCTTGACGAACGCAGGTCCCATACGGTTGACGAGATCGTTTGCGATGAGCGTGGCGAGGATCTCGCGACTCAGCCGGTGGCCGGCGAAGTACTGTTGATAGCGGCGGCGCAGGACGGCGGGGAAATAGCGCGGCGGATCGACGACCAGGAAATCCACGAGGGATTCGCCGGAGGCGATGAGTCCGTTGTACAGATCGATCTTGGCGTAACTCAGAACGATGGCAAGTTCCGGTCGTGTGAAACCCTGCTTGCGCAACCGCCGGTCCTCGATCGCGGTTTCGTCCGGCAGGTATTCGAGGGTGCGATCGAGCAGGCCGGTCTTCTCGAGATTCGTTATCAGCCTGGCGATCTCGTCGATCCGTTCCACGGATCGGACCTCGCTCATGCTGATCGACTGGGTCTGCAGGTAGTTGTTCCGCAAAACGAGCTCTGCGACGTCGTCGGTCATCGACGCGAGCAACTCGTCGCGTTTGGCACGCGACATCTTGCCTTCCTTCATGACGTCGCCCAGGAGTATTTTGATGTTCACCTCGCGGTCGGAGGTGTCGACGCCGGCCGAGTTGTCGATGAAGTCGGTGTTGATACAGCCGCCGTTCTCGGCGAATTCGATGCGCGCGAGCTGCGTCAGGCCCAGGTTGCCGCCTTCGCCGACGACACGGCAGCGGAGCTGATTCGCATTGACACGGAGGTTGTCGTTGCTGCGGTCACCGACATCGAGATGGCTCTCGCTGCTCGCCTTGACGTAGGTACCGATACCGCCGTTCCAGAGCAGGTCGACCGGCATTCTCAGGATCGTGCGAATGAGTTCGTCCGGCTGCATCGAGCGCTCAGGCGTGCCGAGCAGGCGCCGCGCCTCGGGACTCAGCCGTATCGTCTTGGCCTGGCGGGAGAATACGCCGCCGCCCTTCGAGATGAGGCTTTCGTTGTAGTCGTTCCAGCCGGAACGCGCTTTCCGGAACAAGCGCCGGCGTTCGCGGAAGCTCGCCTGTGGATCGGGGTCCGGATCCAGGAAGATGTGCATGTGGTTGAATGCCGCGACGAGCTTCGTCTTGCGCGACAACAGCATGCCGTTGCCGAACACGTCGCCGCTCATGTCGCCGATGCCGGCGACCGTGAACGGCTCCTTCTGGATGTCGACGCCGAGTTCCCTGAAATGCCGCTTGACGGCCTCCCACGCACCGCGCGCCGTGATGCCCATCTTCTTGTGGTCGTACCCGGCCGAACCGCCGGATGCGAAGGCGTCATCGAGCCAGAAGCCGTAGCGGGCGGATATCTCGTTGGCGATGTCGGAGAATGTCGCCGTGCCCTTGTCTGCGGCAACCACGAGATAGGGATCCTCTCCGTCCCGGCGGATGACGCCCGCGGGCGTGACGACCTTGCCGTCGACGACATTGTCGGTGATGTCGAGCAGCCCGGATACGAACGTCCGGTAGCAGGCGATCGCGTTCTTCACTATCGCTTCGCGGTCGCCGGCAGGCGGACGCTTCGGGAAGAACCCGCCCTTGGCGCCGGTCGGCACGATGATCGTGTTCTTGACCACCTGCGCCTTCATCAGGCCGAGGATTTCCGTCCGGAAGTCCTCCCGACGATCCGACCAGCGCAGGCCGCCGCGCGCGATGTCACCGTTCCGCAGATGTACGCCTTCGACCTCGGGCGAATACACGAAAATCTCGAACTTCGGTCTGGGCCGCGGGACCTCCCGGAGCTGGGACGGATCGAGTTTGATCGAGATACAGGACTTGCGTTGGCCTTCGTCATCCACCTGGTAGAAATTGGTGCGCAGTGTCGCGGAGACTGCGCTGGAAAATGCCGTCAGGATGCGATCCTCGTCGACGTTCCTCGCCTTGCCGACGGCGCGCTGTACCGACGGCAGCAGTGCCTTGAGTTCCTTCTCGCGTCGGTTCGTGCCCAGTTTCGGGTCGAACTGCAACCGGAACTGGTCGATGAGGAGACTCACCAGGTTCGGATGGGCCTCGAGCGTGCTCTCCATATAGGCCTGGGAGAAGGGCATCCGCAGCTGCAGCAGGTACTTGGCGTAGCAGCGCAGCAGCGTCGTTTGCAGGAAGTCCAGCTTTGCGCCGAGTATCAGCCGGTTCAGGCCATCGTTCTCGACGGCGCCCGACAGTACCTGCATGAAGCAGTCTTCGAAGCGCGGGGCCGCGTCCGCGACGTCCAGTGCCGCGCCGAAGCCGTGACGCAGGTGGAAGTCCTGGATCCAGAAGTTCTTTTCGGACTGCAAATGCAATTCGTACGGACGTTCGGTGTAGACGTTGACGCCCATGTCTTCGAGGATCGGCAATGCGTCGGACAGCGCGAGCGGATCTCCGAAGCTGTAGATCATGAAGTGCATGTCTCCGACGGGACAGCCCTCGGGCACGTACAGATCGACACTGCGCTTCCTGCGGGCAGTCTGCATGTCCTCGATCCGTCTGATGTCGCTGCAGGCCTCGCTCGGTGACACGTCTTCCTGGTAGCCGAGCGGGAACACGCCGCTGTATCGGCGATGCAGGACGCTCGCCTCACCGTTCGGGAACGCCTTGATCAGCTCCGTCTTCAGCCGGTCCGCCCATGTGACGACGACCTCGGCGATCTCCTGTTCGATCTTCTGGATGCTCACGCGCGGGCGATCGCCTTGCGGCGTGCGCACGACGATATGCACACGTGCGAGCGCCGAGTCGGAGATCTGTACGCTCGAGTCGACGGAGTATCCGCCAAACGCTTCCTTCAGGATCGCCTCGGTGCGCTGCCTTACCGTCGTCGTGTATTTCTCCCTCGGGATGAACACGAGGCAGGAGAAGAACCGACGGAACGCGTCCCGGCGGAGGAAGAACCTTACGCGCTGGCGTTCCTGCAGGTTCAGGATGCCCAGCGTCGTGCGGGTGAGGTCCTGCACGGTCGACTGGAACAGCTCGTCGCGCGGGTACGTGTCGATGATATGCAGCAGCGCCTTGCCCCGATGCCGGGTGGGGTCGATATGCGTACGACTCAGCACACGTTCGATCTTGTGGCGGACCAGCGGTATCGACCGCGGGTTGTCGCTGTAGGCTGCAGACGTGAACAGGCCGATGAAACGCCGCTCGCCGGTAACGTTGCCTGCCTCGTCATAGGTCTTCACGCCCACGTAATCCAGGTAGGCACTGCGATGTACGGTAGAGCGCGAGTTCGCCTTGGTGATGATCAGCCAGTTCTTGGCGCGCGTGATACGCCGCATCTCCCGCGTGAGCTTGATGGTGTGACCGTGCTGATCCTCCTTCGACAACAATCCCAGCCCGCTCTTGTCGACTGAGCGCAGCAAGCCGCCGTCGCCGTGTTTCGACAGCACGTACTCGCGATAGCCGAGGAACGTGAAGCGATTATTGACCATCCAGTCGAGCAGTGCCTCGCTCTCGCTGCGCAGTTCGTCGCTCACGCCCGGGGGGCCGAACTTGAGCAGGTCGCGCGCCTCGATCATCTTCTGCCGCATTTTCTTCCAGTCGCGCACGGCGAGACGCACGTCGGCCAGCACCCGGCGTATCTCGCCCTCGAGTGCCTGCAGCCGCTCGGGATCCGTCTCGCGATCGACCGCGAAGCGGATAAAGGATTCGGGATGAGCGGATTCGTCGTCCGGCTTGCACACGGACAGGAGCCGCCCCCGTGCATCGCGGCGCACCCGGATGACCGGGTGCACGGTGATATGGACACCGAGATGCTGCCGGTTGATCGCGGCGGAGACGGAGTCGACGAGGAACGGCATGTCGTCGTTCACCATCTCGACGAACGTGAAGGCCGACACGTAGCCGTGCGTCGCTTCCGTCGGATTGAAGATCCTGAGCAGCGCTTTGCCGGGGCGCCGGACCTCGGCGAAGGCCAGATGGTCCAGCGAGACCCTCGCCATGATGGGCTCCGAGCGCCCGATGAGGTCCTCGACGGGCACGTGGTCGAAGTACTGGCCGAGATAGAGCCGGACCTGCTTGCGATCTGCCAGTACGGCAGACCGGACGCGTGAAGCGAGAATACGCTGGACGATGCGATCCTTGCGGTCGCTGGCCCGGCGTAGGTCCTTTCCTGTCACTCTCTGATCTCCGGGAGGAATTGCTGCAGCCTGGCGCGGGCGCATTATACAATTATTGCACCTGAAACGATCACCGCGACATGAACAAGCGCACACTTGAAAAGACGATCCACACGAAGCTCTCCAGGGACGACGACTACACCGCCTACCTGCAGCTCGACACCCTGCTCGCCGCGCAAAAGCCGCTGAGCGACCCGCCGCACCACGACGAGATGCTGTTCATCATCCAGCACCAGGTCGCGGAGTTGTGGATGAAGCTGTTGCTGCACGAATTCCGGCGTGCCATGAGCCTGATCCGCGAAGACGCACTGTCGCCGGCATTAAAGGTGCTGGCGCGTGCGCGCCAGGTCCAGAGCCAGCTGTACAACCAGTGGAAGGTGCTCGACACGCTGACCCCCAGCGAATACGCGGAGTTCAGGCACGTGTTCGGCAAGGCGTCCGGCTTCCAGTCGGCGCAGTACCGGATCCTGGAGTTCATACTGGGCAACAAGAGCCGCTCCCTGCTGGCCGTCTACGAGCACCAGCCCGAATGGCATGCGCTGCTCCTCGAGGCGCTGGAGGCGCCGGGCATCTACGACGAGTTGCTGATGCATCTGGCGCGCATCGGCCTGCCCGTGCCTGGCGGCGCGCTGCGCCGCGATTTCAGCAAGCAGCGCGACGAGGACGAGGCAGTCGTCGCGGCGCTCACACGCATCTACGAGAACCGGCGCGAGTACTGGCGGGAATACGAGATGTGCGAGGCGCTGATGGACATCGAGAACAACCTGCAGTTCTGGCGCTTCCACCACATGAAGACGGTGGAGCGAATCATCGGCTACAAGCCGGGGACCGGCGGTTCCTCGGGCGTGCCGTTCCTGAAGAAAGCCCTCGACGTCGAGTTCTTCCCGGAGCTGGTCCGCGTCCGCAGCGAGATCGGTACCTAGTCAGGATCGCGGCTGAAGCCGCTCCTACGCATGCTGTCCGACCCCGGCGGCTGGACTGGCATCCGTAGGAGCGGCTTCAGCCGCGATCAACAAGACTGCTTGTTTTGAATCTCGGGTCAGGACTCGGCGTTGCCGATCGATTTCGCCTTTTCGAGGAACTGGTCGAGGATGCGGCTGAAAGTCTGGAAGTCTTTCTCGCTGATATCCTGCAGGAGTTCGCGCTCGAACTGCAGCGCAAGAGGCGCGATCTCGTTGTGGACCTGGCGTCCTTCGTCCGACAGATTCAGAATCGAGCGGCGCCGGTCTGCGTCCGCGAACTGGCGGTCGATGCGACCGTTCTTGATGAGTCGCGTCACTGCCCGGCTGACGGCGACTTTGTCCATGAGTGTGCGGTCGGCAACCTCGACGGCCGAGAGTCCCGGATAACGGCCGAGGATGGCAATGACGCGCCACTCGGGTATGGACACGCCGAAGCGCTTCTCGTAGACGCGCGCGATATTCGTGCTCACCGTGTGCGACGTGACGGACAGCCGATAGGGCAGGAATTCCTCGAGTATCAGTTCGTCTTTCATCGTCCTTGCTGCGTCGCGCGGCTCGCTGCACAGTTTACGACAAGTGTGGCGCAGCGAGGTAGTCGGTCGTCTGCATCTCGACCAGTCGGGACACGGTGCGCTCGAATTCGAGTTGCAGCCTGGCGCCGGTATAGAGTTCCTGCGGCGCCGCCGCCGCGGACACGATCAACTTCACACGGCGGTCGTAGAACTCGTCCACCAGCGATACGAACCGTCGTGCCTGGTCTTCCATGGCGGCGTCGAGCACCGGGATGCCGGACACGATCACCGTCGGATACCAGCGTGCAATCTCGATGTAGTCGTTCTGGCTGCGCGGACCGTCGCAGATCTCGGCGAACTCGAACCAGGCGATCGCCTTGGCGGAGCGGCGCGTGCGCACCTCACGGCCGTTGATATCCAGCAACCGTTCGGCGGCGATCTGGCTGGATGCTGTCTCGTCGAACAGGCGGTCGAGCCGGCTGCGTGCCGCGTCGTCATCCGGTGTGAGGAAGGTGCCGGCCGCCTCGAGCAGGCGGAGCCGGTAGTCGACCTTGCCGCCGATGTTGACTACACGGGTATGCGCCTCGAGCAGCTCGATCGCCGGGATGAACCGTTCCCGCTGCAACCCGTCCCGATAGAGATCCCCGGGCGGTGTGTTCGACGTCGCAACCAGGGTTACGCCGCGGCGGAACAGGCCGTCGAGGAGCCGCGCGAGGATCATCGCGTCGCCGATGTCGCTGACGAAGAATTCGTCGAAACACAATACCCGTGTCGAGCTCGCAATATCGGCGGCGACCTGGTCGAGGGGGTCCGCGACGTCCCGGAGCTGCGCCAGGCGCTCGTGCACGTCTCGCATCATCCGGTGGAAGTGGATTCGGGTCTTGCGTTCGATCGGCAGCGTCTCGAAGAACAGGTCCATCAGAAAGGTCTTGCCGCGTCCCACGGCGCCCCACAGATAGAGGCCAACCGGGGCGCTGTGACCCGATCGCCGGCGGCGTCGGAACGGCCACCAGTGGCGCGGTCCGTCGGCAAGTACCCGCTTACGCAGTTCTTCGAGCAGAGCGACCACGGCCTCCTGCGCCCGGTCACGCACGTGGCCACCGCGACGGAGGCTGTCCTCATAAGCCTCGCGAACAGTCAAGATTGCGGTTATCCTTTTTTTGGCCGCGGCCTGCGCGGAAGAACCGCGATTCTAAACCGGACACAACGCGATATGACAGAAACGGAAGAACGCGAATCGATGGAGTTCGATGTCGTCATCGTCGGCGGCGGGCCGGCGGGGCTGGCAGCGGCATGCCGGCTCATGCAACTCGATGGCGGTCTGTCCGTCGTGGTCGTCGAGAAGGGTTCGGAGATCGGCGCGCACGTGCTTTCCGGCAACGTGTTCGAGCCGACGGCCCTCGACGAACTGTTCCCGGACTGGAAGGATCGGGGCGCACCGGTGACCACGGCAGTCACGCGGGACGAGTTGCATTTCCTCACAAGCGACGCGAAGGGAATCCGTCCGCCGAGCCTGTTCGTGCCGCGGCCGATGCACAACCGGGGCAATTACATCATCAGCCTGGGCCGCCTGTGCCAGTGGCTCGCCGGCGAGGCGGAGGCGCTTGGAGTGAATGTATTCCCGGGCTTCGCGGCGTCGGAGGTCCTGTTCGACGGTAAGGGGCGCGTGAGCGGCGTGGCGACCAGCGACCTCGGCATCGACAAGGACGGCCACAAGAAGGCCTCGTTCCAGAGGGGCTACGCGTTGACCGGCAAATACACGATCTTCGCCGAGGGTGTGCGCGGCAGCCTGAGCGAAGGTCTCATGCGGCACTTCGGCCTGCGCGACGGCGTCGACCCGCAACACTACGGCATCGGCCTGAAGGAGATCTGGGAGGCGGACCCTTCGCGCCACGAGGAAGGCCTGGTCGTACACACCGCGGGCTGGCCCCTCGATAACCATACGGAGGGCGGCGGTTTCCTCTACCACGCGTCGGATCGGCAGATCTATGTCGGGTTCATCGTCGCGCTCGACTATTCGAACCCGTGGCTGTCGCCGTTCGAGGAATTCCAGCGCTGGAAATGCCATCCGCGCGTGCGCCGCTATCTCGAGGGCGGCGAGCGTATCGCCTACGGTGCTCGGGCGGTGAACAAGGGCGGTCCGCAATCGCTGCCCAGACTGACGTTCCCCGGCGGCCTGCTGGTCGGGTGTGCTGCGGGATTCCTCAATAACGTCAAGATCAAGGGCGCGCACACGGCGATCAAGACCGGCATGCTTGCAGCCGAGACCGTGCACGGGGCGCTGGCTGCGGGCGACGCGGGCCAGTCGGATCTGACCGCGTACGAGGACGCCGTAAAAGCGTCGTGGGTCCATCGTGAACTCCGGGGCGGCCGCAATTTCGGACCGGCGCTGAAGAAGCTCGGCACCTTTTGGGGTTCGGCTTTCACTTTCATCGATCAGAACGTCTTCTTCGGAAAACTGCCCTTCACCCTGCACGACCGGATCCCGGATCACGAGACGCTGCACAAGGCCGCGGCTAGCGAGCGCATCGAATACCCGAAACCGGACGGCGTGATCAGCTTCGACAGGCTGTCATCGGTGTACCTGTCGAACACGAATCACGAGGAGGATCAGCCGTCGCACCTGGTGCTGAAGGACGCCTCGGTGCCGATCGCCTACAACCTGCCGAACTACGGCGAGCCGGCGCAACGCTATTGCCCCGCCGGCGTCTACGAAGTCGTGGAGGAGGGCGGCGAGCCGGTGTTCCGCATCAACGCCGCCAACTGCGTGCACTGCAAGACCTGCGACATCAAGGACCCCACACAGAACATCGTCTGGAAGGTCCCCGAGGGCGGCGGCGGCCCGAACTACTCGGGAATGTAGGAGCGGCTTCAGCCGCGATTCGTCATTTAGGCTGCATGCGGATGGCGCCGTCGACGCGGATCGTCTCGCCGTTGACCATCGCGGTCTCGTAGATGTAAGCCACCGTCGCAGCGTATTCCTCGGGGCGGCCCAGGCGCTGCGGGAACGGAACGTGCTTCGCGAGTGACTCCCTGACCTTTTCCGACATGCTCGCCATCATCGGCGTCAGGAACACGCCGGGTGCGATCGTGTTGACGCGGATGCCGAATTGCGCGAACTCCCGCGCCAGCGGCAGCAGCATCCCCACGACGCCGCCTTTCGACGCCGAGTAGGCCGCCTGGCCGATCTGTCCCTCGAATGCGGCGACTGACGCCGTGTTGATCATCACGCCGCGCTCGCCGTCGGCGTTGGGTTCGTTGTTCACCATGTGCGCGGCGGCTTCCTTGCAGACGTTGAAGGTGCCGACGAGGTTGATCCGCAGCACGTGCTCGAAGTCCTGCGTCGGCCAGGGCCCGTCACGGCCGAGCGCGCGGCCGGCCGTGGCGACGCCGGCACAGCTGACGGCGAGAGTGATCCCGCCCATCGACTCGTGCGCCTCCGCGAGCGATGCCCTGACGGACGCCTCGCTCGCGACGTCCGTGGGGACGAAGTGGGCACGCTCGCCGAGCTTGTCCGCGCTCTCCCTGCCGAGATCGTCGTTGATGTCGAGGAGCACGACCTGGCCGCCGTCCGCGACGACCCGCTGAGCGGTCGCGAATCCGAGCCCCGATGCGCCGCCGGAGATGACGGCTTTTGCAGATGCGAGTTCCACCGCTACTCCTCTAGGGAGACTCTGATCAATTCTCGTCGCACACGTTGCGTTCATTCGCCCTGTGGTGCGGCGCGCTCCGCCGAGCGTATGTCGATACGCGCAAGGAGCGCAACAATGCCACAGGGCGAATGAGCGCAACCCTCATGTTATAAATATATTATCGCGGGACGAACGGTAGTCGGGCAAGGCCGCGTTGCTCGTCACTCGTGTACGTAAAGTACAGGTCGTTCCTCACGCCTTGCCTTGCCCGACTGCCGTTCGTCGTGTGCGACGAAAATTAATCAGAGTCTCCCTGGATCATTTCCACGGCGATCGCGACGGCCTCGCCGCCGCCGATGCAGAGCGTCGCGATGCCGCGTTTCAGGCTCCGCGCCTTGAGGGCATGCAGCAACGTCGTCGAGATGCGTGCGCCGGTCGCGCCGATGGGGTGACCCATCGCACAGGCACCGCCGTTGACGTTGACCCGCGAATGCGTCAGGCCGATGTCGTGCATCGCTGCCATCGTCACCACCGCGAATGCCTCGTTGATCTCGTACAGGTCCACGTCGTCCGCTTGCCAGCCGACCAGGTCCAGCAGGTTCCGGGTCGCCGCGACCGGCGCCGTCGTGAACCATTCGGGTTCCTGCGCGGCGCTCGTATGGCCTGCGATGCGCGCCAGCGGCGAGAGGCCACGGCGCTCGGCTTCTGACGCGCTCATCAGCACCAGCGCTGCGGCGCCGTCGGAGATCGAGGACGACGTCGCGGCCGTTACCGTGCCGTCTTCCCTGAAGGCCGGCCGCAGCGTCGGGATGCGATCGATGCGCACCGCGCCCGGCGTCTCGTCGGTGTCGACGATCGTGTCGCCCTTGCGGCCGTGGACCGTGACGGGCGAGATCTCTGCTGCGAACGTCCCGTCGGCCACGGCGGCCTGCGCCCGCCTGACCGATTCCAACGCGAAGGCGTCCTGCGCCTCCCGCGAGAAGCCGTATTTGGCTGCCGTTGCGTCGGCGTAATAACCCATCGCGCGGCCGTGCCAGGGATCTTCCAGGCCGTCCAGCAACATGTGATCCAGGACTTGCTGATGCCCCATCCGGTAGCCGCGCCGCGCCTTGGGCAGCAGGTAGGGTGCGTTGCTCATCGATTCCAGGCCACCGGCGACGACGATCGAGGCGCTGCCGGTCCGGATCTGGTCGTGACCGAGCATGATGGTCATCATCGCCGAACCGCACATCTTGTTCACGGTCGTGGCGGGCGTGGCGGCGGGGACGCCCGCGCCGATCGCGGCCTGGCGTGCCGGCGCCTGGCCGAGGCCGGCCGACAGGACGCAGCCCATCAGGACCTGGTCCACGTCCGCGGCATCGATGCGTGCGTCGGCGACCGCGGCGGAAATCGCCGCGGCGCCGAGTTCCGGCGCAGTGGCATCCGTGAGGACACCCTGGAACGCGCCGATCGGCGTGCGGCGGGCCGAGACGATGACGATGGGGTCGGAAGCCACAATTTAACCCTCGTTCAAATTATCGGCGGCTACTTTACACAGATCGGGCTCGTCGAGCACGTCGAGGATGCGTTGCCGCGCCAGCTCTGCCAGCACCCGATGGTCGCCGAAGGCCGGATCGTCAGGATCGATCGGCGGCAGGATGTCGATGCGCGGCCGCACCGGCCACGGCCAGTTACGGCCGGAGGGCATCATCTCGCGGGTGCGCGAGATGGCGATCGGCACGACCGGGAGGCGGCCACGGATCGCGGCCACGAAAGCTCCGGGGCGGAACCGGGCGACGCCCGGCACATGATGGAAGGTGCCCTCGGGAAAGAACGCGAACGACTGGCCGTTCTGCGCGGCTTTCACGATGCTGCGGGCATCGCGGGAGCTGGCACCAACTTCGTGGCGTTCGACGAACTTGGAGCCCGCGCGCCGGAACAGAAAATGGGCGACCGGGATCTTGCGTATCTCGCCCTTGATGACGAACGCGAAGCGTGCTGGCAGGTAGCCCTTGAGCAGGAAGCCGTCGACGTAGCTGGCATGGTTGGCGACGACGACCGCATCGCCGTCAGGAATGTGCTCGCGGCCGTGGATCTCCGGCGGGACGCCGCTCAGGATGAAGATCGCCCGCGAGGCGCCCGCATTCAGCTTGTGGCGCAAGTCGGCCATCGGCACGAGCAGGCTCGCGAGCAGCCCGGCCAGCACGCAGAGCGCGAATACGAGCCACGCATACAGCCCGAAGGCGGCTCGCAGCACGCGCGTTGCCAGGCCGGCGCGGCCCGCGTTCATCGCGGAAACGGGGCCGGATCGGTGGAAATGCGGCTCACGGGGTGTACTGTGACGCAGATCACTTTATGTTAATGCCTTGCGGATTCTGTGACAGCGGTCACGCCGGTTGCGGCATGTCGTCATCATACTCAAAACCTTGAAAAATCCGTCGCTTGGCGATGTCGATATGCGAACGACCGGCGAGGCTCGGGTCCACGCCGGTGCGTGAGCGCCGGCGTATGCTACCGCAAAGGATTGCGCGACTGAACTGATGGAAGACATGGCCAGTACAGACCAGAACAATCCGGAATCGAAACTCGTCGCCAAATCGGAAGAGCTCGTAGACCGATTCCTCGACGCGATCTGGATGGAACGCGGCCTTTCCCAGAATACGCTCGGCGCCTATCGCGCCGACCTGATGACCCTGGCGAGGGGCCTGGCGGAGGCCGGCAAATCCATCGAGCAGGCCAGCAAGGCCGATCTGCTCGGCTTCATCGCGGACCGGGTCGAGGGCGGCGCCAAGCCGCGGTCGACGGCGCGCCAGCTATCGAGTTTCCGGCGCTTCTACCGATACCTCGTGCGCGAGAATTTGCGTGACGCCGACCCGACGGCGGACATCGAGATGCCGAGGATTGGTCGCTCGCTGCCGAAGTCCCTCAGCGAGGACGAGGTGGATTCGCTGCTGAACGCGCCGAACACCGACGAGCCGCTCGGTCACCGCGACCGTGCCATGCTGGAGTTGCTGTACGCGACGGGCCTGCGTGTCTCCGAGCTGATCAACCTGCGCCAGTCACAGGTCAATTTCAACCAGGGCGTGCTGCGCATCGTCGGCAAGGGCGACCGCGAGCGCCTGATCCCGCTGGGCGACGAGTCTCAGCGCTGGCTGACCGATTTCATCGACGGCCCGCGCATGGAGATACTGCTGGAGCGCCAGACCGATTATCTGTTCCCGACCCGGCGCGGAGACCGCATGACGCGGCAGGCGTTCTGGCACATCATCAAGCGCTATGCCGACAAGGCCGGTATCCGCAAGAAACTCTCCCCGCACAGCCTGCGTCATGCGTTCGCGACGCATCTGCTGAATCGCGGTGCCGACCTGCGCGTCGTGCAGCTGCTGCTCGGGCACAGCGATCTGTCGACGACGCAGATCTATACGCACGTCGCCCGCGAACGGCTCAAGGATCTGCACAGCGAACACCATCCGCGGGGTTAGCTCTGCTACACTTGCCGCCGCGGGGGAACCGGGGCGTCGCCATCCGGTCCATATATGAGAGGTTCTCCCGGTCACCCAGGAACACACGATGAGTTTCACCAAACCGACAGTCTGCCTGCGAGCCGCGGCACTGGCCGCCGTCCTGTTCGCTGTCCAGCCGGCGATCGCCGGCGACGACGATGCGCAGCTGGCGCAGGTCCGCGAGACCGTGAGCGGGATGTTCAAGCAGATCAAGCCGGAAGAGGTCAATCCGAGCCCGATCGCCGGTTGGTACGAGATTCAGAAGGGCTCGATCGTCGCCTATATCTCCGCCGACGGCCGCTACCTGCTGCAGGGCGACCTCATCGACCTCGACAACGACACGAACCTGAGCGAAGAAGCCCGCAACGCGTCGCGTCGCGAGCTGATATCGTCGGTCCCGGACAGCGAGACCATCGTGTTCTCGCCGGACCACCCGAAGTATCGAGTCACTGTCTTCACGGACGTCGAGTGCCCCTATTGCCGGCGCCTGCATAGCCAGATCAAGGATTACATGGCCAAGGGCATCGAGATCCGCTATCTGCTGTATCCGCGCGAGGGACCGGATTCACGTTCCTGGAAGACCTCGGAAAAGGTCTGGTGCTCGGCGGATCGCCCCAAGGCGCTGACGATGGCGAAACTCGACAAGAGCTTTCGATACGAAGGACTGCGACGCGTCGGAAGTCGCGCATCAGTACGCCCTGGGTAAGGACGTCGGCCTCGAGGGAACACCGGCGATCGTGCTCGACGACGGCACGCTCATCGGCGGCTACGTGCCGCCATCCATGCTCAAGGCCCGGCTGGACAAACTCGCCGCCAAGGCCGACTAGATCCGATTATCGCGGCTTCAGCCGCGATCCTTCAGATCACGATCTCGCGCGGCGCAGTTCGTGCAGGTGCACGCCCTGGTTCTCGCCGCGGTCCTCGAAATACGTCTCGAGCGCGTAGCGGCCGCTGACGAACGCGATGTCGTCCCAGGGGATCTCGTCTTTGCGGAACAGCCGGACTTCCAGGGTTTCGTGGCCCGCGTCGAATCCGCCCAGCAATTTCGCAGTGAAGAACACGTGCACCTGCCCGGCGTCGATGACGTCGACCGACGCGAACAGGTGGCCGATCTCGACCTCTGCACAGGCCTCTTCGCGGGTCTCGCGTGCCGCGCCGGCGGCCAGCGATTCGCCGAGTTCCAGGAATCCGGCGGGCACCGTCCAGTAGCCGCTGCGCGGTTCGATCGCACGCTTGCAGAGCAGGATCTTGCCGTCGCGCTCGGGCACGCAACCGACGACGACGCGCGGATTCTGATAGTGCACTCTGCCGCAGGCGTCGCAGACCCAGCGCTGCTGGGTATCGCCATCGGGGACCTTGCGGGATACGGTCTTGCCGCAGTCGGAACAGTATTTCATCGCGATCTTCATGATTGGACTGGTGGTGCCGGGAGCGAGAATCGAACTCGCACTCTGTTTCCAGAACCGGATTTTGAGTCCGGCGCGTCTACCAGTTCCGCCATCCCGGCACGCCCAACAGGCTGATGCACCGGCACGGGCGGCATTGGCCGACCCCGCCGGAAGGCGCACAGTATATGCGTGCCTTCCGGCACAGACCAGCCACGGCGGGGCGCGGAGACGCTGCGACCTTTTGGAAATGATCGGCATCTAAGATTGCGAGACATGAGCAAATTCGCCGACATCCGGATCGATGCCGCAATCGTCAGGCGGGCGGCGCGCGGCGATGTGCGCGCTCACGAGATCATCTATCGGGCATTCGCGGCGCCGGTCTACTCGCTCTGCCTGCGGTTCACCCGCGTGCCGGCGAATGCCGAGGATCTCACGCAGGAGACGTTCATCGAGATCATGCGCTCGATCGGCGGTTTCCGGGGCGAGGCCGCACTGGGCAGCTGGATACGGCGGATCGCGGTCTCCAAGGCACTGATGTTTCTGCGTTCCGCGTGGACGAGCCGCGGCCAGGCGCTGGCAGACGACTGGAGCGAGGTGACTCCGGGCGAGCCGTCGGATCACGGCGTGCCGAGCCGGCCGGACGAGGCGCTGGATCTCGACGCGGCGCTGGCGAATCTGCCGTCGGTCGGACGGACCGTCGTATGGCTGCACGACGTCGAGGGATTCACGCACAAGGAAATCGCGGAGCTGATGGGCAGGACCGAGAGTTTTTCGAAATCACAGCTTTCGAGGGCGTATCAGCGATTGCGTCCGCTGCTGGACAGGTCCGGCGACGAGGACCGAAGCGAAGCCGCGGCACTGAGGAGCTGCTGACGATGTCGAGTCAAACGAGGGACGAAGAGATGATTTGCGGATTGACTGCGGATGAACGCGATTTCCTGCGGCGGGGGCTCGACGAGTTGCCCGATACCGTGCCGCCGCGTGCCGTCTGGGAGCGAATCCGCGAACAGGCCGAGGCCGAGGGTCTCGTCCGCCGGCGCTTCCTGCGTCGGCCGTCGCACTGGTATGGCGGCGCCGGCCTGGCGGCCGCGGTGCTGGCAGCCGTGCTCCTGCCCTTGTGGCAGGACCGGCCGCGGCCCGATTTCCCGACGGTGCCGGAGGGCGCCTCGCAACAGAGTCAGGTCCAGCTGAGCGCACTGCCTGCGCTGATGGTGGAGTCGCAGCAGCTCGAGAGCGACCTGCGTGCGCTGCCCGCGGAACCGCGCGTGCGGATGGCCGGCACGGTGGTGGCCATTTCGAACATCGAGGATCGCATCGCCGCGATCGACTACCAACTCAACGCCCCGGACGCCGGCATGACGCCCGAGGAGCAAGAGGTGTTCTGGCGCGAACGCGTCAGGTTGATGAAGCTGCTCGTCCGTTTGCGCTATGCGCAGGCGCAGCGGACGGCATTTCAGTGACGAAAGGGCCCTCTGGCCCGACAGGAGACACGTGATGAGAACCCTTCGATTGGTCATTCCCGCGGCGGCGGCGATGCTGTACGCCGCGCAGGCAACTGCGCAATCCGGCGACGAGGCGGAGCGCGCCGCAGAACAGCAGCAGGCCGTCGAGACGGCACAGCAGGCGCAGAGCGAACAACGGCGGGATGCGGCCGATGTCCAGCGGCAGCTCGCGGAGGCCGAGCGGCGCATGGCGGAAGCCGCGCAGCAGATCGCCGAGCTGTCGTCGCGGCATCTGCCGAACGTGCAGTACCGGGTCCGGCGCTTCGAGTCCCTGCATGACGGCCGGCCCCGGCTCGGCGTCATGATCGGCGACAGCGAGAGCAGGGGCCCCGTCGAAGGCGTGCGCGTCATGGGCGTTACGCCGGGAGGCCCGGCCGACGAGGCGGGACTGCGCGCGGGCGACATACTGACATCGGTCAATTCCGAGTCGTTGTCGGCGAGTGACGCCGAGGAGGCGACGAAGCGCTTGCTGGACTTCATGGACGGCGTCGAGCCGGGCGATACGCTGGACGTCGAGTACCTGCGGGATGGCAAGGTCGGCAAGGTCGAGGTCGAGCCGCGGCCTGCGGAGGCGAATGCATTCGCATTCACGGGCCCGCAAGGTCCGATGGTCATGCCGGCGCCGCCCGGCGCGCCCGCTGCACCGTTCGGGCAGGGCCGGAATTTCGCCTACGGGTTCGGATGGGTCGGCAATGTCTGGGGCGACATGGAACTCGTCGAGTTGAACGCCGGCCTGGGCAAGTACTTCGGCACGGCGACGGGCCTGCTCGTCGTCAAGGCGCCGTCGTCTGACGCGCTGCAGCTGCAGGACGGTGACGTCATCCAGAAGATCGATGGCCGCGAGCCGAGTTCCGTGCGGCATGCACTGCGTATCCTGGGTTCCTACGACGCGGGCGAGAAGCTCAAGCTGCAGATCATGCGCGACAAGCATGCGAAGACCCTCGACATCGAGATGCCCGACGATCGCAGCAGCATGGCCTTGCCCGGAACCGCGCCGGCCGCCCGACCGGCCGGGCACTCCGTTGCGCCGGGGGCCTCGACGTCCGGCAGTACCTGATCTTCGACGGTTATCCAGCCGCGGGGCGCGCGGGGCTTTGCTACCCCAGGGAAACCCTGATCAATTCGTCATTGCGAGGAGCGAAGCGACGCGGCAATCTACAGCTCGTTGATTTCAAACGCTGGATTGCTTCGCTTCGCTCGCAATGACGAATCGCTTTCCAATTCATCAGAGTACCAGGCGCCCATGCGGGTCTCCGATTTCGACTATTCCCTGCCGGACGAACTGATCGCCCGCCATCCGGCGGCGGCACGTCGCGGCAGTCGTCTGCTCGAGGTCGGCGACGAGCTGGTCGATCGCGGTTTCGACGAGCTGCCGGATCTGCTCCGTGCAGGCGACCTGCTGGTCTTCAACGACACGCGCGTCATCCCGGCGCGTCTGCACGCGCGCAAGGCGACCGGCGGCCGTGCCGAGGTACTCATCGAGCGCGTCACCGGCCGTTCGTCGGCGCTCGCACAGATCCGCGCCAGCAAATCGCCGCGTGCCGGCAGCCGGCTGGTCTTCTCCGGGCGGGTCGAGGCGACGGTCGACGCGCGACACGAAGACCTGTTCGAGCTCACCTTTACGACGGAACTGGTGTCTTTCCTCGCCGCCTACGGCGAGGTACCGTTGCCGCCGTACGTCGACCGGCCGCCGGAGTCGGCGGACGCCGAACGCTATCAGACCATCTACGCCAGGGAACCGGGCGCCGTCGCGGCGCCGACGGCGGGACTGCACTTCGACGAGGGGATGCTCGAGGAAACGCTCGAGAAAGGCGTCGAACACGCCTACGTGACGCTGCACGTCGGCGCAGGTACCTTCGCGCCGCTCAGGCACGAAGACGTGGCGGCGAATCGGCTGCACCGCGAGCGCCTGGACGTCGGTGAGGCCTGTTGCGCGGCACTCGAGCGGGCACGCGAGCGCGGCGGCCGCGTGGTCGCGGTCGGTACCACGAGCGTGCGGGCCCTCGAGACGGCCGCGCGGGACGGAGGCATCGTGCCGTACGGCGGCGAGACGGAACTCTTCATCGTGCCCGGCTACCGCTTCCGCGCCGTGGATGCAATGATCACCAATTTCCACCTGCCGCGCTCGTCGCTGCTGATGCTGGTGGCCGCGTTCGGCGGAACCCGCCGCATCCTCGACGCCTATGCCCACGCGGTGCGGCAGCGATACCGATTCTTCAGCTACGGCGACGCGATGTTCCTGACTCCCGGCAAGCGACCATGAAGTTCGAGCTTTCCAGCCGCTCGGGCGAAGCGCGCTGCGGGACCCTCGCGTTCCGACGCGGCACGGTGCGGACACCGGCATTCATGCCGCTGGGGACCTACGGCACCGTGAAGAGCGTCACGCCGGAGGAGGTCGCGGGCGCCGGCGCCGACATGATCCTCGGCAACACCTTCCACCTGATGCTGAGACCCGGCACCGGCGTGATCCGAAAGCATGGCGGCCTGCACGAGTTCATGCACTGGGAAGGACCGATCCTGACGGATTCCGGCGGCTTCCAGGTGTTCTCGCTGTCGGCCAGAGCCAAATTGAGCGAGGAAGGCGTGCATTTCTCCTCGCCGGTGAACGGCGATGCGGTGTTCCTCTCGCCGGAGAAATCGATCGAAGTACAGCACGACCTCAATGCCGATGTGGCCATGATCTTCGATGAGTGCACGCCGTATCCCGCGAGCGAGGAACGGGCCCGCGAGTCGATGGAATTGTCGCTGCGCTGGGCGCTGCGCAGTCGGCGGCGTTTCGACGAACTCCACGAGACGGAGCCGGACCGCGGCGAAGCGCTGTTCGGCATCGTGCAGGGCGGCGTCTACCCGCGACTGCGGGAAGCATCGCTGGCGGCGCTCGTGGACATCGGTTTCGAGGGCTACGCCATCGGCGGTCTCGCGGTCGGCGAAGGGGAATCCGAACGCATCGCGGTGCTGGAAGCGCTGGCGCCGCAGATGCCCGCGGACCGTCCTCGCTATCTGATGGGCGTCGGCGCGCCGATCGACATCGTGGATGCCGTCTCGCGCGGCGTCGACATGTTCGACTGCGCGATCCCGACCCGGCATGCGCGCAATGGCCAGTTGTTCACGTCGCGCGGGAGGCTGAAATTCCGGCACGCCCGCTACGCCGACGACACCTCGCCGCCGGACCCCGATTGCGGCTGCTACACGTGCAGGAATTTCAGCCTCGCCTATCTGCGGCACCTGGACAAATGCGGGGAAATCCTCGGCCCACGCCTGGCGACTCTGCATAATCTGCACTATTATCAGAAGCTTATGCAGGATATCCGCGAAGCCGTCGAGGCAGGCACGCTGGCAAGGCTCACGACCGCCCTGCGCAGCGCTTACGCGCGGGCGTGACGAATCGGCGTTCGGGGCTTGCGATTGCCGATCCCGCCCTTATGTCCCGCGCACTGTGCCATAATAGCGCGCTTAATTTTCGGGGCCCGAGCGGAGAGATAGCATCGCCGCGTGACGGTCCCGCCAGACAAGACTCAGGGAATCATGGATTTTTTCATTCAGACAGCTTATGCCCAGGCTGGCCAGCAGGCACAGCCGTTCGGGTTCCTGATACCGATGGTCATTATCTTCGCGGCGTTTTACTTCCTGTTGATCCGGCCGCAACAGAAGAAGCAGAAGGCGCACGCGGCGCTCATCTCGAACCTGAAGACGGGCGACGAGATCCTCACGGCGGGCGGCATCCTCGGTGTCGTGACGGGCATCAGCGAGCACTACGCGATCGTGAAGATCTCGGACAACACCGAGATCAAGATACAGAAGTCCAGCGTCTCACAGGTCGTGCCGAAAGACACCTACGAGAACGCCTGACGGCATCACTGTTCCGGGCGATGAACACAAATCTCCGAAAACTCCGGACGCATCGGGCATGGCGGTCATGAACAAGTATCCGACCTGGCTCAACATGCTCGTGCTGGTCGCCGTGCTGGCGGCCTGTCTGTTTGCATTGCCGAACATCTATGGCAGCCTGCCCGCGGTGCAGCTCGCCGCCGTCACCGGCGACCCGGTCGACGAAGCCCAGCTCCAGAAATACGTGAAGGCCGTCGAAGACGGCGGGGTCACCCCGGATGCCGCGTTCATCGAAGACGGCCGGGCGGTGATCCGCTTCAACTCGGAACCCGATCAGCAGGCCTCGGCCGACCGTCTGCGAAGCCGCTTCGAGAAACAGGCCAACGTCGCGCTCACGCTCGCGCCGAACCTGCCCGGCTGGGTTCGCTCCCTGGGGCTCAGTCCCATGACGCTCGGCCTCGACCTGCGCGGCGGCATCTACGTACTGCTGGAAGTCGACATGGATACGGCGATCGGCAAGCGCATGGATTCCTACGAACAGGACATCGACGGCCGTCTGCGCGACGACAGGGTCATCCATCGCGTCGACCGCGACGGCAACCGGATTGTCGTCCGGGTCCGTGACGCGGGCGACCTCGACCAGGCGCGCAAGGTCGTCGACCAGGCCGACCCGCAACTGATCGTTACCGACGGTACGGACGGCAAGTCGTTGGTGGTCCGGATGAGCGACCAGCAGATCCGCGATCGGCAGGATTTCGCCATCGAACAGAACATGACGACGCTGCGCAATCGCGTCGACGAACTCGGCGTCGCCGAGCCGCTCGTGCAGCGCCAGGGCGTGGATCGCATCGTCGTGCAACTGCCCGGCGTGCAGGATCCGACCGAGCTGGAGAAGATCCTGACGGCGACCGCGACCGTCGAATTCCGGATGGTCGACCAGTCCGGCGATTCGCCGGGTTCCCGGCGTTACCCGGGGCGCGGCAATGAACCCTCGCAGGTGTTGAAGCGTGAAGTGATCGCGTCGGGCGACGAGATCGTCGATGCAAGTTCTGGCTTTACCAACGACGGCCAGCCTGCTGTGCACATCACGCTGGACGCGGCCGGCGGCGAGCGCATGCTCGCCAACACGCGCGAAAACCTGAACAAGCCGATGTCGACGGTCTTCATCGAATGGCGTGAAGAACCGGTTACGCGCGACGGCAAGACCGAGGTACGGCGGGTCAAGTCCGAAGAAGTCATCAACACGGCCACGATCCGCGGCGTGTTCAAGAACCAGTTCCAGGTGACCGGACTGACGCCGGTCGAGGCACACGAGCTCGCCGTACTGCTGCGTGCCGGCGCGCTGGCGGCGCCAGTCTACAAGGTCGACGAACGCACCATCGGGCCGACCCTCGGTCAGGAGAACATCGATCGCGGTTTCATGGCGATCAAGGTGGGTTTCCTGTCCGTGATCGTGTTCATGGCGATTTACTATCGCTGGTTCGGCATGATCGCCAATCTCGCGCTGCTGTCGAACCTCGTTTTCATCGTCGCGATCCTGTCGTTGCTGGGTGCGTCCCTGACCCTGCCCGGCATCGCCGGTATCGTGTTGACGGTCGGCATGGCCGTCGACGCGAACGTACTGATCTTCGAGAGAATGCGCGAGGAGATCGCCGCCGGGGCGCAACCCCAGGCGGCGATCTATTCCGGTTACGAGAAGGCCCTGTCGTCGATCGCGGATGCGAACATAACGACGCTGATCGCCGCCATCGTCTTGCTGGCGCTCGGTACGGGCCCCATCAAGGGCTTCGCGATCACTTTGATGATCGGCATCCTGACCTCGATGTTTACGGCCATTATCGGCACCCGCGCCGTGGTCAACCTGCTCTACGGCGGCCGCAAGCTGACCAGCGTGCCGGTGTAAGGGGGCGAGATGCTACGTATCATCAAGCAAAAGACGCACATCGATTTCCTCGGCAAGGTGCGGCGCAATCTTGCGCTGTCACTCACGGCTGCCGGGATCGTCGCCTCGTTCATTGCGCTCGCGGTGCACCGCCCGCCGCTCGAATTCGGAATCGACTTCACGGGCGGCATCCTGCTCGAGGTCGGCTATCCGACCACGGTCGACGTCGAGGGTGTCCGAAGCGGACTCGAAAAGGCGGGGTTCGACGACGCCCAGGTCCAGCTCTTCGGTGCCGACAACGAAGTGCTCGTGCGCCTGCCGCCTCAGGACGAAGTCGCATCGGACGAGCTCAGGGAGCGGCTGCGCACCGCACTGACCAATGTCGATGCCGGCGCCGATCTGAAGCGCGTCGAATCGGTGAGTCCGCAGGTCGGCAAGGAACTCGCCGAGCGCGGCGCCTTGTCGATGATCATCGCGTTGTTACTGATCTTCCTGTACGTAATGATCCGTTTCCAGTGGAAGTTTGCCGCGGGAGCCGTCGTGGCGACGGCGCACGACGTGATCATCACCGTCGGCTTCTTCGCGATCTTCCGTTATCCGTTCGACCTGACGGTCGTCGCCGCCGTGTTGGCGGTCATAGGTTATTCCCTCAACGACACGGTCGTCGTGTTCGATCGGATACGCGAGAATTTCTTCATGTTGCGCGGAGTCCCGGCGGAAGAGGCGATGAACGTCTCGATCAACGAGACGATGTCGCGAACCATCAACACCGGCCTCACGACGCTGATCGTGCTGGTCGCGTTGTTGATCTTCGGCGGTGAGTCCATCGCGCCGTTCTCCATCGCGCTGATCGTCGGCATCCTCATCGGCACATACTCGTCGATCTATGTCGCGAGCGCGATCGCGCTGCTTCTGAACGTGACCCCGCTGGACCTGATCGAACCGGTCAAGGATCCTGACCTGATCGACGACCTCCCGTAGGCTCGGTCACACGGAAATGGCGGATGAGCATCATGCGGTCGCGGCTAAAGCCGCTCCTACGGACACTGTCCGGGCACGCGGCTGACGAGCATCCGTTGGAGCGGCTTCAGCCGCGATTGCGATAGTCGTTAAAGCACCGAGGTCGGTCAACATGCGTAGGAGCGGCTTCAGCCGCGATCCCTCACGGACGGCTCCTCACACCAATGCCTTGATCTCGGCGGCACAGAGGTGGGCCAGCGCCGCGTAGATCTTCGGCGTGCCGGTCAGCACGTGGCCCGTGTCGAAGTAGTCTTCGCTGCCGTCGAGGCCGCTGAAGATGCCGCCGGCTTCTCGGATGATCAGGCTGCCGGCGGCGATGTCCCAGGGCTTGAGGCCGGTTTCCCAGAAGGCATCGAGGCGTCCCGCGGCGACATAGCACAGGTCGATCGCGGCGGCGCCCGGACGCCGGACGCCGGACGTGCTGCCGAGCACCTTGTGCAGCATCGCGAGGTAGGGACCCATCTCCTCGCCGGCGCGGCGGAACGGGAAGCCGGTACCGACGAGCGCCTCGGCCAGCTTGTGGCGGCCGCTTACGCGTATGCGCCTGCCGTCGAGCTGCGCGCCGTCGCCGCGCGATGCGGTGAAGAGTTCCTGGCGCATCGGGTCGTAGACGACGCCGTGTTCCATGCGGCCTTTGACCTGTACGCCGATCGAGACGGCGAATACCGGGAAACCGTGCAGGAAATTCGTCGTACCATCGAGCGGGTCGATGATCCAGACGGTCTCCGATTCCCCCTGCACACCGCTTTCCTCTGCGAGGATGGCGTGGTCGGGATAGTGCTTGTGGATGGTCTCGATCACGGCGCGTTCCGCGGCGCGATCGGCGTCGCTGACGTAATCGTTGTAGCCCTTCTCCTCGACCTTCAGCTTGTCGAGGTTGGCGAGGTTGCGCACCAGCGTGCCGCCCGCGCGCCTCGCGGCCATCACTGCCACATTGAGTAATGCGTGCATTCGACGATTCCGGAGCTGGCAAAGAACCCGGCCGGGGCCGACCGCGTTGTAGAATAACGGACTTTAGGCACGAAGCGCCACAGATGTCGATCCGTATCGTACTCGTCGGAACAACGCATCCGGGCAACATCGGAGCGGCGGCGCGCGCGATGAAAAACATGGGTGTGACCGATCTCGCGCTCGTGAGCCCGCGCCACTTCCCGCACGAGGATGCGACGGCTCGGGCATCGGGAGCCGCAGATGTGCTCGAGCGTGCGACGGTCTTCGCGTCGCTCGCCGAAGCCATCGAGGATTGCGTCTACGTCGTCGGCGCGAGCGCCAGGGCGCGCGCGATCAACTGGCCCTGCATGGACCCGCGCGCCTGCGCCGCGAAACTGCGCGCCGAGGCGCGCAGCGGCCCGGTCGCCGCGGTGTTCGGCCCGGAGAAATCCGGGCTCAGCAATGCGGACCTCGATCTGTGCGACGCGCTGCTGACGATCCCGACGGAACCGGGCTTCAGCTCGCTGAATCTCGCGATGGCCGTGCAGGTCGTGACCTACGAATTGAAGGCGGCCGAGGAACCCGCCGGGGACACGGAAGACGAACCCGACGTCCCGCTCGCGACCAGCGGCGACGTCGAACGCTTCTACGCGCACCTGGAGCGTGTCCTGACCGCCATCGGGTTTCTCGATCCCGACAATCCGCGCCACCTGATGCGCCGCCTGCGCCGGCTGTTCTTGAGGGCGCGGCCGGACCAGAACGAAATCAATATATTGCGCGGCATCCTGACCGCGGTGGAGAGGGAGCACGGTGCCGATGGCTGAGGCGTCCGCCCGGATCTATCTCGACTACGCGGCATCCACACCCCTCGACCCGCGCGTGGCCGATCTGATGGCCGACCTGCTGAGTTCTTCCGGCGAGCACGGCAACCCGTCGTCGACGCATGCACTCGGCCGACGCGCCACGGCGCGCGTCGCCGCCGCGGCCGAACAGCTCGCTGCGCTCCTGAACACCGAACCGGCGAGGCTCACGTGGACGTCGGGCGCGACGGAATCGGACAACCTCGCCATCCTCGGCGCGGCACGCCTGGCGCAACACCGCGGCCGGCACCTGATTACGATGCGCACCGAGCACAAGGCGGTGACCGACGCGTTCGGCCGCCTGCAGCGGGAGGGTTTCGAAGTCACCTGGCTGGACCCCGGCAGAGACGGCCGGCTGGGACTCGCCGGCCTCGAGGCCGCATTCCGCGCGGATACACAGCTCGTCTCGGTGATGCATGTGAACAACGAAACCGGCGTGATCCAGGACATCGCCGCTATCGGTGCGCTGTGCCGGGCCCGCGGCGTGCTGTTGCACGTCGATGCGGCGCAATCCGTCGGTAAACTGCCGCTGGACCTCTCCGAGCTGCCCGTCGACCTGCTCTCGATGACGGCGCACAAGATATACGGACCGAAGGGCATCGGTGCCCTGTATATCGCCGATCGGCCGGGTGTCGCGGTCGAGGCGTTGCTGTACGGCGGCGGCCAGCAGCGCGGACTGCGTCCGGGGACGCTGCCGACACACCAGATCGCCGGCTTCGGGCTCGCGGCCGAGATTGCACAAGAATCGATGCAGGCGGACCTCGAACGCATTACGCGACTCAGGAATCGCTTGTGGGAGGGCATTCGGGACCTGCCCGGCGTCCACGTCAACGGTTCGACGGATGCGGGCTTTGCGGGGATCCTCAACGTCAGCATCGAGGACGTCGAGGGCGAGAGCCTTCTGCTCGCGCTGGAGCCCCTGTGTGTCGCGACCGGCTCGGCGTGCAACTCGACGAACGCCGAACCGTCCTACGTCCTGCGCGCCCTGGGCCGTTCGGATGCGCTGGCGCAGAGCGCGATCCGCTTCAGCTTCGGCCGGCAGACCACGTGCGGGGAGATCGACGCCGCGATCGAACGCTATCGCCTGGCCGTCGGCAGGCTGCGCGCCCTGGCGCCCGAACGTGCGGCATGAGCGCGGATCCCTACAGTGCGCGCGTGCGGACCCTGTTCGAACACCCGGCCCACGCCGGCTCTCTGGAGCAGGGCCCGCAGGTGCTGATCGAGGACCAGGGTGTCCGCATCGCGCTGGCAGCCCGGGCGGAAGACGGGCGGATACGCGAGTTGCGGTTCCGGGCTTACGGTTGTCCGCACGTGGTGGCGGCGGCGGAGGCGCTTTGCGAGCGTCTCGAGGGCCGTCCCGTCACGGACCTCGAGACGTTCGAGGCGGCGCAGCTGGTGCGCGAACTGCCTGTACCCGCGGAGAAAACCGGACGTATACTGGTCATAGAGGATGCGGCGCGTTCGCTTGGGAAGACGCTCCGCGGTAACTCCGGATCCTGAGTCCACAACGAGTCAACAGGTCGAGAATGGCAATTTCGCTCACAGAATCCGCGGCAACGCGCGTGCGCTCGTACCTCGACGCGCGCGAGGCGGGCGTCGGGCTCCGGCTCGGCGTCAAGGCGACCGGCTGTTCGGGCTATTCCTACATAATCAACTATGCGGACGAGATCGGGGAGTCCGATGTCGTCTTCGAGGACAAGGGGGTCAAGGTCATCGTCGATCGTGAGGCGCTCAGCCTTATCGATGGCACCGAGGTCGATTTCGTCAAGAAGGGACTCAACGAGGCGTTCAGTTTCAGGAACCCCAACGTCACAGGCGAATGCGGCTGTGGCGAAAGCTTCAACGTCTGACGTAAAATTAATGGTTTACGTGCGACCGCCTGCCACCTGCCGGGCCGCGATCGTCGCCTGACACTGGACAAGACTGAAGGAACCGAAGCATGGCCGTTGAGCAGACGCTGTCCATCATCAAACCGGATGGGGTAAAGAAAAACCTGATAGGGGAAATCTACCGGCGATTCGAGGCAGCCGGGCTGGAGATCCTCGGGGCGCGGATGGTGCGGCTCACGACCTCTCAGGCGGAGGGTTTCTACGCGGTGCACCGCGAGCGGCCGTTCTACAAGGACCTCGTCCGCTACATGACGTCCGGACCGGTGATGGTGCAGGTGCTGTCCGGCGAGGACGCCATCGCCCGGAATCGCGAGATCATGGGTGCCACGAATCCGTCCGATGCGGCGCCCGGCACGATTCGCGCCGACTTCGCCGACAGCATCGAACAGAATGTCGTGCATGGCTCGGACGGTCCGGCGACGGCGGCGACCGAGATCGCATTCTTCTTCGGCGACGGCGATCTCTGCCCGAGAACGCAGTAGAGTCGACATGTCGTTGCCGAACGACAAGACGAATCTGCTGGGTCTGCCGCAGGACGCGCTCGAGAGCCTGGTCGTCTCCTGGGGCGAGAAACCGTTTCACGCCCGCCAGTTGATGCGCTGGATTCATCAGCGCCACGTCACCGAATTCGAAGAGATGACGGATCTGTCGAAGTCGCTGCGGCAGCGGCTCGCGGAATCGGCCGTCGTCGCCGCGCCGACGGTCGTCTCGAGGCGCGATTCGGCAGATGGCACGGTCAAATGGCTCTTCGAGAGCGGCTCCGGCCAGGCCGTCGAAACCGTTTTCATCCCCGAACCCGATCGTGGCACGCTGTGCATCTCCTCGCAGGTAGGCTGCGCGCTCGACTGCGCGTTCTGCGCGACAGGCGCCCAGGGCTTCAACCGCAACCTCGCCGCCGCCGAGATCGTCGGTCAGGTATGGCAGGCGAACCGGGAACTGCCGCGCCGGGACAACGATGCGGCCGATTTCGCCGTTACGAATGTCGTCTTCATGGGTATGGGCGAGCCGCTGGCCAACTTTCGCCATGTCGTGCCGGCGTTGCGGCTGCTGATATCCGATCTCGCTTACGGCCTGTCCCACCGCCGGGTGACCGTGAGTACCTCCGGTATCGTGCCGCACATCGACCGGCTGGCCGAGGAGTGTAACGTGTCGCTGGCGGTCTCGCTGCACGCGCCCGACGACGCGCTGCGCGACGTACTCGTGCCGATCAATCGCTTACACCCGATCGCCGAACTGCTGGATGCCTGCTGGCGCTACGCGGCCAGCCGCGCCAACCGCTTCATCACTTTCGAATACGTCATGCTCGCGGGCGTGAACGACTCTCTCGCTCAGGCCGACGATCTCGCAGGCCTGCTCGCGGGACGGCCTGCCAAGGTCAACCTGATACCCTTCAATCCCTTCTCCGGCACGAGCTTCGAGCGCTCCGACGCGGCGACGATCGCGGCATTCCAGGCGCGCCTTCGCGAGAAGGGCCTGGTCGCCACGACACGGAAGACCCGGGGCGACGATATCGAGGCAGCCTGCGGCCAATTGGCTGGTAAAGTGAGCGACAGGATGCGGATCCGGCTGCGGCAGAGGGCCGCCGGCGGGAAGCCGGAAGCTGTCTCACCATTGACCGTGGCTGCAACCCTTCGGGACGGCCGGGGATAATGGTGAGAAAGGTTCTAGAGGATGGCAGCGTTGTGACCAAGAGCGATCGAAGACTGGCAGGGCTGGCGGCGTGCCTGCTGCTGGCGGGCTGCGTGTCGACCACCACCACCACCGGCGATATGCCGCCGGAGGCCAACGAGGTCAATGCGGCCGATCTGAATTATCAGCTCGGCGTCCGCTACTACAAGAACGGCAATTACGACCTGGCACGGGATCGCCTGCTGTACTCGATCAAGCTCAATCCGCGTCGTGCGATATCGTATTCGACGCTGGGCCTGACGTACGAGGCGCTCGAGAACCAGCGACTCGCAAAAGAGAATTATGAAAAGGCGATCCGCATCGAGCCACGCAACGTAGACGCCCTCAACACATACGCCGTCTACCTGTGCCGTCAAGGCGAATACGACGAGGCCCCGAAATTCTTCGATCGTGCCGTAGCTATCCCGGATAACGACGACGCCTACGTGATGCTGACCAATGCCGGCGTGTGCATGGAACAGAAGCCGGACCTCAAGAAGGCCGAGGAATATTTCCGCGAGGCGCTGACCCGCAAGTCGAACTACGGCGAAGCGCTGATCCAGATGTCCGCCCTGAAGCACTCGACCAACGATAACCTCCACGCCCGCGCTTTCATACAGCGTTACTTCGCCACGAATCCGCCCACGGCGTCGGTCCTGTATCTCGCGATGCAGATCGAAAAGGATCTCGGCGACGAACACGCCGAAACCGAATACTCGAACCGCCTGTTGCGCGAGTTCCCCACCTCCGCGGAGGCGCGGCGCGTCCTGGAAAGCGACAGGAAATGAACGACGACCAGCAACCTCCCTCGGAAGAGACTCCCGATGCCGGCGAATTGCTGGGCGGTGAGCGGCTTGCCCGAGCCAGGCGAGAGAAGCAGATCAGCGTGCTCGAAATCGCGAAGGAGCTGCACCTCGATGAACCGAAGGTGCGCGCGCTCGAACGCAACGAGTTCGAGGTGCTGGGAGCAGCCGTATTTGCCAAGGGATACCTGCGCAAGTACGCGCAACTGGTCGACGCCGACATCGACGACATACTGACCGATTACTACCGGATGACCCGCGCTTCGGATCTTCCCCCGGTCATCGTCGAACGACCGAAACTGAGCAAGGAACTGTCGCCGGGCCCGTGGATCGCGGTGATCATCCTCGCACTGGTCGCAGCGGCCGCGTACTGGTGGTTCGCGGTGTACTCGCAGGCACCGGCGAAGCCGGGTCCGCCGCCGGCCGCCAGCGAGACGCCGGCGTCGGCCGCGGCAAGCGAAAGCCCGGCGGCGGACACGCCGGTCGCGCTCAGCTTGCCCGGGCCGGAGCAGGACGCGTCGCCGGAACCGGCGAATCAGGCTTCGCCGGCATCGACTGAGGAGGCGGCGCCGGCCGCGGACGGCGACACGGTCCTGTCGCTCAGTTTCTCCGGCGATTGCTGGACCGAGATTTCCGATGCGAGCGGGCGGCGCCTGTTCTTCGGCATGGGCACGGCCGGGCGCAGCGTCGATCTCGCCGGCGAGCCGCCGTTTTCCGTGTTGTTCGGGAATGCGCCCAACGTGCGCGTGCAGATCGGCGGCAAGGATTACACGATCCCGTCCTCGGCCATAACCAACCACACGGCCAAGTTGACGATCGGCTAGTGTCCTGTCTCATCAAATCGCATGATTTCAGCGCGCAGTACAAGGCCTGTGGCAAGGCGCGTCCTGCCGGCAATGGCGAGTCCTTGCTAAAGGACGCAACGTGGCCACAGACCTTGTACTGCATGCCCTTCGGGAACCGCTGGCCAGCGCCAGGACGGCGTTGCATTCCTTGCCAAGGTCCCGACATTGGCGGCGGAATGCGCCTTGCCCTGGCGCTGGCCACCGGTTCTGAAATTATGCGATCTGATGAGACAGGACACTAAACGTCGACAGGCCCCGAAGACCGAAAGTGAAACCGAGAACCGTACGCGGAATGAACGACATACTGCCGCCGATGACCGGCAGATGGCGCCATCTCGAGGATGTGCTGCGCGACGTCGTACAGTCGTATGGCTACGAGGAGATTCGCGTGCCGCTGCTCGAACAAACGGAACTGTTCCGGCGCTCGATCGGTGAAGTCACCGATATCGTGGAAAAGGAGATGTACACGTTCGATGACCGCAACGGCGAGAGCCTGACGCTGCGTCCCGAGGCCACGGCCGGCATCGTGCGGGCGGGGATCACCAACGGACTGCTCTACAACCAGCGCCAGAAGCTGTGGACGTCGGGCCCGATGTTCCGCCGCGAGAAGCCGCAGCAGGGGCGATACCGCCAGTTCTACCAGTTCGACGTCGAGGCGCTGGGCTTCGAGGGTCCGGACGTCGACGCCGAACTCATTATCATGTGCGCGCGGATCTGGCGCGCCCTCGGCATTTCGCGCCTCACCCTCGAGATCAATTCGCTCGGGACGCCCGAGGCGCGCTCACGCTACCGGGACACCCTGGTCGACTACTTCTCCGGCGTGAAAAGCAGGCTCGATGAGGATAGTATTCGCCGCCTCGACCAGAACCCGCTCAGGATCCTGGACAGCAAGAATCCGGAGATGCAGGACATCGTAACGGGAGCGCCGGCCATGCTCGACTACCTGGATTCGGCGTCTGCCGAACATTTCCAGGAGCTCAAGGGGTTGCTCGAGGCCGCGGGCATCGCCTATACGGTCAATCCGCGGCTCGTCCGCGGGCTGGACTACTATAGTCGGACCGTGTTCGAGTGGGTCACCGATGCGCTCGGCGCACAGGGCGCGGTCTGCTCCGGCGGGCGCTACGACGGGCTCGTGGAGAAGCTGGGAGGCCGGCCCACGCCGGCCATCGGTTGGGCGCTGGGGATCGAGCGCCTGGCGGCACTGCACGAGGCATGCGGTGGTAAAGTGCCGGCCGGCGACGCCGACGTCTACATCGTCGCGGTCGGGGAGGGGACGCTCGGATACGCGCTGGCGCTTGCCGAAGAGCTGCACGACCGGATCGACGGCGTGAAAGTCGAGACGAATCTCGGCGGCGGCGGCTTCAAGGCGCAGATGAAGCGGGCCGACAAGAGTAATGCGCGGTATGCATTGATCCTCGGCGAGCAGGAACTTGCACAGGAGCGCATCGGACTGAAACCATTGCGCAGCACAGAGGATCAAAGCAGTGTTGCGAGGACGGAGCTGGCGCAGAAGCTGGCGGGACTATTGGGGAAGGCGTAGGGCGTGGACGATTTACAGTCGGAAAAGGAACAGATCGAAGAGATTCGTGCGTGGTGGAAAGAGTACGGACGCTACGTCATCGCCGGCGTCCTGATTGCCGTCGGACTGATGGTCGGATTCAATCAGTACAAGAGCAGCAAACTCGCTGCGCAGCTGGCCGCCTCGGAGCTCTACGAGACACTGACCGAGCACGTCGACAAGGGCGATCTCGATGACGCAGTCAAGGTCGCCGACGAGCTTGCCAACGATTACGCGAACACGGCTTATGCCGCGCAGTCGAAACTCGCCATGGCACGCCTGTACATGGACAAGAACCGCGACCAGGATGCCGCCCAGGCGCTTTCCGACCTGATCGGTATGCGCGGCAATCGGGAGCTGAAATTGCTCGGCCGCCTGCGCCTCGCCCGGGTACTGCTTTATCAGGAAAAACCACAGGAAGTCGTCGACCTGCTCGACGCGCAGGACGATGAGGCTTTCCGGGGACTGTATGCTGAAGCGCTCGGCGACGCATACAGGGATCTCGGCCGCATCAACGACGCCGCCGATGCGTACGAGACCGCGCTCGCGGACACGACCCAGACGGTGAACCGCGGGCTGGTACGGATGAAGTTGGACGATCTCCCGCAGGCATCCACCGATACAGTGCCGGCCGGGCAGGGCGGGAACCAGCCCGCGGCGGCGAGTACGGGCGAGTCGGTAGCTCCGGAAGCCCCGCCGGCCGGCGACGCGAGCGGCGCCGAGGATAGCGGAGAGACCGAGTGAAGTATCGATTCGCCATCGCGGCGCTGGTCTTCGCGGCAGTTGCGCTTTCCGCGTGCGCGTCCAAGGACGAGAAAAAACTCGAGCCGATGGAACTGACCAAGATCAAGCAGACGGTCAAGATCAAGCGGCTCTGGAGCGTCAATGTGGGTGGCGATGCCGAATACCTGCGCGTCGCACTGCAACCGGCCGGAGACGGCAACAGGATCTATGCAGCGAGCCGCGACGGCAACGTGATGGCGCTGGATCCCGTCACCGGCAAGCGAGCCTGGCGCACGGAACTCGATACCGAATTATCGTCGGGACCAGGCGTGGGCGCCAACCTGGTCGTCGTCACCTCGGCCGACGGTATTGCGATCGCGCTCGACTCGACCACCGGCACCGAACGCTGGCGCGCGAATCTCGGCGGCGAATCGCTCGCCAGACCTGCGATCCATTCCGACGTCGTTATCGTGCAGACGATCGACGATCGCCTGCAGGCACTGTCGATCGTCGATGGCAGCGAACGCTGGTCGATCGAGCAGTCTGCGCCGCGCCTGACGATGCGTGGTTCGGCCTCGCCTTTGATCGTCGGTGACAGCGTGATCGCGGGTTTCGACAACGGTCGACTGGTTGCCGTCAATATCGGTACCGGCGACGTCGAGTGGGACACCGTGCTGTCGCCTCCCGGCGGGCGTTCCGACCTCGATCGACTTGCGGACGTCGACGGCAAGATCAGTGTCGTGGGGCAGGACGTCTACGCCGCCGGCTATCACGGCAAGCTGGCGGCAGTCGCGGCGGAGTCCGGCCAGATTCTCTGGTCGCACGACATCTCGACCTACGAGGGCGTATCGGCCGACTGGAACAACCTCTATACGGTCAACGAGAACGGCGAAGTGATCGCATTGACGCGCCAGACGGGAGACGAAAGCTGGCGCCAGGGCTCCCTGCTCAGGCGTGAACCGACGGTGCCGGTCTCCTTCGGCACAACGGTCGTCGTCGGCGACCTCGAGGGGTATCTGCACTTCTTCAGCAATTTCGACGGGCATCCGGTAGCGCGCGTGCACATGGGCGGTGAGGCGATTTCGGCGGATCCGATCGTCGTCGCCAATCGCCTGTACGTGCAGAGTGACAAGGGAACGGTCGCGGCCTACGTCGTGGAAGAGCCGAAGCGCAAGGAGCGCGAGGCGCCCGATGCGGCAGACAAGGGCGCCTGAGAGTCGGCGCAAGGAAGTGGAGGATGCTGCCCGTAATCGCCCTGGTCGGCCGGCCGAACGTCGGCAAGTCGACGCTATTCAACCGGCTCACGCGATCGCGTGACGCGCTCGTCGCCGACTATCCGGGCCTGACGCGGGATCGGCGCTACGGTTTCGGCAGGCTCGGTCCGGTGCCCTTTCTCGCCATCGATACGGGCGGCCTCGCCGGCGGCGAGGCAGGCGTCGACGAGCGCACGGCGCAACAGACCATCCGCGCACTGGGCGAAGCCGATGCGGCGATCGTCATGGTCGATGCGCGCGCAGGCCTGACCGCCGCCGACCAGCACGTCGCGGAACTCGCGCGCAAGAACGCGCGCCGGACGTTTCTCGTCGTCAACAAGGCCGAGGGGCTCGATCCGGCGATCGCGGCCGGAGAGTTCCATGCGCTCGGACTCGGCGATCCGCTGCCGATCTCCGCTGCGCACGGCGATTACGTGCACGCATTGATGGAAACGGTGCTCGAGGACTTCGAGCCGCGCGAGCCCGACGACGCGATGCCGCCGTACGACGACGACGAGCATGCGCTGCGTATCGCCGTCGTTGGCCGGCCGAACGTCGGCAAATCGACGCTCATCAACCGCATCATCGGCGAGGATCGCCTCGTGGTCTTCGACCAGCCCGGCACGACGCGCGACAGCGTATCGGTCCCGTTCGAGAAGAACGACCGCAAGTACGCGTTGATAGACACGGCCGGTATCCGCCGTCGGTCCCGCGTGCAGCAGGCTATCGAGAAGTTCAGCATCGTCAAGGCGCTGCAAGCGATCGACCGTGCCGAGGTCGTGATCGCGGTGCTCGATGCCCACGAAGGCGTCACGGAACAGGATGTGAGCCTGCTGGGCCTCATACTCGAACGCGGCCGCGCACTCGTCGTCGTCACCAACAAGTGGGATGGCCTGAGTGCAGACGCGCGCAAGCACGTCCGCGATGAGCTCGACCGGCGTCTGCCGTTCCTCGACTTTGCCGAGCGCATCGCCATCTCGGCGTTGCACGGCACTGCCGTGGGCGACCTGCTGCCGGCAGTCGAGCGTGCCTACCGGGCGGCGAGCCGCGACCTGTCGACGACCGAGCTGACGCGGGAACTCGAGAGCGCGGTCACGGCGCATCCCCCGCCGCTGGTGCGTGGGCGTCGAATCCGCCTGCGCTACGCTCACCAGGGGGGACGCAATCCGCCGGTGATCGTGATCCACGGCAACCAGACCGAGCAGGTTCCCGACGCCTATCGCCGCTACCTGGTGAATCACTTCCGCAAGGCGTTCAAGTTGAAGGGGACGCCCGTACGACTGCACTTCAAGTCCGGCATCAACCCCTACAAGGACAAGCGCAACACTCTGACCCCGCGCCAGGAACGCCGGCGCAAGCGCCTTATGAAGCACGTCAAGCGATAGCCGGCGGACATAAGGATAGAGGATAAGCATAGAAGCGGATTGCTGCATGAGCCCACCCCGGCGGGCGACAGCCGTGTTATAAGAAATACATCCAATCCGGAGTCGCGCCATGGGCCCAGCGACAAAAACCGTTACCCTGCCGGGGCGCTTCATCATGCACCGCGCAGGCTACCTCGAATCGCCTGTCCAGGCCTACGAGACCTGGGGCGAGCTCAATGCGGCGCGCGACAACGGCATCCTGATCTTCAGCGGCCTGTCGCCGTCTGCACACGCGGCCTCGTCGGCAGAGGATCCCTCGACCGGCTGGTGGGAAGACATGATCGGTCCCGGCCTGCCGCTGGACACGAATCGCTACTTCGTGATTGCCGTGAATTCGCTCGGCAGCTGCTTCGGGTCCACCGGGCCTGCGTCGGTCAATCCCGAGACCGGCGAGCGGTATCGCCTGAGTTTCCCCGTACTGACCCTCGAAGACATATCCGAGGCGGCCTGGGGTGTCGTGCGCCACCTCGGCATCGAACAGCTGCATTCGGTCGTCGGCTGCTCGATGGGCGGCATGAGCGGGCTCGGCTTCTGCGTGCGCCACCCGGAGGCGACGAAGGCGTTCATCTCGATCTCGTCGGGCGCGAGGGCGTTGCCGTTCTCGATCGCCGTCCGCTCCCTGCAGCGTGAGATGATCCGTTGCGATCCCAGGTGGGAAGGCGGCAACTACGATCCGGACGACCCGCCGATCTCCGGTCAGCGCCTCGCCCGCAAGCTGGGCATGATCACCTACCGGTCGGCGAAGGAGTGGGATCAGCGCTTCGGGCGCGAACGGGCACAGGACGAGGACAAGACCGGCGCACAGTTCAAAATCGACTTCTCCGTCGAACTCTACCTCGAGTATCACGCGAAGAAATTCAGCGGCGGCTTCGATGCGAACTGCTACCTGTACCTGTCACGCGCATCGGACCTGTTCGATCTTGCGGAGCACGGCGGCTCCCTGCGGGCGGGCTTCGCGAAACTCAAGCTCGAACGCGCGCTCGTGATCGGCGTCGAAACCGACATCCTGTTTCCGCTGCACCAGCAGCGGGAACTCGCGCAGGGTTTCGAAGACGCGGGCATCGACACGACGCTCGTCGAACTCGATTGCATCCGCGGGCACGACTCGTTCCTGGTCGAGATGGACGCGTTCCGGCCGGTGATCTGCGACTTCTACGACAGCGATTGCGTTTAGCAGGAATCGCGGCTGAAGCCGCTCCTACGGAAGCCAATCGAACCCTCGTGGCTGTAGGAGCGGCCTCAGCCGCGATTCGTCCTACGGATCTTCTTTCGGCAGCAGCAGCGCCGGGTCCACGGCGGTGCCGTTGAGGTAGGTGCCGAAATGCAGGTGCGGGCCGGTGACGCGCCCGGTCGCGCCGACGGCGCCGATCGTCTCGCCCGTGGCAACCGCGTCCCCCACCGCGACGTCGACGCGGCTCAGATGGCAATACATCGTCACGAAGCCCTGGCCGTGATCGATGAGCACCGTGTTGCCGTTGAAATAGAATTCGCCCGTCGCGCTGACGACGCCGGATCGGGCGGCATGCACCGGCGTGCCCTTGTCCGCCGCGATATCCATGCCCTTGTGCGGCGAGCGCGGCTCGTCGTTGAAGAAACGCCGCAACCCGAAGCTCGAGCTGCGCGGGCCGCGGACCGGCGGCCGGATGTCCAGAGTCTGTATCGGCACGTCGCGGAATGCGTCGAGCGCCGTATCGATGATCTTGCGCTCCCTGTTGACGCGCGCGAGTTGCTCAGCGCTCAGCTCGACGTACTTTGGTTCGACCGTGAGGTGCTGCTCCCTGTATGCGTGGGCTCCGATCTCGAAGGCGCGTGTCGCACCGCCGGGCAGCGTGACCGTGCCGCGGCCGGTCGGCGCATCCAGCGAGATGCCGATCGCGGCGAGCCAGCGGGCGCCCTCGTTCATGACGAGTACGCGATGACCCGCGTAATCGACGACGGGCGCCGTCCCCGCGGCAGGACCCAGGTCGAGGAACGCGATACCGCCCGGCCAGGCACCGGTGTCGGCCGCTTGCGCGAAGCAGCTGACCGCCAGCAAAGACAACCCTGCCAGGCGTCTAGTCATCGCTGTTCCGGGTTGCCGTGACCGTCGCCGACAGCTCGCCGCTGGCAAGGCGAGCGCGAATGGCGTTGCCTTCCGCGGTCTGGGCGGCGCTCGTCAGGACCCGGCCGCTCGCCGCGTCCTCGACGATCGCGTAACCGCGCTCGAGCGTCGCGAGCGGGCTCACGGACATCAGGCCGCGATACGCGAGCTCGTACCGATGCCTGACCCGCGCCAGCATACGGGGTCCGGCGCTGCGCAGCCGATGCGCGAGCCCGGCGAGTACCGGGCCGGGACGCGCTACGGCCCGGCCCATCGCCTGGACCTGCCGTCGCGAGAGTTCGCGCAGGCGTTCGTGCTGGCGCACGAGCGTGCGCTGCGGGCTGCTCGTGGCGAGGCGGCGGGCGAGCCAGTCGAGCGTCTGTGCGCGTTCCTCGAGCAGCCGGCGGCCGCGCCTTACGATACGCCGCGCGTGGCTGGCGATGGCACGCAGCCAGTCGTCGCGATCCGGCACGACGAGTTCCGCGGCGCCCGACGGCGTCGGCGCCCGGAGGTCCGCGACGAAGTCGGCGATCGTGAAATCGATCTCGTGGCCGACGGCGCTGACGACGGGGATCGGCGAGGCTGCGATCGCGCGCGCGAGCGCCTCGTCGTTGAAAGCCTGCAGATCCTCGAGGGAACCGCCCCCGCGGCCGATGATGAGGACGTCGCATTCGGCCCGGTGTGTCGCGGCGGCCAGTGCGGCACGCAGCTCGCCGGGTGCCGCCTCACCCTGCACCGCGGCCGGGTAGACGACGACCGCGGCCGACGGGAAGCGCCGGCCGAGGACGCTGATGATGTCGCGGATGGCCGCGCCGGACGGCGACGTGATCACGCCGATGCGCCGCGGCAGCGTCGGCAAAGGCCGCTTGCGGCCTTCGTCGAACAGGCCCTCGGCCGCGAGCTTCTTCTTCAGAACCTCGAACTGGCGCCGGAGCGCGCCTTCGCCGGCCGGCTCCATGGCCTCGACGATGAGCTGGTAGTCTCCGCGCGGCTCGTACAGGCTGATCTTGCCGAACACCAGTACCTGATCGCCGTTCGAAAAGCCGATCGTGGGGCCGCGCTGGCGCTGCCGGAAGAAGGCGGCGCGTACCTGCGCCGCGTCGTCCTTCAGCGTGAAGTAGACGTGTCCCGAGGCGGGACGGGCAATATTGGAGAGTTCGCCCTCGACCCAGAGCCGGGCGAGTCCGTTCTCGAGGAGCTGTTTGACCTCACGGTTGAGCTGGGAGACCGTGATTGCGCCCGCCGCGGCGTTCGCTCGGCCCAAATTTTCCATGCTCGCCAGTATATCGGACGCTGCACAGCTTTTGCCGGAAAAATCATCGGCGTAAAATTGCCCGTTTAACCCTACTCCGGACCCGCTCATGCGTATCGCCAAGGAAGCCCTGACATTCGACGACGTCCTGTTGCAGCCGGGGTATTCCGAGGTGCTGCCCCGCGAAGTCGACCTGGGCACCTCCCTGACCCGCTCGATACGACTCAACATCCCGATCCTCTCCGCGGCGATGGACACTGTTACCGAGGCCAGGCTCGCCATCGCGCTGGCGCAGGAAGGGGGCCTCGGCATCATCCACAAGAATATGCCCATCGAGCAACAGGCCCGGGAAGTGCATGCAGGTGAAGAAGTTCGAGAGCGGCATCGTCCGCAACCCGATCACCGTCGCGCCGAACATGACGATCGGCGAGGTGATCGAACTGA
Source organism: uncultured Gammaproteobacteria bacterium (assembly GCA_963777675.1). GTDB lineage: Bacteria > Pseudomonadota > Gammaproteobacteria > Steroidobacterales > Woeseiaceae > UBA1847. The sequence goes on along the minus strand of CAVZRD010000011.1, from coordinate 116,761 downwards.
CGCACGCGATGGGCATCTCCGGCGTGCCGGTCGTGGACGGCAAGGAGACCGTCGGCATCGTGACCGGCCGCGACCTGCGCTTCGAGACCCGCTTCGACGCGCCGGTCTCCGAAGTCATGACGCCGAAAGACCGGCTCGTGACGGTCGGCGAGGACGCCGGCAACGAGGAGGTCAAGTCGCTGCTGCACCGGCACCGCATCGAGAAAGTCCTCGTCGTCGACAAGAATTTCGAACTGAAGGGGATGATCACGGCGAAGGACTTCCAGAAGGCCAAGGATTTCCCGCATTCCTGCAAGGACGACCATGGCGCGCTCCGGGTCGGCGCCGCGGTGGGCACCGGCTACGACAGCGACGACCGGGTCGCCGCACTGGTCGAGGCCCGCGTGGACGTGCTGGTCGTCGATACCTCGCACGGCTTTTCCAAAGGCGTGCTGGAGCGGATCCGGCGCATCAAGACGGCCTACCCGGACATGCAGGTCGTGGGCGGCAACGTCGTCACGGCGGACGCGGCCCAGGCCCTGGTACAGGCCGGCGCCGACGGCGTGAAGGTCGGTATCGGGCCCGGCTCCATCTGTACCACGCGGGTGGTTGCCGGCGTCGGCGTGCCGCAGATCTCGGCGGTCGCCGAGGTCGCCGCGGCCCTCGGCAAGTCCGGCATACCGTTCATCGCAGACGGCGGCATCCGCTACTCGGGCGACATCGCCAAGGCGCTCGTCGCCGGCGCCTGGTCGGTCATGATCGGCGGCCTGTTTGCCGGCACCGAGGAATCGCCGGGCGAAGTGGAGCTCTACCAGGGCCGCTCCTACAAGTCGTATCGCGGCATGGGCTCGCTCGGCGCGATGGGACAATCGCACGGCTCCTCCGACCGCTATTTCCAGGATGCGACCGAGGAGCTCGAGAAGCTCGTACCGGAGGGCATCGAGGGCCGGGTCGCCTACAAGGGCAGCCTCGTCGCCATCGTGCACCAGCTCGTCGGCGGCGTGCGCGCCGCGATGGGCTACACCGGCAGCCGCTCGATCGAAGAGATGCGCACGAAGCCGAGCTTCGTACAGATTACCGGGGCCGGGATGCGGGAGAGTCACGTACACGACGTGACGATTACAAAGGAACCGCCGAACTATCGTACCGACTGGCGGGGCTAGCGGATGAGCCGGGCTCTGGCCAGGGACGCGCAACAAGCCGATATCCACGCACACCGCGTCCTGATACTCGACTTCGGCGGCCAATACACACAATTGATCGCGCGCCGTGTTCGCGAATGCGGCGTGTACTCCGAGATCCTGCCCTGGGACGTGCCGGACGCCGAGATCCGGGCTTTCGCACCGTCCGGCGTCATACTCTCGGGCGGCCCCGAATCGGTCAACCTCGACGAGCCGCCGCGGGTCGCGCACGCGGTATTCGAACTGGGCGTGCCGCTGCTCGGCATCTGCTACGGCATGCAGACGATCGCCGCCGAGCTCGGCGGCAAGGTCGAGGCGTCGGCGCATCGCGAGTTCGGCTATGCCGAGATCGTGCCCGGCGACTCCGATTTGTTCGGCGGGCTCGACGACGGCAGCGGACCGCAACCGCGCCTGAAAGTCTGGATGAGCCACGGCGACCGGGTCGAGGCCGTGCCGCCGGGCTTCGCCGTCACCGCCTCGAGCGCCAATTCGCCGATTGCGGCGATGGAAGATCGCGAGCGCCGTTACTACGGCGTGCAGTTCCACCCCGAGGTCACGCACACGCTGCAGGGCGAGACCATCATGCGGCGGTTCGTGCGCGAGATCTGCGGCTGTCCGGGCGACTGGACACCCGGCAACATCGTCGCCGACGCGATCCGGGGGATCCGCGCACAGGTCGGTGCGGGCAGGGTGCTGCTGGGCCTGTCCGGCGGCGTCGATTCGTCGGTCGTTGCGGCACTGCTGCACGAGGCCATCGGCGACCAGCTCACCTGCGTCTTCGTGGACCATGGGCTCCTGCGCCAGGGCGAAGGCGACCAGGTCATGGCGACCTTCGCCGAGCACATGCACATCGATGTCGTGCGCGCCGATGCGGCGGATCGGTTCTTCGCCGCGCTCGAAGGCGTGTCCGATCCGGAGGCGAAACGCAAGATCATCGGCGGCAAGTTCATCGAGGTGTTCGACGAGGAGGCACACAAGCTCGAAGGCATCGCCTGGCTCGCGCAGGGCACGATCTACCCGGACGTAATCGAGTCTGCGGGCAGCCGCACCGGCAAGGCGCACGTCATCAAGTCGCACCACAACGTCGGCGGGTTGCCCGAGGACATGCGCCTGCAACTCATCGAGCCGCTCAGGGAACTGTTCAAGGACGAGGTGCGCAAGATCGGCCTGGAGCTCGGCCTGCCGAGCGAGATGGTGTTCCGGCATCCGTTCCCGGGACCCGGTCTCGGCGTGCGCGTGCTCGGCGAGGTGCGGCGCGAGTACGTCGCCATGCTGCAGCGGGCCGACGCCATCTTCATCGAGGAGCTGCGCGAGCAGGACCTGTACGACGAGGTCAGCCAGGCCTTCGCCGTGTTCCTGCCGGTCAAGTCGGTGGGTGTGATGGGCGACGGGCGCCGTTACGAGTACGTGATTGCGCTGCGCGCGGTCGAGACCATCGATTTCATGACGGCGCGCTGGGCGCGCCTGCCGTACGAGTTCCTCGAGCACGTGTCATTGCGGATCATCAACGAGGTCGACGGCATCTCGCGCGTCACGTACGACATCTCGGGCAAGCCGCCGGCGACGATCGAGTGGGAATGAACTAGCCGGCCCCGGTCTGCAGGGCCTGACCGAAATACAGGGTGTGCCCCTGGTCGTCCTCGATCACGAACTCCCGAGTGCCCCAGTGTGTGTCGTGCACTGCCTTTACCGGGGTTACGCCGCGTTCGGTGAGCGAAGCCGCGAGCCCGTCGACGTCGTCCGTCTCCAGGTAGAGGTGGACATGCTCTCCGTCGCGAACATAGGCAATTGACGGGTCCTTCGCGTCTACCTGCTTGAGGTGGAACAGGTCGTCGCCAGCCCGGATTCCGGCGTAGAAGTCCTGGTAACGGAATACGAGGTCGAAGCCCAGTCGGTTCGTGTAAAAACGGATAGAGGTTTCCAGGTCCGTGGTTCGAAGCTGTGCGACGACCCGCGAAACTTTCATCGATAGTCCTCGGTGGCATTGCGCTTGTCGACATTCTGCGCGATCCGCCACGTGACGCCGGTCGGGTCGGTGAGCACGAAGTCGCGCATTGCCCATGGCCGGACTTCGGGAGGACTGCCCGTCACGCCGTAACGTTCGATCAGGCGTTGCGACTGGACGTGCCGCCACCACCGCTCCACGTCGGCGACGAGCAGATGCATCATGAAATTGCCGGCGTGTTCCGGGTTGTCGAACCTGCGCAGCAGGAAGCTCGAAGATCCCGCATGCAGGTAGGCGAGGTCCCCGGACGACCAGGCGACGGTAAAGCCGAGATCCTCATAGAAGCGCCTGCACAGACTGAAGTCCCGGGCCGGTACGAAAGCCTTTATCTCGATCGTCTGCAGATTCAATGAACGTCCTCCGGGTCCGTGTCCGCCTCGCGCTCTCGCTCGCGATGGATTTCGATCAACGCCGCGAGCGCTCGCTGCAGCGTGCGTGCAGCTCGTTCTCCGATTCGGGCGGCCAGTTCGTCGTCGATCTGCTGGCGGGCCGCAGTCTGGACCGCCGCGGCCGCCTTGCCGCGCTCGGTCAGTGCGACGATCAACCTGCGGCGGTCCAGCGGATCGGTCGTCCGCTCGAGGTAACCGCGCATCACCAGCGTATCGATCAACTGACCCGCGGCTTGTTTGGAGATGCGCAGCTCCGCAATGAGTCGGCCCAGCGGCGCATCGCCGGCACCGAGTTCCAGTCCGCCGATGACATAAAGGCCGTTCTTCGGAATGTCGCCGTATCCCGCCCCTTCCAGCGCTCTGCGCATGGCGGAGCCGTAAGCGCTGCGCGCGTGCCGCAGCAGCGCAGGAATCGAAATACGTTCGTACCAGGGACCGCGATTGTTCACAGGAATGGGATTAATCCAGAATCTTGATAGTAAATATAATTTACTATTTGGGGATTGGCAAGTGCGCCGGAATGGAAATCCTTCACCGTGTCGGGCACCCGCTCGGTTAGCCGTACGTAGTCGCGTGTGACGGCTTCCTCTCGCGGGACACCTGCGACATCTCGGGCAAGCCGCCGGCGACGATCGATTGGGAATGCCGGCGGGCGCCGTCACTTCGCGGCGAATGCGTTCCGCGTGAGGAATGCGATCGGTATGCCGACGAGGAACATGTGGGCGAGCACGCTCAGCGTGATCCAGGTCGCGTCGTGGGAGCCGTGGCCAGCTGCCGACAGCGGCAGGACCACGTATTGCATGACCGCGTAGAGGAAGACGCCGTAGGCCGCGCCGAGCGGGAGCGGCCACTCCCGCAACACGCGCCACTGCCGCGCCGCCAGCGCGTAGGCGGCGGCCATCGCAGTAGCCATCGCGAAGTGCAGTGCCAGGCCGAGGGCGGCCGTGGCGGCGCCGCCGTCGAAACTCGCGCGACCCAACAATCCGGTCGCAACCGACTGGAAGATCCGCAGCGCGGGCACATCCGCCTTCAGCGCCCAGAACACGTACGCGTAGGTGATGTCGAGCGCTCCGGCCACGGCACCGGCGGCGAACACGGCAGCGGGTCCCTTACGCATGGCCGTCGGCCGGAATGTCGGCCGGGTTCCAGGCCACTTCCCACAGATGGCCGTCCGGATCGCGGAAGTAACCGGCGTAGCCGCCATAGAACGTGTCCTGGGGCGCTTTGATGATTTCGGCGCCCGCGCGGGCGGCCTGGTCCATCACCTCGTCGACTTCGGCCCGGTTCGCGACGTTGTGCGCGATGCTGAACGAGGTCGGGCTGATCGGGGTCTTCGGCAGGCCGGTGTCGTGGGCGAGGTCGTCCTGCGCCCAGATCGCGAGCTTCAGCCCCCCGGACAGCGTGAAGAAAGCGACGGCGCCGTGCTCGAATTCGCGGCCGACAATGCCGGCAGTCGGCAGCCCGAGGCCATCGCGGTAGAACGTGAGGGACCGCTCGAGGTCGGCGACGCCGATCGTCAACATGGAGATGCGTGGTTTCATGCGTCCGTCCAACGAGATTGGCACGGACCCGAACAAAAAGGAAGCAAAGTCCGGACAGCGGCGTCGACAGCGGCGCTCGGGCTCTGGCAGGATATCGTCGCCGAAGCCGGGCGCACGCCGCGGGAGCAAGCGATGTTGTGTATCAAGGTAGAAATTCCACAGGAAATCTGTGACATAGACGATGAACTGAAAGCCATCTATCACAGCAGCGATAGCGTCTGCATCTGGGTGTTCGAGACGCGCGAGGACCGCAACCGGTTCATGGACGAGACGGCGGGCATGCGCAAAGCCGACCGCGAGAAACATTTCGCCGATTTCTATGCCGACGGCCGATGACCGACCCGGACGCGGAATTTATGAGGGTGGCGCTCGCCGGAGCGCGCGAGGCGGCTGCGGCCGACGAGGTGCCGGTCGGTGCCGTCGTGACACGCGGCGACAGGATCGTCGCCGTCGGTCGCAATCGATCTGTCGCCGATCACGACCCGAGCGCCCATGCAGAGATCGTGGCACTGCGCGCTGCCGGCGCGGCGATCGGCAATCACCGCCTGAGCGGCGCGACGCTGTACGTGACCCTGGAGCCCTGCGCCATGTGCTTCGCCGCGATGGTGCAGGCGCGCATCGCGCGGCTCGTGTTCGGCGCCTACGACCCGAAGGCCGGCGCGGCGGGCACGGCGATCGACCTGGCTGACAGCCCGGCCTTCAACCACCGCTTCGAGGTGCTGGGCGGCGTGCTCGCCGACGACTGCGGCGCGCTGCTGGCAGAATTCTTCGCCGAGCGCCGGCTGTAGCAGCGTTGCCGGATTCGGCGCCGATCGCGGCTAAAGCCGCTCCTACGGGTTCTGATTTGCCGGGACGCCTTACCGGTGCCTGTAGGAGCGGCTTTAGCCGCGATTCAGGTCTGTGTATCTTGCTGTTGTGCCGGCTCGGCCGGCGCTTCCGCTTCGACGGGAGGCGCGACATCGGAACCGACGGCATCCGGATTCTCCGTCAGCCATTTCAGGATGTTGTAGTAGCTGCGGATGTTGTTGACGTAGAGCACGGGTTCCCAGCCGCGCGCATAGCCGTACGGTACGCGCGTATACCACTTGCGCTTGGCCAGCAGCGGTAAGGCCTGGCTGACGTCGACCCAGGCATTCGGGTCGCCGCCCTGCCAGACGACGATCTGGCGGGCGTCCTTGAGGTGGTTGAAGCCGACGTTGTAAGCGGCGAGCGCCATCCACGTGCGATCCGGTTCCTCCACCGTGTCGGGCACGCGCTCGGTCTGCCGCACGTAGTAGCGTGCGCCGCCGAGTATGCTGCTGGCCGGGTCGACGCGGTTGTCGAGGCCGAGGTAGTCCGCCGTGTCCTCGGTCAGCATCATGATGCCGCGCACGCCGGTCGGAGACACGGCCTTCGAGCGCCAGTGCGACTCCTGGTAACCGATGGCCGCCAGCAGTCGCCAGTCGACGCCGTAGCGTGCGCCGGCCTCCTCGAAGTACTTGCGATAGCGCGGCAGGCGGCTGGAGTAGTGGCGGATGAAGTTGCGTGTGCCGACGTAGTCGAATTCGTCGGTATGACCGTAGTAGCGGTCGTTGATCCGTGCGAGCAGCCCGGAGCGGTCGATGTGGATCAGGAAATCGTCGGCCGCACTCAGCAGGCTGTCGCCATTGCCCTTGGGGAACGCCCAGGCCAGCGGGTCATCGACCTTCAGGTCGAGCGCGACACGCAGGTCCGGATAGAAGTGCCTCTGGATGTTGAACTCGGTGCTGTCCGCCACCGTGAAATCGATCTCGCCGTCCGCCACCCTGGCGAGCAGGTCTGCCACTTCGACGTCGGCGTCCTCGGTCCAGGTGAGATCCGGATAGACCTGCTTCAGCGACGCCAGCATGTCGGCGTGACTGGACCCGGCCACGACTTCGATCGAGCGGCCGATGATGTCGTCGATCGAGCGCGGCTTGCCCGTGCCGAGCTTGTAGATCAGGTGCATGTCCACCCGCTCGTAAGGGTGGCCGAAGTGGACGTAATCGCGCCTCGAGTCGGTGATCGACAGGCCCGCGGCGGCCAGGTCCGCCTTGCCGGACAGGAGATAGGGCAGGACCTCGGACACGCTCTGCACCGGATGGATCACCAGCTTGACGCCGAGGTAGTGGGCGAACGCACGTACGAGGTCGTACTCGGGACCGGACGGGCCGTCCATTCCATCGACATAGGCCGTCGGGCTGTCGCGGGTGACGACGTGCAACTCGCCCGTATCCCGGACCTGGTCGAGCAGGGGCGGGGTCGAGGAACAGGTGCCGAGCAGTGCGGCGAGGGCGAAATAGAGCATCAGGCGCACGTTCGTCTCCGTGCTCTTTCATTCTTTGAACCGAATTTTACCCCAAAGTGCCCTTCCGGGCGTCTGGCACGGGGGGTGCCCTTTGCGTACAATCCGGCCCCCGGCAGGTGCCCGCCCCAGCGGGCGACACCGAAAGAGTCTGTAGGAGCGGCTTTAGCCGCGATTTACCGGACGACCGGAGAGGTGCCAGAGTGGTCGAATGGGCCTGACTCGAAATCAGGTGTACGGTCTTCCGTACCGTGGGTTCGAATCCCACCCTCTCCGCCAGAAAACAGCAAAAGGGGCCCAAAGGGCCCCTTTTGCTGTTTTCCAGCAGAGGGTCAGGGGTGAGAACCCTGTTCGACAAAACGCGGCAGCGTTTTGGACGCCGGAGCGTTAGCGGAGGCGGGCCGCAGGTCCGAGAATCGCCGCAAGGCGATTCGAGTCAATCCCACCCTCTCCGCCACTTACTCACTCGCCTGCGGGTCGGCTCGCGGCGACCGTCAGCGGCCGGCCATCGTAAACGACCGTAACGTCGGGCTGCGTCTCCGGTTCCAGGCCGACGCCGTGGCCTTCACGCACGAAGACGACATGAAAGCTGCGGCGCTTCAGCAAGCCCGGGAACGCTCCGCGGCGCGCGCCGATCGTCAGCGTGTGCTGCGCTTCGCTCCACTCGATCGGGATGGTGGCGAAGGCGCCGTGCTCGTAGGCGTAGCCGTCGCCCTCGTCCTCGTAGAGCTCGAATCTTCCGTCGGCGCCGGGATAGACGCGCAGCTCGATGGGATCCGCCGGCTTCTCACCGGCATACTGCAGGTCCGGCCCGAACGGGACGATCGAGCCGGCACGCACGTGTAGCGGCATGATCGCGAGCGGCGCCGGTGCTTCGATCGTGCGACCGCCCTCGAGTCGTTCGCCCGTCCAGAAGTCGTACCACTGCGTGCCGGCCGGCAGGTACACCCGGCGCAGCATCAGCTTCGCCGGAGCCGTTTCCGCGTTGCGCCGGTCGCTCGGCCGGACCCAGCGCAGCTTGACGCTCGCGCCGAGGATCGCATCGTAGTATTCGAGTCTGAGGTCGTACTGCCTGCCGGTTTGCAGGGCAATCCGGCCCGCGTGGAACTCCGGTGCGTGCGCGTTCCAGTCGTCGATGACCAGCTTGCCGTCGAGCCACAGGCGGACGCCGTCGTCGGCGACGGTCGCCAGCTCGTACTCGCCGGTCTCCGGCGCCCGGAGCCGGCCGGTCCAGCGCACGCCGAACTGATCCGCCGGCACGCCGGGAAGGGGCGCACCCAGCGCCCAGTCGAAGTCGATCGAGGCGTCTTTGCGAGAGACCAGGCGACGCGTCAGCGCCGTGTCGCCGAAGTAGTCTCCCTGCAGAACCCCGGCGCTGCCGTCCGGAGCTTCGAGGGCACTCGCCGGGATGGCATGGCCCACCTCGCTCGAGTGCAGCGCGCCGTAGCGCAACGGCTCCAGCACGGGGCTCACGAGGAACGCCCGGCCGAACAGGTACTCGTCCGCAATGTCACGCACGCGGGGGTCGCCGCGAAAGTCGAACGGGAGGCCGCGCATGATCGTGCCGCCGCCGAGGGTAACGTGTCCCGCGAGGGAGTAGATGTAGGGCAGCAGGCGGTGGCGCAGCCGATCGAAGCGGAGCTGGGTGTCGTAGGCCCAGTCACCCGGCTCGCCGAAGCGCCACATCTCCCGCGGGACCGTGGTGCCGTGGACGCGGAAGATCGGGCAGAAGGCGCCCCACTGGTACCAGCGCGTGAACAGCTCCTGGTAGGCCGGGTCCTGTCCGCCCCGGGGATACTCGTTGACGAAGAATCCTCCGATGTCCGTGGTCCAGTAGGGCAGGCCCGAGAGCCCGAAGTTGATGCCGGCGGCCACCTGCTTCGCGAACACGTCCCAAGTGGCCTGGACGTCCCCCGACCAGGTGGCGGCGGCGTTGCGCTGCTGCCCGGCGAACGCGGAGCGCGTCAGGATGAAGACGCGCCTGCCGGGGTCCGACTGGCGTTGGCCCCGGTACACGGCTTCGGTCGTCATCAGCGAATAGGCGTTGAGCTCGCGCGCCCCGGGTCCGAGCGGGGTCTCGGCCATCACCTGCCGTACGGCGTCGTTATGCAGGTCGCCGATCTCGGGTTCGGTCGCGTCGAGCCACCAGGCGTCGATCCCCTTCGAGAACAGTTGCTCGTCGATCTGTTTCCAGTAGAGCGCCCGCGCCGCGGGGTCGAACGCGTCGTAGTACCGCTCGGTGTTCCCTTCGGGGCCGCCGTGCGCCGCGTCGAACGGCGGGAACAGAAAGCCGCGCGCGTCCATCTCGGTGTAGTTGTCGCTGCCGGGCACGAACTTGGCCCACACCGAGATCATGAGCTTCACGTTCATCGCGTGCAGGTCGCGGACCATCGCCGCCGGGTCGGGGTAGCGCTGCCGGTCGAAGCGGTGCGAACCCCACTTGAACGGGTCCCAGTAGAACCAGTCCTGCACGATGGCGTCGAGCGGGATGCGCCGGCGTCGAAATTCGCGAGCGACCCCGACCAGTTCCTCCTGGGTCTTGTAGCGCTCCTTGCACTGCCAGAAGCCGTAGGCCCAGCGGCCGAACAACGGTGCCGCCCCCGTGAGTTCGCGATAGGCGGCGACCACGTCGTCGAGGTCCGGTCCGTAGAAGAAGGTGTAGTCGATGGCCTCGGCCATCTGCGACCAGAGCGCGCCGGCGCGCACCGCGGCGCGGGCGTTCGCCGCCGCGGGCTGCGCTGGGGCTGCGCCCGGGGCGGCAGGCGCGTCGCGAAGACGGGTCTCCGAGGCGTTGTCCCAGAGGATGCCGTAGCCGCGCGACGAGACCAGTACCGGTACCGCGTCGATGGTGTTCTCCTGCACCAGCAGCACGTCGTGGCCCCGGTAGTTCACCAGGCCGCTCTGCTGAGCCCCGAGCCCGTAGAGGCCCTCGTCGGTCCTCCAGTCGAAGTGCTGCTCGGCGTGGTGGGTTTTCTGGCCGAGCACCTCGGCCGCCACCAGCGCCCGACCACCGGGCGTCTCCGCCAGCACGGTCCGTCCGTCCGGGTCCCGGAACGAGACCGCGCCGGTCCGGCGATCCACGCGCGCCTCGAGCCGTGGTGTCACGACGGCCACGGCGGCCGTCGTCTCGCGGACCGAGTAGCCGTCGAAACCCGCGCACGGGTGCACCACGGCCAGGCTCGGGGCCGGCGCGGCGCCGTCCTCGGGCATGAACTGCACACGAACGGCGCGCTCGGAGCACACCGTCAGCTGCAGGCGTCCTCCGTCGAGTTCGACCGCGAGGCCTCCGGCCGTCGTTTCGTAGCCAGCGACGCCTGCCGCGGCGGAGGCCGTTGCCGACGCGAGAGCCAGGCCGAGCACGGCGGCGCGCGGGAAAGTACCCATCAGGACCTCTTCTATTGAGCCGCCGTGGGAGCGGCACCCCGGCGATAGACGACGCCGCCTTTCATCACGAAGCTGACGTGCTCGAACGCGGCCACGTCGCTGAGCGGATCGCTGTCCGTGGCGACGATGTCGGCGTAGCGGCCCGCCTGGATCGATCCGACCCGGTCCGCAGCGCCGATCAGATCCGCCGCATTCCGGGTCGCCGCGAAGATCGCATCCATCGGCCGCATGCCGTTCGCGATCATGAGACCGAACTCCATCGCGTGATCACCCTCGCCGAGGTCGGTGCCGTAGGCGATTTTGACGCCGGATCTTACCGCTAGCGGGAAGTTCTTCTTCGGCAGCAAATCGTTCGCGAGTTCCTTGTGCGCGGTGCCGGGCGTCAACAGCTCCGGATGGTCGCGGGCCACCGCGTAGAACACGTCGTAGACGGACAGCGTCGGCACGAGATAGGCCCCGTGCGATTTCATCAGGGCAAACGTGTCGGCGGTCGCGAACGAGCCGTGCTCGACCGAATCGATGCCGGCGCGCACCGCGTTTTCGATGGCGCCCGGCGGATAGATATGGGCCGCGACCTTCATGCCGAGGCCGTGCGCGGTTTCTACCGCCACGCGCATTTCGTCGTTGGTCATGAGTTGTGCGTGCGGGTCGTCACCGGTCGAGGCGATGCCGCCCGACGGCATCAGTTTGATGAGGTCGGCGCCGCGCCGCTTGTGTTCGCGCACGCGCTTGCGCGCCTCGTCCGGCGAATCGACGATGCCGTTGTCCCAGCCCGGGTGCGAGAGCGCGGGATCCAGGCCGCTGCGTGGGTCGCCGTGACCCGCGGTGGGGCCCAGCGGCTCCAGCGATACCCACAGGCGCGGCCCCGGGATCTTCCCGGCGGCGATGGCGTTGCGCACGGCGACCGTCTCGTTACCGCCGCCGACGTCCCGCGCGCCCGTGAATCCCTGCTGCAGCAGGGCGTCCATGAATTGCGCCGCGTCGAAGGCCCGGTCCAGTGCCGAATGCGTGAGCCAGTCTTCGGTCGCGTTCATCCGGTTCGGCAATTTGGCGGACATGTGGATGTGGCAATCGATGAAGCCGGGCATCACCGTTGACGTCGACAGGTCGATTACATGCGCGCCTGCCGGTGACACGAAACCCTCTTGCACGCGGACGATGCGATCGTCATGCACGAGGATGGAGACCTTCGCGCGCGGCGCCGGCGTCACGCCGTCGATCAGCTTGCCGGCGTGAATCACGACGTCCGTCGCGCCGGCGGACGTGGCGGTGAAACCTGCAGCGAGCAGGAAGGTGGCAAGCGCACGATACGTCGTTTTCACGGAATAGCTCCGAACAGCACGGGACCGACGAAGTGTAATGCTTGACGGCATAAAATATGTCGATTATTCTCGACATATGGACATAAATACCGCCACCCGGGCACTGTCCGCGCTGTCGCAGCCAACGCGTCTGGAGACGTTCCGGCTGCTGGTACGCAGCGGTCCGGAGGGTATGCCGGCCGGCGAGATCGCGCGCAGTCTCGAGGTCCCGCACAACACGATGTCGTCGCACCTGTCGATCCTTGCAAATGCCGGTCTTGTGAGTTCGCGCCGGGAAGGGCGCTCGGTGATCTACGGCGTCGAGTTCGACGGAGTGCGCAAGCTACTCGGTTTCCTGGTGGAAGACTGTTGTCAGGGCAGGCCGGACGTCTGCGGGCCGGTACTCGACAGCGTACTGAATGCGTGCTGCGGCTGACCGCTTCGGAGTAAGGAGACAGACCCATGAAAAGGCTTCACATCAACGTCGGCGTCGCCGACCTCGAGGCGTCGATTCGCTTTTATTCGACGCTGTTCGACGGCAAGCCCACCGTGGTCAAGGACGACTACGCGAAATGGATGCTGGACGATCCGCGTGTCAACTTCGCGATCTCGTCGCGCGGTACGAACAAGGGCATCGATCATCTCGGCATCCAGGTGCAGAGCCGGGACGAGCTTCGCGAGGTGTATCGGCGCATGGAGTCGGCGGGCGCCCCGCTGATCGACCAGGGTCAGGTCACCTGCTGCTATGCGCAGTCCGAGAAACACTGGTCGCACGATCCGGAAGGCATTGCCTGGGAGACCTTTCTGACGATCGGCGAAAGCACGGTCTACGGCAGCGAACCGGGTCCGGGCGAACCCGGTGTCTGCTGCGACCGGCCGTCCACCGACGAGATGCATGCCGAGCGCGCCTGCTGTGCCGGTGAAATCCGCAACGACGGCCGCGCCTGACCGCACGTGTCCGGACCGTGGCATCGATGAACGAATACCAGGCGCCGTACAACGTGCTGTTCCTGTGCACGGGCAACTCGGCGCGAAGCATCCTCGGCGAGGCGATTCTGAACCATGCCGGCAACGGCCGGTTCAGGGCTTTCAGCGCCGGCAGCCGGCCCACCGGCCGGGTCCACCCCTATGCACTGGAGCTGATCGCATCCCTCGGCGGCGGCGAAACGCCGCGTTCGAAGTCCTGGAACGAATTCTCCGGTCCGGAGGCACCGTCGATGAATTTCATATTTACCGTATGCGACAGCGCGGCCGGCGAGAGCTGTCCGCTGTGGACCGGACATCCGATGACGGCACACTGGGGCATACCCGATCCGGCGGCCGCGGACGGCTCCGATACCGAGAAGCGCAAGGCGTTCGCCGATGCCTACCGGCGTCTGGAGGAGCGCATCGACGCCTTCGTGCATCTGCCGATCGAGGCGCTGGACGAGGCTGCGCTTCGGCGAGCACTGGCCGCGATCGGCTCGACAGACAATGAGCGATGATATGACTTCCACGCACGATCGCCGGCCAGCGATGGCGCCGCTGGAGCGCTGGCTGTCGCTCTGGGTCGCCGGCTGCATCGTCGCGGGCATCGCGCTCGGGCGCTGGTTCCCCGGTTTCTTCCAGTCCGTCGGCGGGCTCGAAGTCGCCCGGGTCAACCTGGCCGTCGCCGTCCTTATTTGGCTGATGATCATCCCGATGCTGCTCAAGATCGACTTCGGTGCACTGGCCGGCGTCCGGTCGCACTGGCGCGGGATCGGCGTCACCCTGTTCGTCAACTGGGCCGTCAAGCCGTTCTCGATGGCGCTGCTCGGCTGGCTGTTCATCGGCGTGCTGTTCAGGCCGTACCTGCCGGCCGGGCAGATCAACTCTTACATTGCCGGACTGGTGATCCTGGCGGCCGCGCCGTGCACGGCGATGGTGTTCGTCTGGAGCAACCTGACGAAAGGCGAACCGCATTTCACACTGAGCCAGGTCGCGCTCAACGACGTGATCATGGTGTTCGCGTTCGCGCCGATCGTCGCACTGCTGCTCGGGCTCGCCGCGATCACCGTGCCGTGGCAGACGCTGCTGCTCTCCGTGGTTCTCTACATCGTGGTGCCGGTCATCCTGGCCCAGGTGATCCGGTATCGGATGCTGGCGACGGGCGGTGCGCCGCGTCTGGAGGCCCTGCTGGCCGCACTGAAGCCGGTGTCGTTGATCGCGTTGCTTTCCACTCTCGTGTTGTTGTTCGGTTTCCAGGGCACACAGATCGTCGAGCAACCCCTGATCATCGCGATGCTCGCCGTGCCGATAGTGATCCAGGTCTACTTCAACTCGGGCCTGGCGTATCTGCTCAACCGGGCCGCCGGCGAGCAACATTGCGTCGCCGGACCGTCGGCCCTGATCGGCGCGAGCAATTTCTTCGAGCTCGCCGTCGCCGCCGCGATCAGTCTGTTCGGGTTCTCCTCCGGGGCCGCGCTGGCGACGGTGGTCGGCGTGCTCATCGAAGTGCCGGTCATGCTCACGGTCGTCGGAGTCGTGAATCGCACGAAGCACTGGTACGAGCGGGGCGCCGCGGTCCGACGCCGGTCGGGGGCCGCCTGACGCCCGCGATTCGGACGTCAGGCGATGCCGGTTACTCCGGCAGGACCGAACTCTCCGTCACCGTGAACTGCGCTTCGACGCCGGTGGCCTCGGCGAGCCCCTCGCGCGACACCGGCTGACCGCCGCCGATCCACACGTCGACGGTGCCGGGATCGATGCGGCGCACGCCGTTGGAATCGACGACGCTGAGCCGGCGCCCGGACAACGGGAATTCCACGCGCTGCGTCTCGCCTTTCGCGAGATGGATACGCCGGAATCCTTCGAGACTGCGGATCGGTGCGCCGTCGGCGCCGGGATGGCTCAGGTAGAGTTGCACCACTTCGTCGCCGTCCGTGTCGCCCGTGTTGACGACGTCGACGGAGATCGTCACGGTGTCGCCGGCGCCGATGGCCGCAGGACTCGCCTGGGGGTTGGAATACGCGAACTCCGTGTAGCTCAGTCCGTAGCCGAACGGGTACAGCGGCTCGCCCTCGAAATACCGATAGGTCCGCCCGGCCATCGCGTAGTCGTCGAAGGGGGGCAGCTGATCGACCGACTTGTAGAAGGTCACCGGCAGCCGGCCGGCGGGGCTGTAATCACCGGCCAGCAGCCCTGCGACGGCCGTGCCGCCCGAACCGCCCGGGTACCACGCCTCGACGATCGCGGGGACGTTCGCGTCGGCCCAGTTGACGCCGAGCGCGCTGCCGCTCATCAGCACCAGCACGACCGGCTTGCCGGTGGCATACACGCGCTCGAGCAGTTGTTCCTGCGGCGCCGGCAGGTCGAGGCTGGTGCGGTCGCCGCCGGAGAAGCCCGGCGCCTCGACGTCCATCTCCTCGCCCTCGATCGTGGCGTCGAGCCCGC
This sequence comes from uncultured Gammaproteobacteria bacterium, assembly GCA_963777675.1. Taxonomy (GTDB): domain Bacteria; phylum Pseudomonadota; class Gammaproteobacteria; order Steroidobacterales; family Woeseiaceae; genus UBA1847. The sequence goes on along the minus strand of CAVZRD010000011.1, from coordinate 101,268 downwards.
CGACAAACACCACCAGGTCGGCACTTTCGGCGGCGGCGACGGCTTCGTCCGCGCGGTCGCCCGGCGGATCCCACAGCAGACGCTGGTAGCCGCGCCGGCCGGACTGGATCGCTTCGATGCGCAACGCATAGGTCAGTCCTTCCTCCAGCTCGACGTCCGTTGCGGTGGAGCTGCCGTCCTCGCCGACGTCCCAGGTATTGGCCACCGGCTTTTCGTCCACCCAGATCCGGTACCCGTTGTCGCTGTCGAGGCGGACCCGATAGCTGCCGGATTTCGGTGCACGCAGGAACCCGGTCCAGCGCGTCGCGGTGTTGCGGTCGGTGCCGGTCCACATCACGCTCACGTTCGGCTCGACGATGGTTTCCGTGGCGGTGCCGGACAGTGTCGGGTCCGCGAACGCTTCCTCGGTCAGTCCGTGTTTGCTGCAATCGCTGTCGACGCACAATGCGTCATCGGGTACCTGCGGCGACGCCTTGCCGATCAGCCCCGTACCCTGCGCGTAAATGACCTTCGAATCCGCGAACCGCGCGCGTATGCCGTCCACGACGGTGACGGGGTGCGAAGGGATCCCGTTGTAGTTGCCCAGCAAGGCATCGAGGCTGTCGGCATTCGGGCCGATGACCGCGATGGTCGGCGGCGCCTTGCGCAACGGCAACAGCTTGCCCTTGTTCTTCAGCAACACCATCGATTTCTGCGCCATGCGCAACGCGAGGGCGTTATGTGCTTCGGTATCGAAGTCGTCGGGCTTGATGTCCGGGAAGGGGTAGTGCGGATCGAAGAGGCCGAGACGGATGCGGGCCTCGAACAGCCGCTGCAGGGCCCGATCGAGCACCGTCTCGTCCAGCAGTCCGCGTTCCACGGCATCGACGATGTGCTCCGACTCCGTACTCATGTCGTTGCGGTAGTCGCCGCAGATGACGTCCATGCCCGCCTTGAACGCAAGCGCCACGCCTTCGGCCGGGTCGTCCGTGTAGGCCAGCGCATCCTTGCGGAAGATGTTCGCGGCGGCACCGCAGTCGGACACGACGTAGCCCTTGAAGCCCCAGGCCTCGCGCAGCCGGGTCTTCAGCAGCATCTCGTTGGCACAGGCCGGTATGCCGTCGACCGCGTTGTAGGCGCACATGATCGAGTCGACGCCGCCGTCGACCACCGTGTCGCGGAATGCCGGCAGATAGGTGTCCTCGAGGTCGTGCGCGGAGGGATGGATGTCCTCGGTGTGGCGCGTCGATTCGGGCCCGCTGTGCACGGCGTAATGCTTCGACGTCGCGATGGTCTTGAAGAAGTGCGGGTCGTCGCCCTGCAGGCCGTGTATGAAGGCGATCGCGATCTGTGCGGTGAGATAGGGATCCTCGCCGTAGGTTTCCTGGCCGCGTCCCCAGCGCGGATCGCGGAAGATGTTGATGTTCGGCGACCAGACCGTCAGGCCGCGGTACCAGTCGGTTCCGCCGTCGGGATGCACCGTCGTCAGGAACTTGGCGCGGAACTCGTCGCCGATCACGTCCGCGGCATCGTTCATCAGCGGTACGTCCCAGGAGGCGGCCATGCCGACCGCCTGCGGGAACACCGTCGCGATCCCTGCGCGTGCCACGCCGTGCAGGCCTTCGTTCCACCAGTTGTATTCCGGGACGCCCAGCCTCGGTATCGCAGGCGCGGTGTGGCCGACCTGTTCGGCTTTCTCTTCCAGCGTCATCTGCGAGACCAGGTTGGCGGCCCGTTGTTCGACGCCGACCGACGGGTCCCGCCAGGTTTCTGTTGGTTCGGTTCGGGAACAACCGGCAAAGGCCAGGGTGGCGGCCGCCACGGCGGCGGCCGGGAACAGGAGTCTACGAATCATCGGCATTTCCCCGCTGCAATATCGAGTTGCTATTCGCGAACTTCGCTGGTCCCCCTCAGCGGTTCCGCCTGAGAAAACCTCTCTCGTCGTAACGGTGCGGGAAGAATACCACGGCCAACGCTTGTGGGAAGGCGCATCCGGCACTCACGACGTGCCGGCACGGCGGGAAATAGCCGCTATACGCGCGGCGTAGGCGCCGGCACGGCGCGTCAGTTGAGCGCCGCGGGCTGTGAGATGTCGCGACGCCTTCAGGCCCATGATCTGCGTGAGTTCAAAACGGCGCCGGATGCATAGCTCTCTTCGTCATTGGCCACGTCCGGCTTGCAAGCGAAAACCTTTCGGAAGCGACGCAGAAGCTGCTGCGTATCGTACTGCACCAACACAGTGCAAAAATTTTTGTCTGCACAAACTTGGACTCGCAGTTTTCGAACAGTTACGCGTCGTCGCATGCGTCGACGCGTTGTTTTCCGAACATGAGTTCTTTGCATCCATTCGCGTGCAAGTCTGCATTGCGTAAATGCTTTTCCGAAATTCGAACGAACTCTGCAACCTCTGTTCGGATCGCGTACCGATGGAGGTTGTTGCATTGCTAAATTTGCCGAAGTAGTTTTTAACTCGTCCCGCAATCGAACAAGAAATCAGCAATCGGGAGGAAAAAATGAAGCTCATCACGGCGATAATCAAACCCAGCCGGCTCGATGCCGTTCGGTTGGCACTGGGCGAAGCTGGCGTACAGGGAATGACGGTTTCCGAGGTCAGTGGATTCGGACGTCAGAAGGGACATACGGAAGTGTACCGTGGCGCCGAATACGAAGTGGCTTTCGTTCCCAAGATGAAGATCGAAGTCGCCGTGGCCGATGACGCACTCGACCTGGCGACCGAAGCTATCGTCGAGGCGGCCAGAACGGGATCGGTCGGCGACGGAAAGGTCTTCGTTTCCGAACTACAAAACGTGACGCGCATTCGCACCGGTGAGACGGGAGACGCCGCGCTTTAGTGCGGACCTACTGGAGGAAAACTACAAATGAAACTCGCATTGAAGAAGGTTTGTTTCGGCACTGGCGGCGCCGCTCTCGCACTCGCCTTGCCGGCGATTGCGGCCGCACAGGACGCAATCGATTCCGGCGATACCGCCTGGATGCTCACGTCGACGGCACTGGTTCTGTTCATGACCATCCCCGGCCTCTCGCTCTTCTACGCCGGCATGGTGCGGGCCAAGAACGCACTGTCGGTGATGATGCAGTGTTTCGCCATCACCTGTGTCGTCACCGTGCTGTGGGTGGTCTATCTGTACAGCCTCGCGTTCGGTAACGACGTCAACGGATTCGTCGGCGATCTCGGCAAGGCGTTCTTCAAAGGCGTCGGTGCGGATGCCGTGCAAGGCAGCATCCCGGAGACGGTGTTCTCGATGTTCCAGCTCACGTTCGCGATCATCACGCCCGCCCTGATCATCGGCGCGTTTGCCGAACGCATGAAATTCTCGGCGCTGCTCTGGTTCATGGGCCTGTGGGTCACCTTCGTCTATGCGCCCATCTGCCACTGGGTCTGGGGCGGCGGCTGGCTGGGCAACATGGGCGTGCTCGACTTCGCCGGCGGGACCGTCGTCCACATCAACGCCGGTATCGCGGGACTGGTAGCGGCGCTCGTGATGGGTAAGCGGGCCGGCTACCCCGGTACGCCGATGAAACCGAGCAATCTCGTACTGACCGTCGTCGGCGCCGGCATGCTCTGGGTGGGCTGGTTCGGTTTCAACGCGGGTAGCGAGCTCGCCGCCGACGGCACCGCCGGCATGGCGATGGCGGTGACGCAGATCGCCACCGCGACAGCGGCGCTCGCTTGGATGTTCTCCGAGTGGATCAGCCACGGCAAGCCGAGCGCCCTCGGCATCGCGTCGGGCGCGGTTGCCGGCCTCGTCGCGATCACGCCGGCGTCCGGTTTCGTCGGGCCGGTCGGTGCGTTGGTGATCGGCGTGGCCGCAGGCGTTGCCTGCTACCTGGCCGCGGTCAAGGTGAAGCGTGCGCTGGGTTACGACGATTCGCTCGACGCATTCGGCGTGCACGGCATCGGCGGTATCGTCGGCGCGCTGCTGACGGGAGTATTCGTCTCCGCCAGGTTCGGCGGTGCAGGGCTCGCGGACGGTGTCACTATCGGGGCGCAGCTCGGCAAGCAGTTCGTCGGCGTCCTGGCGACGATCGTCTACTGCGGCGTCGTCAGCTTCGTCATCCTGAAGATCATCGACGTCGTCATCGGCCTGAGGGCGAAGGAGGAGGCGGAAGAGATGGGCCTCGACCTGGCGCTGCACGATGAGCAGGGCTACAACCTCCAGTAGTATCTCGACCGCCGGTGCCGGGCAGCACAGCCCGGCGCCGGCACCTTACTCAGCGGCGCCCCTCGCCGGCCTGTACCACGGTCTGCTTCTGCCTGCCCAGGCCCTCGATGCCGAGTTCGACGCTGTCGCCCGGCTGCAGGTACACCGGCGGCTTTTGTCCCATGCCGACCCCGGGCGGCGTCCCCGTACTGATCACGTCGCCGGGATGCAGGCTCATGAAGTTCGAGAGGTAACTCAACAGGAACGCCGGCTTGAAGATCATCGTGGCAGTAGTGCCGTCCTGGTACCTGTGCCCGTTGACTTCCAGCCACATCGGCAGATCGGAGACGTCGCCGGCCTCGTCGCGTGTGACGAGCCAGGGGCCGATGGGCCCGAACGTGTCGCCGCTCTTGCCCTTGTCCCACTGCCCGCCACGCTCGAGCTGGAAGGCGCGTTCGGAGACGTCGTTGACCACGAAATAGCCGGCGATGTGGTCCGCGGCTTCGGCTTCGGAGACATACGCCGCGTGTTTGCCGACAACGAAACCGAGCTCGACCTCCCAGTCGAGCTTGGTGGAGCCGCGTGGACGGATGATCGCGTCGTTCGGGCCGCAGATCGCACTCGTGGCCTTCATGAATACGACCGGTTCCGACGGGATCGCCGCGCCGGTCTCGCGCGCGTGATCGGCGTAGTTCAGGCCGATGCAGACGAACTTGCCCACGCCGCCGACGCAGGGTCCTATCCGCATCGCTGCGTCGACGTGCGGGAGGCGCCCGGCGTCGAGATCCGCGATGCGTGCAAGGGTTTCGTCGTCGAGCGCCGCGGCATCGATATCGTCGACGAGACCGGAGAGGTCGCGGATGCCGCCGTCGTCATCGAGCAGTCCCGGTTTTTCGGCGCCGGGCGCGCCGTGTCGAAGGAGCTTCATCGGACCGGCAGGCAGGACGGGCCGATGGGCTCGAACTGCTTGTAAGTCAGGATGAATTCCTGATGGCCGAGCGCCTCCGACACGCTGTGCTCGCCCGCGGCAACGCGCTGCACTTGCTCGAAGATTTCGAGACCGACTTCGTCGGCCGAGCCTTCACCCTCGATGATGCGCCCGGCGTTGATGTCCATGTCCCCTGCGAGCTTGCGGTAGGTATCCGGGTTGGCGCAAATCTTGATGACCGGCGAGACGGCCGAACCGACGACGGAGCCGCGGCCCGTCGTAAACAGGACCAGGTGGCAGCCGCAGGCGATCAGCTCGACGATCTCCGCGTTGTCCGAGATGTTCGGGAATCCGAAACGCACCTCGCCGTCGGGGACGACGTCGAGCAGGTACAGGCCGCCGGCGGGCGGCACGTCGCCCGGCTTGATGAGGCCGCTGATTCGTGACGCCCCCGACTTTGCATAGGCTCCCATGGACTTCTCTTCCAGTGTCGTGAGCCCGCCTTCCGCGTTGCCGGGCGCGAAGGAACCGTAGCCGAGCGTCTCGTAATAGCGTGCCGCCTTGGCCACTGCCGCGCGGATCTCGGCGCCGAGCTCGGGCGTGGCCGCGCGGTCGGCCATGATCTCCTCGCAGCCGATCAGCTCGCCGGTCTCCTCGAAGATGCAGGTCGCGCCGGCCTCGACCAGGCGATCGAAGCAGCTTCCTACGGCCGGATTCGCGGAGATGCCGCTGGTGCCGTCCGAGCCGCCGCAGACCGTGCCGACGACGAGTTCGTCGAGCGCCATGTCGACGTCCGGCTCGCGGTCGATCGCCGCGCGGATACGGGCGACGGCCGCCGCGCCGGCCTCGGCGGTGCGCGCGGTACCGCCGTTCTCCTGGATGACCAGCGTTTTCACCGGCCGTCCTGTCGCTTCGATAGCGGCGGCCAGTCCGTTACGATCGAAGCTCTCGCAGCCCAGCGACAGGAGCACGATGCCGCCGACGTTCGGGTGCGTGCACACCGAACGCATCATTGCGAACGCATAGTCGTTCGGAAAACAGCCCGGGAAGCCCACGAGTTGCACGGAGCGGTCGTCGGCCGCCTGCACGATCATCCGGGCGACGTGGTGCGCACACTCGACGAGGTAGGCGACCAGCACGATGTTGCGGATGCCTTTGCGGCCGTCGGATCTGGAGTAGCCCTTCACGGCTGCGATACTCCGGACACTTCACGCCGGCGCGAATGGCTGCGAATGTACTTGCTCGTCATGTTGTCCACGTGTACGTGAGCGCCTGTCGCCGCTGCCGCCGTCATGGCACCGATACACACGCCGTACTTGATCACGTCTTCTCCGGCACGGAGATCGCGGCGTGCGACCTTGTGGCCCAGCTCGACCGGTTCCGAGAGGGTCATCGTCCTCCCGTCGCAAGCTATCCGGTCGCCAGGTCGTCCGGTCTCGCAACAAACCAGGACGTTGTCCGACGGGTGCAGCAGAACGACGCGGACGTCGTTCATGGAGACGGTTCCTTCTCTGTCGGCATGTCGGGAGTGTACTATGTCGCGCCATGAAGACTCTTGCACTCTCCGCACTGGTACTGACGGCCGCCGCTTGCGGCGGCGACGAACCTGCGACGCCCGCCGACGTGAACGCCGACGGCGACCTCGTCGACCCTGCGCGCATCGACGAGGTCCTGAACGGCTACGTGGAGCGCGGCGAACTGGTCGGCGTCTCGGCGCTGGTCTACGAGGAGGGCCGCGAAGCGTATTTCGGGGCCTTTGGCCAGGCGGACCGCGAGGCCGGACGGCCGATGCGGCGAGACACACTGGTGCAGATCTTCTCGATGACCAAGCCGATCACCGGCGTCACGCTGATGAGCCTGTACGAGGAAGGCCTGTTCGATCTCGACGATCCGCTCGCGAAATACTTACCGGAATTCAAGGACGTCCAGGTGTACGACGGCGGGGAGGGCGATGACGTCCGGCTCCGCGCGCCGGCGCGGCCGCCGACCATCCGCGACATCCTGCGGCACACGGCGGGCTTCGGCAGCGATGACAGCAGCCGCTACACTGGCTGGGCGGCAGAGCGCTTCCGGGCCATGGATCCCGGCAACCGGGAGAACACCCTCGAAGCGCTGACGAAGAAACTCGCGAGCGTGCCGCTGTTCTACGATCCGGGTACGCACTGGATCTACGGTATCTCGGTCGACGTCCAGGCCAGACTCGTCGAAGTGCTGACCGGCAAGCCGTTCGAGACAGTGATGGCCGAGCGCGTGCTGGAACCGCTGGGCATGACCGAGACCCAGTATGTCCTGCGCCCCGATCAGCGCGAGCGCCTCTCGGCGTTGTACACGCGTAACCCGGACGGCAGCTTCACCCGGCAGCCGGACGACGAAGCGTTCTCCTTTAATTTCAACGACTGGCCGCTGAAGCCCGGGAGCTGGGGACTGACGTCGACGCTCGACGACTACATGCGCTTCGCCCGTATGCTCGTCAACGGCGGGGAGCTCGACGGCGTGCGTATCCTGAAACCGGAGACGATCCGGCTCATGGCCACCGATGCGATGCCGGCGACGGTCGTCGACCGGTCCTGGCTTCCCAACAAGGGCCAGGTGGGCTTCGGCATCGACTTCGCGGTGCGCATCGCGCCGCCCGCGAATCGGGCCGAAGCGTCGGGCGCCATCGGCGAGTTCTTCTGGGACGGCGCCGCCAACACGCTGTTCTGGGTCGATCCGAAGAACGACCTGACGGCGGTGTTGTTCCTGTTCTACCGGCCGTTTGGCAAGATCGAGATCCAGAAGGACTTCCGCGACGCGATCTACTATCGCGAACCGGTGGCGTCCGCCCTGGACAAGCCGCCGGCAGGGCCGGACGCGCGCCGCCTGTCCGACTAACCGCCGGACGGAATCGCAACATGCGCATCGATGCCATCGACATCGGCCACACGCCGCCCGAAGACGTAAACGTCATCGTGGAAGTGCCGGTGGGCGGTCAGCCCATCAAGTACGAACTCGACAAGGAAGCCGGCACGCTCGTCGTCGACCGCTTCCTGTACACGCCGATGTCCTACCCCGGCAACTACGGTTTCGTGCCGCATACGCTGTCCGCGGACGGCGACCCGATCGACGTGCTCATCTGCAACACGCGGCAGCTGGTCCCGGGCTGCGTGATCAACGTGCGGCCGATCGGCGTGCTGATCATGGAGGACAACGCAGGCCAGGACGAGAAGATCATCGCCGTGCCCTCGCATGCGTTGACCAAACGCTACGACGATGTCGTCAACGCCTCCGACCTGCCGGAGATCACGCTCAAGCAGGTCGAGCACTTCTTCGAGCACTACAAGGATCTCGAACCCGGCAAGTGGGTCAAGATCGGCGCCTGGCACGATGCCGACCACGCCAAACTCCTGATCGTCGAGGCGATCGAGCGCGCGAAGGGTTAATCCCCGAAACCGCGCGTGCGGGGATCGCGGCTGAAGCCGCTCCTACGGATACCGGTCGACCGCAGGGGCTGAAACAGATTCCGTAGGAGCGGCTTCAGCCGCGATCCGAAGCGCACATCACGGCGCCTGTTCCTGACGGCAGTCGGAGTGGTTTTTCATGCGCCGGTGCCTGCGCGGCCTTTTTCGGACCGCCGATAATGCCCTATCATGCACGAGCGACGAGCAACGACGACAATCATGCCGGGACTGTATTTCGAAGAATTCTCCGTCGGTCAGACGTTCGACCACCCGATACGGCGCACGATTACCGAGGCGGACAACGTGCTGTTCACGACGCTGACGCACAATCCCGCGCCGTTGCACCTGGACGCCGAGTACATGAAGGGGACCGAGTTCGGCAGGCCGCTGGTCAACAGTTGCCTGACGCTGGGCCTGATGGTCGGCATCTCGGTCAACGATACGACCCTCGGCACGACCGTCGCGAATCTCGGCTGGGACGAAGTGCGCTTCCCGGCGCCGCTTTATCCCGGCGACACGGTCCGCATCGAGAGCGAGGTCCTGGAGATGCGGGAGAGCCGGTCGAGGCCGGACAACGGGATCGTCGTCTTCGCGCATCGTGCCTACAATCAGCACGACGTCCTCGTCGGCGAGTGCAAACGCACGGCCCTGATGCTGAAGAAGAAATGAATCGCAGCTTCCTGTTCGTGCCCGGCGACGACGGGCGCAAGATGGAGAAGGCCGGCGACGCGGGCGCGGACGCCGTGATCCTGGACCTGGAGGACTCGGTGGCCGCGGACCGCAAGCCTGCGGCCCGGGAACTCGTCGGCGATTTTCTGCGCGGACGCAACAATGCATGGGTGCGCATTTCGCCGATCGACGACGAAGGCGCCACAGCCGACCTGGCAGCCATCATGCCGTCGGCGCCGGCCGGCATCGTGCTGCCGAAGGCGCGTTCGGCGTCCGACGCGCTGCTGCTGGCGCAGGAAGTGGACGCGCTGGAGCGCGAGCACGGCATCGACGCCGGGAGCACGCGGATACTCCCCTTGTGCACGGAGCGGCCCGCGGCATTGTTTACGCTCGGCAGCTATGCTGCGGCCACACCGCGCCTCTATGGCCTGTCCTGGGGCGCCGAGGATCTTGCGGCGGCGGTGGGCGCGAGCGAACGCCGCGGAGAGGACGGCGCATGGCTGCCGCCTTACGAACTGGCGAGATCCCTGTGCCTGTTCGCGGCCGCCGCGGCCGGTGTCGTGGCCGTCGATACGGTGTACACCGACTATCGCGACACGCGCGGCCTGGCGCAGTATGCGGCACGTGCGCGCCGGGACGGATTCTCCGGGATGCTCGCGATCCATCCGGGCCAGATCGACGTCATCAACCGCGCGTTCGTGCCCACGGAGGCCGAACTCGAACGCGCAGAGCGCATCGCCGCGCTGTTCGCGCAGCATCCGGATGCCGGCGCACTGGGTCTCGATGGCGAGATGGTCGATCGCCCGCACCTCGAACAGGCGCGGCGTATACTGGAACTTGCGAAGCGGCTTGCTGCCGATTAGGAAAAGGAAGGTTCGATAGAAAATGACCGATATTTACCCGGTAGACAAACAGACGAAGGCGCGTGCACTGGTCGACGAGGCAGGCTACGCGAAGATGTACAAGCACTCGGTCGAGGACAACGAAGCGTTCTGGGCCGAGCAGGCGGCGCGCATAGACTGGATGCGGCCGTTCACGAAGGTCAAGGACGTGTCGTTCGCGTACGACGACGTCCACGTGCGATGGTTCTACGACGGAACGCTGAACGTCTGCTACAACTGCATCGACCGCCACCTGGACGAGAAGGGCGACGACGTCGCCATCATCTGGGAGAGCGACGACCCCGGCAAGGATCTGCACATCACGTACCGCGAATTGCACGAGCGCGTGTGCCGGTTCGCGAACTGCCTCAAGGCCCTCGGCGCAAAACGCGGCGACCGCGTCACGATCTACATGCCGATGATCCCGGAGACGGCGATCGCAATGCTGGCCTGTGCGCGGATCGGTGCCGTCCATTCGGTCGTATTCGGCGGATTCTCGCCGGACGCGCTCGCGGGCCGCGTCAAGGACTGTGAGTCGACGCTCGTGATCACGACCGACGAGAGCGTGCGTGGCGGCAAGATGATCCCGCTCAAGGCGAACGTCGATGAGGCCGCGAATGACCCGGAGGTGACGACGCTGGAGAAAGTCCTGGTCGTCAGGCACACGGGCCGCGACATCCACTGGGTCGACGGGCGCGACGTCTGGCTCCACGAACTGGAGAGCGAGGTCGGCGCCGACTGCCCCTGCGAGGAGATGGACGCGGAAGATCCCCTGTTCATCCTCTACACGTCGGGCTCGACGGGGCAGCCGAAAGGCGTGCTGCACACGACTGGCGGCTACCTGGTCTACGCGTCGATGACGCACGAATACGTCTTCGACTATCACCCCGGCGACGTCTACTGGTGCACGGCGGACGTGGGCTGGGTGACCGGCCACAGTTACATCGTCTACGGACCGCTGGCCAACGGCGCGATTACCCTGATGTTCGAAGGGGTGCCCAACTACCCGACGGCGTCGCGCTTCTGGGAGATCTGCGACAAGCACAAGGTCAACATCTTCTACACGGCGCCGACGGCGATCCGTGCGCTCATGCGGCAAGGCGACGAGCCCGTGCAGCGGACGTCCCGCGCGAGCGTGCGCCTGCTCGGCACGGTCGGTGAGCCGATCAATCCCGAGGCCTGGGAGTGGTATTACCGCGTGGTCGGCGATTCGCGCTGCCCGGTGGTCGATACCTGGTGGCAGACCGAGACGGGCGGCATCCTGATCAGTCCACTGCCCGGCGCCACCGCGCTTAAACCCGGCTCGGCGACCTTGCCCCTGTTCGGTATCAAGCCGGCGATCGTCGACGGCGAAGGCAAATTCCTGAACGGCGCTGCCGAAGGCAACCTGGTCATCACCGACAGCTGGCCGGGCCAGATGCGCACGGTGTACGGCGACCATCAGCGCTTCGTCGACACGTATTTCGCGACGTTCAAGGGCAGCTACTTCACCGGCGACGGCGCGCGCCGCGATGAAGACGGTTACTACTGGATCACCGGCCGTGTCGACGACGTGCTGAACGTGTCGGGGCACCGCATGGGCACGGCGGAGATCGAGAGCGCGCTGGTGTCACACCCCGACGTCGCGGAGGCCGCCGTGGTCGGCTACCCGCACGACATCAAGGGACAGGGCATCTACGCCTACGTCACGCTGATGGAAGGCGTCGAGCCGACCGAGGATCTGCGCAACGCCTTGCAGCAGTGGGTGCGCAAGGAGATCGGACCGATCGCGAAACCCGATTTGATCCAGTGGGCGCCGGGATTGCCGAAGACGCGTTCCGGCAAGATCATGCGCCGTATCCTGCGCAAGGTCGCGGCGGACGATTTTTCAAATCTCGGCGACACGTCGACGCTGGCCGACCCGGCAGTGGTCCAGAACCTGATCGACAACCGGCAGAACCGAGCGGCCTGAGTTTCAGCCCCTGGCCTGATCCGCGGGGTCGTCGAATTCGGACAGGTCGATTTCGAGCTCCTCGACGTCCAGTTCCTCGACCTCGTCGGTCGCGTCGGCATCGCCGATTAGCTCGATACCGGACCCGACATCGAGCGCGGCCTGCGGTTCGGGTGACTTGCGCTCCGGCGGCGGCGCGGCGGGCATCGGTTTCGGATCCGTCATGACGACCGTCTCTTTCAACAGATCCTCGACGCCGCCCTCGCGCTTGTATTCGGCGACGTGCCGTTCGTAGGCGTCAACGAAGCCTTCGGCGAACATCTGCGGGAAGCGTCCGCCGCTCTTGTCCGTCAGGATCGGATAGACCTCGGCATACAGCTCCCAATACTTGGCCTTGTTCAGGAAACGGGTCAGGAAACCGCTGTTGAGGGTGGCGTCGAAACCCTCGCGCAGCTCGTCGGGATCGAAGTTCTCGGCGAATTCGACGAACGCGTCGGCCATCGCGTCGAGGAATGACTCCTGGTGGAACAGCAGGTCGCGGCAGACTTCCCTGACCGCGTCCTTCGGGCCGAGATATTCGCCCTCCTTGCCGATCAGGAGCTGGCGGATGGAATCTTTCGTGTTCGCCGAGAGTTTGATCGGGTTGTTGTGTCTCGGCAGCACGGACGTCTGGTCGAGGCTGAACGTGTTCTTCAGGTTGGCACGGCTGACCAGCAACTGCGTGGTGCCCTCGACGAATTCGCGCAGCACTTCGCCCGCGTTGCGCATCATCTCGCCGACGTCGGTGTTCGGATGCAGGTCGTCGCGCTTGATGCCGAGCCCCGCGAGAAAGGCATCGAGGGCCTCGCCCTCGGCAAGTACGGCGTCCCGCAGCGCTTTCGACGCGGACGGCGCCTTCCTGGCCGGCTTCGGCTCGGGACGCGCTTCGGTCACGGCGGCCACGGCCTCAGCCTCGGCCTTCTCGACCGGTTCGCCGAACAGGGCGGACTGGAATTCGTCGTCACCGGTCAGGAGCTCGGCGTCGAGGAGTTGCATGCTGCTGTGGATCGAACCCTCGGGCACGAACTGCTCGATGTGGTCCGGCGCGACGCTCGGCGGCGGCGGCGCCGGCATCTGCAGACTCTCGCCCGAGTCGATCGTCACGAGTATCTCGAAATCGCCCATGCGCAGCCGGTCGCCGTTGAACAGGCGTCGCGGATTGCCCTTGCCGATCGGCTCGCAGTCGTTGTTGACGTAGACGCCATTCGAACTCGTGTCCAGCAGGTAGTAGATGCCGCCCTTGTAGTCGATTGTCGCGTGGCGGCCGGAGATGTAACGCTCCGGGTCCGGCAGTATCCAGTCGTTCTGCAACGAACGGCCGATCGTACCGCCGGCCTCGCCGAAGACGCGCACGGCGTCGTCGCCCACGATCTCGCGGTGCTCGGAGACGATTTCGAGCTGCAGCGCCATAACAGATGGATAGTGCAGAGAATCAAGGGCCTACGCTGCTACCCAGTTCACATAATCGGAACGACTCCCGGGCAATTTCGGCCGGAATATGCGGTCGATCGACCATATACGCCACACGTCACCCACAATCGGATTTTGGGTACACTACGCGCCCCCAACCGCGTTCGTTGTGATGGCCAAGCAGAAGCTCTACCGGATCGTATTCGTCAACCAGGGGCAGATCTACGAGATCTATGCCCGCTCGGTCGGCCACGGTGCGATGTTCGGGTTCGTCGAGGTGGCCGAGCTCGTGTTCGGCGAGCGCTCCGGCGTCGTCGTCGATCCGTCCGAGGAGCGCATCAAGTCCGAATTCGATCAGGTGACCCGCACCTATCTGCCGATGCATTCCGTGATCCGCATCGACGAAGTCGAGAAGCAGGGCACGAGCAAGATCTCCAAGGTCGAGGGCAGCAACATCGCCCAATTCCCGATGCCGATCTACACCCCGGGCGACAAATCCTCGTAAGAGCGTGCTTCAAGGAGCGTGCCTGCGCCTATCGCGGCTGAAGCCGCTCCACGGATGCTGGCCGACCACCGTGGCAGGAACCGAGTCCGTAGGAGCGGCTTCAGCCGCGACAATGCAGCGGCTTGCAGCGCCTCGTCACTCGGGTATGATCTTCGCTTACTCCCCGGATCACTGACGAACAAGGCCGCGACCGCTTGTCGACACCTGCTACGGACCTGGACACGCAGACTCGCATCGAAGTGCTCGAGTTGCCCGGCCAGGCCGCGCTGTCGGATTTCCGGCTCGCCAAACTCCTGCGCGAATTGCAGCGCCGCGACGAACGCGTCAAGGCGATCGTGGCGCGTTACTGTTATTTCGTCGCGGTAAGGCATCCCCCCGGCCGCGAAGTGCGCGAGCGCCTGAACGCCTTGTTGTTGTCGGGCGAGGCGAAAGCCGCGCTGGGCAAGGGCGTACGCCGCTTGTACGCGGTGCCGCGGCCGGGCACGATCTCGCCCTGGTCGAGCAAGGCGACGGATATCGCAGTCGCCTGCGGCCTCGACGACGTCGAACGCATCGAGCGCGGTATCTGCTACGGATTGAGCTTCAGGGGCAGCGTCGCCGATCGCGACGTGCACGCCCTGGCCGAACCGCTCTACGATCGCATGACCGAGGCGCTGCTGGATTCGGGCGAGGATGCCGCCGCGCTTTTTGCCGCGCACGAGCCGGCGCCGATGTCGAGCGTACCGCTGGCATCCGGCGGCCGCGACGCCTTGCTCGCCGCGAACGCGGAGCTCGGCCTCGCGCTGTCGGACGACGAGATCGACTATCTCACCGCGAGTTATTCGACGCTCGGCCGGGACCCGACCGACGTCGAACTCATGATGTTCGCGCAGGCCAATTCCGAACACTGCCGGCACAAGATCTTCAACGCGGCGTGGGTCATCGACGGCGAGGCACGCGCCGAACGCTTGTTCGGGATGATCCGCGCGACGACCGAGTCGAGTCCCCACGGCGTACTCTCCGCCTACTCGGATAATGCCGCCGTCATCGAAGGCTGGCGTGGCAAGCGATTGCTGCCGGCGCCGGACACGGGCGAATACGGCTACGTCGACGAGCCCGTGCACATCCTCTTGAAGGTCGAGACGCACAACCACCCGACGGCGATATCGCCGTTCCCCGGCGCCGCGACCGGGGCAGGCGGCGAGATCCGGGACGAGGGCGCGACCGGGCTGGGCGCGAAGCCCAAGGCCGGGCTGACCGGCTTCACGGTCTCGCACCTGCAGATCCCGGACTATCCACAACCGTGGGAGATCGACTTCCCGCGCGCCGGACGCATGGCCACACCGCTCGATATCATAATCGAAGGCCCGATCGGCGGCGCCGCCTTCAACAACGAATTCGGGCGGCCGAACCTGCTCGGCTATTTCCGCACCTACGAGGCGCAGGTGCCGGGCCTGCCCAACGACGAAATCCGCGGTTACCACAAGCCGATCATGATCGCCGGCGGCGTGGGCAACGTGCGCGCGGAACACGCGAAGAAGATCGACGTGCCGGTCGGCGCCCGCGTCGTGGTCATCGGCGGTCCCGCCATGCTGATCGGCCTCGGTGGCGGTGCCGCCTCCAGTCTCGCGAGCGGCGCGAGCAGCGAGGAACTCGACTTCGCCTCGGTGCAGCGCGGCAATCCCGAGATGCAGCGCCGGGCGCAGGAGGTCATCGACCGCTGCTGGCAAATGGGTACGGACAACCCGATCCTGCTGATCCACGACGTCGGCGCGGGTGGCTTGTCCAACGCCGTGCCCGAAGCCGTGAACCACAGCCGTCGCGGCGCACGCATCGACCTGCGCGAGGTCGCCAGCGCGGAAGCCGGCATGTCGCCGCTGGAGATCTGGTGCAACGAGGCGCAGGAGCGCTACGTGTTGATCGTGGCCGAAGACCGCCTGGCGGAATTCGGCGCGATCTGCGAACGCGAGCGCTGTCCCGTTTCGGTCATCGGTACCCTGACGGACGACGGCCTGCTGGTCGTCGACGATGCGGAACTCGGCGTGCGTCCGGTGGACCTGCCGATGGACATGCTGCTCGGCAATCCGCCGAAGATGACCCGCGAGGTTCGCCACGAACCGGCGTCCGTGCATCCGCTCGACCTGTCCGGCATCGACCTGGAAGACGCGGTGCTGCGCGTACTGAGTTTTCCGGCCGTCGCGGACAAATCGTTCCTGATCCATATCGGCGACCGCACGGTCGGCGGCCTCACGGTGCGCGATCAGCTGGTCGGCCCCTGGCAGGTGCCGGTCGCCGACGTCGCCATCACGGCGACGGGCTTCGAGTGCGAGACGGGCGAGGCGATGGCGATGGGCGAACGCACGCCGCTCGCCGTACTGGATGCCCCGGCGTCGGGCCGGATGGCCGTCGCCGAGGCGATCACGAACATCGCCGCGGCGCCCATCGGCGACATCCGCCAAATCCGCCTGTCGGCCAACTGGATGGCCGCGGCCGGTCACCCGGGAGAGGACGCGCGGCTCTTCGATACCGTCAAGGCCGTCAGCGACGGGTTGTGCGCCAGGCTCGGCATCGCGATCCCGGTCGGCAAGGACTCCCTGTCGCTGCAGGCGGCCTGGTCCGATAACGGCGCCGACTATCGTGTCGTCGCCCCCGTCTCGCTGATCGTGTCGGCCTTCGCGCCGGTCAGCAACGTCAGGAAACACCTGACGCCGCAGCTGCGTGCGGTGGACGAGCCGAGCTACCTGCTGTTGTTCGACCTCGGCGATGGCCGCAACCGCCTCGGCGGCTCCTGCCTCGCACAGGCGTATCGGCGTTTCGGCGGCGAGCCGCCGGATCTCGACGACCCCGTCAGCCTGAAACGCTTCTTCGCGGCGATCCAGGAACTCGGCGAAAGAGGCATGCTGCTCGCCTATCACGATCGCAGCGACGGCGGGTTGCTCGCCACCGTCGCCGAGATGATCTTCGCCAGCCGGCTGGGCGCGACGCTGAAGCTCGGCGGTGAGAAGCACCAGGTGCTCGCGCAGCTGTTCAGCGAGGAGCCGGGCGCCGTCGTGCAGGTGGCGAAAAACAAGTTGACGCAGGTGCAGATGGTGCTCGACCGGGTCGGCGCGAGCGCCACGGCCATCGGCCGGGTCGAGCCCGGGCAGATGCTGAGGCTGCAGCACGAGGACGAACTCCTGCTCGAGCTGCCCCGCCGTGAGATGCAGCGTGCGTGGTCCGGGATGAGCTACCGCATCCAGGCGCTGCGCGATAATCCGCAGACCGCAAGGGAAGAATACGACGCAAAGCTCGACGACGATGACCCGGGATTGAGCGTGCGGCTCACGTTCGATTCCAACGACGATATCGCACGGCCGTGGCGCGCCACGGCAGGCCCCCGCGTCGCCGTCCTCCGCGAGCAGGGTGTCAACAGTCAGTACGAGATGGCGGCCGTCTTGCTGCGTGCCGGATTCACTCCCGTCGACGTGCACATGAGCGACCTCTCGAGCGGGCGTGACAGCCTCGGCAACTACCAGGGACTGGTCGCCTGCGGCGGCTTCTCGTTCGGTGACGTGCTCGGCGCCGGCGGCGGCTGGGCCAGCTCGATCCTCTATCACGCGCGCCTGCGCGAGGCGTTCGCGGAATTCTTCGCGCGGTCCGACACCTTCGCCCTGGGCGTCTGCAACGGTTGCCAGATGCTGTCGCACCTGCGCGAGCTGATCCCCGGCGCCGAGGTCTGGCCACGCTTCGTCCGCAACCGGTCCGAACAGTTCGAGGCACGCCTCAGCCTGGTCGAAGTCGTCGAGAGCCCGTCGATCTTCCTGCCGGGGATGGCGGGTTCGCGCATGCCGATCGCGACCTCGCACGGAGAAGGCCGCGTCGTCTTCGACGACGACACCGACCGTTACGCCGCCTCGTACCTGATCGCGGCGCGCTACGTCGACAATTTCGGCAACGTCGCCGACCGCTATCCGGCCAATCCGAACGGATCGCTCGACGGGATCTGCGCGCTCGCCAGCGAAGACGGCCGCGTGACGATCATGATGCCGCACCCCGAACGCGTCGCGCGAACGATCCAGAACTCCTGGCACCCCGACGACTGGGGCGCCGACGGCCCCTGGATGCGCATGTTCCGCAACGCCCGCGTCGCCGTCGGGTGAGTCACACGAAACGGCTGCGCGGATCGCGGCTGAAGCCGCTCCTACGGGTTCTGTTCTGGCTGCCGTGGTCGGCCGGGGGCTGATCGCGGCTGAAGCCGCTCCTACGGCTACTGCACGACTTCAACAGCATCCGTAGGAGCGGCTTCAGCCGCGAAAATTACGCTACGCGGTGGACTTGAGCTCGTTGCCGCCTTCCTGCACGAAGAAGCGGCGGACCTTGAGGGCCTTGGTGAGCTTCCCGCGGCGCACGAAGCACTGGTAGAACATGTCCTTGAGGATCTCGAGCAGGATGCCCGCCTGGCCGCGATTGAGCGTCGGCAGGTCCTCTTCCTCGCCCGTCTCGAACAGGATGGCCTTGACCGGGGCGAAGTTGTCGTCGTCGATACCGGCGATGTCCTGGGCGATCATCACCTCCTCGAAGGCGCGCAGCTTGCCGCCGTCGCCCATCTCGGCGAACGCGCTGATGGCCGAACGGCGGCACATCGATGCGAACGCATTGAACAGGTTTGCCGAATAGCAGGCGAGGGCTTCGCGGAACAGTACCTCGGTGTGTTGCGGCAGATACGAGAACGCAAACTTCTCCTTGGGCCGCTCGAGTTCGATGAAGTTGCGGTACAACTCGACGTCGTCCTCGCCGAAGCGCTTGACGGCGAAGCGCAGGAACACCGGCGCGCGGCAGGCGTCGCACTGGAAGACGAGGCCGACGTGTTTGGGGCGGTCGCGGAGCAGATCGGCGGCCTGCGGCACGGCCTGCGGGCGCATGCGCGCGTAGACACTGCAATAGGGACATTCGAGCGCGATCTGCTCGTCATCGCCGAGCAGCAGCCCCTGAGCCCTGTGCAGCAGTATTGCCATGTTCGCTCTTTATTATTTGCCGAATCAATCGGCTACGTCAGTATGCACCAACGGCGGCGAGGCGCCAGCAGCCGTTGACATAATCCGGTGCTCATTGTGCCATGGTGCCCCATTCCCCGACAGCCCGCCGTGCGGCCTCGTTGACCGGACGTGCGACGAGGGCATCGCGGCTGAGCGTCACACGGAAGCGCGCGCCGTCGGCCATGGGCAGGTAGGTTGCCGTGCCGTAGTAGGCGTCAACGCCGGGCGCGAACGCCGGGAAGCGGCGCGCCAGGCTCCAGAAGTCCAGCGCGTGTTCCCCGGACAGCGCATGCACGGTCCGCGGTGCGCTGCGCTCGTCTTCGACCGAGGCATAGCGACCGCTCAGCCGCTCCAGTTGATAGGCCGGGTCGAGGCCCAGGATCGTCGCGGGCGGTTTCCACGTGACGATGCGTGCATCGAGCTGCCACTCGTCGCCGCGCAGCGTGAACTGGCGGTCGAGGCGCCCCTCCTGCATCAGGCGCGCCGTGTATTCCCCGGGGGCGGTGCGGGTGAACTGGATGTCGCCGACAGGCTGCTCGCCGGTCAGCCTCGAGTATCCCAGGTAGCTGACGAACAGCATGAAGCCGGCGGTCGCCAGCGACGCGGTCGCGGCGCCGCCCGCGAAGGTGCCGCCGGCACGCAGCAGGCGCCCCCGCCGCACCTGCCTGAGCGTCTTGCCGAGCAACAGCATGGCGACCAGCGCCAGGAGGGCGCTCAGGGCGATGAGTCCGTTCATGGCGGACCTCCTAGGTCTTGAGGCGCTTGTATTTTATACGATGCGGATTGTCGGCATCGGCGCCCAGCCGGCGGTGGCGGTCCGCCTCGTAGTCCGCGTAGTTGCCGGCGAACCAGGTTACCGTCGAGTCGCCCTCGAATGCGAGGATGTGCGTCGCGATGCGATCGAGGAACCAGCGATCGTGCGAGATCACGACCGCAGACCCCGGGAATTCGAGCAATGCCTGTTCCAGTGCGCGCAGGGTCTCGACGTCGAGATCGTTGGTGGGCTCGTCGAGCAGCAGCAGGTTGCCGCCCGCGCGCAGCATCTTCGCGAGGTGCACGCGGTTGCGCTCGCCGCCGGACAGCAGGCCGATCTTCTTCTGCTGGTCGGCGCCACGGAAATTGAAGCGCCCCACGTAGGCGCGCGACGGCGTCTCGTAATTGCCCACCTTGATCAGGTCCTGGCCGTCCGAGATTTCCTCCCAGACGGACTTGTCGTCGTCCAGGCTGTCGCGGGACTGATCGACACTCGCGATCTGCACGGTCTCGCCGAGCCGGATCGTGCCGGCGTCGGCTTGCTCGGTGCCGGCGATCATCCGGAACAGTGTCGTCTTGCCGGCACCGTTCGGTCCGATCACGCCGACGATGCCGCCCGGCGGCAGCTGGAAACTCAGGTCCTCGATGAGCAGGCGGTCGCCGTAGCCCTTCGACAGGTGCTCGACTTCGAGCACGACATCGCCGAGGCGGGGCCCGGGCGGAATATAGATCTCGTTGGTCTCGTTGCGCTTCTGGTAGTCGTTCGAGGAGATCTCCTCGAATTGCCGCAGGCGCGCCTTGGACTTCGCCTGGCGTCCTTTCGGATTTGCGCGGACCCACTCGAGTTCGGCCTCGATCGCCTTGCGGCGCGCCTTCTCGGTGGCTTCCTCGTTCGCCAGGCGCTTGTCCTTCTGTTCGAGCCACGACGAGTAATTGCCCTGCCAGGGGATGCCGTGGCCGCGATCCAGCTCCAGGATCCAGCCGGCCACGTTATCGAGGAAGTAACGGTCGTGCGTCACCGCGATGACAGTGCTCGGGTATTCGGCGAGGAAGCGTTCCAGCCAGGCGACGGATTCCGCATCGAGATGGTTGGTGGGTTCGTCGAGCAGCAGCATGTCCGGCTGCGAGAGCAGGAGCCGGCACAGCGCCACGCGGCGCCGTTCGCCGCCGGACAGCTTCGTGACGTCGGCATCCCAGGGCGGCAGGCGCAGCGCGTCGGCCGCGATCTCGAGCTTGCGCTCGACTTCCCAGGCCCCCGCCGCATCGATCGCATCCTGCAGTTTGCCCTGTTCCTCGAGCAGGGCGTTCATCTCGTCCTCGCTCATGGGCTCGGCGAACTTCATGCTGATCTCGTTGAAGCGCGTGACCAGCGCGAGGCTGTCGGCGAGGCCTTCCTCGACGTTACCGCGCACGTCCCGGGCGGGGTCGAGCTCCGGCTCCTGCGGCAGGAACCCCACGCGGATCCCGGGCTGTGGGCGGGCCTCGCCGTCGAACTCCCTGTCGATGCCGGCCATGATGCGCAGTACCGTGGATTTCCCGGCACCGTTCAGGCCCAGCACGCCGATCTTCGCGCCCGGGAAGAAGGACAGCGAAATATCGCGGATGATGTAGCGCTTCGGGGGCACGACCTTTGCCACCCGGTTCATGGTGTAGATGTACTGTGCCATCGGCTTCTGCGGTGTCCCGGCGAGCGCGCATTATCCGGTTTGCCGCTGCAAGTGCAAACCGTGATATACAAGCGTCGATGAGCGACAAGGTACTCGTCTATCGCGGCAAGGCGCTGGCCGGCTACGGCTTCGGCGAGCCGCATCCGTTCGGGCACGACCGCCACGACGTGTTCCAGGACGAGCTGGCGCGCACGGGGCTGGATGGCTGGATCGAATACGCCGAACCGCGCCACGCGAGCGTCGAGGACCTGCTCCTGTTCCATACGGCGGACTTACATCGAAAAGGTGTCGAGAATGTCGGCGGAGGGGAAGGGGTACCTCGACGAGGGCGACACCCCGGCGATGCCGGGCATCTTCGATGCCGCTTCCGACGTCGTCGGGACGACGATGGCCGCCGTCGATGCCGTAATCGAAGGCCCCTCTACCCGGGCGTTCGTGCCGATCGGCGGCCTGCACCACGCCGCGCGTGACGCGGCCGCGGGCTTCTGCGTGTTCAACGATTGCGGCGTGGCGGCCGAATACCTGCGCAAACGGCACGGCATCCGGCGCGTCGCCTACGTGGACATCGACGCGCACCACGGCAACGGCATGTACTACGGCTTCGAGGACGACCCGGACCTGCTGTTCGCCGACGTGCACGAGGACGGGCGCTTCCTGTACCCCGGCACCGGTGCGGCCGAGGAGACCGGTACCGGTCCGGCGCGGGGCACCAAGCTGAATATCCCGATGGCGCCGGGCGCCGACGACGACGATTTCCGGCGGGTCTGGCAGCTCGTCGAGGCCTATGTCGAGGACACGAAGCCGGAGTTCATCCTGTTCCAGTGCGGGGCCGACAGCCTCGAGGGCGACCCCATCACTCACCTGTGCTACAGCGAACAGGCCCATGCCGAAGCCGCGGCCGCCCTGTGCCGGCTCGCCGACCGCCACTGCGAGGGCCGCATCGTCGCGACCGGCGGCGGCGGTTACAACCGCCGCAACCTGGCGCGCGCCTGGACGCGTGTCGTTCAGTCTTTCATCGAGACGGGATAATCCGCGGCCGGCCCTGCAAGGTATTTTCGGTCAGCTTCTTGTAACATCGCTTCTTTTTTCCGCCCGCCCCACGGAGACCCCCGCTGATGTTCGACACATCGACGACGATTGAGGAGTACGACCCCGAGCTCGAGCGCGCCATCGATTCCGAAGAGCGCCGCCAGGAAGAGCACATCGAGCTGATCGCGTCGGAGAATTACGCCAGCAAGCGCGTCATGGCGGCCCAGGGCAGCGTGCTGACCAACAAGTATGCCGAGGGCTACCCGGGCACGGCGCTATTACGGCGGCTGCGAGTATGTCGACGTCGTCGAGCGGCTGGCGATCGAGCGCGCCAGGACGCTGTTCGGCGCGGACTATGCCAACGTGCAGCCGCATTCGGGTTCGCAGGCGAACGCCGCCGCGTACATGGCGCTGCGTCGAGCCGGGCGACACGATCCTCGGCATGAAGCTCGCCGCGGGCGGCCACCTGACCCACGGGCACGGCGTCAACTTCTCCGGCAAGCTGTACCGACGCCGTGCAGTACGGCCTCGATGGACGAGACGGGGCTCATCGACTACGAGCACGTGCAGGCGCTCGCCGAGGAGCACCGGCCGAAGATGATCGTCGCCGGTTTCTCGGCCTACTCGCGCGTCGTCGACTGGCAGCGCTTCCGCGAGATCGCCGACCGGGTCGGTGCCTACCTGTTGGTCGACATGGCGCACGTCGCCGGGCTCGTCGCCACCGGCCACTATCCGAGCCCGATCCCGATTGCGGACGTCGTGACGACGACGACGCACAAGACCCTGCGCGGCCCGCGCGGCGGCATGATCCTGGCGCGCAAGAACGACGAGCTGACGAGAAGCTTCAATTCGCTGATTTTCCCGGGTACGCAGGGCGGGCCGCTGATGCACGTCATCGCCGCCAAGGCCGTGGCGCTGAAGGAGGCCATGGAGCCCGACGTTCGCGGACTACCAGGCGCAGGTGCTGCGCCAATGCGAAGGTGATGGCGGGCGTGCTGCAGGACCGCGGCTACGAGATCGTCTCCGGCGGCACCGACAATCACCTGATGCTGGTGAGCCTGATCGGCCACGACGCCACCGGCAAGGCGGCCGAGGCCGCGCTGGAGCGGGCCAACATCACCGTCGAACAAGAATGCGGTGCCCAACGACCCGCAGTCGCCGTTCGTGACCAGCGGCCTGCGCCTCGGCACGCCGGCGATCACGACCCGCGGCTTTCGGCGAGGACGAGACGCGCACGCTCAGCCACTGGATTGCGGATATACTGGACGACATCGACAACGAGGAGGCGATCGAGCGGGTGCGCGGGCAGGTCCTCGCGCTGTGCGCGCGGTATCCCGTCTACAGATGATTCGTTAGTCTCCATGCACTGCCCCTTCTGCAGCCACGAGGAAACCAAGGTGATCGATTCACGCCTCGCTGGCGAGGGCATGCAGATCCGCCGCCGTCGTCAGTGCCTCTCCTGCAACGAGCGCTTCACGACCTTCGAGACGGCCGAGCTCGTGATGCCGCGGCTCGTCAAGAACGACAACAGCCGCCAGCCCTTCGACGAGCAGAAGCTGCGCTACAGCATGATCCGGGCGCTCGAGAAGCGTCCGGTTTCGAGCGAAGACTTCGAGGAAGCGGTGGCCCGTCTCCTGCACAAGCTCCGCACGATGGGCGAGCGCGAAGTCCCGTCGCGGCTCGTCGGCGAGCTCGTGATGGAAGAGCTGCGGGCGCTGGACGAGGTCGCCTACGTGCGTTTCGCGTCGGTGTACCGCCGCTTCCAGGACGTGACCGAGTTCGAGGAAGAGATCCGGCGCCTGCAGCAGATCTCCGAAGCCGCGGCCAGCCGCGAGCAGATGTCCCTACTGCCCGAACTGCTCGACAAGAAACGGCGCTGACGCCGATGCCCGGGTTCTCGGCGACCGATTGCGCCCACATGGCGCGTGCCCTGAGGCTTGCCGAGCGCGGGATCTACACGGCGCATCCCAATCCTGCCGTCGGCTGCGTGATCGTGAACGACGGCGAGGTCGTCGGCGAAGGCTGGCACGAGGCGGCGGGCAGACCGCACGCCGAAGTGAACGCACTGGCTGCCGCCGGCGCGGCGGCGCGCGGCGCGATCGTCTACGTGACGCTGGAACCCTGCGCGCATCATGGCCGGACGCCGCCCTGCACGGAGGCGCTGATCGATGCCGGAGTCGGCGAGGTCGTCGTGGGCCTCGAGGACCCCGACCCGCGCGTCGACGGTAGCGGCATCGCGGCGCTCGAAGCGGCCGGCATCCGGGTCCGGTCCGGGCTGATGGCGGCGTCCGTACGGGCGCTGAATCCCCGGGTTCCTGCGGCGCGTGACCGCGCGGGCGGCCGTTCGTACGGCTCAAGATCGCGGCGAGCCTCGATGGCGCGGACCGCGATGGCGAACGGCCAGAGCCAGTGGATCACCGGCGCCGAGGCGCGCGGCGGACGTGCAGCGGCTGCGCGCGCGTTCCGGCGCGATCATGACCGGGATCGGTACCGTGCTCGCCGACGATCCCGTCGCTGACCGTGCGCGAGCCCGGGCATCGACACCGGCGGCCGCCAACCGTTGCGCGTCGTGCTGGATACCGGCCTGCGCATGCCGCTCGCGGCCGAGATGCTGGCGTTGCCGGGCACGACGCTCGTGTACTGTATCGACGACGCGCCGCCGTGGGCCGCTGGAGCAGGCCGGCGCCGAGGTCGTACGGGTCGCGCAGCGCGGACGGGCAGGTCGACCTCGCGGCCGTGCTCGCCGATCTCGCCGCGCGGGAGAGTCAACGAGTTGCTCGGTCGAGGCCGGACCGCGGCTGTCCGGGAGCCTGCTGGCGGTCAGGGCTGCGTCGACGAGCTTGTGATTTATCAGGCACCCCATATCATGGGCAGCGAGACGATGCGGCATGTTCGCGCACGCCCGGCTGGACCGAGCTGGCGCGAGCGCCGCGCGGCTCGAGATCCTCGACCTGCGCCGCGTCGGCGCCGACACCCGGATCACGGCCAGGTTCACGGCACTGAGGGATACGATTTCGATGTTTACAGGCATCGTCAAGGCCAGGGGCACGGTCTCCGCGATCGAACGGCGGGGGCGGCGACGTGCGCCTGACGGTGCGCGCCACGGGCTGCCGCTGGCCGACTTCGCGGTCGGCGAGAGCATCGCCGTCAATGGCGTGTGCCTGACCGCGCGGCGGTCTGCACGACGACGGCTTCGATGCCGACGTGTCGGGCGAGACCCTCGCGGTCACCGCGCTCGGCAGCTCGCGGTCGGCGCGGCGGTGAACCTGGAGCCGGCGCTGGCACTGGGCGAGCGGCTCGGGGGGCACCTCGTCAGCGGCCACGTCGATTGCATCGGCCGCGTGGTCTCGCGTGCGCCGGACGCGCGGTCGATACGGCTGCGCATCGAGATACCGGTCGAGTACGCTCGCTACGTCGCGAAAAAGGGCTCCGTCACCGTCGACGGGGTCAGCCTTACCATCAACGAGGTATCGGGCAACGCGCTTCGACGTGAATATCATTCCGCATACGGCAGACGCGACGATCGTCGGCGGCTATGCGGCCGGGACCGCTGGTCAATATCGAGGTCGATCTGCTGGCACGTTATGTCGAACGGCTGCTCGGCGGCGAGCGCGGCGGGATCACCGAAGGAATTCCTGAGAGGCAAACGGCTATGTCTGAGACAACGAGCGTCCACCCCAGCGCCAGAGATTCCTCGTTCAGTGCGGTCGAGGACATCATTGCGGACATCCGCGACGGCAAGATGGTCATCCTGGTCGACGACGAGAACCGCGAGAACGAGGGCGACCTGCTGATGGCGGCAGCGAAGGTCGAAGGCCGCGACGACATCAATTACATGGCCACCCACGGCCGCGGCCTGATCTGCCTGACGCTGTCGCGCGACCGCTGCGCTCAGCTGCGGCTGCCGCTGATGGTCACGGAGACCGATCGAGCATCACGCCACGAACTTCACGGTGTCGATCGAGGCGGCCGAGGGCATCACGACCGGCATCTCGGCGCACGACCGCGCCCGCACCGTGCAGGCGGCGATCGCGCCGGACGCCCGCCCCGAGGACCTCAGGCAGCCCGGCCACATCTTCCCGGTCATGGCGCAGCCTGGCGGCGTGCTGACCCGCGCCGGGCCATACCGAGGCCGGCTGCGATCTCGCGCGGCTGGCGGGCTTCGAACCGGCCGCCGTCATCGTCGAGATCCTGAAAGAAGACGGCAGCATGGCGCGGCGCCCGGACCTCGAGAGTCTTCGCCCGCAAACACGGCATCCGCCTCGGCACGATCGCAGACCTCATCCGCTACCGGCTGGAGAAGGAACGTAACGTCGAACGCATCGCCGAGCTGCCGATCGAAACGCGTCACGGTCCGTTCACGATGTACTGCTACGACGACCAGATCAACCGTGCCGTGCACGTGGCACTGGTCAAGGGCGACCTCGCCGATTGCGAAAAGCCGCTCGTACGCGTGCATCTGCAGGACACGCTCGGCGACGTCATCGGCGTCCGCAGCGCCTCGCTCGGCTGGCCGCTGGGCAGTGCCATAGAGCGGATCGCGAAGGAGGAGACGGGCGTCATTGTCCTGCTGCGCGACCAGGAAACTTCGCGCAGCTTCATGGAGGCGGTGTACAGCCTGGACCGTGAACGCGACGAACTGCTGGAACGTCGCAGCGGCGAAGCGGTGCTCCGCACCTACGGCATCGGCGCGCAGATCCTGCGCGACCTCGGGCTGTCGAAAATCCGTGTATTATCGGCTCCCAAACACATGTATGCGATCTCCGGTTTCGACCTCGAGATTACGGAATACGTCGAAGAGTAGGGCCTGTTAACGGACCCTGAGCCGAACGATGGACAAGATCAAGACGACCGAGGGCGATGCGATCGTCCGCGACGCGAAGTTCGCGATCGTGGCGTCGCGATTCAATGAATTCATCGTCGATTCGTTATTGAAGGGTGCACTGCGTTGCCTCGAGCAACACGGCGCCGCCGATACCGACGTCGAGGTCGTGCGCGTGCCGGGCTCGTTCGAGATGCCGCTCGCGGTCGACAAGCTCGCGGCGACGCGGCGTTTCGACGGCATCATCGCCCTCGGCGCCGTCATCCGCGGTGGCACGCCGCATTTCGAGTACGTCGCGAGCGAGTGCGTGCGCGGCATCGCGGCGGCCGGACACAAACACGGCATCCCGGTCGGATTCGGCGTGCTGACCTGCGACACCGTCGAGCAGGCGATCGAGCGCGCGGGCACCAAGGCCGGCAACAAGGGCATCGAAGCGACCCTCGCGGTCATCGAGATGGTCAACCTGCTGCGCCGCATCGACTGACGCGGGCCATGCCCGGAACTTCTCCTACCGGCGCCAGGACCCGCGCCCGCGAGTTGCTGCTGCAGGCCCTCTATCAGCGGCAGTTGGCCGGACACGGCTGTGACGATCTCCTCGAGCAATTCCACGCGCAGGTTGCATACGAGCGCGTCGACAAGGCGTTCTTCGACGCAGCGCTCGTAGCGATCTGCGAATCCCAGCCGCAGCTCGAGCGCAAGATCGACGCCCTGATCGACCGTCCGCTCGAACAGCTCGACCCCGTCGAGCTCGCCATCCTGCTGATCGGCGTCTACGAACTCGACTCGCAAGGCGACGTGCCGTACCGGGTCGTGATCAACGAGGGTGTCAATCTCGCGAAGCGGTTCGGCGCGACGGACGGGCACAAGTACATCAATGCCTGTCTCGACGTCGCGGCGCACGAGCTGCGTCGCGCCGAGACAGGCAATGGATGAGTTCGAACTGATCCGGCGTTTCTTCCTGCGCGCGGGCACCGCCCCCGGCGTCCCGGTCGGCATCGGCGACGACGGCGCCGTGCTCGTCCCGGAGCCGGGCGCCGAACTCGTCGCCGTCGTCGACACGCTGGTCGAAGGCGTGCACTTCCCGGCCGACATCCGTGCCGCGGACCTCGGTTTCCGGGCCGTCGCCGTCAACCTGTCGGACATCGCGGCGATGGGCGCGAGACCTCGCTGGATGACGCTCGCGTTGACGATCCCGCGGGCCGACGAGCAATGGCTCGAGGAATTTGCCGCGGGCCTGACCGCAGCGGCCGCCGAAGTGGCGCTCGTCGGCGGCGATACGACACGCGGCGACAGGGTCGTGGTCACCGTACAGATCATCGGGGACGTCGCGGCGGGATCCGCCTTGCTGCGCTCGGGCGCGCGCGTGGGCGACACGGTCTTCGTGACCGGCACGCTCGGCGACGCGGCGGCGGGCCTCGAACTGATAAAGCAAGGCCGGCCCGACCGGGATCTCTGCGGGCGTTACTACCGGCCTGTCCCGCGCGTCGCATTCGGTCGGTCTCTGGCGGGGCGCGCGAGTGCCGCGATCGACGTCTCCGACGGCTTGGTCGCGGACCTCGGCAAGCTGCTCGACGCGAGTGGCCTCGGAGCGGAGATCGATGTCGACTGCCTGCCGATCTCTGAGGCGCTGCGCCAGGCTTTCGACGCCGCGTCGCGGCGACGCTTCGTGCTGGCGGGCGGAGACGACTACGAACTCGTCTTCACGGCCCGGCCGGAGGACCTTCCGCCGGCCGGCGACGTCCGGGTCACCGCCATCGGCACCGTCGTCGCCGGCGACAAAGTGGTTTGCCGCGAGGGCGGCCGGGTCGTCGATTGCGGCAACGGAGGTTACGATCACTTCCGATGAGCGAATCACAGGAGAATCTCGCGCGGCGCGTGCTGACCGATCCGATGCACTTCCTGGCGTTCGGATTCGGAACCGGCCTCGCGCCCGTCGCGCCCGGCACGGTCGGTTCCTTGCCGGGCGTCCTGCTGGCCTGGGCCACCATGGATTTCCCGTTCCCCGCCCGGGTCGTGCTCGCGATCGGACTGTTCCTGACTGGTATCCGGATCTGCGGCGTGTCGTCACGCCGCCTCGGGGTGCACGACCACGGCGGCATCGTCTGGGACGAGATCACCGGCATGTACGCCGCGCTGCTGGCGGTGCCTCCGCTCGTCAGCGCATGGATACTCGCTTTCCTGCTTTTCAGGGCCCTGGATATTGTCAAACCCTGGCCGATTCGGGACCTGGATCACAGACTGGGCGGCGGCCTGGGAATTATGCTCGATGACCTGTTGGCTGCCCTGTACGCCGCGCCGTTACTGGCTTTCTACGGGTGGCTTATGACCTGATGTGAGCACACATGGCCAGTCCAGCAAGCCAAGTAAAACGCCCGGGTGACGTGCCCGAGAAGATCGGCAAATACGTCATCATCAACAAGATCGGCAAGGGCAGTACGGGCACGGTCTACCTGTCTCACGACCCCTATTACCGCCGCGACGTCGCGATCAAGGTCTACAACATCGAGGAAGACTCCGACGCCGATCGCGCCCGGGTGTCGCGCAAGATGTTCTTCAACGAAGCGCACATGGTCGGCATGCTGCAGCATCCGAACATCATGCCGATCTACGACGCGGGCGAGGAAGACGGCAGCTACTACGTCGTCACCGAACACATCCAGGGTGCGCGCACGCTGGCGGCGTATTGCCGGCCCGACAACCTGCTCAGGGTCGACGACGTCATCGAGATCATCTACAAGTGCGCCAAGGCCTTGCACTATGCACACGGCCGCGGCGTCATCCATCGCGACATCAAGCCGTCCAACGTCATGCTGACGATCGACAACGACGTCCGCATCATCGACTTCGGCATCGCGATCGTGAACGATTCCGACGTCTCGCGCATCGAGGGCATCGCCGGGTCGCCGAGTTACATGTCGCCGGAACAGGTGCAGTCCGAGGAACTCACGCCACGCTCGGACCTGTATTCGCTCGGCGCGGTGATGTACGAGCTGCTCACGGGCTTCCGCCCGTTCCGCGCCGACAACCTGTCCAAGCTGCTGCACCAGATCGTCTACGCGACCCCGCCGCCGATCCATACCTATCGTGACGATCTGCCCGAAGATCTCGAGAACGTCGTCGCGATGACGATGCAGAAGGACCCGGCGAAGCGACTGGCCAGCGGTGCCGCGATGGCCGCGGAACTGACGCGCGTCTACAAGGACCTGCGCCAGAAGTACGACAGCCTGGACAACCAGGAACATTTCGACGTGCTGCGCACGCTGACCTTCTTCCACGAGTTCTCGCATGCCGAGATCTGGGAGGTATTGCGCGCGTCCGACTGGCACGAGTACCAGGACGGCGAGGACATCGTCAAGGAAGGCGAGATCGACGACCGCTTCTACATCATCGTCAGCGGCAAGGTAATCGTGCTGGCGAACGGCGCGCAGATCGGCGTGCTCTCCAATGGCGACTGCTTCGGCGAGACGAGCTATGTACGTGGCGCCAAGCGGCAGGCGTCGATCCAGGCCGACGGCGCCGTCACGATCCTGCGCGTCAGCTCGACGCTGATGGAACAGGTCTCGGCGGCCTGCCAGCTGCGCTTCAACAAGGTCTTCCTGCGCGCCCTCATTACCCGCCTGCAGGGTACGACGTAGGATCGCGGCTGAAGCCGCTCCTACGGAATCTGATCCGGCCACCATGCCAGAACAGCATCCGTAGGAGCGGCTTCAGCCGCGATCACACCGCCAGGGGCCGATTCGCATCCGCAGGAGCGGCTTCAGCCGCGATCTTCTTCGGCGTCGACGTCGAACGGTTCCAGCGTTTCCTCGCCGCCGGCGCTCTTGAGCAGGATCTCCACCTTCTGCTCGGCATCCTTCAGGGCGGCCTGGCAGCCGCGCGCGAGCTTCACGCCTTCCTCGAACTTCTTCATCGCCTTCTCGAGCGGCAGGTCGCCGGATTCGAGGTCCTCGACCAGTGCTTCGAGGTCGGTCAAGGCCTTTTCGAGATCGATCTTCTTGCTGGCGCTCATCGCGTCGCTCCGGCGTCGCAGGCGCGCTACGCTACAGCGCTCGCCGGATCGGGTCAATGCGCTGCGGCGCCCGTGCAGTGCCAGCGTACTAGTACGCATTGACATCGACCGGTCCGGCGCATAGAGTAGCATTTGATTAGACTGAGTCTAAAAGTGGCAATTCCAGTTAGAGGACCTCACATGGCACTGAAAGGCAGCAAGACCGAAACCAATCTGAAGGACGCGTTCGCCGGCGAATCCCAGGCCAACCGGCGTTACCTGTATTTTGCGGCGAAGGCCGACGTCGAAGGCTACAACGACGTCGCCGCGGTGTTTCGTTCGACCGCGGAAGGCGAGACGGGCCACGCACACGGCCATCTCGAGTACCTCGAGGAGGTCGGCGATCCCGCCACCGGCCTGCCGATCGGCGGGACCGCGAAGAACCTGAAGGCCGCGATCGCGGGCGAGACCCACGAGTACACCGATATGTACCCGGGCATGGCCAAGACGGCCCGGGACGAGAGCTTCGACGAGATCGCCGACTGGTTCGAGACGCTGGCCAAGGCCGAGCGCTCGCACGCGAACCGCTTCCAGAAGGCGCTCGACACGCTCGACCAATAGGCAACCGTTCGGCCGTGCGGCGCGGCCTTCGGGGCTGCACCCGCATGCCCGAACTCGGCTCGTAGGAGCGGCTTTAGCCGCGATTGACCCCGTGGCGGCTACGGTTCCTCCTGCGGCCACGTCCCTGGACGAAACATATGGCCGGACCCACTGACCGACGCGAGGGGAGTCTCGAGGCTCCGACTCGCCATCCCCTCGACTGGCGCAGCGACGCCTTCTACGACGAGACCGCGCTCGACGCCGAACTCGAGCGCGTGTTCGAGATCTGTCACGGCTGCCGACGCTGCTTCAATCTCTGCAATGCCTTCCCGACCCTCTTCGATGCCATCGACGAGTCCGAGACGATGGAACTCGACGGCGTGGCGAAACCGGTCTACTGGGACGTCGTCGACCACTGCTACCTGTGCGACATGTGTTACATGACGAAGTGTCCGTATGTGCCGCCGCACGAATGGAACGTCGACTTCCCGCACCTGATGCTGCGGGCCAAGGCGGCCCGTTTCAAGACGCAGGGCGCCTCGTTCCGCGACCGCACGCTGAGTGCGACCGACACGATCGGCAAGCTGGCGGGCATCCCGGTGGTCGCGCAGCTCGTCAATGCGGCGAATCGAAGCAGCGCGGGAAGGGGACTGCTGCAGGCAACCCTGGGTGTGCATCGAGACGCGCCAATCCCGAGCTACCACTCGAAGTCCGCGCGCAAGCAGCTACGCGCAAAAGAGGGCGCTTCCGGCGAAGGCGCCGAGCCGACTTCCTCGACACGCGGCCGCGTCGTGCTCTACACGACCTGCTACGGCAATCGCAATCATCCGGCGATCGACGTCGACCTCGCCGGCGTCTTCGAACACAACGGCATCCCGGTCGCGCTCGCCGAGAAGGAGGTGTGTTGCGGCATGCCCAAGCTGGAACTGGGCGACCTCGAGGCCGTGGCGAAGGCGAAGGACGTCAATGTCCCGGTACTGGCGAGCTGGGTCGACAAGGGCTGGGACATCGTGACGCCGATCCCGTCGTGCACCCTGATGTTCAAGCAGGAACTGCCGCTGATGTTCCCGGACGATCCCGAGGTCCTGAAGGTCCGCGACGCCACCTTCGACCCGTTCGAATACCTGATGCTGCGCCACAAGGACGGCAAGCTGCGCACGGACTTCAAAAATCCCCTCGGCAAGGTCTCCTACCAGGTCCCCTGCCACCTTCGCGTGCAGAACATCGGCCTGAAGACGCGCGACGTGCTGCAGCTCGTGCCGGGAACGGAGGTCGAGGCGATCGAACGCTGTTCGGGTCACGACGGCACCTACGCCGTGAAGAAGGAGTTTCACGAGCAGTCGAAGAAGATCGCACGGCCGGTGATCGGCAGGGTAGGCAAGGCCGAGGCAGACCACTTCGTCAGTGACTGCCCGATGGCTGCCGAGCAGATCGCCGACGGCCTCGAAGGACACACCGCGGGCAATCCGATGTCACTGCTCAAACATGCCTATGGGATCTGAATCGATGCAAAAGCTCACCCGCCAGGACCTGTACAGCCTCGAACAGTACGCTACCGCGCGCCCGGAGTTCCGTGAGCGCGTGATCGCCCACAAGCGCAACCGGCGCATCGCGCTGGGCACCAATGCCGCGCTGTACTTCGAGGACCGGCTCACGATGCAGTATCAGGTCCAGGAGATGCTGCGCATCGAACGCATCTTCGAACAGGCAGGTATCGAGGACGAACTGCAGGCTTACAATCCGCTGATTCCGGACGGTTCGAACTGGAAGGCAACGTTCATGATCGAGTTCCCGGAGGTAGAAGAGCGCAAGGCCATGCTGGCCCGGCTCGTCGACGTCGAAAACCGCGTGTTCGTGCGCATCGGCGATCTCGACAAGGTCTACGCGATCGCCGACGAGGATCTCGAACGCGCCGACGACGCCAAGACGTCCTCGGTGCATTTCCTGCGCTTCGAGCTGAGCGAGGCGATGGTCGACGCGCTGCGCGGCGGCGCGCCGCTGGCCGCCGGCATCGACCATCCGAACTACCAGGTGGAGATCTCGCCCGTCGACGACAACGTCAGGCGTTCCCTGCTCGACGACCTGAACTGATCGCCCGCCCGGCTGTCGCCGGCCCGCCATTCACGCTAGAATCCGGCCGGACATCGCTTGGGCAACCTCTGGCACAGGGTAGATGGCGAAACGATACGATGCCGCGGACATCGAAGTCCTCAGCGGGCTGGAGCCTGTTCGGCGCCGGCCGGGCATGTACACCGACACGAGCCGGCCCAATCACCTCGCACACGAAGTCGTCGACAACAGCGTCGATGAGGCGCTGTCGGGGCACTGCAAGAAGATCGAGGTCACCGTCTACAAGGACGGCTCCGTCGAGGTCGACGACGACGGCCGCGGCATGCCGGTCGACAAACACCCCAAGGAGAAGATCCCGGGCGTCGAGCTGATCCTCACCCGCCTGCATGCGGGCGGCAAATTCTCGCACAAGAATTACCAGTTCTCCGGCGGCCTGCACGGCGTCGGCGTGTCCGTCGTCAACGCGCTGTCGAAGAATCTCGAGATCTGGATCCGGCGCGGCGGCAAGGAATACAACATGAGCTTCGCCGGCGGCGCGAAGCGCGGCAAGCTCGAGCAGGTCGGTACGGTCGGCAAGGCCAATACCGGGACGACCATACGCTTCTGGCCCGATCCGAAATACTTCGATTCCCCGGTGTTCTCGATCTCGCGTTTAAAGCACGCGCTGCGCGCCAAGGCGGTCCTCTGTCCCGGCCTCACGGTGCGCCTCAAGGTCGAGAAGACAAAGGAGAAGTTCGAATGGTGCTACGAGGGCGGGCTCGACGAATACCTGGTCGAGTCGGGCGGCGGCGCCGAGCTGCTGCCCGCCGAACCGTTCTCGGGCAGCCTCACCGGCAACAACGAGGCCATCGACTGGGCGCTGGCCTGGGTGGTCGGCGAGGGCGGCCAGGCGATCGCCGAGAGTTACGTGAACCTGGTCCCGACGCCACAGGGCGGCACCCACGTCAACGGATTGCGTACCGGCCTGACCGAACGCGCTGCGGGAGTTCGCCGATTTCCGCAGCCTGGTGCCGCGCGGCGTCACCATCGCGCCGGAGGACGTCTGGGACGGCCTCAGCTTCGTGCTGTAGCGCCAAGCTGGAGGATCCGCAGTTCTCGGGCCAGACGAAAGAGCGGCTGTCCTCGCGTGAATCCGCCGCGTTCGTCGCCGGCGTCATCAAGGACAATTTCTCGCTGTGGCTGAACCGGCATCCCGAGACCGGCGATGCGATCGCGCAGCTCGCGATCGGCCGGGCGCAGAAGCGGCTCAAGGACGCGAAGAAGGTCGTCCGCAAGAAGATCGTCAGCGGCCCGGCACTGCCGGGCAAGCTCGCCGACTGTACTCCCAGGAACCCGAACTGTGCGAGATCTTCCTCGTCGAGGGCGATTCGGCCGGCGGCTCGGCGAAGCAGGCGCGTGACCGGTCGACACAGGCCATCATGCCGCTGCGCGGCAAGATCCTGAATACCTGGGAAGTCGATTCCGCCGAGATCCTCGCCTCGCAGGAGGTGCACGACATCAGCATCGCGCTCGGCGTCGACCCCGGTGCAACCACGCTCGAGCAACCTGCGCTACCACAAGATCTGCATCCTCGCCGATGCCGACTCGGATGGCCTGCACATCGCGACGCTGCTGTGTGCGCTGTTCCTGCGTCATTTCCGGGAGCTGGTGCTGGCCGGCCACGTCTACATCGCGATGCCGCCGCTGTATCGAGTCGACGTCGGCAAGGAAGTGTTCTACGCGCTCGACGACAGCCGAGCTCGACCGGCATACGCGACCGTATCTACGCGGAGAAACTGCGCGGCAAGGTCTCGGTGACCCGCTTCAAGGGACTCGGGCGAGATGAACCCGTCGCAGCTCCGCGAGACGACGATGGACCGCGACACGCGTCGGCTCGTGCAGCTCACCGTCTCGAGGCCGCGACAAAGACCGATCAACTCATGGACATGCTGCTGGCGAAGAAGCGCGCCGGCGACCGGCGCAAGTGGCTCGAGACCAAGGGCAACCTGGCGGAAGTCTGAGCTCCGTGGCCGAGGAGGCCGACACATGCAAAACAGTCTGAATCTCGAGGGCGTCGAACAGCTGCCGCTGAAGGACTACACGGAGAAAGCCTACCTCGACTATTCGATGTACGTGATCCTCGACCGGGCGCTGCCGCATATCGGCGACGGCCTGAAGCCGGTGCAGCGGCGGATCATCTACTCGATGAGCGAACTGGGTCTGTCGGCGGGGTCAGAAGCCGAAGAAATCGGCGCGCACGGTCGGCGACGTCATCGGCAAGTTTCATCCGCACGGAGACGTCGCCTGCTACGAAGCCATGGTATTGATGGCGCAGGATTTCTCCTACCGATACCCGATCGTCGACGGGCAGGGCAACTGGGGCTCGACCGACGATCCCAAGTCCTTCGCGGCGATGCGCTACACCGAATCGCGCCTCGCGCGGTATGCGAAGACGCTGCTCGACGAACTCGGGCAGGGCACGGTCGACTGGACACCGAATTTCGACGGTACGCTCGACGAGCCCGAGGTGTTGCCGGCGCGGCTCCCGAATCTGCTCTTGAACGGCACGACCGGCATCGCCGTCGGCATGTCGACCGACGTGCCGCCGCACAACCTGCGGGAGGTGGCGAGCGCGCTGATCCACCTGATCGACAATCCGGATGCCACCGTCGCGCAGCTGATGAAACACATCAAGGGCCCCGACTATCCGACCGGCGGCGAGCTCGTATCGCCGCGTGCGGACATCAAGCAGATGTATACAACGGGCAGCGGCACGCTCAGGCTGCGGGCCGCGCTACAAGGTCGAGAACGGCGACATCGTGATCACGTCGCTGCCGCACCAGATCTCGGGCAGCAAGGTGCTGGAGCAGATCGCGGCGCAGATGCGCGCGAAGAAGCTGCCCCAGGTCGAGGACCTGCGCGACGAATCGGACCACGAGGAGCCGACGCGGCTGGTGATCACGCCGCGCTCGAACCGGGTCGACAAGGACGAACTGATGTCGCACCTGTTCTCGACGACGTCGTTGGAGCGCAGCTGCCGGATCAACATGAACGTCATCGGTCTCGACGGACGGCCGCGCAGCTTCGACCTGGTCGGCCTGCTGACCGAGTGGCTGGCGTTCCGCAAGGAGACGGTCAAGCGCCGCCTGCAGCACCGCCTCGCGATCGTCACCGACCGGCTGCACATCCTCGACGGCCTGCTCGTCGCGTACCTCAACATCGACGAGGTCATCGCGATCATCCGCGCCGAGGACGAGCCGAAACCGGTGCTGATGAAGCGCTTCAAGCTCAGCGACGCGCAGGCCGAGGCGATCCTCAACCTGCGCCTTCGCAACCTCGCCAAGCTCGAGGAGATGAAGATCCGCGGCGAGCAGGAAGAACTCTCGGACGAGCGTGACGCCCTCGAGAAGACGCTGAAGAGCGCGGCACGCCTGAAGACCCTGATCAAGGACGAGATCCTGGCGGACGCCGAAACCTACGGCGATGCGCGGCGCACCGCGATCGTCGAGCGCGAGGCGGCGCAGGCGCTCGACGAGACCCAGCTCGTCAGCGCGGAGCCGGTGACCGTGGTGCTCTCGCAACGCGGCTTCGCGCGCGCCGCGAAGGGCCACGATGTCGATTCGCTGGCATTGTCCTACAAGTCCGGCGACGGTTTCCTCGCGGCCGCGCAGGGGCGCAGCAACCAGCTCGCCATGTTCATCGACAGCACCGGTCGCGTGTACAGCGTCATCGCGCAATCGCTGCCGTCGGCGCGAGGCCAGGGCGAACCCCTGTCGAGCCGCTTCAATCCACCGGACGGCGCCGAATTCTGCGGCGTGATGATCGGCGAGGGCGACCAGAAAGCCGTGCTGGCATCGGACGCCGGTTACGGGTTCGTCGCGACGCTGTCGGAGCTCGTCACGCGCAACAAGGCGGGCAAGTCCATCCTCCGAGTGCCGGCCGGAGGCCGCGCCGTGGTACCCGCGGCGGTGCCGCCCGGCACGGAATGCCTGATCGCCGCCGTCAGCTCGATCGGCCGCCTGCTGCTGTTCGAGATGGAAGAGTTGCCGGACCTCGCCAAGGGCAAGGGCATCAAGCTCATCAACATCCCGTCGAAGAAGTACCAGGCCGGCGAGGAGAAACTCGTCGCGATCGCCGTCGTGCCCGAGGACGGCGACCTGCAGGTCCACAGCGGCACCCGCACGATGACCATTCGCTGGAACGACACGGACGCCTACTACGGCGAGCGCGCATTGCGCGGGACCCTGTTACCGCGCGGCTGGCGCCACGTCGACCGCCTGCTGGGCATGCCACCCGGAACCTGATCCGCTCCCACGGGAGCGGCTTCAGCCGCGATGGTGCCACCGCCCCTGGATCCGCACCCGTAGGAGCGGCTTCAGCCGCGATGGTGCCACCGCCCCTGGATCCGCACCCGTAGGAGCGGCTTCAGCCGCGATGGTGCCACCGCCCCTGCATCAGCATCCGTAGGAGCGGCTTCAGCCGCGATCGTGCCACCGCCCCTGCATCCGCACCCGTAGGAGCGGCTTCAGCCGCGATCTTCTCGTCGTCATTTCTAAACAAAGAGACAAATTTGAGCTCGCGCAACAGCGCGACTCCGTCGGTCAAAATCTTCGCGGTGGGGCGGTCATTGCCGAAAAGTCGAGCACTTCGCAAGCACCGCTACTCCGAGAACTGCGGAATCTACTTCATCACGGCCTGTTGTTATCGTAGAACACCGCGCTTCAAAGACGAATCGTACGCACGGATTGTCGAGGAACAGTTCGAGCGGCTTGCGGCTGAAGGCCTGTGTGTAAGCCTCGCTCACGTCGTAATGCCGGATCACATTCACTGGCTGGTCCAGTTGCATGAGAATGTGCGTCTTGCTCTGCTAGTCCGATATCTAAAGGGCCGATCAGCCAGGCAGATCAATCTGCTCGGCGGAAAGCGGCGCAGAATCTGGCAGGCCGGATATTACGACCACGCCGTCCGGGTGTCGGAAGATCTCCGGAAAGCAGCCGAATACCTGATTCACAATCCGGTCAGGGCCGGGCTCGTACAGGACCCGGACGATTATCCGCACTGGGATTCCGTTTGGCACGATCGGCGTCGGAATCGCGGCTGAAGCCGCTCCTACGGGTGGTCGTCGGACGGCGTCGGGATCGCGGCTGAAGCCGCTCCTACGGGTGGTCGTCGGAGGGCGTCGGGATCGCGGCTGAAGCCGCTCCTACGGGTGGTCGTCGGAGGGCGTCGGGATCGCGGCTGAAGCCGCTCCTACGGGTGGTCGTCGGAGGGCGTCGGGATCGCAGCTGAAGCCGCTCCTACGGGTGTTGGCCGGAGCGCGTCGGCGGTGCCGGATCAGGCGCCGCGGCGTTTCTTGATCGGCATCTCGGCGGTCTTGTCTTTCTCACCGGCGTTCATCTCGACGGTCTTGTCCTCGGCCTCGAGGCTGACGGTCTGCTCGTTGATACCGGTGTCGTCGAGGTCGCCGACGTCGTCGTCGTTGCCGCTGCGCAACTGCGCCGTGACGTCGAGTTCGTGGACGCTGGCCATCGAGATGCCGGTGGAATCCGGATCCTCTTCCATGCGTGCGGCAAGCTCTTCGGCGGCGCGCGAGATTTCTGCGTTCAGCGCCTGCGTCGCAGTCATCTCGTCCTCGTAGTCCTGCTCGACGATCTTGTAGTCGACTTCCTGGCTGACGGTGTAGTCGTCGGTGATCAGTGTCTCGTCGTCGGCGGGCAGCGCGACCGCCTCGAGGTCGCGCTCGGTGATGTCCTCGGGCAGGGGCACCTTCGTCGCATCTATGATGACGGACATGTCGTAATCGTCCGCCTCGCCGGGGAGTACCTCGCGCTCGAGGATCGTCTCCAGGTTGCCGGCATGCAATGGCGGCAGCACGTCGGTAAGGCGCGATTCGTCGCCGCCACTGGACATCTCTTCGGGCAGCTCCAGGTCCAGCGCCGTCGTCGATGCGAAGGCGAAGTCCTGCGCGATGTCGACGTCCGTGCCTTCGCGAAGGCCGGTGCCGATTTCCAGGTCGGCATCGAGGGCGAGATTCTCGGCGGTCGGCGAGTCGTCGTCGATAGCGACTGCGTCGGCGTCGGCATGAACCTCGGGTATGGCCTCCACCCGCTGCGTATCGAAATCGGACTGTCGGCGCAGCGGATGCGGGCTCGCGGCCGGCATCGGCGACGATCCGGAGCGGTCGCGGAACCGGCCGAACGTCAGGAGACCGCCGATGAGCGCGAGCCCGCCGCCGATCAGCCAGACGAGCCAATGCGTGGACCGGGCGGCAGGATCCGATGCCGGCCGAATCACACCAATCGGTACGTTCGGCGCAGAGGACGTGGTGCGCGGCCCCTCGAGCGAGGTGTCGGGGATCGTCGTCCGATCGCCGGCGCCGTTTGCGGCCGCCTTCGATGCGGGTTCGCGGATCACGTCGCCCGGCTGCAGGTCGACGAACGGGCTGTCCGCCGGTTCCGCCGCGACGGGCGTCGCCGTCTCGGCGGGAGCCACCGTTGCGGGGGATGCCGCCGTGCCGGCGGCGGCCGCTGCCGCCGGGCTCATGGTCGTCGGCTCGGCCGGCCTCAGGTCGGGCGCCGGGGCAGATGCAGCCGGCATGCCGGCACCGGGCTCGTAGGCCGTGCCCGTCTGCGTTACTTCGGAGACCGGTGCCGGCGCATTCCTGACGCGTTCCGCCACGACGGGCGGCGTACCCGCGCCGAAGTCGGGGATGTCGAGCCAGCTGCCGGCCTTGAGTTTGTTGGGGTCGTTGTCGAGGAATGCGTCGGGGTTGGCTTCGAAGATGGCCGTCACGGCGGACCACAGGCCGACCGGACGGTTCTCGATGCGCTCTGCGATCTCGGATAGCGAATCTCCGACACGCACGCGATACCGGGTCGAGGCGCCGATCGGCGCGTGCCGGGCCGCAGCGCGTGCTGCGGGCGCGTTGCTTCGCGCCGGTGCCGGAGTGGCTGCCGCCTGCGCCTGCGGGGCTCGTTGCACATCGGTCGCCGGCTGGAACGAGACCGGGTCCACGAACAGAGTGTATTCACGGCTGATGTGCGGTGTGTACGGACAATCGACGGTGACGCGCATCGACATCAACGGTTCCTGCACGACGCGGCTGCCGGTAATTGCGATGACGCCGTTGGTGACGATGAGCGACGCCTTGCCGACCGACGGCAGTCGGTCGGCGGACATGACCTGCTGGACACTGACGCAGGTGTCGGACACGATTTCGTTCGGCGCCAGCGCATAGGCGATGCTGGCGCGTAGTGGCTGGCCGAGCGACGAGTGCACTTGCAGGTCGCCGAGCTCGAGCGCATGCGCGGGCAGAGCGACGAGACTGCCGCCGACCATGGCGAGCGCCGGCAGCAGCGCCTTCGCAGCCTTTTCGGATGTCCGGACGCGTCCGGTTTTCGATTTCGACGATCTCTTCACTTCGTAGCCCTCACTTCGTAGGCCCCGCGATTCTCTGAGTCCCGCAGCTTATCCACGGCCGGTCCGGGGCCGCTATGAAGCATTCTATGTTTTGCCGTTCGCGCACCGTGAGGGCATGGTTCAGCAGACAAAGCGTGACACCCGTCACACTTCGGGTCCTCAACGCCGCTAGTTGGCGTGCGCGGCCACCAGATCGGCCAGCGTCGTATGCTTGCTCGTACCCACGTCCTCGAGGACGACCTCGGGTTCGTGAACATAATGTCCCTGCATGTAGTCCAGGCCGAGCTGGAACAGCACGGCCATCGCATTGGCGTTTTCGACGCGCTCGGCGATAGTCTTGATGTCGCGCTCGCGAGCCGCGCTCACGATCTTCTCGACGCGCTGCTGCAATTCGGTATCGGTCATCAGCGAGTGCATCAGTTCGCCGTCGACCTTGACGTAGCCGGGCTTCAGGATGTCGAGGATCTGGAAGCGC
Organism: uncultured Gammaproteobacteria bacterium; assembly: GCA_963777675.1. Lineage (GTDB taxonomy): Bacteria > Pseudomonadota > Gammaproteobacteria > Steroidobacterales > Woeseiaceae > UBA1847. The sequence goes on along the minus strand of CAVZRD010000011.1, from coordinate 59,531 downwards.
TCCTGGTCGATTCCGTAGTGTTCGAGCGCGAACCCGACGCCCATCTTCTGCAGCTTCTGCACCACGGCCTGCGTCTGCTTAATATGCTTGGCCGCCTCGCGCTCGGGGATCTGCATCACCAGACGCGAACAGTCGAACTTCTTCTTGTCGAATTCCGCCTCCATCCACGCAATGGTCGTGGCGTCGAGCACCGATTGCCGCGACAGCCGGACGAACACCCGGTCGGCATCCGATTCGTTGCAGAAGTCCATCGCCGCGCGGACCATCCAGCGATCGATATTCTTCATCATGTTGTTGCGCTCGGCGGCCGGCAGAAACTCGGACGGCAACACGGAGTTGCCCTGTTCGTCGAGCATGCGCACCAGCAGGTCGTACATCTCGATGCCGTCGCTGCGCAGGCCGGCGATGGGGAGCTGGGCGAGCCGGAACCGGTCCTCCATCAGGGCGGCCTTCAGGTGCTTGACCCAGATCGCGTCGAATTCCTTCTGCTTGGTGTCTTCCTTTGCGGTGTCGTTGAGGTAGGCCGTGTTGCCTCCGGCCTGCTTGCCGAGCGCGTAGCCGTCGACCGCGCCGGCCACGAATTCCTCGAGCGAGCCGTACATCTCGTTGAACGGGCACACGCCGACCGTGCAGGTGAGCTGGGCCGAGCGGTCCTCGACGTCGAACGTGAGCTTGCGGATGTGCTCGCAGAGCTGGTTGCCCCAGACCTCGGCGTCGCGTGCGCTGCCGCGATGCAGCAGCACCATCAGCGCCGTGCCCTCGAAGCGGCCGGCCAGGTCGCGCGGGTGCAGGCGTTTGCGCACGACATCGGCGAACTGGGCCAACACCTCGTCGGAATTGAGGATGCCGACCTTGTTACAGACCTGGGAAAACTTGTCGATACGGATGTAGCAGAGTACGTGCAGTCCGGACGGCGGCTTCTTGGCGAGGCGTTTCTTCAGCCGCTCGACGAACTGGGCGCGGTGGAAGAACAGCGTCGTCGGATCGCGTTTCAGCGCATCGTGCACGAGCTTCGTCGGCTCGATCGTCGCCGAGTCGGGCGGCGCGATACGGACCTGCACGCAGGGGCCGTTGTCGAACGAGAATTTGCGGAACTCGAGCTTGACCTCGTTGCCGTCGTCGCTGGATACGAGTGACTTCGCGGAAAGGCGCTCGTCGGTCGCCCATTTGCCGGCGATCGCGGCAATCAGGGCTCCCTTGATCGCGGCACGGCTCTCGGTCTCGAAGTTGTCCATCAGCGGCAGGCCGACGACTTCGTCATTGCTGGCTGCCCGGAACAGCTTCAGCCAGGCGTCGTTGACGTCGGTGATGATGCCGTCCTCGACGAGCGCAATGGCGGCGCTCGAGGATTGCATGTGGTCCTTCAGCTGGCGCTTGTACTCGGTAGCGTGATGGATCGTGGAGTTCAGCGCGCGCTCGACGCGCAGGGCGCGGAGCTCTCGGGTGACGACCGATTGCAGGCGGTCCTTGAGCCCGATCGACACGAGGTCGCAGGCGCCGTGCTTCATCGCGTCCTGGATGCTCTTCTCGTCGGCCGTCTGCTTGAGGGCGATGACCGGCACTTCCGGGTTGTAGCGCTCCTTCTGCTTGACGATCTCGTGGACGCTGGCCGGGAACCGGTCGCAGTTGAGAATCATCAACTCGATGTCTTCGGCGGCGAGGGTGGTATCGAGGTCCCTGGGTTTCCTGACCCAGTGACAGTGCGCGGCATGGCCTGCATCGCGCAACGCGCCGTTGATCAGAGCGACGTCATCCTGATTCTCGGTAAGGACTGCAATGGATATGCTGTGGCGCCCGTTCAAATCGCGTCCCTTGCGACGGTCCGGCGACGTCCAGGTCGGCACGGATTCTGTTAAAGGATTGTGAGTCTAGCACCGCCTCCCGGGCAGTCTCTCCCGGCGTGTCAAATTCGTGACGGGTATCAAATTTCGGTGTGCAAATAGCGGATTCATTGTGATAATTGCGGCCCCCATGGGCACCCCCCGACGACTCGGGTAGAATTCCGGATTATGGCAAATTACAGCACCAACGAGTTTCGCGCCGGACTCAAGATCATCATCGACGCCGATCCCTACATCATCGTCGAGAATGAATTCGTCAAGCCGGGCAAGGGTCAGGCGTTCAACCGCGTTCGCGTAAAGAACCTGAAGACCGGCCGGACAGTCGACAAGACCTTCAAGTCGGGCGAGAGCATCGAAGCCGCCGACGTCATCGATACCCCGATGCAGTACCTGTATGCGGACGGGGAATTCTGGCACTTCATGAAACCGGATACGTTCGAACAATACGCCGCCGACGAGAGCGCGGTAGGCGATACGCGGGACTGGATCAGCGACGGCGACATGTGTCAGGTCACGCTCTGGAACAACGCGCCGCTGCTCGTCGAGCCGCCGAACTTCGTCGAACTCGAGATCGTCGAGACCGATCCCGGCGTCAAGGGCGATACCGCCAGCGGGGGCGTGAAGCCGGCCAAGTTGTCCACCGGCGCCGTGGTCCGCGTGCCCCTGTTCGTCGATCAGAACGAAGTGATCCGGGTGGACACGCGTTCCCGCGAGTACGTCTCGCGCGTCAAATAAAACGGGCGCCGGCCGCAAGCGATTCGCAGAACGCCGCGCACAGGGACTCGATGCCGGCCTGATCCGCCTCGCCGAAGCGATCCAGCGCCGGGCTGTCGACGTCGAGCACGCCGACGAGCCTCCCGTCCATCGACAGCGGCACGACGAGTTCCGAGCGCGATACCGGGTCGCAGACGATGTGGCCCGGGAACGCGTGCACGTCGGCGACACGCTGTGTCGTCTCGGTCGCGGCGGCCGTACCGCAGACGCCGTTGCCGAGCGGGATGCGCACGCATGCGGGTTGGCCCTGGAACGGGCCGAGCACGAGGTCGTCGCCGCGCAGCACGTAGATGCCCAGCCAGTTAACGTCCGCCAGTGCGTCGTACAACAGCGCCACGAAGTTGGACGCGTTTGCCAACGGGTCGGATTCGCCGGCGACGAGCGCGCGAAGCTGGCTCGCAAGGAGTGCGTAGTCGGTGTCAGGCATCCGCGTGCTCGCTTTCGAAAGTCATCACGTCGCGTATAGCGTCCGTCCCGTCGAGGACCATCTGCAAGCGCTCCAAGCCGACCGCGACGCCGGCGCAGTCGGGAAGGCCTGCGCGCAGCGCATCGACCAGGTGGCGGTCCCAGGGGACGGCCTCGCGTCCGAGCCGTTGCCGCATGTCGAGGTCGTCATCGAAGCGTCCACGCTGTACGTCGGCGTCGGTCAACTCGACGTAGCCGTTCGCGAGTTCCATCGCGCCGCGGAACACTTCGAAACGGTCCGCGACGCGCGCGTCGGCCGGGCAGGTCCGCGCCAGCGCCGCCTGGCTCGCCGGGTAGTGGCGGACGACGGTCAGCCGGTCGGCCGGCAGGCTCGGGGCGACGACGGTACTCATGACGAGATCGAGCCAGACGTCGCGCTCGTCGCCGATCTCACGGCGCAGGCGGTCATCCGCGGCCGTCACCGCGGCCAGCTCGTCGATGCCGGCGCCGAAGGCGTCCAGCCCGGCATGGCGGCGGAGCGCCTCGCCGTAGTCGACGATCTCGACACGCCCGGCCAGCGCGGGATCGTCCAGGCACCGCGCGATCAGGCGCAGCGTGTCCTCGACGATGTCCGCCAGCGAGTAGCCCAGCCGATACCATTCGATCATCGTGAACTCCGGCGCATGGCGTGCGCCGGACTCGCCGTCGCGGAATACGCGGCAGATCGAGTAAATGTCCGGGAAGCCGGCCGCGAGCAGGCGTTTCATGCAGAACTCGGGAGACGTGTGCAGGAAATAGCCGCCCGTTGACGACTGCGCCGTCAGGCTGTCGATGTGCGGATCGGTCACGGCGTAACGCGTCAATGCCGGCGTATCCACCGCCAGGATCCCGGCGCCGGCGAAGTACGCGCGCGCCCGCTCGAGCAGTGCCGCGCGGCTGCGCGCCGCCGCCACGCCGGAACACGGCCGCCAGCTGCTCACGGGCGGCCGCCCGTGAGCCGGCCGATCCGCGCGCCCATGCGCACCGCCGCGCCGGCGGTGAGACCGTCCATCCAGTCGCAGGCGCCGCCGGGCAGCAGGACGATGACGGTGGAGCCCATGTTGAACCAGCCGAGGAGAGCGCCCTTGCGTACGGCCGCCGGCGCGGCCCCGAGTGCGAGCGATTCGACGATACCGCTTCTCCGCGGCCGGATCTCACCGGTCCACGGCGTGCTGATGCTGCCGACATTCATGGCACCGACCAACACCACGATGACGCGGCCGATCGCCGCCGAAAAGTGCAGGAGCAAGCGCTCGTTGCGGCAGAACAGGCCCGGAAGGCGGGCCACGGTCGGGCCATTGACGCTGAACAGGTCGCCGGGTACGTAATGGGCCTTGACCAGCTCACCGTCGACGGGTGCGTGTACGCGATGGTAGTTGTGGGGCGCGAGATACAGCGTGGCAAACGTTCCGTCGGCGAACAGCCGTGCGTCGTCGATGTCCGCCGCGAGCAGTTCGGTCAGCGAGTAGTCGATGCCCTTGGCCTGCAGTATGGAGTTGCCGCGCAGCCGCCCTGCGCTGCTGACGGTGCCGTCCACCGGCGAGACGAGCGCATCCGGTTCCGGGGCGATCGGCCGCGCGCCGTCGGCGAGCTCGCGCACGAAGAAGTCGTTGAACGTCGCAAAGCCGTCGGGCACCTCGAGCATGACGTCGTCGAGGTCGACGTCGTAGAGGCGCACGAAGCGGCGGATAAGGAAGTTCTTGAAGGCACGTGACCGGATCCGGGTGCAACGGTACACCAGCGCAGTGAGCCAGTAGCGCGGCAACGCATACTGCACCAGGACAAACAGGCGCTCGAGCATCTCGGTTCAGTCTTTGCCGGGCACGTTCACTGTCAGCACGAGGCTGTCGCCGGCCATGAAATGCAGCGTCACGCCTGCGCCGGATCCGGTCGGCCGCATCAGCATCAGGTGCCTGGCGCCCGGTTCGAAGGTCACGCTGCCGTGCGCCGGCACGGTCACCGAGTCGAGCGGCCGCATCTTCGCGATGCCGTTCTCGACGACCGACTCGTGCATCTGGACGGCGTCATACTGCGGGCTGGTCACCTTCGTGATCTTGATCGGGTCTTCCGTGTTGTTGGTCAGTGTCAGGTAGCCGGCGCCCATCTGTGTGCCCGGCAGCGGCGGCCGCAGGTCGATGTCGCTGGCGACGAGCGGCGGCCGCTGCGCCGAGCAGGCCGCAAGCGCGAAGATCACAAGCGTCGCCAACCTCGCCCGCATCAGTTGCGTGCCATTATGATCGGCAGGTCGTGGACAAAGTCGTCCGCCTTGTGCGGCGCGCTGAACAGGGCGCGCAGCTTCGCGTGCGGATCGACGACGAGCACGACGCTCGAATGGTCGACCGAGTACATGCCGCCTTCCTCGCGCCCTTTGGCGAAGAATATCCCCAAACCTTTCGCGAACTTGCGGATCTGGTCGAGGTCGCCGGTGATGCCGAGATTGCCGTCGCCGAAATTGGCGATGTACTTCGCGACGACGTCCGGCGTGTCGCGTTCGGGGTCGACGCTGACGAACACGATGCGAGGTGCTTCCGTGCCCGCCGCGGCGAGCTGCTGGCGTGCCTTCGCGAGTTCGGCCAGCGTCAGCGGGCAGATGTCGGGGCAGTTCGTGTAGCCGAAGTACAGCAGGTCCCACTGGCCGTCGAAGACGCTGCGGTCGATCGCGTTGCCATCCTGGTCGAGCAGCGAGAATTCGGGGAGTTCGCCCGGCTCGGGGAACACGGTCGCCGACCGCGTCGCCGGCGGCGGCGTCGCGAGTTCCAGCGAGAACCACAGGCCCGTGGCGATTGCGACGATGGCGACACCGGCGATGAACAGGTTTCTTGCGGTCATGGGAACCCGGGTGGAATATCAGGGGATGAGACATTATATATGTCGGTGTGTTCAGGCAAACCGATGACGGTAGAGCAGCTGATCCGCCGTATCGCCGCGCGTTTCGAGCAGGCCGGCCTCGCTTACGGCCACGGCACGGACAATGCCGTCGACGAGGCCGCCTGGCTCGTATTCGATCGCCTCGGCCTCGCGCACGAGGATGCGGCGGCGCAGTACGCGCAGCGCGTCGATGCGCAGGCGCTCGAGGCCATCGAGGCGTTGGCCGAGCGGCGCGTGGGCGAGCGCGTGCCGCTCGCCTATCTCCTCAACGAGGCGTGGTTCGCGGGCCTGCGCTTCTACGTCGACGAACGCGTGCTGGTGCCGCGCTCGCCGATCGCGGAGCTGATTCTCCGCCGCTTCGAGCCCTGGATCGACGCGGACCGCGTGACGGCCGCCGCCGATCTCGGCACCGGCAGCGGCTGCATCGCGATCGCCATCGCGAAGGCGTTCCCGCAGGCTACCGTCGACGCGGTGGACCTGTCGGCGGCGGCACTCGAGGTCGCGACGATCAACGTGGCCCGGCACGGCGTCGCCGACCGGGTGCGGCTCGTCCGTTCCGATTTCTTCGAAGACCTCACGGGGCGCCGATACTCCCTGATCGTGAGCAATCCGCCCTACGTCGACGAGCCGGCGATGGACGCGCTGCCCGAGGAGTTCCGGCACGAGCCGGCGGGCGGCCTGGCGGCGGGACGGGACGGTCTGGATTCGGTCCGCACGATCCTGCATGATGCGTCGCGTTTTCTCGACAACGATGGAATACTCGTTTGCGAAGTCGGCGACAGCCGGGCGGCACTGGAACGGGCGTATCCCGATCTGGAATTCACCTGGCTTGAGTTCGAGCACGGCGGGTCGGGTGTGTTCCTGCTGACCAAACAGGATCTCGAGCATGTCAGGTAACAGTTTCGGACGATCGTTCGTCGTCACCACGTTCGGGGAGAGCCACGGTCCGGCGATCGGCTGCGTGGTCGACGGCTGTCCGCCGGGCATGGCACTCGCCGACAGGGACATCCAGCACGATCTCGACCGGCGCCGTCCGGGGCGCTCGAAGCACACGACGCAGCGCAACGAGCCCGACCAGGTGCGCATCCTGTCGGGCGTGTTCGAGGGCGTCACCACGGGCACACCGATCGGACTCCTGATCGAGAACCTCGACCAGCGGTCGAAGGACTACGGCGATATCAAGGACAAGTTCCGGCCCGGCCATGCGGATTACACCTATCAACAGAAATACGGCATCCGCGACTACCGCGGAGGCGGCCGTTCCTCCGCGCGGGAGACGGCGATGCGCGTCGCCGCCGGCGCGATCGCCCGCAAGTATCTGCGCGAGCGCCTCGGCGTCGAGATCACCGGATACGTTTCGCAGCTCGGTCCGATCCGGCTCGCGGCGAAGGACCTGTCGATCGTCGATCAGAATCCGTTCTTCTGCGCGGACCCTGGCCGGCTCGACGAGCTCGAGACCTTCATGGACGAGCTGCGGGAGGCGGGCGATTCGATCGGCGCGAAGATCAGCGTGCTGGCCACGAATCTCCCGCCCGGTCTGGGCGAGCCGGTGTTCGACAAGCTGGAAGGAGACATCGGGCACGCGCTGATGAGCATCAACGCGGTCAAGGGCGTCGAGCTCGGCGCCGGGTTCGCGGCCGTCACGCAGCGCGGCAGCCAGCACCGCGACGAAATCGGACCCGACGGCTTCAACAAGAACGACGCCGGCGGCACGCTCGGCGGCATCTCGTCCGGACAGGACCTGCTCGCGAGCATCGCGCTCAAGCCGACCTCGAGCATCTCCGTGCCGGGCAAGACGATCGACAAGTCCGGAAAACAGACCGAGATCGTCACCACGGGCCGGCACGATCCCTGTGTCGGCCTGCGGGCGACGCCGATCGCCGAGGCGATGATCGCGCTCGTCCTGATGGATCATTATCTGCGCAATCGCGCACAGAATGCGGACGTCGAATCCACGACGCCGGTCCTGTAATCAAGCGCCGTGCCCGAATCGCGTCTGTAGGAGCGGCTTTAGCCGCGATCGAACCCTAGGTACACTCAACAACATGGCCAAAACATTCGATATCGCCGTCGCGGGCGCCACCGGGGTCGTCGGGGAATCGATGCTCGAGGTGCTCGTCGAGCGCAAATTCCCGGTCGGCAACGTGCATGCGCTCGCGAGCGAGCGCTCGGCCGGCAACAAGGTCGCATTCGGCGACGACGAACTGGTCGTTGAAGACCTCGCCGACTTCGATTTCTCGACCGTGGCGATCGGCCTGTTCTCGGCCGGCGGTTCGATCTCGGCGAAATTCGCGCCGAAAGCGGCGGCCGCCGGCTGCGTCGTCATCGACAACACCTCGCACTTCCGTTACGACGACGACATACCGCTGGTGGTACCCGAAGTGAATCCCGAGGCGATAGCCGACTACGTCAACCGCGGCATCATCGCGAACCCGAACTGCTCGACGATCCAGATGGTTGTCGCACTGAAGCCGATCTACGACGCCGCCGGCATCGAGCGCATCAACGTCGCGACGTATCAGTCGGTCTCGGGCGCCGGCAGGCGCGCCATCGACGAACTCGCCCGGCAGACGGCGGAGTTGCTGAACGGCAGGCCGCTCGAGCTCGAGGGCGAGGTGCGGCAGATCGCCTTCAACGCGGTGCCGCACATCGACGTATTCCAGGACAATCGCTACACCAGGGAAGAGATGAAGATGGTCTGGGAGACGCGCAAGATCTTCGCCGACGAGAGCATCCTCGTGAATGCGACCGCCGTCCGTATCCCGGTGTTTTTCGGGCACTCCGAGGCCGTGCACATCGAGACGACAGACAAGATTTCGGCCGAGGAAGTGTGCGAGCTGTTGCGCGACGCCCCGGGCGTGACGCTGCTCGACGGCGTTCGAACCGGCGAGTATCCGACTGCCGTGAGCAACGCTGCCGGAACGGACCCGGTGTACGTCGGACGCGTGCGTGAGGACATATCGCATCCGCGCGGCATCAATCTGTGGGTCGTATCGGACAACATACGTAAGGGCGCCGCTCTAAATAGCGTCCAAATTGCTGAAATATTGGCGAAAAACCATTTATAAGCTATAGTTCGGGGCCATATGTAAAACGGCCTGCCTGCGACGACCACGCCCCTCACCGGCGTCATCCCAGGGGCAATACGGGAGCTGGAGATAAACACTATGTCGCGACGACTCTCTCGAATCTCGCTTGTACTCTTGATATTGCTATCGAGCGAGGTCTGGGCCCTGGGCCTGGGAGACATTCGTCTTGAATCCGCACTCAATGAGCCGCTGCGCGCTCGGATCGAATTGTTGTCGGCTTCGTCCGAGGAGCTGAACAATCTCAAGATCGGGCTCGCGTCGGCCCAGACGTTCGAACGCTACGGCCTCGATCGTCCCTATTATCTGCAGAATCTCCAGTTCCAGATCGTCCACAGCGGCAAGGCCGAAGGCAACGTCGTCCTCGTGACGTCCACGACGCCGATGTCGGAGCCGTTCCTGACGTTCCTCGTCGAAGCAACCTGGTCGCGCGGCCGCCTGTTACGCGAGTACACGGTGTTGCTCGATCCGCCGACCTATGCGCCCCCGGCCGAGGCCGCGCAGCCACCCGTGCAGGCGCCCGCGCGCACGGCGCCGGCCGACAGCGGCCGCATCGAGCGCCCGGCGCCGGTGGCCGCACAGCCGCAGCCGCGCGAGACGCCCGCACCGGTCCGGCAACCCGCTGCGACGCCTGCGCCCGCCCCGCCGGAGCAGGCGCAGGCGCCGTTCGAGACCAACGCCGGCGGTGAGGTGCTCGTGCAGCGCCACGACACGCTCTGGAGCATCGCCCAGCGCGTGCGTCCCGACAGCCGCCTGACGATGAACCAGACGATGATGGCGATCTTCCAGGCCAATCCGGAGGCGTTCGGGGGCAACATCAATATCCTGCGGGCCGGTTCGCGGCTGCGGATCCCGAGTGCGGACGATATCTTCCGCATCGATCGCGGCGACGCGCTTGCCGAAGCCAGGCGCCAGAACGACGCCTGGCGCGGTGGCGCAGCGGCGCCGGCAGCGACCGAGACGGAGACCAGGCCGAGCCTGACGCTGGTGCCGCCCGACCAGGGATACGAAGCCGAGACGGCCGGCGCGGCCCCGGCAGGGCAGGCGCAGCCCGAGCCCGAAGCCGGTGAACAAGCCGAGACCCCGGCGCAGCCGATGTCCCGCGAGGACGAAATCGAGAAGCGTATCGCCGAGATCGAGGCCGAAGAGCCGCCGCAGCAACAGTCGCTGCTGCAGATCCGTAACAACGAGCTGGCGGCGCTGAGGGCGGAGCTGGCGCGGATCCGCGGCGAGATCAGCGAGCAGCCGGAGCAGCCGGCCGCCGGGGAAGCCGAACAGGCACCCGAGCCGGGCGAGATCAAGGCCGAACAGGGCGAGGAGACGCCTGCCGCGGAGGGCGAGGAAACAGCGGGCGAGGCGGCGGAGCAGCCCGCCGAGAAGCCGGCCGAACAGGCGCCGCCGTCGCAGATCATCCACACGGAGCAAGCCAAACCGGGATTCGTCGACCAGGCGATGGACCTGTTGAAGAGCTACTGGATGATCATCATTATCGCTCTCGCGATCGTCGCGGCTCTGCTGTTCTGGATGATGCGCCGCGGTGGCGGCGACGACGACGACGTCGACTCCTGGCAGCCGCTGGATGCCGACGAGATGGGCGACGACCTCTCGGCGACGGGCGGCATGCGTGCGCTGGACGCCGACGACGAGTCGATCGTCGTCGTCGAACAGGATTCCAAGTCACGGCGCGCCGACGTCGAGAAGACCGTCGTCACGCCGCCGCCCTCCTTCGAGGAGGAAGCCGGTGCAAAGGATGAGACGGGGACTTTCGGCTCTCTCGAGGATACCTTCAGCAGCGAGACGGCGATCAACCTGGATCAGTCCGATCCGATCGCCGAAGCCGACTTCCACATGGCCTACGGTCTCTACGATCAGGCGGCGGACCTCGTCAACGGTGCACTCGAAGTGGAGCCGAAGCGCCCGGACCTGCTGACCAAGCTGTGCGAGATCTATTTCGTGTGGGGCAACCGTGACGCGTTCATCGACGCGGCGCGCCGCCTCAAGTCGGCAGTCGGCGAGGGCGACAGCGACGACTGGGACAAGATCGTGATCATGGGTCAGCAGATCGCCGGAGACGACAAGCTGTTCGCCGGCGCCGTCGGCAAGGGCGCCACCAAGGCCGTCGACCTGGCCTTCGACGAGGGCGATCTGCGCGATACCGGAAAGCTGGACATGGAACTCGTGGCCGACTCGGATGCGGGCGAGTTCGTTGATTTTGGCAGCGACGACACGGCCGGCGGCGGCGACGACGAGATCGATTTCTTCGTCGATTCCGGCGACGAGACGGTCGAGTCGGCCGACACGGAAGTGACCCGGGAGATGTCGGCCGACACGGACGCGACGCGCGAAATGCAGACCGACGATCGTACGTCCGAAATGCCGACGATCGAGTCGGCGCTGGAATCACCGACGATCGAAGAACAGTTCGATGCGATGTCGGGCACGGCGGAACTGCCGTCGCTCGACGAGTCTACCCTCGGTGAAGCCATCGAGGACAGTGGCCATGGCGGCGATCACACGGCCGAGATCAACCTCGACGACCTCGGTCTCGACATCGACGGCCTCGCCGACACCGAATTCGCCTCACTGGACGATCTCGATGCGACGAGCGAGACCGAGGCTCTGTCGGATACCGGCATCAACGCCGAACTCGCGGATTCGGCCGCCGAGACCGGCCGCAATCTCGAGATCGACGAGGACGCGACCGGGCTGCAGGAAGCGCTGGGCAGCGACGACACGGGCATTAACGAGTCTCTCGACGACACGGGTATCAACCGGCAGGCAGACGACAACCTCCTCGACGCGACCGGCATGACGCAGGTGCTGAGTTCCGATCTCGCGGTCGACACGACGACCGATGCCGGCGCGGAACTGTCCGACGAGGACGCAACCCTGCTGGCGTCGGACTACGGCGACGAGGACTCCGACGATGTGCTCGGCGACGATCAGGAGACAATGCTCGCGAGTCTCGACGACGACGATTCCGAGGATTTCGACTTCGCCAAGACCGAGGCGCTGCCGAAGGATACGTTCACCGGCAGCATGGAGCTGGACGAGACCGGCGAGATGCCGGCCATCGCGAGCACCGATGTGGATCTCGACCTGGACGACCTCACCGCCGCGCTCAAGGTGAGCGAGGCCGCGGGCGATACGGTGGAGCAGGTCCGCGACGACGCGACGGTCGAGCAGCCGCGGCCGGGGCGCGCAGCGGACGACGAGGAAGACGCGGCGACCATGTCGCTCGGGCCGGAAGACCTCGACGACGACCTGCACGACGCGCGCACGATGACCGAGGTGGGCACCAAGCTCGACCTGGCACGTGCCTACGTCGACATGGGCGATCCGAGCGGTGCCCGTTCGATCCTCGAGGAAGTCCTCGACGAGGGTGACGAAGCGCAACGCCAGCAGGCTCAGCAACTGCTCGATTCGCTGCCCGGCTGATCGTCCACGGGCGTCGTGGCACTGCGCCGGATCCCGCGGCAGCGCCATTACCGCATGCGCATCGCCATCGGCATCGAGTACGACGGAACCGGGTACAACGGCTGGCAGCGCCAGACGAGCGGCGTCGGCATCCAGCAACGGCTCGAGGAGGCGCTGTCCCGCGTAGCCGACCACCCGATCGAAGCCGTCTGCGCCGGGCGCACCGACGCCGGCGTCCACGCGACCGGCCAGGTCGCGCATTTCGACACCCACAGCGACCGCACGCCGCGCAGCTGGCTGCTCGGCACGAACAGCAATCTCCCCGACGACATCTGCGTTTCGTGGGCGCAACCGGTCGCCGAGGGTTTTCACGCACGCTACACGGCCACTTCGCGGCGTTACGAGTACCGGATCCTGAATCGCCTGCAGCGCTCGGCGCTCCATCGGCACCGCGCCTGGTGGGTCCACGAGCCGCTCGATGCCCAGCGGATGCAGGATGCCGCAAGGGCGCTCATCGGCGAACACGACTTCTCGGCATATCGCGCGGCCGGTTGCCAATCCCGAACGGCTATCCGCGAGGTCACCGCGCTCGACGTCGTACGCGACGACGATTGGCTGACGATCGGCAGTGACGGCGAATGCCTTCCTGCAACACATGGTTCGCAACATCGTCGGGACGCTCGCTGCAATCGGCCGCGGCGACGAGGCACCCGGCTGGGCAGCCGAAGTTCTGGCGAGCCGCGACCGCACGCGCGCCGGCATGGCCGCGCCGCCGCAGGGCCTGACCCTGGTACGTGTCGACCTATCCCACCGAATTCGGCGTTCCATGACGGCGCCTGTAGGAGCGGCTTCAGCCGCGATCCCGGCGCCAAAGAACGGGATTTCCGTTAAGATGCCGCCATGAGCTGGTTCAAGAAACTGATGCCGTCTCGCATCAGCACGGAGAAGCGTACGCGTTCGGTACCCGAAGGTGTCTGGATCAAGTGCCCGAAGTGCGATGCCCAGCTCTATCGCAACGAACTCGAGCGCAATCTGCAGGTATGCCCGAAATGCGAGCATCACCTTCGGATCGGTGCGCGTCAGCGCCTCGATTTTTTCTTCGATCCGGATTCACAACAGGAAATCGCCGCGAACCTCGAATCCCGGGATCCGCTGAAATTCCGTGACAGCAAGCGCTATCGGGACCGGCTGGCACAGGCACAGAAGAAGACGGGCGAGAAGGAAGCGCTCGTGGCGGCGACGGGCACGCTGTTCGGCCGGCCGCTCGTCGCCTGCGCGTTCGAGTTCGCCTTCATGGGCGGTTCGATGGGTTCCGTAGTCGGCGAGCGGTTCACCCGTGCCGCGAACCACGCGGCGGCGAACAACATGCCGCTGGTTTCGTTCGCCGCGAGCGGGGGCGCCCGGATGCAGGAAGCGTTGTTCTCGCTGCTGCAGATGGCCAAGACGTCGGCGGCGATCGCGAAACTCGGCGCGAAGGGGACCCCGTACATCTCCGTGCTGACGGATCCGACGACGGGCGGCGTGTCGGCGAGTCTCGCGATGCTCGGCGACGTCAATATCGCCGAGCCGAATGCCCTGATCGGGTTCGCCGGTCCGCGCGTCATCGAGCAGACCGTCCGCCAGACCCTGCCGGAAGGCTTCCAGCGCAGTGAGTTCCTCCTCGACCACGGTGCGATCGATATGATCGTCGACCGTCGCGAAATGCGGGTCCAGATCGCCGAACTGCTCGCCAAGTTCGAGCATCGACCCGCGCCCGCCACGAGCTGAAGTCGGCCTATGCCGGCCGACGGGACGCCGCTCGCCACCTGGCTGACTCGTCTCGAGACGCTGTCGCCGCGCGAGATCGACCTCGGGCTCGAGCGCGTCCAGGCGATCCTCGGTCGGCTGACGTATCGCCGGCCTGCGACCGTCATCCACGTCGCCGGCACCAACGGCAAGGGTTCCTGCGTCGAGATGCTGGGTGCGTTGCTGGCGGCCGGTGGCACGCGCGTCGGCTGCTACACATCGCCGCACCTGCAGCGCTATAACGAGCGCATACGCATCGACGGCCGCGAGGCTGGCGAGGACGCGATCGTCGCGGCATTCGAACGCATCGAAGCCATCCGCGACGACGTGCCGCTGACTTATTTCGAATACGGCACGCTGGCCGCGCTGCTGGTGCTTTCGGATGCCGGCGTCGACGCCGCCGTACTCGAGATCGGCATGGGCGGCCGCCTCGACGCGGTAAACGCGATCGAGCCCGACGCGGGCCTGATCACGAACGTGACCCTGGACCACTGCGAATGGCTCGGGGCCGACGTGGAGACGATCGCGTTCGAGAAGGCCGGCATCATGCGCCGCGGCAAGCCCGTCGTATTCGGTTCGAAAGACGTGCCCGCGACCATCGGCCGCGAGGCACAACGGACCGGCGCCGTCCTGCTGCTCGCCGGCCGCGATTACGACTGGTCCGCCGCCGGCGACGGCTGGAGCTGGCGTGGCAACGCGACCCGGCTCGACGCACTGGCGCGGCCCTCGCTGGATGGCGATCACCAACTGGACAACGCCGCCGCCGTGCTTGCGCTACTCGAGGCGCTCGGAAGCGTCGAGCTGTTGCACCGCGACGTCGTCGACGCGGCATTGTCGGGACTGGTTATTCCGGGGCGCATGCAGCGCATCGGCAGCGACCCGCAGTGGTTGCTGGACGTTGCCCACAATCCGGGTGCCGCGGTCGTGCTGGCCCGGCACCTCCGCACGAATCCACGTCCGGCGCGGACGATCGCGATCTTCGGGATGCTCGACGACAAGGACGTCGCCGGGGTCCTCACGTCGCTGCGCAATCACGTCGAGGTGTGGATCGCCGTGACGGCGGAGAGCCCGCGCGCAATCGATGCGGACGAGCTGGCGCGCCGGATTGCGAACCAGGTGAACGCCGCCTGCCTGATCGCGGAGTCGATCGGCGACGCGACAAAGCAGGCGCGCCGCATCGCCGAGCCCGGCGACCGCGTCCTCGTTACCGGCTCCTTCTACGTCGTCGGCCCGGTGCTGCGCCTGTTGGACTCCACGGATCGCGGCTGAAGCCGCTCCTACGGATCCTCGTCGGCCCCGACGGCCGGAACAGGACTCTTAGGAGCGGCTTCAGCCGCGATTACGCGCCAATACAATAGAGCGACCCGATGCCCTTTTTGCCGTTTTTGTAGGAGCGGCTTCAGCCGCGATTACCCGCCAGCCCGATTCCGTTATAATCCCGGCCCCTGCCATGATGGATCGAGCCTTGAAAGAACGCATCATCGGCGCCGCCGTGCTCGTGCTGGTCGTCGTCCTGGTCGTGCCCGTGTTCCTCAATGGGCCACCCGCAGGGGACGAGATCGTCAGCGAGCACGTAACGCTGCCGGGCCAGGCGGATCAGAAGACCCAGACCGTGATCCTCGATCGCGATCGCACGGCTCCGGTGCCGGCGCCGGTGGAGAACGAGGCCGCCGCCAAAGCGGCGCAGTCCGAGCCGGTGGTGCAAGAGCAATCGCCGCCGGCGCCGGTCGTCGCGAAGGCGAGTTCCGAACCCGCCGCGAAACCGGCGGCTCAAACCCCGCCCGGCGGGAGCGAACAACCCGCCGAGAAGGCCGCGACATCGACGACCGGCATGTGGGCCGTGCAACTCGGCAGCTTCGGCAGCGCCGAGAATGCGGAACGCCTGGCGGCCGATCTGCGCAAGCAGGGCTACGCCGCGTTCCTGAGCGAGGTGGATACCAAGTCGGGCCACCTCGAGCGCGTGCGCATCGGGCCGCAGAAAGACCGGGCCAGCGCGGAGGCCATGGCCGCGAAGCTGAAAAAAGCAGGCTACGACGGCCAGGTCGTGCCCCATCCGTGATCTGCAAGGCGGCGAGTGCATTCGTGAAGGGTCCGGGCTAAAATCCCGGTCCATCCATCCCGGTCCCGTCCGAGCCGACATCGCCGATGCCGATCATCGACATTTTCATCGTTCTCGCCATAGCCGTGTCCGTGATCATCGGTATCGTCAGGGGCTTCATCAAGGAAGCGATATCGGTGGCGGCATTGCTGGCCGCGATCTGGGCGGCGCTGTATTTCGGCCCGGCCGTCGGGCGGATTACGGAGAGCTGGATCGATTCGGTCGAGGCGCGGACCTGGTTCGGCCGCATCCTGGTGTTCGCTGTCGTGGTATCCGTCGGCGGCCTGCTCAGCTGGGGCATCGCGAAGATCGTGCGGCTGTCGGCGCTGAGCGGGATAGATCGTCTTGCCGGCGGCGTGTTCGGCGCGGCCCGCGGCGTGCTGCTGATGGCGTTGTGCGTCATTGCAGGTCAGTACGCGCAATTCGAAGACAGCCAGTGGTGGCAGGATTCGAAGCTGATCCCGCGGCTAGAGGTCGTGGCCGATTGGATCAAGATCATGGCGCCGAAGGGCTTCGAATTGCTGACGCCCGAGGAGCCGGACCAGGACCTCAAGATCGACTTCCCCAACGACCAACTCCATACCGGAAGGACCTGATTCATGTGCGGTGTCGTCGGAATTGTCAGTCATTCTCCCGTCAACCAGGCGATTTACGATGCGCTCACCGTGCTGCAGCATCGTGGCCAGGACGCGGCCGGCATCGTGACCTGGGGTCCCGACGGGCTGCAGCAGCGCAAGGCCAACGGCCTCGTGCGCGACGTTTTCCGGCAGCGGCACATGTTGCGGCTCACGGGCAACGCGGGTATCGGCCACGTCCGCTACCCGACCGCCGGCGGCGCCCGGTCTTCCGAAGCACAGCCGTTCTACGTCAATTCGCCGTACGGCATCTGCCTCGGCCATAACGGCAATCTGACCAATTACGACGAGCTCGCCGAGTTGCTGACCCGGCAGGACCGACGTCATCTCAGCACCGGCTCCGACTCGGAGGTGTTGTTGAACGTCTTCGCGCACGAGCTGCAGCTGCGGGCCAATGGCCGGCCGACACCGAACCAGGTGTTCGGAGCTGTCGAGGCCGTGCATCGGCGCTGCAAGGGCGGCTACGCGGTGGTCGCGATGATCGTCGGTTTCGGCGTCGTGGCGTTCCGCGACCCGAACGGCATCCGGCCGCTGGTACTCGGCAGGCGGCCGACGGCCGACGGCGAGGACTACATGGTGGCCTCGGAGAGTGTGGCCCTCGATATCCTGCAGTTCGAACGCGTACGCGACGTGCAGCCCGGCGAGACGCTGTTCATCGAGAACGACGGCAGCCTGCACAGCCGCGCGTACGCGGGCGAGACGCGGCACACGCCCTGCATCTTCGAATTCGTCTACTTCGCGCGCCCCGATTCGATCCTGGACAACCTGTCGGTCTACAAGGCGCGGCTGCGTATGGGCGAGGAACTGGCGGGGAAGATCATCCGCGATTTCCCGGATCACGACATCGACGTCGTCATCCCGATCCCGGACACGAGCCGCACGGCGGCCGTGCAGGTCGCGAATCACCTCGGCGTGAAATACCGCGAGGGTTTCATCAAGAACCGCTATGTCGGACGCACCTTCATAATGCCCGGGCAGGCGGAGCGGGCACGGTCCGTCCGGCACAAACTCAATGCGATCGGCCTCGAGTTCGCGAAGAAGAACGTGCTGCTCGTGGACGACTCGATCGTGCGCGGCACGACCTCGCGGCAGATCATCAAGCTGGCGCGGGAGGCGGGTGCGCGCAAGGTGTATTTTGCATCCGCCGCGCCGCCGGTCCGCTTCCCCAATGTCTACGGTATCGACATGCCGGCCGCCGACGAACTGATCGCCAATGGGCGCACGGTCGAGGAGATCCAGGAGCTCATCGGTGCGGACCGGCTGATCTACCAGGACCTGCACGGATTGATCCGTTCTGTGAAGCACGACAATTCCACGATCACGGAATTTGATACTTCCTGTTTCTCCGGCGAATATGTCACCGGGGACGTGACGGACGAATACCTGCATGAGGTCGAGAGGCGGCGCAATGACGCTGCGAAGCAACGGCGCGAGGCCAAACGCAAGGGGCTACTCGCGCCCGGCGCGGACAAAGCTGCGGACGGCACCGTTGCGGGCAGCACCGGCAAAGCCGTCGGTATGTAGCGTCGCGCGCGGGCGGGGGGCGCCGCGGTGAGCATCAGGATCATGATCATCGACGGGCAGGCGGAGTTCCGCAGCCTGCTCACGCACCACGTCAACACGCACTGGCCCGAGGCCGTGATCACGCCGTTCGATCCCGCCGAGTTCGGCAATCTGCCCGACGAATTCTCCGGGGCCGGCAACGACATCGTCCTGCTCGGCAATCGGCTCGGGGATCGCGAGGGCCTCGTCGTGCTGCGGCAATTCTGCCGCACCGCGGGCTTCCCTCCGGTCGTCTATTTCGGTGTCGGGGAGGAAGAGGAGGCTGCGAAGCGGGTCGGGGCCGCAGGCTTCATCCTGCGCGAGCGCGTGCGCCACGATGTGCTGTCGGTGATGCTTTCCGACATCCTGAAAGCGCAGCGCAAGGTCGCGTCGACGGGCTCCCTTTTCGTCGGCGACGAGCGCACCGGCATCCATCCGCTGATCCGCGGCTATCTGCTGATCAAGAAGCTGAATGCGAGCGCGCATTCGGCGATCTACCTCGCCGAACGCGAGGCGACGGGGATCAAGGTCGTGCTCAAGGTCTTGCAGCAGGTCCCGGACATCGCCGACGGCATCGGCGCGTTCGATCGCTTCCTGCAGGAGTACGAGCTGATCGCCGAGATCGACCACCCGAACATCGTCAAAATCTACGATCTCGGCGTGGGCGACGATCACGCGCACATCGCGATGGAATACCTCGGCGGCGGTGACCTGAAGCAGCGTATCGCGGCAGGGATCGCCGGACCCAAGGCCGTCAGCTACCTGCGCCAGATCGCGAGCGCGCTCGCGGAGGTACACGCCGTCGGCATCCTGCATCGCGATCTCAAGCCCGGCAACATCATGTTGCGCGAGGACGACTCGATCGCGCTGATCGATTTTGGGCTGGCCAAGCGCATGCGGCTGGAGATGGAGATGACCGACGAGGGCGAAATCTTCGGCACACCGTACTACATGAGTCCCGAGCAGGGTCACGGCAACGGCGTCGATCATCGCAGCGATATCTACAGCCTCGGCGTCATCTTCTACGAGATGCTGACCGGCACGAAGCCGTTCCGCGCCGACACGGCCATGGGCATCATCTATCAGCACGCGAAGGCGCCAGTGCCGCTGCTCTCGGCCCGCTTCGCGCGCTACCAGGCGATCCTCAACATGATGCTGGCCAAGAACCCGGACGACCGTCTGCAGTCCGCCGAGGAGGTCGCCGAATGGCTGTAACGTCGGCCGGCCCCGTATCCGTAGGAGCGGCTTTAGCCGCGATACCTGCCGCGGACTTTCAATTGGCGCCCACCCCCGACGCCTGGCTCGACGCAGCCATCGAACACCTGCCGGACCTCCTCGTCGATCACGCCAACTGCGAACTCAAGGCCGCCTCGACGGCACTCGGGTTCCTGTACCGCTACCCTGAGCGGCCGGCGCTCGCGCAGCGCATGTCACGGCTCGCGCGCGAAGAGCTGCGTCATTACGAACAGGTACGCCGCATCATCGCGGACCGCGGCGAGCGGTTTACCCGGCTCACCGCGTCGCGCTACGCGGGCGACCTGCGCGAGGCGGTGCGCGAGGAGGAGCCCGGCAAGCTGCTGGACCTGTTGCTCGTCGCCGCCGTGATCGAGGCGCGGTCTTGCGAACGCTTCGCCGCGCTGGCACCGCGGCTGCCGGACGATCTGGGCCGGTTCTATGCGGGCCTGCTCGAATCCGAGGCCCGTCATTTCGAGAATTACATTGCGCTCGCGAAGAGCGAGACCGGCGCGAGCGAGGCGGAGGTCGAGGCACGGCTCGGCGCATTCCGCGCGATCGACGAACAGCTGGTCACGGAACCCGACCCGCAGTTCCGTTTCCACTCGGGCGTGCCCCGATGACGCCGGATCGCGGCTGAAGCCGCTCCTACGGATGCTACCAGACCGCAGCGGCCGGACATGAATCCGTAGGAGCGGCTTCAGCCGCGATCGCATCCACCCCAGTGCCCGACCCACACCCGCAGGAGCGGCTTCAGCCGCGATTCTTATCGCGGCATGGATTCCAGCCGCGGTCCCCGCGAATCCCAGCGCACGACGCTGCCCTGCCGGTACCAGTCGCCGAGCACGATACGCTGTGCCTTGCGGTTGCCGAGGTCGACCGTGTGCACGGCGGGCCGATGCGTGTGGCCGTGCAACAGCACGTCGACGTTGTGTTCGCGGATCGTCTTCTCGACGGCCTGCTGGTTGACGTCCATGATCTCGAGGCTCATGTTGAGCGTCTGCTCGAGGCTCTGGCGCCGTGCCTCGGCTGCGATCCGCAGGCGCTCCTTCAGGGGCTTCGCGCGCATCTTCGCCTGCCATTCCGGGTCGCGCGTCATCTTGCGGACCTTCTGGTACTGGATGTCGTCCGTGCACAGCAGGTCACCGTGGCTGAGCAGTACCTTGCGGCCATACATGTCGACCCGGTAAGGATCTTCGAGGATCTTGACACCCGTCTCGTTCGAGAATTCTCTGCCCACCATGAAATCGCGGTTGCCGTGCATGAAGTAGACGGGTACGCCGCGGTCGACGAGCTTGCGCAGCGCCCGCTTGATCGTGAAGTAATGCGTGTTCGGGTCGTCGTCGCCCACCCAGGCTTCGAAGAGGTCACCGAGGATGTAGAGTTCCTCGCACTCCCTGGCTTCATTCTCCATGAACTCGAGGAACTGTTTGGCTATGTCGGGACGCTCGGCCTCCAGGTGCAGATCGGAGATGAAGAGCGTCGCCATCGCCGCTTACTTGAACGTGTAGCGTGACATCTTCTTGATGACGACGGGCACGAGCGGCACGTCGGACTGGAACGGACCCTGCGCGCCGGTCTTCCCGGAGACGATCTTGTCTACGACGTCCATGCCCTCGATGACCTGCCCGAACACCGTGTATCCCCAGCGCCCGTCCCGACCCTTCTTCTGCGGATCGAGTCGTCCGTTGTCGACCACGTTGATAAAGAACTGCGCATTCGCCGAATGCGGGTCGTCGGTGCGTGCCATCGCGATGGTGCCGCGCAGGTTGCTCAGGCCGTTGCCCGATTCATTCGGTATCGTGGCATCCGTCTCCTTGAGCTTGAAGTCGGGCGTGTAGCCGCCGCCCTGCGCCATGAAGCCGGGGATCACGCGGTGGAAGATCGTGCCGTCGTAGAAGCCGCTGTCGACCAGCTCGAGGAAATGCGCCACGGTCAGCGGTGCCTCCCGGCCGTCGAGCTCGAGCAGGATCCTGCCCTCGGTGGTGATCATCTCGACGTAGGGGTGGGCCGGCACCTCGTCGGCCGCGGTGGCGAAACCCCAGCTCAGGGCCATCAGCAGCGCGATCAGGACCTTTCTCATGGCCGCCTCACTCCGGAGGAATTCTCAAGTCCGCGACGATACCAAATTGTAGGGGCCGGCTGTAGGAGCGGCTTTAGCCGCGATCGAACCCACGTCCCGACCATTCCCACCCCGACCAGCACCCGCAGGAGCGGCTTTAGCCGCGATCGAACGCGTCCCAGCGCCCGACCAGCGTCCGTAGGAGCGGCTTTAGCCGCGATCCAGCCCAACTTCATGGCACAATACGCGCCGTCGGGGCATGGCGCAGTCTGGTAGCGCATCTGCTTTGGGAGCAGAGGGTCGGCGGTTCGAATCCGTCTGCCCCGACCAAATATGACGGTTTTGAGGAGATTTGCGTATTGCAGCGAGAGAGCGCCCGTAGCTCAACTGGATAGAGCATCGGCCTTTGAGTGAGGAGCCTGCGCCGGGAAACCGAACCGGGGCAGTGGACCGCACTGTAACGGGGAACCCTTAACAGGTAATGCTGATGGCAACCCCGTGGAAACCTGCGATCGGCAAGTTCGATCGCCGGGATCCGTAGAGACTATACGTGCGGCACCTGAGATGGTGAAGAGATAGTCCAGACCACAAACCCGCCGCTGCGGGGTCGCGAAAGCGGTAGTGGTAAGCTAAGCCGAGGGTTGCAGGTTCAAGTCCTGCCGGGCGCACCAGTCCAAAAAGCGTGTAAAATCGCGCCGCATTCACCAATGGTGGACGTAGCTCAGTTGGTAGAGCCCCGGGTTGTGATCCCGGTCGTCGTGGGTTCGAGTCCCATCGTCCACCCCATCCTCAACTGAGCTACGTCCACCCATCAAACAATAGGACGTAGCGGGGCCGCGCAGCGGCAGGGTAGAGCCCCGGGTTGTGATCCCGGTCGGTTTCTCTCCTTCAAGCCGAAATCGCATCCGTAGGAGCGGCTTTAGCCGCGATTTTCACATCTTCCGTCGCGTGTAATCATCGCGGCTGAAGCCGCTCCTACGAATTCTTTTGATCCGACGACGAACACTCGTCCGGCTTGTCGAGCAACGCCTTGACCTCGTCCGGGGGCGTCTCGTCGGGCGCGCTGCCCGCGTCGAACACGATCTTCCAGCTGCCGTCGGCCTGCTTGCGCCAGACCGAATTGAACGTTCCCCACTGTTCGGTCCGATTGCCGTCGTCGCCGATGGTGGTCATGCGATACGGCCCGCGCGTCAGGGCGAGCGTGCCGTCCTCGAGCACCTCGACGAACTGCGGACGCCACGCGATCTCGGGGCCGTCCTCGGCGAAGAACGGCGCCCAGGACTCGACGACCGCGGCGGGTCCGCGCCGCACCCCGCCGCCCACGAAGCGGGCATCGTCGTCGATGAAAGTCGCGAAGGCCTCGGCGTCGCGGTGCTCCGCCGAACGAGAAAATCCGATCTCGCGACAGCGGACCTGATCGCCCGAATCCGCAAGCGCCACACCGAAGCCGAGAAGTGCTGCCAGCACCGCCAGAGATTTCATGCCGTTTCCCCCGTTTTTTGATAACATCCCGCGTCCGACGAAGGTTGGACACGGCGGTTCGCCGATTGTTTCAGGCGCGGGGCCTCTAGCTCAATCAGGCAGAGCAACGGACTCTTAATCCGCAGGTTCGGGGTTCGATTCCCCGGGGGCCCACCAAAATTCAGTTATTCGCTGCGAGGCTATCCAGCCCGTAGTCGTCGCCGAGCGGATTCGTACCCCGTCGTTCCGGCTCCGGCTGGCGGATGCCGAACTCGCGGCGGATCAGCTCCATCGCCGCCTTCGCCTCGTGCTCGCCCCGGAAGCCCTCGCCGAGGGTCAGCTTGTTGCCGGCGTAATCGACGGCAAACACGCTATAGAACATGACGTACTTGCCGCCCGACTGTGCCTGCATGTTCGACTTCTTCTCGAGCGACTTGATGTTGTCGAGGCGCATCTGCCGGCGGCGGACCGGCAAGCCGAGGAAACGCCGCACGGTACGAATGCCGTCGCCGGTCTGCTCGACTTCCAGCGAATTGCCCATCATGTACAGGCCGATGATGCCGACCAGCACGCCGACACTGCCGAACACGCTGCCGAAGATCGCGTGGCCCTCGTGCAGGATCAGGAAGCCGCCGGCGCCCGCGAAAATCGCGCCAACGAGCAGGACGCCGATGGACCCGGCAAGGAATCGGCCCGCCGGGAAAAACATGCGGCGTCCCGTCAACCCGTAGCCGAGATGGACGATTTCGCGCACCGCTTCCATATCGAGCGTGTGCTGCTCCTCGCGGGACTCCGCAACGGCCCGCTCGGACAGGAGACGCGAGGTCTGCGCCGTCGCGTACACCGGGATGTCGTAGCTTCGATCGAGGTCGGCGCCGGGTAGATCGGCTTCCAGGCCGAGGCGCCACAGCTTGTAGCTGTCATCGTGTTCGGTGTCCGACTCGCTGAGGCCTTCCGGCACGTCGAAGCGGAACGAAAGGCGTGTGCCGAGGGCGCAGGACTCGGCGTGCGCCGCCATCGCGTCCTGCCACAGAGCTTTCTCTCTGCGACTGCGATTCTTGCCGCTGCCGCTGACGTAGCTGTGCAGGTTCGTGAGGGTGACCCTGAATTTCGCGGACGGATCGAACGGCAAGCGCAAGTCGATCGTGCCGCCGACGTGGCCTCCGATCGAGCCCGGGAACGGATCCAGCGTGACGGGCGCCGGGCCGAAGCGGCGCCATTCCAGCGTGCGCCGAATCGCCCAGATCAAAAGGAACAGACCGACGAGGGGAAACAGGAGGCCGATGAGCACGACGTATTTGTGATGGTTGACGATCTCGTCGTAGGCGAGGAACGGCATCGGCGCCGAGATCGCGTTCCAGAACACGGCAAAGGCCCACGCGCCGTACATCGACGTCTTCGAACTCGAACGGATCGTCGCGGTCTGCCAGGCATTGTCGGCGAGCCAGGGAGCATCCGCGTACTTCGGGTCGGACTTGTCTTTCGGTTTCGGCGCGCGGACGGCCCAGATGATCAGGCCGAGTCCCGCGCCGCCGAACACGATGACGAAAATGGCCCGGAAGCCGATCATGCCCCAGCGGATGTCGCGGTCGATGATCGAACGGCCGGGATTCTGCGGATCGACATAGATCGTGATCGGCTCGCCACGGGATTGCGCATTGGCGAGCCGTCGGCCCATGTCCTGCTGATAGTCGCCGATGTTGTCGGCGCCGCCGCCGAGCGCCACCCGGTTACCCGTCCAGGTCCGGCCCTGGTATGTGTAGCCGTAACGGGCGTAGGCCTCGTAGGTGTCGGAGTCCTCGCCGGTATTCGTGTGGTAGCCGGCCTCCATCAGCTGCGCCCGGACCGGCACCCAGTCTTGCATCTGCGTCGCATCGTAGAGCGTGCTGCCGATGGACCATGCCATCCACACGCCGACGCCGAGGAACGGCAATGCGAACAGGAACAGGAAGAGTCGACCCTTCATGGCGGGCAGAATAGCAACCGGGGGAGTGCGGCTCTGTGACAGGGGTCGCGGGAATCCTGCCGTCGCGTTGATTCGAATCCGTAGGAGCGGCTTTAGCCGCGATCATGCGCGGGCCTTTGGCGGATCGCGGCTAAAGCCGCTCCTACAGGATCCGTTCGAGGCCCGCGGAGGCGGCTATTCCCGGTCCGCGCGCCGGCACGCTTCGCGCAGCGCGGCCAGGAATACGCCGTGGTCCCCGAGTCCACGGGCAAACCGGGCCTCTTCGCTGCCGCCTTTGGCGCGCAGCAGCGCCCGCATCGAGCGCCTGGCGTCGTCGCTCCAGCGTTCCGGCCGGGCCGCGACGACGAAGGGCGCAATCCGCCGCAACGCGCGTTGCTCGGCGCGCGTCCAGCGCGCGAGCCCCGTGATGCGCAGTGTTCCGCGCAAGTCCGGCAGCGAGTCGTTCGGCGGCTTGCGCCTGCGTGGACCCGCCGACCGCGCTCAATTCACGACTCGCGAGCATCGACATCGTGTCGAGCCACGCTTCGTCGAACAGTTCGGCCTGTCGGGCGCCGGCGAGGACCAGGTGCATGTCGCAGCCGGCGAGCCGGCGCAGCGTCGTGATATCGCTGCGATAAGACGAGTCGCGGGAACGCCTCGCGGCTTCGCGACGTGCCAGTGTACGGATTTCGGCCAGGACCGGCCGGTAGCCGAGCCGGTAGTAGAACCAGAATGCACCGCTGTTCAGCGCCTCGCGGTTCTCGCTCCCGAACTGGTACGGATTGGCGATGAACCGCGTGCAGCCGGTGAGGGCATGGTAGACCCGCATCACCTGCACCCAGAGGAACGACGCTTCGCTGCCGCGATATTCGTCGAATATGTTGACGCCGGTATTCACCTGCCTGAACAGGACGCTGGAGCCGCCGTAGCCGATCGGCACTCCGTTGGACAGGATCAGGTAACCCATCGTGCACTCGAGCGGGAATCGGTGCTCGGGCAGCAGGCCGAACACGGCGATGGAGACCCCAACACCTGCGTCGGCGAGATAGACCTCTCGCGGGTTGGCGAAATTGAAGTGGTAGGTCTCGCGGTGACGTACGGCGAGCGATGCCATTGCGACATCGACGAGCCGCGACCCGTCGGTTGCCCCGAGCTTGCGGATGGTGTCGAAGGGGCGCTGGATTTCCCGGTGCACGCGGCGCGGCCGTGGCCGCATCCCGCGCTCGCGCGTCTTTGCCCTCGAGACCGGTGCCCGATTGCGGGACTTCGAGTACGGGCAATCGCCGAGCCGCCAGATGAGCGGTATCTCCGCCGCATCGTAGAGCTGTGCCCACACCGCGCGGAACGACGGAATCTCGAGCTGAGCCATCAGCCAGTCGAAATCGCTGCGATCACTGCCGGCGCGAGCCCGGTCCAGCCACTGGCGCGTCGTGACGTAGCCGGAATCGAAGTAGTCTTCCTCGCCGGGCTGCAGGATCAGCCGCAGCAGGTCGTCGATTCGCGTCGTGTCACCGACCCAGCGCCAGTCGATGCTGACCCGGCCCGGCACACGGCGCGCGAGCCAGCGCGCGACGTCGTAGGAGAACGGGTAGCGGATCGACGTGCCGGCCATGCCGGTGTCGTCCAGGCTGCGACGCAGCGCCGTCGGCAGGCCGCGCAGTCGTTGTGCAAAATCGTCGAGTTGTCCGCGCGCGTGCCGGAATGCCTCTGGCGAGCGCGGAAAAGCGTGCTCGAAGCACATCTCGCGGTGCTCGCGTCGCAGGGCGCTTGCGGATTTGGGCTTGGGCGGCATCACAGACAGACTGACCGGATTTGCCCGCATTATGCGGCATCCGCCCGGCGTAGGCGGCCGCCCCGGCGGTCGACCATGCGATTTGCCCGCAGCGCTCCTACAGCGGATTGGATCCGTTATAATCGCCGGCTGGCATGCGAAAGTGGCGGAACTGGTAGACGCGCTGGCTTTAGGTGCCAGTGGGGTGAAACCCGTGAGAGTTCGAGTCTCTCCTTTCGCACCACTGGATTGAATTTAAGTATTTGTTTTCAAAAAAATAAATGACAAGTCGCGGGCGGCCTTCGGGCCGCCCCGCGAGCAACAGAGGTAGGAACGGGATGCAGGTTACTGTCGAGTCGACGGGCACGCTCCAGCGACGCATGCGCGTCGAGCTGCCCGCCGAGCGCATCGAGCAGGAGGTCTCGGCACGGCTGAAGTCGGTCGGCCGCACGGCGAAAATCAAGGGCTTCCGGCCGGGCAAGGTGCCGCCCAAGGTCGTGCGGCAGCGCTACGGCAAGCAGATCCGCCAGGAAGTGGTCAACGAGATCATGCAGAAGAGCTACTCCGACGCGCTCCTGCAGGAGAACCTGAATCCGGCGGGCGGGCCGCGCATCGAGCCCGAGGTCGGCAAGGGCAAGGACAGCTTCGCGTACGTCGCGACCTTCGAAGTCATGCCGGAGGTCGAGCTGCAGGGCATCGACTCGATGGAGGTGGAGAAGCCCGAGGTCACGATCAGCGACACCGACATGGACGACATGATCGAGAAGCTGCGCAGGCAGAAGGCGTCCTGGGAGCCGGTCGAGCGCGCCAGCGCCGAAGGCGATCGGGTCATCGTCGACTTCGACGGCACGCTGAAAGGCGAGCCGATCACCGGCGGCAAGGGCAGCGAAGTGCGTGTGCTGCTCGGCGGCGGGACCATGCTGCCCGATTTCGAGAAAGGCCTGACCGGTGTCGTCGCCGGCGAGGAGAAGAGCTTCAAGGTCAAGTTCCCGAAGGACTATCACGCCGAGGAACTCGCCGGCAAGAAGGCCGACTTCGCCGTCAAGGTGCACCGCGTCGAGGAGGAGGTGCTGCCGCCGGTCGACGACAGTTTCGCGGAGCTGTTCGAAGTCACCGAGGGCGGGCTGGAGCAGTTCATGGCGGACGTCCGCGAGAACATGGAGCGCGAGGCGGCGACCAAGGTGAAGGCGGAATTGCGCGAACAGGTGATGAACGCGCTGCTCGACGCGAACCCGATCGAGGTGCCGCAGACACTGAAGCACCAGGAAATGCACTCCATGCAGCACGATGCGATGCGGCGTCTCGGCATCGAGGATCACGACAAGGCGCCGCCGATCGAGAATTTCGCCGAGATGGCGGAGAAGCGGGTGCGGCTCGGCATCCTGGTGAGCAAGGTCATCGCGGACCAGGGCATCGTCGTGGACGAGTCGAAGATCCGGGCGCGCGTCGAGGAGATGTGTGCGGGCTACGAGAATTCCGACGAGATGGTCAACGTGTACATGAGCACGCCGCAGATCGTCGAGCAGATCAAGCCGATGGTGCTCGAGCAACAGGCGCTGGACTGGCTGATGGAAAACGGCAAGGTCACGACGAAGGACGTCGGTTTCGGCGAATATATGAATACCTCGGCCGAGTGAATCGTGAGAAAATATCGGCCGGATCGAAAACGGGCAGGAACGTCAATGAGCGCACAGGCACTGAATCTCGTACCGATGGTCGTCGAGCAGACGGCGCGCGGCGAACGGGCATACGACATCTACTCGAGGCTGTTGAAGGATCGCCTCGTGTTCATCGTCGGCCCGGTCGAGGATCACATGGCGAACCTCATCGTGGCGCAGCTGCTGTTCCTCGAGTCGGAGAACGCCGACAAGGACATCCACCTGTACATCAACTCGCCGGGCGGCAACGTCACCTCCGGGCTGTCGATCTACGACACGATGCAGTTCGTGAACTGCGACGTGTCGACGATCTGCATGGGGCAGGCGGCCAGCATGGGCGCGCTGCTGCTGGCCGGCGGGACCAAGGGCAAGCGCTACGCGCTGCCGCATTCCCGGATCATGGTGCACCAGCCGAGCGCCGGCTATCAGGGCCAGGCGACGGACATCAGCATCCACGCCACCGAGGTGCTCGAACTCAAGCGCCGGCTCAACCAGATCATGTCGAAACACACCGGCCAGACGCTCGAAAAGATCGAGCAGGACCTGGAGCGGGACCGGTTCCTGAGTGCCGACGCCGCCCTCGAATACGGGCTCGTCGACACGGTACTCGTCGAACGCAAGGAGATGACCGGCGCCAAGAAGCGCTGATCCTATACATATCAAACGGTTATATGCGGTCCCCGCGGGGGAATGGGACGCGGTCCTTTGCACCCCGAAAAGCTGCGTGTTATATACGTTCCAAGCCGTAAGCGGCTGATTTTTATGTCACAGAGGCCTCAAGCATGAGCGACGATACCCGCGGCAAGAACGAGGACGGCAAACTCCTCTATTGTTCTTTTTGCGGCAAAAGCCAGCACGAAGTACGCAAGCTGATCGCGGGCCCGTCCGTCTTCATCTGCGACGAGTGCGTCGAGCTCTGCAACGACATCATCCGGGAGGAACTCGAGGATGCCGGCGAGGCCAACCGTGACAAGCTGCCCAAGCCGGCCGAGATCAAGGCCATCCTCGACGAATACGTGATCGGCCAGATGCGTGCCAAGAAGGTGCTGTCGGTGGCCGTCTACAACCACTACAAGCGCCTCAACGACCGCCTCGACGAACGGTCCCGCGAAGACGTCGAGCTGGCCAAGAGCAACATCCTGCTGATCGGCCCGACCGGTTGCGGCAAGACGCTGCTCGCCGAGACGCTCGCGCGGCTGCTCAACGTGCCGTTCACGATCGCCGATGCGACGACGCTCACCGAGGCCGGCTACGTCGGCGAGGACGTCGAGAACATCATCCAGAAGCTGCTGCAGAAGTGCGACTACGACGTCGAGAAGGCGCAGACCGGTATCGTCTATATCGACGAGATCGACAAGATCTCGCGCAAGTCGGATAACCCGTCGATCACGCGCGACGTGTCGGGCGAGGGCGTGCAGCAAGCGCTGCTCAAGCTGATCGAGGGCACGATTGCCTCGGTGCCGCCGCAGGGCGGCCGCAAGCACCCGCAGCAGGAATTCCTGCAGGTCGACACCGGCAACATCCTGTTCATCTGTGGCGGCGCGTTCGCCGGGCTCGACAAGATCATCATGAACCGGTCCTCGAAGAGCGGCATCGGCTTCGTCGCGCACGTGAAGACCGAGAAGAACGAGCAGTCGGTCGGCGAGTTGCTGCTCGAAGTGGAGCCCGAGGACCTGATCCGCTACGGACTGATCCCCGAGTTCGTCGGTCGCCTGCCGGTCGTCGCGACGCTCGAGGAGCTGGACGAGGATGCGCTCATCCAGATCCTGCTCGAGCCGAAGAACGCGCTGACCAAGCAGTATCGCAAGCTGTTCGAGATGGAAGGCGTCGAACTCGAATTCCGCGACGATGCCCTGTCGGCCGTGGCGCAGCGTGCCATGGAGCGCAAGACGGGCGCGCGCGGTCTGCGCACGATCCTGGAGAACGTCCTGCTCGACACGATGTACGATCTGCCGTCGGCGACGAGTGCGCGCAAGGTGGTGGTCGACGAGTCGGTCGTCTCGGGCGAGACCAAGCCGTATGTGATCTACGAGTCGGAAGAGTCTCCGACGGTCAGTATCGAGAAGCAGCATCCGCCGCGTGCGACGGGTTCCGACGGCGCGTAGCGGAAATATCATCGCGACCCGGAGTGGATTGCTTCGTCGCGGTGCTCCTCGCAATGACGACATCTCTGGCAGGTGTCATTGCGA
Source organism: uncultured Gammaproteobacteria bacterium (assembly GCA_963777675.1). Classification (GTDB taxonomy): domain Bacteria; phylum Pseudomonadota; class Gammaproteobacteria; order Steroidobacterales; family Woeseiaceae; genus UBA1847. Next base: position 28,722 of record CAVZRD010000011.1, on the reverse strand, counting down.
GCGAAGCGAAGCAATCCAGACGGTTCGCCTGGGCAAAAGCAATACTTGATTTCGAAGGTTTCGGACGCACATCCGTGGCCGCGACGCTTATGAGGTGAAGCCGTGTCTGAGCACGAATTGAACCCCGAATCGGAATCCCCCGCCGACCAGTCCGGCGTACCGGTGCTGCCGCTGCGCGATGTGGTCGTATATCCGCATATGGTCATCCCGCTGTTCGTCGGCCGCGACAAGTCGATCGTGGCCCTCGACAAGGCGATGGGCGCCGGCAAACGGATTCTCCTGGTCGCCCAGAAGGCGGCGGACCTGGACAGCCCGCAGCCCTCGGACCTGTACGAAGTCGGCACGCTGGCGACGATCCTGCAGCTCCTGAAGCTGCCCGACGGCACGGTCAAGGTGCTCGTCGAGGGTGCGGAGCGCGCACTGATCGACCGCATCAACGTCGGCGACCATTTCTCCGCCGAGATCACGCTGCTCGGCGAAGAAGATCGTCACGACGAGCGTGAGATCGACGTGCTCGTGCGCTCGATCATCGCCCAGTTCGAACAGTACGTGAAACTGAACAAGAAGGTGCCGCCCGAGATCCTCACCTCGCTGTCGGGCATCGACGAGCCGGGCCGGCTCGCCGACACCGTCGCGGCGCACATGGCGCTCAAGCTCTCCGAGAAGCAGCGCATCCTCGAGATCCAGGACGTCAAGTCACGCCTCGAGCAGGTGCTCGGCATCATCGAGGGCGAGATCGACGTGCTGCAGATCGAGAAACGCATCCGCGGCCGCGTCAAGCAGCAGATGGAGAAGAGCCAGCGCGAGTACTACCTCAACGAACAGATGAAGGCGATCCAGAAGGAGCTCGGCGAGATCGAGGACGCGCCGAACGAGCTGGCCGATCTCGAGAACCGCATCGAGAAGGCGGGCATGTCGAAGGAGGCGCGCGACAAGGCCACCTCGGAACTGAACAAGCTCAAGCTGATGTCGCCGATGTCCGCCGAGGCGACCGTCGTCCGCAACTACATCGACTGGCTGCTGAAGGCGCCCTGGAAGAAGCGCAGCAAGGTCTTCAAGGACTTGAAGCGCGCCGAAGAGGTGCTCGAGGCGGATCACTACGGGCTCGAGCGCGTCAAGGAGCGCATCCTCGAATACCTCGCCGTGCAGCAGCGCGTGCGGCGCCTGAAGGGCCCCATCCTGTGCCTCGTCGGGCCCCCGGGCGTCGGCAAGACCTCGCTGGGCCAGAGCATCGCGCGGGCCACGAACCGCAAGTTCGTGCGCATGTCGCTCGGCGGCGTGCGCGACGAGGCCGAGATCCGCGGTCACCGGCGCACGTACATCGGTTCGATGCCCGGCAAGATCGTGCAGAATCTCGGCAAGGTCGGCGTGAGGAATCCGCTGTTCCTGCTCGACGAAGTCGACAAGATGGCGATGGATTTCCGCGGCGATCCGTCGTCGGCACTGCTCGAGGTGCTCGACCCGGAACAGAACTCGACGTTCCAGGATCATTACCTCGAAGTCGACTTCGACCTGTCCGACGTCATGTTCGTCTGCACCGCGAACAGCCTCAACATCCCGGCACCGCTGCTCGATCGCATGGAAGTGATCCGCATCCCCGGTTACACCGAGGACGAGAAACTCAACATCGCACAGCGCTACCTCATCCCGAAACAGATGAAGGAGAACGGGCTGGAGGAAGACGAACTGCACATCTCGCCGAGTGCGGTGCTCGACATCATCCAGCACTACACGCGTGAATCCGGCGTGCGCAACCTCGAACGCGAGATCTCGAAGATCTGCCGCAAGATCGTCAAGTCGCAACTCCTGAAGCCGCGCAAGCGGCGCCGTTCGGTGACCCCGAAGAGTCTCGAAAAGTATCTCGGCGTGCGTCGCTTCCGCTACGGCAAGGCCGAAGAGAACGACCAGGTGGGCCAGGTGACGGGTCTCGCGTGGACCGAGGTCGGCGGCGAGCTGCTGACGATCGAGGCAGCGGTCGTGCCGGGCAAGGGCAAGCACAGTTACACGGGACAACTCGGCGAAGTAATGACCGAATCGATCCAGGCGGCGATGACGGTAGTCCGCAGCCGCGCCAAGATCCTGGGGATCGAAGAGGACTTCTACCAGAAGCTCGACGTGCACATCCACGTGCCCGAAGGCGCGACGCCGAAGGACGGTCCGAGTGCGGGAGTCGGCATGTGCACGGCGCTGGTGTCGTCATTAACCGACATCCCCGTGAAGAGCGATGTGGCGATGACCGGAGAGATCACTCTGCGTGGCGAAGTGTTGCCGATCGGCGGCCTGAAAGAGAAGTTGCTGGCGGCACACAGGGGCGGCATGTCGACCGTTTTGATACCGCTCGAGAACGAGAAGGACCTCGCGGAAATCCCCAAGAACATCAAAGACAAGCTCTCGATAGTTCCAGTGAAATGGATCGACGAGGTGCTCGAGCGTGCACTGCAGCACATGCCCGTTCCCGAAGCACAAACCGGCGAGAGCGAGAGCAAGCCGAAGACCGCCGAGAAGGAGCCCAAAGCGGAAGACGTCGTCCGCCCGCACTGAACCGTCGGGAGCCGCGTCGCAGCCGCTTTGTTGACGGTGTTTTTGCCGCTTGGTATAAGCATCGCAGCCGTGCGGGGGTGCACGGAGACCCGCCCGGCGATTCAGCGGATTGCGACTCGATGTAGAGTTCGCTGGATTGATGCAGTCGCCCGGCACTGTTCGATCGGGCGTTTCGGGTATGCGGGCAACCGCATTTGGATCCTCAATCAATCTGCAAGGGTGAAAGCATGAACAAGGGAGAACTGGTAGACGCAGTGGCCGGAGCGGCAGGGCTGTCGCGTTCGGACGCAACGAAAGCGGTCGATGGCGTGCTTGATGCGATTACGAAAACCCTCGCGGGCGGCGGTTCGGTCTCGCTCGTGGGCTTCGGAACATTCTCGGTGAAGGCGCGTGCGGCGCGGATGGGCCGCAACCCCAGGACCGGTGCAGCGATACACATCGCGGCGAGCAATGTGCCGGGTTTCAAGGCTGGCAAAGCCCTGAAGGATGCCGTAAACTAGCGCGCCCTTCGGGCGGGGCAGCTGATTGACAGCGCCGGTCGCGGCTTCACCCCCATGGCGGGGGTAAAGCCGCTCCTGCAGATGCTGTCGCGGATTGATACGTTGGGTCGCGGCTGAAGCCGCTCCTACAGATACCGATCCAGCCACGGTGCCAGATCAGCATCCGTAGGAGCGGCTTCAGCCGCGATCGCATTTGCCGGGCATCGCCGCAGAGGTTTCGGGTGCTTAGCTCAGCTGGTAGAGCGTCGCCCTTACAAGGCGAGGGTCGGCGGTTCGATCCCGTCAGCACCCACCAAGGTTCGGAGTGGTAGTTCAGCTGGTTAGAATACCGGCCTGTCACGCCGGGGGTCGCGGGTTCGAGTCCCGTCCACTCCGCCAGACAAAAAATGCGGGGCCCGTGCAGGGCCCCGTATTTTTTTGTCCGGCTTATCGCGGCTGAAGCCGCTCCTACGGATTCCAATCCGGCGCCGACCTCGGATCAGCATCCGTAGGAGCGGCTTCAGCCGCGATCCTCGCCTACACATTACCCCTTGCCTGACGTAGAATCCCTCGCCTCGAAATTTCCCGAAAAACATCATGCTGCAAACGATTCGCGAAAGGCTGACCGGGGGCGTCGCCGCCGTCATCATGGGGCTGATCCTGATCCCGTTCATGTTCTTCGGCGTCCAGAACCTGCCCTTCATCAGCAATCCGTACGCGGCCAAGGTCGACGGCAGCGAGATCAGCATGAACGGTTTCGAGCAGGCCTACCGGGACCAGTTGCAGCGCAATCCCCAGCTGGCGAAGCTCCCCGACCAGTACCGCGTCGAACTGCGCCGCCAGCTCCTCGATTCGATGGTGCGTGACCGCCTCGTCGAGCTGCACCTGGCCGACAAGGGCTACCACATCTCCGACAAGGAGCTCATGGACACGATCGAGCAAGTGCCCAACTTCCAGGTCGACGGCAAGTTCGACATGGAGACGTATCGCAGCGTGCTGTCGCAGAACGCCCTCACGCCGAAGGAGTTCGAGGCCCGCCAGCGCCATGCCATGCGGGTGGACCAGTTACGGCGTGCGGTCGCCGCGACGGCCATCGTCACGCCGGCGCAATTCCGGCGCTACCTGAACCTGGTGGCCGAACAGCGGCAGGTGCAAATCGCGACATTCGATCTCGACGCGGTTGCGAAAACCGTCGAGGTCGGCGACGACGAGATCGAGGCGTACTACAACGACAACGAGACCTTGTATATGACGCCGGAGAGCGCCGATATCGAGATGATCGAGGTGAACCGCGACGAGGTCGCCAAGTCCATCGACATCAGCGACGACGAGCTCAAGGCCTATTACGAGTCGGAGAAGAGCCGGTTTCTGCGGGACGAGGAACGCGAAGCCCGCCACATCCTGATCCCGTTCGGCGACGACAAGGACGCCGCCCGCGCCAAGGCGGAGGAGTTGCTGGCCAGGGCGAAGGCCGGCGAGCCGTTCGCCGACCTGGCGCGGACCTATTCGAAGGACGGCGGCACGGCGCCAAACGGCGGCGATCTCGGCGCACTGACGCGCTCCCAGTTGCCGGACGCGCTCGGCGACGCGATCTTCTCGATGACCGAAGGCGAGATCCGCGGCCCGGTCGAGAGCGATTTCGGCTATCACGTCGTAAAGCTCGACAAGATCCTCGAGCGCGGGCCTTTGCCGTTCGACCAGGTGCGTAGCGAGTTACTCAACGAGCTCCGGGAGAGCAAGTCCGAGGATGCCTATCGGGAGCTCGAGCGGCGCATGTCGGACGCCCTGTTCGAGAAACCCGACATGCAATCGATCTCGGATGCCACCGGTCTGCCCATCCAGACGGCGACCGGCATCACGCGTTCCGGTGGCGGTCCGATCGGCAACAACCAGGCGGCGATCGACGCAATTTTCGACTCGCGGGTACTGAACGACGGCCAGGTTTCGGACCTCGTCGAGATGGACAACAACCGATCGGCCATCTTCAAGGTCACCGCGCATCATGAAGCGGCGCGCGAGCCGCTGGAAGCCGTGCGCGACCAGATCGTCGAGGCGGTCCGCAAGGAGAAGGCGACGGCCATCATATCCGAGCGCTCGGACAAGATGCTGGCGTCGCTTGCCGCGGGGAAGAGTTTTGCCGCGGCCGGCGAGGCGGCCGGCGCTGTCGTCGAGGCACCCAAACTCGTCGGGCGCCAGGACAAGGATCTCGAGCCGACCGTGCTGACGGCGGTCTTCGAAGCGCGCAAACCGGCGGGTGACACGCCGGTGCGCGACAAGGTAGCGATGCCCGGGGGCGGTTACGCGATATACAGCCTCGATGGGGTCGTGCCCGGCCGGCCCGAGTCTATCCCGCTCGCCGACCGCGACGCCGGCAAACGGCAGCTGGTGCAGCAGGAGGGCGAGGCGGATTACCAGGCCTTCGTACAGGCCATGTACGAAAAGGCCGACGTCGTGATTTCCAAGGACGCGCTGACCGAGCAGGTATTGCAGTAGGGAACGCCATTGCCGGGGTGCCGTTCGAGTTGGGGGAGAATGATCGCGGCTGAAGCCGCTCCTACGGATTCTGGTCCGGCCACGGCGGTGGAACAGCATCCGTAGGAGCGGCTTCAGCCGCGATAGTGACACGCCGCAGCGGCAAAACAGCATCCGTAGGAGCGGCTTCAGCCGCGACCTGCTGAAGAGGAAAACCCATGCGCAAGCTCGAGCTCCACTGGCAAATCCTCATCGCCATTATCCTCGCCGCGATCGCCGGCGGCTTCGTGTTCGAAGCCAATGCGGCCAGCGGCGCCGAACCGACGATCTTCGGCGTCACTTACATCGCGATCTTCGCCTACATCGGCACGATCTTCCTCAATGCCCTGAAGATGATCATCGTGCCGCTGATCCTTTCCTCGATCATCGTCGGCGTCGCCGGGATCGGTTCGGGAGGTAATCTCGGGGCGCTCGGCGGCCGCACGCTGCTGTTCTATGCGGCGACGACGCTGAGCGCTATCGTGCTCGGGCTCGTGCTCGTCAACCTGGTCGGCCCCGGCTACGTCGACGGCGAACCGGCGAAAGACCTGCTGGCGCTGCACGCCTCGACGACCGGCTTCGAGAAGGCGGTGGAGGGCACCGGGCTCTCCGACGTCGCCAACATCTTCCAGCGCATGGTGCCGCCGAACATCTTCGCGGCCGCGGTGGAGGGGCAGATGCTCGGCGTGATCTTCTTCGCCATCCTGTTCGGCTATTTCATGACCCGCCTTGACGATCAGTACGCCGGGCCCCTGTACGCGTTCTGGGACGCCGTGTTCCACGTCATGATGCGCATGACCGAGTGGATCATGAAGTTCGCGCCGATCGGTGTGTTCGGACTCGTCGCCGGCGTGATCGCGAAGGCGGGCTACAGGGCGACCGGTCCGCTGGCCGTGTTCGCGCTGGTGGTGCTGTCCGCGCTCGCGATCCACGCGTTCGTAACGCTGCCGATCTTGCTGCGTTTCGTCGGCCGCGTGCGGCCGTACCGGACGATGCGCGGACTCGCGCAGGCGATGCTGACCGCGTTCTCGACCGCGTCATCGTCGGCGACGCTGCCGGTGACGATGGAGTGCGTGGAGGAAAACGTCGGCGTCTCGAACAAGGTGTCGAGTTTCGTGCTGCCGCTGGGCGCCACCGTGAACATGAACGGCACGGCGCTGTACGAGTGCGCGGCGGCGATCTTCATCGCCCAGGCCTACGGCGTGGACCTGAGTTTCGCCACCCAGTTCGCGATCGTGTCCATCGCGCTGCTGACCTCGGTCGGCGTGGCGGGCGTGCCGTCGGCCTCGCTGGTCGCCATCGCGATCATCCTCAACGCGGTGGGCTTGCCGCTGGAGGCGCTCGGCGTGCTGCTGGTGTTCGATCGCGTGCTGGACATGGCGCGCACCAGCGTCAACATCTGGGGCGATGCCGCCTGCGCGACCATCGTCGCACGCCTGGACGGGGAAGAGACCAACGTCGCTTTGACGACGAATCGCGGCTGAAGCCGCTCCTACGGCTGCTAATCGACCACTGCGGTGTAATAGCAGCCGTAGGAGCGGCTTCAGCCGCGATAAATCGTGCTATTCCGGATCCTCGTCCAGGACCATCGCCATGATGTTCGATCCGGCGTCGACGAACGTCGTCTCGCCGGTGATCCCGCTGGCGAGATCGGAACACAGGAACGCCGCCACGTTGCCGATCTCGTCGATCGTCACCGTGCGCCTGAGCGGCGCCGATTTCTCGGCGTAGGCGAGCATCTTGCGAAAGCCGCCGATGCCGGCGGCCGCGAGCGTCTTTACCGGGCCCGCCGAGATGGCGTTGACGCGGATGCCGAGCGGGCCGAGGTCCGCGGCGAGGAAACGCATGCAGGACTCCAGGCTCGCCTTGGCCAGGCCCATGACGTTGTAGTTCGGCACGACCCGCACCGCCGCGTTGTAGGTCAGCGTCAGCACGGCCGCGTTACGGCCGCGCAGCATCGGCAGCGCCGCCTTGGTCAGCGCCGCGAGGCTGTACGCCGAAATGTCGTGCGAGATCCGGAAGCCCTCACGCGTCACCGCCTCGGTGAAACCGCCCTCGAGCTGGTCGCGGGGCGCGTAGCCGACCGAGTGCACGAGCACGTCGAGGCCGTCCCAGCGCTTGCCGAGCTGCTCGAATACCGCCTCGATCTCCGCGTCGACGGAGACGTCGCAGGGGAAGCACAGCTTCGGGTCCGCATCGAGCCGCTCCGCCAGCCGGGTGACGCGGCTCTTGAGCTTGTCGTTCTGGTAGGTGAAGGCGAGTTCGGCGCCCTCGCGCGCGAACGCCTCGGCGATGCCCGTGGCGATCGATCGGTCGCTCGCGACGCCGACGATCAGCGCCCGCTTGCCGGCCATGAAGCCCATAGATTCTTCCCCTTGGTTGTCGCGGCTGAAGTCGCTCCTGCGGATTCTAAATCAGATCGGTCCGTGATTGGATCGCGGCTGAAGCCGCTCCTACGAATTCTAATTGAGATTCGTCTGTGGATGGATCGCGGCTGAAGCCGCTCCTACGGATTCTCATCGAACGCTGCGGTGTTATAGCATCCGTAGGAGCGGCTTCAGCCGCGATCGACTTTAATCAACTCGATTGGCGGGTCACGTCGACGTACATCGTCAACGTCTGCCCCGGCCTCAGGATTTTTTTCGTGTCGATGTTGTTCCAGCGCGCGATCTGGGAGATCGTGACGCGGAACTTGTTCGCGATCAGGTACAGCGAGTCGCCGCTGCGCACGGTGTAGTGCAGCTTGCGCGTCGTGTTGCCGAGCGCCGCCGTCGGCGAGGTGCGCGGTGTCACGGCGGCGTTGGTCCAGACGACGAGCGTGCGGCCGACCGGCAGCGTGTCGCCGGGCGCCATGCCGTTCCAGGCGGCCAGCTGGCGCGTCGTGACGTGGTAACGCTGGCTGATGGTCCAGAAACTCTCGCCGTTCGCGACCGTGTGTTCGACACGGTTCGCCGCGTGCGCCGTATTCTGCGTCTTCGTAAGCCGCGCGTCGGCGCTCTTCACGTAGGCGGACAGCGGCTTGGTCGCGACCGGGATCATCAGGTAGTGACCGGCACGGATCGTGTTGCCGCGCAGGTTGTTGGCGGCGCGGATCTCGGGGACCGTCGTGTGGTACTTGAGTGCGATCTCCGAGATCGTCTCGCCGTTGCCGACCTTGTGGCGTTTCCAGCGCACGCGCTCGCTCGCGGGCACGTCGGCGATCGCTTCGGTGAACGCGTCGTAGGCGTCGACCGGCAGCGCGAGCCGGTACGGACCGTTCGGGTCGGTGGACCAGCGGTTGTAACCGGGGTTGTAGGTATAGATCGTGTCGACGTCGACGCCGGCAAGCTCGGCGGCGACCGCGAGGTCGATCTGCGAGCCGACGTCGGCGACGGCGAACTGTTCCTCGTCGGCGATATGGGGCAGGGTGACGCCGTAGCGTTCCGGGTCACGGACGATGTCCGCGAGTGCCAGCAGGCGCGGCACGTAGGTGGTGGTCTCGCGCGACAGGTGCAGGTGCCAGAAGTCGTCGGGCTTGCCGGCGTTGCGGTTGCGCATCATGGCACGGCGCACGTTGCCCTCGCCGGAGTTGTACGAGGCGATCGCGTTCAGCCAGTCGCCCTCGTTGAACTCGTAGAGGTGCTGGAAGTAGTCCAGCGCGGCGCGCGTGGAGTCGACCACGTCGCGGCGGCCGTCGTACCACCAGTTCTGCTTGAGGCCGTAGCGGCGGCCCGTGCCGGGGATCATCTGCCACAGGCCGGCGGCGCGGCCGTGGGAGTAGGCGAACGGGTCGTAGGCGCTTTCGACCACCGGCAGCAGCGCGAGCTCGAGCGGCATCCCGCGCTCCTCGAGCTGGGAGGTGATGTAGGGCAGGTACAGCCGGGCGCGGGTGAACACGCGGTCGAGGTAGTCGGGGTGGGCGACGAACCAGTCGCGCTCGGTGCGGACCCGGGGGTTGTCGGTCTCTGCCGGCAGCCCGAAGCCGTAGCGCAGCCGCACCAGCAGGTCGTCCGTAGCCGGCTCGACGGTCTCCAGGCGATCCCAGAGGCCGTCCAGCGGCGAGATCAGGGTCAGGCTGGGGGCTTCCTTCTGTCCGGCCGAGGCGACGAACGCTCGCTCCTGGGGCTCCGCGGCGGCGCTGCCGGCCAGCAGAATCGTGACGATCGTGGCGCCAAGCACCCGGAATCTTTGCGATAATCGCGACTGGAAGGAAGGCATCGGGCTATCCTACCGGGCGCGCGCCGCGGCGCAAGTGCCCGGCCCGAAATTGTGACGCAGGACGTGACGCGAGACGAAGCCATGGAAACGAGCGCACATTTCCCCGCCGTGGCGCGGCAGTGGCTGGCCTCGCCGCTCGGCGAAGCGCTGCTCGCCGCCGAGAGTCGCAACGTCGAGGAGGCGCTCGACGGCATCTTCGGCGAGGAGTGCGTGCAGCTCGGCCTGTGGGGCGGCGCGCAGACCTTCCTGCGGCACGCCCGCACGCAGCGCAAGGCGCTGATCGAGCAGACGCCGGGCGAGGGCATCTCGGCCGTCGGGCTGCTGCATCGCCTGCCGCTCGCGAACAACTCGGTGGACTGCGTGCTGCTGCCGCACGTCCTCGACTACAGCGACCGGCCACACGCGATCCTGCGCGAGGTCGACCGCGTGCTGACCGCGCACGGCCACCTCGTAATCCTCGGCTTCAAGACCGGCGGCCTGTGGGGCATCCGCCGGCTGGTCCCCGGTGCCGGGCTGCCGCCGGGCGCGGATTTCCTCGTTCCGGAACGGCGCCTGCGCGACTGGCTGCAGCTGCTGGACATGCAGATCCACGGCATCACCCGCTATTTCTTCCGCTGGCCGCTGCCGGGCAAGCGCCGCAAGCTCTCGCCGCGCTGGGAGGCGCGGGGCCAGCGCTGGTGGCCGGAATTCGCGGCCTGCTACATGCTCACGGCGCAGAAACGGGTCGTCCCGCTGACGCCGGTGCGTCCGCAATGGCGGCACAAGACCAAGGTCGTCGGCGGCCTGGCCGGCACCACCACCAACCGCGTCTCCCGCATCCGTTTTGACCCGAAGAGTTGAGATCTACACCGACGGCGCCTGCCGCGGCAACCCGGGGCCGGGCGGCTGGGGCGCGCTCCTGATCGCGGGCCGGCATCGCAAGCGCCTATGCGGCGGCGAGCCCGAGACCACCAACAATCGCATGGAACTGACGGCCGTCATCGAGGCGCTGAACGCGCTCAAGGGCCCGCAGCAGGTCGTGCTGCACACCGATTCGAAGTACGTCATGCACGGCATCACCGAGTGGCTGGCGAACTGGAAGGCGCGCGACTGGAAGACGGCCGCGAAGAAGCCGGTCAAGAACCGGGACCTGTGGCAGGCGCTGGACGAAGCGCAGAGCCGCCACCGGATCGAATGGCGCTGGGTGAAAGGCCACGACGGCGATCCCGGCAACGAGGAAGCGGATGCGCTCGCCAATCGCGGCATCGACGAGCTGTGAGGTTATCGCCCGCTGGGGCGGGCTCCTACAAGACACGCCTTTACCCATCGCCCTGTAGGAGCCCGCCCCAGCGGGCGACAAATATGTTCCAATAACCTGATGCGCCAGATCGTCCTCGACACCGAGACCACCGGCCTCTCGCCGGGCAGCGGCCATCGCATCATCGAGATCGGTGCCATCGAACTCGTCAACCGGCGCCTGACCGGCCGCGAGTTCCACCGCTTCCTCAATCCGGAACGCGACATCGACCAGGGCGCCGAGGCCGTGCACGGCATCCGCCGCGAGGACCTCGAAACCGCGCCGCGCTTCGCCGAGATCGTCGACGAGCTGCTCGAGTTCGTCAAGGACGCCGAGCTCGTGATCCACAACGCCGACTTCGACATCGGCTTCCTCGAACACGAGCTCAGGCTCATTGAACATCCCGAGCCGAAGATCTCGCGCTACGCGACCGTGCTCGACACGCTGACGCTGGCGCGCAAGCTGCACCCCGGCCAGCGCAACAGCCTCGACGCACTCTGCAAGCGCTACGAGGTCGACGCCTCGCGTCGCGACGTGCACGGCGCGCTCATCGACGCCGAACTGCTCGCGCGCGTGTATCTCGCCATGACCGGCGGACAGACCGCGCTGTCGCTCGACCCCGATCTCGGTACCGACGACGGCGCCGACGCCGGTGACGCGCTGCGCGAGCGGCGTGCCCGCGGCGACCTCAAACTGGTCGTCATAAAGGCCACCGCAGCCGAGCGTGCCGCACACGAGGCGATCCTCGACAAGATACGCGAGCACACCACCCCGGTGTGGGATCGGTCGGATCGCGGCTGAAGCCGCTCCTACGGATTCTGATCCGGGCACGTCGGCGAAATAGCATCGCGCTCAGGCACATCTGTCGGACTTGCAGCCGCGATCATTACCTGAATTCCGGCAAAGCATCCGCAGGAGCGGCTTCGGCCGCGATCATTACCTGAATTCCGGCAAAGCATCCGTAGGAGCGGCTTCAGCCGCGATTTGTGCCGCGATAAACCCGCGTCCGGCGCCTATCGATTCCCGCCCAAACCGTCTAGAATCGCCGGTTCTGCAGACGAGGACAAGAACGAATGGCGCAATCCCTTGCCGCAGCCCTGCGCTCCAATTTCCTGGGCAACTCGCCGCACTGGTACAAACTGACGATCGTCGGCTTCCTGATCCTGAACCCGATCCTGGCCCAGCTCAGCCCCTTCGTGGCCGGCTGGGCGCTGGTGCTCGAGTTCATCTTCACGCTCGCGATGGCGTTGCGCTGCTACCCGCTGCAGCCCGGCGGCCTGCTGGCGGTGGAGGCGATCATCATCGGGCTGGCGACGCCGGAGATGGTGTACCACGAAGCGGTCGTGAACTTCCCGGTCATCCTGCTGCTGATGTTCATGGTCGCCGGCATCTACTTCCTGCGCGAGATGCTGCTGTATACGTTTCACGAAGATCCTGCTGGGCGTGCGCTCGAAGATCCTGCTGTCGCTGATGTTCTGTTTCGCCGGCGCATTCCTGTCCGCGTTCCTCGATGCACTGACCGTGACGGCGGTCGTCATCTCTGTCGCAATCGGTTTCTACGGCGTCTATCACAAGTTCGCGTCCGGCAAGAAATATCGATCACGACCACGACCCGTCGACGGACGACGAGGTCATCGAGCTGCACCACGAGGACCTGGTGCAGTTCCGCGGCTTCCTGCGCAACCTGATGATGCACGCGGCGGTGGGCACGGCGCTCGGCGGCGTCACGACGCTGGTCGGCGAGCCGCAGAACCTCTTGATCGGCGAAGTCATGCGGCTGGGACTTCATGCAGTTCTTCCGCGAGGTGGCGCACGTGTCGATGCCGGTGCTCGTGGTGGGGCTCGCGACCTGCGTGCTGCTCGAGGTGACCAAAGCCTTCAGCTATGGCGCGACGCTGACGCCGGCGGTGCGCGACGTATTGCTGGAGTACGACCGCGAGATGACGAGTCGGCGCACGAAGGCCGAGAGCCTGACCATCGGCGTGCAGGCCGTCGTCGCCGTGATCCTCGTCATCGCACTCGGACGCCATCTCGCCTCGCCCGGCATCGTCGGCCTGCTGGTCATCGTGCTGGCGACAGCGTTCAACGGCGTGACCGAGGAACATCGCCTGGGCCACGCCTTCGAGGAGGCGCTGCCGTTTACGGCGCTGCTCGTCGTGTTCTTCGCGATCGTCGCCGTGATCGCCAACCAGGACCTGTTCTCGCCGGTCATCGAGTGGGTGCTGCACCACGACGGCAAGGAGCAGGCGGCGCTGTTCTACATCGCGAACGGCCTGCTGTCGTCGATCTCGGACAACGTGTTCGTGGCGACCGTGTACATCACCGAGGTAAGCAAGATCTTCGAAGCGGGCCTGATCGATCGCACCCAGTACGACGCGCTGGCCGTCGCGATCAACACCGGCACGAACATCCCGAGCGTCGCGACGCCGAACGGCCAGGCTGCGTTCCTGTTCCTGCTGACCTCGGCGCTGGCGCCGCTGATCCGCCTGTCCTACGGCCGCATGGTGTGGATGGCGCTGCCGTACACGGTCACGATGAGCATCTCGGGCCTGGCGGCGCTGTGGTACCTGGGGTAAAGATATTGCAGGGATCGCGGCTGAAGCCGCTCCTACGGGTGCTTATGAACCGCGATTGTACCAATGGTGATCGGGTCGCGGCTGAAGCCGCTCCTACGGATGCTAATGAACCGCCGTGGCCTGAATGGAATCCGTAGGAGCGGCTTCAGCCGCGATAACCCTGAGACGCGTATCTACGTAATCCCCTCTTTCCTATGGTATTGATGCACCCATGTCCTTCGATATCGACAAACTGAAAATCGGCATCATCGGCCTCGGCTACGTCGGTCTGCCGCTCGCCGTCGAATTCGGCAAGCGCTACCCGACCGTCGGCTTCGACGTCAAGGCCAGGCGTGTCGCCGAACTCGATGCCGGCCACGACTCCACGCTCGAGACATCGGAAGAGGAGCTTCGTAGCGCGAAGCAACTGCGTTTCACGAGCGATCCCGAGTGCACTCGAAGCGTTGCAATTTCTACGTCGTGACCGTGCCGACGCCGATCGGCGAAGGCAACCGGCCGGATCTCGAGCCCCTGCGACAGGCCAGCGAGACCCTGGGCGGGGTCATCAAGAAGGGCGACGTGATCGTCTTCGAATCGACCGTGTATCCGGGCTGCGACCGAGGAATTCTGCGTGCCGCTCCTGGAGAAGGGCTCCGGGCTCGCGTTTGAACGAGGACTTCTTCGTCGGCTACAGCCCCGAGCGCATCAATCCCGGCGACAAGGCAGCAGCCGTCTGCCGACGATCCTGAAGGTGACCTCGGGCTCGACGCCGGAAGCGGCCGACTTCATCGACTCGGTATACCGCACGATTATCACGGCCGGCACGTACAAGGCCTCCAGCATCAAGGTCGCCGAGGCGGCCAAGGTCATCGAGAACACGCAGCGCGACGTCAACATCGCGCTGATCAACGAGCTGGCGATGATCTTCGAACGCGTCGGTATCGACACCGAAGAGGTGCTCGAGGCCGCCGGCACGAAGTGGAACTTCCTGCCGTTCCGGCCCGGGCCTGGTCGGCGGCCACTGCATCGGCGTGGACCCGTATTACCTGACGTACAAGGCGCAGGAGTTCGGCTACCACCCGCAGATGATCCTCGCCGGCCGGCGCATCAACGACAACATGGCCGCTTACGTCGCCGGCCAGCGTCATCAAGCGCGATGCTGGGCAAGCGGATCCAGCCGGTCGGCGCACGCGATCCTGATCCTCGGCCTCGCGTTCAAGGAGAACTGCCCGGACCTGCGCAATTCCAAGGTCGTCGGACATCGTCTCGCGAACTGCAGACATACGGACGCCGAGGTCGACGTCCACGACCCGTGGGTCGAACCGCGACGAAGCCAAGCATGAATACGGCATCGCGCTGGTCGAAGAGCCGGAGCCGGGCGCCTACGACGTCGTCGTCATCGCCGTCGCCCACCGGCAGTTCAAAGAACTGGGCGCGGCGGGCATCCGCGCGTACGGCAAGCCGGGCGCCGTGCTGTACGATGTCAAATACGTGCTGCCGGCGTCGGAATCCGACGACCGCTTGTAAAAATCGCATCCGTAGGAGCGGCTTCAGCCGCGATTGGTGTGATGAACTGCGAAATGGATCGCGGCTGAAGCCGCTCCTACGGATGCTATTCAAGACAGGTAGAAAAATTTGAAAATCCTCGTCACCGGCGCCGCCGGCTTCATCGGCTTCTTCACTGCGCAAGCGCCTGCTCGAGCGTGGCGACGAGGTCGTCGGCCTCGACAACTTCAACGACTACTACGACGTCGTCGCTGAAGGAAGCGCGCGCTCGGCGATCCTCGACGATTACCCGGGCTTCACGATGTCCCGCATCGACCTCGCCGACCGCGCCGCGATGGAAGCCCTGTTCGCCGAACACGGGTTCGACAGGGTAGCGCACCTCGGCCGCCCAGGCCGGCGTCCGCTACTCGCTGGAGAATCCGCACGCCTACATCGACAGCAACGTCGTCGGCTCGCTGCACGTCCTCGAAGGCTGCCGCCACCACGACGTCGAGCATCTGGTGTACGCCTCGTCGAGCTCGGTCTACGGCGCGAACACGGCGATGCCGTTCTCGGTGCACCAGAACGTCGACCATCCGCTCACCCTCTACGCCGCGACGAAGAAGGCCAACGAGCTGATGGCGCACACCTACTCGCAACCTCTACGGCCTGCCGACGACGGGCCTGCGCTTCTTCACCGTGTACGGCCCGTGGGGCCGCCCGGACATGGCGCTGTTCATGTTCACGAAGGCCATCCTCGCGGGCAAGCCCATCGACGTCTTCAACTACGGCAATCACAAGCGCGACTTCACCTACGTCGACGACATCGTCGAGGGCGTGGTCCGCACGCTGGACCACACGGCCGAGCCGAACCCGGACTGGGACCCGGCCGATCCGGATCCGGGCACGAGCCGGGCGCCGTACCGGCTCTACAACATCGGCAACCAGCAGCCCGTCGAGCTGATGCGCTTCATCGAGGTGCTCGAAGAGAACCTCGGCAGGAAGGCCGAGAAGAACCTGCTGCCGCTGCAGCCCGGCGACGTCCCGGACACCTGGGCCGACACCGAGGCGCTCGCGCGGGACGTCGGTTACAGCCCCTCGACGCCGATCGCCGAAGGTGTGAAAAAGTTCGTCGACTGGTATCTTGAGTTCTATGCCGTCGACCTCGAAAAACAAGCTTAAGTCCTACACCGACAGGCAGCTTTCGGCGCGCTACCCGACCGACCTGCCGGCCTGGGAGGCACTCAAGGCCCATCGCAAGCAGATCAGCAAGTCCAAACTCGCCGGCTTGTTCGCTGCTGACCCGCAGCGGGCCGAGCGCTTCACGCTCACGGCGAACAAGCTGACGCTCGATTATTCGAAGAACCATCTCGACACGACGACGGCGAAGCTCCTCGCCCGGCTGGCCGGGGAGGCCGGCGTGCCGGCGGCGATCGAGGCGATGTTCGCAGGCGAATCGATCAACCGCAGCGAGGACCGGCCGGCGTTGCACGTCGCGCTGCGCGCCAAGCTCTCGGACACGGTGGCGCTGGACACGCCCGGCGTGCGGGAAGTCTGGGAAGTCCTGACCAAGATGGACGAGTTCGTCGAAGGCGTGCACGCGGGCAAGATCGCCGGCAGCACGGGTTATCGGCTCACCGAAATCGTCAACATCGGCATCGGCGGCTCGGACCTCGGCCCCGTCATGGCGAGCCGCGCGCTGCGTCCGCACTGGCATTCCGGGATGCGATTCCACAGCGTGTCCAACGTCGACGGCACGCAACTCGCCGACCTGAAACGCCAGCTCGATCCGGCGACGACGCTGTTCATCGTGTGCTCCAAGACCTTCACGACCCAGGAGACGATGACCAACGCAACGCCGCACGGCGCTGGATCGTCGAACGCCTGGGCAAGGACGCGGTCGGCGATCACTTCGTCGCGGCCTCGACCAACCACGCCGCGATGGAGCCTTCGGCATCCACCCGGAACGCCGCTTCGGGTTCTGGGACTGGGTCGGCGGGCGCTACTCGCTGTGGTCGGCGGTCGGCCTGTCGCTGGCGCTGGTCATCGGCATGGACAAGTTCCGCGAGCTGCTCGCCGGCGGCCGGCAGATGGACCTGCACTTCCGGCACGCGCCGATGGCGGAGAACCTGCCGGTGACCGCTGGCCCTGATCGGCGATCTGGTACAACAACTTCTTCGGCGCCGACTCGCAGGCGATCCTGCCGTACGACAATCGGCTCGAGCGCTTCCCGGCCTTCCTGCAGCAGCTCGAATGGAATCCAACGGCAAGCGGTGCACATGTCGGCCAGCCGGTCAAGTACAAGACCGGGCTGGTGGTCTGGGGCGAGACCGGCAACAACGCCCAGCACTCCTTCTTCCAGCTGCTGCACCAGGGCACCCGCCTCGTGCCGGCCGATTTCCTGCTGCCGGCGAAGTCCGCCGGCGGCGATCAGGCTCAGCAGGACCTCGCCATCGCCAATTGCTCGCCCAGTCCGAGGCGCTGATGGACGGCTTCGACGAGAAAGGCCTCGAGCCCTGGCGCTGCACGTGGGCAACCGGCCATCGAATACGCTCCTGTTCGAGAAGCTCGACCCGGAGACGCTCGGCGAGCTGATCGCCCTGTACGAGCACAAGGTGTTCGTCCAGGGCGTGATCTGGGGCATCGACTCCTTCGACCAGTGGGGCGTCGAGCTCGGCAAGAAGCTCGCGAAGAACGTGGCCAATAGTGAGAACCCCTCGACCCGCAGCCTCCTGACCCGTATTGGAAAGTATCCGTAGGAGCGGCTTCAGCCGCGATCGACGCCGTCTCCGTACCCATGCCAACTGCCCCCGAACCGAACCGCCCCTTTGCCGGTCTCTTCAGCGGCGAAGGGCTGAAGGCGCAGCTCCTGCGCGGTGGCGCGGCAGCGTCGCCGTCAAATTTGTATCCACGGCACTGACGTTTCTGCTGGCGGTGATCCTGGCGCGCAGCCTCGGGCCGGGAGGATACGGCGTGTACGCCTATGTCCTTGCCCTGATCTCCATCCTGGCGATCCCGGCTCAATTCGGATTGCCCAATCTCGTCGTTGCGAGACGGCCAAGGCGCAAGCCGATCGCGATTGGCCGCTGATGAGCGGTCTCTGGTACTGGAGCAACACCGTTACCGCAGCAATTTCGGTCGCGCTTGCCGCGATTGCGGGCGGACTTGCCTGGGTATTCAGGAGCCATTTCGAGGCCCCGGAATTGCTGGCGTTTGCCTGGGGCCTCGTGCTCGTGCCGTTCATCTTGCTCGGCAATCTGCGGGGTGCGGCACTCCGGGGTTTGCACCGGGTAGTGGCCGGCCAGCTCCCCGACATGATACTGCGCCCCGGACTTCTGGTCGGCTTCATGCCTGATCATTGCATTTGCCTTGCCCGCCGGCAGCTTGACGGCGGCGTATGCTATGGGCCTGCATGCCTTGGCGGCGTTCGTCGCGTTCGTCGTGGGAGCCCTGATCCTTCGGGCGTCCCGTCCCGACGCGCTGCGCGAGACGACGAAGCGCACTTACGAGGACAAGGCATGGCGGCGAGCTGTCTTTCCACTGGCCATCATGACCGGCATGCAGCTGGTCATTCAACACACCGACATCCTGATGCTCGGTCTCTTCCGCAGCGCCGAGCAGGTCGGCATTTACCGGGTCGTCATCCAGGGCGGCATCCTGGTGGTATTCGGCCTGCAAGCGGTCAATATGGTCGTGGAGCCGCACTTTGCGCGCCTGCACCGCTTGGGCGACATGGCGACGTTGCAACGCGTCGCCACTGCCGGAGCACGCGCCAGCCTCGTCACGGCGTTGCCCGTCGCCCTGGCATTCGTCTTTTTCGGCGAGTTCATCCTCCGCGGTATGTTCGGCAGCCCGTTCGCAGCCGGCCACGTTGCGCTGGCGATCGTCGCAGCGGGGCAGTTGGCGAATGCCGGCGCCGGCTCAGTTGGTATCCTCCTTAACATGAGCGGCAATGAACGCGACACGGCGCGAGGCATGGCCATCGGTGCGATCAGCAACGTCATACTGAATCTCGTCTTGATACCGCCCTTCGGCATGAACGGTGCGGCGCTCGCAACGGCGGCTTCGATCGTGCTATGGAACGGGTTGCTCTGGTATTTCGCCAAGCGGCGCTTGGGGATCCAGACGCACGGGTTGGGATTCGGTCGTGCCGGCGCCGACGGATCCAGCGATCGATGAGGGTCAGGACGCTTATTGCCAGGGCGATGGGGCTGAAGAGTCCCAGGGAACGCCTGCTGCGGCATTTGCCGAAAAATGCGGTCGGCGCGGAAATCGGCGTCTGGAAAGGCGAGTTCAGCTCGGTGCTGCTGGAGGCGTTGAATCCCAAAGAGCTGTATCTGATCGACCCCTGGACGTTTCAATCAGAGTTCCCGGAACGGATGTTCGGCGGTTCGGTGGCAAAATCTCAAACGGACATGGACGACATCCACGATTCTGTGATAACCCGGTTCGCGGATTGCCTCAATGTCAAGATTCGCAGGGGCTATTCCAGGGATGTCATCAAAGAGTTTCCGGAGGCGTTCTTCGATTTTGTCTATATCGATGGCAATCACTATTATGAGTTCGTCCTCGAAGACCTTCGCAATTGCTACTCCAGGATAAGGTGCGACGGCGTGCTCTGCGGCGACGATTTCGATTGGGGGGAGCCCGACGGCTTTCCCGTTCGACGTGCAGTGCTGGACTTTCTCGAAGAGCGGCAAATCCCTCGCAAGAGGTTCAGAGTATTCCGGTCGCAATACATGATCACGGTATCCTGATGCAATATCGATCCGGGGGATCTCGACAGCGAATGAGTGGTGCCCGTGCGGATCCGTAGCAAGTATGCCCAGGAGCATCTCGAGCGGCTGCCGACGTGGCTCGCAAAGCGCATGCTTGCCGCGTGGCAGGGCCTGCCTAATCGCTTCGTTACGCCGCACAAATCGCGGACGCGCTTCGTCTTCGTGTGCGGTTGCGGCCACAGCGGCACGACGCTGACGGCGGCAAGGCTCGGCAATCATTCGGAGGTCTTGCTGATCGGCCGCGAAACCAACGCGTTCTTTCCGGAAAACGGCGTGCTTTGCAGTAAGCGACTCGTCGCCGATTGGGACTACTTCGCGCAGGCCGCGGGAAAGTCGATGGTCGTCGAGAAGACGCCGAAGCACGTCCAGTGCGTGCGGAACATCCGTCGGGTCGTGCCGTCCGCAAAATTGGTCCTGACTGTCCGCAATCCGCTGGACAACGTCGCATCGCTGTATCGACGCTTCGATGATCTCAAGGCCTGTGTCGGGCGCTGGATTGTCGACAATCAGGCCGTGGCCCGTCTCGCGGGAAGCGAGGATGTCCACCTTGTCCGCTTCGAGGAGCTCACCGAGCGCCCATCCGAAGTTTTCCGGCGGATTCTCGAGTTCCTTGAACTCCCCTGGGAGGAGGATCTCCTTGTGCCCGGCGAATCGAACTACGGCAAATTCGAACAGGACGAGAACATGACCCTGCGGGCGGCGCAGGTCCGTCGTGAAATCGCCCCGAGAAACGGCGTCTGGCACGAGGTACTGACCGCCGAGCAAGCGAGCTGGGTCAAGGACAAGACCGCCTCGCTAGCAAAATCCCTCGGCTACCCGTAGGAGCGGCTTCAGCCGCGATCCAATCACACCCGCAATTGTCACGCTCTCCCAACCTGCTACCATTTCCCGATGCGCCGCCTGACAACAATCACACTGACGCTCATCGCTTCCTCCGCCCTGGCCGGTCCCTATATCCCCGCCGGCGACACGGCATTGCGCAGCGACATCCAGCGCCTGGCGGACGCGGGCATCATCACCGGCCCGATCACGAGCTGGCCGCTCGCCTGGGGCCCGATCCTCGAATCCCTGAACGATGCCGACCTGTCGAAGCAGCCGCCGGGGATCCTGGACGTCGTGCGACGCGTGCAGCGGCGGGCCGGCTGGGAGACGCGCACGGACGAGCTGACATTCAATGCGGAGCTCGGAATATCCAATAATCGTGCACGCATCCGCTCTTTTCAAAACACGCCGCGCGGTCGGGCGGAGGCATCCGTGGGAGCGGATTGGGTCGGCGAAACGTTCGGCGCCGACGTCAATGTGCAGATCGTCGACGCGGGCGATGACGACCAGATACTCCGTGCCGACGACAGTCTCGTCGGCTTCATGTTCGGCAATTGGTCGGTCGCGGCCAGCACGCAGAACCGCTGGTGGGGCCCCGGCTGGGACGGTAGTTTGATCCTCTCCGATAATGCGCGTCCCTTTCCGGCGCTGGTGATCGATCGGGTTTTCACGGATGCCTTCGAAACCAAGTGGCTGAGTTGGATCGGGCCATGGGATTTCACGGCGATTTTCGGACAACTTGAGAAAGACCGTGCGGTGCCGAATACGCGCTTCTTTGGCATGCGCTTCGCGTTTCGGCCGCTCACGTTCGCTCGAAATCGGCATTTCGCGGACCGCGCTGTGGTGCGGCGACGGCCGACCCTGCGGGTTGTCGACGTTCGGAGACCTTATCATCGGCAACGATAATCGCGGCGCCAATTTGTCTCCGGCAGATGAGCCCGGGGACCAGCTTGGAGGCGTCGACTTTCGCTGGTCCCCGATCTTCGGGACGCCGATCGGATCTCTACGGTCAGTTCATCGGCGAGGATGAGGCGGGGGGCTTCCCGAGCCGGTTTCTTGCCTATGGGTGGCGTTGAGTATGAATGGGTTCATCAAGCACGGTAGCTGGTCATGGCGGGGATATCTGGAATTCGCCGGAACGACTTGCGATGTGCTTAAGAACGAGATCTACAACTGCGCATACAATCACTCGATCTACCAGACGGGATATCGGTACCGGGGATACGTCATCGGCCACGGAGCCGACAACGACGCGAAACTGGCGACGTTGGGTGTCGTCCTCGTCAATGACAGCGATACGCAGTGGCGCGCCCTGATACGTAGCGGAACGCTAAACGATGGCGGCCCGCCGGACCCTTACAACTCGCTTACGCCGACTGCCACAGGATCTCTCGAGTATCGACATCGCCTACAGCCGCGCGTTCCCGTTTGGGGTCATCGAGGGCAGCGTGGGCTATGAGAAGCTCGACGACGTCGTCTCGGGACGAGAGTAATGGTAAAGCCCGTTCTATCTGCAATGGCGAAGCTCGTACTGAATCCGAATCTGTCCGAGCCGGGTAACGCTGGTACAATCCGCCGGTCGCGGAGCATTTAAGCGCATCGCGGGGACTAACATGAACAGTCAGTCATAAACGATTTTCGGCAAGCTGGCCGTCGTCTGCGGCGCATAGCTAATGATCGTCGCAACAGTGACTTTCATCTGGCTACTGGCGGCTCCATCTATTGCACAAGTATCCGGGTTCACAGCCGAGCAACAGCGGATGCTGGATCAGTTGCCAGCCAGCGAGCGCGAACAGGCGCTGAAGGTGCTGCGGCAACAGTCAACCAAAGATTCTAGTTCAAACAGGATTGAGCCTGTCGTGAGGAGGAGGCGACGCCCCCGACGGACTCCTCCGAAGCCGCTGCACCCGGAGACGGGAAAGCCCAGGCCCAAGCCGGTGAGTCACTGATCGTGACACTTACGCCGAAAGATTCGCTCACTCCGCGAGCAACTCGCCGACATTGCAGAAGATCCATTATTGAGCCGGCTGCGCGGGAGTCACACATTTTTGCTCGACGATAACGGGCGCGCTTTCGCTCTATGGTCTGCAGTCCATACCGTTGCTTGGACTAACCGAGGATGATATTCAACGACGGCTTGCCACCGAGTCATTGCTTGAGCCATTTGATATTGACGTGCGGTTGCTGGAAACGGAGGAAACCGGCGCCGCGGCGTTGCAGCCTTTTGGGTACGATCTTTTCAAGCCTCAGGAAGCCGGCTTCGAACCTCCGATGACAGGTCCTGTGCCGCCCGACTATGTGCTCGGACCAGGCGATACCGTGCGCATCCAGCTATTTGGTAACGTAAATGGCATCTATGAATTCGATGTGACGCGGGACGGAACACTCAATCTCCCCGAAATCGGCCCAATGACAGTTGCTGGTCTGCCTTTCTCCGAGTTTCGCGAAGACGTAAATCGCCGTGTAAAGGAAACGTTGATTGGCACTCAGGTCTTCGGTGACGATGGGCCAGCTTCGGACGATTCGCGTTTTTGTACTTGGCGATGCGAATCGTCCGGGATCTTACGTCGTTGAAAGCCTCGCAACAATCTAGCAGTGCGCTCTACCGAAGTGGTGGTATCAGTTCGATCGGTACGCTTGCGCGACGTACAGCTGAAGCGCACCGGGAAAGTCGTCACGCAGACTCGATCTTTATGACCTCTCTGTTGCATGGTGATACGTCGAAGACGTACGACTGCAACCGGGAGACGTCATTTTCGTGCCCCCGGTCGGCGCTCAGGTCAGTGTGGGCGGCGCCGTTAGACGTCCCGCTATTTATGAGACGAAGAAGGTGCGACGGTCGCCGATGTCATTAAGCTTGGCCGGTGGATTCTCAGCCGACGCCTTCCCTGAGGGGCGCGCGTATTGAACGTATCGAACAGGTAGCAATCGTGTCGTTTTAGACGTCGATGCAGACAGCGCCCGCCGCGTCGTCCATGGTTGCGCGCCAAGGGCGATGTCTTGACGATTCCACGAGTGTTGCCGGATCTGGAGGACACTGTGACTCTGGCTGGGCATGTGTATCGGCCGGGTCCACTACAGTGGCGTGAAGGCATGCGGTTGACCGACGCACTGATATTCGCTAGACGAGCTGCAGCCCGGTGCGGACAGTGGAGTATATCCTGATTCGCAGGGAGAGCGAGGAGACCGACGTGTTTCGGCACTTTCGGCCAATCTCGCTGCTGCTATTGCGAGACCCGGCGTCCGAAGAAAACGTAGTTTTGGAGCCGAGAGACACGATCTACGTTTTCAATCTCGAATTCGGACGGCAACGGATTGTCCAGCCGATTCTCGACGAACTCGAACTGCAGTCGCAGTATGGCAAGCCCTATCGCGAAGTCAGCGTCACGGGCCAGGTCAAGGCGCCGGGCAGTGTATCCGCTGGAGGCGGATATGCGAGTCAGCGATCTGATTCGGGCAGGCGGCAGCCTCTCCGAGCAGGCATACGCTCTGAATGCCGAGTTGGTGCGTTATGAGATCATCGACAACGATTATCGGCAGACTCAGATTGTCGATAGTCGACCTCGACGGATCCTTAAGGGCGATTCGACGGCCGATATTGCGCTGCAAGGAACATGACAACCTGCGTATCAGCCGCTTGCCGGATTGGAATTCGCAATGGACCGTGAGATTGGACGGAGAAATCACGTTCCCGGGTGACTACCGCATCCGCCAGGGGGAGACTTTGCGACAATTGCTCGACCGAGCTGGCGGCCTTACGGATCGAGGCGTTTCCGGAAGGCGCGATCTTTCTGCGGGAATCGCTGCGAAAGCGCGAGCAAGAGCAAACTCAACGGACTTAGCCAACCGCGTCCAAGCCGACATCACTTCGCTCTCGCTCGAGGAACGCGGAGGCGACTCAGCAGACTCGCTGCGCACGGGCCAATGCGTTGTTGCAGCAACTGCGCCAAACACAAGCTGTCGGGCGACTGGTGATCGACCTAGACAAATCGTGGCGTCGGGACAAGAACAGAGTACCACATTGGATCTCGAACTTCGGGATGGTGATCAAGTTGCTTGTGCCCAAGCGACCCGCATTCAGTGACAGTAATCGGCGAAGCCCAACAGAACACGTCACATCTGTATCAACCCGGCCTGTCGCGCGATGACTATATCGACTATGAGTGGCGGCGTGACACGCCGTGCGGACAAGAAGCTCATTTATGTCGTGCGGGCGAGTGGCGCGGTTGTGGCCGGAAAGCCATCCAGGTGGTTTGGGAGCGGAAGTGGACGAGATGCGCCGGGCGACACCATTGTGGTCCCACTTGAAACGAATCGAATTCGGCCATTAACACTTTGGACAAACGTGATGCAGATCGTTTACCAAGCAGCGATTGCCGTTGCGGCCGTTCATACATTTGGAAATTGAATGAATAATGAATGAAGAGCACGGCGACAATGGCGCCGAATCATCATCCGGTGCGACAGAAGATCAGGGCGTCAGGCTGGCCTACGTGGTACCTCAGACTCGTATCCTGAATGCTCTCGAGTCTGAGATTAGTCTTGGAGATTCGATAAGCCGCATCTGGAATAGAAAATGGTATGTGGTTGCATCGACACTGTTCTTTGGTACCGCTGCGGCAGTGTATGCGTTCTTAGCCACGGAATGGTTCCGCTCCGAAGTATTGTTGGCTCCAAGCCAAGAGGAAGCGCCTTCAAGTATTGCGGCGCAATTTACGGGTCTGGCGAGCTTGGCCGGCATCAGTGCAGGGGATGGCAACGTGGTCGAGCCGCTGGCAGTCCTACGGTCGCGACAGTTTGCCAGAAAGTTCATTGAAGATCTGAATTTGTTGCCAGTTCTATTTTCCGAACGATGGGACCCCCAGAGCGAGCAGTGGAAAGATGCTGATCCGGAGGATTGGCCGGATATGCGGGAGGGCGTGAAGTACTTCCATGAGAAAATTCTGAGTGTACGACAGGATGACAAGACCAATCTCGTTACAGTTGCCGTCGAATGGACAAATCCTGAACAAGCTTCTGAATGGGCAACTGCGCTAATTGACCGGTTGAATGAACAAATGCGCCAGCGGGCATTACGAGAAGCGCAGGCAAATATTGACTATCTTCAGATAGAGCTGCAACGCACTCAGTTACTGACAATCCAACAGTCAATTGGGCGGTTGATGGAAACAGAGCTTCAGAAACTGATGTTGGCGCGTGGCAACAAAGAATTTTCATTCAGAGTGATCGATCCTGCAGTCGCGCCGAAAGAAAAGATTCGCCCGAAGAGGCTTCTACTGATGATATTTGGAGTCGCCTTCGGCGGGTTCGTAGGATTGTTTCTGGCATTCCTTTCCGATGGCCGCTCACGCGCTCGATCGACTTGATCGAACCCTTGGAGTGAAATTTGCGCTTGGCAAGCAACGGTGCAACCTGCATGCACCAGGTTATTGGTTGTCACTCAGGGCCCAGTTGGGGTCTCGCACTTCCGCTTAATGGCAGGAGTACAGTTTGCGCTTCGAGCCTGCGCAGGTTTTTTGGATCCTTGTCAACCTCGAACGGGAAAAGATTGGCCGCAGAGCCGTTGGACCGGAGAGGGTATCGGCGCACTTTTGAGGTTGATTGAAATTGGGACGCTGAGGTGGAAGGGAGTAGATGCAATATGCGAATTCTGGTGACGGGAGGTGCCGGATTTATAGGTTCAGCGGTGATTCGCCAGTACGTGGCCGAGACAAATCATGTTGTGGTAAACGTTGACAAGCTCACTTACGCAGGCAATCTGGAGTCGCTGTCCGACGCGCGTCACGATCCGCAGCACAAGTTCGAAAATGTCGATATCTGCGACTTTCGAGAGATCGAGCGAGTGTTTCGAGAATATTGTCCGGACCGCGTACTACATCTGGCGGCTTAGTCTCATGTAGATAGGTCGATTGCCGGACCCGCTGAATTCATACAAACGAATGTTAATGGCACGTATGTAATGCTGGAAGGGGCACGCCACTTCTGGAGCAAATTGTCAACGACACAGAGGCGGGACTTTCGCTTTCTTCACATCTCGACAGACGAGGTATTTGGCGACCTTGGCCCTGAGGATGCGCCCTTCAACGAGAATGCACCATATGCACCAAGTTCACCGTACGCGGCCAGTAAGGCATCCAGCGATCATCTCGTCAGAGCATGGATGCGCACATATGGCCTGCCAGCTCTGATAACAAATTGTTCCAATAACTACGGTCCATACCAATTCCCGGAGAAGCTGATTCCACTGATAATCACCAGGGCGATCGATGAGCTGTCGCTACCGGTCTATGCGCGTGGAGAGAACATTCGAGACTGGATCTATGTTGAAGATCATGCCCGCGCCTTGCGATATATTCTCGATCGCGGAGAAGTTGGCGGAACATACAATTTGGGAGGACGCTCGGAACGAACGAACCTGGAAGTGGTTCGCTCAATATGTCGCCTTTTGGATGAATTGGCGCCACGTGCCAGCGGCAGTCATGAAGAACTTATAACCTTTGTTGCAGATCGTCCCGGGCACGACTATCGATATGCCATAGACGATTCGCTTGTGCGCAGCACACTCGGATGGAAGCCTGGTGAGAATTTCGAGAGTGGACTTCGAAAGACCGTAGAGTGGTATTTGGACCATGCAGAGTGGGTGTCGAGAGTTCGAAGTGGAGAATACCGTGACGGCAAGGGTCCCGAATCGAACGTCAGAGGCATCATCGAGTGAAGCTTCTTCTATTTGGATGTGACGGCCAGGTGGGTTGGGAATTGCAGAGGGCTTTGGCACCCTTGGGTGAGCTTGTCGCCCTGCAGCGGCGAGGCGCAAATGGCCTGTCAGGAAACCTGGAGCTGCTTGGTGAACTTCCGAATACTGTACGAGCAGTGACTCCGGATATCATCATTAACGCCGGCGCATACACCAATGTCGACAAGGCCGAGTCGGAACCAGCTCACGCGGAACTCCTGAATGCTGAGGCTCCGGCCGTGCTGGCGCACGTGGCCAATGAGCACGGAGCAACGTTGATTCATTTCTCCACTGACTACGTCTTTGACGGGAAAGGTGATTGCCCCCGCGCAGAGGATGCGAAGGCGTGCCCATTGAACGTATACGGGGCCACAAAGTGGCAAGGTGAGGAAGCGATACGCGCGTCGCGGTGCCGACACCTGATTTTTCGAACTTCGTGGGTATATTCGGCGCGCCGAACCAACTTCGTTAGAACGATGCTTGGCCTGTCTAAAGAACGGAAAGTGCTAGATGTGGTGAACGATCAGATAGGCGCTCCAACGGGAGCCGAACTAATCGCTGACGTGACCGCCCATGCACTTCGGGTCGCTTCCGCGAAGGATGGTCTTTTCGGGACGTACAATATTGCAGCGAGTGGCCACACGACTTGGTTTGAATTCGCGCGGTTTATCATCTTATCAGCCCGCGAACTCGGCTGGCATGCGATGCTTTCTGACGATGGAATCAAGCCGATCACTACGAAAGACTTTGGGGGAATTGCAGTGCGACCTCAGAATTCTCGGCTAGACCTCACAAAGACTCAGGCAACTTTCGACCTATTGATGCCGCATTGGACTCTGGGAGTACATCGGGTGATAGACGAGATTATCTCGGAGCGACTAGAAGTAGAAAAGTTATGAGACGCAAAGGAATTGTTCTCGCTGGTGGAAGCGGTACGAGGTTGTATCCGATTACGAAGGGAGTGTCGAAGCAGCTTCTGCCGATCTACGACAAGCCGATGATCTATTATCCGCTGTCAGTATTGATGCTTGCGGGTATCCGTGACATCTTGGTAATTACTTCGCCTGAAGATGCAGCTGCATTCGTGCGCTTACTTGGGGATGGCGATTCGTTCGGTGTGCGAATCAGCTATGCGGAGCAGCCAAAGCCGGAGGGCCTGGCCCAGGCGTTCATAATTGGCGAAGATTTCATAGGCGGCGCGAGCGTATGTCTTGTGCTTGGTGACAATATTTTCTATGGCCAAGGATTCAGCCGTCTATTGCAGACCGCAAATGCAAGAACCGAGGGTGCAACCGTTTTTGCACATCCCGTGACTGACCCGCAGCGTTTCGGAGTAGTGGAGTTT
>CAVZRD010000010.1:0-239362 GCA_963777675.1 uncultured Gammaproteobacteria bacterium | reverse complement strand
CCAAGCAGGAAGCCCCCGGACAACAGCGGTCCCCGGCTGCACGGCAGCCGAATCGCTCTGGTGTCCCGCGAAATCCAGTAACCCCTGCACCCTCATGAGCGGAACAAGTTCGCAAGTTTGACGAACAGGCCTTTTTTTGCCGCGAAGGAGGCGACGACCTGGGCGAGCATCACGATACGTTGTCTCGGCCGCCATGATCATTTGCCAATTCAATCAACTGCTTACCAACGACATCAAGACTATCATTAAAAGTGCTTATAGTTAAGTGAATGTCCTCATCTTCGACCATGTCCGGCAGGCCGTCCGAACACAGCAGGTAGACGTCGTCGGGCAGGACGTCGTATTCGTGGACCTCGACCTCCACGGTAGGCTCGACCCCCAGGGCCCGGGTGACGTAGTTGCGGTTGGTGGACCGCTGCGCCTCCTCGGCGGAATAGAAGCCGCGGTCTACCAGCTCCTGCAGGAGCGAATGGTCCATGGTGAGCTGCTCGAACTGGCCGCCGCGCAGCCGGTATGCCCGGGAATCGCCCACGTGGGCGATGGACACCTTGTTGTCGAAGAACATGCACGCGACGATCGTCGTGCCCATGCCCTCACAATGGGTCTGGCTCTGGGCCGTCTGGAAGATGATCTTGTTCGCCCGGTAGACGGCATCCCGCAGCACGATCGATTGCCGCATCATGCCGCTGTGCGGGTCGACTTCGTCCCGGTTCTCCCGTCCGGCACCTTCCGCGGCGAGTTCGGAGACGATCTGTACGGCGATCCCGCTGGCGACCTCGCCGGCGTTATAACCGCCCATGCCGTCGGCGAGCACCATCAGGCCGATATCGGGATTGGAGCCGATGGCGTCCTCGTTGTGTTCGCGGACGCGCCCGACGTCGGTGATCTCTGCGAAGTCTATTTTTCCACGGAGGGTTTTCATTATTCGAGGTGGACCCGTGCCGGCTATGAGAATCTTGCGCAGTTACGCAGTGCGATAGCCATTTCGGCGCCGCACGAGAACCGGTCTTCTGGACGTTTGGCCAGTGCTTTGGCCAGGACCGCGTCCACGCTGGGGGGTATCCCGGCGCGTCGTTTGGAGATCGGCGCCGGCTCCTCCGTCGTTATTTTCGTCATGAGTACGGCAATATTGGTCGCCTTGAAGGGCACTTCCCCAGCCAAGAGTTCGTATAGGGTAACACCAAGGGAAAACAAGTCCGAGTGGCCCGTCAGTTCCTCCGCGCCCAGCTGTTCCGGCGACATGTACATGGGCGTGCCGAGCACGATCCCGGTCTTGGTATTGTTGTTATCGGTCATTCGTGCGACGCCGAAGTCCGTGATCTTCAGGAGCCCGTCTTTCGGATTGTAGATCAGGTTCGCCGGCTTGATGTCCCTGTGGATTACGCCCTGGTTGTGGGCGTAGTCCAGCGCCTCGGCGGTCGTGGCGCACAGCTCCAGCGCGCGTTTGGGCGCGAGCAGCTTCTTCGGATCCGTGAACGCCCTGAGCGGAATTCCCGGCACGTATTCCATGGCAATGTAGGCGAGTCCCTTGTCCTCGCCCGCATCGAACACGGTGATGATGTTCGGGTGCGTCAGGCGGCCGGCGGATTCCGCCTCGCGGAAGAATCGCAGCCGCGCCTCCTTGAGTTCCTCGTCCTCGAACTCCTTCTCGATCGGTATGGCTTTCAGGGCCACGGGCCGGTTGATGCGCGGATCCCGCGCGAGATACACGGCG
Organism: uncultured Gammaproteobacteria bacterium; assembly: GCA_963777675.1. Classification (GTDB taxonomy): domain Bacteria; phylum Pseudomonadota; class Gammaproteobacteria; order Steroidobacterales; family Woeseiaceae; genus UBA1847. Next base: position 237,648 of record CAVZRD010000010.1, on the reverse strand, counting down.
CCCATGGCGCCCTTGCCGATGCGGCGTTCGATGACGTAGCGTCCGAGCCGCTGCGGTCCGCCGTCAGTCTGCGGGGTCCCGGATTCCCGGATCGAAGCCGGCCCGTGCGTCCGCTTCATCCACTCCAGCACGGCTTCGGCGCGCTCGGGTTTCGCCTGTTGCTCGAACGCCAGCGACAGCTTGTACATCACTGCCGCAATCGTTTCCGTGGGCGGGCAGCGCCGGAATTCGGCGAACGCGGGTTCCAGGCGTCCGGCGGCGAGGAAGTCCGATCCCTTCTTGAAGGCGTCCTTGACATCTTTCTTCGCGTCGCCGACCAGCCACACGCAGAGTGCAGCGACGCCGAGGTAGATCAGCATTGCCCTGCCGAGGTCGACACGCGTGTGCAGGACATAGAGCAGGAGCGCTTCGAGCAGCAACAGGCCGACGACGACGACGCCGGCGAGGACCGCGATGTCCTTGCGGGTCCTGTCCGGCATCAGGAGGACCGCCGCAATCGCGAGCAGCACCGGCGCAAGCCATTCGAGAGCAGCTGCCCAGGCGGGCGATTCGATGGTCCGGCCGCGCTCTACGTCGGCCAGCAAGGAGGCGGTAATCTCGGACACTGTGACGAATTGTCCCGACGGCAACATCGCCGCGGCGCCGACGATTTCCGGCGAATGGTCGACGAAAACCGTGGCCCCTTCGAGCGGCGCGAGGTCGGCGTTGCTGCGCAACAGGTCGTCGACGTTGATCCGGGGCAGTTCGGCATAGTTCGACAGGTAGATCGCATCCGTCTCGGCCGACATCCCGTGCGCGGCGTTGTCATCGTTGTCGTCGAATGCTACCGCAAGCGGTAGCGACGGCGACATGACGCCGTTGTTGAGTTGCCAGAGTGCCGATCGCCTCAATACCCCGTCGCGGTCGGCATGCAATTCGAGGAAACCTTCGCGCGTCGCGAGACCCGACAGTCGGGTACCCGTCGGCAGGTAGACCGGAACCTGCTCGGTCATCGCCACGGCCCAACCGGGCACGGTTTCGGCGGGAGCGATATCGGGCGGCTCCGTAATGACGATGCGTTTGACCTTGCTGCGGGCCAGCACCGTGACGACGCGCCCGTACGTATCCAGGAGCGCGGCGTGACCGAGGTTGGTCGGATCGATGCTGACGATGACGGCGTTGTCCAGCGGCGCCTTCGGCATGTGCGCCGCCAGCTCGTCGTACACGAAGCGGTCGGCGGCCGCGAACCACTTTGCCAGCGGGCCGTAGACCAACAACAAAAGCACGCTGACGAAACTCAGCGCAATCAGTCGGTTGCGTTTTTGTTTTTTTGCAGAGGTCAACGCGGCTAAATCCCTGTTTCGAGTCGGAAAGTATAGGAAAAGGCAGTCGATCGAAATGAGATAGGGTTGGCATTTTTATGTAATAACCGCTCCGGGAACCGGTGCTATTATTGGGCGCGTCGGCGCAAGGGACGGCGGCGCCGATCCCACCGTCCTCCGCGAACACCCGTCGAGTCCGATAAAATTTATAGAAAACAGATAGTTGCAGATGGCTAAAGCGCGAACGGCCTACGTATGCAGCGAGTGCGGCGCGCACAGCGTCAAGTGGGCGGGACAATGTCCGGAATGCCTCGCCTGGAATACGCTGACCCAGGCGCGGATCGCGCCGGCGCGCGCGCGGCGCGCTGCCGAGGCCGCCCCGCTGGGCGCGCTGCCGGCCGATCTGACACTGCGTCACGCCACCGGCTTCGACGAATTCGATCGGGTCCTCGGTGGCGGCCTGGTGCCGGGCGCGGTCGTCCTGCTCGGCGGGGATCCCGGCGTCGGCAAATCGACGTTGCTGCAACAGGTCGCGGCGCACCTGTCGGGATCGCAGGATGTGCTGTACGCGACCGGCGAGGAGTCCCTGCGCCAGATCGGGCAGCGCTCGCAGCGCCTGGGTCTGTCCGCGAAGGGCATGCAGCTGTTGGCCGATACGTCGCTCGAAAACGTGCTGGAACAGGCCGTCGCGATGCGCGCGCGGGCACTCGTCGTCGATTCGATACAAACGATGTCGAGCACGGAGTTGCCGTCTGCGCCCGGGTCGGTGGCGCAGCTGCGCGAGTGCGTCGGGCGCATCGTGCAATTCGCCAAGCAGAGCGAGGTTGCCGTGTTCGTCATCGGACACGTCACCAAGGAGGGTGCGATAGCGGGGCCCCGCGTCGTCGAACACATGGTCGATACGGTGTTGTACTTCGAGAACGATCCGGCGAGCCGTTACACGCTGATCCGTTCCGTCAAGAATCGCTTCGGTGCGAGCGGAGAGATGGGCGTGTTCGCGATGACCTCCGGCGGCTTCCGCCAGGTCGGGAATCCATCTGCGATCTTCCTGTCGCGCGACACGACCGCCGAGCCCGGCAGCATCGTCTCCGTCGCATGGGAGGGCAGCCGGCCGCTGCTGGTCGAGATCCAGGCGCTGGTCGCAGAGGGCAGCACGTCCTATCCGCGCCGGCTCGCGACCGGTATGGACGGCAATCGTCTGGCTCTGTTGATCGCCGTGCTGCAACGTCACGGCAGCGTGACGCTCGTTGCCGAGGATGTGTTCGTGAACGTGGTCGGTGGGCTGCGCATCGCCGAGACGGCGATCGACCTGCCGGCACTTATCGCGATGGTCTCGAGTTTTCGTAACCTCGCATGCCGGGAACGCACTGTCGCGTTCGGCGAGGTCGGGCTTGCGGGCGAGATCCGGCCGGTCCGCTTCGGCGAAGAGCGCATTGCCGCCGCCGCGAAACAGGGCTTTACACAGGCCATCGTGCCGCGTGCGAATGCGCCGAAGCGGCCGCCGGACGGGATCCGGGTCGTCGCGGTGAAACGCGTCGGTGAGGCGTTCGAGGAAGCGTTCTAAGCTGCCGTATCGGATTCTTCTTGCAGGCGCTGTCCGATTCGCACCGTGCGGATTCGCTTGTCGTCCGCGGCGACGATCTCGATCGGGTAACCGCTTATCCGCAATTGCGTGCGCGGGGCCGGGATGGTCTCCAGCGATTCGAGAATCAGGCCGTTCAAGGTCTTCGGCCCGTCCGTCGGAAGTTCCCAGCGCTGTGTGCGATTCAATTCACGGATATTGGCGGCGCCGTTGACGAGCCAGGAATCCGGCCCCTCCCGGACGACGTCGTCCGCCTCGTCGGCCGGGTCGCTCGAGAATTCGCCTACGATCTCCTCGAGGATGTCCTCCAGCGTGACCAGACCCTGTATGTCGCCGTACTCGTCGACCACGAGCGCGATGCGTTGTCCACGACGCTGGAACTGTACGAGCTGCGTACTCAGAGGCGTCCCTTCGGGCACGAAGTACGGCTCATCGAGCAGCGGTACGAGATCGGCGGGTTCGAAAGACCGTTTCGCGAGATTGGCGAGCACGCGCAGGTGGAGGACACCGACGACGTTGTCGATGTTGTCCCGGAACACGGGCAGGCGCGTATGCACGCTTTCGTTGATGATGTGCTCTATCGACTCCGTGTTTTCGTCGAGGTCGATGCCGACGATTTCGTTGTGCGGCACCATGACGTCGTCGACAGAGACCTTCTCTAGATCGAGAATGCTGAGCAGCATCTGCCGGTAGCGGCTCGAGATGCGGCCGCCGGCCTCATGCACGACCGTGCGCAGTTCTTCGCGAGTCAGCGCCTGCAACTCGGTGTCGCCGGGTCGCACCCCGAACAAGAACAAGACCGCATTCGTTGCGGCGTTGGTCAGCCAGACGAGCGGATAGGTGACCTTCAGCAGCGGGTAATAAATTATGGCTGCTGGGAAGGCGACGCGTTCCGGATTCAGCGCGGCGAGCGTCTTCGGCGCGGCTTCGGCGAAGACCAGGATGATCAGTGTCATGATCAGCGAGCCGAGCGCGACCGCCGGCTCGCCGCCGATGTCCAGTGCGACGACGGCGACCAGGGAAGCGGCAAAGATGTTGACGAGGTTGTTGCCGAGCAGGATCAATCCGATGATCCGCCCCGGCCTGCGCAGGAGTTTTTCGGCGAGCCGGGCGCCGCGGTGGCCCTGGCGCGCCTTGTGGCGGAGCTGGTAGCGATTCAGACTCATCAGCGCCGTTTCCGAACCCGAGAAGAAGGCAGAAAGCAGCAGCAGGACAACAAGCAGACCGATCAGGCTTGCCAGTGGATGGTCACCGCCCAAAGGCTGGGCACCTCCGGTTCATCGTAGACATTCGAGTTGAGCAGGACCCACCTGCAGTGTCAAGGAAACGGGCCGGCACCGTGGCGCATCAACCCCAGCTCCTGTGGAGCAGGATCTCGAGCACGAAGCGCGTGCCGAAATAGGCGAGACAGAGTATGGCGAAGCCCCAGAGATAGAGGTACACGGCCCGCCGGCCGCGCCAGCCCGCGAACAAGCGGCCGGCGACCAGGATGCCGAACAGCAGCAACGCGAGCAGCGAGAGCAGCGTCTTGTGGACGAGATGCTGTGCGAACAGGTCCTCGACGAACATGAAGCCGGACGATACGGTGATCAGGAGGCCCGCAAATCCTGCCGCCGCGATGCCGAACAGCAGCTTCTCGGTGGTCTCGAGCGGCGCAAACAGATGATTGATGGCGGAGAACCGGCCGCTGCGAAGTCGATGGTCCTGCACCAATGCATAGACGGCGACCAGTGCACCCACGGACAACAGTCCGTAAGCGAACATGGCGACCAGGATGTGTGCCTGGAGTTGCCAGGTGAGCCCCAGCCCGGTCGCCGGGGGCCGGAAGAAGGCGAGCGGTACCGATGCCAGCGCAGCCAGCGCCAGCATGCCGGCGGTCATCCCCCTCAGCACCGGCTGGGCAGCGCCGATGAGGCCGATGAGGGCCAGTTGCAGGCCGAGCAGGGACAGGCTGCTGGCGATCGAGAGGTTGAGGCCGCCCGGGGGATACATCTCCGCGTGCAGGGTCGTGGCGTGGATGACGATTCCCACCAGCGAGCAGCCGAAGGCCGCCGTGAGCAGGACACTCGTCCGCGGCTCGAATCTGGGCAGGCGCGACATCGCGAACGCGCCCGCCGCCAACAGATACAGCAAAAGAATTGTGATTTGAGACACAGAAACCCGCTGGCCTTTAACCTACCGTTTTTCGAGCAAATCATCCCACACGGCGAAGGCCATTAGAACCCCATCGCTATGCGCATACGTATCCTAGGTTGCAGCGGCGGCATCGGTGCCGGAGCGCGTACCTCGGCGATGCTTATCGACGATGACGTGTTGATCGATGCGGGGACCGGCATCGGCGACCTCGAGCTGAGCGATCTCGATTCCATCCGCCACGTCTTCCTGACCCATGCGCATCTCGACCACATCGCCGGACTGCCGATGCTCGCCGACCGCATCTTCGACGAGAACTTCGAGGTACCGCTGACCGTCTACGCCCGCGAGGAGACGCTGCGTGCCGTCCAGGACCACCTCTTCAACGGCATCATCTGGCCCGACTTCACACAGCTGCCGAGCGCCGCGAACCCCATGTTGCGCTACCAGGTCTGCCTGCCGGGGCGATACGGTGACGATCGAGCACCGCAGTTTCTATGCCGTGGACGTCATGCACACCGTCCCGACGCTGGGTTATACCGTGCAGAATTCGGGCGGTGCCTTCGCCGTCAGCGGCGACACGCGCACCAACGAGACGCTGTGGCCCGTGCTGAATGCCTGTGACGACTTGAGATTGCTGGTCATCGAAGTCTCCTTCCCGGACGAGATGGAACAACTCGCGACCGAGGCAGGACACTATTGCCCACGCACGCTGACGCGCGATCTCGAGCGCCTGCGCCACTCTCCCGAGATCTGGCTGACCGGCATGAAACCGGGCGAGGAAGATCGAATCCTGCGGCAGGTCACCAGTGCGGCGCCGCAGCGCAACATCCGCATGCTCGCCCGCGGCACCGTCCTCACCGTCTAGCCTACGAATCCGACCGAGTGATCGGTTAGAATGCCGGCCATGTTCGAGAACCTGACCCAACGGCTCAGCGAGGCCGCGCGCGGCCTGACGGGCAAGGGCCGGCTCACCGAGAGCAATATCAAGGACACGCTCCGGCAGCTGCGGCTCGCGTTGCTCGAGGCCGACGTGGCGCTGCCGGTGGTCAAGTCGTTCATCGAGCGCATCCGCGAACAGGCGGTCGGCGCCGAGGTCAGCAAGAGCCTGACGCCCGGCCAGGCGTTGGTCCGGATCATCCACGACGAACTCGTGGCGCTGTTCGGGGACGCGCACACGCCGCTGGACCTGCGGGCGCAGCCTCCGGTCGTCGTGCTGCTGGCCGGCCTGCAGGGCGCCGGCAAGACGACGACCGCGGCGAAACTCGCCAAGCGTTTGATCGAGAAGGACGACAAGCGCGTGATGCTCGTCAGCGTGGACGTGCGTCGCCCGGCCGCGATCCTGCAACTGGAGACGCTGGCGCGCGAAGTCGGTGCGATGTTCTGCCCGGCAGATGGCGGAGAAGCGCCCACCGCGATCGTCGATCGAGCGCTCACCGAGGCCCGCCGGTCGCACGCCGAGGTACTGATCGTCGACACGGCCGGCAGGTTGCACGTCGACGAGGACATGATGGCGGAAGTGCAGGCGGTGCATGCCCGCAGCGGCGCGCGGGAGACCCTGTTCGTGGTCGACAGCATGGCGGGCCAGGACGCCGTCAACGCCGCGACGGCATTCGACCGCGCACTGCCGCTGACCGGCGTCGTGCTGACGAAGGCCGACGGCGACGCGCGCGGCGGTGTCGCGCTGTCCGTGCTGGAAGTGACCGGCAAACCCATACGTTTCGTGGGCGTCGGCGAGAAGGTCGATGCGCTGGAGCCCTTTCATCCCGAGCGTATGGCGTCGCGGATCCTCGGCATGGGCGACGTTGCCTCGCTGGTGGAGGACATCCGGGGCAAGGTCAGCCAGGACAAGGCGGAGAAGCTGGCCCGGAAAGTCAAAAAGGGCCGTGGCTTCGACCTGTCGGACCTGCGCGACCAGTTCGAGCAGATGCTGAACATGGGCGGTCTGGCCGCGATGCTCGAGAAACTGCCGATGGCCGGCAAGCTCAATACGGCCGCGCTCGGCGATGCGGCGTCAGAGCAGCGGATCCGGCGCCAGGCCGCGATCATCGATTCCATGACGCCCGGCGAGCGGCGGCACCCGAAATCGATCAACGGTTCGCGCAAGCGCCGCATCGCGGCGGGTTGCGGGCAGCAGATCCAGGACGTGAACCGGCTGTTGAAGCAGTTCACGCAGATGGAAAAGGCCATGAAGAAGATGTCCCGGGGCGGCATGCAGCGCATGCTGCGCGGCATGGGCGGCCGCGGCCTGCCGCCGGGATTCGGGTAAGCTACGGAATTTTATACATTTATCCGTCGCGAAAAGGCTTCACATTTGGCCTGAAACCGGTACAATGCGCATCCTGTTTGCGGCGGCCCGGCGCGGGGTAACGCGCCTGCCGGGTCCGCCATTCACTTTTTTTGCTGGAAAAACAATGGTTAGCATTCGCCTTTCGCGCGCCGGTGCGAAGAAGCAGCCGTTCTATCACGTCGTCGTGACGGACAGCCGCAACCGCCGGGACGGCCGGTACATAGAACGCATCGGTTTCTACAACCCCGTGGGCAGGAGCCACGAGGAGAACCTGCGCATCGACGTCGAGCGCGCCGATTACTGGATCGGCCAGGGCGCACGGCCCTCGGAGCGCGTCGCAGCGCTGTTGAAGACCCAGCGCAAGGGCCAGGCCGCCAACTGACGGGAGCGCTCAAAGATCCGGTCATCCTGGGCCGCGTGTCGGGCCTGTTCGGAGTGAAGGGCTGGGTCAGGGTGTTCTCGCACACGCGCCCGCCCGCGTCGATACTCGGCTACGACCGCTGGTTCGTGCAGCGGGACGGCGACTGGAAGGCCATGGTGCTCGAGGAAGGCCGGCCGCACGGCAAGGCCATCGTCGCCCGCCTTGCAGACGTTGCGGATCGGGAGCAGGCCGCGCCGCTGGTCGGTTGCGACATCGCGGTGCCGAGGGCAGCGCTGCCGGAGCTGCGGGACGGCAGTTACTACTGGGCCGACCTGGAAGGCCTCAGGGTCGTGCGCCGGGACGGGACCGAGCTGGGCCGGGTCGCCTACCTCCTGGAGACCGGCGCCAACGACGTGCTGGTCACGGAAGGCGAGCGTGAACGGTTGATACCGTTCATCGCGGACAAGGTAATTCTCGACGTGGATCTCGCCAATGGCGTGATCACCGTCGACTGGGATTGGGACTGACGTCATGCAGATCGCGGTTGTCAGTATCTTCCCGGAACTGGTCGGTCAGGTCGCCGAATACGGCGTCGTGGGCCGGGCCAGGGACCGCGGCCTGATGTCGCTGGTTTGCGAGAATCCGCGCGATTACGCGGATGACGCGCACCGGACGGTCGATGACCGGCCCTACGGCGGCGGGCCAGGGATGGTGTTGAAGTACGAGCCGGCCGCGAAGGCAATCGCTGCGGCGAGGCAGCGGCTGCCGGCGGGCAGCCCGGTCGTCTACCTCTCGCCGCAGGGCAGGGTGTTCGACCAGGCGGCGGCGGCGCGGTTTGCCGCCATGCCGGGGCTGATCTTGCTGGCCGGCCGCTACGAGGGCGTCGACGAACGGCTGATCGAGGCCCAGGTGGACGAGGAGGTGTCGCTCGGCGACTTCGTGCTCTCCGGGGGCGAGATCGCGGCGATGGCCGTCATCGACGCGACGGCGCGGCTGTTGCCGGGCGCGCTGGGCGACGACGAGTCGGCACGTGCGGACTCTTTCGCACAGGGCCTGCTCGATCACCCGCAGTACACGCGGCCGGAGGACATAGACGGTCGCAGGGTGCCGGCCGTGTTGTTGTCCGGCGACCATGCGCGCATTGCGCGCTGGCGTTACAAGCAGGCGCTCGGGCGGAGCTTTTTGCGGCGGCCCGACCTTGTCAGGAAGTTGAATCTGGATGGCGAGCAGCGCAAGTTGCTCGATGAGTTTTTGAAGGAGCAGGGCCTACCCGATGCGGCCCCGGTGCGGTGACATGAGCAAACTGATCAATACAATCGAACAGGAACAGATGACCAAGACGGTCCCCGAGTTTCATCCCGGTGACACGGTCATCGTGCAGGTGAAAGTGACGGAGGGCGAGCGCGAGCGGCTCCAGGCTTTCGAAGGCATCGTTATCGCCCGGCGGAATCGGGGACTCAACTCGTCGTTTACCGTGCGCAAGGTCTCGCACGGCGAGGGCGTCGAACGTGTATTCCAGACCTACAGTCCCGCGGTGGATTCGATCGAGGTGAAGCGTCGCGGTAACGTGCGCCGCGCCAAGCTCTATTACCTGCGCGGACGCACCGGCAAGGGCGCGCGGATCAAGGAAAAGATCTAGCCGCATTTCGGCCGCTGCCTGCATTGTGGGATACTCCCCGGAACGAATGCTGGGGAGGCGGGTCTTTCGTCCCATGAGGACGGCAATACGCAAGCATCTCTGCGCAGTCTCGGCGTTGACGCTGCTCGGCTTCGGTCTTGGCGGCTGCGCCTCGATGGTTTCGAGGGCGGCGAGCGGCTTCGGCGCAAACCTGTCGAGCGCCATCCTCAATCAGGACGACCCGGAACTCGTCCGGGCAGGAATGCCGTCCTACATATTGCTGCTCGACAGCCTGCTCGAGCGGAGTCCCGACGATCCGGCCATCCTTTCCGCCGCGGGCACGCTGTACGCGTCCTACGGCGCGGTGTTCGCCGATGACCCGGCACGCGCCGCACGCCTGACGACACATGCCCGCGATTACACGCTGAAGGCCATGTGCGAGCTGTACGCGGATGCGTGCAACTGGCGCGACATGAACTACGACGACCTCGTTGCCAGCCTGCAGGGGGTGCGGCCGGAACAGGCCGACGCGCTGTACGATTGCGGATTCGCCATGCTGGCCTGGCTGCGCGCGCACAGTTCGGACTGGGGCGCGCTTGCCGAACTGCCGCAGGCCGAGGCCATCGTCCGTCATTACCTGGAACTCGGCGGCGATGCGGCGAAGAGTTCCGCGCATGTGTATCTCGGCATCCTGCTGACGCTGCGGCCGCCGTCGCTTGGCGGCAAGCCGGAGGAAGCGCGCGAGCACTTCGAGAAGGCCATCGCGCTGTCCGGCGGCCGTGATCTCAGCGCCAAAGTCGAATTCGCGAAGGGATATGCGAAAATGATGTACGACCGGGATCTTTACGACAGGCTCGTATCCGAAGTCCTCGACGCGAGCCCGTACGCGGAAGGATTCACGCTGATGAATGTCCTGGCGCAGAAGGAAGCTGTCCAGTTGCGCGCGGAAGCAGACGACTATTTCTGACAAGGATGGAAGATTTATGAGAAAGACGATTTTCGTCTTGCTGATGCTGGCTGTGTCGGCGGCCGCGAACGCGGTGCAGTTGAAGATTGCCACGCTCGCTCCCGCGAACTCGGAATGGGCACAAGCCATGCAGGCGGGCGCGAAGGAGATCGGCGAGCGCACGGACGCTCGCGTCCAGATCAAGTTCCGCTTCTCCCAGGTCGAAGGGAGCGATGAGACCGTCATCCGCAAGATGCGCATCGGCAGTCTGCAGGGCGGAGTCTTCACGCCGTCCGCGGTACACGACCTGTACCGGGATATCAATATCTACGGCCTGCCGCTCGTCTTCAACTCGTACGACGAGGCGAATTACGTCCGGGCGCGCATGGACCAGACCCTGATCGACGGCCTGGACAAGGCCGGCTACGTCAGCTTCGGCTTCGCGGCGACGGGCTTTGCCGTGCTCATGTCGAACGTGCCGATCCGCAATCTCGACGACATCAAGGGCAAAAAGGTCTGGGTGCCGCAGGGCGACCCGATCAGCTACAGGACGATGCAGGCGCTCGGTGTCACGCCCCAGACGCATCCGCTGGCAGACGTCTACGTGGGCCTGCAGACGAAGCTGTTCGACGTCGTGCCGGTCTCGCCGATCGGTGCGATCGTCATGCAGTGGCACACCAAGGTCAAATACCTGACCGATATCCCGCTGGTGTATACCTACGGCTTTATGATCATCGACAAGCGGGCGTTCACGAAGATCTCGGCGCCCGATCAGGCGATCGTCAGGGAAGTCATGTCGCGCATCTATTCGAAGTTCGACAAGAAGAACGTCGTCGACGACGCCAAGGCCAAGCAGGCCCTGTTCGACTCCGGCATCGAGCGCGTCGTGCCGGACAAGGATGCATTCGAAAAGATCCGCAGGGTACTGGCAGAGTCGAATCGGAAGATGGCCGCAGAAGGCGTGGTGTCCGAGGACCTCTTCAACGAGATGATGCATTACCTCGACGAATACCGGAAGGACAACCACAGCGAGGCTGGTAACGACGACGCTGCCGCGCCGAATTCCACGTGACGTCGAAGATCACCGAACTGCTTTCACGCCTCGATCGTATCGGTCGTGCCGCGGAGAACGTACTGCTCGTCACGCTGCTGACCGGGATGATCCTGCTTTCGGTCGGCCAGATCGCACTGCGTGAATTCTTCAGTACGGGCTTCATCTGGAGTGACGAACTGCTCAAGCTCATGGTGCTGTGGCTGGCGATGATTGCGGCCATCGCCGCGTGCCGCGACAATCGCCACATCCGGATCGACGCGCTGTCACACCTGTTACCGGCGAGGCTGCTGAAGGTGAGTCGCGTGATCGTCGACGGTTTCGCGGCCGTCGTATGCGCTTTCATCGCATGGCACGCGTTCCGCTACCTGCGCCTGGAATACCAGTACGGCGACACCGTCTTGCTGGAGACGCCCGCCTGGCTGGCACACGGCATCGTTACCCTGGCGTTCGCCCTGACTGCATGGCGTTTCCTCGTCGGGGCGCTGCGGCGCGCGGCGGGCAGGGGCGACGACGACAACCAGGGCTGGATGCCATGATCGTCACCGGCCTGCTGCTCGTCCTGCTGGCGATCCTCGGCGCACCGCTGTTCACGATCATCGCGGCAAGCGCGATGCTGGGTTTCCATCGGGACGGCACGGACCTCATGAACATGGCGATCGAGATCTACGGTATCGCCGACATGCCGTTCCTCACCGCAATCCCGCTGTTCACGTTCGCAGGTTACCTGCTCAGCGAGAGCAACGCGCCGAAGCGGCTGGTGCGGGTCACGGGGGCCTTGCTGGGCTGGATGCCGGGCGGGCTGGCGGTCGTGTCGCTCGCCGCATGCGCCTTCTTCACCGCCTTCACCGGAGCGTCCGGGGTGACGATCATCGCGCTGGGCGCGCTGCTGTATCCGGCTCTGAAGCAGGACGGCTATCCGGAACGCTTCAATCTCGGACTCGTGACCGCATCCGGCAGCCTCGGGCTGCTGTTCGCACCCTCGCTGCCGCTGATCCTCTACGGAGTCATCTCCGAGGTGTCGATCGATCACCTGTTCCTCGCCGGAATCGGCCCGGGTGTCCTGATGGTCATCATGCTGTCGGGCTGGAGCATCTGGGTAAATCGCGGCAACGAACGCATGCTGAAGAAGTTTTCCTGGGGCGAACTCGGAGCCGCCCTGAGGGAGGCGATCTGGGAGTTGCCGCTGCCGTTCGTCGTACTGGGCGGCATCTACTCCGGGATTTTCGCCGTCTCCGAGGCGGCAGCCGTCACGGCGATGTACGTCATCGTCGTCGAGGTCGGTATCCTGCGGGAGATCCGGATCTCGGAGCTGCCGCGGGTCATGCGCGCCTCGATGGTGCTCGTCGGCGGGATCCTCATCATCCTGTCGGTGTCGCTGGCCTCGACCAACTACATGATTAATGCCGGGATCCCGCAGATGCTGCTGAACTGGTTCTCGGGCCTCGTGACCAGCCAGACGATGTTCCTCATCCTGTTGCTGGTATTCCTGCTGATTCTCGGCGCCATACTCGACATATTCTCGGCGATCGTGCTGGTGGTGCCCCTGATCCTGCCGATCGCGGCCGGCTACGGCGTCAACGAAGTCCACCTCGGCATCGTATTCCTGGCCGCCATGGAACTCGGCTACCTGACCCCGCCGGTCGGCCTGAACCTGTTCATTTCCAGTTACCGGTTCGAGAAGCCGATCCTGCACGTGTATTCTGCGACCTTCCCGTTCCTTATGATTTTGCTATTGTCGGTTATCCTGATTGCGTTCTGGCCGGACCTGTCGCTTTGGCTGGTTCCGGATTCCTGACCGGTGGAGGAACCTCATGAGGCGAATCGTCAGTCGAATTGTCATATTGTTCCTCGCTTCCAGCCTGATCGCCTCGCTGGCGTATGGCCGCGATTCCTTCAATCTGGATAAGATCAAGCTGCCGAAAGGCTTCCGGATCGAGGTCTTCGCGAATGTGCCGAACGCCCGCTCGCTGGCGCTCGGCGACAAGGGGATCGTGTTCGTATCGACGCGGAGCGGAGACTCCGTCTACGCCGTGCTGCCGCACGGCGACGCGAATCCGGAGGTCTTCGAATTCGTGACGGGTCTCGACACGCCGAACGGCATCGCTTTCTACAACGGCGATCTCTTCATCGCCGAGACCGGGCGCATCCTGCGTTACCGCAACGTCGAGGCGACGCTGGCCACGTCGCAGCCGGCGGAGATCCTCGAGGTCCGGCTGCCGACGGAGACCTATCACGGCTGGCGCTACCTCGGCGTCGGCCCGGACGGCAAGCTGTACGTTTCGATCGGTGCGCCCTGCAACGTATGCGACCGGGATGCCGAGGGGTTCGGCCAGATCTGGCGCATGAACCTGGACGGCAGCGGACTGGAAACCTACGCGAGGGGCATCAGGAACTCGGTCGGTTTCACCTGGCACCCCGAGACCGGCGAATTGTGGTTCACCGATAACGGCCGGGACATGCTGGGCGACGATCAGCCGCCCGACGAACTCAACCGGATATCCCGGCCCGGCATGCATTTCGGTTTTCCGTTCTGTCATGCCGGGGAGATCCTCGATCCGGAGTTCGGCAAGGGCCGCATCTGTACGGATTACACGCCGCCGATGCAGAAACTCGGTCCGCATGTCGCGGCACTCGGCGTAAAGTTCTATACGGGCACGATGTTCCCGCCCGAATACCGGGGCCAGATCTTCATCGCGGAACACGGCTCCTGGAACCGGTCAAAGAAGGTTGGCTACCGCGTCTCGCTGGTGCGCCTGAAGGACGGTTTGCCGGTGTCTTACGAGCCGTTCGCGGAAGGCTGGCTGCAGGGCGAGGAAGCCTATGGCCGGCCGGTCGATCTGCTCGTACTGCGCGACGGTTCGCTGCTCGTCAGCGACGATCAGGGCGGCAAGCTGTACCGAATTTACTACAAGGAGTGATCGGCAGGTGAATGCGAAGAAGTTCGTCGTCAATTTCCTGTCCGCGTTGTGGCGCGGAGCGGACGGGCTGCGTAAGGTGTTGCACCTTATCCTCCTGCTGTGCGTGTTTGCGATCTTCCTCGGCGTGCTCTCCGGCGCGCCGCACGCCATCCCCAGGACGGCGGCGCTCATCGTCCAGCCGGACGGCTACCTCGTCGATCAGCTCGAGGGGGACCCGCTCGAGCGGGCCATATCGCGGGCCATGGCGGAGGAACGGCCGGAGACGCTGGTGCAGGATGTCGTGGACGCGCTCGGCTACGCGAAAGACGACGACCGCATCCAGGTCGTCTATCTCGATCTCAGCGACATGCTCGGCGGCGGACTGAGCAAGGTCCGGCGGATCGCCGCGGCGATCGACGACTTCAGGACTTCCGGCAAACCGGTGATCGCCAGCGCCGATTTCTTCAGCCAGCAGAGCTACTACCTCGCTGCACACGCGGACGAGGTGTACATGAACCCCGACGGCATCCTGTTCATGAAGGGCTACGGGAGTTTCCGGAACTATTTCAAGGATGCGATCGATCTGCTGCGGATCGACTGGAACGTGTTCCGGGTCGGAACACACAAGTCCTACGTCGAGCCGTACACGCGCATGAACATGTCCGACGCGGACCGCGAGCAGACCCTGCACCTGATCGATCAACTGTGGTCCCTGTACATCGATGACGTCGCCACGGCGCGGCATCTCGACCCGCAACAGGTCAGGGACTTCGCGGATGACTACCTGAAGAATGCCCGCGTCAGCGACGGCAATCTCGCAATTGCCGCTAAGGAGCGCGGGCTCGTCGACGATCTGCTGACTGGCAGAGAGGTCCGCGACGAGCTGATCGATCGGGTGGGGAAGGACCCCGACAAGCCGGACACGTTCCGGTCCGCGGACATGTACAACTACCTGGCCCAGATGCGCCTGATGGCCGGCAGCACGGTCAAGGACCAGAACGTGGCGATCATCGTGGCGTCGGGGGATATCCTGTTCGGCGAGCAGCCACCGGGCTCGATCGGCAGCGATTCGACGGTGGCGCTGCTGCGGCGCGCGCTGAACGACGATTCGGTCAAGGCCGTGGTACTGCGCGTCGACAGCCCGGGAGGCAGCTCGTTTGCGTCCGAGGTGATCAACGACGAAGTGCAGGCCCTCCGCGACGCCGGCAAGCCCGTCGTCGCGTCGATGAGCAGCGTCGCCGCCTCCGGGGGCTACATGATATCGATGGGCGCCGACAAGATTTTCGCCAGCCCTGCGACGATCACGGGCTCGATCGGCGTGTTCGGCATGTTCCCGACCTATCAGCGCACGCTGGCCGCGCTCGGTGTCGCGACCGACGGCGTCGGCACCACGCCCTGGACGGGCGAACTGGAGCCGGACCGGGCGATGTCGGATGACACGAAGGCGCTGTTCCAGCTCGTCATCGAAAACACCTACGACGAATTCATCAGCGAGGTTGCCGAGTATCGCCACATGGACAAGGCCGACGTCGACGCGATCGCCCAGGGCCAGGTCTGGACCGGGGCTGACGGCGTCCGGAACGGCCTCGTCGACGAACTCGGCGATATCGACGACGCCGTCGCGGCGGCCGCGTCACTCGCCGGACTGAAGACGTACGGGACCAAGCGCATCGAACGCCAATTGTCTCCGACCGAGCAGCTCCTGCTCGACGTCGTCTCCAGCGACAGCGGCATTGCCGTCGACGCCGCCTCGGTCATGGGACACCGTTCGATCCTCGAGGACCTCGTGCACGACATCGGTGCGAAAGCGAATTCGATGCTGCGCTTCAACGACCCGAAGGGCGTCTACGCGCACTGCTTCTGCACGATCCGGTAGCTAATCGCGGCTGAAGCCGCTCCTACGGATGCTGGATGCTATCTGACCGCGGTGGCTGAAGCGCTCCTACGGATGCTATCTGACCGCGGTGGCTGAAGCGCTCCTACGGATGCTATCTGACCGCGGTGGCTGAAACAGAATCCGTAGGAGCGGCTTCAGCCGCGATTGCTTTGCACCTGTGCACCTACGTCCACTCGAGGATGATCTTGCCGGACTGGCCGGATTCCATCAGCTCGAACGCCGGCAGGAAGTCGTCGATGCCGAAGTGGTGGGTGATCACCGGCCCGATGTCGAGCCCGCTCTGCAGCATGCTGGCCATCTTGTACCAGGTCTCGAACATCTCGCGGCCGTAAACGCCCTTTAAAATCAAACCCTTGAAGATGACCTGGTTCCAGTCGATGGCCATGTCGCCGGGCGGGATGCCGAGGATCGCCACCTTGCCGCCGTGGTGCATCGTACGCAGCATGTCGCGGAAGGCCTGCGGGTTGCCCGACATCTCCATGCCGACGTCGAAACCTTCCTCCATGCCGAGCTCGCGCATCGTGTCGTCGATGGACTGCGACTTCACGTTGAGGGCGCGGGACGCACCCATCTCCCGCGCCAGGCCGAGGCGGTAGTCGTTGATGTCGGTAATGACGACGTGGCGCGCCCCGGCGTAGCGGGCGATGGCCACGGCCATGATCCCGATCGGTCCCGCGCCCGTGATCAGCACGTCTTCGCCGACGAGGTCGAACGACAGGGCGGTGTGGGTCGCGTTGCCGAACGGATCGAGTATCGATGCCATGTCGTCGCCGATCGAGGTCGGCAACTTGAATACGTTGAAGGCCGGCACCGAGATGTATTCGGCGAACGCTCCGGGGCGGCTGACGCCGATGCCGACCGTGTTCATGCACAGGTGCCTGCGGCCCGCGCGGCAATTGCGGCAGACGCCGCAGGTAATGTGCCCTTCCGCGGACACACGGTCGCCGGCCTCGAAGCCCCGCACCTCGCTACCGACGTCGATAACCTCGCCGCAGAACTCGTGGCCGATCGCGAGCGGCACGGGGATCGTCTTGCGCGCCCAGTCGTCCCACTGGAAGATGTGGATATCGGTACCGCAAATCGCGGACCGCCGGACCTTGATCAACACGTCGTTGTGCCCGATCTCGGGTTCGGCGATGTCTTCCATCCAGATGCCGCGTTCGGCTTTCGCCTTGACGAGTGCTTTCATGCGTCGATCACTCCGAGTTCGCGACCGACCTCGGCAAACGCCTCGACCGCCCGCTGCAGATGCTCGCGCGTGAGTCCGGCCGACATCTGTGTCCGTATCCGTGCCTCGCCCCTGGGCACGACGGGATAGGCGAAGCCGATCACGTAGACCCCGCGTTCAAGCAGCTTGTCCGCCATTTTCGTGGCCAGCCGCGCATCGCCCAGCATGACCGGGATGATCGGGTGCTCGCCGGGCTTCAGGTCGAAGCCGAGTTCGGTCATTTGCGCGCGGAACCAGGCCGCGTTGTCGCGCAGTCTCTCGCGCAGCGTACTGTCGCGTTCGAGCAGGTCGAGTACCGCGATCGACGCGGCCACGATGACGGGGGCGACCGAGTTCGAGAACAGATAGGGCCGTGAGCGCTGCCGGAGCCAGCCGACGATCTCCTTGCGCCCCGAGGTGAAGCCGCCCGAGGCGCCGCCGAGCGCCTTGCCCAGCGTGCCGGTGATGATGTCGACGCGGTCGCCGACGCCGCGGTATTCGTGCGTGCCGCGGCCCGTCGCGCCGAGGAAGCCCGTGGCGTGGCAGTCGTCGATCATCGTCAGCGCATCGTAGCGCTCGGCCAGGTCGCAGATCTCGCCGAGATTGGCGATTGTGCCGTCCATCGAAAAGACGCCGTCGCTGACGACGAGGCGGGCGCCGGCACCCTTCGCGGCCTCGAGCTGCGCCTGGAGGTCGGCCATGTCGTCGTGCCGGTAGCGGAACCGCTGCGCCTTGCACAGGCGTATGCCGTCGATGATGCTGGCGTGATTGAGGGCGTCGGATATCACCGCATCGCTCTCGGACAACAGGGTCTCGAACAGGCCGCCGTTGGCATCGAAACAGGACGGATACAGGATCGTGTCCTCGGTGCCGAGGAACGCGCTGATCCGCTCCTCGAGCTGCTTGTGGAGAGTCTGCGTGCCGCAGATGAAGCGCACGGACGCCATGCCGTACCCGTACTCGTCGAGGGCCGCGTGCGCCGCGGCGATGACGGCGGGATGGTTGGCGAGCCCCAGGTAGTTGTTGGCGCACAGATTGATGACGTGTTGCGTGTGGCCGTCGCTGCGGACGTCGATTTCGGCCTGCTGCGGCCCGGAGATCAGGCGTTCGGACTTGAAGAGCCCCTGTGTTTTGAGGGCCTCAGTCTGCTCGGCGAGCGAGTCGAGAAATTGGACTGACACTGGGATTAGCCCCTATGGTTAAAGGGCAGAAAGTATAGCAAGATGCCTGACCCCGAAATCCGCGTTTACCACGAGGCAGAGCGATGCGCTTTACCGATCAACCCGCGGCCAGACCCGGCACGATTCCACACATCAACGATCTGTATCTCGCGGACGAGCAGGCGCTCGTCCGCGAGCTCGCCGAGGCGGCGGATCCCGGCCCCCAGATGCGCGAGCGAATCCAGGCCACCGCCGCGCAGCTCGTGCGGGCGGTCCGCAAAGACCGCTCGGGCGAAGGCGGCATCGAGGCGTTCCTGCAGCAGTACGACCTGTCTTCCGAGGAGGGCGTCCTCCTCATGTGCATCGCCGAGGCCTTGCTCCGGATCCCCGACGCGGACACGGCGGACCGGCTGATCGCCGACAAGCTCACCTCCGCGCGCTGGCAGGATCACCTGGGCGAGAGCGATTCGCTGTTCGTCAATGCCTCGACCTGGGGCCTGATGTTGACGGGCCGGCTGCTCCGGCTCGACCGGTCGATGCGCGACAATCCGATGCACCTGCTCGGCAAGCTGGCGAACCGGGCGGGCGAACCGGTGGTGCGTACCGCGATGCGCCAGGCCATGAAGATCATGGGTCACCAGTTCGTCATGGGCCGCACGATCAAGGAGGCGATGCAGCGGACGTCCCGCAAGGAGAACCTCGCCTACCGGTACTCGTTCGACATGCTCGGCGAGGCCGCGCTGACGGCCGCGGATGCACAGCGTTACCTCGACGCCTACCACGAAGGCATCGCCGAGATCGGGTCGCAGTTCGCGGCGGGATGCGCCCGACGTGTTCTCGGCGCCCGGCGTTTCCGTCAAGTTGTCGGCGCTGCACCCGCGGTTCTCGTTCATGCAATCCGAGCGCGTGCTCGATGATCTCGTGCCCCGCGTCCTGGAGCTCGCCGTGCATGCGAAGGAGTCCGGCATCGGCCTGACGGTCGATGCGGAGGAGTCCGAACGGCTGGAGCTCACTCTCGAGGTGTTCGAGCACGTGTACCGCAATCCGTTGTTGCGCGACTACGAGGGCTTCGGCCTCGCCGTGCCGACCTATCAGCGGCGTGCGCGCGACGTGTTCCATTACCTGATCGAGCGGGCCGGCGACGTCGGCCGGCGCATCCCGGTGCGGCTGGTGAAGGGCGCCTACTGGGACGCGGAGATCAAGCACGCGCAGGAGCAGGGACTCACGAGCTACCCGGTGTTCACGCGCAAAGTCGCACAGCGACGTGTCGTACCTGGCCTGTGCGAGGCTCGCGCTCGATGCCGGCGAGGCGCTGTACGCGCAATTCGCGACGCACAACGCGCACACGCTCGCGAGCGTGATGCACTTTGCCGGCTCGCGGCGCGACTTCGAGTTCCAGCGCCTGCACGGCATGGGCGAGGAGCTGTACGCCGACGTCGTCGATCCGGAGCAATTCGACCGGCCCTGCCGCGTGTATGCCCCCGTCGGCAGCCACGAGGACCTGTTGCCGTACCTCGTCCGGCGGCTGCTGGAGAACGGCTCGAATACTTCGTTCGTCAATCGCATCGCCGACGAAGACATCCCCGTGGAAGACATCATCGCGGATCCGATCGAGGCCGTGCGCGCGCACGACTGCCTGCCGCACCCGAAGATCCCCGCGCCGGGCGACCTGTACCGCCCCGAGCGGGCGAATTCGAAGGGCGTGAACCTCCCCGATCACAACGTCACGGCGCCCTTGCTGGCGGAGATGCAGGCCGTGCGGGACAGGCAACAGGCCGCGCACGCGATCGTCGGCGGCGAGCCGGGCCAAGGCGCCGAGTCGCCGTCGCTGAATCCGGCCGACACGTCGCAGGTGGTCGGCGTCGTCCGGCTGGCGACGCCGGAGGACGTCGACGCGGCACTCGGCCTCGCGGCGGCGGGCCAGCCGGCCTGGGACCGCACGCCGGCCGCCGAGCGTGCCGCGATCCTGAACCGGGCGGCGGACCTGTACGAAGCAGCACGCCGCCGAGCTGATGTCGCTGTGCGTATCCGAAGCCGGCAAGTCGATTCCCGACGCCATCGCCGAGGTCCGCGAGGCCGTCGACTTCATGCGTTACTACGCGGCGCGTAGCGATCGAGTACTTCGGCGAGCCGCGCGTGCTGCCGGGACCCACGGGCGAGCGCAACACCTTCGGTCTGCGCGGCCGCGGCGTGTTCGTCTGCATCAGTCCGTGGAATTTCCCGCTGGCGATCTTCACCGGCCAGGTCACCGCGGCACTCGCGGCCGGCAATGCCGTGCTCGCCAAGCCGGCGGAACAGACGCCGCTGGTCGCGTTTCGCGCGGTCGAGCTCATGCTCGAAGCGGGTGTGCCGCCGGACGTGCTGCATTTCCTGCCGGGCGACGGCGCCACGATCGGCGGCCGCGCGGTGGCGGATCCGCGCATCGGCGGGCGTCGCATTCACCGGCTCGACGGAGACGGCGCGGCTGATCAACCGGGCCCTGGCGGGCCGCGACGGGCCGATCGGCGTCCTCATCGCGGAGACCGGCGGGCAGAACGCGATGTTCGTCGACAGCTCCGCGCTGCCCGAACAGGTCGTCCACGACAGCGTGCATTCGGCGTTCAACAGCGCCGGGCAGCGCTGCTCGGCGCTGCGCGCTGCTGTGCCTGCAGCAGGACATCGGCGATCGCGTCGAGGACCTGCTGGTCGGGCTACATGGCATGAGCTGTCGGTCGGCGACCCGGTCCTGCTGT
Organism: uncultured Gammaproteobacteria bacterium; assembly: GCA_963777675.1. Classification (GTDB taxonomy): domain Bacteria; phylum Pseudomonadota; class Gammaproteobacteria; order Steroidobacterales; family Woeseiaceae; genus UBA1847. Next base: position 216,470 of record CAVZRD010000010.1, on the reverse strand, counting down.
CGACGGACGTCGGCCCGGTCATCGACGACGAGGCGCAAATCGATGCTCGAGGCGCACGTCGAGCGCATGCAACGCGAGGCAGACGATCCTGCATCGCTGCGACATTTCGAAGGCCGGCAAGACGCGGCATGTTCTTCGCGCCGACGCTCGTCGAGATCGACTCGATCGACGCGCTCGAGCGCGAGGTGTTCGGGCCGATCCTGCACGTATTCCGTTACCGGGCGCGCGACCTCGAGGAGACGGTCGAGGGCATCAATGCCACCGGCTACGGCCTGACGATGGGCCTGCACAGCCGCATCGATGCGCGCGCGCGAGCGCTGGTGCGCCATTCGGGTGCCGGCAACATCTACGTGAATCGCAACATGATCGGCGCCGTCGTCGGCGTGCAGCCTTTCGGCGGTCGCGGCCTGTCCGGCACCGGCCCCAAGGCCGGCGGTCCGCACTACCTGCTGCGTTTCGGCACGGAGGTCTCGGTGAGCAACAACGTCGCGGCCGTCGGCGGTAATGCCAGCCTGTTGTCCCTCGGCACGGACTGATGCCGGCGATCAGCGTCTTCGACATCTTCAAGATCGGCATCGGCCCGTCCAGTTCGCACACGGTCGGGCCGATGAAGGCCGCGCGCGCGTTCGTGACGAATCTCGGACCCGCCGCAGGCGAGGTGGCAAGCCTCGGCATCACGCTATACGGCTCGCTGGCGCACACGGGCGGGGGCCACGGTACCGACACGGCGATCGTGCTCGGCCTGGCGGGTTACGAGCCGGAGACCGTCGATCCCGATGCCGTGCCCGGGATCCTCGCCGGCGTGCAGGCAGCGAAGCGCCTCGAGCTTCCAGGCGCGGGTCCGGTCGCGTTCGATCCGGCGGCGGACATCGTCTTCGAATACGGCGAAGAGTTGCCCAGGCACACCAACGGCATGCGCTTCGTCGCCAGGGACGCGGCCGGGTCGGTTGTCGCCGACGACGTCTACTATTCGCTCGGCGGCGGGTTCATCGCACGCGGCGACGAAGCCGAGGCCGTGACCGGAACGGGGCGAACCGCCGTACGTCTATCACAACGCCGATGGCCTGTTGCGGGCTCGCCGCAGAACAGGGCCTCACCATCGCCGAGCTCGTGTATCGCAACGAGCGGCAATGGCGCAGCGCCGACGAAATCGAACGCGATCTCGCCGCGATCTGGACGGCGATGCGGTCCTGCGTCGAGCGCGGCCTGCATAGCGACGGCGTGCTGCCCGGACGCATACAGGTCCGGCGCCGCGCCGCGAAGCTGTTTCGCAGGCTGACCGAGCGCAGCGAACCGTCGCCGTCGACGCGATGGAGTGGGTCAACGCCTACGCCATCGCGGTCAACGAGGAGAACGCGGCGGGCGGGCGCGTCGTGACCTCGCCCACTAACGGCGCGGCGGGGATCATCCCGGCCGTACTCGAGTTTTACGTCCGCTTCGTGCCGGACGCCTCGGAGGAGGGTGTCCGCACGTTCCTGCTGACGGCGGGTGCCATCGGCATCCTGTACAAGATCAACGCGTCGATCTCCGGCGCCGAGATGGGCTGCCAGGGCGAGGTGGGCGTCGCCTGTTCGATGGCGGCGGGCGGTCTCGCGGCACTCCTGGGAGGCTCCAACGATCACGTCGAGGAAGCCGCGGAGATCGGTATGGAGCACAACCTCGGCCTGACCTGCGACCCGGTCGGCGGCCTCGTGCAGATCCCCTGCATCGAACGCAACGCGATGGGCGCGGTGAAGGCGATCAACGCGGCACGCCTCGCGATGCACGGCGACGGCAGCCACAAGGTCTCGCTCGACCAGGTGATCGCGACGATGCGCCAGACCGGCCGCGACATGGCGTCTATCTACAAGGAAACGTCCCGCGGCGGCCTCGCAGTCAACGTCCCGGAATGTTGACCGCACATTGTCATTGCGAGGAGCGCAGCGACGAAGTAATCCAAATCGGGATTATGGCTGATTGTTAAAGTGAATTCGAGGAGGCGTTTCCGCGGAATCGTCGAGCGGCTGCTTCCGCCGAAAGCGGACGGTCGGTAGTTGGTCAGTACATTACGTCAGTGCGGAAGATCACGACTTCTGAAACAGCTCCGGAGTTGTCAAAGTAAACTGCTGCTGCGCGGCTGTCGGTCACGGAATAGCCCCAGACTTCGACAGTATCGTCGTCTGCCATCAGCTCGGCGAAACTTGGCTTCGGGCCCATGGAATCCTTGAGCCGCTTGCCGTCAATCTCATACTGGCTCTCCGGTTTGCCAAGATTCTCCAACACGGCCGACTTCGACATGCCCTCAATCTGGAACTCATCTGGCTCATGTCGCAAACAAGCGGCGAGAAGCAGCAAAGAGACAATGACTATGAGAAGTCGCACTCAGGAGTCCCGAAAATGAAAGTCTTGCGACCGTCCGGAATGAGTCACAAGCAGCCTCCCCCGGGGATCTCTCCGCCACCGGCTGCTATCCGAAGTATACCGGCCGGTCGCGATGCTGCGGGAGGTCCCTATCAACGAAACCTAAAGTAGATTCGAGGAAATCCGCCACGTGGCGGATTTCCTCGAATCTACTTTAAGTTTCGCCAATAACAGCATCCGGCCAGTGGTAGTATTCGCGGATGGTACTGGCGCAAAGCGGCCTGTCGCTCAGCGGGACTTCGATCTCTGTACGAACGGCGTTATTCCCTCGAATTTGATGCCTGTCGACTTGTGCCACCCCTGTTCTTCATACCATTGGCAACCATTATTCTCCCGCTCGACGGCGATCAAATCGCCCAAAGTGACGGATTCAAGGATCGTGGGCAGCGTGGTTTCAAGGTCTCTCAAGATACGGCGTAAATCCGAATTTGCTTCGTCTTCAACCCGCAATTTGTAGCTTCTCGGTAGCTCAAATCCGAATCGTTTTGCCAAAGTGAAATATGCATTTGAAAACCTCTCAAAACGATGAGGTTCTGGAAACTCCGAGGTGTAATTCCAGCTGCGGCCGCAAACAATCGCCGCAAAACTTCCGTCAAGTGGTTCGAATCCTACCGACAAGAAGAAGCCGTTACGCGACTTGTATACCGCTCTTGTCGCCAGGTAACGGCCAATAAAATGGCCGGGATCGTTGACTAACTCAAAACCCAGGTCAGACAAGAACGGCCGCGCTATTTCGTCGAATGTGTTTGCCAGTCGAATTGCACGACCCATTGTCTCGATCCCGCTATCGTGGAAATGGTGATATTTCGATGGAACGAGGGATGCAAAGCCAGGTGCCGATCGGGCCTGTTTGCAAACGTCATAGGCTCTTTTTCGGAAAGTCATAGAGCAGCAGTTCGGTCGCGGGGCGTCCGTGCAACTCCCAGTCCTCGATATCGATACTCACCGACACGACGCCGGCGGTCGGCACGTTGTCGGTCAGGCCCGGTGACAGGAAGTTCGCGAAATCGGTCAGGCCGGGATTGTGGCCGACCAGCATCAGGTTGTTGAAGCCGGTGTCCTGGCGGGCGACGACGTCGAGCAGGCCATACAGCGTCGCGAGGTAGAGATCGTCCTCGCGTTGCAGGAATTCCCGGGGATAGTTGAGTTCCTTCGCGACCTTCTTCGCGGTCGACCACGCGCGCACGGCCGGACTGCTGATGATGAGCGACGGCCGGACGCCGGCTGCGGCGAGGCGCTGGCCCATCTCCGGTGCGTCCCGCTTGCCGCGGGTGCTCAAAGGCCGTTCGCGATCCGCGAGGCCCCGGTGTTTCCAGCTGGACTTGGCGTGACGGACGAGGGTCAGGGTCTTCATCGGCGCGGTCGGGTCGGGACGTCGCGCCGAGTCTACATCAGTCCCGTCTGCAGGCGCGCCTCGTCGGACATCATGCTGGTATTCCAGGGCGGATCGAACACGAGTTCGACGCGGACGTCCGCGACCGTCGGGATGACCGCGATCTTCTCCTGCGCGTCCTGGACGAGGATGTCGCCCATGCCGCAGCCGGGCGCCGTCAGCGTCATGTCCACGCTGACGGAGCGCTCACCGTCATCCAGGTGCGCGATCTCGACGCGGTACACGAGGCCGAGTTCGACGATATCGACCGGGATCTCGGGGTCGTAGCAGGTCTTGAGCTGTTTCCAGATGGCGGCCTCGATGTCCGCGTCCGACGGATCGTCGGGCACCTCGGGCGGCGGGACCGGTTCCTTGCCGAGCGCGTCGGCGTCGGCGCCGGCGACGCGGAACAGATTGCCCTCGACGTACACCGTGAAGCTGCCGCCGAGCGCCTGTGTGATGAACCCCGTCGTGCCCTCGCGCAGGGTCAGCTCCTCGCCGGCCGGGATGATGATCGCCCGGACGTCGCGGGACAGTGTGAAGGGGTCGTTACTCTGGCCGAACATGCGCCATTTACTCCGTCGATGCCGGCGCCGGCCGGCGGTTGATGGCCGAGTCGAGGGCGTGCCACGCGAGCGTCGCGCATTTCACGCGGGACGGGAACTCGCGCACGCCGTCCAGCGCCCGCAGCTTGCCGAGGTCGATGTTCGCCGGACCGGCGGCGCCGGACCCGGTGAGGCGGCTCGTCACCGCGTCGAAGTAGCCGAGTGCCTGTTCCACCGGCATGCCGATGACCAGGTCGGTCAGCAACGACGCCGATGCGACGGAGATCGCGCAGCCGGAACCCTCGAAGGCGGCGTCGGCGATGGTGCCGTCGTCGTCGAGGCGCAAATACAGCGTCAGCTTGTCGCCGCACAGCGGGTTGATGCCTTCGGCGCTGTGCGTCGCGCCGGGCAGACCGCCGAAATGGCGCGGGCTGCGGGCGTGATCGAGGATCAGCTCGCGGTACAGCTCGCGCAGTTCGTCCTGGCCGTGCAGGTCGACGGCGTTCACGCGAAGATCCTCTGCGCCTTGCCGATGGCCGCGGTCAGCGCATCGATGTCTTCGCGCGTGTTGTACAGCGCGAGCGACGCGCGCGCGGTACCCGGTATGCCGAAATAATCCATTACCGGCATCGCGCAGTGATGTCCCGTGCGGATGGCGACGCCCTGGTGGTCCAGGATCGTGCCGAGGTCGTGCGGGTGGATTCCGTCGGCGAGGAACGACTGCACGCTCGCCTTGTTCGCCGCCGTGCCGATCAGGCGCACCCCGTCGAGGGCGGCGAGGCTGTCGACGAGATGGGCGTGCAGCTCGCGCTCCCAGGCTTCGATTCGCTCCATGCCGATGGACTGCACGTAGTCGATGGCCGCGCCGAGGCCGACGACCCCCGAGATGTTCGGCGTGCCCGCCTCGAACTTGTAGGGCAGCTCGTTGTAGGTGGTCCCGGCGAAGGAGACCTCGAGGATCATGTCGCCGCCACCCTGGTAGGGCGGCATCGCCTCCAGCAGGGATTCGCGCGCGTACAGGATGCCGGTCCCGGTCGGGCCAAACATCTTGTGGGCGGAGAACGCGTAGAAGTCGCAATCAAGTTCCCGCACGTCGACCGGCATGTGCGGCACGGCCTGCGCGCCGTCGACGAGCACGGGGATGTCGCGGCGCCGCGCGTTCGCGATGAGATCGCGCAGCGGATTCACCGTGCCGAGCGCATTCGACACGTGGGCGATCGCGACCAGGCGCACGTCGTCGTCGAGCATTTTCTCGAAGGCGTCGACGCGCAGCTCACCGCGCTCGTCGATTGGCACGACCGCGAGCGTGGCGCCGGTTTGCTCGCAAACCAGCTGCCAGGGAACGATGTTCGAGTGATGCTCGAGATGGGTGATCAGGATCCGGTCGCCGGCGCCGAGTCGCGGCCGGCAGAAGCTCTGCGCGACGAGGTTGATCGATTCCGTCGTCCCGCTCGTGAAGACGATCTCGCGGCGACTCTCTGCGTTGATGAACGCGCGCACCTTGTCGCGGGCGCCTTCGTAGGCATCGGTCGCGCGGTGACTGAGCGTGTGTACGCCGCGATGCACGTTGGCATGGTCGTGGCGCTGGTACTCGGCGACCGTCTCGATGACGGCCTCGGGTTGCTGCGCCGACGCGGCGCTGTCGAGGTAGACCAGCCGTTGCTTGTTGACCTCCTGCGCCAGCGCGGGGAAGTCGAGCCGGCAGGCCGCAAGATCCGGCGGTACCGCGGCGGTGTGCTGCGGCGTGCTCACGGCGCCACCCCCTCGAGCAGGCCGGCGAGGCGCCCGGCCATCTTCTCCGCCAGCAGCTCCCGCGTCACGGCGACGGGTGTCCGGTCGACGATGGCTTGTGCGAAGGCGCGCATCAGGACTTGTCTCGCCTCCTCCTCGTCGAGACCGCGGCTGCGCAGGTAGTACAACGACGCGGCATCGAGTTCGCCGACGGTCGTGCCGTGGCTGCACTTGACGTCGTCGGCGTAGATCTCCAGTTCCGGCTTGGCATCGATCTCCGCCTGCTGCGACAGCAACAGGTTGTGATTGGCCTGGTCGGCATCCGTGCCGTCGGCGCCGGCATGGACAATCACCTTGCCGTTCCAGACTGCCCGCGCCTTGCCGTTCAGGATGCCCCGGTAATCCTGGCGGGAGCGGGCCGGGCCGACGCGGTGGTCGACACGTACGTGATTGTCGGCGTGCTGGTCCTGGCCGACGAGATAGAGGCCGGCCAGCGACGCCGAGGCGCCGGCGGCATCGACGCCGACATTGAGATCGTTGCGGACCAGGCGGCCGCCGAAGTCGAACGCGGCGTGCTCGAAGGCGCTGGCGCTGCCGAGGCGCACGTTGAGCTGCCCCGTCTGCACGTGCGCGCGCTCGCGGTCCTGGATGCGCACGTAGCTTGCGTGCGCATCGCGTGCGAGGCGCAGGTTGACGACCGTGTTCGCGTAATGCCTGCCGGCGCCGGCCGACGCGTGGTACTCGATGAATTCCGCCCGGCTGCCCGCTTCCAGCTCGATCTCGATGCGCACCTGCGACATCCCGGCGGCGGACTCGGCCGTGTCGCAGATCATCAGGCCGATCGGCCGTTCGACGACGGCGCCGCGTCGCACGCCGATGCGCAGGCCGTCGCGGAGCAGGGCGGAATTGAGGTCGGTCAGCGGCGCCGCGAAGTCGAGCGGGACGTCCGACTCGCTGAGCAGGGAAACCTGCACACCGGCGCCGGCAAATGCGGCCAGCGCGGCCGCATCCACACGCCCGTCCGCGATCACGATCCAGTCCGCCTCGATACGCTGCAGCACCTCGCGCGCGGCGGCCGATATGCCGGCCGCTTCCGGCGCCACCGCACCGCCGGCCAGCCATTCGTTGCCGATCTCGACGGCCGGACCGAGGTCGGTGTACTTCCAGTCCTCTTCGCGCGGCGTCGGCAGCCCGTGCTGGCCGAGGTGTTCGAGGGCCGCGCGCCGGACCGGTGCCAGCCGATCCTCCGGCAGGTTCGCGACGGCGTGGCGCAGGGCATCGATGGGGAGATTCACGGCCCTCATGCGTTCGCCGCCTCCCGCAGCCAGTCGTAGCCCTTCTCTTCGAGTTCCAGGGCCAGTGACTTGTCGCCGGAACGCACGATCCGGCCCTCGGACAGCACGTGCACGCGGTCCGGCTCGACGTAGTCGAGCAGGCGCTGGTAGTGCGTGACGAGGACGATCGCGCGCTCCGGATCGCGCTGCGCGTTCACGCCCTCGGCGACGGCGCGCAGGGCGTCGATGTCGAGGCCGGAGTCGGTCTCGTCGAGGATCGCCAGGCTCGGCTCGAGCATCGCCATCTGCAGGATCTCGTTGCGCTTCTTCTCGCCGCCGGAAAAACCTTCGTTGACGCCGCGATTGAGGAATTTCGGATCCATGCCCAGCAGCGCCATCTTCTCTTTCGCGAGCTTGAGGAATTCGAACGCGTCGATCTCCGGCAGGCCGTCGTGCTTGCGCCGCGCATTCATCGCCGCCTTCAGCAGGTACGCGTTGTTGACGCCGGGGATCTCGACCGGGTACTGGAAGCCGAGGAAGATGCCGAGCCGGGCGCGCTCCTCGGGCGCCAGCTCGAGCAGGTCGACGCCCTGGAACGTGATCGTCCCCTCGGACACGACGTAGTCTTCGTGGCCGGCGATGGCCTGCGCGAGCGTGCTCTTGCCGGAGCCGTTCGGGCCCATGATCGCGTGCACCTCACCGACGCCGACGTCGAGCGACAGGCCCCGCAGGATCTCCGTGTCGCCCGTCTTCACGTGCAGATTTCTGATTTCGAGCATCACCTCTCCTCAGCCCACCGCGCCTTCGAGGCTGACGTTCAGCAGGTTCTGTGCCTCGACGGCGAATTCCATCGGCAGCTCCCGGAACACTTCCTTGCAGAAGCCGTTGACGATCATGCTGACCGCGTCCTCCTCCGAAATGCCGCGCTGCCGGCAATAGAAAAGCTGGTCGGCCGAGATCTTGGACGTGGTCGCCTCGTGCTCGACCTTCGCGCCGGGATTGCGGATCTCCATGTACGGGAACGTGTGCGCCCCGCATTCCTTGCCGATCAGCAGCGAATCGCATTGCGTATGGTTGCGCGCGCCGGCCGCCTGCGGCATCACCCGCACCAGGCCGCGATAGGCGTTCTGCGCCTTGCCCGCCGAGATGCCCTTCGAGACGATCGTGCTGCGCGTGTTGCGGCCGATGTGGATCATCTTGGTGCCGGTATCGGCCTGCTGGTAGTTGTTGGCGACGGCCACGGAATAGAACTCGCCGACCGAGTTCTCGCCGCGCAGGATACAGCTCGGATATTTCCAGGTGATCGCCGAGCCGGTCTCCACCTGGGTCCACGAGATTTTCGAGTTGGCGCCGCGGCAGTCGCCGCGCTTGGTGACGAAATTGTAGATGCCGCCCTTGCCGTTCTCGTCGCCGGGGTACCAGTTCTGCACCGTGGAGTACTTGATCTGCGCGCCCTCGAGCGCCACCAGCTCGACGACGGCGGCATGCAACTGGTTCTCGTCGCGCATCGGGGCCGTGCAGCCTTCGAGATAGCTGACGTAGCTGCCTTCCTCGGCAACGATGAGCGTACGTTCGAACTGGCCCGTGTTGGCCGTGTTGATGCGGAAGTAGGTCGAGAGTTCCATCGGGCAGCGCACGCCCTTCGGCACGTAGACGAACGAGCCGTCGCTGAACACGGCGGAGTTCAGCGCCGCGAAGAAATTGTCGCGTTGCGGGACGACGCTGCCCAGGTACTTCTTCACGAGTTCGGGATGCTTGGTCACCGCTTCGGAGAACGAGCAGAAGATCACGCCCGCATCATTCAGCTTCTCCTTGAACGTCGTCGCCACCGAGACGCTGTCGAACACCGCATCGACGGCGACGCCGGCCAGCTTCGCGCGCTCGTGCAACGGGATCCCCAGCTTGTCGTAGGTCTCCAGCAGCTTCGGATCCACCTCGTCGAGGCTCTTCGGCCGATCGGCGTCCGAGCGCGGCGCGGCGTAGTAGGAGATCGCCTCGAAGTCGATCGGCGGGTAGTGCACGTGGGCCCAGCTCGGTTCGCGCATCTCGCGCCACTGGCGATAGGCGCGCAGGCGCCACTCGAGCATGAACTCGGGTTCTGCCTTGCGTGCCGAGATCGCGCGCACGATGTCCTCGTCGAGTCCCGGCGGCAGGCTGTCGGTCGGGATGTCGGTGACGAAACCGTGCTTGTAGCGACGGTTGACGAGGAGTTCCAGGTTGTCAGTCTCGGTTGCCATGCATCAACTCTTCTTTCCAGACAGGCCCTCCACGCGGATCGGCGTGCCGGCGAAACGGAACTGCGGCAACGGTGGATTCACGCGCGTGAGGTCGGTGAGAGACACGTCGTCCAGCGCCCGCCGGATGGCGACGTTGATACGTTGCCAGGCGCTGCCGACGTTGCAGACGCTCTCGTAGTCGCAGTGACTGTCCGAGGCGCTGCATTCGGTGATCGAGACCGGCCCTTCGAGCGCATCGATCACGCTGGCGGCGCTGATGCGCTGTGGATCCCGCGCCAGGCGATAGCCGCCGTTGACGCCGCGCGTCGAGGTCACGAGGCCGGAACGGCCGAGGGACTTCAGCAATTTGCTTACCGTGGGCACGGCGATGCCGGTGGCCTCGGCGACCTCGGCAGCACTGCATACGGTGCCCTGCGTGCTGGCGAGGTGCGCCAGCACGACGGTACCGTAGTCGGTGAGTTTGCTGATCCTGAGCACGGCCGTTCTCCATCCGGAACTATAGAGGACTATTTTAGTACTAATTAGTTCACGAGACCATAGATGGCGCGGTTTTTTGCTATGCTACGCGCGCTTCGGCGGCCACCCGGACCGCTGTCTGAACGGAGTGGGAACGCTGTCCGATAACATCATCGAAGTCCGCAATCTCGACTTTTCGCGTGGTGCGCGGCCCATCTTCCGGAACCTCAACCTCACGATCCCTCGGGGCCAGGTCACGGCAGTCATGGGACCGAGCGGTACCGGCAAGACCACCCTGTTGCAGCTCATCACGCGTCAGCTCGACCCCGACCGCGGGCAGATCCTGGTCGACGGCGTCGACATCGCGACGCTGGGAATGTCCGAGCTGTACGCGCTGCGGCGGCGATTCGGCGTGCTGTTCCAGCAGGGCGCATTGCTGACGGACATGAGCGTATTCGAGAACGTGGCGTTCCCGATCCGGGAGCACACGCGGCTGCCGGAAAGCCTGATCCGGCACGTCGTCCTCACGAAACTGCACGCGGTGGGGCTCAGGGGCGCCGCCGACCTGATGCCCGCGCAGCTCTCCGGCGGCATGGCGCGTCGCGTCGCGCTGGCGCGGGCGATCGCACTCGACCCGGATATCCTGCTTTACGACGAACCCTTCGTCGGCCTCGATCCGATCTCGATGGGCGTAATCCTGAAGCTGGTCGCCGAGATCAACGACGCGCTGGACATCACCAGCGTCGTCATCAGCCACGACGTGCACGACGTAAAGGCCGTCGCAGACTACAGCTTCGTGCTGTCGAAGGGCGGCGTCGCCGCACAGGGCTCGCCCGCGGAGCTCGACGTCTCGACGTCGGATATCGTGCAGCAATTCATGCACGGCCTGCCCGACGGCCCGGTGCCGTTCCATTACGACGCACCGGATTACGAAGAGCAACTCCTCGGCAAGCCGGGAGACTAGGAGCCTGTCCGAGTAATGCGCATGATTTCAGAACCGGCGACCAGCGCCAGGACAAGGCGCATACCGCCGCCAATGTCGGGACCTTGGCAAGGGATGCAACGCCGTCCTGGCGCTGGTCGCCGGTTCCCGGAGGGCGCGCCGTACAAGGCCTTTGGCCGCGTTGCGTCCTTTGGCAAGGACCGGGCCATTGCCGGCAGGACGCGCCTTGCCACAGGCCTTGTACGGTGCGCTGAAATAGTGCGCATTACTCGGACAGGCTCCTAGCCCGCATGTTCCGCGAGCTGATCGAGACGTTTCTCAGGTTCCTGCGCACCTTCGGTGCGATGTTCCTGTTCTTCCTGCGCCTCCTGCAGTATTCGCCGAGCGTGCTGGTCAAACGCTTCTCGCTGGTGGCCTACCAGGTGTACAACGCCGGTGCCCTGTCGATCATCATCATCATGGTCAGCGGCCTGTTCGTCGGCGGCGTGCTTGGCCTGCAGGCGTTCTCCAATCTCGAGCGCTTCAATGCGGAGGATGCCACGGGGATTCTTGTCGGCTTCGCGCTGATCAAGGAGATCGGGCCGGTCATCACGGCGTTGCTGTTCGCGGGCAGGGCCGGCACCGCGCTGGCCTCGGAGATCGGATTGATGAAGGCGACGGATCAGCTCTCGGCGATGGAGATGATGGCCGTCGACCCGATGCGTTATGTCGCAATTCCCCGATTCCTGGGCGGTGTCATCTCGATGCCGCTCTTGACGGCGATCTTCACGACGATCGGCCTGCTCGGCGCGGACCTCGTCGCGGTGGAACTTATGGGCGTCGACGTAGGGTCTTACTGGCAGCAGCTGCAGAATGCACTGGACCTCAAGGACGTCTATGAGGGCATCTTCAAGAGCGTCGTGTTCGGCCTGGTGGCGAGCCTGCTGGCCGTCTGGGAAGGGTATAATTGCGTCCCCACGGCCGAAGGGGTGGGCCGGGCGACCACCCGCACCGTCGTCATCACGGCAATCGTCGTACTGGTATTCAATTTCATGATCACGGCATGGATCATCTAGGGGAGTGACGATGCAACAGACGCGCACAATGGAGATGGGCACGGGCCTGTTCGTGCTACTCGGTATCCTGGCGCTGTTCTTCCTGACCACGCAGACGACGGGCAGTTCCGACTTCGAAGCGGCCGATACCTACACGGTGACGGCACGCTTCCAGAACGTCGGCAGCCTGAAGAAGCGGGCCCCGGTGTCGATGGCCGGTGTGACGATCGGTCGGGTGACCGATATCGCGTTCGATCCCAAATCGCTGGAAGCCGTCGTCACGTTCGTCATCGACAGCCGCTACAAGGAGATCCCCGATGACTCGGACGCGAGCATCCTGACGGCCGGGCTGCTCGGGAGCCAGTACATCGGGCTGCAACCCGGTGGCTCGGAGACGTATCTCGGGGACGGCAGCGAGATCTACATGACGCAGTCCGCCGTCATCCTGGAGAACCTGATCGGCAAGTTCCTGCTGCACGGCAGCCCGGGTAGTTCATCGGATGATTCCGGGCAATAGGAAAGGAGTCCAACCATGTATCGCGTCATCACCACAACGGCACTCGTCTTGCTTGCGAGCGTGTCCTTCGCCACGGCCACGACGTCGGCGGACGATTCGCCGAATGCGGTCGTCGAGGATGCCGTCGCGCTGCTGTCGAAGGGCCTTGACGAGCGCCGGGAAGAGCTCAAGAACAATCCGCAGGAGCTCTACGAGTTCATCGACGGTATCCTGCTGCCGCGATTCGAGCGCCGGGTCGCGGCGATCGCCGTACTGGGACCCTACTGGCGGCAGGCGACACAGGAGCAGAGGGAGCGCTTCATCAAGGCCTTCTACACGGTGCTGGTGCACCGCTATGCGGAAGGCATCCTCGACTTCGATACCAGCCGTATCAAGATCCTCCCGTACCGGGGCGATCCGAACAGGCCGATCACCACGGTAAGGACGCAGGTCTCGCTCGAAGACGGCACGGAAGCGAATGTCGACTACGACCTCGTCAAGTCCAAGGACGACGGCAAGTGGCGCATGTTCAACGTGAACATCGAGGGCGTGTCCTACGTCAAGAACTTCCGCACCGAGTTCGATCAGGAGATTCGCGCCAGCAGCCTGGAGGACGTGATCGAGCGGCTGGAGCACGAGGCGGCTACCGGCGACTTCGACGACAGCGGCGGCGTCTTGCACAAGGACGCCGGGTCTTCCTCGAAATCACCGTCGGACACGCAGGCCAAGGCGGCCGGCAGTGAGTGATTTCGAGTTGAAGGATCTGGGAGAGGGCCGCTTCGAGCTGAGCGGCGAGATGTCTTTCGGCACCGCCGACAGGATCCTGCGTGCGAGCGATACCGCGTTCCGGAATCACGAGCACGTGCAGGTGGACTTCAGCGGGGTGGGCAAAGCCGACTCCGCGGGTCTCGCGCTGTTGCTCGAATGGAAGGCGGAGGCGCGGCGCCGGTCGCGCCGGATCGACTACGCGGCAATTCCCGCCAGCGTGCTCGCCATCGCGCAGACGACCGAGGTACAGCACCTGCTCTGAGCCGCGTGCGGCTCAGTCCTTGCCGTCGCCCTCGTTGTAGTACTCGTCCAGCATTTCCTGGTCGACGGGCGATTCCTCCGTGGGTGGATTGCCGTCGTAGATCTGGTATTCGCGGTTCTGCCGGTAGGTCTCCCGCAGGGAGATATAGGGATCGGTCGACTTGTCGACCAGCGTCTCGGCAGTCAGCAGACGCGCCCGCTTGTCGAGTGTCCGGAACAGGTACAGCCTGTCTTTTACCGAGGACCTCAGATACGGATTGATGTCCGAGTAGAAATCCACCGGAAACGCAGCCGCATCCAGCGTCGAACTCGGGCCGAGGATGGGCAATACGAGGTATGGCCCTTCGGGCAGTCCCCAGACCGCCAGTGTCTGCGAGAAGGATTCGTCGTAGCGCGGCATGCCGCCGGCACCGGCGACGTCGAAGATGCCACCCAGACCCAGCGTCGAATTGAACAGGAAGCGGCCGAGCTCGCTGAAGCCGCGCCCCGGTTTACCCTGCAGGAAGTTGTTCAGGGCCGATCGCGGCGTCGTGAAGTTACTGAAGATGTTCGCAAATCCGCGCCGTATGGGGGTCGGCGTGATCTTCTTGTAACCCTTCGCCAGCGGTTTCAAGGTGTACTTGTCGACCGTCATGTTGACGGCGTACATGTTGCGGTTGAAGCGCTCGAACGGATCGTAGGGAACCGGCGTCGATTCGGCCAACTTTCCGGCCGTCGACGCGCAACCGCAGGTGAGGACGCACACACATGCCAGCATGCTCAGGCGGCTTGCCGGCCTGCCCCCCCCGCTGCCGCCTGTTTTCATCGTTCCGACAGCCTTGCGGTGACGCCGTTCGGCCGGCTTTTTTGCATCTGCTTGAGCTGTTCCTCGGTCATGAAGTCGCGGATGAAGTCGATGCGGGCCTCGAAGCGGATACGCTGGATCTCCTGCAGCTCCGGCAGGGCCAGCGCGCGCTGCAGCATGTCGATACCGCCCATCAGGTCGCCCGTCATCAGGCTGTATTCGGAGAGGTAGTAGTAGGACTCCGCGACGTCACCGGCTTCGTTGGCGGCGCGGGCAATCAACCGCACCTGTTCCGGCGTCGGCGGAACGTTGTTGAGCAGGTCCAGCAGCATCGCGTGCGCCTGGGCGGCGCGCCCCAGCCTGAGCAACAGCTCGGCATAGTCGACGACGAGCGGCACGTTGCGCGGGAACAACTCGAGCGCATGATCGAGTGTCGCCATGCCGGCATCGTAGTCCTCCAGGGCGATCTGCGTCTGGCCGAGTCCGATGTGATAGGCGATCACCTTCTTGTCGTGATCGACGAGATCCTGGAAGATCCGGTTCGCCTCGCGGTCGCGTCCGGCCCGCTGGTAGGCTACGGCCCGGCCGTACTTCTCGATATCCGTCTGGTTCGCGTAATCGCGTTGTTCGAAATAGTTGACCGCCTGATCGGCGGTATCGAAATCCGCTACGGTCAGACGCATCTTGCTGATGCCGTAGTTGGCCGAGTCGTCCCTTGGCGCCATCGGGAACTCGCGAGCACGGTTACGCGCCTCCGCGATGCGCGCCGTCGTGACCGGGTGCGACTGCAGGAACTCCGGCGTGCGTGTCTCCGGCAGGCTCGATGCCTGCCGGGCGATGACTTCGAAGAACGAGGCCATGCCGTGGGGGTCGAAGCCGGCCCCCGCCATCGCACCGATGCCGACACGATCGGCTTCGGCCTCGTTGGCGCGTGTGAAATTGATCTGGTGTTGCGCGGCCGTGCCTTGCGCGACCGCCATCGCGCCGCCGACGGCGTCGCTGCCGCCGCCCGCCGCGCCGAGGATCATCGCGCCGAGCATCAGCGCGGTCGTCAGGATGTTCTGCCGGCTGTTGGCGTGGACGGCGCGGGCGATGTGACGTTGCGTGACGTGGGCGATCTCGTGCGCCAGTACCCCGGCGAGTTCGTCCTCGCTGCGGGTCGCTTCGATCAGCCCGGTGTGGACGCCGATATAGCCGCCGGGGAGCGCGAACGCGTTGATCGCCGGGTCGTTGACGACGAAAAAGTGGAAGTCGTGATCGCCGTCGTTGGTCTGGGCGGCCAGGCGATGGCCGATTTCGTTGATGTACTCGGTGACCTGCGGGTCCTCGACCATCTTGCCGCTGCGCCAGACGCTGTACATGATCTGGCGGCCGATCTGCGCTTCCTCGTTCTTCGAGAGCACCGCGTCGGCCGGGCTGCCCATGTCGGGCAGCTGTATGTCATCCGCCCCGGCCGCGCTGACGAACAGCAGGCCGGCCACCGCCAGCAGCATGGACGCGCGTTTCAGCGCGGGGATCGCGGCGGCGACGGTCACGATCAGCGTTCCTCTTTCGGCAGTGATTTCACGGCGTCGAGTACCTCCTGTGCATGCCCCGACACTTTCACCTTGCGCCATTCGGCGCGCAGTTTGCCTGCGGCATCGATCAGGAATGTGCTGCGTTCCACGCCCATGAACTTGCGACCGTACAGCGTCTTCTCGCGGATGACGTCGAATTGCCGGCAGACGGCCTCATCCGGATCGGACAGCAGCTCGAACGGGAACTTCTGCTTTTCCTTGAACTTCTCGTGCGAAGCGACGCTGTCGCGCGAGATTCCGAATATCACGGTGTTTAGACGGCGGAAGCGTGCATGCAGTTCCCGAAAGTCCCGCCCCTCCTGCGTGCAGCCGGGTGTGCTGTCCTTGGGGTAGAAGTACAGGACGATATGCTTGCCGCGCAGGTCCTTCAGGCGCACGGTCTTGCCGCCCGTTGCCGCGCAGCTGAAGTCGGCGACGACGCGATTCATGACGGGTCCGCTCACGGCTTGCTCCCCGGGCGGTCAGCCCTTGACGGGTTCGAGGATCGCGTCGAGGTTGAGACGATCGCAGATCTCGAGGAACTCGTCGCGCAGCTGGGCGATGTGCACGGAGGAGGGGACGTTCACCGACATCTGCACCGCGAACATCGGCGCACCCGTGTGGGCCGCGGCGTAGCGGCGGGTCGAGACGTCGGCGATCTCGATGTTGCGCATGGCAAAGAAATTCGCCAGGTTGTATACGATGCCCTGCTGGTCGAGCGCGACCACGTCGACGGCGTAGGGCATGCCGTCACCCGCGACCGGGCGCTCACCGGTCTTGCGGATCGAGAAGGTCAGGTTGTCGGATTCCCCGAGTTTCTCGAGGTCGCGCTCCAGCTTGGTCAGGGTGTGCCAGTTGCCGGAGACGAGCAGCAGCATCGCGAACTCGGCCCCGAGGGTCGTCATGCGGCTTTCTTCGATGTTGCCGCCGCAGGCGAGTATGGCCTTGGTAATGTCCTGAACGACTCCGGTGCGGTCCGTGCCGATCGCCGATAAAACAATTAGTTGGTTCATTTATTTAGATTTTACCTGAGTATCGGGCGGGCAAGCTCGCGCGCCGCAAGACAAGCGCTGCCGGCCCTGCCACCGCCGCCGGCGCTTTCTTGCCAGCACCGACCGTGAACAGTAACATCGCCGCCTCATGCAAGGCGAGGACTCGCTGTGTTCCAAGGCTCCCTGGTCGCCCTCGTGACGCCGTTCGACGACCGAAATCGGGTCGATTACGGTGCTTTAAAGGGGTTGATCGATTTCCACGTGCGGGAGGGCACCGACGGCCTCGTGATCGCGGGCACGACGGGGGAGGCGGCGACGCTGGACAAGTCCGAGCACGCCGAGCTGATCGCCCGTGCCGTCGAGCTGGCAGACGGCCGCTTGCCGGTCATCGCCGGGACCGGCTCCAACTCGACCCGGCAGACGATCGACCTGTCGCGTGCCGTCGGCGATTCGGGCATCGACGCCTATCTCCTCGTCGTGCCGTACTACAACAAGCCGGGCCAGGAAGGTATGTTCCGCCACTTCTCGGCCGTGGCCGACGCGGTCGACAAGCCCGTCATGCTCTACAACGTACCGGGCCGCACCGCCTCGGACATGCAGGCCGAAACCGTAGGCCGCCTCGCCAGGCACCCGAACATCTTCGGCATCAAGGAGGCGACCGGCGATATCGGCCGCCTGAAGGCGATCCAGGCGCTGGTCGACGAGGACTTCCGGCTCTATAGCGGCGACGATTTCACGGCGCTGGAGTTCCTGAAGGCCGGCGGCCATGGCGTCGTGACCGTGACCGGCAACGTCGCGCCGGCGGCGGTGGCGCGGACCTGCCAGCTGGTGACATCGGGGCACTTCGCCGAGGCCGAGGCACTGGACGAGACCCTGCAGCCGTTGAACAAGGCGCTGTTTCTGGAGTCGAACCCCATTCCCGTCAAATGGGCCCTGTACCGGATGGGCCTGATCGAGCCGTACATGCGCCTGCCACTGACCGAATTTGCCGATCGCTTTCACGAGCCGATGTGTGCCGCCCTGGAGCAGGCCGGCATTCGCCTCGAGGACGCGGCATGAAGGTTCTTCTCTGCTCCCTGGCCGCTGCCTGCGTGCTGTTAACGGCTTGCCACGGGTCGACGGACCTGACCTGCGACGACGAGAGTCCGTATATGGAGGCCCATGCGTCGCCGCCCATCAAGGCACCGGAGGGGCTCGATAACCTGGATCCGCTCAAGGAAGTGCCACTGCCGAAGGCAAACCCGCAGCAGCCGCGACCGAAGGGCTCGAATTGCCTGGAACTGCCGCCGGAGATCGAAGGCGCAACCGGAAGCTGATCCGGCAAAGGCGCGCGCACCCGATTACAATTGCTCGAACGGAGAGGTGGCTGAGTGGCTTAAGGCGCTCGCTTGGAAAGCGAGTGTACGCTAATACCGTACCGCGGGTTCGACAAAACGCGCCAGCGTTTTGGACGCCGGAGCGATAGCGGAGGCGGGCCGAAGGCCCGAGAATCGCCCTTAGGCGATTCGAGTCAATCCCGCCCGGGGAGGCGTGTAGAGTACAAAATTCGGAGAGGTGGCTGAGTGGCTTAAGGCGCTCGCTTGGAAAGCGAGTGTACGCTAATACCGTACCGCGGGTTCGACAAAACGCGCCAGCGTTTTGGACGCCGGAGCGATAGCGGAGGCGGGCCGAAGGCCCGAGAATCGCCCTTAGGCGATTCGAGTCAATCCCGCCCGGGGAGGCGTGTAGAGTACAAAATTCGGAGAGGTGGCTGAGTGGCTTAAGGCGCTCGCTTGGAAAGCGAGTGTACGCTAATACCGTACCGCGGGTTCGACAAAACGCGCCAGCGTTTTGGACGCCGGAGCGATAGCGGAGGCGGGCCGAAGGCCCTAGAATCGCCCTTAGGCGATTCGAGTCAATCCCGCCCGGGGAGGCGTGTAGAGTACAAAATTCGGAGAGGTGGCTGAGTGGCTTAAGGCGCTCGCTTGGAAAGCGAGTGTACGCTAATACCGTACCGCGGGTTCGAATCCCGCCCTCTCCGCCATAACAGTAGAGAAAACAGACCGGTCGAACTAGGAGGAATCCTCGATCCCGAGCCGCGACCGCAGCCACTGGTGAAAATCCCAGAGCATGTATTCCTGTGGAGCGAGTACGCCATGCTCGAAGCGTTTGCTGTGCAGCCCCCGCTGGTTCAACTCACAGGCCTCGCTGTCCTGGCGGATGACGCGTTTGGCGAGCCCGGTAATCCGTTCGATGGTATCCGTATCGACGTCGCCGAAATCTCTCGGCAGCAGCCAGTCCACGACCAGTTCGATCCGTTCCGGCCCGGTCGGCACGATCCTGACACTGCGCACGTAATCCGGGTGGCCGACGACGAACATGCTGCCCGGGATGGACGTGAACGCGACGCCGGCTTCTCGCTCGGCGTCCGTCAGGCCAGGCAGCGGCGGCAACGTGCTCTTGCCGTCCAGCGTCCAGGTGTCGGCGTTCTCGGAAACCCGGCCGTAACCGTTGTCGCCGTCATATGCCGGCTCCCAGCCGGGCAGGTCGGAAGCCTTGAACACCGCTTTCTTGTAGACGGGCATGATCCGGCAGAGCTCCGGGTGCAGGCGAGGGCAGTGATAGCACTCCGAATAGTTCTCCCAGAAGAGTTTCCAGTTGCAGTCCACCGTGTAGATCGCCTGATGCACAGAGCGCATGTCATCCAGCGGCCAGTGCTCGAGATACGTCTTTTCGTCGCCTAGGAAATCGTCGAGACTCTCGCGCGGCGTTTCGGACAGATTGACAAACACGAAGCCCTTCCAGGTATCGACGTGGACCGTGTAGAGCGAATAGTCGGCCGCCTCGAAATCGTCCGTCGCAAGGCGCCCCGGCGTGGCGACGAGTCGGCCGTCCAGTGAATAAGTCCAGGTGTGATAGGGACAGACGATGCGTCCGTTGCGGAAGCGGCCATGTGTCTCCTTGCACAGCAGCGAGCCACGATGCCGGCAGGTGTTGTGCCACGCGCGCAGCGCATCCCCGGGACCGAGCGTCACGATGACGTTCTGGTCGCCGATCCTGGCGGTGAAATAGTCGCCTTCGCGCTGCAGCGCATCGATGCGCCCCACGCAGACCCAGTCGCGGTACCAGACGGCGTCGAGTTCCCGCCGGTAATGGTCCTGATCGTAGTACCAGCTTGCGGGCAGTGACGGTCTGACCCCCGGCAGAGAACTCACCACGCCATGCGCTCTCCGGCATAGGTCAGGAACGTGCCGTTGTCGTCCGGCGACAGACCGGCGACGACTTTCAGTATCCCGTGCACGGATTCCTGCACCGTGATCGGCGCCTTCGGTCCACCCATGTCGGTCTGTACCCAGCCCGGGTGCAGCACGATGCAGATGAAGCCCTCCGGGCCCAGTTCGGCCGCCAGCGATCGGGTAAACATGTTCAGCGCCGCCTTGCTCTCGCGGTAGCCGTAGAAGCCGCCGCTGGTATTGTTCGCGATGCTGCTGATGTCGCTGGTCATATTGACGATCATCTTTCGATCTCCCGCGCGCAGATTGGGCAGCAGCGCCAGCGTGACCCGGACCGGCCCGACGGTATTGACGGCGAGGGTCCGGTTGTACTTGTCGAAATCGAGGTCCTCGAGCTTCCACATGAGGAGCTGTATGCCGGCGTTGTTGATCAGCATGTCGATCGGGCGGCCGCGGAGATCGCCGGCCAGGCGGTCGACACTGCCCTGATCGGTCACGTCCAGCTGTTCGACCTCGGCGCCGAGTGTCTTCAGCTCAGTCGCTTCGTCCGGTTTACGGGCCGTGCCGATGACGTGCCAGCCCGCCGCGGCATATTCGCGGGCGAGTTCCAGCCCGATGCCGCGGTTGGCGCCCGTGATCAACACGGTCGGGTCTGCTGCCTCGGCGCGGGTCTGCGCGCCGGCGCCGGATGTCGCCGGCGCCATCGACAGGAAGACGAGTATTGCCACGGTTACGTAGCGGTGCCCTCCGGCAACGAGGGCAGTCATCGCCCGGACTCCGGCAGTTCCAGCTCGAGCGGCTCTTCGAGTTCCCGGGCCTTGTGCCGGAGGTAGTCCGTGAACCCGGCGGCGGTTGTGATGCCGTCCGGCTCCTGGCTCCAGGCGGCGCCGAACCAGTACTCGACCTTGCCGTCCGTCGGCCGCAGCACGACGACGTGCGACAGTTCGTCCTCGGCACGCTCGATGACGTCGGCCTGGCGGTACAGGACCAGCATGCCGAGATCGTCGTCGGGGCCGCTCAGCGACTGCTTGCCCCAGGTCGCGAAATAGCCGAAGCCGCCATCGGTGCCGGGACTGCCGTCGATCAGCTCCGCCGCCGGATCTTTGACAATGCCGATCGCGATGTTGGAGAGCGGCTCGCTCATCGTGAGGCGCACGTGGACGAGCCGGCTGCCGGCGCTCATCGACAGGAGCGCCTTGACGTCCGTCTGCGACTCACTCGCGTGCCATTCGTCGTAGAGTATCTCGAGCATCGAGTAGAGCGGCCCGCGATCGAGAATGCGCGCCGTCCGCGTTTCGACGTCGGAGACGCGCTCGACACCGGTGCCGTTCCAGAAGCCGAAGGCGCCGATGCCCAGGGAATCGCCGACCTTGAGTATGTCCATCCCCCAGTCCGAGGGCTCGTGATAGGACTCGTAGCCGTCCTGACCGATGTTCTGCAGCACCATCGCCCGCGTCTTCTTGCCGAAGATGTCGAAGCCGTTGCGCCAGTCGAGATAAAACCGGTAACCGACGCGGTCCGACTCGATACCTGGACCCTCGTAGCGGATGTATTCGGCATGGTCCTTGAAGTCCGGCGGGGTAACGACTTTGTTCACGTTGACGAACTGCCCGCCGACGTAATGCTGGCCCTCCCAGTGGCCGCCTTCCTTGACCGAGACCTCGGCCTGGGTGCGTGCCGTCGCCATGGCCGGTATGCCCGGCTTGATCGTGAAGGTTCGTGACTCGCCCGGGGCGTAATCGGTGACGATCCACATGACGTCGTGGATACCGTCGCCGTTCGTGTCGGCGAGCTGGGACGGGACCGGCCGCTTCCCGTCGCGGACGACGAGGGTCGCGTCCTGGGGTATCGGGATGCCCGCCGCGCCGAGATCGACCGCGATGGCGGCGTCGTAGCGGGCGTCGTCCGACGGGTTCCTCACCGTCAGCTGCGGCGCCTGCGGCTGCCCGGCCTTGCCGCAGCCGCCGAGAACCAGCAGCCCGCAGGCAACGGCCAGCGCGACTGCGCCGTCCAGGAAACGTCTGTGACCGTATGCCATGGCAGGCACCTCTTCAGGCTTTGGCAGGTACGTATTCTCGCTCGAACAGGATCCGTTTGTCCCGTTCGAGGCCCACGGAAGGATTGTTGCTAGACTCCGGGAGGTGATGCAATCACGACGAGTTCGAAGATGCGGCCTTTGCGGCCCTCGAGCGGCTGCCCGGCTGGGTGCGGGAAGCGATGGAAAATATCGAGCTGATCGTGCTCGACGATGCGGATGAGGAACTCGACCCGGACGGCGAGGGCCTGCTCGGCCTGTACGTCGGCCTCCCGTTGCCGGAGCGTGGTACGGAATACGCCGGCGAACTGCCGGACGTAATCTATCTCTTCCGCCATCCGCATCTCGAGCTCGGCCTGTCGCGCGAGGAGCTGCGTGAGGAGATCGAGAAAACGCTGATCCACGAGATCGCGCACTACTTCGGTATCGACGACGATCATCTCGACGAGATCGGCTGGGCTTGAAGACGCTATGGGCAGAATCGGGACACCCGTAACCGGACGGATACTCGCGCGACTCTCGGCGTTCGTGCTGATCGCGGCGGGACCGCTGTATGCCGCGCCGGCCGAGCAGACGGTCACGTTCGAGATCGATGCGGACAAGACGGTGGGTGAAATGGTGCCGATGTGGGCGTACTTCGGCTACGACGAGGCCAACTACACGTACCTGACGAACGGGCGCAAGCTGCTTGGCGAGCTGGCCGCACTGAGTCCGGTGCCGGTGCACGTCCGCGCACACAATCTGCTCAATACCGATGACGGACCGCGGGTTGCGCTCAAGTGGGGTTCGACCAATGCGTACACGCAAGACGCCGCGGGCAACCCGGTCTACGACTGGACTGTCGTCGACCGCATCTTCGACACCTGGGTCGGAAACGGCATGCAGCCGCTGGTCGAGATCGGCTTCATGCCGCGCGCGCTGTCGACGAAGCCCGATCCCTATCGGCATCACTGGGCGCCCGGCGCGGAATACAACGACATCTTTACCGGCTGGGCGCAGCCGCCGACCGACTATGCACTCTGGGCCGAACTCGTCTATCGCTGGGTGCGCCACAGTGTCGAGCGATACGGCGAAAAAACCGTCGCGACCTGGTCCTGGGAAGTCTGGAACGAGCCGAACATCGGCTACTGGCAGGGCACGCAGGAGGAGTACTTCAAACTGTACGACTACACGGCCGATGCCGTAAAGCGTGCGTTGCCCGCCGCCCGCATCGGCGGGCCAACGACCACCGGACCGCGCTGGGACCAGGCCGCGGACTGGTTACGGGCGTTCCTCGAACATTGCGCAGCGGGCACCAACTACGCGACAGGGAACAAGGGGGCACCGCTCGATTTCATTTCCTATCACGCCAAGGGTGCACCGGAGGAGGTGGACGGCCACGTGCGCATGGACATGGGCGCCGAACTCGGAGACATCGCGAAAGGCTTCGCAATCGTCGCGGATTCCGCATTCCCGAAGCTGCCGATCGTCATCGGCGAGGCCGATCCCGAAGGCTGCGCGGCCTGCTCGTTCGCGTCGGGCTACAAGGGCAACGGCTATCGCAACGGCCTGATTTATGCGAGCTACACGGCGTCGTCGTTCGCGAAGATGTACGAACTGGCGGATCGCTACGGCGTGAACCTCGAAGGCGCACTCAGCTGGTCGTTCCAGTTCGAGGACCAGCCGTGGTTCGACGGCTTCCGGTCGCTGGCGACCAATGGCGTCGACAAGCCAGTGCTGAACGTGTTCCGGATGTTCGGCATGATGCGCGGCGCACGCGTCGCGGTGCGCGTCGACGATCCGGTCACCGCGGCCGACGTGCTGGAGCACGGCATCCGCGGCGCGCGGCCGGACGTAGATGCGCTCGCGAGCCGGACGGATCACGAACTGGCCGTGCTCGTATGGAATTACCACGACGACGACGTCCCGGCGGCAGACGCACCGGTCGTACTCCGCATGCATGGTTTGCCGGCCGGCAGGGCGCTGCTCGAACATTACCGAATCGATGCGACGCATAGCAACGCGTATGCCGTGTGGCGGAACATGGGCAGTCCGCAGCAGGTCACGCCCGCCGACTATGCGATGCTCGAGCGTGCCGGCAAGCTCGAATTGCTGGATGCCCCGGAGTGGATCCGTGTCGCGGACTCCGGGGCATCCATCACGTTCCCGCTGCCGCGCCAGGCAGTCTCGCTGCTGCGCCTGAGCTGGTAAACGGCCCGGACGAGTCTCCTACCAGACGAACCAGGCCTGCAGGAACAGTGTGTCGTTATCCGACGCATTCCTGCCGAAGCCATCGTAGTTGGAGCTCGCGCCGTTGAACTTCTCGTAGCCCGTGTACTGGAGCGTCATCTGTACGTTCTGCCACGGGAAATAGGCGACCTGAGCGAGGTAGCCGCGGCTGTCGGGACTGCCGGTCGCACTGCCGTCGACTTCGACCGGCGCGTAGAGGACGTTATCCCTGTCGCCGGTGGTGTCGAATATGCCTGCCGCAAATTCCCAGGGACCGAGACCGTAACTCCCGTCGATGCGCAGCGTATCCAGGCTGTTCGATCGGTTCGCGGAATTGCCCGCCGCAAAGGTCGCGTCCAGCTGCTGATTTTCATGGATTAGCGTGCCGTGGACGGTCAGTTGACCGCCGTCGAGAGGCCGCTCGTATTGAATGTCTGCCGCCTCGTCCTTGTATTTGTCGGTGCCGCCGCTTACGCCGTCGGGGATCATGTTGGCCCACATCCCGTAGGCGCCGACCTCCAGCGTGTTCGCGCCCCATACGTGTTGCCAGGCGAAGCGCAAGTACGGCGCGAAGGAATCGATCGTCATCTCGCTGTCGGCGGACGGCGCCGCTGTGCCGAGATGCGCCGAGCGATAGAACGTGGTTGCCAGGTAATACGTATGGTCCAGCCACGCGTATGCTCCAAGTCCGGCCGCGTCCTGGCCCAACGCCCCGTCGATCAGGGTTGCGGCCGCCGGTCCCGGTGCAACATCCGAGCCGGCGAAAGGGAATCCCCACGCCGGGGTCGAGTTCCAGAGATCTTCCATCGTCGGATTGTTGTTCATGACGAAGCCGTAGTTGACGGGTTTGGAACCGATGCTGGCGTTGTCTGCATACCGGAACTCGGCATTGTCCATGCCGAACTTGTCATCTTCCTGGCTGTAGGTCAGCTGCACGAACGAGCCGATCTTCGGCGATATGCGTCCGGCAACAAATATGCTCGCCTGTTGCGGAAACTGGAACGCATTGTTCTGGGTATCCGGGACCCGGGCCGCGAGGTTCGTGTACGACGTCTGGAACATGACCGAGAACGGCGGCAGATCGTTCAGTCCCAGCGTCTGTTCGCCTTTGCCGGCGGATTTCAATTGTGCGCTCGCCGCCATCGTGTAGCCGGACGCCTTGAACTGGCGGCCGAAGGCATTCAGTTTCGGGAATCGCGTGTGGCAACCGCCACATTCCATGTTCATCTGACGGGCGAAGCTGGGTACGGCATGCGCGTCCCTGGCCGGAGCCATTACGGCCAAAACGCATGCGATTAGACTGAGTATGAGGGCTCGCGAAGAGTGCCTGATCATGGCCTTGCTCCTTGACCTCGTTTGGGGGTGTTCAGTGGACTGAGATGCCGGCCCGAAGTTCTGCAGGTATCGAACCGTATATCTACCTATGGAACCAGATCACTAAATTAGATAAACGTAATATTCGTGACGGCAGCGGATCGCCTGGTCCGGATCTGGAGGTTCCATGAAATTCGGCACGCGCTGGCCCCCGGTGCCCGCCGGCATTCTGCTGGGATTCAGCATGTTGCTGGCGTTCTTCATCGCCGGCCGCGGCATCGGCGCGAGCGGCGGCATGACGCGCTTCGTCGCCTGGATACAGCACGGCCTGTTCCCGAAGGCTACCGAAGCCAGCGCCTACTTCCAGGGCTATTTTGCCGGCGGCGTGCACCCCCTCAACGACTATGTCGTGTTCATGCTGGTCGGGCTGCTGATTGGCAGCTTCGTCGCGGCCTGGCTGAGCGGCGAGTTGCGCGTCGAAGTATTGCGCGGCCCGCGCAGCTCGATCGCCTATCGTCTCGTACTGGCGCTGGTCGGCGGTGCACTGGCCGGATTCGCAGCACGCCTGGCGCGCGGCTGCACGAGCGGGCAGGGCCTCGTCGGCGGTGCCGAACTGTCCGTCGGTGCCTGGGTATTCCTGATGTGCATCTTCGTCGGCGGCTGGCTGGCCGCCTGGTTCGTGAGAAAGCAATGGATCTGATCGCGCCGCTTGCCAAATACGGCGTCATCTCCGATACCGTCAACCTCTGGCTGGCCGTGCCGACCGGTTTCGTGTTCGGCTACGCGCTGTTCCACGCCGGTTTCACCGACAGCCGGCGGATCGCCTGGGCGTTCTATTTCAAGGACGTCGGCGTGCCCGTCGTGATGTTCTCGGCGATCGCGACCGGCATGCTCGGCCTGTGGGGCATGAGCCTGGTCGGTGTCCTCGACATCTCGCAGGTGTACCTGCTGCCGACCTTCCTGGTCCCGATGGCGGTCGGCGGACTGATTTTCGGCCTCGGCATGGCGATCGGCGGTTACTGTCCGGGAACGGCCGCCGCGTCCGTCGCGACGGGCAAGATCGACGCGATGATCTTCATCGTCGGTTTCCTGCTCGGCAGCCTGGTATTCGGCGACCTGTACCCGGTGTGGGGCGACTTCTACAACAGCGACTACATGGGCGTGTTCCGCCTCGACCAGTGGATGGGTGTCGGGCTCGGCACGACGGTGCTGCTGATCGTGCTGATCGCGGTGGCCGGCACGCTTGCCATGCGTTGGGTTCAGCATCGCTTTTGGCCGACGACCGAGACCGATCCGCAGAAGAAGGCCGTGCTGAAGCTGCAGGGTGTGCTGATCGGCGCCGCCGTGCTGATCGGCTTCGCGTTCAGTTTCTTCCCGACCTCGTCGTTCATCAACGAGTCGGTCGAGGCGCCGTACTACGTCGTGCCCAGGGGCGGGACCGCCGAGGCGGAACCGTCCGCGCCCGAAACGCCGCCGCAGGGACCGACCGAATGAGGCGCCGCGAATTCATCAAGGTGTCCAGTCTGCTCGGTGCCGGGGCGGCCGTTTCGCCGTCGCTGATGCTGGGCGGCTGCGCCGCGGGCCGGCCCTTGCCGGGCACGGGCACCGTCGTCTCGACCCCGACCGTCTGCGACATGTGTTTCTGGAAGTGCGCCGGCAACGTCCACACCGAAGACGACCGGCTGTGGAAGATCACCGGCAATCCCGCCGACCTGCACAGCGCCGGAAGGCTGTGTACGCGGGGCACCGGCGGGCCCGGCGCCTACCTGGACCCGGACCGCCTGAAACGTCCGCTGATGCGCGTCACCGTCGACGGGCACCAGACATTCGCCGAAGTGTCCTGGGACGAGGCGCTGGCGTTCATCGCCGGCAAGATGAAGCGGATCTCAGACACCGTCGGGCCCGAGCGCATGCTGCTGCTGCATCACGGCGCGGGCGGCAGCCACTTCCTGCACCTGCTGCGCGCGTACGGATCCGACAGCCACGCCGAACCGGCGTTCGCGCAATGTCGCGGTCCGCGCGACGTCGGCTTCCAGCTGACGTTCGGCGAGTCGGTCGGTTCTCCGGAATGTACCGACATGGCCAATGCGCGCTGCATCGTCCTGATCGGCTCGCACATCGGCGAGAACCTGCACAACGCGCAGGTGCAGACGCTGGCCCAGGCCCTGAACAGGGACGTCATGCTGATCACGGTCGATCCGCGCTTCTCGGTGCCGGCCGGCAAATCGCGTTACTGGCTGCCAATCAAGCCGGGAACCGACATCGCCTTGTTGCTGTCCTGGATGCAGGTGCTGATCGACGAGGAGCTGTACGACAAGGCCTACGTCGAGCAATACACAACCGGCTTCGAGCAGCTGACGGCGCACCTGCGCGGCTACACGCCCGAATGGGTGTACCTGGAGACCGGCATCCGCCCGGAAGTGATCCGCGAGACGGCGCGCGAGATGGCGAAGGCGGCGCCGGCGACGATCGTGCACCCCGGTCGCCATGCCACCTGGTACGGGGACGACACGCAGCGCAGCCGCGCGATTGCGATGCTGAACGCGCTGCTCGGGTCCTGGCACCGGCAGGGCGGCTTCTACATGCCGGAGCGGGTCGACCTGCCGGACTACCCGGTGCCGGACTATCCGACGCCGAGACTGGCGGTCCACGACGCCTACCCCGGCAAGTGGCCGTTCGCCAACCAGGGCGTGACGAACGGCGTCATCGAGGCCTCGGTCGGGGAAGACGCATTCTTCAAGGGCTGGATCGTGTACGGCACCAACCTGCCGCAGACGGTGCCGGCGATCGAGGACAAGCTGAAAGCCGCCGCCGATTCGCTGGATCTCGTCGTCGTCGTCGAGACGATGCCATCGGAGATGACCGGCTACGCGGACGTGATCCTGCCCGAGTGCACGTACCTCGAGCGCTACGACGACCTGCGCAATTCACCGGAGCGGCATCCGTCACTGGCGCTGCGCATGCCGGCCTTCGAGCCGCGCTACGAGAGCAAGCCCGGCTGGTGGATCGCGAAGCAGCTCGGCTCGAAGCTCGGCCTCGAGGCGTACTTCCCGTGGCAGGACTACGCGGAGGTGCTGGACTGGCAGCTGCGTCAGCTCGGCAGCTCGCTCGAGGAGATGCAGCGCATCGGCGTCAAGAATTATCCGCGCAGGACCCAGATGTACTACCGCAAGGGACAGCCCGTTCGGTTCCGGACGCCGAGCGGCAAGATCGAGCTGTACTCGAAGCAGCTCGCGGCGCGCGGCTTCGATCCGATGCCCGTCTATGCGCGCCCGGATCCGGTACCGGAAGGTTTCTATCGCCTGAATTACGGCCGCATGCCGTCACATACCTTCGGCAAGACGACGAACAATCCGCTGCTGTTCCAGCTCGCGCCCGAGAACCAGCTCTGGGTGAATCCATTGGTTGCGAACGACTGGTCGCTCGCCAGCGGCGACTACGTGCGCCTCGGCAGCACGAAAGGTGTCGTCAGTAACCCGATCCGCGTGCGCGTCACCGAACGCGTCGGCACCGACTCCGTGTTCCTGGCGCACGGCTTTGGCCACAAGTCGAAACGCCTGCGCCTGACGGCAGGCGTCGGCGCCGCCGACGGGGAGCTGATGGGCAACGTCAAGATCGATCCGCTCATGGGCGGCACGGGCATGCGCGCCAGTTTCGTTACGTTCGTGAAGGAACGGGGTGAGGGGGCCTGACGATGACGCGATTTGCCATGGTCATCGATACCCGGACCTGCATCGGCTGCGGCGACTGCGTCGTGGCCTGCAAGACCGAGAACAAGGTGCCGGAAGGGCTCAATCGCGACTGGGTGGTCGAAGCGACGACGGGGACCTACCCGAACCTCAGTACCGAGTTCCGCTCCGAGCGCTGCAACCACTGCTCGAATGCGACCTGCGTCACCATGTGCCCAACCGGCGCCAGCCACCACTGGCGTGACACGAACATCGTGCTCGTGGACCCCGACAAGTGCACGGGCTGCAAGGCCTGTATCGCCGCGTGCCCTTACGACGCGCGGCTCGTCATGCATCCGGAGGGCTACATCGACAAGTGCACGTTCTGCCATCACCGCGTCGAGATGGGGCTGGACCCGGCCTGCGTCGCGACGTGCCCGACGCACTGCATGCATTTCGGATCGCTCGACGACCCCGGCAGCGAGGTCAGCCGGCTGCTGAAAACCCGGAAGTACAAGGTGCTGAATCCCGGAACCGGGAACGAGCCCAACGTTTACTACCTGGTCTGACGGACGGGAGCGGATGGTGGAAGAACTGCTCATAACGGCACGCTCGAACGCACTGGTCGACCCGAGCCTGCACATCTGGAACTGGCAGGTCGCCGTCTACCTGTTCCTGGGCGGACTCACGGCCGGGATCATGATCTTCGCCGCGGCGATTGCGTTACTGAGAAAGGACGAGGGCGCACCGTTTTCGGCCGCGAAACTGGCGGTGCTGGCGCCGGTCGTGCTGTCGGCGGGCATGGCGGCACTGTTCCTGGATCTGGAACACAAGCTGTACACGTTCCGCTTCTATGCGACGTTCCGTCCTCTCTCGCCGATGTCGTGGGGCGCGTGGATTCTGCTCCTTGTCTACCCGGTGTCGATCCTGCAGATCACGTCTTCGCTGCGGCGCGGTTACCCGGCTGTGGCGGCCGTCGTCGACCGCTGGGCGCCCGGACGCGCATTGATCGACTGGTCCGAGGGGCACCGCCGCCAGATCTCATTGCTGGCCGTCCCCCTGGGCGTTGCCCTCGCCGTTTACACGGCGATCCTGCTGAGCGCATTCAGCGCCCGACCGTTCTGGAACACGGGCGTACTGGGCCCGCTGTTCCTGGTGTCCGGGCTGTCCACGGCCGCCGCGGTGGTCGCGCTGTTGTCACCGCACGGTGGAGAGAGAAAACTGTTCACGCAGGTCGACGTCGTGCTGATCCTGGTGGAGCTCGCACTGGTCGTGTTGTTCATCATCAATCTGGCGACCGGGTCGGCACCGCAGCTCCAGGCGCTGCACTGCTGCATCACCGGCGGCCCGTACACGATGCCCTTCTGGGTGTTGTTCGTCGGCATCGGACTTCTAGTACCATTGGTACTCGAGCTTCTGGAAAGCAAAGGCTCGGGCCATTCCCTGGCGATCATGGCGGCCGTGCTCGTATTGTTCGGCGGGTACATGCTGCGCCAGGTGATGCTCGAGATCGGCCAGGAAAGCACGTGGACCCGATACGAGACTGAGTACAACGCCGAGTTGTTGCAGAGACTGGAGAACCGATGAGAAGGACCGCCCTTGTTTCGTCATTTCTGGTCATGGTGCTGGCCTGCGGCGCCTGTAGCCGGTCTCCGGCAACGGATGCCACGTCCCTTGCGGGAATCGCGCAGGCCGCTGCACGGCAGGACGATCGCATCACCGTCGAGGATCTCGCGGCCCGGCTGGTCGAAGCCCGCGGCGATTTCCTGCTCGTCGACGTGCGCTCGCCGGACGATTATTCGCAGGGCCGCATCGGCGAGGCGCAAAACATGCCGATCGCCGAACTGGTATCGCCGGACTCGCTAGCGAAGCTGCCGACCGACCGGCCCATCTTCCTGTATTCGAACGGCTCCGAAAATGCGGCGAAGGCGGCCGTACTGCTGCGCATCGAGGGATTCGATGCTCGACTGGTGGCAGGCGGCTACAACGCCTGGCAAGCACGAATACTGAATCCGGACGTCGCTTCCGCGCCGGTCCCGGGCGAGACGCTCGAGGCGGCCAAGCAACGCGCGTACGCCTGCCACTTCGCCGGCGGTACGCCCTCAGAGTCGGCCGGTGAGGAACAGCCCTTCGTGCCGCCCGTGTACTCGGAGAAAAAGGCCGAGGACCTGCCGCCGCCACCACCACCGGCCGGCGAGGAGTCCTGCTGACCCCGACTTGCGCGTCCGGTTCCGGTCAGTCCGGTACAGGGGCGCGCAGCACCGCTTCCATCTCGCCTGGATCGAGAGGCCGTTGCTCCGGGAACGGCGTGCGGCCGCCGAGCGATCCGTCCAGGTTCGTCCAGGCATCGGCCGGCAGGCCGTCGTGCAGGCGTCGTTCCGCCGGCTCGAATTCGATCCGGTCCGGTTCGATCGTGATTGTGCCGGTGCCGAGTCCCAGCGCGGACCCGGAACGATGGCACGAAGCGCAGGAGCGCGACGCGCCGTTCGTGTGCGGCGACAGCGGTGCGAACACGCGCAAGAAGTTCTCGTCCTGCTGTGACGCGTATGACACCGTCATGATCATGCCGGGGATGAACGGCTCGATCGTGCCGCCGTCGCCGATACCGATAGCCGGCAGCGACGCGCCGGCATGGCCGGGCTCGTGTTCCCAGCGTCCGGCCGTGATTTCTCCCGCGGCGTGATCCCACTGCTCGCCGGTGTCGTCGTAGTTCATGTGGCAACCGTAGCAGTTCGGCGCCCACTGGCTGTGACAGGCCGTGCAGGCGAGCCTGGCGTGGCGCGTGTCCGCAGCGTGCGTGACCGGGTCCAGGGACGGGATGCGCAACACCCGCTGCGTGACCTTGGTGTGCAGCCAGGCACCGTCGTCCCGCAGCTCCACGTTCCAGAGCGGCGTGCCGTGCCGGGCCGTCGCCAGGAATCGTGTCTCCGCGTCGACTGCGAACGGCACGCGCGCACGCATCCCGGTCATCGATGCTGGCCATTCCGCGGGCGTAACCGTCGGGGCGCGGTTCGCATGGCAGTCCGCGCAGGCGATGTCGACGGCTTGCCGCTGAGTCTGTGCGCCGGTCACGCCGCCCATGAGGCCGACGCTCGTATGGCAGTCGATGCAGCTCATGCCGGCGAGATAGTGCGCATCCGCCGCCATGCGTGTGACGTGCCGGCCGTCCGCGAGTAAGCCCGTGCTGTCTGCGGTCCCGGTCTCGGCGAGTCCCGCATAGGCCAGCGAGATCCGACCCGAGCGGGAGTGACAGCCGAAGCAGCGTGCATCCGGCACGGCAGCCGACAGCGCCGGGTGGCCTCCTGCGGCCGATTCGGTGTAGTGGCAGGCCAGGCAGCCGCCGCCGCGCGCGAACGTGGCGTCGAGCCGCCGTTCCGGACGGTCCTGACCCAGGTGGCAGGCCGCGCACTGCTTGCGCAGCATCGAGTCCGCGATGCCGTGGCCCAGGGTCTGCAGACTAGCCGTCGCCTGGTCGGCGCCGGCGTCGCCGAGCAACCGGCGCGTGACGAGTACCATACCGTGCCCGGTGTGCATCAGGCCCCGGCCGACGGCCGCGACGCGTGCGGCGTGACAGCCGCCGCAGGCGCGCCCGGCCTTGTCGAGCGCCCCCGGGTGCGCGATCAGGCCGCGATGCGCGTCGTCCCGGCTCGCTGCGGAGGCATCCCCGGCGTGGCAGGCGCTGCAATTCGACGCGGTAAACGCATGCGCCGCATCGAATCCCGTCGTTTCCGCCGCGTGACAGGATACGCAGGCGTTGTATGCAGTCTGCGGCGCGGCGCTCGCCGCCGTCGCCGCTGTGGCGAGGACGGAGCACAGGAACAGCAGCCGGACGCAGGGGATTCGACGCCGCATGATCTGCGGACTGTAGCAGAGGCAGTGCGCACGGGCAGTTGCCACGAGCGATGCGGACCATGGCTGCGGGCTCCCTGGCAGTCAGGAAGCGGACGCGTCGTTGCGTGGCAGTGTGCCTCGCCTAGTGATGGAGGTTGTCATCCAGGAATTTACGGAACAGGCCGGCCCAATGCCGGGCCGCGTCGTCGACGGCCTTCCAGTCGGTCTCGTTGACGCCGGCGCTGGTCGCAAGCGGCGGCGCCTGTTTGCTGTCGGCGGCCCTCGCGAGGATCTTGCCGGTTGCCGAGTCCTTCAATTCCATAAGAAACACCAGCGAGCCGGACCTGGCGACCTGCTGGATGTCGTATCGGAGTATCGGCAAATCGGAACCCGATATGCCCCGCAGGTCGATCAGAGACGCCTCGACGGTCATCGTCGACGGGCCGGGCTTCTTGACGATGGTGTATCCCTGCAGCTCGTCGTCGAAGGCTTCCTGGAATGCCTTGCGGAGGCGGGCGATGTCGTCCTGGCTGACGTTGGCCTTCGGCGAGTAGTAGATGCCCATGTCCTCGGCCAGCAGGCGATCGTACTTCGAGAAATCGGCATCCACCGCGACCTGTGCCGACTCGACGCTGCGCTCCTTCGGCACATTGAAACTCTGAACCTCGGTGCTCGAGCAGCCGGCAAGACACATGAGCGCCACGCCTGCAGCAATTCCTGCGAACCTCGAGTTGGTGCGATCGGCAAGTGCGGTCGATGTCATCATTCGGACCCCTGCTGCCACTGTTGGCGGACTTCGCTCGAACGATTCTATAGAATTCCCTGCATCGGCACGATATCAGAGTATCCAATCATGCGTATCACGTTGGTTCGAGTACTGCTCGTCGCTGTGGGAGCGTCCGCGTTCACCGTCGCCCCGGCTCAGGACAGCGCGGTGCAGGCGCAGGAAGACCAGTTGCTTGCTGATGCACGTACGCTCCTGCAGGAAGGTCGCAAGGACATCGTCGGCTTCGAACTCCGCCTGAGCGACGAAGAGGCCGCCGCGTTCTGGCCGGTCTACGACGATTACCGCAAGTCCGTGCTCGAAAACCGCAATCGCTACGCAGATCTGATCGTCGAATACGTCAGGCGGTACCGCGCCGGCGACATCAGCGAGGCGTATGCTGCGCAACTGATCGACGATGTCCTCGACCTCAAGGCGGATCTCGTCAAACGGCAGAAGAAGTTCGTCAAGCGATTCCGCAAGGTATTGCCGGTCCGCAAGGTCGCCCGCTTCTATCAGCTCGAACAAAAGCTCGACGCCGAGATCGATGCCCAGCTGGCCGTCGTCGTGCCATTGATGGACCCGGTGTGAGCCGCCGGCTCGACCCGTTCCGTTGAGAGTTCGGGCGGCAACAGGGATAATCGCGGCCGGTCCGCGCCGGCTGCCCCGCGGCGGTCAGCCGTGAACCCCGCCAGGCCCGGAAGGGAGCAACGGTAGCGGTGACACCGGGTGCCGGGGAAAAGCTGGCGCGGGCCACTCGCACGGGCGCGGACTTGCTCCGCACGGCCCTTGCGATACACTGACCCATTCCCCTAAACGGTGGTTCGAATGGTCGCGCAAGCGGCGATTTGAGCCGCCCGGTTGGACCCATGAGCTATCTTGTGCTGGCGCGCAAATGGCGCCCGAAAAACTTCGCCGACACGGTTGGCCAGGAGCACGTCCTGCGCGCTCTCGTCAACGCGCTGGAGTCGGGCAGGCTGCATCACGCCTACCTGTTCGCAGGGACCCGCGGCGTCGGCAAGACCACGATCGCGCGTATCCTGGCCAAGGCGCTCAATTGCGAGACCGGTGTGACGGCGGAGCCCTGCGGCATCTGTCCGGCCTGCCGGGAGATCGACGAAGGACGTTTCGTCGATCTGATCGAGGTGGATGCGGCGTCCCGGACGAAGGTCGATGACACGCGCGACCTGCTCGACAACGTGCAATACGCTCCCGCGCGCGGCCGCTACAAGGTGTACCTGATCGACGAGGTACACATGCTGTCGAAAAGTTCGTTCAACGCATTGCTGAAGACGCTCGAAGAACCGCCGCCGCACGTCAAGTTCCTGCTCGCGACGACCGACCCGCAGAAGTTGCCCGTCACCGTGTTGTCGCGGTGCCTGCAGTTCAACCTGACGCGCTTGACGCCGCGCTTGATCCAGGACCGTCTGGCGACGATCTGCGAGGCGGAAGATGTCCGCGCAGACGGACCGGCCCTGGCGCAGATCGCGCGCGCCGCGGATGGCAGCCTGCGTGACGCACTCAGTCTGCTCGATCAGGCCATCGCCTATTGCGGTGGCGCGATCGAAGAAGAGCCGGTTTCGATCATGCTGGGGACGATCGACCGCGATCACGTGTCGCGACTGATCGAATTGCTCGCCGAAGACGATGCCGCGGGCCTCATCGACGCCGTGGCGCGGATCGACACGCAGTTCCCCGACTACGCGCGCCTGTTGCAGGATCTCGCGCGCGTGCTGCAGAAGATCGCGGTATTCCAGGTCGTCGGCAAGATCGACAGCGCAGACGATGTGGACGAGGAGCGGCTCGCCGACCTGGCGGCGCGCATGGCGCCGGCGGACGTACAGCTGTTCTACCAGACGGCGCTGCTCGGCCGCCGCGATCTGCCGCTGGCGCCGGACCCGCGCAGCGGGGTCGAGATGGCATTGTTGCGGATGCTGGCATTCCGCCCGGCACAGGCCCGGGCGGAGAGCGGCGGCGGGTCCGGCCGCGGCGGCGCCAGCCGCCGGGCTGGACCGGACCCGGACCCCGGCGCCGAAGGTTGCACAAGCGGCACGCTCCGAAACGCGCGCCGCCGGGCAGGGCAGCGCATGGCACGACCCGGACTGGAAAGCACTGACGACGGATCTCGGTCTGCCCGGAGCCGTTCGGTTGCTGGCCGGCAATTGCGCCCTGCTGGGACGGGAGGGCAACACGGTGCACCTGAGGCTGGATCCACGCTCGGAGTCGGTGCTGACCCGCCAGCGCAGCGAGGCTCTCGGCGCCGCGTTGTCGGCGCACTTCGCGGAGGAACTGACCGTCGACATCACCGTCGGCGACACGGCCGGCCAGACTCCGCTGCAGGAGCAGACCCGCCTCGAAGACGAGCGCATCGAGGCGGCGCGGGCCTCGCTCGAATCCGACCCCAACGTGCAGGCCATGAAGAGCATGTTCGATGCCGAATTGAAGGCCGATTCCATCGAATTGATCAACGCGCCACGGCACGACTGACGCGGGAGTATCCGATGAAAGGTGGCATAGGCCAGCTCATGAAGCAGGCCCAGCAGATGCAGGCCGACATGAAGCGGGCCCAGGAGGAGATGGCGTCCATCTCCGTGACAGGCGAATCGGGGGCAGGCGCCGTGCGCATCACGATGACCTGCCGCCACCAGGTCCAATCGCTGCAGATCGACGACTCGCTCGTCGGTGACGACAAGGAGATGCTGGAAGATCTCATCGTGGCGGCGTTCAACGATGCGTTGCGCAAGGTCGAGTCGACCGTCCAGGAGAAATTCGCCGGCATGGCCTCGGGCCTGGGTCTTCCGCCCGGGCTCAAGCTCCCGTTCTGATCGATCCGCGATGTCCTTCTCGCCCATGCTGGTCCGCCTGATCGACGCACTGCGCTGCATGCCCGGCGTCGGCCGCAAGTCGGCCCAGCGCATCGCGTTCCAGCTGCTCGAGCGGGACCGCGACGGCGCCATGGACCTTTCGCGGGCGCTGTCGGACGCAGTATCGGGCATCGGTCATTGCAGCCGCTGCCGGATGTTCACCGAGCTGGAACTCTGCTCCATCTGCGCCGCGAGTGGCCGCGACACGAGCCAGCTCTGCGTCGTCGAGTCGCCTGCCGACGTCATGGCGATCGAGGACGCAACCGGTTTCCGGGGCTTGTATTTCGTGCTGATGGGGCATCTCTCTCCGCTCGACGGGATCGGGCCCGACGAACTCGGACAGGCGGCGCTCGAGGCACGGCTCGACGAGGGCGAAGTCACGGAGATGATCATCGCGACCAATCCGACGGTGGAGGGCGACGCGACCGCACATTATCTCGGCGAAATGGCGGCACGCCACGGCGTGCAGGCGTCGCGTATCGCACACGGCGTGCCGCTCGGCGGCGAACTGGAATACGTGGATGGCGGCACGCTCTCGCATGCCTTCTACGGTCGACGAATACTGGAATAGGAGACGAGCATGAGCGATCCGGACTGCCTGTTCTGCAAGATCTCCAACGGCGAGATCCCGGCGGACATCATCCACGAGACCGACGAGTTGTGTCGCGTTCCGCGACATCAACCCGCAGGCGCCCACACACGTGCTGATTATCCCGCGCACGCACATCTCGACGATCAACGATCTCGAGGCCGGCCACGAGGAACTCATCGGCAAGCTGTACCTCGCGGCCAAGGAAATCGCCGCCGGCGAGGGCACTGACCGACGCCGGTTACCGCGTCGTCATGAATTGCAACGAAGGCGCCGGCCAGTCGGTGTTCCACGTCCATCTGCACCTGCTCGGCGGCCGTCCCTTCGCCTGGCCGCCGGGATAGTCTCACGGGCTGCTGAGCCGGGTCGTCAGGGCGAGCAGGCGCTTGTAGGACTCGTAGCGGCGGGCGCTGATCCTGCCGTCGGCGACGGCGGCCTTGACGGCGCAGCCCGGCTCGCGCAGGTGGCGGCAGTTTGCGAATCGGCAGTCGTGGCGCGCGCGCTCGAGTTCGCGAAAACCATGGATGACGCGGCTTTCGGACTCGAGTGCCGGCGCGTAGTCGCGCACGCCGGGCGAGTCGATGACGGCGCCGCCGCCCGGCAGTTCCAGCAGCATCGAATTCACCGTGGTGTGTCGGCCTTCGCCGCTGCGTTCGGATACGTCGCCGGTCCGCAGCCGTGCATCGCCGCCGAGCCGGTTGATCAGGCTCGACTTGCCGACGCCGGACTGGCCGACGATGATCGCCGTGTTGCCGCGAGATTATCGCCTGCAATCGGTCGATGCCGTCCCCGGAATGCGCGCTGCAGCTCACCGTCGGATAGCCGATCGCTGCATAGTCCTGCAGCTCGGGCAAAGCCGAGCCGTGCAGATCCGACTTGTTGAATACGACCGCGGCCGGGACTGCCCATGTCCTCGGCGGCACACAGGTAGCGGTCGACGACGAACCAGTCCGGCGCCGGCGGGCTGGCCGCGACGACGACGAGCAGGTCGATGTTGGCGGCGAGCACTTCGATCTGGCCGCGCATATTGGGCCGGGTGAGCGCGTTATCGCGGTCCCTTATGGCGGTGACGAGCCACTCGCGCTCGTCCGGGATCACCTGTGCCGTCACGCGGTCACCGCAGACCGGCCTGAGCCGCTTGCCGCGGATGCGCGCGTCCACCTCGCGGCCGTCCGCGAGCCGCAGGCGCATGCGACGGCTGAAGGTCCCGATGACGATGGCGTCGCCCGGCGTCATCGACGGCGATCGGGTCATGCCGGGAGTATGCCGACAAGCCGCAGACCTTGCACTCCCGGCGCAGGTAAACTAGCGTTCTGCGAACCCGCCGGATAGTCCATGAAAGAAAACGACGCAACGTCCGACCGCGCAACCAATCTGATCTGGATCGACCTCGAGATGACCGGACTGGATACGGAATCGGACTCGATCATCGAGATCGCGACGGTCGTAACCGACAAGCATCTGAACGAGCTGGCGGAAGGACCGGTCTTCGCGATTCATCAGCCGCTATCCGTGATGGAAGCGATGGATGACTGGAATACCCGCCAGCACAGCGAGTCCGGACTGACCGCGCGCGTTTTGGAGAGCGAGATCACGCCACGACAGGCGGAAATCGCCACCCTCGAATTTCTGTCGGCGTGGGCCGAACCCGGCGCCTCGCCGATGTGCGGCAACAGCATCTGCCAGGACCGGCGCTTCCTGGCTCGCGAAATGCCGGAACTCGAACGCTACTTCCACTATCGCAACCTCGACGTCAGCACGCTCAAGATCCTGGCGAGGCACTGGGCGCCGGCCGTGGCCGCCGGCTTCGCGAAGGAAAGTCGCGCATCGCGCGTTGGCCGATATCCGCGATTCGATCGCCGAACTGGCCTGGTATCGCAGCGAGTTGTTCAATCCGGCACGGCTGACCGACCACACTGCGCGATGAAGCCGCAGCCATTCGCGTCGGCCACCGAGCGGAACGGCCAGCCGATACTCGGCGTATTGCGGCACGAGTTCCGCGAGGTCCGCTCCGTGCTGGAGATCGGTTCGGGTACGGGACAGCATGCGACCCGGTTCGGCGCCGCAATGCCACGACTCGAGTGGCAGCCCAGCGACCTCGCGGCACAGGTTCCGGGTATACGGTCCCGGCTCGAATCGATGCGTCTGTCCAACGTGCGCGAGCCGATCGTTCTGGACGTGACGGCGGCACCAGCGCGGGCGCCGGCCTGCGACGCGGTGTTCTCCGCCAACACGGCGCACATCATGTGTTTTGCCGCGGTGCGCGGCATGTTCGCGCTGGTTGGCCGGCTGCTGCGAACCGGCGGCGTATTCTGCCTCTACGGACCGTTCCAGCGCGGTGGCGGCTTCAATTCGCAGAGCAACGCGGAATTCGACAAGTCGCTGCGCCTGCACGACCCCGACATGGGCATCCGACATCTCGAGGATCTCGACTGCCTCGCGCACGAAGCGGGCCTGCACAGGCTGTGCCTGTATGCGATGCCTGCCAACAATTACATGGTGCTGTGGAAACGCGCCGCGACCGGAGGTCAATGATGACGACACACAAGGGCGGTTGCCATTGCGGGCGCGTGCGATTCGAGGTCGACGCGCCGGCGGACATCGAAGCGGACCGCTGCAATTGCAGCATCTGCCGGATGACGGGCTATCTGCACATGATCGTACCGAGACGCGACTTTCGCCTGGTCTCGGGTGATGAGGAGCTGATCACGTATCGCTTCAACTCCGGCATCGCCCGCCACTATTTCTGCAGGCACTGCGGCGTCAAATCCTACTATGTGCCGCGCTCGCATCCGACAGGCATCAGCGTCAATGTGAACTGCCTCGATCCCGAGACGATACGTTCACTGCACGAGCAGCCCTTCGACGGCGCAAACTGGGAGCAGAATATCCATACACTGTCTCGGATAAGCGACTGATAGATATGATTTTTTCTTGGCAGATAGGCTCTACATGCCGTATAGTGGCGTCTCGATCACAGGGCGGAACGACGTGAGTTTGAAAACGAAATGGGCGATCGGACTGCTGTGCATCGGCATCGCGCAAGCGGCCGCTGCCGAGACGGTCTGGGTGAGCGATCAGTTCGAAGTCATGTTGCGTACTGGCCCCAGCACGAGCAACGCCATCGAGCGGATGCTGCCGAGCGGGGCCGCTCTCGAGGTACTCGAGCGCGACGATGACGCCGGATATTCGAAGGTGCGTACTGCCGCCGGTACGGAAGGCTGGGTTCTGACCCGCTACCTTATGAGCGAGCCCAGTGCGCGCGAACAACTCGCCGCGCTCACCAAACGGCTGACCAACGCCAACGCGGAGGGCAGCTCGCTCACGTCCCAGCTGGGTGCGATCCGCGGCGAATACGACTCCGCGCAACAACAGATCGCCACCCTCGAGAAAGACAAGAAGAAGCTCGAGGAGCAACTCGCCGAGATCAAACGCACCGCGGCCAACGTCCTGTCGATCAACGATCAGAACAAGGATCTCCGCGACCAGCTCGCCGCGGCGGAGATCCGGGCGGACACGCTGGAGCAGCAGAATCGCGAGCTGACCGCGCAGACGACGCGTTACTGGTTCATGACCGGGGCGGCTGTGCTGCTGGTCGGGGTCCTGCTCGGTATCTGGCTGCCGCGTGTGCGCTGGCAACGCCGGTCGCGCTACGACCGCTTCTAAGGGTCGCGACTCCTACACCTTCTCCCCGGCGAGGAACAGCCAGGTCTCGATGACGCTGTCGGGGTTGAGGGACATGCTCTCGATACCCTGGTCGAGCAGCCAGCGTGCCAGGTCGGGGTGATCGGACGGTCCCTGGCCGCAGATACCGACGTACTTGCCGTGCCTTGCGGCACGCCGAGATCGTCATGGCCAGCAGTGCCTTCACCGCGTCGTCGCGCTCGTCGAAAGCTGTCGGCGACCAGCGCGGAATCGCGGTCCAGGCCCAGGGTAAGCTGCGTCATGTCGTTGGAGCCGATCGACATGCCGTCGAAATATTCCAGGAACCTGTCGGCGAGCAGGGCGTTGGTGGGGATCTCCGCACATCATGATGATCTTCAGCTCGTCCTTGCCCCGGTCGAGGCCGTTCTCCGCCAGCAGGCTCGACGACCGCTCTGGCCTCTTTGACCGTGCGCACGAACGGCACCATCACCTGCACGTTGCTCAGCCCCATCTCGCTGCGCACCTTGCGGATCGCGCGCGCATTCGAGCTCGAAGCAGGGCCGAAAGCTCTCGGCCACGTAGCGCGCCGGCGCCGCGAAAGCCGAGCATCGGATTCTCCTCGTGCGGCTCGTAACGCTCGCCACCGATCAGGTTCGCGTATTCGTTGGACTTGAAATCCGACAGCCGCACGATGACGGGTTCGGGAGCGAACGCCGCGGCGATGGTGCTCGACGCCCTCTGCGAGCTTGTCGATGTAGAACCGCACCGGGTCCGTCGTAGCCGGCCATCTGCTCGTCGACGGCTTCGCCTGGTCTCCGGGTCCAGCTGTTCGTATTCCAGCAGCGCCTTCGGATGCACGCCGATCATCCGGTTGATGATGAATTCCAGCCGCGCAAGGCCGACACCGTGGTTGGGAATGTTCGGCGAAGTCGAATGCCTTGTCCGGGTTGCCGACGTTCATCATGATCTTGACGGGAATCTTCGGCAGCGTATCGAGTTCGATCAGCGACTCCTCGAAATCGAGCGCACCCTCGTAGACGTATCCCGCGTCGCCTTCCGCGCAACTGACCGTGACCTCCGTGCCGTCGGGGACCGTATCGGTCGCGTCGCCGCAGCCGACGACCGCCGGGATACCGAGTTCGCGTGCGATGATCGCGGCGTGGCAGGTACGGCCGCCGCGATTGGTGACGATCGCGGCAGCCCGCTTCATGATCGGCTCCCAATCCGGGATCGGTCATGTCGGAAACGAGTACGTCGCCGGCCCGGATCCGGTTCATCTCGCTCACGCGATCGGATGACGCTTCGCCGGTGCCGACGCCGATTTTCTGTCCGATACTGCGCCCGGTACGAGATGATCCTGGACTTGCCCTTGAGCGTGAAGCGCTGGATCGTGCGGCCGCTGCGGCTCTGGACGGTCTCCGGGCGGGCCTGCAGGATGTAGAGCTTGCCGTCGTTACCGTCCTTGCCCCATTCGATGTCCATCGGCCGTCCGTAGTGTTCCTCGATCGTCACGGCCATCCTCGCCAGCGCGATGACGTCGTCGTCGCAGATCGAGAAGCGGTCGGCTCAGCGCCTCGTCGACGTCGACGGTCTCGACCGTCTCGCCGGGCGTCGTGTCGTCGCTGTAGACCATCTTGATCGCCTTGCTGCCGAGATTCCGGCGCAGGATCGGGAAGTGCCCGCTCGTGAGTGCCGGCTTGTAGACATAGAACTCGTCCGGATTGACGGCGCCCTGGACGACGGTCTCGCCGAGTCCCTAGGATGCCGTGATGAACACGGCATTCCGGAAGCCGCTCTCGGTGTCGAGGCTGAACATGACGCCGGACGATGCCGATGTCGCTGCGGACCATCGTCTGGATGCCGGCGGAGAGTGCCACCCGTCGGTGGTCGAAACCCTGATGGACGCGGTAGGCGATCGCCCGGTCATTGAACAGCGACGCGAAGACCTTGTGCAACGCGACGACGAGGCTGTCGAATCCGCGCACGTTCAGGAAGGTCTCCTGCTGCCCGGCGAACGAGGCATCCGGCAGATCCTCGGCGGTTGCGGAAGACCGCACCGCGACGGCGATGTCGGCGCCTCCGGACATCTCGTCCCACGCCTGCCGCAGTTCGGACTTCAGACGCTCGGGCAGGGCAGTGTCGATGATCCAGCCGCGGATCGACCGGCCGGCCGCGGTCAACGCGTCGATGTCGTCGACGTCGAGCCCGTCGAGCACTGCGCCGATCCGTTCGTCGAGCCCGTCGGTGGCCAGGAAGGCCCGGTATGCCGCCGCCGTCGTCGCGAAGCCGCCCGGCACGTCCACGCCGGCACTACTCAGGTTGCCGATCATCTCGCCGAGGGAGGCATTCTTGCCGCCGACGACGTCGACATCGGTCATGCCGAGCTCAGAGAGCCCGATGATGTATGGCGCCAAAATGTGCTCCCTTGTGTTCCCGGACAGGACATGGACAATCGGTTGCGCCGACAGCCTGGTCGGCGACCGTTATTGCGGTTGGAAATCGGGAATCCCGCTGATGAACGAACGCACCGCTTTCTTTCTTTCCGATCAAACGGGCGTGACGGCAGAGACGCTCGGCCACAGCCTCCTCGTACAGTTCGACAAGCAGAATTTTCGGCAGGTGACTTTGCCATTTATAGATTCCGAAGACAAGGCGCGGGCCGCGGCAAAACGCATCAACGTTGCTTACGAGAAGGATGCCAGCCGGCCCATCGTCTTCTCGACTCTCGTCCATCCCACGCTCCGTGCGATCATCAAGGAGTCGCACGGCCTGCATCTCGACATCTTCGACGTCTTCCTCGAGCCCCTGGAGCTGGAGTTGCAGCAGCAACCCTCGCACGAGACCGGCCGCGCCCACGGCATGAGTGACATAAACACCTACATGAGACGTATCGAGGCGACGAACTTCGCGCTCGCGCACGACGACGGGGGGATCAGCAACAACTACGAGATGGCGGACGTAATCCTCATCGGGGTGTCGCGATCCGGCAAGACGCCGACCTGCCTCTACCTGGCGCTTCAGTACGGCGTGTACGCCGCAAATTATCCGCTTACCGACGAGGAATTCGAATCGGGCAAGTTGCCCGATGTGCTGTTCAAGCAGAAGGCGAAACTCTACGGGCTGCTGATCGCGCCGGATCGACTGCGCCAGATCCGCAAGGAACGCCGGCCGATCGGCACCTACGCATCGACGCAGCAAGTACGCTTCGAGTTGCGGGAATCCGAAAAACTCTTCAAACGCTACGGCATTCCGCACGTGGACACGACTGAATTTTCGATCGAGGAAATCTCGAGCAGAATCCTGGATAGTACCGGTGTGGAGCGGCGAGTGCGACCCTGAATTTCGCGTCCCGGACTTCGATTCTGGAACGGTATTTGCACACGTTTTGCCCGTGCGACCCTGTGCTATATTGGCCGCATGTTGCTCGATCACCAACTCAATCCGCAGACCATTATCAGGCCCCGGAGCTTTATCGGCCTGATGTCGCTGTATGAGAGCAACTACATTCGGCTCCTCCACCTCCTGCCCGATCTCGAGAGCATCGACGGCTGTTTTCGTTCTCGCGTCGCCGGTGACTGCGATCTGCATGTCGACATCCTGGAGCGCTGCCGATACACAGTGACGCTGGCCCTGACGTACTACTTCGACGACGGGGAGCGGCGTGTCGCTGATCCCGACATGCGGGTTCGCGCCTACCTCGACGGGCGGCTCGCCGAGGCGATGAGTGTGCGCGGCGATCATCGACATCCGGAACTGCGCCGGCTCGCGCGGGAGCAGGGACGTGAACTCGGCCGCCGCTGGCGACGCAATGTCGTGCTCAACAAGTGGCTCGAGTACCTGATCGACCAGG
The DNA here is from genome assembly GCA_963777675.1 of uncultured Gammaproteobacteria bacterium. Classification (GTDB taxonomy): domain Bacteria; phylum Pseudomonadota; class Gammaproteobacteria; order Steroidobacterales; family Woeseiaceae; genus UBA1847. Next base: position 171,642 of record CAVZRD010000010.1, on the reverse strand, counting down.
GGCACCTGATCCTGGAGCGCTAGTCCCGGGCGGGCACCGCGCGCGGCGGCCGCGTGACATCGCGAGACGGGTTCTCGCAAAACTGTCGATTCAGTCAGAGTTTCCCTCCCGATCCATTGCGATCATCTGGCCTGCATGCGTGCGTGCCGGCGCGCTCGGCGCGCATGGATTATGTCAAGAGGACAGGTGTTGACGAGTCTCACGGCAATATTCGGCAGTTCGCAGGAAAAACCGGCAGAGGAGAGCGAGAAACTCCTCAACCTCTACTGGAACCGGGCCGAGCTCAAGAAAGAGTTTGCGGAACTCCGCAAGGAACAGTTTCGCCTGAAAGACCGTATCAAGCAGCAGGAAGGGGCAAGAGCCCGGAGCGAGCAGAAGCTCGACCATATCGAACAGCTACTGCTCGATCGCGAGTGGGTCTACAGCGTGCTGGTCCATTACCAGTTTCGCGCATTGAACCTGCGCTGCCAGAGCAAGCTCGAGAAATTTGCCGAGCAACTCAAGCAACAGCGCGAGCAACGCCAGCACAGCCGCCTGCTGTCGGACTGGAACGCCCGCCTGCAGAAAGAGAAGGAAGACATCGAACGCGGGATCCGCGAGCAGCGCATGCGCATCCAGTTGCTCGAGGACAGGCTGCAGGCAGAACGGCACCGGCTGGTCATGATGAACGGTTTTGTCAGGTTCTTCCGCCGGCGCTCATTGACGGCGACTCTGGACGGCATCGCCGGCGAGATCGAGGCGGCACACACCGAGGAAAACCGGCTGCTGGAGAGCTGCAAGGAAGTGACGAATCGCCAGCCTCCCGACACGCAGGGCCTGGATATCCCGACCAAGAGGATGATCAACTTCATGATCCTGGCTTTCGCCCAGCAGATCTATCTGCATTTCCGCGAAGACGAGCTGGTTACCATGGCCAAGGAAGCCGGCGACAAGAGTGTCGGCGCTATCAACTACGGTAACAAGAAGGCTTGCTTCGAGCTGATCGCGAAACTTCACAAGCGTGCCGACAATTTCGAATCGGCCGCCAGCTTTGCGGACACGCTCCAAAAGCGCGCCAGGCTCATCTCGGAGACTGCACGCTTCGGTGCCAGTGACGAAGCCGTCCCGGCGCCCGATTCCGTCTCGACCGCGTACGAGCTCGGCGAATCAGGCTCCGTCAGCAAGTCGGACGCCGACCTGCTCGGCCAGAATTACTGGAATCTCTCCGACATATTGAGTCGCTAGGACTCAGGGCAGAGGCTAGATATCGGTCCGGAACATCTGGCGCCTGAAACTCGGCAGCGTCGAATCCGATGTGCCGGGCAGGCTGGTTGCCACGTGCGGGAACTTGATGTTCCGCATCGAGGCCGCTTCGACCGCGGAGTCGCTGGCGGACTCCGTCTTGTCGGCCGCTTTTGCCGAAGCAGTGCCGGGATCGTCCGTCTCGTCGACGAGCACGTCGTCCAGCGTCGTCTCGGTGCGGGCCGTGAGTTTTGGCGTGGCTTCGGCGGATTTGGCGCTCGGCAGCGGCTGGCCGGGGTGTTTACAGATCCCGTCGATTCCGCTGGATGCGAGTGCGGGGACGCCGACGGCGCTCAGCAGCAACAGGCCCGCGCAAACCGCGGTCCCCAATACCCTGGTTGCAGGTCGTGACTGTCGAACGATCACCGGCCTTCCTGTCAAGATCGGGCAAGTGTTATACTGAAGTATAACACCCATATACCGTCATGCAAGCGAGGTCAGGGGTCCGCCTGGGCAGTCTGTGCCGGCACGGCCCGGACTTCGCGCATGGCAGCCAAGTCTGTAACAATGTCGGCGGCCTGGTCAAGCTGGACGTCCGGACGGTCCTCGTTTTCGAGCTGTTCGAGGCTGTCGATCGGCTCGAGGTTCAGCGCCTTGCGCCGTTCGTTTTCGAGCGCCAGGTCATGGGCCACTTCGTCATCTCGCTCCTTGCGGCGCGTGTCGATGTTCAGCGACACGCTCTTACGCGACCGCAACTCCTTGTCTTCCTCGATGTATTCCAGCAGGTAGCGATAGTTCGGATCGCTCTTGGCCCGCTTGGTCTGGCTAGCGATCAGCGAGTGGATTTCCTTGTCGAGCGGCGGGTCGGCGTGGAATTTGGTGGTCTCGATGGTGTCCCAGGGCAGGGCCGTGTCGCGCACGCTCTCGCCCACCTCGTTGACGTCGATCGGCGACGGCAGCTGGATATCGGGTTCGACGCCGCGGTGCTGGGTGCTCTTGCCGGTGACGCGGTAGTACTTCCCGATCGTCAGCGTCAACTGGCCGTAGCCTTCGCCGCCGTCCGGCTGCAGGTACTGATCCAGCGAATACAGATTCTGTACCGTGCCCTTGCCGAACGTTTCCTGGCCGACGATGACTCCCCGTGAATAGTCCTGGATCGCCGCCGCGAAGATCTCCGAGGCGGACGCGCTGAACCGGTTGACCAGCACCACCAGCGGTCCGTTGTAGGCGACCCGCGCGACAGGATCGGGATCGTCCAGCCGGCTAATGCGGCCGTTGGAGCTGCGCAGCTGGACGACCGGCCCGTTTTCGATGAACAGGCCGGACAGGGCCGTCGCCTCGGTGAGGTGGCCGCCGCCGTTGTCGCGGAGATCGATGATGAGGCCGTCGATGCCCTTGTCCTCGAGTTCGCCGATGAGGCGCTTCACGTCTTTGGTGGTGCTCGTATAGTTCTTGTCGCCGTTGCTCAGCGCACGGTAGTCGCGGTAGAAACTCGGCACTTCGATGACGCCGACGGACCACTCACGCCCGTCCTCGTGCACCGGCACGATCTTGCTCTTCGCGGCCTGCTCCTCGAGCTTGACCTGGCCACGGGTCAGGCTGAGGACGCGCTCGCTGTTGCCGGGCAGGGCACCCGCCGGAATGATCTGCAGGCGCACGACGGTATCGGCCGGTCCGCGAATGAGGTCCACGACGTCATCGAGCCGCCAGCCGATGACGTCGACCATCTCGCCGTCCGCGCCCTGGCCCACACCGACGATCTTGTCGTCGGGCTTGAGCGATCCATCGATCGCCGCCGGCCCGCCCGGGATGATGTTGACGATGTGGACGTAATCGTCTTCGGTCTGCAGCGACGCGCCGATGCCGAAATACGACAGGCTCATCTGGATGCGGTATTCCTCGGAATTGCGTGGCGACAGGTAGCTGGAATGGGGATCCAGCGTATGCGCGAAGGCGTTCATGAAGGTTTCGAACACGTCGTCGCTCTTGAGCTGGTCCATGCGCTTCAGGAACTGTGAGTAGCGCTTGCGCAGAACCTCCCGGGCATCTTCCCAGCTCTTGTCAGTCAGCTCGAGGTTGACGATGTCGTTCTTGACGCGCCTGCGCCAGATCTCGTCGAGCTCGGCCGTCGTCTGCGCCCACGGCGCCTCGCTCCGGTCGAAATCGTAGGTCTCGTCCACGCTGAGATCCGGCTCCTTGTCGAGTTGCTGCAGCGCGAACTGGAATCGTTCCCGCACGCGTGTGCGGTATACCGAGAACATGTCGAATACCGGGTCGAGCGGTTTGCTGCGCACGACGTCGTCGAGCTGCGTCCGGTACTGATTGAAGTAGTCGATGTCGCTCGCCAGCAGATACATGCGGTTGTGATCGAGCGCGTCGATATACCGGTCCAGGACCTTCGATGAAAGGTCGTCGTCGACGGGTACGTGCAGGTAGTGTGACTTCTGGACGAATTGTGTGACCAGCTCTGCGATCTTCTCGTGGCGTGGTTCCGGCGCCAACCGATCGTCGGAATTGATGGCCGGGCTGGTGGCAGTTGCGGCAGCCGACAGAAATACCAGCAGGAGGCCGGCCAGGACTCGGTAGCGACGGATCGAAGCTGCGTTCAAATCACTCTCTCCAGTTGGCGAACGGTTTTGTCGCCACCACAATTCGGCTAGGCTAGATGGCCCGCGTCCACCGATCAAGGGCGCACTCGGAATATTCGACAACGGCTGACGGCAAAAAGTTTACCAGATTGGAAACTCTCTGAATGCGTCCTCTGACCGTCGTTGTCGGCATCCTCTTGGGCTCGTGTCTCGCTATCTCGTTGAGTCTCGGCGGGGTCCTGTTCGTGTACTTCGTCCTCGGCAGCCAGTATCCGAGGCTGCAACACGAGTTCCCGCCGCTGCTGGCGGCGATCCTGATCTTCTCCGGTATGACCATCGTATCCGGCGCGAGTTTCTATACTTTGCTGAAAATGCACCGCGCCCGACACCTGGCTTTCGTCATTATGTTGCTCGGCCTGGCGGCGACGATCCTGTACTACGTCCCGTCCTAGACCGGTAAACCAGGCCGGTGCGCGCCGCCCGGCTAGTCGAACAATCTGATCAGTCCCGGACCTTCGCTTTGCTCCTGGTCCCCGTCACGCCGCCGCCGCATCCGGGCCTGCAACCTGTCGCGGTACTCGCTCAGCGACTCGCTGCTCCCGCCGCCTCGCGCGCCGTGCTGGCGGAACTCGCAGAACTCGCGGTAGGCGTCGAGTTCGTGACGGAGCTCGCGGACGACCAGTTCGGTCATGATGGCGTCGTCGAGGAATCCGAGACCCGGAATATGGTCCGGAATGAGATCGTCCGGTTCGGTGAAATACGCCAGCGCGGAGAGAACCCGCGTCGCCTCCTCGTGGTCGAGGCGCCAGTCGAGGTCGGTCAACATGTCGACGAGGAGGCGCAGCGAGCCGATGCGCTCGCGGATGAAGCCCGGCATCGCCGAATCACCGATGTCGTGCAGCAACGAGCGGGCGGATTCGACGATCTGTTCCGGTGTCCTGCGGCCCAGTGTCCTGGACGCAGAACGCATGATCAGTCGGAAGTGTTGCAGATCGTCGTCGTCGAGTTCGAACGAAACGAGCAGGCTCATCGGATTACTCCGGGGCGAAACGCACGAGCCGAAGTCTACCGCAAGCGGCGCACGGACTACTTGAGATGCCGCTCCCAGTTGCGAGAGCGATCGAATTGACCCGTGTTGTACGGGTCGATACCGGTCTCTTCCCTGGTCTCGATCGATACGTCGTCCAGAATCCTGAGCGTTTCGTGCGTGCCGGTGTCCTCCCGGACGAAGCGGTTGCGGATCAGGACGTTCTTGCCGGGACCGGCTTCGCGGATGCTGCCGTCGACGTGGGTATCGAGCTTGACGAACTCGGGTTGCCGACGCGGCACGGCCTGCTTCGGGGTGACGTGCCGGGCCCGGGCGTGTGACCCCGTTTCCCGGAGGTAGGAACCGGTCTGTTTCAGATCAGGACGCGGAGAAGCTTTCCTGGAAGAGAACCTGCTCGTCAGCCAATTCATCAATCGCTTCATCGTTGCCTTTCAATCGTGTTCGGAATGTCGGTGTCGGAGCTGTGAGAACTATAAATCTTGCCCGGCCGGAGCATGGCCAGATGTTAACATATCATCTTCAGAATATGCGTCAATAGGTTGATACAATTGAAAAAACTGTGACCGGTGTCACAGTTTCGAAGGTTCGTGTGGCGCATCGCTTCGATGTCTGCCAGCGACTCTGAATGCGTATGCCGTCAGGCGCAGTGTCTGCCAGACCAGATATGGCGAAAGCACCAGGAACCACGTGACCGCATCGCCGCCGCGGAGCCTCATGGTCAGGGTTCCGAAGAAGTCGCCGTAGCCTTGGCCGCCGTATTCGCCGAACACCCGCTCGCCGACCAGATACAGCGCGATCGGCGCGAGCACGATGCCGAAGAACAGCAGGAACACGAACAGCGCGAGTTCCCTGTGGGCGGTTCGCTTGAATGTATCCGGGGTCACAGTCGCCTCTGCGTGCCAGGGCCGGTAATCGTTGCCCAGGCGACCGCAAAGATCAAGGATCAACGGCCGCCGCGGCGGCGGCGTACGATCAGGAGCCCCATGTGGATGCAGGCGGCCGAGAACAACAGGTAGTGCGGGAGTACCCAGAACCAGGCACTGATGTATATCGAGGCGAGGAGCGCGAGGATGCCGGACAGGATGTAGAAGGCCGGTAGTGCCCTGTACAGCGCCTTCGGGAGCCAGATCTTGCGAGTCATCAGGTTCCCGGCATTGCGCGTCAAGACCTGCGTTTCGCTGACGTTTGCCGATGGCCTTGCCGAGCCGCTGAGCAACATTTTCCGAACGCACTCCATTGCAACCAGGAGATGCATGCTAGATGAGCGGGAGGGCCGGCGCCGTGATAACGCTCACAATCCGGCCAATTGCGCCGGCAAAGCGCTGGTCAGGCTCCTAGGAGTCGCGCTTCGCCCGTTCTTCGTAGCGGAACTCGGCGCCGCCGATTGCGACGTTGTCGCCGTGATTCAGGAACTGCTCCGTCACACGCCGGGAGTTGACGTAGACGCCGTTCTTGCTGCCCCAGTCAATGATGCGCGTCGCATCGTGATCGGTCGCCACGACGGCGTGCCGGCGGCTGACGAACGTGGCCTTGATCTGGATGTCGTTCTGATCCGACCTGCCGATGGTAAGGCGATTCTTGAACAGCGGGAATCTGAGTTCCTGGCCTTCGACGACGCCGATGAGCACACGCGATAGCCGGTCGCGAGGCACCGCGGCCTTGTCCTCGATGCGCTCGGACATTCGTGTGTCGATCTCCTGGATGACGTCCTCGATCTGGTTGATCGAGTCGAGCTGCTGTGACTTCTTGGCCAGTTCCGCCAGCAGACAATTAATCGCGTCACTCTTCTCTGCAAGCTTCTCGCGGTCTTCGGCGAGTTCGTCCTGCATGCGCTTCAGGGTCTTTTCGAGTTCGGCGATGCGCGACTTGCTGGCCTCTTCGCTGTGGTCGAGTTCCTGTTCGAGTTTGTCGCGCCGCCCGCGCGTCTCCATGAGGTCGGAGGCGAGCTGCCCGGCGACTTCCTCCTGGCGGGCGACCGTCTCCTGGGCCTCGCCGAGTTCGAAACGGAGCTGTCGCAATTCCTCGATGTGGGCCACTTCGGCTGCGGACATTGCGAGCTGCAATTCGCGGCTCTCGGCGCGTTGCGCCTCGAGCTCGTTTTCGAGTTCGGCGACTCTTTCATTGGCGTGCGCCAGTGCCTTGTCCAGGTAGTCGCGCCGGCCTGCCGCTTCGTCGCCGTCCGCCGCGGTCTGCGCAAGTTTGTGGCGCAGTGCGTCTGCGTGTGCCTCGAGGTGCTCTACCCGCGCGCGCAATTCCTTGATCAGCGCCTTGTCGCTGGCCATCTGTCCGGCCTGACGCTCCAGTTGCTGTGTCGCGCGCAGACGCGTGGCTTCGTCGTCGGCCTGGCGCGCCCGGGCCGCTTCCTGCGCTTCGGCCATCTCGTCCCGCAGCGCCTTCAGATCCGAGTCCCGTTGTTCGAGATCCGCAGCAAGCGCGTCTATCCGCAAGTCGCGTTCGCGGAGTTCCTCTTCTTTCAGGCCGATCGTGTTGCTGGCTTCTGCCAGCTCGCGGTTCAGTTTCTCGGCGATATCCTCGCGTGCCTTGATCTCGGCTTCCAATCCGTTCCACTTCGTCCGCAGGTGTTCGATGTCGAATTGCAGGCGCGCGATCTTTTCCGAACGAGCGCGCAAGTCGGATTCGAGTTCGCTTATCTCCGCGGCCTCGGATTCTTGCTTTTGATAGCCGAACGTACCCGAACCGGCTTCGAGGCCCATATCCTCGTCGAGTGCCGCAAGACGCACCGGGTCGAGTGCCTCCAGTTCCGCGGTCGGATCGTCATCCTGGGCGACTAATTCATTCATGTTGTTTTTGTCATTAGCCATGCAGTAATAGTACCACGCGGGGCCCGGCAACGGTGACCGCCGGGCGAGCGGACAGCGCCGGCCCGACCGGCTAGTCGCAGGAGACCGTGCGTCCCTCGGCCCACTGCCGCAAGGCGGCAACCCGCTCCGCCATCACGACCGACAACGGCCGCGTCTGGTGCGCCTCGTGCAGAATATGTCTGGTCGCCAGCGTTTCGTTCCTGGCATGGGCCGCGAACAGCCCGGCAACCACGGCCTGTTCGATCTCGGCGCCCGAGAAGCCCGCTGTTGCGTCCGCGAGCCGGTCGAGGTCGAAGGTTTCGACCGGCTGTTCCCGGATGCCGAGATGTATCTGCAGGATCGATTTGCGGATTTCGCGGTCGGGCAGGTCGACGAAGAATATTTCGTCGAAACGGCCCTTGCGCACCAGTTCCGGCGGCAGTTCGGCGATCTCGTTGGCCGTCGCCACCACGAACACCGCGGTCTTCTTCTCGGCCATCCAGGTCAGGAACGTGCCGAGGACGCGCTGTGTCGTGCCGGTCTCGCCGCCGCGGCCCGCGATCCCCTTCTCGATCTCGTCGATCCACAGCACGCATGGCGCCATGACGTCCGCCGTCTTCAGTGATTCCCGCAGCTTGCGCTCCGTCTCGCCGTGGTACTTGTCGTACACCGAACCGAAATCCAGCCGCAGCAGCGGCACGCCGAAGATGCCGGCGGTTGCCTTGGCGGCCAGGCTCTTGCCGCAACCCTGGATGCCGATGAGCAGTATCCCCTTGGGCATGTCGAGATGTGCCGTGGCGGCGTCGCCGCGGAAGACGTCTCTGCGCAGTGTGAGCCAGCGCTTCAGATGCTTCAGTCCGCCCACCTCGCCGAAATGTGCCGTCTCGTATTCGAACTGCAGGGCACCGCCGTGGTTCAGGAGCTCGTACTTGGCCTGCATGACACCGGGGAGATCGCTTTTGCCGATTGCCCCGTCGTGGTAGATCGCATTGCGGGCCAGCCGCTCGGTGTCCCGGTAGGTGAGCCCGGCGAGATTGCGTATGAGGAGTTCGTATGCCTTGGCGTCCGCGTGAACGCGCGCGCCGGCGTGCTCGCTCGACCACTCCTCGGCGACCCGCTTGACGATCTGGCGGCGCTCGTCCTCCGTGGGCAAGGCCATCTCGAAATGCGCCACGAAGGCTTCGAGTTCGCCGGGCAGGGTGACGCTGGCGCTGATCAGCACGAGCTGGCGCGGCACTTCGCGGTAATGGATGCAGATATCCTTGATCAGCCGGACGTGGATCGGGTCGTCGAGGTACGGATGGAAATCGAGCAGGATGTAGATGCCCGGCTTCGACACCGCGCGGATGTGCTTGAGGACTTGCGTCGGGTCGGCGGTCAGGGGTTGCGCTTCGAGGGCGATGTCGATGCGTTGCAGGCCGTCGGTCACCGTCCAGCGAAACAGCGGCAGATAGCTCTCGCTGGTTGCCGTTATCGTGACCGACTGCAGCATCTGCAGTATGCGCGATTCCTCGCGCGTCTCGATCACGATGATCGGTGTCCGTGATCGCAGGATGACTTCGAGGTCGCGGCGCCGATCCATGACGGTCCTAGGAGCCTGTCCGAGTAATGCGCACACTTTCAGCCCGTGCCTCGGGAGCGATACCGGGCGCCAGGCAGCCGGGCAGGTTCTCGAGCCGCAGCGTATCGAGCTTGCCGCCCGCCACGGACTCGGCCGAAGCGGACAGCAGCGAATAGCCGATCGGGGTGCCGGCCCGCCAAAGCGCCCGCGTCAGATCGTCCAGGTTTGCCGTGCCCCGCGACTTGCTGCGAATCTCCCGGTCCAGCCGGGCGAACACGGTGACTGCGAGGGCCGTGGTCGGGCCGGTCGACATCGGGCTGCACAGCGCCGTGGACTGCTTTGCCCATTTGGCGAGGTCCGCGTGCACGTGCCGGTAACGCGAGTCCGTTATCGTGCCGCTGCGGTGTAACAGTTCGACGCTGTAGTACTCGGCCAGACCCTCGAGCACCCAGTCATAGCCTTCCTCGGCCCTGAGGCCGAGACTCAGATGCATCACTTCGTGGAGCAGGGTGCTGGTGGCATTCTCGCTGATCAGCGGCAGCGAGGCGTGCACGAACAGTGATTCCGGAGCCGACAGGCCGCCATGCCACATCGGGTCTCCGGCGCTCACGACCGTGAGCCGCGGGGGCAGACTGGGCAGCAGGCGTGCCAGCTCCGGCAGATTCCAGTTCAGGAGTGCCAGCATGTCCATGCGCCGGATCGCTTCGCCGACCGGGCCCGCGACGGCGACACGGATTCCGACCACGGTCTCCCGGCGGACGCCCAGCTCGCCCACGACCATCCAGCCGCTGGGCTGGTCGAAGCGCCGGCCCGCAGCACGAATCCGGAATCGTCCGGCCTTGCCGTAATACTGGGTGACGCCGGACCAACCGTGCGGCAGGCGCAACGTCAGCCAGGTCTGGCTGTGCGCGTTTTTCAGCGTGCGAGTCGCCGCACGCGGGATGATGTCCTCGGCGCGGAATACACCCCAGCCGGGCCCGAGCCACGCGTCGTAACCGCCGTTGTCGCGCAGATGCGCCACTTTGACGTGCCAGCGCAGCACGCCACCGGCGGCGGGCGGATGCCATCGGTAATCCCGTCCGCTTCGTTGCAGGTCGCCGTCGCCCGTGACGCCGGAGATGCGCGAGCCGGCGGAGAAGCGCATCTCGCGCAACAAAGCCTTGTGCTGCAGCACTTTCAGGCTGACGTCGAGCGTGCCTTGCGTGGGGTCGGCCGTGACCGTGTATTCGAGACGATATTCGCGGGGATCGGGAGCCGGCGCAGTGCTCGCTGCATCGGCATGAGTGCCGAATCCGCACGCGATCGCAAGCAGTGCAGCTGCCCATATACGATGGCGAACCGTGGCCGGTCCAGGGTCCACGGAGGCAAAACCTGGGATGTAGTTCATACGCTCGTGCCGGGGTTACGGGCTAGTCTTGGTGTCCGGTGCCGAATCGACAAGGCCGCTATGATATCTCAGCGGGATGCAGGAATACGTCGACTGGCCCTGTTGGCGCTCGTCGCATCGGGGATCGCCGCCTGTGCGTCGCAACCGGAGCGCGAGCCGGCACGGCCGATGCCGGCGAGTGCGCCGTTGGCGCCGGCCGCATCGGCGAAGAGCGCGACGCTTGGGCAGCGGGCGGCGGCGATCGCGCTGGAGCAGGTCGGTGTGCCGTACCGGTATGGCGGCAATACACCGACCGGTTTCGATTGCAGCGGCCTTGTCTACTACGCCTACTTGCACGCCGGTAAATCCGTGCCGCGCACGACGGCGGGGCTCTGGAAGTCGATTGCACCGGTGGATCCCGGGCACCTGAAGGCGGGTGATGTGCTGTTCTTCAACGTGGCCGGCAAGATGTCGCACGTCGGCATCTACCTCGGCAACGGCCGCTTCGTGCACGCGCCGTCGTCCGGCAAGACGGTATCCGTCGATCGACTCGCCTCGGAGTTCTACGGCAGGGCCTTCATCCGCGCCGCACGGCCCGATTACTGAACGCCGGGGGCGGGAGCGGTCAGGCCGAGCCGTCGTCGATGATGAATGCTCTGAGTTGCTTCGCGAGTGTATTGCAGGCCTTCGACTGTGTGCGCGCGATCAACGGCAACGGTATCACGAGCGCCGGCAGGAAGGAGGTTCCGCTCACGTCGGTGGACACGGTTCCGGCAGACTCGAGACCGTCGAGATCCCAGATCGACGCGTTGTAGTCGGCGTCGTTCTGCCACCATGCAAAACCGAAGCAGCCGCCGCCGCCCGGACCGGCCGCGCACGAGAGGCTGCCGCCGCCGGCGACTCGTTCCGTGTCGCCGTCCAGCCAGATGATGTAACGGACGTGTTCCTGCGCGATCTTGTCGGCGACTCCCGGCCGTTCCATCAGCTTGGCGAGGTTCTTGGTCTCGGCCGGCGCCGTACGGGGCTCGAACCACGGGAACAGCGAGTCGATGAACTCGTCGCTCGGGATCACGTTGAGCTTGTTCGATCCCCTCGAGAGGGCGTGCTGGATGCAGTTGACGTACTTGTCCTCGGTCTCGTTACCCAGGTGGTAGCTCTTGGCCATGATGACGACGGACTCGCCGTCGCGAATGCCGGTCTTGGTTTCCCGGGCGTCTTCGACGCGCGACGTGACACAAGCGCTCAACGACGCCGCCACGAGCAGGGTCAGGGCCACCCCGCGGGCCATCTCAACTCCCATCATCTTGCTGTTCCTCGGTAGCACTGGACTCGGATGCGTCGCCCCGGGGAGCCGTGTCCCCTGGAGCGGCATCCTGCTGCTCTTCGCTGTCGCCATTTTTGCCATTCCTGCCGGCGTCGCCAGTATTGCCGGTTTCGCCAGTATCGCCAGTATCGCCGGTTTCGCCGTTTCGCCAGTATCGCCGGGCTGCGGCAGCGTGACGAGCGTCGGCAGCGGGCGGCTGACCGGTTTGTCGGCCAGCTCGCTGATCCGCGTCACCTTGTCGAACTTCATGATCATCAACGCGGCCGCATCCCGCATGGCGAGCACCGCGGCATGCTGCAGCGCTTTGGATTTGCCGCCGGACGTCTGGCTCTTGCCGTAGGCCGCCACAGGCCAGTTGGAAACGAGGGTCCCGTCGTGGTCGTAGACTTTCAGGCGATAACGGATCCACACGGCGAACGAATCGGTATTGCTCTGGCTCGGCGTGGAGAATTCGAATGCATCGATGCTGGGTTCGATCAGTGCATCGATGTTCATCTTCTGCGGGTCGTCGTCGGCGCCGAGGACGGCGACGGACTGGAACATGTAGTTGAAGAGCTGGGTGAAGAAGGCCGCGTTGGACCGGCCCATGTCGATGGACCATTCCTCCTTGCCGTACACGCTCTCCTGGTGGACGTAGTGCTGGAAGTCGTCGGGCATCCGCAAGCCGACGGTGACCGGTATCTTCTCGATGAGTGGCGCCGGGATCGTGGGGGGCTTCATCGTGACGTTCGAGGCACAGCCGGCCAGGATTCCGGCGAGCAGCACTGCGAACGGGGCTGGGCGAGTCATTGCCTTCAAATACGGATGCCGAGCAGGATTTCCAGTAGTCCGATCCTTTATTCAGAGCGTGCCGCAGCGTCAGAGTTCCCGCCAAAGCGCGCTTTCAGGGATCGTCCCACTTTAGTGCGGGCGCGGGCCGGAATCAATTGGCAGTTCGGGTTCACGTGACCGCTTCGCAACGGTATAACTGGGCTCGAGCTCTCTATTCCCGGACCGGAAACGCGTCGATGGCCAGGCCCAAGATACTCGTATTCCAGCACGTCCCGCACGAACCGCTGGGCACGCTGGATCCGCTGCTGAAGGAGGCGGGCTTCCGGATCCGATATGTCAACTTCAGCCGCGATCCGGGCCTGAGGCCCGCCCTGGACAGGTATGCGGCCGTGATCGTGCTGGGCGGGCCGATGAACGCCGACGAGATCGACGCCTATCCGAACCTGGCGACCGAGGTCGCCATCATCCGTGAGGCACTGGACCGGGACATGTCGGTGCTGGGCATCTGCCTCGGCGCCCAATTGCTCGCGAAGGCGCTCGGCGGCAGCGTGGTCCGCAATCCGCTCCGCGAGATCGGCTGGCACCACGTGGAGCTGACCCGGGCCGGCCGTGATGACCCGGTGCTGTCGACGTTCGCCGACCGGCAGACGGTGTTCCAATGGCACGAGGACGGCATACGGCTGCCGGACACCGCGGCGGTGCATCTGGCCGGTTCGCCGGCGAGCGCCGTGCAGGCATTCCGGAGCGGCGAGCACGCCTACGGATTCCAGTTCCACCTCGAGGTCGACCGCTCGCTGATCGAGCGCTGGCTGAGCGTGCCCGGCAACCAGGCGATACTGGACGCCGAACGGGGGCGCGTCGATCCGCATGAGATTCGCCGCCAGACCGCGTCGCACGTGGACGACCTCGAGCGTCTCAGCCGCCACACTTTCTCACGCTGGATCGAGCGCTTCGAGCTCACGCCGAGGCGGGTGTCACTACCGTCGCGCTAGCCATTCGAGAGGCGGTTCCTGCATCAGTGCGACCTGCTCGCGCAGGGCGAGCACGTGTTCGTCCCAGTACCGGCGGTTCGAGAACCAGGGGAACGCGACCCGGAAGGCGGGATCCTCCCAGCGCCGCGCGAGCCATGCCGCGTAGTGCATGATGCGCAATGTGCGCAGCGCCTCGACGAGATGCAGCTCGCGCGCATCGAATGCGCGGAACTGCTCGTAGCCGGCGAGCAGCGCATCCAGTTGCGGCGTCTGCTCGAGCCGATCGCCGGACAGGAACATCCACAGGTCCTGCACCGCGGGACCGTGCCGGCAATCGTCGAGGTCGACGATATGCAGCTGCCCGTCCCTTGCCAGGACGTTGCCGGGGTGAAAATCGCCGTGCAAACGCAGGCGCCGCAGTTTTCCGGCCCGCGCGTAACAGGCGCGCACGGCATCGCAGGCCAGGTCGGCGACACTCCGGTAGGCGGCGATCAGGTCGGCCGGTATGAAGTCATTGCGCAACAGAAACTCTTGCGAGGCGCGCCCGAAACTGTCGAGATCGATGGCGGGCCGGTGTGTGAACGAGCGGCTTTCGCCGACTAGGTGGATCCTCGCGACGAATCGCCCCAGCTGACGCAACATCCCGAAATCGTCGAGCTCCGGCGGGCGGCCGCCATGGCGGGGGAAGACGGCGAAGCGAAAGGCACCCGAGCGATGCAGGGTGGTGCCGGCGATCGCCAGCGGCGCGACGACGGGCAGTTCGACGGTGTTGAGCTCGACGGCGAACGCGTGTTCCTCGAGGATGGCCGCGTCGCTCCAGCGAGCGGGACGATAGAACTTGGCGACGACGGGCGCGGCATTCTCGATACCGATCTCGTAGACGCGATTCTCGTAGCTGTTCAGCGCGAGCAGGCGGCCGTCGCAGCCGAAGCCGAGGTCCTCCAGCGCGGAGAGGATCTGGCCGGGTTGAAGGGCCCCGTAGGCGAGCGCTGCGTCCGGATGTGAAATGCTCATGGCATTGACGTATAAAATGAGTGCCGTGACGACGAGAATAACCCGTAGCTTCGCTGCAGCGGTCCTTGGCTGCGCGATTGTCGCTCTCGGCGCCGAGCCAAAGGCGCCGGTTGCGCCCGACTGCAAGAGCGAAATCCTGGCGTGGCGTGCGCAACGGCTCGAAGAGCTCAAGGCCTCCGACGGTTACCTGAACCTCGTCGGCCTGTACTGGCTCCAACCCGGCACGAGCCGTATCGGATCGGCGGCCGACAACGATATCGTGTTCCCCGCCGGGGCCCCTGCCCACATCGGCACCTTGCAGGTCGGTGCGGACGGGGCCGTGCTCGTGACCGAGCCCGGCGTCGACGTCCGCCACGATGGTGATCCGGTACACACGCTGCTGCTGGCGGACGACTGGTCCGAGCACCCGGTCACCGTGACGCACGGTTCGTTCGCCTGGTCGATCATCCGGCGGGACCGGCGGCTCGCGCTGCGGCTGCGCGATCTCGACAGTCCGGCGCTGACCTCCTTTGCGCCCATCGAGTATTTCCCGATCGATCCGGCCTTGCGCGTGGATGCCGTCCTGCACCGGTATGCCAAACCCAGGGTGATCGACGTCGATACGGTCATCGAGGGACTCGGTTATCACCCGCAGTCGCCGGGCACGCTGGCGTTCGAGATCGGCGGCAGGACCTTCGAGCTCGAGGCCTACGACGCGGGCGACAGCCTGTTCGTCGTCTTCGGCGACGCGACCAGCGGCCACGGGACCTATCCGGCCGGCCGGTTCCTGTATGCCGATCCGCCCGATGCAACCGGGCACACGGTGCTCGATTTCAACAAGGCCCACAACCCGCCATGCGCCTACAACGACTTCGCGACCTGTCCGGTGGCCTCACCGCGCAACAGGCTGCCGGTTCCCATCGAGGCTGGCGAGAAGTTCGATGCCGCGGCGCATGCCCGCGCTGCGGCTGGTCACTGACCGAGATCGCGGGCAAGCAGGGCGACTTCCTTTGCGCCGCCGTCGGACACGAGCGAGCCGACGGGCCGGAATCCGAGGCGCTCGTGGAACCGCATGGACGACTCGTTCGGCGGTCGCAGGTTCACCTCGCAGGTCATCACCGGGACGCTGGCGGGCAGCGAGCGGGCAAAGTCCTCGTACAAGCGGGAACCGAGTCCGCTGCGTCGCGCCCGGGCCGCCACCGCGACGCGGTCGACGTAAGCGAAGTCGGGATAGCGTGCACAGAACCACCGGTAATTCGGACTCTCGTAGGACGTGCCCGGTCCGAGGCCGATAAGGAATCCTGCCAGGCCCCGATCGTCACGGGCGACGCGGAAGTAACAGGCATGCGCCGCGAACCAGCCGATCCTGTCCGGTGCGACGCTGCCGACCTGCGGGGTCTCGGACTGGTTCAGCGTCCAGACTTCGTCCAGATCCGCGGCGACGACATTGCGAATTTCCCAGCCCACTGCGGCAGTGTAGGTTTGTGCCGCCACCGGCGCAAAGCGTATACTCGGCGCACGGCGGCACTCGATTCAGTCGACGCAATCAGACCAGACCGCCACTATTCGCTGCATCGTTCGCCATCCTTCGGAAGCCGGGATTCCCACCGGGATTCCGTGTCGTGTTCATTGCCAGGGAAACGCACTCATGTCCAAATCGATTAGAACCAGCCTGGTCGTTGTCCTCGCCGTGTGTGCCGTGACGTTCACGGCCTGCACCAAGAAGGAAGAAGCGGGCAAGGCCGCCTCGTTAATGCAGTCCGACCAGACGATCCTGCGCTACGTACCGGCAGACACGCCGTACGTATTCGCGACCGTAAAGCCGTCGCCCGACGAACTCATGGACAAGATAGAGCCGAAAATCGATCGGCTGCTGAAGTCCTACCAGACGATCCTGAAGGAAGCCGTGGCCGCCAAACCGGGCGAGAAATCCGATGAGGCAGGTGACAGCGAACAGCAGAAGCGCATCGAAGGCGTCGTCGACGAACTGTCCGGCCTGATGTCGATCGAGGGCATTCGCGAGGCCGGGATCGGCAGGGACGCCACGATGGCGATCTACGGCAACGGTCTGCTGCCGGTCGTGCGGATCGCGGCGACCGACGGCAAGCTCTTCGACGCCGCCATCTCCCGCCTCGAGGAGAAATCCGGGCAGAAGCTGCAGGTCGCCGAGATCGACGGCAATCCGTACCGCTACGTCGATGCGGAGAACTTCCGGTTCATCCTCGCGGTCCTCGGCAACCAGATCGTGTTCACCGCCTTGCCCGCGGGCTTCGACGACGCGCAGCTCCAAACGGCTCTCGGCCTCACGCTGCCGGCGCAGGACATCGCGAAGGCCGGCGTGCTGGCACAGCTGGCGACCAAGTACGACTACACCGATCATTTCGCAGGCTACGTCGACGCCGAGAAGATCGTGTGGCGTGTACTCGATCCGCAGGCTGCCACGGACAAGGCGCTCGTCGGCATGCTGCCGCAGGATCCGGCGGCGCTGTCGGCCGACTGCAAGGCGGAGATCCGCGATGTGGCCGGCATTGCCCCGCGTCTCGTCGCCGGCTACACGGCGGTGGGTGCGGACCGGCTGAGCTCGCTGGTCGTCCTCGAGATGCGTGACGATATCGCCAAGGGACTCGCGACGCTGCCCGTGCCCGTGCCGGGCCTCGGCGGCGACAAGGGCGGGCTCCTGTCGTTCGGCATGAGCCTCGACCCCAAGGCGATGCTGAAGTTCGCCAACGACCGGATTGCGGCGATGGAAGCCGATCCGTTCAAGTGCGAGTACTTCGCGAGCCTGCAGCAGGGTATTCCGCAAGCCAAGCAGACCCTGAACCAGCCGCTGCCGCCCATCGTGTACGACTTCAAGGGTTTGCTCGCGATCGTCGATGACGTCGAGGGACTCGATCTCGCGAAGAAGACGCCGCCGACGTCGGTCAAGGGCCGCGTGCTGATGGCGATGGACAACGCCCCCGTGCTCGTCCAGACGGGCGCCATGTTCAGCCCCGATCTCGCGAATCTGAACCTGCAGCCGGACGGCAAGCCGGTGCCGCTGGATCTTCCGCAGGTGAAAGCGGCCGGCGTCACGGCATTCGTTGCACTGACCCAGACCGCGCTCGCACTCGCAATCGGCGAGGACGCCGACAAGGCCATCCCCGCGATGCTGAAGGCGGCGCCGTCCGACCCGCCTCCGTTCATGAGCTTCAGCATGGACGCGGCGCGGTATTACAAGTTCCTCGCCGAGGCCATCGCCGCGGCCGAGCCTCCGGAGGGCAGTGACCAGCCGGCCCAGACTCCCGAGATGAAGCAGGCCGTCAACGACATCATGACCGTGATCTCGGAACTCTACGATCGTATCGTCGTCGAGGTGTTGCTGACGCCGCGCGGCGTCGAGATGCCGAGCACGGTGACGCTGCAGGATTGACGCAGCCCGAAGGACTCGGAGCCGCTGCGGGAAATCGCAGCGGCTCCGGTGATTGGTGGAGGTGGCGAGAATCGAACTCGCGTCCGCAAGCCCTCTGCCCCAAGGTCTACATGCTTATTCCGTCTTTGATCTCACCGGCGGCTACCCGACGGGCAGGGAAAACCGCTGGCCAGTCCAGTGAAGGTTTTGACGGTTCGGGCCCTGGACATGCCTTCCCCGCGATCCTGTGTAGTCGACCCCCGGGTCCCGCAAGCACAGGCACTTCCGGCCGGAGGGCACAAGGCTGGTTTTTAGGCAGCTAGTGCGTAGTTGTCGTCGTTGGCAACTATTGGTTTTACAGCTGGATTAACGAGGTGATCTGTCCCTCGGCATGCACTCGGGGTTTCGCGACCCACGTCGAAACCAGGTCACCCCCGTGGTGAAAGATCAGTGTATGGGCTTCGCGCCGAAAAACAATGTGCGCGGCGCACATTTCGCAACCCGTTACCGGATCTTTAATCATAGTTTACTTTAAGAAATAATAATAAACTATTGAATTAACATTATCTTTTGAGAAGCCTCTCGCGCTGTCGCTGCCAGTCGCGATCCTTCGCGGCGGCCCGCTTGTCGTGTTGCTTCTTGCCCTTCGCGATGCCGACCGTCAGCTTGGCGCGCCCCTTGTGCCAGTGCAGGTCGAGCGGCACGAGCGCCATGCCGCGACGCTCGACGGCGCCGACGAGGCGGTCGAGTTCGAAGCGATTCAGGAGCAGCTTGCGGGTCCGCGCCGGGTCGGTGTCGACGTGTGTCGAAGCCGTGGTCAGCGGCGAGAAGTGCGCGCCGAGCAGCCAGGCCTCGCCGTTGCGCAGGGCCACGTAGCTCTCGCTGAGTTGTCCCTTGCCGGCTCGCAGGCTCTTGACCTCCCAGCCTTCGAGCACGAGTCCCGCCTCGAATGTGGCGTCGATGGAGAAGTCGTGGCGGGCCTTGCGATTGACCGCGATGACTTTCGCGCTCGATTTTTTGGGGGACTTGTTGCTCATGTGCCGGACGGGGGATCGGACGGGGCCGCGATTATACGGTCACGAAGTTGTCAGGTCCCGGCAATTGTATGAGAATCGCGCCTTTGCCGGCTGCGGGAAAGGAAAATGCAGAGTAATCAAGCCGAAACGCCGGCGAAACGCACCTCGTTGCACGGGCACTGGTCATCCCGGATGGCTTTCATCCTGGCGGTCACGGGCTCGGCCGTCGGCCTCGGCAACGTCTGGAAATTCCCCTACATGACGGGGCGAGAACGGCGGCGGCGCGTTCGTCATCGTCTATCTGCTGTGCGTCGTGCTGGTCGGCATGCCCGTCATGATGTCGGAGATCCTGATCGGCCGGCGCGGGCGCCGGAATCCGATCGCGACGATGGCATTGCTCGGGGTGGAAGAGGGCAGCAGCCGCAAGTGGCGCTGGGTGGGCGTCATGGGCGTCGTCGCGGGCATCCTCATCCTGTCCTACTACAGCGTCATCGCGGGCTGGACGCTGGCGTACATCGCCAAGAGCGTGCTCGGCACCTTCGCCGGGGCGACCTCCAGCCAGGTCGGCGCCCAGTTCAACGGGTTCATCGGCAGTTGGGTCGCCGTGGGCCTGTGCCATACCCTGTTCATGGGCCTGACGGTCTTCGTCGTCGCCCGCGGCGTGGAACGCGGGCTGGAGCAGGCCGTCCGCTTCATGGTGCCGGCCCTGCTGCTGCTGATGCTCGTGCTGCTCGGTTACGCGATAGCGTCCGGGCACTTCCACGAGGGCGTCGCGTTCATGTTCACGCCCGACTTCAGCAAGATCTCCTGGGACAGCGTGCTCGCGGCCATGGGACAGGCATTCTTCACGCTGTCCATCGGCATGGGCGCCATCATGGCCTACGGCGCCTACCTGCCGGAGGAGACGTCGATCACCGGCGCGTCGGCCGCCGTGGTCACCGCCGACACGGCTCATCGCGATACTGGCGGGCCTGGTCATCTTCCCGCTCGTGTTCGCGAACGGCCTCGATCCCGCGGAAGGGCCGGGCCTGGTCTTCTACACGCTGCCGCTCGCCTTCGGCCATATGGCAGGAGGGATGTTCTTTTCCACGATCTTCTTCGTCCTGCTCGCCTTCGCCGCCTGGACTTCGGCGATCGGCCTCATGGAGCCCGCCGTCGCCTGGCTGGTCGAGCAGCGGAACCGCAGCCGCGCGCAGGCGGCCGTGCTGGTCGGCGTGCTGATCTGGGCGGTCGGCTTCGGCACGGTGCTGTCGTTCAACGTCCTCGCGGACTTCAAGTTCTACAAGGGCACGATCTTCGACAACGTCGACCACCTGACCAGCAACATCATGTTGCCGCTCGGTGGCGTCTGCATCGCCGTGTTTGCCGGCTGGATCATGTGCCGCAACTCGTCGGCGGAAGAACTCGGCGGCGTCGGCACCGTCTACCGGGTATGGCGTTTCCTGACACGCATCGTCGCACCCATCGGCGTGCTGTTCGTATTCCTGAAGGCCGTCGGGCTCCTGCCGGGGCTGTCCTGATCGGCGGCGGCGTCGCCGCGCGTTGAGATCATGCGCAAAGTCGAACGCAGCGCCCACGTCCCGTACTCGGCGGAAGACATGTACGCCCTGGTCGCGGATGTGGAATCGTATCCCTCGTTCCTGCCCTGGTGTGCGGACGCGGTCGTTCACTCACGGCAGGACAACGTCGTCGAGGCGACGCTCGAGCTGCATCGGGGCGGTATCAGCAAGCGGTTCCGCACGCGTAACGTCATGACGCCCTGCGAGTCGATGGATCTGTCGCTGGTCGACGGTCCGTTCCGGCACTTTTCAGGCGGCTGGCGATTCCGGCAGCTCGGCGAGGCGGGCAGCAAGGTCTCGTTGCATCTCGAATTCGAGTTCGACAGCCGGCTGCTCGACCTGATGATCGGGGCGTATTTCGAGGAAATCTGCAACCGGCTGGTCGACGCGTTCACACAACGCGCGGTCGAGATCTATGGCAAGTGACGCGGCGCCGGCCGAGATTCGGGTCGAGGTCGCGTTCGCGCTGCCGGCCCGGCAGATCCTGCGCAGCGTGCGGCTCGATGCCGGGGCGACGGTCGCCGATGCCGTGGCCGCCGCCGGGCTTGCCGCCGAGTTCCCGGACGAGGCGATCGACAGGCTGCCGGCGGGGATCTGGGGCCAGGTCGTCGCGCGCGAGCAGCGTTTGAAAGACGGCGATCGCGTCGAAATCTATCGTCCGCTCGAACTCGATCCGCGGGAACTGCGGCGCAAGCTTGCCGCCGCCGGCAAGACGATGCGGCGCTCGCCGGAGTCCGATGACGATCAGAGTCCGGGGTCGAGCGTCTGATCCTTGCGGATCTCGGAGACGGCGTTGTCCGCGAAGAAGACCGACACCCAGCGTTTGAAGGTTGCATCCTTGCGGCCGACCTTGAGGTAATACACGTAGTCCCAGCGATTCGCATGGAACGGATCGTCGATCATCGGAGTGCCCAGCAGGAATCGCACCTGGTTACGCGTCATCCCGACGGTCACCTTGTCGAGATCCTTCTGGTCGATCAGGTTGCCCTGCGAAATGTTGGCGCGATAGACGCAGCCGCTCGCAAGGGCGAGGCTGGTCAGGATGATTGCCAGGACGGTGAATTTGCGCATGGGGCGTTCGATTTCGACAGTGGCTCAGGGTCGGGGTTTCATCGCAGCAGGGTACCGACGGTAGAGCCAGGTCGCCGAGTGCGTCATAATAGGCGCGCATCATACCTTCTTGCCCGGCGGCACGACAGCCGTATTCACGCCCTGGAGACAGCCCCGAATGGAACAGCGCCAGGAACTCCGCAAAGCGGGTCTGAAGGTCACGCTGCCTCGCCTCAAGATCCTCGAAATCTTCGAGAATTCGGAGAATCGCCATCTCAGCGCCGAAGACATGTACAAGGAGTTGATCGATTCGGGCGAGGATATCGGGCTTGCGACCGTGTACCGGGTACTGACCCAGTTCGAGGCGGCCGGGCTCGTGACGAGGCACAATTTCGAAGGCGGCCACTCGGTGTTCGAACTGGACGACGGCGGCCATCACGATCACATGGTGTGCGTGGAATCCGGCGACGTCATCGAGTTCTTCAGCGACGAGATCGAGCGCCTGCAGCGTGAGATGGCGGCCAAGCACGGCTACGAGCTGCTCGATCACAGCCTCGTGCTGTACGTGAAACCGATCGGGAAGAAATCCGGGACCTGAATCAGGCGCGTCTGCGCGCCGCACCGGCCAGCATCTCGGCCGCGTGTTCGATCGTCTTCTGCGTGATCTCCACCCCGCCCAGCATGCGCGCCAGCTCGTCGATGCGTTCGTCCCTGCCGAGTTCGTCCACGTTGGTGCGGGTCGCCTTGCCGTCGCTGACCTTGCTGACGCGCAGGTGCTGATCGGCGAGCGCCGCTACCTGCGGCAGGTGGGTGACGCAGAAAACCTGTCGGCTCTCACCGAGCTGATGCAGGCGGCGGCCGACCATCTCCGCGACCTGGCCGCCGACCCCGCTGTCGACTTCGTCGAAGATCATCGTCGGTATGCTGCTGCCGTCGCTGGCGATGACCTGGATGGCGAGGCTCATGCGGGACAATTCGCCGCCCGAGGCGACCGTCGAGAGCGGCAGGGGCGGCTGACCGGGGTTGGCGCTGATCAGGAACTCGATGTCGTCGATGCCGTATGCGCGCGGGTCGTCCGCCGCTCGCCGCTCGATGCGGATCTCGAATACGCCGCCGGGCATGCCGAGGCCGTTCATGGCCTCGCTCACGGCGGCCGAGAAATCCACTGCCGCCGCGCTGCGCGCTGCGGACAGGCGGCCGGCCAGGCCGTCGTAATCGGCGCGCGCCGCAGCGAGCTCTGGCATCGAGTTCCTTGCCGCGTTCCTCGGCGTGGTCGAGCTCGTCGAGTTCGGCCCGTAACTTCGACGCATGCTCCGCCAGCTCGTCGGGCGACACGCGATGCTTGCGCGCCAGGGCCAGGTAAGCGGCGATGCGGTCCTCGACCCAGTCGCGATGGACCGGGTCGGTGTCGATGGTCTCGGCATACCGCTGCAGGGCGTCGCCGGCTTCGCCGGCCTGGATACCGGCACTCTCGATCAGCTCGAGCGCCGCAGACAAGCTGTCGTCGTATTCGACCAGCGCTTCGAGCGAGCGGGCGGCGGCGGCGAGCAGGGCGACGACGTTGGCGTCGTCGTCTTCGGTCAGGCCGGCGAGTGCCCGCGATACGCCTTCGGCCAGTGCGCCGCTGTGGCGCAGGCGCTGGCGTTCCGACTGCAGTTCCGCCGGTTCGCCCGGCGTCGCGTTGAGCGCGTCGAGCTCCTGCAACTGGAAGCGCAACAGGTCGATACGCGACGCGCGGCCGGCGTCGTCGGCCCGCAGCCGCTCGAGCCGGTCGCGGAGGGCCTGCCACACTCCGAACGCGGCTTCCGTGTCGCCGCGCAGCGCGTCGAGATCGCCGTAGTGATCCAGCAGTTCGCGCTGCACCGCACGCCGGCCGAGCGACTGGTGGAAGTGCTGGCCGTGGATGTCCAGCAACATTTCGCCGAGGCTCTTGAGCTGCTGCATCGTGACGGCGTTGCCGTTGACAAAGGCCCGCGACCGGCCGTCGGCATTGATCACGCGCCTGAGCAGGCAGGCATCCTCGTCGTCCAGCGCCTGCTCCGCGAGCCAGGCGCGCGACCGCAGGCAACGCCGACACGTCGAACTCGGCGCTGAACTCGGCACGCGCCGCGCCCGCGCGGACGAGCTGGCTGCTGCCGCGCTCGCCGAGCACGAGACCGACCGCGTCGACCAGTATCGATTTGCCGGCACCGGTCTCACCGGTCAGGACCGTCATGCCGGCGCCGAACTCGACGGCGATCTGGTCGACGATCGCGAAGTCCCGGATCTGTAATCGTGTCAGCATGACTCAGCGTCGTCTCGCATCGCGGGCACGGTTGTCCCTGCCCCAGAACAGCTTGGAGCGCAGGATTTCGTAGAAATCATAGCCCGGCGGATGGATAAGGCGGACACGCTTTGCCGATGCGTTGATAGTCAGCGTATCGGCGGGCCGGATCGCGTCCAGCGGATGGCCGTCGACGGCGACCTCGGCCTGGGTGTCTTCGCGCTCGAGCAGGCGGATCTGGATCTGCTGGCTGGCGGCGATGACGAGCGGTCGGTCGGTGAGCGTATGCGGGCAGATCGGTACGACGACGACCGCGTCGAGCTGCGGTTCGACGATCGGACCGCCGCAGCTGAGCGCGTACGCGGTGGACCCCGTCGGCGTCGCGATGATCAGGCCGTCGCCCGAGTGCGTGTTGACGAACTGTCCGGCCACGCTGGTTTCGAAATCCAGCATCCGGCCGGTCTCGCGCCTCTGCAACACGATGTCGTTGAATGCCGTGGCATGGACGATCCGGCCGTCCGCGAGCGTCAGCCGGGCCTCGAGCAGCAGTCTCGAATCGCTGGTGTACTCGCCGCCGAGGACGCGATCGACGTTGGCCAACATCTCGTCGGGCGTCACGTCGGCGAGGAATCCGAGGCGGCCGCGATTGACGCCGAGCAGGGGGATGCCGGTGTCGCGTGTCAGGTTTCCCGCGTACAGCATGGTGCCGTCGCCGCCGATGGCGATGACGAGGTCCGCGGCACCGGCGAGTTGCGATTCGGGCAGGCGTGTCACCGGCAGGTTGAGCGCCAGGCTCTCTTCTGCAAGCACGGTCACGCCGGCTTTTGTCAAATGCGTAACCAGCGCCGTCATGGGTTCTGCGACGCGGGGATCCTCGTGCCGGCCGAGTATCGCCACCTTCTGAAATCGATCGCCCATCGCAGTCCGGGTACGACTCCTCATTCTTACCGGTTGTCAGGCCGTAGCTGGCGTGGTAAACGATAGCCTAACACGGCGAACAGCTTGCGAATTTTTCGCGTTTCCAGCGGATGTCGGCAGAAGCGATTTCCAAAGCTCCGAATGACCGGGCGCGGCATCTGCTCAGCGTCCTGATCCAACGTTATATCGAGGACGGCCAGCCGGTCGGTTCCCGCACCCTGTCCAGGGATTCGGGGATCGACCTGAGTCCGGCGACGATCCGCAACGTCATGGCGGATCTCGAGGAGATGGGACTCGTCTCCGCGCCGCACACGTCCGCCGGGCGGGTGCCGACGGCAAAGGGCTACCGCCTGTTCGTCGACACGCTCGTGCGCTACCGGCCGCCGAAGGACTACGACATCGACAAGCTGCGCCGTCAGATACGCAGCAAGGTCGACGACTCCGACGCGCTCGTATCTGCCGTCTCCAGCATGCTGTCGGATATCACGAGCCTCGCCGGCATCGTTACGGTGCCACGCGGCCGGCACGCGGCACTGCGGCAGATCGAGTTCCTGCCGCTGTCGGAAAACCGCATCCTGGCCATCCTCGTGATCAACGACCGCGAGGTGCAGAACCGCATCCTGTATACGGACCGCGAGTATTCCCCGTCGGACCTGCAACAGGCCGCGAATTTCATCAACGAGCACTATGCCGGTGTCGAGCTCCTCGCGATCCGCGACCGCATCCTCGAAGACCTGCAGGTTACGCGGGACTCGATGAACCAGGCGATGCACGACATCATCGCCGTCGCCCAGTCGGCGATGGAGGGGCCGCTCGAGACCGGCGGCAAGTTCGTGCTGGCCGGCGAGACCAACCTGATGGATTTCGCCGAACTCTCCGACATCGACAAGCTGCGGCGCCTGTTCGACGCCTTCTCGCGCAAGCGCCTCATCCTCGACCTGCTGGACCGGAGCATCCATGCGAACGGTGTGCAGGTATTCATCGGCGAGGAATCGGGATTCCACATCCTCGACGACTGCAGCGTCGTCACGGCGCCATACCGGCTCGACGACGACACTATCGGCGTGCTCGGCGTCATCGGTCCGACGCGCATGGCCTACGACCGCGTCGTGCCGATCGTCGACATCACGGCCCGCCTGCTGAAGTCGGCCCTCAACCAGTAAGGGCGGCTCAAGCTCCGATACGCGATCATGCGGAACCCAGCGTCCAAATAGCTTCCGTAGGAGCGGCTTTAGCCGCGACCATGGCCCGCATGATTCCGCGGAAACTCCGTACATGAGCGTCTGATCGCGCGAAAAGCGGCCGTTTAATAATTTTCGTCGGCGTGGGAACGGCCAGAATCGGTCATAAGGCTTGGTCAGTTCTGAATGACTGTTCCACCCACAATTTCGGTGATCTTGTATTGAATCAGATGCTGATTCGTCTTGCCAAGTTTGACACCCACCTTCAAGAAGACGACTCCGAAACCAAACATTGCAAATGGCACGGCGACAAACATCGCTCCCTCGATCTGGCCGCCGATCAACATGATGATTCCGCTGGGTATGCCAAATGCGCTCCAAAATATGATGAATCCGAACCAGATTGTCATAAATATTCGGAAGAACCCATGAAGGCGGAACACTCCTGAAATGCAGGTTAGATCATTAGAACGCCTTATAGAGCCCACGAAAATCGGAGCAAACGAATTACGAACGAATGGTCTATGTAGCCCTACATGCAATGTCCTATTGGCAACCCGACCGATAAGACGTCGCGACATCAAGAATGGGACAGCAATTCGGCTGCATTGATCCTTCAGCCGGCGCTCTGCTTCTTCCGGAGACAGGGGAGAAACGACACTAAATCGCGTCTCGGTGGATAGTAGATTTTTGACATAGCGCCAAGGGGAATAATCTGAACGAAACCACTTGCCAGCAATTGCTACGACAGCCACGACGACCACCGACGCTGCGATGAACAAAAGCGTAATGATCACCGGCGCATCCAACTGGGTATTCTCGGTCGGACTACTGTTTAGTCAGCGTGCAAATGGACGGTTGGATACGCGACTCCCCCTTTCTCGACTGTCGACTTTGGGCCACAAGCAGCGTCCCCAGAGCGCTCCCCCCCACCGGCTGCTATCCGCAGAAGTATACCGGCCGGTCGCGATCCTGCAGGAGGTCCGTATCAGCGATACTTAAAGTAGATTCGAGGAAATCCGCCACGTGGCGGATTATTGCCCAATCCGGAAAATAAGTTCCCGCGGAAATTCCGAAGCTGTGCGAATGCTCCTACGGAGAGCAGTCATTCGTTCATTGTTTCCATGGGCAATGCAGAACGGCAAAAGCAGTCACCCAGATCATTCAGCCTTGATCGTCGTCTTCGCCGAGTTCACCGGTAGAGGCGAATCGGAGTTCGTTGCCAGTCGTCTTTGATGATTTCATCAACCACTGAGCGCGATGCGCCAACGACGAGGGCACGAATACCTGCACTTCGTCAACCAGTCCGGGCAAAGGCGAGATTGGACGAACTTCGGCAGGCACGCCTTCGAGTCTCAGCATGCCAGCAAGGACTTCAGCCGACGCCTCATCGTTGAACGTCGCAATCTGTATCAGGTCTTCAGCCATTCGAGGATTTGCATCGTGGCGGGGAACCCCTCGCATGGGTCATCCGCGGTCCTCAAAGAATAGCAGGACGCAGAGATTGGAGCGGCCGGGTACTTGATATTCTCGCCCGGGACCCCACACTCCCAGTTCACGCGAAGGACCATCGCCATGGAGAGCAGATGACGATGAACGGACAGCCGAAACGACCCGAAGTCGAGCCGGAACAGGCTGAGAACACCGAACAGAACGCCCCGGACGCGGCGACGCCGGCCGATCCGGCCACGGAGATCGCCGAGCTCCAACGCAAGGCGGACGAGAACTGGGACCTCTATCTGCGGGCAGCCGCGGAGACCGAAAACGTCCGCAAACGGGCGGCGCGCGACGTCGAGCAGGCGCGGAAATACGCGCTGGAGTCCTTCGGGCGGGAACTGCTCGCCGTCAAGGACAGCCTGGAGATCGGGCTCGACTCCACCGGAATCGCCGATGCGGAGGCGCTCGCCGCCGGCCACGAGGCCACCCTGAAACTGCTGACGACCATCCTCGAACGCTTCGGCATTACCGAGGTGGACCCGGCGGGCGAACCGTTCAACCCGGAGCTCCACGAAGCGATGACCATGCAGCCTTCGGCGGAGGTCGAGCCCGGTTCCGTGCTGACCGTCGTCCAGAAGGGCTACGCGCTGAACGGCCGCCTGCTACGGCCGGCGCGCGTCATCGTGGCCGCCGAGCCGGATCCCGGGCAGGGCGGGAAGTAGCGCGATCGAGCCCGCTGCGGCTTGAAACGGGGGCGGCAGGCCCCACCTAACAGGCAGACTTGCACACCACATAGAATTTCGGAGCTAGGAACATGGGAAAAGTAATCGGTATCGACCTGGGTACCACGAATTCCTGCGTCGCGGTAATGGAAGGCAGCACGCCCAAGGTCATCGAGAACAGCGAGGGTGACCGGACCACGCCGTCGATCGTCGCATTCACCAAGGACGACCAGGTGCTCGTCGGGCAGTCGGCGAAGCGCCAGGCCGTGACGAATCCGAGCAATACGTTGTTCGCGATCAAGCGCCTGATCGGGCGCCGCTTCGAAGACGACGTCGTACAGCGCGATATCGACATGGTGTCGTACAAGATCGTCAAGGCCGACAACGGCGACGCGTGGGTGAAGGCCGGCGACAAGAATATGGCGCCGCCGGAGATCTCCGCGCGTGTGCTCATGAAGATGAAGAAGACGGCCGAGGATTATCTCGGCGAGCCCGTCACCGAGGCCGTCGTCACGGTGCCGGCGTACTTCAACGACTCGCAGCGGCAGGCAACCAAGGACGCCGGCAAGATCGCGGGACTTGAAGTGAAGCGGATCATCAACGAGCCGACGGCGGCCGCACTCGCCTACGGCATGGACAAGAAGCGCGGCGATCAGAAGATCGCGGTCTTCGACCTCGGCGGCGGCACGTTCGACGTGTCGATCATCGAGATCGCCGAGGTGGACGGCGAACACCAGTTCGAAGTGCTGGCGACGAACGGCGACACGTTCCTCGGCGGCGAGGACTTCGACATGCGCGTCATTCATTACCTGACATCGGAATTCCAGCGCGAGAGCGGCGTGGATATCACAAAGGACCCACTCGCGATGCAGCGCCTGAAGGAAGCGGCGGAGAAAGCCAAGATCGAATTGTCCTCGCAGCAGCAGACCGAGGTGAATCTGCCGTACATCACGGCCGACCAGGCCGGTCCGAAGCATCTCAACATCAAGCTGACGCGGGCCAAACTCGAGTCGCTCGTCGACGACTTGATCGAAAAGACGATCGCACCCTGCAAGGTCGCGCTGAATGACGCCGGCCTCAAAGTGAATGAAATCAACGACGTGATCCTGGTCGGCGGTCAGACGCGCATGCCCAAAGTGCAGGAAGCGGTGAAGAACTTCTTCGGCAAGGACCCGCGCAAGGACGTGA
The DNA here is from genome assembly GCA_963777675.1 of uncultured Gammaproteobacteria bacterium. Taxonomy (GTDB): domain Bacteria; phylum Pseudomonadota; class Gammaproteobacteria; order Steroidobacterales; family Woeseiaceae; genus UBA1847. The sequence goes on along the minus strand of CAVZRD010000010.1, from coordinate 142,276 downwards.
ACCCGGATGAAGCCGTGGCGCTCGGCGCCGCGATCCAGGGCGGCGTCCTCGCCGGTCATGTCAAGGACGTCCTGCTGCTCGACGTGACGCCGCTGTCGCTCGGCATCGAGACGCTGGGCGGCGTCATGACCAAGCTGATCGACAAGAACACGACGATCCCCGCCAACGCACAGCAGGTATTCTCGACCGCCGACGACAATCAGACGGCCGTAACGATCCACGTACTGCAGGGCGAGCGCGAACGCTCGGTCGACAACAAGTCGCTGGGGCGTTTCGACCTGGCCGACATTCCGCCGGCGCCGCGCGGCATGCCGCAGATCGAAGTGACGTTCGACATCGATGCCAACGGCATCCTGAACGTCTCGGCGAAGGACAAGGCCACCGGCAAGAGTCAGAACATCGTCATCAAGGCGTCGAGCGGCCTGTCCGACGACGAGATCGAGAAGATGGTGGCCGATGCCGAGAGCCACGCGGAGGACGACCGCAAGTTCCGCGAACTGGTCGACGCGCGCAACCAGGCCGACGGCCTGATCCACGCCTCCGAGAAGACATTGAAGGAACTCGGCGACAAGGCCAGCAGCGAGGAACGGATGAAGATCGAGAACGCCGTGTCCGACCTGAAGTCCGCGCTGGACAAGGACGACCTGCACGCGATCCAGACCAAGACCGCGGCGCTGGCGGAGGCCTCCGGCTCGCTGGCCCAGAAGCTGTATGCCGAACAGGCGCAGCAGCCCGGCGGGGACGATGGCTCGGCCGGTACGGATGCCAAGGGTGACGACGTCGTCGACGCGGAATTCGAGGAAGTCGACGACGACAAGAAATCGAAGTCGAACTAGATTCGGCGGGTCATTGCGGGCGCGGCGAAGCAATCCGGTACGGGTTGCTTCGCCGCCGCGCACCCGGCAATGACGATGGGGCTATAAATCGATCATGGCGAAACGTGACTATTACGAAGTGCTCGGGGTCTCGCGGACGGCGTCCGCCGACGAGATCAAGAAGGCGTATCGCCGCCTCGCCATGAAGTACCACCCGGACCGCAACAAGGAAGATTCCGGTGCCGGGACCAAGTTCAAGGAAGCCAAGGAAGCCTACGAGATCCTGCGCGACGCCGACAAGCGCGCGACGTACGATCGCTTCGGCCACGACGCGGTACACGGCGGCATGGGGGCGGGGCCGGGAGCCGGCTTCGGGGCCGGAGGATTCGGCGACATCTTCGGGGACGTCTTCGGCGACATCTTCGGCGGTGGAGGGCGCCAGCGCCGCAGCCAGGTTTTCCGTGGCGCCGACCTGCGCTACGAACTCGGGCTCGACCTCGAGACGGCCGTTACCGGAGAAACCGTCACGATCGACGTGCCGACGCAGGTCGCCTGCAATACCTGCGGCGGCAGCGGGGCGAAGCAAGGCACCGAACCCGTCAAGTGCACGACCTGCGGCGGCGTGGGCCAGGTGCGTATGCAGCAGGGCTTCTTCTCGATCCAGCAGACCTGCCCGGCCTGCAAGGGCGCGGGCACCACGATCGGCGACCCCTGCGTCGATTGCCACGGTCGTGGCCGCGTGCACAAGACCCGCACCTTGTCGGTGAAGGTGCCGCCCGGCGTCGACGACGGCGACCGGATCCGGCTTGCCGGCGAGGGCGAGGCCGGCCGCAACGGTGGTCCGGCCGGCGACCTGTACGTCGAGATCCGGGTCAAGCCGCACAAGCTGTTCACGCGCGAAGGCGCCGATCTCGCCTGCGAAGTGCCGATCAGCATCGCCGCGGCGACGCTCGGCGGCGAAGTCGAGTTGCCCACGCTCAACGGTCACGTGTCGCTCAAGATCCCCGCCGGCACGCAGTCCGGCAAGGTGTTCCGCCTGCGCGGCAAGGGCGTCCACACGGTGCGCGATCCGCGCAAGGGCGATCTGTTCGCCAGGGTCGCGGTGGAGACACCCGTCAACTTGACGTCCGAGCAAAAAGAGCTGCTGCAGCGTTTCGATGCCTCCCTCACCGCCGGCGGTGAGAAGCACAACCCGCGCGCCGGCGGCTGGCTGGACACGGTCAAGCGCTTCTTCGAGCGTATCAGTCCCTGAATGCGGGTTGGGGTGCCGTCTGGCGTCTGTGCGGCGGCTGACTTAATCTGCAGCTTCCGCAAGGCTTACAGGGACCCCGATCATCGATCCACTCCGAATCGGCATCGCCGGCGTCGGCCGCATGGGCCGGGCGCTCATCGAAGCGTTGGACGGCAGCGACGACGCGACGCTGGCCGCGCTGTGGGTCCGTGAGGGGCGGGCGGACGGACTCCCCGACACGCCGGAAGGCGTGCTGATCGACAGCGATATCGGCGCGGTCGCCGCGGCGTCCGACGTCCTCATCGATTTCAGCCTGCCCGCGGCGACGCACGAGGTGCTCGCCGCCGCCGTCGAGCACGCCCGGCCGCTGGTGTGCGGTGTCAGCGGCCTCGATGCCGAACAGCTGGCGGCAATCGACTCGGCCGCAGGCAAGATCGCGCTGGTCTACGACCGCAACATGAGCCTGGGCATCGCCGTCCTCGACGCCCTCGTGCGCGACGCGGCGGCGGCACTCGGAGCCGGCTTCGAGGTCGAGATCCACGAGACCCACCACGTCCACAAGGTCGACGCGCCGTCCGGCACGGCGCTGAAGCTCGGCGAGACCCTCGCTGCTGTGCGCGGCGTACGGCCCGAGCACATCCGTTATGTCTCGGAACGGCGCGGCGAGGTGCCGGGCGACCACGCCGTCGTGTTCAGTTCCCCGACCGAGACGCTCGAACTCGCGCACAGCGTCACCACACGCCGCGTGTTCGCCGACGGCGCGCTGCGTGCCGCACTCTGGGTCGTCGAGCAGCCGCCCGGCCGCTACCGCATGCGCGACGTCCTGTTCGGCTAGCACGCCCGGCCGCCTTGCAGTACCATACGCCGGATCGCTTGGCGGTCGCCGCAAATCACGAGCGGGAGGCAGAGTCCTTCCGCTTTTGTGCATCTGCACCCGAGTAATCGCAACCAAAGTATCAAGGATCGCAGTTGACTACGCCCGCTGTTCTGGCACTCGCCGATGGCACGATTTTTCACGGGACTTCGGTCGGGGCGGAAGGCAAGACCATCGGCGAAGTCGTCTTCAACACGGCGATGACGGGCTACCAGGAGATCCTCACGGATCCTTCCTATTGCCGCCAGATCGTCACGCTTACCTACCCCCACATCGGCAATACCGGCACCAACTGCGAGGACATGGAGTCGCGCAAGATCCATGCGTCGGGCCTCGTCATCCGCGACAGCTCGATGGTGACCAGCAGCTGGCGCAGCGAGCGCTCGTTCCGCGATTTCCTCGTACAAGGCAAGCTGGTCGCGATCGGCGACATCGATACCCGCAAGCTGACGCGGCTCATCCGCGAGAAGGGCGCCCAGAGCGGCTGCATCATGACCGGGGACGCGAATCCCGACGTGGCGGCCGAGCACGCGCGCAAGTTCCCCGGCATTGCGGGCATGGATCTCGCCAGGTTCGTCACCACGGACCGCATGTACCAGTGGTGTCAAGGCGTGACCTTCGGCCGCAAGGCCAGGATCGTCGGCCGGCGCATCGCGCCGTATCACGTCGTCGCCTACGACTTCGGGATCAAGCGCAACATCCTGAGGCTGCTCTCGGAATTCGACTGTCGCATGACGGTCGTGCCCGCGAAGACGAGTGCCGAGGAGGCCCTCGCGCTGAGCCCCGACGGCATCTTCCTGTCCAACGGTCCCGGCGATCCGGAACCCTGCACCTACGCGATCGCAGCGATCCGGGATTTCCTCAACGTCGGTATCCCCGTGTTCGGCATCTGCCTGGGCCATCAGCTGCTCGGCCTGGCGGCCGGTGCGAAGACGCTGAAGATGAAATTCGGTCATCACGGCGCCAACCACCCGGTGCAGGAACTGGTAACCGGGAAGGTCATGATCACCAGTCAGAATCACGGCTTCGCCGTCGACGAATCCAGTCTGCCGGATGACGTGCAGGCAACCCATCGCTCGCTGTTCGACGGCACGCTGCAAGGCATCGCGCTGAAGGAGCGTCCCGCCTTCGGCTTCCAGGGACACCCGGAGGCGAGCCCGGGGCCGCACGACGTGATGCACGTCTTCGAGCGCTTCCTGTCCGACATGGATGCGCAAAAACGCCGGGCTTCACGAGCCGTAATCAGCACATGAAAACATTGTTAAAACAATAAGTTAAGAAGATAACGTAAAGTAAATTCTGTCCAAATTACTGGTCATGCCGAAACGCGACGACATCGACAGCATCCTGATCATCGGGGCCGGACCCATCATCATCGGCCAGGCCTGTGAGTTCGACTATTCCGGGGCCCAGGCCTGCAAGGCGCTGAAGGAAGAGGGCTATCGGGTCGTCCTCGTGAATTCCAATCCGGCCACGATCATGACCGACCCGGACACGGCGGATGCGATCTACATCGAGCCGATACACTGGAAGGCGGTCGAGAGCATCATCGCCCGCGAGCGGCCGGATGCGCTGTTGCCGACGATGGGTGGCCAGACGGCGCTCAACTGTGCGCTGGACCTCGCCCGCGAAGGTGTCCTGGAGCAATACGACGTCGAGATGATCGCCGCCTCGCGAGAGGCCATCGACATGGCCGAGGACCGCGACCTGTTCCGCCGGGCGATGACCGAGATCGGGCTCGAGGTGCCGACGGCAGAGATCGCGCATTCGCTGGAGGACGCGCTCGAGATCCAGGACCGCATCGGCTTTCCGACGATCATACGGCCGTCGTTCACGCTCGGCGGCACGGGCGGCGGCATCGCCTACAATCGAGAGGAGTTCGAACAGATCGTCTCGCACGGCCTCGAGATGTCCCCGACGTCCGAGGTGTTGCTCGAGGAATCGGTACTCGGCTGGAAGGAATTCGAGATGGAGGTCGTGCGGGACCGCAACGACAACTGCATCATCGTCTGTTCCATCGAGAACGTCGATCCCATGGGCGTGCACACCGGCGACTCGATCACCGTCGCCCCGGCGCAGACCCTGACGGACAAGGAATACCAGCGCCTGCGCGACGCCTCGATCGACGTGTTGCGTAAGATCGGCGTCGAGACCGGCGGCTCCAACGTGCAGTTCGCGATCAATCCGGAGGACGGGCGCGTACTCGTCATCGAGATGAATCCGCGGGTCTCGCGCTCGTCCGCGCTGGCCTCGAAGGCGACCGGCTTCCCGATCGCGAAGGTCGCGGCGAAACTGGCCGTGGGCTATACGCTCGACGAACTGCGCAACGACATTACCGGCGGCATGACGCCGGCGTCCTTCGAACCGGCGATCGACTACGTCGTGACCAAGATCCCGCGCTTCACGTTCGAGAAATTTCCGGGCGCGAACGACCGCCTGACGACGCAGATGAAGTCCGTCGGGGAAGTCATGGCCATCGGAAGGACTTTCCAGGAGTCGCTGCAGAAGGCGCTGCGCGGTCTAGAGACGGGCATCAACGGCCTCGACGAGATCGTCGCCGCGCCGCGCACCGAGGCGGACCGCGACCGCCTGCGGCAGGAGCTGCGCATGGCGGGCCCGGACCGGATACGCTTCGTCGCCGACGCCCTGCGACACGGCTTCACGTCCGACGACGTCGCCGCCGTGAGCGCCATCGACCGCTGGTTCGTGGCCCAGATCGCGGACCTGGTCGCGGCGGAAGAGGCCATCCGCGGGCACGGGCTGGCCGCCCTCGACGAGCAGGGGCTGCGGACCCTGAAGCGCAAGGGTTTCTCCGACGCACGCATCGCGAAGGTGCTGGGCGTGGCCGAGCGTGCCGTGCGCAAACGGCGCCTGGAGCTCGGCCTGCGGCCCGTCTTCAAACGCGTCGACACCTGCGCCGCGGAATTCCCGTCCGCCACGGCCTACCTGTATTCGACCTACGAGGAGGAGTGCGAGGCCGATCCCACCGATCGATCGAAGATCATGATCCTCGGCGGCGGACCGAATCGCATCGGCCAGGGCATCGAATTCGACTATTGCTGCGTGCACGCGGCGCTGGCGCTCAAGGATAACGGCTACGAGACCATCATGGTCAACTGCAATCCGGAGACCGTGTCGACGGATTACGACACCTCGGATCGCCTGTATTTCGAGTCGCTCACGTTCGAGGACGTCATGGAGATCATCGACCGCGAGCAGCCGAAGGGCGTCATCGTCCAGTACGGGGGCCAGACGCCGCTCAAGCTCGCCCGCGACCTCGAGGCGGCAGGCGCACCGATCATCGGCACGACGCCGGACTCGATCGACCTGGCCGAGGACCGCGAACGCTTCCAGAAGCTCGTCACCAAACTCGAGCTCAAGCAACCCCCGAATTGCACGGCGCGCAGCAAGCAACAGGCTCTGTCGATGGGCTCCGACGTCGGCTATCCGCTGGTCGTCCGCCCGTCCTACGTGCTCGGCGGCCGGGCAATGGAAATCGTGCACAGCGACGAGGATCTGGAGGCTTACATGGACGCGGCTATCGGCGTGTCCAACGACAGCCCGGTGCTGCTGGACCGGTTCCTGGATGTGGCCACGGAGGTGGACGTCGACTGCGTCTGCGACGGCGAACGCGTGCTGATCGGCGGCATCATGGAACACATCGAGCAGGCCGGGGTCCATTCCGGCGATTCAGGCTGCTCGCTGCCGCCGTTCAGTCTCTCCCAGGCGATCCAGAAGGAGCTGACCGAACAGGTGATCAAGTTGGCGAAGGGGCTGCACGTCGTCGGACTCATGAACACGCAGTTCGCGATCCAGAACAACGTCGTCTATCTGCTCGAGGTCAACCCGCGCGCTTCGCGCACGGTGCCGTTCGTTTCCAAGGCGATCGGCATCCCGCTCGCGAAGATCGCCGCCCGGGTGATGGTCGGCGAATCGCTGGCCACGCAGGGCTACGTGAACCAGCGCGTGCCCGGCTATTTCTCGGTCAAGGAAGCCGTGTTCCCGTTCATCCGCTTCCCCGGCGCCGATCCGATTCTCGGCCCCGAGATGAAGTCGACGGGCGAGGTCATGGGCGTGGGCCGGTCCTTCGGGGAGGCCTACGCCAAGGCCCAGCTGGCATCCGGCGTGGTCCTGCCGCGGCAGGGCGCCGCACTGCTCAGCGTGCGGGATCAGGACAAGGACAAGGCCGTGGAGCTGGCCCGGATTCTGGTGGCGCAGGGCTTCGATATCGTCGCCACGCACGGAACGGCCCAAAAGCTGGCCTCATCCGGAGTATCATGTCGGCGTGCGAACAAGGTCCGCGAAGGCCGGCCGCACATCGTCGATATGATCAAGAACGGGGAAATCGTCCTGATCGTCAACACCACGGAGGGCAAGCAGGCGATCAGCGAGTCGACGTCGATACGCGCGGAAGCCGTGCGCAGGGGCGTCACCTATTACACGACGCTCGCGGCGGCGATCGCGACATGCAAGGCAATCGAACATCTGGACGACAGTGACGTGAATCGCTTGCAGGACCTGCACAACGAGGTGGCGGCATGAGCAAGGTGCCGATGACCCTGCGCGGACACGCCCTGCTGCAGGAGGAGCTGCGCAAGCTCAAGTCGGAAGACAGGCCGCGGGTAATCGCGGCGATCGCCGAAGCGCGCGGCCACGGCGATCTCAAGGAGAACGCCGAGTATCACGCCGCCAAGGAACAGCAGGGCTTCATCGAAATGCGGATCAAGGAGATCGAGTCGAAGCTGTCCAACCTGCAGGTGATCGACGTGACGGCGATCGATGCGCGGGGCAAGATCGTCTTCGGTTCGACGGTCGAACTGGTCGAAGAGGCGAATGGCGCCGAGATCGAGTACAAGATCGTCGGCGAGGACGAGGCCGACATCAAGATCGGACTGATCTCCTACACTTCGCCGATCGCGCGGGCGTTGATCGGCAAGCTCGAAGGCGACGTCGTGTCCGTGCAGGCGCCCGGCGGAGAAAAGACCTTCGAAGTCATCGCTGTCCGCTACGAGTGACGGCTCCCCGTGTGCCGCCGCGGCGCGGTCAGGCGTCCGGCAGGACGATCTTGTTGCGTTCGGGATTGTGCCGGTAGAGCAGGGCGACGTTGCCGATGCGCTGGATCAGCGTGGCGGCGCCGGCCGCGCACAGCCGCGCGATGAGCGCGTCCCGTGCGTCGCGGTCGGCGGCGCGTACGCGCACCTTGATCAGCTCGTGGTGTGCCAGCGTGCTCTCGAATTCTGCGAGCAGGGCATCCGACAGGCCCGCATCGCCGACCTGGATCACCGGCTTCAGCTGGTGGCCGAGGCCGCGCAGATACCGCTTTTGTGCTTCACTTGGCATCGAAGCGGAGTTTAGCAGGGTGCGTGCACGGGCCGGGACCAACGAATGAGCAAGCCGCGCGGCAGCAGCCGCAGCTGGCGCGAGCGCCAGGAGCGCGACCCGTACGTCCGTGGCGCCCGCCGCCGCGGCTGGCGTTCCAGGGCCGTGTTCAAGCTGGAACAGATCGACGCGAAGGAACGCCTGCTACGGCGCGGTATGCTCTGCGTGGATCTCGGGGCGGCGCCGGGCGGCTGGAGCCAGTACGTCACGGAGACGCTCGACGGCGCGGTGCGCATCGTCGCGGTCGATCTGCTGCCGATGGATGCCTTGCCGTCGGTGGAGTTCGTACAGGGCGACTTTCGCGAGCCAGAGACCCTGCAACGATTGCGAGAGAAGCTGGGCGATCGTCGCGCTGACCTTGTAATGAGCGACATGGCGCCCAATATCAGCGGTAACCGGGCGGTCGACCAGCCCCGGTCCATGTTTCTGGCGGAGCTCGCACTCGACGTCTGTGGCGAAGTCCTGGCCGAGGGCGGGGACTTTGTTTGCAAGCTGTTTCAGGGCGAAGGCTCGGATGCCTTCGTGGCCACGGCGAAAGCGCGATTTTCGCGCGTCAGGGTGACCAAACCCGACGCCTCGCGGGCCGGCAGTCGTGAGGTTTATTTGGTAGCGAGAAACTATCGATTGTAGTAGGGTCTAAATCGTAGAATCTGTCTAAATGGGCAGTGTTCTGCACGGAGGTCGTGGACACCCAAGTGAATGATCTGACCAAAAATATTCTTGTCTTCGTCGTCATCATCGTCGTCCTGTTGTCGGTGGTGCAGGGACTGTCGGGCGTCAGCGGCGGCCAGCCGCAGGCGAAGGATTATTCGGAGTTCCTGCAGCAGGTCCGCTCGGGCCAGGTCGACATCGTCGAGTTCGACGGTCAGAAGGTCCGCTTCGGAAATCAGAAGCCGCTGCCGTATTACACGATCAGCCCCGAGACGGACAACAACACGCTGATCGGTATCCTCGACGACAACCACGTCCATTTCAGCGCGGCCGAACCCAAGTCGCAGAGCCTGATCGGCCAGCTCCTCATCAGTTCGTTCCCGATCCTGCTGCTGATCGGCGTGTGGATCTACTTCATGCGCCAGATGCAGGGCGGCGGCAGCGGGCGCGGCGCCATGTCGTTCGGCAAGAGCAAGGCGCGGCTGCTCGGCGAGGACCAGGTCGGCGTGACCTTCGCCGACGTGGCGGGCGTCGAGGAAGCGAAGGCCGAGGTGTCCGAGGTCGTCGACTTCCTGAAGGACCCCAGCAAGTTCCAGCGCCTCGGCGGCAAGATTCCCAAGGGCGTGCTGATGGTCGGTCCGCCCGGCACGGGCAAGACGCTGCTCGCCAAGGCGATCGCGGGCGAAGCCAAGGTGCCCTTCTTCACGATCTCGGGCTCGGATTTCGTCGAGATGTTCGTCGGCGTGGGCGCATCGCGCGTACGCGACATGTTCGACCAGGCGAAGAAACAGGCGCCGTGCATCATCTTCATCGACGAGCTGGACGCGGTGGGCCGCCATCGCGGCGCCGGGCTCGGCGGCGGCCACGACGAGCGCGAGCAGACGCTGAACCAGATGCTGGTCGAGATGGACGGTTTCGAGGGCTCGGAAGGCATCATCGTCATCGCCGCGACCAACCGCCCCGACGTGCTCGATCCGGCGCTGCTCCGGCCCGGACGCTTCGACCGGCAGGTCGTTGTGCCGCTGCCGGACGTCCGCGGCCGCGAGCTGATACTGAAGGTGCACATGCGCAAGGTGCCGCTGGCCGATGACGTGAAGCCGAGCCTGATCGCGCGCGGCACGCCGGGATTCTCGGGCGCGGACCTCGCGAACCTGGTGAACGAGGCGGCCCTGTTCGCCGCTCGCGCCAATCGCCGCGTCGTCAGCATGGACCAGTTCGAGAAGGCCAAGGACAAGATCATGATGGGCACCGAGCGGCGCTCGATGGTCATGAGCGAGAAGGAAAAGCTCAATACGGCCTACCACGAGGCGGGCCACGCGATCGTCGGCTTCCTCGTGCCCGAGCACGACCCGGTCTACAAGGTCACCATCATCCCGCGCGGCCGCGCGCTGGGCGTGACCATGTACCTGCCGGAAGAAGACCGCTACAGCATGTCGAAGCAGCGCCTCGAGAGCACGATCGCCAGCCTGTTCGGCGGCCGCATCGCCGAGGAGATGATCCTCGGCACGGGCGGCGTCACGACCGGCGCGGCCAACGACATCGAGCGCGCGACCGAACTCGCCCGCAACATGGTGACCAAGTGGGGCCTGTCCGAACGGCTGGGTCCGCTCACCTACAGCGAGGACGACGGCGAAGTCTTCCTCGGCCATTCGGTGACGCAGCGCAAGCAGGTGTCGGACGACACGGCGCACGCGATCGACGAGGAGGTCCGCCGCATCATCGACCATACCTACGAGGTCGCCCGCAAGCTGCTCGAGGACAATGTCGACAAGCTGCACACGATGGCCAAGGCACTGGTGAAATACGAGACCATCGGCGACGCCCAGATCAAGGACATCATGGCCGGCAGGGAGCCGCGGCCGCCCGAGGACTGGGACGACACGCCGACGCCGCCGAAGCCCGAGACGAGCTCCCCGAAACCGGAGAAGACGCCGATCGGCGGTCCCGCCAGCGAGCACTAGTACCCTGTCAAGGCAAGGACCTTCTCCGGCTGCAGTGGGATAATCGGCTGATGCTGCAGCTCGGCGCCATGCACTTCGATTGCCCCGCGGTCATGGGCATTCTCAACGTTACTCCCGATTCGTTTTCCGACGGCGGCCGATTCGCGTCCACCGGGCCGGCCCTGCAGCAGGCGCTGCGCATGGCCGACGAGGGCGCGGCGATCATCGACGTCGGCGGCGAGTCGACGCGCCCCGGCGCAGCCGACGTCGGCGAACAGGAAGAACTCGACCGGGTCGTGCCGGTGATCGAGGCGATCCGTCGCGAGATCGATCTGCCCGTTTCCATCGACACGAGCAAGCCGCGCGTGATGCGCGAGGCCGTCGCCGCGGGTGCCTCGATGATCAACGATATCCGCGCTCTGCGCGAAGACGGCGCGCTCGAGGCTGCGGTCGAGCTGCAATGCCCGGTGTGCCTGATGCACATGCAGGGCCAGCCGCGCACGATGCAGGTCGAACCGCACTACGACGACGTCGTGGCGGAAGTCGCGGATTTCCTGCGCGGGCGCGTGGCAGATTGCCGCGAAGCCGGACTCGCGGCCGACCGGATCGTCATCGATCCGGGCTTCGGGTTCGGTAAGACGCCGGCACACAATTTCGAGTTGCTCGGGAATCTGAGACAATTGAGCGCAATTGGCGTACCGCTCCTGATCGGCGTGTCGCGCAAGACCTCTTTGGGCGTGATCACCGGCCGGGACGTCGGCAGCCGTCTCGCCGCGAGCATCGCGGCGGCCGTGCTGGCCGTGTACCAGGGCGCGCAAATCGTGCGCGCACACGACGTTGCCGAAACGGTCGATGCCCTGCGCGTGACGCGGGCGGTGATCGATGAGGGATTGAACCTATGAGCAGGAATGTCTTCGGCACGGACGGCGTGCGCGGTACCGTGGGCACCGATCCGATGACCGTCGATTTCGCGATCCGGCTGGCGAGCGCCGCGGCGCAAGTGCTCGTGCCGGAGGGCGGCAAGGTACTGATCGGCAAGGACACGCGGCTGTCCGGATACATGTTCGAGTCGGCACTCGAGGCGGGCTTCGTTGCCGCCGGGACGGACGTGCTGTTGCTCGGTCCATTGCCGACGCCCGGGATCGCCCGGCTCACGCAGGAGTTTCAGGCCGACCTCGGCGTCGTGATCAGTGCCTCGCACAATTGCTTCGAAGACAACGGCATCAAGTTCTTCGATGGTGCAGGCTCGAAGCTCAGCGACGACGTCGAGCGCGAGATCGAGGCGTACCTGGAAAGGCCGCCGATCACTCGCGATTCCACCGGCATCGGCAAGGCCAAGCGCATCGATTCGGCGCGGATTCGCTACCAGGAATTCTGCGCCTCGACGTTTCCGCGCAAACTGACCCTCGACGGTATGAAAGTCGTCTTCGACGGCGCCAACGGCGCCGGGTACAAGGTCGGTCCGCGCACGCTGGCCAATCTCGGCGCCGAAGTGATCCCGATCGGCTGCTCCCCGAACGGCCGCAACATCAACCAGGGTTGCGGTTCCACGAGCCCGGAATTGCTGCGGCTCACCGTGCCGGCCGTGAAGGCCGACGTGGGCGTCGCGCTCGACGGCGACGGCGATCGCGTCGTCATGGTGGACGAGACCGGGCAACTCGTCGACGGCGATCAGCTGCTGTACGTGCTCGCCACGTCGCGGCAGCGGGACGGGCGCCTCAGGGGACCTGTCGTGGGCACGGTCATGAGCAATCTCGGCCTCGAACGCGCCCTCGGTGCCGCAAGCATCGAGTTCCTGCGTGCCAATGTCGGCGACCGGTACATCCTGGAGACCCTGCACGCGACCGGCGGCATCCTCGGCGGCGAGACCTCCGGTCACATGATCGTGCTGGACCAGACGACGACCGGTGACGGCCTCGTCTGTGCGCTGCAGGTCCTGGCCGTGATGAAACAGACCGGCCAGCGCCTGTCGGAACTCGTCGCCGGGATGGCACGTTTCCCGCAGACCATGGTCAACGTACGTACCGACAAGCGTATCGATCCGGCCAGCTCCGAGGCTATCCTGCAGGCCGTGGCGGCCGCGGAGCGCGAGCTCGCGGATGCCGGGCGGATCGTGCTGCGCGCCTCGGGTACGGAGCCGGTCATCCGGGTCATGGTGGAGGGCGAGGACGAGCAGCAGATCACCGCGGTGGCGGAGCGGCTGGCCGCGGTCGTCGCCGAAGCCGCCGCCTGACCCGAGCGGTTCCGGGCGCGTTGATTTGCGGGGTTAGCCCCGGTATCCTTGCGCGCCTTTTCGGCGAGCAGCTCCAACAACGACAAATCAGGAAACAGTCATGCGAGACATACTCGTCGCGGGCAACTGGAAGATGAACGGCAGTACGGCGGGCAACGCCGCGCTGATCGCCGGTATCGTGGCCGGCGCGCCGGCGTCGGATCGGGTCAAGCTGTTGATTTGTCCGCCGTTTCCCTACCTGACCACGGCCGTCGAACAGATCGCGGACAGCGGCATCGCCGTCGGGGCCCAGAATCTCTCCGAGCAACCGTCCGGCGCGTACACCGGCGAAGTGGCCGGTTCGATGCTCCGCGACGTCGGCTGTGAGTACGTCATCGTGGGCCACTCGGAACGCCGCACGCTGTACGGCGAGACGAGCGCCCGGGTCGCCGCCAAGTTCGTGGCGGCAAAAGCGGCGGCCCTGACGCCGATACTGTGTGTCGGCGAGACGCTGGCCGAGCGCGAAGCCGGCCGCACCGAAGCGGTCGTCGACGAGCAGCTCGGCGCCGTATTCGAGCGGGTCGGCGCGCAGGACTTCGGCGGGGCCGTCATCGCTTACGAGCCCGTCTGGGCCATCGGCACGGGCGTGACCGCGACCCCGGAGCAGGCGCAGGACGTGCACCGGCACATCCGCACGTTCCTGGCCGCGCGAGATGCCGCGCTGGCCGAGGCGACGCTCATTCTGTACGGCGGCAGCATGAAGGGGGACAATGCGCCGGGGCTGCTGGCCATGGCAGACATCGACGGCGGCCTGATCGGCGGCGCATCGCTCGAATCGGGCGCTTTTCTGGCTATCGTGACCGCCGCCGTACAATCGAGGAATTGATGGATACATTGCAGAAAGTCGTTCTCGTCGCCCACACGCTGATCGCGCTCGGGATCATCGGTCTCGTGCTGTTGCAGCGCGGCAAGGGCGCGGATGCCGGGGCCGGCTTCGGCGCCGGCGCGTCGGGCACCGTGTTCGGCGCGCGCGGCTCCACGAGCTTCTTCTCGCGGGCCACGGCCGTGCTGGCGACGGCGTTTTTCGCCACCAGCCTGGTGCTGGCGTATATCAGCAGCCAGCGGTCGCAGGGGCCCGACAGCCTGCTCGAGGGTGCGCCGGTCGCCGAGGAACAAGCCCCGGCGCCGGCCGGGAACGGCGAGCAAACGCCTGCCGCGGGCGGCGACCAGGCGCCTGCTGACGAGCTGCCGTCCGTGGACGAAGGCAAGCAGGAAACGAACGGAACGGATGACCTCCCCGAGCTCGACGACCAGAAACCTGCGGGCGACGAGGGCCAATAGCAGGCCGGATATTCATGCTCTGGTGGTGGAATTGGTAGACACGCTGTCTTGAGGGGGCAGTGGCGCAAGCCGTGCGAGTTCGAGTCTCGCCCAGAGCACCAACCCAGTGCATCCGCCCGGGGTGTCCGCAGTTCGGCACGCTGTTACAATGACGAGTTGTTAGTGGCGCAATGACGCGCCGCAACGCGACGTAGTATGTTACGAGAATACTTTCCTATCCTGGTTTTCCTGGCCGTGGCCGCAGGAATCGGCCTGCTGTTGCTCGCGCTCGGCTTCCTGATCGGCAGCGGCGACAAGGATGCCGAGAAATTGTCCCCTTACGAGTGCGGTTTCGAGGCGTTCGATGATTCGCGCATGAAGTTCGACGTCCGTTATTACCTGGTCGCGATCCTGTTCATCATCTTCGATCTCGAGATCGCGTTCCTGTTTCCGTGGGCGGTGGCGCTCGATTCGGTGGGCACCTTCGGCCTGCTGGCCATGGCACTGTTCCTCGCGATACTGGTCGTAGGATTCGTTTACGAATGGAAGAAGGGAGCGCTCGAATGGGATTGACGGGCGCAGCCGCGGCAGAGCAGAAGACGGAACCCGGCAGTTCCGAAGCCGGCATCAGCCTGCAGAAGAAGGGTTTCGTCGTGACCAGCGTGGACTCCGTGATGAACTGGGCGCGCACCGGTTCGCTTTGGCCCATGACCTTCGGGCTCGCGTGTTGCGCGGTGGAGATGATGCACGCCGGTGCGTCGCGTTACGACCTCGACCGCTTCGGCATCATTTTCAGGCCCAGTCCGCGGCAATCCGACTGCATGATCGTCGCCGGCACGCTGTGCAACAAGATGGCACCTGCGTTACGCAAGGTTTATGACCAGATGCCGGAACCGCGCTGGGTCGTTTCCATGGGTTCCTGCGCCAACGGAGGCGGTTACTACCATTATTCCTATTCCGTGGTGCGCGGCTGCGATCGCGTTATTCCCGTCGATGTCTATGTGCCCGGTTGCCCGCCGACGGCGGAGGCACTGGTATACGGGCTGATCCAATTACAAAACAAGATCCGCCGCACCAGTACGATTTCGAGATAGATCCCAGCGATGACTGACCGCTACGAGAGTTTGGCGACTCGTCTCGACGAGCGCTTCGGTGAGCAGGTGAAACGCCTGCCATCGACCTGCGACGAGCTGACACTCGAGGTGGGCCGGGACGACCTCATCGAGGTCGCCACCGCCTTGCGCAATGAGGCCGATTTCGGCTTCGAGATGCTGATGGACGTCTGCGGCGTCGACTACCTGGACTACGGCAAGTCCGAGTGGACGACGTCGAGCGCGACCGAGACCGGGTTCAGCCGGGGCGTGCAGCGCGAACCGGTAATCCTCGACGAATCGGACGAATTCGCGGCGCGCCGTTTTGCGGTCGTCTATCACCTGTTGTCGCTGCAGCACAATTTTCGGCTGCGGCTGCGCGTCTTCACCGGTACCTCCAATCCGCCGATCGTAGCGTCGGTCGTCGGTATCTGGAATTCCGCCAACTGGTTCGAGCGCGAGGCCTTCGACCTTTACGGAATCCTGTTCGATGGCCATCCCGACCTGCGCCGCATCCTGACCGATTACGGTTTTATCGGGCACCCGTTCCGCAAGGACTTCCCGCTCAGCGGGAACGTCGAGGTGAAATACGACCCGGAGAAGGGCAGGGTCGCCTACCAGCCCGTCAGCATCGAGCCGAGGACGCTCGTGCCGCGCGTGATACGTCACGACAATCGCTATGACGAAGGGCTGAAGGACACGGCCGATGGCTGAGATCCAGAGCTTCACGATGAATTTCGGGCCGCAGCATCCCGCCGCGCACGGCGTGCTGCGCCTCGTGCTCGAGATGGACGGCGAGGTGATCCAGCGGGCCGACCCGCACGTCGGGCTGCTGCATCGTGCGACCGAGAAGCTGGCCGAGTCCAAGCCGTTCAACCAGTCGATCGGTTACATGGATCGTCTCGACTACGTGTCGATGATGTGCAACGAACATGCCTACGTGCTCGCGATCGAGAAACTGCTCGGCATCGAGGCACCGATCCGAGCCCAGTACATCCGCGTCATGTTCGACGAGATCACGCGCATCCTGAATCACCTGCTGTGGCTCGGCGGACACGGCCTCGACATCGGCGCGATGACGGTTTTCCTGTACTGCTTCCGCGAGCGCGAGGACCTGATGGACTGCTACGAGGCGGTCTCGGGCACGCGCATGCACGCAACGTATTACCGTCCGGGCGGCGTCTACCGCGACCTTCCGGAATCGATGCCGAAATACCAGGAGTCGAAGTTCCGCAGCAAGAAGGAAGTCGAGCGCCTGAACGCCGTGCGCGAGGGCTCGCTGCTCGACTTCATCGAGGCGTTCACGGACAAATTCCCGGCTTGTGTCGACGACTACGAGACGCTGCTGACGGACAACCGGATCTGGAAGCAGCGTACCGTGAACATCGGCGTCGTCACGCCGCAGCGCGCGATGCAGCTCGGCTTCTCCGGTCCGATGCTGCGCGGTTCGGGCGTCGAGTGGGACCTGCGCAAGAAGCAGCCCTACGAGGTCTACGACAAGCTCGATTTCGATATCCCGGTCGGTGTCAACGGCGACTGCTACGACCGTTATCTCGTTCGCATCGAGGAGATGCGTCAATCGAACAGCATCATCCGGCAATGCATCCACTGGCTGCGCGCGAATCCGGGTCCCGTCATCATCGAGGATCGCAAGATCGTCGCGCCCCGACGGGTCGAGATGAAGGACGACATGGAGTCGCTGATCCACCACTTCAAACTGTTCACCGAAGGCTACTGCGTGCCCGAAGGCGAGGCCTACGCCGCGGTCGAGGCACCGAAGGGCGAGTTTGGCGCTTACGTGATCTCGGACGGCGCCAACAAGCCGTACCGGCTGAAATTGCGTGCGCCCGGCTTCGCGCACCTCTCCGCGATGTCGGAGATGGTCGAGGGCCACATGCTGGCCGACGTCGTCGCCGTGATCGGTACCCAGGACATCGTGTTCGGCGAGGTGGATCGATGAGTGAGGGCCAGGTACTTTCCGAGCATGTGCGCCAGGAGATCGACGCATGGCGGACGCGCTTCCCCGAGAGCCGCCAGCGCTCGGCGGTGATCGGCGCGCTGCACGCGGTCCAGCACGAGAACGGCGGCTACCTGACGACGGAGCAGATGGACGCGGTGGCCGAGTATCTGGCGCTGCCGGCGATCCAGGTCTACGAGGTCGCTACGTTTTACTCGATGTTCCAGACGCGTCCCGTCGGACGCCACAACGTGGCGATCTGCACGAATATCTCGTGCATGCTGCGCGGCGCGGACGAACTCGTCGCGCACGTCGAGAAGAAGCTGGGTGTCAAGCTCGGCGAGAGCACCGAGGACGGGCGCATCTACCTCAAGAAGGAAGAGGAATGCCTGGCCGCCTGCTGCGGCGCGCCGATGATGATGGTCGACCACGTATACCACGAGAACCTGACGGCCGAGCAGGTTGACGAGATACTGGACGGGCTGGACTGATGGCGCTCGAACAGAATCTCGTGTGTTTCAACACCTTCGGCGCGAAGGAGAGCTGGACGCTGAAGACCTACGAGGCGCACGACGGCTACAAGGCCTGGCGCCGCATCCTCGCCGGCGAATTCACACCGCAGCAGCTCATCGACGAGGTGAAGGCCTCGGGCCTGCGCGGCCGCGGCGGCGCGGGCTTCCCGACGGGGCTGAAGTGGAGCTTCATGCCGCAGAAGTACCAGGGCCAGAAATACCTCGTCGTCAACTCGGACGAGAGCGAGCCGGGCACCTGCCACGACCGCGAGATCCTGCGCTACAACCCCCACGCCCTCGTGGAGGGCATGGCGATCGCGTCCTATGCGATGGGCGCCACGGTCGCCTACAACTACATCCGTGGCGAGTTCATGGACGAGCCGGTGCCGCGCTTCGAGGCGGCGGTGCGCGAAGCCTACGAGGCCGGCCTGCTCGGCAAGGACATCCAGGGTTCCGGCATCGATTTCGATCTGCGCACCTTCGTCGGTGCGGGCGCCTATATCTGCGGGGAGGAGACCGCGCTGCTCGAATCGCTCGAGGGCAAACCGGGCAAGCCTCGGTTCAAGCCGCCGTTCCCCGCGAACTACGGCCTGTACGGCGCGCCGACGACGATCAACAACACCCAGAGCATCGCCTGCGTGCCGGCGATCATCCGCAATGGTGCGGCGTGGTTCGCCGGCCTCGGGCCGGAAGGCTCGGGGGGCACGGCGATCTTCTCGGTCTCGGGCCACGTCGAGAAGCCCGGCAACTTCGAGCTGCCGATGGGCATCCCGTTCCGCGAATTGCTGGACCTCGCCGGCGGCGTGCGCGGCGGGCGCAAGCTCAAGGCCGTGATCCCGGGCGGCTCGTCCGTGCCCGTGCTGCGCGGCGAGGTGATCATGGATTGCACGATGGACTACGACTCGCTGCAGAATGCGGGCTCGTCCTTCGGCACCGGCGCGGTCGTCGTCATGGACGAGACCACCTGCATGGTCCGGATGCTCCGGCGCATCTCGCGCTTCTACATGTCCGAGTCCTGCGGGCAGTGCACGCCGTGCCGCGAAGGCACGGGCTGGCTGTACCGCATGCTGACGCGCATCGTCGACGGGCAGGGCACAGAGGCGGACCTCGACCGGCTGGTCGCCGTCGCCAATCGCATCGAGGGCCACACGATCTGTGCGCTGGGCGACGCCGCCGCCTGGCCCGTACAGAGCTTCCTGAAGCGGTTCCGCGAAGAATTCGAGTACATGGTCCGCCATCGCGGCCGCAGCATCGTCGACGATCCGGACGAGGCGGCGGCATAGGCGTCTATGAGCGACGACATCGTCAACATCGAGGTGGACGGCAAGCCCGTCGAGGCCCGCAAGGGTCAGATGGTCATGCAGGTGACCGACCGGATCGGCGCCTACATCCCGCGCTTCTGCTACCACGAGAAACTGAGCGTCGCGGCGAATTGCCGCATGTGCCTCGTCGAGGTGGAGAAGGCGCCGAAGCCGCTGCCGGCCTGCGCGACGCCGGTCGGCGAGGGCATGAAGATCTTCACCCGATCGCCGAAGGCCATCGCCGCGCAGAAGGCGACCATGGAGTTCCTGCTGATCAATCACCCGCTGGATTGCCCGATCTGCGACCAGGGCGGCGAATGCGAATTGCAGGATCTCGCGATGGGTTTCGGCCGCGACGTCTCGCGCTTCACGGAGCGCAAGCGCGTCGTGAAGGACAAGAACCTCGGGCCGTTGATCTCCACCGACATGACGCGCTGTATTCATTGCACGCGCTGCGTGCGCTTCGGCGAGGAGATACAGGGCTTCCCGCAGATGGGCGCGACCGGGCGCGGTGAAGACATGAAGATCGGCACCTACGTCGCGCAGAGTATCGATCACGAGTTGTCCGCGAACATCATCGACCTGTGTCCCGTCGGCGCGCTCAACAACAAGCCGTACCGGTACAGCGCGCGTGCCTGGGAGATGCTGCAGCGGCCGGCTCGTGTCGCCACACGATTGCGCCGGCTCGAACCTGTACGCGCACGTGCTGCGCGGCACCGTCAAGCGCATCGTGCCGCGGGAGAACGAGGCCATCAACGAGACCTGGCTGGCAGACCGCGACCGCTTCAGCTACGAGGGCGCCTACTCCGCCGACCGCCTGCGTGTACCGAGGATCCGCGAAGACGGCGACTGGCGCGACGTCGGCTGGGAAGAGGCGCTCGAGATCGCCGCCACGCGGCTGCGCGAGGCCGCGGCGGACCGGGTCGGTCTGCTCGCATCGCCCCGTGCGACCCTCGAAGAGGCTTACCTGCTGAATCGCATCGCGGGACACCTGGGCACGGCGAACATCGACCACCGCATCGAGCGGCGCGATTTCGCCGACCAGGACAACGATCCCCCGATCCCGTGGCTCGGCTGCGAGATCGCCGACCTCGAGACGCGCGGAGCGATCTTCGTCATCGGCTCGAACCTCCGCAGCGAAGCACCGATCATCGCCCACCGGATCCGCAAGGCCGCGCTGGCCGGTACGAAGGTGAGCTTCGCCAACAGCGAGCGTTACGAATACTTCTTCGACGTCGATCGTTACCTGTCGGGCGCGGGCCTGGTCGAACTGCTGTCCGGCGACGGCGTCAAGCCCATCGTCGAGACCCTGAAGAAGGCGGACGACGCGCTGGTGTTGCTCGGCAATATTGCGGGCCGGCACCGGGCGTTCAGCGCCGTGCGTTCACTGGCGGCCGGGATCGCGGATGCGGCGGGCGCGAGGCTCGGCACGCTGTCGCCCGGCCCCGACAGCGCCGGCGCGACGCTCGCCGGCTTGCTGCCGCATCGGGACATCGCCGGCAAGGCGCGCCCCAGACCCGGCCTGCATGCCGGCGCGATGCTCGCCGATCCGCTCGATGTCGTCCTGTTGCACGATGTGGAGCCCGATGCCGACGTGCTGTGTACCGAAGACGTCGTCGCAAAGCTGAACCGGCAGGGTTTCGTCATCGCGCTTACGCCGTTCGTGTCGGATGCGCTGCTCGAGTGCGCGGGCCTGTTGTTGCCGATCGGCACGTTCGCGGAGACGTCCGGCACCTATGTCAACGTCGCCGGGACGTGGCAGAGCTTCGGCGGTATCGCCAGCCCGGTCGGAGAGTCCCGGCCGGCATGGAAGGTGCTGCGCGTCCTCGGCAACCTCGTCGACGCGCCGGACTTCGATTACGTGACGTCGGAGGATGTCCGCGACGAGGCCGCGGAACGCATAGGCGACACCAAGCCCGCCATCCGCAGTCCCGGTTCGTTCGACAGGAAGGGCCTCGACGGCAAGGACGATCCAGCCGGCGACATCGACACGCCGATCTATGCGGTCGACGGGCTCGTGCGCCGCGCCGGCGCCCTGCAGATGACGCCCGCGGCGAAGCGTGCGGCCGGCGCGGAGGCGGGCGAATGATCGGCTTCTTCGTCCAGACGTGGGGTGCGTTGCCGCCTTTGCTGCAGTACCTGATCGTCGTACTGGCAAAGATCCTGCTGGTCACGGTCTCCGTCATCCTGATCGTCGCGTTCTCGACCTATTTCGAGCGCAAGGTCATCGGCCGGATGCAGTCGCGGGTCGGGCCGAATCGCGTCGGACCGCGCGGGCTGCTGCAGCCGTTCGCGGACGTCTTCAAGCTGTTGTTCAAGGAAGTCATCATCCCGTCGCAGGCGAGCCGTCTCCTGTTCGTCATCGCACCGCTGCTGACGCTGATCCCGGCGCTCGCGACCTGGGCGGTCATCCCGCTGAACGACTGGTACGTCATCGTCGAACATCAATGCGGGCCTGCTGTACGTGCTCGCGCTGACGTCGATGGGTGTCTACGGCGTGATCCTGGCCGGCTGGGCGACGAACTCCAAGTACGCCTTTCTCGGCGCGATGCGCTCTGCCGCGCAGATCGTCGCGTACGAGATCGCGATGGGCTTCGCGCTGGTCGGCATCCTCATGGCCTCGCGCAGCCTGAACCTCGGCGACATCGTGCGTGCGCAGGCGGGCGGGATCAGCCACTGGTTCCTGTTCCCGCTGCTGCCGCTGTTCCTCGTCTACTGGATCTCGGGAGTCGCCGAGACGAATCGTGCGCCCTTCGACGTCGCCGAGGGCGAATCGGAGATCGTCGCGGGTTTCCACGTCGAATACTCCGGCGTCGCATTCGCGCTGTTTTTCCTCGCCGAATACGCGAACATGGTGCTGATCTCCGCGCTGGTCTCGATCTTTTTCCTGGGCGGCTGGGCGTCGCCGTTCGAGGGCTGGGAGTCGCTGGTCGCGGCGTTCGGCGATACGCCGTTCGTCGGCTGGATCGTGGCCGGCGGTTTCCCCTGGCTGTTCCTCAAGATGTGCTTTTTCATGTACACGTTCTTCTGGCTGCGTGCGACCTTCCCGCGCTACCGCTACGACCAGATCATGCGCCTGGGCTGGAAAGTCTTCATCCCGGTGACGATCGTCTGGATCTTCGTCGAGGGCGCGATGGCATGGTGGCATGTCGGCCCGTGGGCGACCGCAGCGGTATAGGGAGTAGCCGATGAATCGCCTGATCAGTTATTTCAAGACCTTCGCCCTTTGGGAATTGTTCAAGGGGCTGTCGGTCACGCAACGCAACTTCTTCCGCCGCGGCGTGACGCTGGAGTACCCGGACGAGAAGGCGCCGCAGTCGCCGCGCTTCCGCGGGCTGCACGCGTTGCGCCGGTATCCGAACGGCGAGGAACGCTGTATCGCCTGCAAGCTGTGCGAGGCGGTATGCCCGGCGCTCGCCATCACGATCGAGTCTGCCGTCGGGGAGGACGGCACGCGCCGCACGACCCGTTACGACATCGACCTGTTCAAGTGCATCTATTGCGGATTCTGCGAAGAGGCCTGCCCGGTCGATGCGATCGTCGAGACCCGGCTGCACGAGTATCACATGGAGAAACCGGGCGAGAACATCATGACCAAGGACAAGCTGCTGGCCGTCGGCGATCGCTACGAGGCGATGATCGCCGCGGACAAGGCGGCGGACGCGAAGTACAAGTAGGGCGGACGAATGGTATTCGAGGCGATCCTGTTCTACCTGTTCTCCGCCGTGCTGATCGGCGCGGCGGTGGGTGTCGTTTTCGCACGCAATCCCGTGCACGCGGTCATGTTCCTGGTACTGGCCTTCTTCCAGAGCGCGATGCTCTGGATCCTGGCCCAGGCCGAATTCTTAGGCGATCGTGCTCGTGCTCGTCTACGTCGGCGCGGTCATGGTGTTGTTCCTGTTCGTCGTCATGATGCTCGACGTCAACGTCGAGGCCGTGAAACGCAGCCTGACACGCTATGCGCCGCTCGGCATCGTCGTCGCGCTCGTGATGGCGGTCGAACTCGTGCAGCTTATCTGGGGACGCGGCTCGGTGAAGGAAGCCGGCATCGCCTTCGCCCCCTACCCGGAGGGCTACAGCAATACCCGCGCGCTGGGCTCGGTGCTCTATACACAGCACGTCTACGCGTTCGAGATCGCGGCCGTGATCCTGTTGCTCGCGATCGTCGCGGCCATCACGCTGACGATGCGCAAGCGCCCGGGGCTCAAGGTGCAGAATATCGCGCGGCAGGTCGCCGTGCGTGCGAAGGACCGGATCCGGATCGTGAAGATGGACGCGGAGAAGAAGCGATGATCGGCCTGCATCACTATCTCACCCTGTCCGCGATCCTGTTCGTGCTCAGCATCGCCGGAATCTTTTTGAACCGGCGCAACCTGATCCTGCTACTGATGTGTATCGAGCTGATGCTGCTCGCGGTGAACTTCAACTTCGTCGCGTTCTCGCGCTATCTCGGCGACGACACGGGACAGGTCTTCGTGTTCTTCATCCTCACCGTGGCGGCGGCGGAAGCCGCCATCGGCCTGGCGATCCTCGTCGTGTTGTTCCGCAACCGGCGTTCGATCAACGTCCAGGAACTCAACTCGATGAAAGGGTAGCGGCGTTGATCAACTACTACCTGGCCATCGTCCTGGCGCCGCTGATCGCCTCGATCGTCGCGGGCCTTGCAGGCAAGAAGATCGGGCGCGCCGGCGCGCACTGGATCACGATCCTCGGCGTGGGCCTGTCCTGTGTCCTGTCGCTGTACGTCCTGAAGCAGATGTACTGGGGCGGGGCCGGGCCCGAGAACGTCCACGTCTACACCTGGGCGGTCACGGACGGCCTGAAGATGGAAGTCGGTTTCCTCGTCGACCGCCTCACCGTGCTCATGATGAGCGTCGTCACTTTCGTCTCGCTCGCCGTGCACGTCTATACGATCGGCTACATGCACGACGACCCCGGCTACCAGCGCTTCTTCAGCTACATCGCGCTGTTCACGTTCTCGATGCTGATGCTCGTGATGTCGAACAACTTCCTGCAGCTGTTCTTCGGCTGGGAGGCCGTCGGCCTGGTCTCCTACCTGCTGATCGGCTTCTGGTACAAGCGCGAGTCGGCGATCTTCGCGAATCTCAAGGCCTTCCTCGTCAACCGGGTTGGCGACTTCGGGTTCATCCTCGGCATCGCCGCCATCGTCTCGGTCACGGGATCGCTGGACTACGCGACGGTGTTCGGCAGCGCGAACGAGATCGCCTCGCAGCAGATCTCCGTATTCGCAGGCTCGCCGTGGAATGCGATGTCCGTGATCTGCATCCTGTTGTTCATCGGCGCGATGGGCAAGAGCGCGCAGGCACCGCTGCACGTCTGGCTGCCGGATTCGATGGAAGGCCCGACCCCGATCTCGGCGCTCATCCATGCGGCGACGATGGTGACCGCGGGCATCTTCATGGTGGCGCGCATGTCGCCGCTGTACGAGCTGTCCGTGACGGCACTCGGCGTCGTCATCGTCATCGGTGCGATCACCGCGTTCTTTACCGGGCTGATCGCCATCGTGCAGAACGACATCAAGCGCGTGATCGCGTATTCCACGCTGTCGCAGCTCGGCTACATGACGGTCGCACTCGGCGCGTCCGCCTACGGCGCCGCGATCTTCCACCTGATGACGCACGCTTTTTTCAAGGCGCTGCTGTTCCTCGCGGCCGGCTCGGTGATCATCGCGATGCATCACGAGCAGGACATCCGCAAGATGGGCGGGCTGCGCAAGTACATGCCCATCACGTACTGGACGGCGCTGATCGGCTCGCTGGCGCTGATCGGCTTCCCCGGCTCGAGCGGATTCTTCTCCAAGGACCTGTTGATCGACGCGGTCAGGGAGTCGCACTGGCGCGAGACCGACGCGGTCGTGTACTGGTTCGCCTACCTCAGCGTGCTGCTCGGCGTGTTCGTCACGGCACTGTATACGTTCCGGCTGTTCTTCGTCGTGTTCCACGGCGAGGAACGCATGGACGCGGAGGCGAAGGCGCACGTGCACGAGACACCGGCCGTCGTCACCGTGCCGCTGATCGCGCTGGCGATCCCGTCGGCGATCATCGGCTGGTTCACGGTGCAGAAGGTCCTGTTCGGCGATTACTTCGGCGGCGCGATCGTCGTCAGCCACGCGCACGACGCGCTGGCACACATCGGCGAGCATTTCCACGGCAGCCTGGCGCTCGTGCAGGATGCCGCGGTATCGCCGGCTTTCTGGCTTGCCGCCGCCGGCGTCTTCACGGCCTGGTACCTGTACCTGAAGCGGCCCGAACTCCCGGACTTGGTGAAGGCGCGAGTGGGCTCGCTGTACGAGCTGCTGGACCGCAAGTACTACATGGATGACCTGTACATCAAGGGCTTCGCCGCCGGCGGCCGCGCGATCGGGCGCTTCCTCTGGAAGGAGGGCGATCAGTTCCTCATCGACGGCGTGCTCGTGAACGGCACCGCGAATTCCATCGGCAGGCTGGCCGGTGTGCTGCGCCAGCTGCAGACCGGCTATCTCTACACTTACGCCTTCGCGATGATCATCGGCCTGACGATGCTGTTGAGCTGGCTGATCTGGTTCCGCTGATCCGGGCGCGCGCATGGACTTTTCGCACAACATCCTGAGTATCCTGATCTGGCTGCCGATCGCGGCCGGCGTCGCTGATGCTCGGGATCGGCGACGGCGGCGACGTGCGTTCGACCCGCGCAGAGACCATGCGCTTCGTCGCGCTCGGCTCGTCGCTGCTGACCTTCGTGCTCAGCATCGGCCTGTACAAGTGGTTCGACGATGTCGCAGGCCGCGATGCAGTTCGTCGAGCACGTGTCCTGGATCCCGGCGCTCAAGGCCTCGTACCACCTCGGCGCGGACGGGATCTCCGCGCCGCTGATCCTGCTGACCACGTTCCTGACGCCGCTGGTCGTTATCGCCGGCTGGGACACGATCACGGTGCGTCCGGCGCAGTATTTCTCGGCGTTCCTGATCCTCGAAGGTTTGATGATCGGCGTGTTCTCGGCGCTCGACGGCCTGCTGTTTTACGTGTTCTGGGAGGCGATGCTGGTGCCGATGTTCCTGATCATCGGCGTCTGGGGCGGCCCGCGGCGCATCTACGCGACGCTCAAGTTCTTCCTGTACACCTTCCTCGGCTCCGTGCTGATGCTGGTCGCGTTCATCTACCTGTACGGGCAGACCGGCAGCTTCGACCTCGCCGGGTGGATGGCCGCGCCGCTCGGCTTCACCCCCCAGAAGCTGATCTTCGTCGCGTTCCTGCTCGCCTTCGCCGTCAAGGTGCCGATGTGGCCGGTTCACACGTGGTTGCCGGACGCGCACGTCGAGGCGCCGACCGGCGGCTCCGTCATCCTGGCCGCGATCATGCTGAAGATGGGAGGTTACGGATTCGTGCGCCTGTCGCTGCCGATCGTCCCGGACGGCAGCGCCTACTTCTCGGGGCTCGTGATCGCGCTGTCGCTGATCGCGGTCGTCTACATCGGCTTCGTCGCGCTGATGCAGCAGGACATGAAGAAGCTCATCGCGTATTCGTCGATCGCGCACATGGGCTTCGTGACCCTGGGATTCTTCCTCGCCTGGTGGATCGGCACGTCGACAGGGGCAGGCCTGGGCATGACCGGCGGCATGGTGCAGATGATCTCGCACGGCCTGATCTCCGGCGCGCTGTTCCTGTGCGTGGGCGTGCTCTACGACCGCGTGCACAGCCGCCAGATCGCCGACTACGGCGGCGTCGCCAACACGATGCCCGTATTTGCGGGATTCATGGTGCTGTTCGCGATGGCCAACGCCGGCCTCCCGGGGACGTCGGGATTCGTCGGTGAGTTCATGGTGATCGTCGCCAGCTTCAAGGCGAATTTCTGGTTCGCGGCGCTGGCCGCGACGACGCTGGTACTCGGCGCGGCGTACACGCTATGGATGATCAAGCGGGTCGTCTACGGCGAGGTCGCCAACGACAACGTCGCCGCACTGAAGGACCTCAATCGCCGCGAATTCGTCGTGCTCGGCGTGCTCGCGGCAGCCGTCCTGCTCGTCGGCCTCTGGCCTGCGCCGCTCGTGGACATGATGAACGCCACGATCCAGCAACTGATCGAACACGTGGGGCATTCGAAGCTGTGAATCCGACCGATTACATCGTAGCCGCCCCCGAGATGACCCTGCTCGGCCTGATCTGCTTCGTGCTGATCGCTGACCTGTTCGTCGACGACGAATGGCGCGTCGTGACGTTCTGGATAACGCTCGCCTCCCTCGCGGTGACGCTGTGGGCGCTGCTCGCGACGGCGCCGGACGGCCGGCTCGTGGAATTCAACGGCGCCTACGTCAGCGATCCGCTCTCCCAGGTCCTGAAGATCGCGGCGGTCGGCTTCGTCGCGCTGGCGTTCGTCTACGCGCGCGACTACCTGCGCGCCAACGAGCTGCACAAGGGCGAGTTCTACGTGCTCGGTCTGTTCGGGCTGCTCGGCATGATGATCATGATCTCGGCCAACAGTCTGCTGTCGATGTACCTGGGGCTGGAGACGCTCGCGCTGTCGCAATACGCGCTCGTCGCGATCGATCGCGACAACCCGTCCGCGGCCGAGTCCGCGATGAAGTATTTCGTGCTCGGCGCGATCGCATCCGGTGCCGTTCTGTACGGCATCTCCTGGATCTACGGCGTGACCGGCTCTCTGCAGTTCGACGTGATCGCCTCGGCGATCGCCGGCAACCCGGGCCTGAACAATCTCGCGCTGTGGTTCGGGCTCGCGTTCCTGGTCGTCGGCATCGCGTTCAAGTTCGGTGCCGTGCCGTTCCACATGTGGCTGCCGGACGTGTACCAGGGCGCGCGCTCGCCCGTGACGCTGTACATCGCGTCCGCACCCAAGCTGGCCGCGCTGGCATTCACGCTGCGCATCCTCGTAGACGCGCTCGGCGGGATCTACGAGGTTTGGGCCGGGATGATACTGGTGGTCGCGGTGCTGTCGCTGCTGGTCGGCAACATCGTGGCGATCGCGCAATCGAACATCAAGCGCATGCTGGGCTACTCGACGATCGCACACGTCGGCTTCATCCTGCTCGCGGTCTACTGCGGCACGGAGAAGGGCTACGCGGCAGCGCTGTTCTACACGCTGACCTATATCGTCGCGGCGGCCGGCGTCGTTCGGAATCGTCGTGCTGCTGAGCCGGCGCGGCTACGAGGCCGAGAACCTGGTCGACTTCAAGGGGCTGAATCAGCGCAGCCCGTGGTTCGCCCTGATGATGATGTTCCTGATGCTGAGCCTGACCGGGGTGCCGCCGTTCATCGGCTTCTTCGGCAAGCTGAACGTCATCGATGCGGCCCTGAGCGCCGGCTACCCGGGTCTCGCCGTGCTGATGGTCGTGGCGGCCGTCGTCGGCGCGTTCTACTACCTGCGGGTGATCTGGTACATGTATTTCGAGCCCGCCGAGGACCAGGCGGTCCTGCAGGCCGCCACCGACACCCGGGTCGTCCTGAGCCTCAATTGCGTCGCGACGCTGGCCCTCGGCATCGTCCCGAGCTGGCTCTGGACCCTCTGCACGGCCGTCTTCTCCCAAGGCTGATCAGCACCCGTAGGAGCGGCTTCAGCCGCGATTTCTCTATCCCCAGTCTGATCAGCACCCGTAGGAGCGGCTTCAGCCGCGATCTTTTACCCGTCACGCCCTTGCTATCCGGACGCCAATCTATGTATCATGCCGCCCCTCGATTGCGGGGTGGAGCAGTTTGGCAGCTCGTCGGGCTCATAACCCGAAGGTCGCAGGTTCAAATCCTGCCCCCGCTACCACAAATTGACTGTTTATCGACGCGGGGCGCTTCACCAGCCCCGCGGCGGTAGCAGCCACTTTCGCGACAAGAACCTCGTCCCGGGGCTCGACTCGAATTTCCCGAAAATAGCCGAAACGTCAACGCTAATTCAGCGCAAGCCGACGTTCGGGACTGTTTACAGTTATCCGAAATGCTCCGAGGAAGCACTGGAGGATATCATTTTCGACGTCCAGGGCTGGCTATCGCAGGAAGTTTCCGACCAGTTCGCCGCAGCGGAGGCAAGCGCGTTCGTCTCGGGCTCCGGCACGTCGCGGCCCACCGGTTTTCTGACGAATTCGCCAGTATCGACAAGTGACACCGCGTCACCAGAACGTGGGGAGGGCGTGATCCAACACATTCCCCTGAACGCAGTATCGCCGGTAGCAATCAATGGCGACGATCTCATCGACCTGACGGGGAGTTTCCTTGATTGCTATCTGCAAGATCCGAACGTTGCCTGGGTCACGCGCACCAGCGCACTCTCGACCGTTCGAAAATTGAAAGATTAGTACGGCGCGTATTTGTTGGAACGTTCTGCAAACCGGCACGCCGCCGACTCTGCTCGGTTATCCGGTGTACGTCACTAATGCGATGCCGGCCGTCAGTGGCGATGCCTTCCCCATCGCTTTCGGAAATTGGGATTGCTCCTACTTAGTCGCGGTTTGCTCGGAGATTGCTATCACAGTTGACGCGCATATCTCCACGCCTGGGCAAGTGAAACCTTTACGTTTGGAAAAGGGTTGGCGGCTGTGTCCTAAATGATCAGGCGCTCAAGGTCATCAAATTCGCCGATTCGTAATTTCTCTCGACGTGTTCACCTCGCCGCACCTAGAAACCGCGAGCGCCCAGCAGTAATGGGGAGACAGGATGCCGCACCTGTATCTAACGCGGACGCGCCGGCGGCGGACCCATTGCCGCGCGCCGGCATTTTTTTTTCAGTTCGCACTAGCTATTCTTTACTTGTTTCCTCTTGCTCTGAGGATTTGGAAGCAACCGCTTTAGTATCATCTGGCACCATCTCAGGAAAGTATTCCTTGAGAATCGTTAGGCGAGCGCGGCCATATTCTTCGTCCGAAATCTGCTTGTTCTCTCGCATTTGATCGAGATTGTTGAGCCTGTCAATAGCAACGGACGAATTGTCACTACCCGACATTTGTGCCGATCCCGCTACTGCTGGCACAAGCTTTACGCTAATTGTCGCGGGTTTGAGATTATTCTGAGCGCCAGAAGCAGCATCGACGCCCCAGCCTATTAGTCCGCCCGCAAGAATATTGCCCCAAACCGCGCCACCAATATCCTTTACCACTGGCACGCTCTTGGGCTGGTAGCCGTCTAATTGGATCGTAACCAAATGATCGCGTTTTCTTTTCATTTCGACGTCGGCTGGAGTTGTGCCAACCACAAGCCCGTCAACAAGGACGTCAGCTCCAGTGGGATCAGAGGAAATCGGAATTCCCTGAGTGGTTCCCTTAATCACTGTTGCACAACCGCTAGAAAGCAGACAAATGGCTGCGAGGATCGCCGCCTTTCGTAGCATGCCCATCGGTGAATACTTCGAATCCAACATTGCGGGTACCCTCCCTATCGGATCTCCTATTGATTTAGACGCAAGAAGCTAACGCAACTGGGAATAACGAAATCTTGGGCTGCAGTCGTTTCAAAATGGCGCAATGCGATTAGAGGATCGAAGTTTAGGCCGCGCGAAAGGCCATATGAAGTGATTGGGATCCCAGTTACGGACGGGTTTCTGGGACGTACATCACAGAACACAGCACAGTGGGCCGAAATGGCAGACAGGTTAGGTCCAAAATGAAAAGAATGTCTGATGAACGGTTGCTTTCACATATTGCGGCGACTCAAATGGCGGAACGTCAAGGAATCTGAGCGGCAGCCAACGACCGGCCAAGAATATCTGCTCCAAAAAGAGAACCCCGCACAGAGCGGGGTTCCAGGTTGGTCCCCGATTCTCTTTTTGTCATTGCGCTGAACCGAGGAAAGAAGCGCGCCGTGCATACAGATCAGTTCTATTTCATTTGGAATTTGGCGTTTCGAAAATTGATGCGCACAAGTGATTCGGGATCTCCAGCGCGAACGTCCCAGAACTGAGTGACTCGAAGTGTGTATCGATGTCCGTGTTCGAAAACAAATGGCCCCGACTCCAAACTCTCAGTCCAAAACACGTAGTCACCAAGCGTCTCGTCGTACAAGGCGATGACCTGCAATATGTTTAGATTATGTTGGACAATGTCGAGATCTAACGTCGCGCCGGCTCCAGTCACATCGAAAGTCAATTCCAATCTCGTTTTGAGTAGGGATGTTCCATAGTCCTTCGGCGCGCAAGTCCCTTGTCCCGACCAGCCTAGACTGTCTGCAAGTTCAATTGTGGCTGAGGTTAGGTCTGGATATAGGGAGAGTCTGGACTGCGCGTATCGACCTTCAGGAAATGCCGGCGTATCGCATTCTGGCACCTTCGCGTCGGCGATAAGTCTTATGCTCCGCTCATTTGGATATTGCGGATCTACAATTGGCAGATCAGCGAGCCTTCCGGCAAACGTGGCCGTATCGCTGACTGATGCCGGTTGCGCGGTATAAATTCCAGCTGCAAATAGATACACCGAGTCATCAATCACAGTGAGGGTTGCATACGAATCAGCCAGCGCATTTGAGCTTTGCAGCGAGAGAGCAGCAACTGAAATCGCACAAAGAGCAAGGTTGACAACGCGGGCTTTGAACGCTGGTCTTGATTTCACATAACAATTCATCTTGAGCTTCCGACCTATTTGGCGTGGAAATGGCAGGAACCATGCAACAAATATTCCGCAGCCGAGAATCAGCAACTTGGTAGTCAAACCGTCGTGGGCGTGTAAGAAAATCCGACGACTCGCGCATTCAATTGAGCTTGAAAATGGGGCAGGCAAATTTCTGCAGCTGTTCGTGAGTATTGAAAAGCCGTAAGAGGCGGCCAGATAGTTGCAATTTCGGCTGATCAGCAACCCGGCAATAGGTAGGCCCTAACCCCTCCAACCACAGTCGAATTTTGAGTCATTTTCGGCCAGTTTGTGGCCGTTCCGGCGATTTTCTGACGCTGCAATTGCCTGAGGACGGTGCGAACAACAGGCCATCCTCGGCGAACTGTACGGCGAGGCCCCGCTGGCCGACTCAGAAAGGGCGGACAAGATATGGTCGCTCTGGAATCGCGGCTTGATAGATGACGTGACGGCGGCGCGGGCGTGGATGCTCATGGCATACTCAACGCAATGGATGATCTAGACGCGGATCGCGAGCAGATTTTCAGACTCGCACAGCGGTTTCGGAAAGCAATGATAGAGTCCGGTCACCCCGACCTTAAGAGCTTCCCAGAAAATTGTTGCGGAGAAGCGTGCCATCTTTGGCACATATTTTCTCTGCAACGGCATATCCGGCTTTGTGTGCGTTTTCGGTAACTTGGGCCAGTGGTTCAACCTCGATAAACCGCAGAAATCACCGGGCCATGCTTGGCTGGAAAGAGATGGCTTAGTGTATATCACCGCTGACCAATATGGCGAAGAGTCGGTCATTGTCACAAGACACTCAGACTGGCACGCGGGTCTAACGGTGGACCGGTCAGGGCCTGCAAGTGATCCTTCGACAATGTGATGAACGGGCCCTCGAAGTATGGACCTCCATGTACGAGGCCGTACTGGGAAAACTCTGATCACTCCGACTTGCGAAGCTCAATCTCCACTGACGATTAATGTCCAATTTCGTCATAGCAGTCCCCCGCTACCAACACAAAGGGTCGCCCAAGGGGCGGCCCTTTTTGTTGGGTAATGGACAAGGTTTGAGCCTGCGAGGAAGCAGGTTCACCCGAAGGCGCCCTGACGCGTAGCGTCGGAATAGGGGCGCCGAGAGCAACTGAGCGGCGCAAGCCGCGAAGGCCAATCCTGCCCCCGCTACCGAAGCTGTCTCGTCTGGCCCGGTGGCGCTTGAAGTGAGCGCTTTCGCGGGCCGAACGCGTTTCTGGCTGGCGATTTGTACCCTGCACGAGGGTGTCGCATACTGCGCTCGGTCCGTCGCAGAGAAGTGATTTGATTCGATCCCTGATCCGCCGACTCGCGATCGGCGTGTTCCTGCTCAACGTGCTGGCCGTCACCTGGCCGGTGGTATCCCTGTTCCGCTCGCCCGAGCCTCTGGTGTTCGGGCTGCCGTTGTCCATGGCTTGGCCGATCGCATGGATTCTGATCGGCTTCATCATGCTGTTGGTCCTGGATCACTTTGAGAACGGGGATCAAGGCGAGTGATGGACCGGTGGGTGGCGATCGCATCAATGATCGCGGTTTACCTCGGTCTGACTCTCTGGGTGGGATTGCGTGCCGGACGAGGGACCTCCTCCACGGTAGACGGTTTCGTGGCCGGGGACCGCAACTTCGGCTTTCTGGTCATGTATTTCGTGACGGGCGCGACGGTGTTCTCGGCTTTCGCTTTTCTGGGTGGCCCGGGCTGGGCCTATTCGCGCGGGGCGGCGGCCTTCTACATTTTGTCCTACGGGGTGTTGGGCATGGCGCCCTGGTACGTAATCGGTCCAAAGGTCGCGCGCATCGGTCGACGGCTGGGGCAGGTGACTCAGGCCCAATTCCTGACCGGCCGCTTCCGGTCACGCGGCCTGTCGCTGGTGATCGCCCTTGTCAGCATTGCCGCGCTGATTCCCTACATCACGCTGCAAATGCGTGGCGCCGGCATCGTGATCGAAGCCGTCACCGATGGGCGAGTCCCGCTCTGGATGGGCGCCGCCGTGGCTTACGGCATCGTGCTGATCTACGTGTTGGTGAGCGGCGTGAGCGCGGTGGGCTGGACCAATACGCTGCAGGGCGTGTTCATGATTGTGATCGCCTGGAGCCTGGGCATCTACCTGCCGAATGCATTGTATGGCGGCATAGGCCCGATGTTCGACGCTATCATCAGCCAACGCCCAGAACTGCTCGAGCTGCCCGGCCTGAACGCCGGCGGCGAGCCGTGGAGCTGGGCCAGCTATAGCAGCGCGATTCTGATAAGCGCGGTGGGTCTGACGATGTGGCCGCACCTGTTCATGAAAGCCTTCACCGCCCGCGATGAGCGCATCATTCGCCGGACCGTGGTTTGGTTTCCGACCTTTCAACTATTCCTGGTGCCAGTGTTCCTGATTGGCTTTGCCGGCGTGCTGTTGTGGACTCGTTGAGGCAACCGGACTTCATCCTGCCGTATCTGATTCTGAACGCGGAGCTGCCGGTTATCGTGGTCGGCCTGTTCTGTGCCGGGGCGCTTTCGGCCTCGATGTCGACCGGTGACGCGCTGTTGCACGCCACGGCGTCGGTGGCCGTGGAAGATGGCGTGCGGCCGTTCGCTGAATTGGATGAGGCCCAACAACGCTTGCTGATTCGGATTCTCATTGTTATCGCCGGTGCAGCCGCCTATTTCTTCGCAGTCTCGCAGGGCATATCGCTGGTGGTGTTGCTGCTGACTTCCTATGGCATCATCGCGCAGCTGGCCCCGCCCGTGGTGGCCGCGCTGTTCTGGCGCCGGGCCACGACGCCCGGCGTGATTGCCGGCTTGCTGGCCGGCGGCTTGACCACGCTGCTGTTCTTCTTTTGGCCGGCGCTAAAGCCCATTGCCTTGCATGAGGGTCTGTTCGGCTTGATCGTGCACGTGCCGGTCCTGATTCTGGTTTCCTTGCTCACGCCGGTTCAGGACCGGGCCCTGGTCGAGGCTTACGTCAATCCACCCACAGCGGGTCGTTCGGTTTCGCCGGGGCGCTGAGAACAATCCCGATGAGTACGTTGGCTGCCTTGGTATCGATCGCATGGTAGATGACGCGCTGGCCCACGTCGCGCGACCGGTCGCGACGAGCGGCAGCTGGCGAGTCGGGCTGTGGGCCGTCCTGGACCACCGTGCAGGTCGGGACGATCCAGGGCGGCACGGCCGCCCGCACAATGCGAATTCCTGTGGGAGTATCGCAGCCTGCCCGATGAAAACCCGGAATTGATCTTCCAGGCCATGCAGACGTTTATCGAATGTGAGGTGCTGCCCGACTTGCGGGAGTTCGCACCTGAGGCGTCGATCGAGACTACGCCCATCGCGTGGGTGCCGCCGTTGACGCCCGATCCGAAAGCGGAGGCCGAGAGCTGGGTTCGGGGCTTGAGCGGCGTGCGCGACGGCGGTTCGGGAGGGGTGTCCTTTGCCACCGAAGCCGGAAGTTTCCAACGTGCCAGGATCAGCAGTGTGGCCTGCGGCCCGGGCTCCATCTACCAGGCTCATCAGCCCAACCAAACACCGAAAACCCGGCCTCGCGCCGGGTTTTTTGTACGCGTGGTTGAATCTGCAGATATATCCGGTCCGGTTCCAGCAGCGGGCATCGGACCGGGCTTGCCCCCCACGAACCCAACTTACCCGACGCGGACGCAAGAGCCGGGCCAGAACCGCGCCGATCCCGGGCGGCCCAATTTTGCGAATCGGAGCTTCCGGCCCCCATAGTCCGGTATAGTAGGCATCCCTTTCAAATCGCATGTATCGAGTCTGCTGGCGTCGTGCCTTCATCCTCTTCAGCGGTAATTGAAACTTTAGGAGGTTTCATGGGCAGGAAACTTTATGTCGGAAATTTGCCATACTCGGCCGATCAGCAGACGCTTACCAAGATATTCAGTCAGTGTGGAACCGTCGATTCGGTCAACGTGATTACTGATCGTGATACTGGCCGAAGCAAGGGCTTCGGGTTTATCGAAATGTCATCGAACAGCGAGGCGCAGAAGGCAATTCAGGAACTCAATGGCGCCGACTGCGACGGCAGGCCAATGACGGTCAACGAGGCGAAACCGGAGAAGAAAAGATCGGGCGGCGGTGGCGGCGGATACGGTGGTGGCCGTCAGCGCTGGTAAGCCACTAGTGAGCTTTGCCGTCCGGCAGTTTGCGGACGTCTAGATTCCCGGGTATTGGTCTGACGGGCGATTGCTAACGACGTTAGCGGTCGCTCACGTGCGCGTCGGGCGAGGCGCTGCCGATCGACCGCTATGCTCCTGCGGATTCAAAAGGTGATGAACGCGGACTCCTTCGACCTGGCCTGGGTCCGGCATCGTGCCGGGTTTTCGTTTGGCGCTTCCGCGGAAACATCCTCGAAACGACTTTAATCATTCGGCTCAAGTAACTAATTTATATACTCGGCGAGTGCCCCTGGACATGAGGCGACACCGCTTCCCGGCGAGCAGGGCCAAGCCACGCGGCCGGCCGGGAAATTCGCGGCGCCATGGAGTATAAATAGGTGACGACAAGAACAAACACAGACTCCCGCAAGGCGGGCCTGTGT
Source organism: uncultured Gammaproteobacteria bacterium (assembly GCA_963777675.1). GTDB lineage: Bacteria > Pseudomonadota > Gammaproteobacteria > Steroidobacterales > Woeseiaceae > UBA1847. The sequence continues at coordinate 105,896 of CAVZRD010000010.1, read as the reverse complement.
CCCTGCCGAGGGAGTCTCGGAGCAATTTCGCGTGCTTTCTCATGACGGACGTGCATTCGGAGGCAAATATGGCAATTTTCAAGAAGTTGGACGAGGACCTAAGGTCGGATCCGGCATCGCCGCCGAAGCTGGGTGATTCGCCACCGGTTCGGTCCCGGAATGTTTCGGTCATCGGTCCGACCCTGATCTTCAAGGGTGAACTGTCCGCGGACGAGGATCTGGTGATCGAAGGCCAGATAGAAGGCACGATCGCCCACCACGAGAAAAACCTGACGGTGGGCAAGCAGGGCCGGGTCAGGGCCAACATCCACGCCAAGTCCGTCATCGTCCTGGGTACGCTCATCGGCGACATCCACAGCGAAAGCACCGTCTCGCTCGCCAAGGGCGCCAACGTCGTCGGCGATATCTACTGCAGCCGGATCATTATGGAGGACGGTGCTCGGTTCAAGGGAAAGATCGATATGGGCGAAACGCCGAAGGCGGAAGTGGCGCCCAAAGAGCCCGCCAGGACCAGGATCTCGTCCGTCAAGGAACGCGTGGCGGTAGAAGGGCGCTGCGGCTCACCTACGAGCCCGTGAATCGACGGCGTGGGCACCGTGCTCTACCTGACCAGGAACTGTGTCGGAGGTGAGACGCTGCCGATGTCGGTGTCGCAGCTGACGTCCTATCTCGGGGGAGCCAAGTATGTGTTGAGCCTTGCCGGCGTCAAATCCTTGCTTCGCGAAGGCGACACATGACCGGGGAGAGCCGGCCTTCGGCCGACGATGCGGACGCCATCGGCGAGGGGATCAACGCCACGCTGCAGCTGTTGCTTGCCGAAAAACGCACCGCGATGGCCTTGCTTCGGACCGGCATCGCGGTCATGGTACTGCCCATGAGCGTGATCAGCTTCCTGGTCGCCACTTCCCGCCTCTACGATATCCTGCACGTCAACTACCTGGTCATCCCGCTGTTGGTCGTGGCGGGATTGCTCATAGTCCTGTCCGGCTATCTGATCCTGCGCGCGATTTTGCAACTGCATTTCTACGATCTCAGTTTGAAGCGGCTCAAGTCGGGGCATCCTCAGCTCATGTCGATTCTGGATTAGGCTCTGCCTTTCCAGAACCAGAGGCCAAAGCGACTCGATTTCTCCTTGCCGGGATGCCTGCGATGATGCACTGTTCCGGCTTCGAGCCGGCAGTGCTCCGCAAGAGTGCAGCTCGGCCAGGCAGGAGTACGCCGCATGCCGCGCGACGAAGTAGTGGATAGCCGGGGTTTGTCGCTGACCGCGCCGGCCACGGAGGCCGTCGAGCGCTTCGACGCGCTCATGAACGACCTCTACTATTACCGCCTCGGCGTGCAGGATCGCCTCGCCGCACTGATCGAGGAGTTCCCGGAATTCCCGCTCGCGCAGGTCCTCATGGGGTTTTCCCTGATGACCGAAGGCACGCTCGACGCCTCGCCGAAGGCCCGCAAGTTCCTGAATCAGGCCGAGGCGCTGCCGGCCAATCGGCGCGAGCGACTGCACCAGGAGGCGTTGCGCGCCTGGATCGCAGAAGATTATTCGGCGCGGGCGGCGGCCTGGGAACAGATCCTCATGGAGTGGCCGACCGACCTGCTGGCGTTCCGGCAGTACACGGGCGCGCTGTTCTGGAGCGGCGACAAACGGCACCAGGCCGAAGTGACGATGGGCACGGCGCCGCACTGGGATAGCGCAATCCCCGGTTACGGGCATTTTCTCTCGGCTCACGCCTTCGCGATGGAGGAGGTCGGCCAATACGAAGTCGCCGAAAAGGCGGCCCGGGATGCGCTGGAAATCGAGCCGCAGGACCTGTGGGCATTGCACGCGTTGGCACACGTGCTCGAGATGCAGGGCCGACTCGAGGAAGGCGTCGACGTGCTCGGACACGCGGCAGAGTTCCTCAACAACTACAACCTGTTCCGCGGCCACCTGTGGTGGCACCTGAGTCTGTTCCTGTTGTCACAGTCCCGGTTCGACGAGGTACTCGAGTTGTTCGATCGGGAGATCTATCCGAAGGCATCCACGTTCTACCTGGATATTCAGAATGGCGTGTCGGTGCTGGCGCGCCTGGAATTCCAGGGTGTCGACGTCGGGGCAGATCGCTGGGAGCGCCTGGCGCAGGCGTCGTTGCAGATCGCCAGCCAGTGCACGTTGTGGTTCACGGCCATGCATCACGTGATGGCACTGACGCGCAGCGGGCGGATCTCGGCGGCGCAGTCGACCCTAGACTACCTGGGCGCGGCAGGGCGTGACTCCGTGCAGGCGGCGCTGGCGCACGACCTTTCCCGAGCCGCGATGGCGTTTTACGAGGACAGGTTCGCGGAGGCGCTCGAACGGATGCTGGACTTGCGACAGAGTCACGGCGACCTCGGCGCGAGTCACGCGCAACAGGATCTCTACGATCAGATCATGGTGGTCGCCGCCCTGAAACTCGGCGATCTTGCGCGGGTACGCCAACTGCTGACGGCTCGATGCTGCACGCGTATCTGGGACAGCGGGAGCTGGCAGGCTTACCTGGATCGGGCGCGCGAAGTCGACCGGGTCGAAGGCAGCGACGCGATTCGCACCGCCTTGCGCTGGGTGTAGCCGGGCGCGCGGAGCCAGCGCGGCCGACCGTAACTTGTTCAGGCGGATTTTCGGAATCTGCTGTATCGGTGTCGTCGGCACGGTGCTTTATCTGACGGAAGATTGTATCGGTGGGGAAGGATTGCCCATGTCGGCGGCGCAACTGGCGTCCTGCCGGGGGGAAGGCAAATACGCGTTGAGTCTTGCAGTGGTCAAATCCTACCTTCGAGATAACGGCACGTGATAAGGTAACAAGACCGCAATTCGGTACCCTCGCAATCGTGTGGCTGCCGGATTGCCCGTCGGACCGAGCAAAGCTTTCCGGAATGAAATCCTCTGATCGTGAGCTGGGCATGGACCGCCCCATTAGCCGTCGTGATCTGTTGCATGGCATGGGCTTGTTGGCGGCCGGGGCCTGTGCCCGGGCCTGGCGCTGGCGGAATCGGACGCGGCGCTGGACGTCGGGGCCGGAAATTACTATCCGCCCGCACTGACGGGCCTGCGCGGCAATCACACGGGTTCCTACGAAGTAGCGCACGCGCTGGCGCGCGAAGGGCGTTCGAACTGGGGCGAGCCGGAAAAGACCGATGATCGATATGACGTCGTCGTCGTGGGTGGCGGTCTGTCCGGCTCGCTGCGGCGTATTTCTCCGTGAGAGCATCCGGATGCGCGCATCCTGATTCTGGATAATCACGACGATTTCGGTGGACATGCCAAGCGGAATGAATTCTCCGCGTATGGCCGGCAACTGCTTTGCTACGGCGGCAGCCAGACGCTCGAGTACGTGAGCGAGTACAGTGATACCGTATTGGGCCTGTTGCGTCAGCTGAAGGTAGATCCGCACCGTTTCGACACTGCCTTCTTCGACCGGAATTTCTACAAGCGGAACGGATTGGCCGGCGGTCTGTTCTTCGATCGGGAGCACTGGGGACGCGATCAGATCGTACCCTTCGAGCTTGGAATCGGCGCCTACCTGAATGTTGCGGAATCCCCGCTGAGCGCAGCCGAGGCGGTCCGGAAGATGCCGCTTTCTGCGGCGGCACGGCAGCAGTTACTGGGGCTGCTCACCGGCAGCGGCGACCGCATGAAGCCGTTGTCCGACCAGGAAAAGCGCCATGTGCTGGCGCGCATCAGTTACCGCGAATTTCTGGAGAGGTACGCGCAAATCTCCGAACCGGACGTGTTCCGACTATTTCAGAACCTGACGACGGATTCGGCTGCGGGTATCGAGGCGGTGCCCGCCGACGTAGCATTCGGGTATTTCGACCTGCCGGGTTATGCGATGACCGGTCTGGATTTCGAGGACGACGAGGAACCCTACATTCACCACTTCCCGGACGGTAATGCGTCCATCGCACGCTTGCTTGTCAGGCAACTCGTTCCATCCGCCGCTCCCGGCGACGACATGGAGGATATCCTGCTGGCGCCGTTCGATTATGCGGCGCTCGATCAGCGGGGTTCGCAAGTCCGCGTACGCCTCAATTCGACCGCAGTGCGGGTCAGTCATGAAGGTGCTCCCGGGCGCAAGAACGGTCCACGTGGACTACGTCCGCAGGGGAGAACATATCGTGTCGCTGCGGGCGGCTGCATACTTGCTTGTTACAACTGCATCATTCCTTACCTGTGCCCGAGCTGCCGGAGAAACAACGGCAAGCACTCGCGTTTCAGGTGAAGGCTCCCATCCTGTATACCAACATCGCCGTGCGAGACTGGACCGCCTGGTACAAGCTGGGGTTGGGACACTTGACGGCTCCGGATGGGTATCACACGGTGTCGATGCTCGACTTTCCGGTCAGCATGGGCGGCTACGAGTATTCTCCGTCCCCCGATTTCCCCGTGATGGTGCACATGGAACGGTTCCCGCATCGAAACAACGAGGGTCTCAGCACGCGCGAGCAATGCCGGCTGGGCCGATATGAATTGCTGGCCACGTCATTCGAGGACATCGAGCGAAACGTCCAGGCGCAGCTGGGCGCTATGCTGTCCAGTGCAGGATTCGACCCCGCGAGAGACATTGCGGCCATCACGTGCAACCGGTGGGCCCACGGCTATGCATATAGCTACAACCCGCTTTTCGATCCGATCTACGAGAACTGGGACGACCCGCGCTATCCTCACATGAAGGCGAGACAGCAGTTTGGCCGGATCACCATCGCCAATTCCGATGCCGGCGCCGACGCGGAGCTTTACGCGGCCGTCGACCAGGGATATCAGGCGGCTATCGAACTCAGGCTGAAGCGAGTTTCTCTCTCGTTTTCGATAAAGCTCGGACTGGTACATGACGGCGAATCCGCCAACCTCTTCGGATTCTTCGGACAGTATCAGCGACGACATCAACAGCACGCTGCAGCTGTCGCATGTCACGCGGACTTCATGATTCGCCTCGCGACACCCGGCGCGAATCGGACGAGACGCCGCAGCGTCCGTATTTTGCCGATGTCGTGCTCCTCGATATCGTGCTCGACGCCGTGGATCAATGCGTCGGCCGCCCGGGCGGCATCCAGCTTGTCGCAGCCGCGCCCGCTGGTCATGTTGGTGTCGACCAGGAGCATGAAGGCCTGCAATACCTTCACCGGGGAACCTTCGAGCTGGTATCGCAGCGACTGGCTGAACGAATTCAGCGCGGCCTTGGTCGCGCAGTACACCGCCGATTCGGTCTTCGGCATCAGCGCCAGTCCGGAATTGACGTTCAGGATCGCCGCCTCCGGTCGTTGCAGCAGGCCGTAGCAGCAACGCCGTCAGTAACACACAGCCTCAAATTAACTACGATTTCCTCTTAATAACGCAAATCGAATTCGGTAGCCGTGGCGCGGCGTATGATTACACGGCCTCGTTGTTGATCAGCAGTCCACCGTCCCTGTCTGCTCCACGGCCGCGCGCGCGGCGGACCGGACATCAGCCGCACTCGACAGGTCAGCCCCAGCGTCAGGATACCGGGGCATTGCGCAGCGAGACGGTCGAGTTTGTCGCGATCCCTGGCGATAACAAGCACGGTGTTGTCCGTTTGTAATCGCGTCACCACTTCGTAGCCAATACCCGAGGTGCCACCCGTGATGACGATGTGCTTTTGCTGTACGATTCATGATGAAGCTCCGTTGGAGTAATCGTTGTCGATTGCGGCACGATATGCGGACACCGGGGGCGCCGCATTAACCTGGTTAACAGCCATGCGATTTTCCGAATTCGTCGCTTCCAGCGGCAGACCGGCACAAATCCGGCCGGGCGAGCACGTATTCCGGCAGGGAGATCCGACCGCTCGATCTACCTCCTGCAAGGGGGTTGCTGAAGGCGTACTACCTGTCGACGAGGCAGGGAGACGATCAAATCGTTCGTGCTCCGCGACACGATCAGCAGCCTGTCATCGGCCTGGAAGAGACGGTTTGCACTTTCAACCTGATCGCACTGGAGGCGTCGGCCCTGGTCGGAATCGACTTTGACGAGCTGTACAGGCCAGCCGGACAGACCTGGAGTTGGCGCGCGACGTCATGAATCTGCTGCTCGAATTCGCCATGAAGAAGAGCGGCGTGAAAATTCCTGACCGAGTCGGCGGAGTACGTTACCGGTTGCTCGTCGAGCAGAGCCCGGCCTCATCGAAAAGGTGAAACAAAGACGTTCCCACTACCTGGGGATCACACCCGTGGCATTGAGCCGCATCCTCCGTGGGCTGGTCACGCCCGTCGCACCGAGCCGCATTCGCGCACGCTGTGCCGGCAACAATGTCCGGACGCAACGGCAGGGCGATGCGCTCAGGACCAGATGAATCGCTTTGCTCGCTGCGCGTCTCGGGGGAACGCGAGCTCCATGGAATGGTCTGCTAATAGCGGGACGATGGTGCAGCAGGGCGTCAAGCAAAGGGTCGAAGATGGTTTCTCGCCGTAGCTTTTTGGTGGTCTCGCTGGCGTTGCCGGTCGCGGGGTTTGCGGACCCACCGGCGACGGTTCAGCTCCGCGTCGAGACGGATGGCGATTTCCTGGCCTTCAAACCTGCGGAACTCACCTGTCCGACCGGGGCACACGTCGAGCTGACCTTTCATCACGCCGGCAGCCGGATTGAACAGAAGCACGATTGGGTGTTGCTGCAGCCGGGCACGGCGGATGCGTTCATGCAGGCAGTGATGGACGCGGGCGAGGAACACGACTGGATGCCGCCGAACGATCCCCGCGTGATCGCGGCGACACCGGAGATCGATCCGGGCGAAACGGTGACGATCGAGTTCACCGCGCCGCCGCCCGGAGACTATCCTTACGTTTGCACGTACACCGGGCACGGCGAGGTAATGCGCGGTGTATTGCACGTTACTGCCTAGGCAGATCACAGTCGGTTTGCTCTATCCGAGGAGATGACACTCATGGTTTCAGGTAACAGACGGTTCTTGCTGGCAGCCGCATTCGTGTTGTTGACGTCGATGGCGCTGCGGGCGCACGCGCAGGTCCAGCTCACCGAGCCGGACGACATCCGGACCGGTTTGCGGGTGTTGAATCAGGTCGTCGGTCACACCGGGCGCCTCATCGATGCCGGCAAGTACGACACCGTGCCGCACGAGCACCACGAGATCGTGGAAGGCGCCGAAATCCTGCGCGAGGCGCTTGCCAACGAGCCCGACAGCTTCCGTAACGAGGTCGACGGCCTGCTCAATGAAGTCGTTGCGGCGTCGAGCGCACTCGCGGACGCGAGCAAGACGCACGACGAGGGTAAAACCACCACCGCCCACATGGCGCTCGCGACAGCGGTACACAAAGTACTCGACGAGTTCCCCGAGGATCTGCAGCCTAGCCCGAGGTACTAAGGCCGAATTCGATCGACACCCGGAGACCCGGGCCGGCATCTCCGAGATCGAGCCGGGCACCATGCAATTCGGCAATCGCCGCGACCATGCTGAGACCGAGGCCTGACCCCGGCGTCGTGCGGCTCGCGTCGAGCCGCATAAACGGCTCCAGCACACGCTGCCGATCCGCGGCAGGGATGCCGGGTCCGTTGTCGATCACTTCGATGCGCGGCGTGTTGCCCTCCGACACCGCGCGAACGACGATCTCCGTGCCCGCCGGCGTATGCCGCATCGCGTTCTCGATCAGGTTCGCGACCGCCTGCATCAGGAGATCTGCGTCTCCCACGACCTCGCATTTCCCACTCGCGTCGAAGGTCAGCGCATGTCCGGAATCTTCCGCGTCCGGACGGTAGGCATCCGCCACCTTCTCCACCACGCTTCCGAGGTTCAAGTCGTTCATGTGATCGCCTGAGGAACTGGAGCGGATCTCCGACAGCCGGAGCAGGGCGCCGAAGATCCGGAGAATCTCGTCGACCTTGTGCTGAGCGGCGTCGATCGCCTCGATTTGTTCGGCATGGGTGGCGGCGGACTCCGCCTCCTCCAGGCGTTGCTGGAGATGGGTTATCGGCGTACGCAGGTCGTGCGCGATGTCTCGCGAGACTCTGCGCACGTCCGCCATGAGTTGTTCGATGCGATCGAGCATCGCGTTCACCGCGATCCCGATCCGCTCGATGTCCCTGTTGGAGCTCTCCCGCACGGGGAAGCGTGCCTCGATATCGCCCGCCGCGACCCGGGCCAGTGTCGCATCGAGCAGCGCCATCCCCGACAGGGCACGTTTGGCGACGAAGATGCCGACGACAATACTGGCCAACAGGGCGAATCCGCCGACCGCGGCGAGTGTCGTCAACACGGACTGCTGAACGGCACGAGCGCGTCCGAAGTCATCTCCGACGGAGAGTTCCACGCCGTCGCCGAGCTTTTCCGTCAGCACCAGCATCTCGCGGCGCTTCTCGGCGCCGACGGTATCTTCACTGACCTGGAAGTGGCGCCAGCCTTCGGGCCCGTGCATGCCCGGAAAATCGCCCACCAGCGGGGCGCCGCCCGAATCCGCCATCCAGTACTCGAGGGCACCGGGACGTTCGGCGCGGGCTCTGACCGCGGCGACGGCCGCATCGAGGCCCTCCGTCTGGTATTCGGTCTCGATGGCGGACACTTCGAGCTGGATGGCCTCGCGCAGCTCCGACTCCGCCGTGTTCCGGGTCGCCGCCCAGATGGCGACGCCCGCGAAAAGGAAGGCTGCAATTATGAGGACTGCGAAGACGAACGAGAGCCTCGCGCTCGTCGACCGCAGCAGTGCGTCAATGCGCACGGATCACGTAGCCGGCGCCGCGAACCGTCTTGATCAGGGGCGGATCGTTGCCGCGGTCGATTTTCCCTCGAAGCCTGCAGATGTGGGATTCCACGATGTTCGAACCGGGATCGAAATGAAAATCCCAGATCGCCTCGAGCAGCATCGTCCGCGTCACGACGGAGCCGGCATGCATCACCAGGTATTCCAGCAGCTGATATTCGCGTGGCTGCAGATTGACGGCATCGCCGCCGCGCGTAACGCGGCGCCTGAGCCGATCGATTCGCAGGTCACCCACGCTGAGCTCCGAGCCTTCCTCGCGGAGCGGAGGGCGGCGCGACAGCGCGCCGATACGGGCCTTGAGTTCGGCGAAAGAGAACGGCTTTGCCAGGTAGTCGTCCGCTCCCGCGTCGAGGCCTTCGACACGATCCTGCACCGCATTCAGCGCCGTCAGGAACAGTACGGGTACGCGCGAGCCGGCGGCGCGCAGCGCCCTGACCACTGCGACACCGTCCAGTCCGGGCAGCATGCGGTCGACGATCAGCAGGTCCGGACGGCCTTCGGTCGCGTGATGCAGGCCGTCGACGCCGTCCGTTGCGATGTCGAGCACGTGGCCCTCGGCGCGCAATCCCCTGGCGATGTGCGCCGCGGTCTCCGCGTCGTCTTCGATGAGCAGGATATGCATCAGTCGTCTTCCCGGATGTCCGAGTTTAGATGCTCGGCATGGGCCGCGCCAGAATGCCGGAATGCGAGCACCAGCGGCGGCAACAGGAACAGGCTCAACACCGTGGACGTCGCCAGGCCGCCGAGGATGACCTCGGCCATCGGCCCCTGTACCTCGCGGCCGGCTTCTCCCGTGCCCAGCGCGACCGGCAGCATGCCGAGCGCGGTCACCAGGGCCGTCATCAGGATCGGCGTCACGCGTTCGGTCGTCGCGCGCAATACCGTCTCCAGTCCCCATGCCGCAGCTTCGCGTTCGACCAGGAAATCCGTGTGCGCGACGAGCAAGATCGCGTTGCGCGCCGTTATGCCGAACAGCGTCACGAATCCGACGAGTGCCCCCAGCGAGACGACGCTCCCGGTCAGTGCGACTGCCACGATCCCGCCAGCCATGGCCGACGGTGCGCTCGACAGGATCAGGATCGCGGGGCGCAGGCCGCCGAAGGCCATGACGAGCAATGCGATGATGCCGGCGGCCGCGATCGTCACGTTGATCGCAAGCTCGCGCCGGGCGGCAGCCTGCCCCTCGGCGACGCCGGAGTACTCGAGGTACACGTCCGCGGGCAGTTTGACGCCGGCCGCGATCGCCGCCTTGACGTCGGCGGTGAATCCGCCGACGTCGGCGCGATCGGTGTTTGCCGTGACGACCTGCCGGCGGCGGCCGCCATCGTGCGAGATCGTGGCGCGGCTCGTCGTCAGCGAGATCGACGCGACGCTCGAGAGCGGCGCGAGCCCGCCGCCCGCACTCCGGACCAGGATACTGCCCGCGGCCTCGGGATCGGTCGTGAACGCCGACGGCAGCACGAGGGATACCTCGGTGATCCGTTGGCCATCGGCCACTTGTGAGACAGGCAGCCCCTGGTAGGTCGCTTCGATCGCATCGTAGGCATCGGTCGGGCTCACGCCGCGTTGCGCCAGCGCCGCGGCGTCGAGGTCGATCGCGAGGCCCGGCGCGCCGGGCGGCGTCTTGACCTGGACGTCGACCGCGCCCGGGACCTTGCGTAGGGTGGCTGCGATCGCCGCGGCGACGCGGTCCAGTGAGTCGAGGTCGGGGCCGTACGCGCTGACGACGAGCGCCGCGGTCTCTCCGGACAGCGACTCGCCGATGCGATCTCCCAGGAAGGTCAATGCCTCGGTCTGCAGCCCGGGGTAGGACGCCAGCACGCCGCGGATGCGCTGGAGTATCTCGTCCTCTTCGCTGCCGCTGACCGGCCCCAGCTCCACGTGCATCTCGCTGACGTTGGGTGGAAACGTGTCCTCGGCAGACTCGGCGCGTCCGATCTGATGCTCGACCGTCGCGACGCCCGGGATCGCAAGCAGGTCCTTCGAGACGCGGCTGCCGACAGTCTTCATCCATTGCAGGGATGCGCCGCTCGGACCGGCCACCGACAGCACGTAGTGGCGTTCGCGAAAGGCCGGCAACAGCTCGGAGCCGAATGACAGGAAGCCGACCACGGACGCGACTCCCAACACCGCGATCGTGACCAGCGCGATGCCGGGCCGTTTGCAGAATGGCGTCAATACCCGCGTATGCCAGGCCTTCATTGCGAGCAGCAAGTGCGGTTCGTCGGGCGGCCGTACGTGTCGCAACAGGAGGTACGCGAGCGCCGGGGTCACGGTGATCGCGACCAGCAGCGAGGCGAAGGTGGCCAGCACGAACGAGGCGGCCAGCGGTGCAAAGAATGCACCCTGCAGCCCCGACAACAGGAGCACCGGCGCCATCGTCAGCGCGAGCACGAGGGTTGCGTACACCACGGGCGCACGGACTTCGACCAGTGCTTCCAGGATGACGTGGCGGGTATCGCCGACCGTGTGTTCGCGCAGCCGTCGCAGCGTATTCTCCGCCCCGATGACGGCGTCGTCGATGACGACGCCGAGCGCGACCGCCAGTCCGCCCAGTATCATCGTGTTGATCGTGACCCCGAAGGCCTCGAAGACGACCATGGCGGCGAGCAGCGACAAGGGGATCGATACGAATGCGACGATCGCGACGCGCATATTGCGTGTGAAGGCGAACAGGACGGCGGTAATCAGCGCCGCGCCGAGCAGCAGATCCAGTCGGATCCCGGCCAGCGCCGTTTCGATGAAGTTGGCAGGACGATGCAGTGCCGGGTACACGGTAATGCCCTGCGCCTCGAGCGACGGCCTCAGTTCCGCGAGCGCGGTTTCGACCGCGTGCGTGACGGTCAGCGTGTTGGCGCCGTACTGGCTCGACAGCGTCAGCAATACGCCGGGTTTGCCCATGATGGTGGCATCGCCGAACTTCGGCGTCGGCGCGTCGACGACGTCGGCGATGTCCCCGAGCAGGATGCGGTCGCCCGGCCGGGGGGCGACGACGGCGGCGGCGAGTTCCTGTGCGGACAGCGCCGCGGCATGCGGCTCGACGACGACCCGTTGTGCGTCCGTGTCGATGTAGCCTCCGCCGCGGACCTCGGTAGCGGAACGGATCGCCGCGATGACGTCGGAGAGTGCGAGCCCGCGCGCGAGCAGCTCGTTGCCCCGGACGCGCACCTCGATGCGCCGCAAGTCCCCGCCGTACACGTTGACGCGCGCGACGCCGGGCGTGGAAAGGAAGCGCGGACGCACGATCCACTGCGCGATATCGCGCAACTGCATCGGCGACAGCGAATCGCTGACGAGGCCGACCTTGAGCAGGTCCATGGTCGACGACGTCAGCGGCGACAGCGTGGGCGCGCCGACGCCGGCGGGCAGCCTGTTGGCGGCCTCGGCGAGCCGTTCGGCGACCACCTGCCGCGCGCGGTACGGATCCTCGCCTTCGCGGAACGTGACGTCCACGACCGCGAGCCCCTGTGCCGATCGCGAGCGGACGGCCGCGACGCCGGTCGCCCCGTTGATCGCATCTTCGAGCGGCTTGGTGACCAGCATCTCCACCTGGCCGGCCGACAGGCCAGGCGCCTCGACCTGTACGCTCGCCTGCGCAGGGACGAATTCGGGGAAGACCTCGAACTCGGTCTGAGTCAGCCGGAACGTTCCGTACACGACCAGGAACACCGACAACAGCAGGACGAGTATCGGGAATTCGAGCGCCTTGGCTACGATCGTGCGCAGCATCGTACTCAGTCCTCGTCGGCCTCGTCGCCTTCAGGTCCCTTGCGCTCGAGGGCGACCAGGGAACCGGCGCCGCGGACGACGACCTCCGTTCCCGGCGGGAATCCGGCGGGCACGAACCAGCCGTCTTGCATTTGGTGCGCGTCGACGACTTCGCGGCGTTCGAAGGACTCGTCGCCGGTGCGGACGTAGACCCAATCGCTGCCGTCCAGCCGGACGATCGCGGATCGCGGCAGCACGACGCCCGTGATCTTGCTGCCCGTCTCGATCGAACCGCTGAATACGCGACCCGGCCGCAGCGTCCCGGCCTGCGTGCCGCGCACGACGCAGTAAAGTCCGATCGTCTGCATGCGCGGATCGGCCGTGCCTGAGAGTCCCAGCGGATCCGCCGCAATGGGCGGCTGGCCGGCCGTGGCCTCGACGAGGACTCGACCCTCGATACCCTCCGGGTGTTGCGGTGCATCGGCGCGCAGCAGTGCCGCGCTGCCGGCGGCGACCGCATTGACGAGGGCGCTGCGCTGCTCGGCCGTCATCGCGCCGAAGGCCGGACTCCATTCGAGCGCCAGTCGCCGCCGGAGCAGCGTCAGCGACGCGTTGTCGGCCGCCGCCTTCGCCCGCGCCGCTTCGAGCGCCTGTTGCGATGCGCTCTGGTCTTGCGCCGCAAGGCTCGACGTCCGCTGCAGTTCCTGGTCCGACGAGGCTGCGGCGATCGTCGCTCCGGCGAGATCCGAATCGAGCATCGCCAGCGGTCCCGGATCGATCGTGCGGATGACGGCCGGCACACTGTCGTGCGTCGTGCGCTCGGCGAGTGCCTCGCTCTCGACGCCCATCCTCTCCTGGGCAGGCTCGCTCAAGCTGACGGCGATCGCCTCCGCGTCGGGCGACGCCGTAGCGGGCGATGCTTGTGTGTGAGCAGACAGGGCCGCAAGGAGCAGGGCGTGCCATAGGCGCTTCATCGATCACTCTCCGTCGAAGGTGTGAACAGGGTGGAACCGATAACGGTCTCGGGCGGGCGCAGCGGCCGGCGCAGCGCATCCTCGAGTGTGGCTTCGGCGGTGAGCACGGCACCGGCAGCGGCAATCTCGTCGAGCTTCGCCGTCAGCAATCCCGCCTGCGATGCCGCCCAGTCGGCCCGGTTGATCGCGCCGGCGTCGAATTCCACGTCGGCCTGGTGTGCGAGGGCCGTCGCGGTGGGCAGCGTCTCGCTGCGGACGAGGTCGAGGGCGGCGAAGGCGGCGCGATAATCGGTGTCGGCCTGGGCGATGCTCGAGGTGACTGCAGCGACGGCCGCTTCGAGTCGTTTGCCGGCTTCGGCTCGACGCGCTTCGGCGGCGGCGATCATGGCATGCGCGCGGTCCGAAGTCGGCAGAGTAAGCGACAGGTTGAAGGGCAATTTCGCCAGGCCGCGTTCCCAGGTGTAGCCCGGCCCGAGACTCACCTGCGGGTATTGCGACGCCACCGCGACGCGCAGCGCAGCCTCGGAGCGGTCGTAGGCGGCCGTCGCCTGCAGGATCTCGGTGCGAAGCTCGAGCGAACTCGCGACTTGTGCGGGCGTGACCGCGGGCAGGGCTGGCAGATCTGCGGTGGGCGCGGTGGCGATGCGGTCAGCCTCGATCGCATTCGAAGGGAGCCCGAGCGCCGCGAGCAGGTCGACGGTCGCCCGCGAAATGGCGGCCCGTGCGCCGAGTTCGGTCTGCAGACTCCCGGACAGGTCAGCGCGGACACGGTCGAGTTCGAGACGGGACACCTCGCCGGCTTCGACGCGGCGCCGCACGGCATCGAACTGGCGGCGACGCATCGCCACGAGCCGGGAAGCCACGTCCGCTTCCCGGATCGATACAGCACGCTTGTCGAAGGCTCGCCGAACGGCCATGCGTACGGACCAGACCGCCGCGGCATAGTCGAATTCCGCGGCTCGCGCCGCAACGTCTGCCGCTTCGATCCGACCCTCGCGCCGTCCGCCCCGGTCGAGCAGGAAATCGGACGCAATCCCATACAGCCAGTTCGAAGTTTCGGGCGGATTGAAGGCGTATTCGGCCGTGAGGCTCAGGGTCGGCCCGGGGCCGATGCGCGCGGCGGCCGCTTCGGCCCGGGCCGCGGCCAGGGTCGCCCGCGCGCGTGCGATCTCGGGGCTGGACGTCAGTGCGGCCGCCAGCAGGGTGAGCGGATTCCATTCGCCTCCCTGCCAGTCATAGTCGGGAGCGATCCGGGCCAGTTCCGCGTCGACGGCGTCCATCTGCAGTGCACGCCCGCGCTGGACGTCGGCCACGTCGTGTACGTCAACCGGTGCCGCCGTGTAGCTTGCGCAGGCGCCGATCAGTGCGGCACAGATGAGCACCGTGCCGAGCCTGGAGGCCGCACGAGATTTCGATCTTGAGGCCGTGGCAAAAGGCACCCCGCGACCATACTGCCGCGCTCATTACCGCAACGTTGGCCGAACATTGAGAAGTCCCAATGTAGGCCGCCGGCGGCAATGGACCTGAGCGGGCCTATGCCTTAAGCTCTCGCGGCAGCAACGCGGGAATGAGCCGAATTTTTGCGCGTATTGCGGTCCAACCGACATCATGACCCGCCGAGCGAAGGGAACATTCAGTTGACTGATTCTGTTACGAGGGCTCGCTCGCAATCCGGCGCCGAGTCGGCATTCCTGCCGTTTTCGCGGCCGTCGATCACCCGCACCGATCTCGACGCCGTGCGGGCCGTTCTGGAGTCGGGCTGGCTCACGACCGGCAGCCGCTGCGCCGAACTCGAGGAGCAGTTTTCGAAACGGCTCGGTGGCGTGCATGCCGTCACCCTGACGTCCGCGACGGCGGGGATGCATCTGCTGTTCCACGCGCTCGGGATAGGACCCGGTGACGAAGTCATCACCCCGTCCATGACCTGGGTATCCACCGTCAACCTGATCGTGCTGCGCGGCGCCACGCCGGTGTTCGTCGACATCGACCGGGATACGCTCATGACCAGCGCCGAGCTGATCGAACCGGCGATGAGCGAGCGGACCAGGCTCATCGTGCCCGTGCATTATGCCGGCGCCTCGGTCGACCTCGACCCGATCTATGCGCTCGCGGAACGCCACGGAGCGATGGTGATCGAAGATGCCGCACATGCCGCGGGGACGACCTACAAGGAGCGGCCGATCGGCGCCCGGGGTACCACGGTGTTCTCGTTTCATCCCATCAAGAACATGACGACCGGTGAAGGCGGGATGGTCTGCACGGACCGCGACGACCTCGCCGACGAGATCCGCCGCTTGCGATTTCACGGCCTCGGCCAGGACACGTTTCAGCGGGAGACCCAGGGCCGTGCGCCGCAAGCCGAGGTGCTGGAACCCGGCTACAAGTACAACCTGCCCGACATGAATGCCGCACTGGGAGTGAGCCAGCTCGCGCGACTCGATGACATGAATGCGAGGCGCGCGACGTTGGCCGAATACTATGCGGAGTCGCTCGCCGACATCGACGGCGTCACGCCGCTGGGCATTCCGGACTACCCGATGGGCCATGCATGGCATCTGTATATCGTCCGGATCGAGCCCGAACGGACGGGGATCGATCGGGACGCGTTCATGGCGGAGATGAAGGCGCGCAATATCGGCACGGGACTGCATTTTCGTGCCGCGCATACGCACGCGTATTACCGGTCGATGGACCTGGTCGCTTCGCCCCTTACGAATACGGAATGGAACTCGGAGCGGATCGTCTCCCTGCCGATGTTTCCGGACATGCAGCGCTCCGATGTGGATCGGGTCGTCGACGCGATCAGGGCCATTGTCGACGGGGGCAAAAATTGAGTGCCGACCTCGTCTCATTCGTCATCCCGGTATACAACGAAGAGGCCAACCTGCCGGAGTTACTCGAGCGTTGTCTCGAGGTCGGCTCGGGCTTGCAGGACGACTTCGAGATCGTGCTCGTCAACGACGGCAGTTCCGACGCGTCGGAGGCGCTGATCCGGGAAGCCGCGAGTCGCGACCCGGTACACGTGCTGGGGGTGTTGCTGAACCGGAACTACGGCCAGCATGCGGCGGTCCGGGCGGGACTCGCCGCCGCGCGCGGCGACGTCGTCGTCACCCTCGATGCAGACCTGCAGAATCCTCCCGAGGAGATTCCGAAGCTTCTCGATGCCATCCGGCAGGGCTGCGACGTGGTGGGAGGCGTGCGCCGCAAGCGGCAGGACTCGATCTTCCGGAAGCTCGCGTCCCGGATCATGAACGCGATCATGCACAGGCTCGGAGGCATCACCGTGGGAGACTACGGATGCATGCTGCGCGCGTATCGCCGGGACATCGTGGATGCGATCCTCGAATGCCGGGAGCGCAGCGCGTACATCCCGGCGCTGGCGAATTCCTTCGCCGGCCATGCGGGCGAGGTGCTCGTCGAGCATGCCGAACGCAGTGCCGGCAAATCGAAGTACGGCATCTGGTCACTCCTCAATCTGTATTTCGACCTGCTGGTCAGCGCCTCGACGGTACCGCTGCGCCTGCTGAGCATCATCGGCACAGGCCTGGCCCTGCTCGGGGCAACATTCGGCTTCCTGTTGCTGGTCCTGCGCTTCGTACTGGGTCCGGATTGGGCGGCGGAGGGCGTGTTTACGATCTTCGCTGTGCTGTTCATATTCCTGGGCGTGCAACTCCTCGGCATGGGACTGCTCGGCGAGTACATCGGCAGGATCTCGAGAGACGTGCAGGGCAGGCCCCGCTACCTGGTGCGTGAGACGGTCGGCGGCGTCGATGCATCCGGGGCGGAGTCGACGGTGCAGCTTGCCGAAGGTGAGCGAAGGGCGCGCCAGAGGCCGGCATGAACGGCCCCGGAGCGGTACCGACGCCTTGGGCGGCAGGGCCCGGACCGCGCAGCACGGTCGTCGTCCTTGGCTTGTTGTTCGTCGCCTGTTGGCTCGCGATCGGGCGGGATCTCTGGACGCCGGACGAGCCGCGGGAGGCCGAGATCAGCCGGGAGATGTGGCTCGCGCCGAGCGTCGTGCCGACGCTGAACGGGCACCCGTTCATCGAGAAGCCGCCACTGTACTACTGGACCGTCGCCGGCGTGTTCGCGACCTTCGGCAAGTCATCGCCGGCGCTGGCGCGCAGCGTGAGTGCCGCAGCGAGCTTCCTGACCCTGCTGGTCGTATTTCTCTGGGGGCGTCGCGACTTTTCCGCCGGTGTCGGCCTGCTCGCGGCATTCGGCCTGGCGACGAGCGCGCAGTTCCTGGTCTCTTCGCACTGGGTGCTCATCGATCCGATGCTCATGTTGTGGCTCAGCATCGCGTGCTGGGCGGGCTGGGACCTCATCCGCGAACGGGGCGGTCTCGCTCCCGCGGCCGTGTTCTACGTCGCACTGGTGCTGGCGCTGTGGACCAAGGGTCTGATCGGACCCATATTGCTGGGCAGCGGCATCATCGTGTTTGCCGTCCGCAAGCGCAGCCTGCAACCCGTCCGGGCGCTGTTCCCGGTCGCAGGCGTCGCCGTCGTGCTTGCGGCAACGGGACTGTTCGCCTGGCTCGTGTACCGCGAGGCCGGCTACGATGCGGTCAAGGAATGGTTCTGGGTGAATCACGTGCAGCGCTTCACGACACCGGAATCGACCGGCCACGGCCGGCCCTTCTATTACTACCTGACAGCCTTGCCGGTCGCCGTCCTGCCCTGGTGGGTGCCGTTCGTCGACCTGTTCCGGCCGAGCCGCTGGCGGGACGATCGAATGCCCGCGGTCGAGCTGCGCAGCTATCTGGCTGCCGTGTGCCTGGGCATGCTGCTGATCCTGAGTGCGTCGACGACCAAGCGCGAGATCTACCTGCTCCCGTTACTGCCGCTGCTGGCACTGCTGCTCGCGGCACACGCCGCGGCGTGGTTCCGGCGCGCGGGGACGCGGGCCGTAAGCTCCTGGCCCTGGTGGATCCAGGTTGCGCTGGTCGCGGCATACGCCGCAGCACCGGCCGCTGCCGTTATGAACTACGTGCAGCACCCGGATGCGCTTGCCGTCGGCTATTTGGTCGCACTCGCCGTCGTCCTGTCGGCGTTGATCGTACTGTCCCGGATGCGCCGCGAGAGAGCGGCGCTCGTCGCGCTCGGCACGGCGTCGCTGGCCGGCGTGTTCGGATTGCTCGTCGTCGTGGTCCGGTTGCTGGAACCGGAGATCAGCATGCGGCCCTTCGTCGCATGGATCGACGAGCAGATTCCTGCCGGGCAGGCCATCTACGCCGTCGGGGACATCGATGAGACGTTCGACGGGATCGTGCCGTTCGTTACCGGACGGCGCGTCGTGGTCCTGGACGACGACCAGGTCGAACAAATCAGGCCGGGATTTGTCGTGGTTCAGGGCAAGCACGGCCGGACAGTGGCGCTGAAACCGGAATCAGGGTATGAGCTGGTGCAGGAGCGCAAATTCGGCCCGCGGCGTTACCTGGCAATCTGGCAACGGAGCGGGCCCTGATCGGTCCTGCGGTAATTCAATGCACCTCTTGATATTGAAGGGACGTTAATGCGGACAATTGTTCTTGCCTATCACGATATGGGCTGTGTCGGAATCGAGTCTCTGCTGGCGAACGGATTCGACATCGCCGCGGTCATCACGCATGCGGATGCACAGAACGAGAACATCTGGTTCAGGTCGGTCGCTGAGCTTGCGGCACACAGGGATCTGCCGGTGTTCGCGCCCACGGACATCAATCACCCGCTCTGGCTGCAGCGAATCCGCGAGCTCGAACCGGACATCCTGTTCTCGTTTTATTATCGCAAGCTCGTCTCCGCAGACCTGCTGGCGATACCGCCTGCGGGATGTCTCAATCTGCATGGCTCGCTGTTGCCGAAATATCGGGGCTGCGCGCCGGCGAATTGGGCCATCCTGAACGGCGAGACCGAGACCGGCGTGACCTTGCATTACATGACGCCGCAGCCGGACGCGGGCGACATCGTCTGCCAGCGGGCCGTACCGATCGGGCCGCAGGACGATGCCGCGACGCTCAACCGCAATCTCGCCGCGGCGGCCGAAGCCATGCTCGCCGAGTATCTGCCGCTGATCCGTGCCGGCAAGGCGCCGCGGACCCCGCAGGATGCCTCCGCCGCGACGTATTTCGGCCGTCGCAAGCCGGCGGACGGTGAGATCGATTGGGAGAATTCGGCGCAGGAGATTGCGAATCTCGTGCGGGCCGTGACGCGCCCCTATCCCGGCGCATTCACCTATGCGGGCTCGAACCAGCTGCTGATCTGGCAGGCCGAAGCCCGCGCGGCGTCGCACGACAAGCCGCCCGGCACCATCCTGTCGGCCGATCCGTTGGAAGTGAGTTGTGGCGAGGGCGTGCTGCGCGTCAACTACGCGCAGCAGCGCGACGGGATCTACTCGCGCGGTGAGCAGCTCGCCGAGGACCTGTCTCTGGTGGAGGGATCGCGGCTCCAGAAGGCGCCGGAACGGCGCGTGACGACCACCCGCAAGACGCGCGTCCTGATACTGGGCATCAACGGCTTCATCGGCAACTTCCTCAGCGAACGGCTGCTGCAGGAGGACCATTACGAAGTCCACGGCATGGATCTCAACAATGCCGCCATCAAACGCCTGGAATCGCACCCGAATTTCTACTTTCACGAAGGCGACATCTCGATTCACAGCGAGTGGATCGAGTATCACATCAAGAAGTGCGACGTGATCATCCCGCTGGTCGCCATCGCGACGCCGATCGAGTACACGCGCAACCCGCTCAGGGTTTTCGAGCTCGATTTCGAGGAGAACCTGAAGATCATCCGCTATTGCGCGAAATACGGGAAGCGGGTGATCTTCCCCTCGACCTCGGAAGTGTACGGCATGTGCGACGATCCGGAGTTCGACGAAGACACGTCCCGCCTGATCGTCGGCCCGATCAACAAGCAACGCTGGATCTATTCGGCCTGCAAGCAACTCATCGACCGGGTCATCTGGGCATACGGTCAACGCGACGGCCTGCGATTCACTCTGTTCCGGCCGTTCAACTGGCTCGGGCCGCGCCTGGACAGCCTCGACGCGGCACGGATCGGCAGCTCCCGGGCGATTACACAGCTCATCCTCAATCTCGTCGAGGGTACGCCGCTGCTGCTGATCGATGGCGGCGAGCAGAAGCGCTGTTTCACGGATGTCTCGGAAGGGATCGAATGCCTGTACCGCATCATCGAGAACGACAACGGCGTATGCGACGGCAAGATCTTCAATATCGGCAATCCGAAAAATGAAGCCAGCATCAAGGAACTCGCGAAGCTCGTCGTCAGCGAGTTCGAGAAGCACGAGCTGCGCGGTCATTTCCCGCCGTTCGCCGGGCTGCGCGAGATCGAGAGCAAGTCGTACTACGGCGACGGCTATCAGGACGTGACCCATCGCCGTCCCAGTATCCGGAATGCGATCAAATACCTGTCCTGGGAGCCGAAGATCCCGCTGGAAGTGTCGGTCGCGCAGACCCTCGACTTCTTCCTGAAGGATCACCTCGAGCCGCGCGAGTCGGATTCGAAGGCCGGACAGGCTGCCGCCGGAACGTGACGCAGATCGCCCTTCGAATCGACGTCGATACGTATCGGGGAACGCGCGACGGCGTGCCCCGGCTGCTCGATACCCTGGCCCGGCATGACATCAAGGCGACCTTCTACTTTTCGGTCGGGCCGGACAACATGGGACGGCACCTGTGGCGGTTGTTGCGGCCGAGCTTCCTTATCAAGATGCTGCGCTCGAACGCCGCCAGCCTGTATGGCTGGGGGATCCTGTTCGCCGGCACCCTGTGGCCCGGTCGTGTGATCGGCACGCATCTCGGCGAGGTGATCCGGGATGCCGACGCGGCCGGGCACGACATCGGCCTGCACGCCTGGGACCATCAGCGCTGGCAACGGCGGGCGCCGCGAATGGACGTGCAGGCGCTGTACGAGGAACTGTCGCGCGGTACCGATCTGCTGAGCGAGCTGATCGGGCGGCGCCCCGACACGTCGGCCGCTGCCGGATGGGTATGCAACGAGCGTGTGCTGGAAGCCAAGTCCATGCTCGGCTTCCGCTACAACAGTGACTGCCGCGGCCGCGGCGTGTTCATCCCGGCGCGGGACGGTCGCGAGTATGCCGTGCAGGTGCCGACGACGATGCCGACCTACGACGAACTCATCGGCAGGGGAGGCGTCACCGACGACAACTACAATGAACGCCTCCTCGATTACCTGCGGCCTGACGGACTCAACGTGCTGACCATCCATGCCGAGGTCGAGGGGATCGTCCGTGCGCCCCTGTTCGACCGGTTCCTGCAGCGTTGTCGCGACAGGGGCATCGGTGTCGGTCCGCTGGGGAGCCTGCGGCAGATCGACGACGTCGGCGCGCGGGACTGGATCGCGCAGGCGCCGATCGAGGGCCGGGAAGGCGACGTCTGCTGGCAGGCGTCCGCCTTGCGCCAGGATTGACCGCGGAATGGACGATGCCATCCTCCTGATCGCAGTACTGCTGCTCAGCACCAGCCAGGTTTTTCAGAAACTCGGCGCGCGCCGGCGCCTGTTCGGGACGCGGCTGCCCGGTGAATGGCTGCGAGCGCTGTTCTCTCCCGAGCTGCTGATTGCGGGCCTGTGCCTCGTTGCCGGCACCGGCCTCTGGCTGCTGGTGCTGTACCGCATGGACGTGAGCAGAGCCTTCCCGTTCCTGAGCCTGGGTTCGGTGCTGGTCGTGTTGTTCTCGCGGCTCTACCTGCAGGAACACGTTCCGGCCTATCGCTGGTTCGGGGTCGTGCTGATAGCCGCCGGGATCGCGCTGGTGGCGCAGACGTGAAGTCGGCCGGCAATCCCCGTCTCGGCATCGCGTTGCTGCTGTGCTCGATCGTGCTGTCGGCTGCGGGCCAGCTCTGCATGAAGGCGGGGATGCAGGAATTGCATGCCGTCGGCAACCCGCTGGCGCAGGGGATGAGTCCGGAATCGGCGGGGTCCCTGGTCGGGCCGATCGCCTGGACCGTCACGGGACTGGGCGCGTATGGCTGCTCGCTGCTGTCGTGGCTCGCCGTGCTCGTACGCTACCCGCTGAGCTTCGCGTATCCGACCTTGAGCCTGAGCTACATCCTGGTCTACGTGGGTGCGACGCACTGGCCGCTGTTGGCCGAGACCGCGACGCCGTTGCGGACGCTCGGGACGCTGCTGATACTGGTCGGCGTCGGCCTGGTGTCGCGGGACGTCCGGCCGGAGAGTGACGGTTAGGGACGAACGACGGCAGGTCGCGCGCCGCACGGTTCACGGTAATACCCGGAAAACGTATCGATAACAGCGGCTTGTAAACGATCTTGAAGCAGAGTGTCAGGATCGGAAACGCCGGGGAAATATTTTTGCGCGAGCCGGGTTTGCGCTAAGCTTGCATCTCAAAGCAAAACCATCCGTGCCGGCAGAACACACAAGAATGACGGAAAAGGCTTCGTTCGAGACGACCATCGTCCCGGAACATTACAGCGACATCGCCTCCATGCCGGAAGCCTGCGGTATCGAGTCGCTGACGGACGTCGTCGACTACATCAATCGGACCGCGTTCAGACGCACGCTCGAACGCGGCCGCGCACCGGAAACCCGCTACAGCGATTTCACGCGTTCCGATTGACAGTGGTGGGCGATACCGGGCTCGAACCAGTGACCTCTGCAATGTGAATGCAGCGCTCTCCCAACTGAGCTAATCGCCCGCAACCTGGCCGGGTCCGCGGGATTCTAGCAGATTCGCGGCGCGGCTCTTCGGGTGCCGTGCGATCATTGCACCCCCTCGCCGGACTGCCGTATAATCCGCCGCCAATGCGTGGTGGTGTGGTTGACGCCGCGCAGTCAGAGTCTTCGCAGAAGAGGCCCCGACAAGGGGTTTTTTAATGCCGCAAGTCGGCTGCGAGGTGCAGGATGAGAATGGGCCATGGGCCCATTTTTTGTTTATAAATAAGTAGTTAGGTGCGACGATGACGGTTGACGAGCTGACGGCGATGCTGTTGCCGACGGTCGAGCGTCTGGGTTACGAGCTGACCGACGTCGAGATGCAGCTCGGAGGCAGGAACGGCTACGTGCGCCTGTTCATCGACCGTCCGGAAGGCATCGGCCTCGACGACTGCGGGAAGGTCAGCCGCGCGGTGAGCGCGCTGCTCGACGTGGAGGATCCGCTGCCGGGCCATTACAACCTCGAGGTGTCGTCGCCCGGGCTGGACCGGAAACTGACGAAAAGGGAGCATTTTCAACGGTTTGCCGGTCAAACGATCAAGGTCAGGACGCGGTTCCCGGTGGGGGGCCGCAAGGGTTTCCGGGGCACGCTGGTGTCCTCGGATGACGAGAACATCGTGGTCGAGGTGGACGGGGTGACGCACAAGCTGCCGTTGGCGACGATCCACACGGCCCGGCTGGTGCCCTGAGCCGCGCGGCTGCGGGACGTATTGGAGTTTGGAGTGATGAGCAAAGAAATTCTGATGGTCGTCGACGCCGTCTCGAACGAGAAGGGCGTGGAGAAGGAGATCATCTTCGAGGCGATCGAGGCGGCACTCGCCTCGGCGACGCGCCGCAAGCACGGCGACGATATCGACGTGCGCGTCGCGATCGACCGGCATGATCGGGCGACTACGACACTTCCGCCGCTGGAAGGTGTTCGAGGACGACTCGACCGAACTCGAGGTGCCGGATCGCGAGCTGCGCATGATCGACGCGGTGGACATCGACCCGGACGCGCAGCCCGGCGGCTACGTCGAGGTGCCGATGGAGTCGGTCGAATTCGGCCGCATCGCCGCGCAGACCGCCAAGCAGGTCATCGTGCAGAAGGTCCGCGAGGCCGAGCGCGAGCAGGTCGTCGAGGAATTCCAGGACCGCGAGGGCGAGCTGCTGTCGGGCCTCGTCAAGCGCGTCGATCGCAACGGCGTCTACATCGACCTCGGCGGCAACGCCGAGGGCTTCGTGCCGCGCGACCAGATGATGCCGCGCGAGCCCGTGCGTCCGCAGGACCGCATCAAGGCGCTGCTGGTCGAGGTCCGTTCCGAACCCCGCGGCCCGCAGCTGTTCATGACCCGCACGTCGCCGCAGTTCCTGATCGAGCTGTTCAAGATCGAGGTGCCGGAAGTCGGCCAGGGACTGATCGATATCCTCGGCGCGGCCCGCGACCCGGGTCTGCGGGCCAAGATCGCGGTTCGCAGCAACGACAAGCGAATCGACCCGGTCGGTGCCTGCGTCGGCATGCGCGGCTCGCGCGTGCAGGCCGTGTCGAACGAGCTCGCCGGCGAGCGCGTCGACATCATTCTCTGGGACGAAAACCCGGCGCAGTTCGTCATCAACGCCATGTCGCCGGCCGAGGTCGTGTCGATCGTCGTCGACGAGGACTCGCACAGCATGGACATCGCGGTCGAAGAGGACAAGCTGTCGCCAGGCGATCGGGCGCGGCGGTCAGAACATCCGGCTCGCCAGCGAGCTGACCGGCTGGGAGCTCAATGTCATGACGGCCGCCGATGCCGAGGAGAAGAGCGAGTCCGAGATGCGCGAGCTGATCGAGCTGTTCTTCAAGCAGCTCGATGTCGACGAGGAAGTCGCGCTGATCCTGGTGCAGGAAGGCTTCTCGACGATCGAGGAAGTGGCCTACGTGCCGACTTCGGAACTGCTCGAGATCGAGGAGTTCGACGAGGAGATCGTCGACGAGCTGCGCAGCCGTGCGCGCGACGTGCTGCTGACCCAGGCGATCGTCAGGAAGAGAAGATCGACGAGGCCGAGCCGGCCGAGGACCTGCTCAACGTCGAAGGCATGGACCAGGGCCTGGCGTTCCTGCTGGCAAGCAAAGGCGTCGTGACGCGCGAAGATCTCGCCGAACTCGCCACCGACGACCTGCTCGAGATCAACGACATGGATGCCGAAGCGGCTGCCAGCCTGATCATGGCCGCCCGCGCGCACTGGTTCGAAGAGGAAAAGCAGGCCTGAGGTCGGCGGCGACGAGTGACGGATGGAGTTGAAGAATGGCTGATGTGACAGTTGCACAATTCGCCGAGGTGCTGAAGGTACCGGTCGACAAGCTGCTGACGCAGCTCGACGAGGCCGGCATCAAGGTCAATGGCTCCGACGACAAGATCAGCGAGGATGCGAAGCTCGAGCTGCTGACGCACCTGCGTCGCAGCCACGGGCAGGAAGCCGGTGTGACGACGACTGCCGCGCCCCGGCGCATCACGCTCAAGCGCAAGTCACAGTCGGAACTGCGGCTGTCCGGCGCACAGGGCCGGTCGCGCACGGTGAATGTCGAGGTCCGCAAGAAGCGCACCTACATCAAACGCGACGTCCTCGAGAAACAGGCGCAACAGGAACAGGAAGAGCTCGACCGCAAGCGTCGCGAGGAAGAACAGCGCGTCGAGGCGGAGAAGCTCGAGCAAGAGCGCGAACAGGCTGCGAAGGAAGAGGCCGCTCGCCTCGAGGAAGAAGCGCGCAAGAAAGCCGAACGTGAGCGCCAGGATGCCGAGGAAGAGGCGCGCAAGGCGGTCGAGGCCGCCGCTGCCGCCGCGGCAGAGGAAAAGGCGCGCCTCGAGAAAGCCGAACAGGACGCAAAGACCCGTCGCACAAAGGAAAAGTCGAAGTCCAAACAGTCGGAAACCCGCTACGGCCGCAAGGAACTGCACGTGGCCGGCGACAAGAGCGGCCGGCGCAAGCGCAAGACGCCGACGCGCCGGCGGCCGGTGTCCCTCAGCGGCGACTCCCAGCACGGCTTCGAGATGCCGACGGCGCCGGTCGTGCACGAGGTCGAGATCCCGGAGACTATCGCGGTGGCCGAGCTCGCGCAGCGCATGGCCGTCAAGGGCAACGAGGTCGTCAAGGTGCTGTTCAACATGGGCGCCATGGTCACGATCAACCAGGTCATCGACCAGGACACGGCGACGCTGGTCGTCGAGGAAATCGGCCACGTCGCAAGGCCTATCTCCCAGGCCGACGTCGACGAGCAGTTGCTCGCCGGTGAGGAACAGCTCACGGGCGAGGAAGTGGCGCGTCCGCCGGTCGTGACGATCATGGGCCACGTCGACCACGGCAAGACCTCGCTGCTCGACTACATCCGCCGCACCAGGTCGCGGCGGGCGAGGCCGGCGGCATCACGCAGCACATCGGCGCCTATCACGTCGAGACCGACAAGGGCAACGATCACCTTCCTCGACACGCCCGGGTCACGCGGCCTTCACGGCGATGCGGGCGCGCGGCGCACAGGCGACCGATATCGTCGTGCTCGTCGTCGCCGCCGACGACGGCGTCATGCCGCAGACGATCGAGGCGATCCAGCACGCCAAGGCGGCCGGTGTGCCGATCGTCGTCGCGGTCAACAAGATCGACAAGAGGACGCCGACCCGGAGCGGGTCAAGAACGAGCTGTCCCAGCACGAGGTCATCCCCGAGGACTGGGGCGGCGACAACCATGTTCGTCAATGTCTCGGCGCAGACCGGCGAAGGCATGGATGCACTGCTCGAGGCGATCCTGCTGCAGGCCGAAGTGCTGGAGCTCAAGGCGATCGCGGAAGGCCCCGCGCAGGGCGTCGTGATCGAGTCGAGTCTCGAGAAGGGCCGTGGCGCCGTGGCGACGGTGCTGGTGCAGGCCGGCAGCGCTCAATCCCGGCGACATGATCATCGCCGGAGCAGGAATACGGCCGCGTGCGCGCGATGTTCGACGAGCTCGGCAACGCAGATCGAAGAGCGCCGGCCCGTCGATGCCGGTCGTGGTGCTCGGCCTGTCCAGACGCCGAACGCCGGCGACGAGTTCCTGGTCGTCAAGAACGAGCGCAAGGCGCGCGAGGTGGCCGAATTCCGGCAGAGCAAGCGCGCGAGGCGAAGCTCGCACAACAGCAGGCCGCCAAGCTCGAGGACATGTTCAGCCAGATGGGCGACGGCGCGAGCTCGACGATCGCAGCTCGTCATCAAGGCCGACGTGCAGGGCAGCGCGGAGGCGCTGCGCGACGCGCTGGTCGAAGTTGTCCAACGACGAAGTCAAGGTCAATGTGTCTCGAGCTCGGGCGTCGGCGGCATCACGGAGATCGGACGTCAACCTCGCGGCCGCGTCCAACGCCGTCGATCATCGGCTTCAACGTGCGTGCCGACGCTGCCGCCCGCAGCGGCGATCAAGGAGATCGGGCGTCGACGTGCGCTACTACAGCATCATCTACGAAGCGATCGACGACGTGAAGGCAGGCCCTGTCCGGCATGCTGGCGCCGGAGATCCGCGAGCAGATCGTCGGCACTGGCCGAGGTGCGAGGAAGTGTTCCGCTCGCCGCAAGTTCGGCGACGTCGCCGGCTGCATGGTCATCGAGGGCTACGTGCGTCGCGTACAACCCGATCCGCGTGCTGCGCGACAACGTCGTCATCTATCGAAGGCGAGCTCGAATCGCTGCGGCGCTTCAAGGACGACGTCAACGAGGTGCGCGCCGGCACCGAATGCGGCATCGGCGTCAAGAACTACAACGATGTCCAGGTCGGCGATCACATCGAGTGCTACGAACGCGTGGAAGTCGCACGCACGCTCGACTGATTCGGGTCCGTCAATGCCGCGGGAATTCTCACGCAATCAGCGCCTCGCCACCGAGGTGCTGCGGACGCTCAGCGGGCTCATCCGCTGCGAGACCAAGGATCCGCGCCTCGGACACGTGTCGCTGACGTCCGTGTGACCTGTCTCGCGACCTCGGCGCCGCACGGTGTACTTCAGCCTGCTCGGATCCGGACGAGCCCGGCGAACCGGCGCTGGACGGACTCCGCCATGCGGCCGCGGATTCCTGCGCTCGAAGCTCGGGCGGGCTGCGCTCAAGACCCGCCATGTGCCCGAACTGCGCTTCATACACGACGACAGCGCCGAACGCGGCGCCCACATCGATCAGACTGACGACGACGCGCTGCACGGCAGACGGCGAGCACGCCGATCCGAGGACTGAACGCCCGCGCGAACGACGAGCGCGTCGCGAGCCGGTCGATACGGCATCCTGTTGCTGGACAAGCCTGCCGGGCTGACGTCCAACCAGGCATTGCAGCGGGTGAAGCGCCTGCTCGAACGCGCGCAAAGCGGGCCATGCCGGCAGCCTCGATCCGGCTGCGACGGGCATGCTGCCGCTGTGTTTCGGGGAGGCGACCAAGGTCTGCGGCATTCCTGCTCGATGCCGACAAGGTTATCGCGTCACGGCTCGTCTCGGGACCGCCACCGACACCGGCGACGGCGACGGGCGACCGTCGCGAGGCGCCGGTCCCCGACCTGTCGCGCGATGAGTGGGACGCCATCCTGCAGCGTTCCGCGGCGAGTCGATGCAGGTGCCGCCGATGTATTCGGCGCTGAAGAAAGACGGCAAGCGCCTGTACGAGCTGGCCCGCGCGCGGCGAGACGGTCGAGCGCGACCCGCGCCCGATCCGGATCGGCGAGATCGGCCTGCTGGAGGCCGCCGGCCGGCGCCTCGTGTTCCGCGTGCGCTGTTCGAAGGGCACTTACGTGCGGACGCTGGTCGAGGACATCGCCCGGGCCGCGGGCACCGTGGCGCACACGGCGGCCCTGCACCGGGAATCGGTGGCCGGATTCCGGGCCGAAGACATGCACGATCTGGCGGGCTTCGAGGACGAGGGCGCCGAGGCGCTGCGGCGCCGCCTGCTGCCGCCCGATCAGGCGCTGGCCGGGCTGCCGGAGATCCGGCTCGAACCGGCGCAGAGCCGCCGTTTCGCGCACGGCCAGACGGTGGCCGCGGGGCCTGCGGAGGCGCCCGGCACGGTGCGGGTTTACGATGCCGCGGGCGGATTCCTGGGGGTCGGCGAACGGGCAGCGGACGGCCGCCTGGCGCCGCGCCGGCTCTTCAATACGGGCGAAAAAAACTCGTAGATATTTGATTTTGGCCTGTTAATGGGCTTGGACAGAGGCTAGAATACCGCGCTTCCAAAAAGGGCCCCAAGAGAAAGTACCGAGGTAAATGCAAGATGTCACTGTCGAGTGAGGCGAAGAGTTCCATCATCGCCGAATATTCCAGAGGAGAGGCCGACACCGGCTCTCCGGAAGTGCAGGTCGCATTGCTGTCTGCACGCATTTCCGAACTCACCGAGCATTTCGGCGAGCACAAGAAGGACCACCACAGCCGTCAGGGTCTGTTGATGCTGGTAAACAAGCGCCGCAAGCTGCTTGATTACCTCAAGGCGAAAGACCAGGACCGCTATCGCGAGTTGATCTCCCGGCTCGGGCTGCGTCGTTAGGACGCACAAAACCAGGCAATGAAGCGATCGTCGCGCCGTTCCCGACCGGGTACGAGCCGTTTCGCCGTTGCCGTAAACGTATTCAATCAGAGAAGACAATAGTGAATTCCATAGTCAAGACTTTCCAGTTCGGAGAGCACAAGGTAACTCTCGAGACCGGCTCCATCGCCCGCCAGGCCGACGGCGCGGTACTCGTCGACATGGCCGAGACGGTCGTCCTGGTCACGGCCGTGGGTCGCAGGACGGCGGACCCGGGCAAGGATTTCTTCCCCCTGACCGTCAATTATCAAGAGAAGACTTACGCCGCCGGCAAGATCCCGGGCGGCTTTTTCAAGCGCGAAGGGCGCCCCAGCGAGAAAGAGACACTGGTGTGCCGTCTGATCGACCGGCCGATCCGGCCGCTGTTTCCGAAGGGCTTCAAGAACGAGGTCCAGGTGATCGCGACGGTCATGTCGCTCAACCCGGACGTCGATGCCGACATCCCGGCGATGATCGGCGCCTCGGCGGCGCTCGCGCTGTCCGGCATCCCGTTTGCCGGCCCGATCGGTGCCGCCAAGGTCGGTTACCTGGACGGCAAGTACGTTCTGAATCCCGGCGTCAATGCACTCGAGGAGTCGGCGCTGGAACTCGTCGTCGCGGGCACCAGCGACGCGGTCCTGATGGTCGAGTCCGAGGCGAATTGCCTCTCCGAGGACGTGATGCTCGGCGCCGTCATGTTCGGTCACGAGCAGATGCAGGTTGCCATCGATGCGATCAGGGAACTGGCTGCCGAGGCCGGCAAGCCGGCATGGGAGTGGCAGCTGCCCGCAGAGGACACCGAGCTCCGTGGCGCCGTCGAAGCGCAGGCGAATGACGGCCTGACCGCGGCGTACCAGGTCACCGACAAGCTGGAGCGCCAGGTCGCGGTCGCCGAGATCAAGGCGGCGACGGCGCAGGCACTCGCCGCCGGCGAGGGCGCGAAATATGCCGAGGCCGAGGTCATGGACCAGCTGTCGCAAGCTCGAGAAGCGCATCGTGCGCGGCCGCGTGCTGCGCGGCGAACCGCGCATCGACGGCCGCGATCGCAAGACCGTGCGGCCGATCGACGTCCGTGTCGGCGTGCTGCCGCGGGCCCACGGCTCGGCAATCTTCACCCGCGGCGAGACCCAGGCGATCGTCGCGACGACGCTGGGCACCGGGCGCGACGCGCAGATCATCGACGCGATCGAGGGCGAATACAAAGAGCCCTTCATGCTGCACTACAACTTCCCGCCGTTCTCGGTCGGCGAGACCGGCTTCATCGGCTCCCCGAAACGCCGTGAGATCGGCCACGGTGCGCTGGCCAAGCGCGGGATCAGCGCCGTCATGCCCAAACACGAGGATTTCGGCTACGTCATCCGCGTGGTCTCGGAGATCACCGAATCCAACGGTTCGAGCTCGATGGCCACGGTCTGCGGCACGAGCCTTGCGCTGATGGACGCCGGCGTGCCGGTCAAGGCACCGGTCGCGGGCGTCGCGATGGGTCTCATCAAGGAAGGCGACGATTTTGCCGTGCTGACCGATATCCTCGGCGACGAAGATCATCTCGGCGACATGGACTTCAAGGTCGCCGGCACCGAGGACGGTGTCACCGCGCTGCAGATGGACATCAAGATCCAGGGCATCACGCGCGAGATCATGAATATCGCACTCGCCCAGGCACACGACGCACGGCTGCACATCCTCGGCAAGATGGCCGAAGTCATCGACACGCCGCGCGAGCAGATGTCGGAGTGGGCGCCGACGATCATGACCTTCAAGATCGACCCCGAGAAGATCCGCGACGTGATCGGCAAGGGCGGCTCGGTGATCCGTGCGATCACCGAAGAAACGGGCGCGACGATCGACATCGAGCAGGACGGCACCGTCCGTGTGGCGTCGGTCGACGGCGCCTCCGGCAAGGAAGCGCGCCGCCGCATCGAACTGATCACGGCCGACGTCGAAGTCGGCCGGGTCTACGAGGGACGCGTAGCGCGCCTGATGGACTTCGGCGCCTTCGTCACGATCCTGCCGGGCAAGGACGGCCTGGTGCACATCTCGCAGATCTCGAACGAGCGCGTCGAGAAGGTCAGCGACAAGCTGGCCGAGGGCGACATCGTCAAGGTCAAGGTGCTGGAAGTCGACCGCCAGGGCCGCGTGCGCCTGTCGATGAAGGAAGTCGAGGCGGCGTAAGGTCCGGCTGCAGCGGCGCCGGATCGGCACCCGTAGGAGGAGCGGCTTCAGCCGCGATCTCCTCGATGTCGGGCGGATGATCGCGGCTGAAGCCGCTCCTACAGGTAACCCCCAGAAACCCTATCACCCGCCCGGGCAGGTAAAACTTCGGGCGCCAGGGCGTGCCGCCCGACACGAAGCCGACGTGGCCGCCGCGTTCGGAAATCTCGAGCGTGACCTGCGGTGACAGGCGGTCGCGGTGCGGAATTACGCCCGGCGTCATGAACGGGTCGTCCAGCGAGTTGATGATCAGCGTCGGCGTCGCGATGTCCTTCAGGTATTGTCCGGAGCTGCACCGGTCGTAGTAATCGCGCATGCCGGCGAAGCCGTGCAGCGGCGCCGTGACCGCGTCGTCGAACTCCGCGAACGTGCGTGCGTGCATCGCTCGCTCCCAGTCGAAAGCCGCCGTGTCGCGGTTGAATTTCCGGCGCACGGATGACTTCATGTAACCTAGCAAATAGCGCTGGTAAATCCTTGAAAAACCATTATTAAGTGCCTTTGCACACAGGTGCAAGTCGAGCGGAACGCAGACGGCGACGGCGGCGCGCAGGTGTGACAGCGTGCCGGCCTCACCGAGGTATTTCAGCAGTACGTTGCCGCCGAGCGAATAGCCGGCCGCGACGATGGCGCGGCTGCTCAGGGTCTGCGACAGCGTCTTCAGGAAGTGCTGGAGGTCGCTGGTCTCCCCGGCATGGTAGCGGCGCGGCAGACGGTTGCGGTAGTCGGCGCAGTCCCGGAAATTGAGCACGCACGAGCGCCAGCCCTTATTCGTCGCGGCCTGCATCAGCATCCGGGAATACGAGGAATCGCTCGAACTCTCGAGGCCGTGCAGGATCACGAGCAGCGGGGCGTCGTCCGGAAACGCATCGGCCTCGGCGGCCCAGTCGACGGCCGTCACGTCGCCGTCGGGCAATTCGAGGCTCTCGCGGCGCAGCGCGGGGCGATGGTGATAGGTCCAGGGCAGCGCCGGGAGGATCGTCTGCAGGTGTCGGTGCGTGAGCCAGCGCGCGGGTCGGAACTCGCTGGCGATGACCGCTCTGTGCTGATCTTCCGTCGTCATGCCGGCCGGACCGTGCCGCAGTTCACGCACAAAAAAAATGGCCCCCTGCTTGCGCAGGGGGCCCGCCGTGGAGTGTAAACCCCTTCAGGCTTTGCAACGGGGGGCGGGGGAGCGTATCCCCGCTGCAAGCCCCACGCTATGGCATCAGTGGCCCCTATGTCAAGAGCTACTTGATTCGCGGTGCCCGCAGGCCGAATCACCCGGCAGCGAGGTCCCGGCTTTCCATGAAGCGGTTCAGGGTCGTCTCGAGATGCTCCGAGACGACGTTCGGGGCGATGCAATCGTAGGTCCTGATGATACGGGACAGGAACGCGGCACTCATCACGGCATGACCGTTCTGTTCCTCATCGCTGATCACCTGGAGCAGGATATTACGCGTGATGTCGTCGCCGCTGCGTTTGTCGATCACTGCGAACGCGACGTGCCGGAGCACGAGATCGCGGACGTCGGTGAGCGTGATGTAGCGGCTTTCTTCAGTGTCGTAGAGCCGCCGGTTCGGATATTTCCTGATGATGCGTGGGTTGTTCATCCGTGCCTCTTGCCGTCGACAAAACGCGGTTGCCGGCGGATGCCCATTGCGAGATGGCGCCTACCATACGCCTTTTTACGGCTCAGCCAAAGGAATCTGCGACCGCCCCGCGAGGACCTCGAGTCGCCAGTTCGCCCGCGCCCAGGCCCAGACTTCATTCAACGGCGCGCGTTGCAATGTCTGCGGCGGTGCCTGTCCCAGCGCCGCCAGCGCGGCCACCAGCACGGCGGCTTGTTCACGCAGCGGCAACGCCGCGGTACCGACACTCTTGCCGAGCTTTTGTCCCGCGGCGTTGACGGCGACCGGAATGTGGGCATAGCGCGGCGTGCGGTAACCCAGCAAGCGCTGCAGCCAGATCTGGCGGGGCGTCGACGGCAGCAAATCGATACCGCGGACGACCTCACTGACGTTCTGCAGATGGTCGTCGACGACGACGGCGAGCTGATAGGCGATCAGGCCGTCGCGGCGCCTTACGACGAAGTCGCCCGAGTCGGATTCGAGGTGCTGCAGCCGCCGGCCCTGCAGGCGATCCTCGAAGACCAGTGCTTCATCGGTGGTGCGCACCCTGAGTGCGGTCTCGCGGGCCTGTGTACCGCCCCGGCAGGTGCCGGGGTAGATGGGGCCGAGGGCGCCGGCCGGCTCGTCCTCGACGTCGCGGCGCGAGCAGCCGCAAGGGTAGAGGTACCCCGCCTCGAGGAGCCTTGCGATGGCGGCGTCGTGCTCGGCACGGCTGGCGCTCTGGAAGCCGACCGCGCCGTCCCATTCGAATCCGTAACGCTCGAGCGCGAGAAGGATCGCGTCGCTGGCGCCGGCCTGCTCGCGGGGCGGATCGATGTCCTCGATCCGCAGCAGCCAGGTGCCATGGCGCGTGCGCGACTCCAGGTAGCTGGCGACGGCCGCCAGCAACGATCCGAAGTGCAGCGGACCCGTGGGTGACGGTGCGAACCGCCCGACGTAAGGAACTACCGGCGAAGAATCAGCGGTAGCGATCGTCCCGGTCCCGGAACTGGCGTTCCGCGAGCTCGCGTCGCTCCTGGGCTTCGAGACACAGGGTCGCGACCGGCCGCGCCTCGAGGCGCTTCAGCCCGATCTCCTCGCCGGTCTCTTCGCAATACCCGTAGCTGCCGTCGTCGATCCGCGAGAGGGCGGAATCGATCTTGCGCAGCAACTTGCGTTCGCGGTCGCGCGTGCGGAGTTCGAGTCCGAATTCCGATTCCTGCGTGGCGCGATCGTTGGGATCCGGAAAATTGGCCGCCTCGTCCTGCATGTGATGCACGGTGCGATCGACCTCGAACATCAGCTCGCGTTTCCAGTTGCTGAGGATCTCCCGGAAATGTTCGAGCTGCTCCGGGCTCATGTATTCCTCGCCGCGCTTCGGCTTGTAGGGATCGATCCCGTGGATCGGTCCCGACAGGACTTCGCTGCGCGTGCGCTTGCGGCGCGGGGGCGCCTTGCCCGCGGTCTTCTTCTTGCTGACTTTCTTTTTCTTGCGGGCCTGCTGGCTGGTGGCCTTCGCCTTGCGGGAGGGCGACTTCTTCTTGCTGACCCGCTTTTTGGATGGCTTCTTCTTCGAAGGCTTTTTCGAAGCCTTCTTCTTCGAAGCCTTCTTCTTCGATTTTTTAGACGTCGACTTCTTAGACGTCTTCTTCGACGACTTCTTGCGGCTGACCGTGGCCTTCCGGGAGGTCTTCTTCTTGCTCGTCGATTTCTTCTTCGATGCCTTCTTCTTGCTTGCTGCCTTCCTGGAGGCCGCCTTCTTCTTGCTGGCTTTCCTCGTCGACGCCGTCTTGCGGGAAGCTTTTCTCGACGGTGCCTTCTTGCGAGAGGCCGACGCCTTCTTCCGCTTCTTGCTCGCGGCCTTCTTTGCGGCCATGTTGTACTCCTGCCGGAACGAGAAAAGGGCGGGATTATACATTGCTTATGCGTACATGGAAGCCCAATTTTCCGCGGTTTTCGGCCCTGCTCGGAGGGCCTTGGAAAGCCCGTCCGATGCGGGCTCGAGGCCGGTTGTCCCCGGTTGGCGACAATCGTTTTATTGGTCAAATTACTTTACACTACGCCGATTTACCGGGCTAACGGCGTCCAGCAAACCTGATGCGACTCAGCAAAATCAAGCTTGCAGGCTTCAAATCCTTCGTCGACCCCACAACCATCACCTTCCCCAGCGGCCTCGTCGGCGTCGTGGGGCCGAACGGTTGCGGCAAGTCGAACGTCATCGATGCCGTGCGTTGGGTCATGGGCGAGAGTTCGGCGAGCCGCTTGCGCGGCGACTCGATCACCGACGTCATCTTTAACGGCTCGAGTTCCAGGAAGCCTGTCGGCACCGCGTCCGTCGAGCTGTTGTTCGACAACAGCGATTCCACCCTGGAAGGGCAGTATGCGAGGTATTCCGAGATCTCGATCCGCCGGGAGGTGTCCCGTGACGGTATCTCGAATTACTTCCTGAACGGCACGCGTTGCCGGCGCAAGGACATCACGGGGGTCTTCCTCGGCACAGGGCTCGGTCCGCGAAGCTATTCGATCATCGAGCAGGGCATGATCTCGCGCCTGATCGAGGCCAAGCCCGAAGAGGTGCGTGTGTTCCTGGAAGAGGCCGCCGGCATCTCCAAGTACAAGGAACGGCGCCGCGAGACGTCGAACCGGATCTCGCATACCAAAGAGAACCTCGATCGCCTCATGGACGTGCTGGAGGAAGTCGAGAAACAGATCAAGCACCTCGACCGCCAGGCGAAGACCGCCGAGCGCTACAGCCGGTATAAAGACGAGGAGCGCCGGACGACCGCCGAACTGCTGGCGCTGCGGGCCAGTGCGCTCGACGAGAAGGCGGCCGAGGCCGAACGCGTGGTCGCCGAGCGCCGCACGGCCCTCGAGGCCGCGATCGCCGAACAGCGCAAGCTGGAAGCGCGGATCGAGGAGCTGCGCGACCTGCACACGGAGCGCGGCGACGCGTTCAACGCGGTGCAGGGCCGTTATTACAAGGTCGGCTCGGAGATCGCCCGCCTCGAGCAGGCGATCGAACACGCCCACGAACTCAGGGAGCGGCAGGCGGCCGACCTCGAGCAGGCGGTCGACAGTGCGCGGGAGATCCGCGTGCACATCGACAACGACGAGAGCGAGATCGCGCAGCTGGAACTGACGCTCAACGAGCTCGTGCCGGGCCTGGAGCAGGCCCGCCGGGGCGAGAAGGCCTCCCGGGAATCGCTCCTCAAGGCCGAGCAGGCGCTGGCGCAGTGGCGGCAGGCGTGGGATGAATGCAATGCGGGCCTGCACGAGGCCCGCCAGCGGTCCAACGTGGAGCAGGCACGCTCGGAACACCTGGAAGCGAAGATCCAGGGCATCTCGGTGCGGCGCAGGAAACTCGATGACGAGCACTCCGGTACCGCCACCGACGACCTCAAGGCGGCGGTCGACAAGCTCACGACCGAAGAGCAGCGCAAAGGGCAGGCGCGAGACGAGTTCGATCGCCACCTGAAGGACGTTGGCGAGCAGATCCGCAAGCTGCGCGAGCAGGACATCAAGCTGAACCGCCTCGTGGACGAGCGGCGAGGGTCGCTGCAGACGGCCGAGAGCAAGTACGCCTCGCTCGACGCCCTGCAGAAGGCCGCGCTGGGCGAGGGCGATTCCGGCGTCCAGGACTGGCTCGAGAATACCGGCCTCGACGCCAATCGCAGGGTGGCGCAGTCGCTCGACGTCGACGAGGGTTGGGAACGCGCCGTCGAGACCGTGCTCGGCGATTATCTGCAAGCCATCTGCGTGAGCGATCTCGTGCCGATCACCGAGAATATCGAGAAGCTGCGCAGCGGCAACCTCACGATCCTGCTGGATCAGGGTGGAGAGAGCGAGACGGAGTCCGGCACGCTGGCGACCAGGGTCAAGGGCGCACCGGAGGCGGTAAAGGCCGTGCTTGCCCGGGTGCAGGTTGCCGACTCGCTGAGCAATGCGCTGTCCATCCGCGAGATGCTGGACACCGACGATTCGGTGATCACGCCGGAGGGCGTGTGGCTCGGCCGGCAATGGTTGCGTGTCGCCAGGGACAAGGACGCCAAGTCGAGCGTGCTGACCCGCGAGCACGACATGCGCCGACTGAAAGGCGAGATTCGCGAGCTGCAGGCGCGTTTCGAGAGCGCACGCAAACTCGTACAGGACGGCCGCACACGGATGGGCCAGCTCGAGGATCGCCGCGAGAAGGTGCAGGCCGAAGCCGAGAAGCTGCTCGGTGAGCACGCGGAGGCACGAGCCGCGCTGGAGACGGCGAAGTTCCGGATGGAGCAGGCGAACGCGCGGCGTGCCGTCATCGCCGAGGAGACCAGCGCGGTCGAGGACGATCGCGTGAGTTCCGAAGAGCAGTTGCGTGAGTCGCGGCGGCGTCAGGAGGAGGCGGCGGTCGCGATCGAGGAGTTGGAGGCGCAGCGCGTCACGCTCGAAGCTCGCCGTGACGAGCTGCAGCGCGAACTCGAGCGAGTCAAGGCGCAGGCCGACGAAGACCGGCAGTCCGTCCAGAACATCACGATCCAGTTCGAGAGCCGGCGCTCGAGCAAGGAGTCGGCGGCACAGAACCTCGATCGGATGCAGGCGCAGCTCGCCCAGTTCGAGCGGCGCGAGCTCGAGATCCGCAAGCAGCTCGAACAGGGGCAGACGCCGCTGGCAGAGAACCAGGAACGGCTCGAGGGCCAGTTACAGGAGCGGGTCAACGTCGAAATCGAGATGGCAGAGGCCCGCAAGCGGCTCGACGAAGTGGAGTCGGGCCTGCGCGACCTGGACCAGACGCGCATGACGATCGAGCAGTCGGTCGAGGCGGCGCGCGGCCACGTCAACGATGCCGAGATGGGCCTGCGCGAGATCCGCGTGCGGCGCGAAGGCGTGGCGGAGCAGCTCGCGCAGACGGCGTTCGATTACGAGACGCTGATCGAGGAACTGGACGCGTCGGCGACGATCGAGACCTGGGACCAGAAACTCGAGAAGGTCCGGGCCCGCATCGACCGTCTCGGGCCCATCAACCTCGCCGCCATCGATGAATTCAAGGAACAATCGGAGCGCAAGGCCTATCTCGACTCACAGCTCGAGGACCTGCAGACCGCACTCGCGACGCTGGAAGGCGCGATACGCAAGATCGATCGGGAGACGCGGACCCGCTTCCGCGAGACTTTCACGAACGTGGATGCCGGCTTCAAGCGCCTGTTCCCGAAGTTGTTCGGCGGCGGCCATGCCTATCTCGAGATGACCGGCGAGGATCTGCTGTCCGCGGGCGTCGCGGTGATGGCGCGCCCGCCGGGCAAGCGCAATAGCACGATCCATCTGCTGTCCGGCGGCGAGAAGGCGCTGACGGCCGTCGCGCTGGTGTTTGCGATCTTCGAACTCAATCCGGCACCCTTCTGCCTGCTCGACGAAGTCGACGCGCCGCTCGACGATGCCAACGTGGGCCGGTATTGTGACATCGTCCGCTCGATGTCGGACAAGGTCCAGTTCGTGTTCATCACGCACAACAAGGTGACGATGGAGATGGCGCGACAACTGACGGGCGTAACGATGCAGGAGCCCGGCGTGTCCCGGCTGGTGTCGGTCGATCTCGATGAAGCGGTGAGGATGGCAGCTAGTTAGGTGATCCCGTAATGGACGGTCTGCGCTGGTTGCTTTTGCTGCTCGGACTGCTGGTGATCGCCGGCGTCTACTGGTACACGCGGCGGGAGCGTGAACGGGCGACTCGTCCGCCGCGCCCGCCTGCCGATGACGCCCGCATCACGCCGACGCTCGACGACGACGCTGACGAGCCGGCGCCCGAGCAGGAAGAAGAGGAAGCAGAGGCGCCGGCGATCCGGGCCCACGTGCCGCAGAAGATCGTCACGGTCCGGCTGGTCGCGCGCAATAGCGCCTCGTTCCGCGGCGACGAACTCATCCTGAGCCTGCGCGGCATCGGCCTGCGCCACGGCAAATTCGGCATCTTTCACCGCTACGACGGCAGCGACGAAGACCAGACCATCTTCAGCGCCGCGAGCCTCGTCGAGCCGGGTTCGTTCGACATGTCGAACATCAAGGAACAGCAGATCCCGGGCATCAGCATGTTCCTCGTGCTGCCGGGTCCGGTCGACGGCGTCGAAGCCTTCGACCTGATGGTCACCGCGGCCAAGGCGCTCGCCAAGTCTCTCAATGGCGAACTCCTCGACGAAACCGGCAGCACCCTGAGCATCCAGCGCGAGCGCTACCTGCGCGAGGAGATCATCCAGTTCCAGCACAGTCACCTCGTCGCCTGACCCGGGGCCCGTTCGGACTCGCATGACCGCCCCGGCACCGGTTCAGAAGCAGCTGGACAGTCTGCGCGACCAGATTCGCTACCACAACTACCGCTACCACGTGCTCGACGACCCGGAGGTACCGGATATCGAGTACGACCGCCTGATGCGCCGCTTGCAGGAGCTGGAAGCGCAGCACCCCGAGCTCGTCACCCCGGACTCGCCCACGCAGCGCGTCGGCGACCAGCCGATCTCGGCCTTCGGCACGGTGCGGCACGAGCTGCCGATGCTGTCGCTGGAAAACGCGTTCTCCGCCGAAGAGCTGCAGGAGTGGACGCGGCGCGTGCGGACGCGGCTCGAGATCGAGTCCGAGGCCGACACGCTGCAATACATGGCCGAACCGAAGCTCGACGGGGCGGCCGTCAGCCTGCTCTATAAGGACGGCGTGCTCGTCCGCGGCGCGACGCGCGGCGACGGCACGACCGGCGAGGACATCACCCACAACGTCCGCACGATCGAGGCGATTCCGCTGAAACTCATCGGCAAGGCGTACCCGGACACGCTCGAGGTGCGCGGCGAGGTCTTCATGCCGAAGGCGGGCTTCGAGGCCTACAACGAGAAGGCACGCGCCGAAGGGGAGAAGACCTTCGTCAATCCACGCAACGCGGCGGCGGGGAGCCTGCGCCAGCTCGACCCGAAGCTGACGGCGCAGCGGCCGCTGGATTTCTTTGCCTATGCCGTCGGCGTATTCGAAGGCGCCGAGCTGCCGGAACTGCACAGCGGCGTTCTCGAACGCTTGCAGGCCTGGGGCCTGAAGACCTGCCCGGAACGCCGACTCGTGCAAGGGCTGGAGGGGTGTTTGGCGTACTACGAAGACATCGGGGCACGCCGCGAGTCGCTCGGCTACGAGATCGACGGCGTCGTATACAAGGTCAACAGCCTGCGCCTGCAGCGCGAACTGGGCTTCGTGTCGCGTGCACCGCGCTGGGCGATCGCGCACAAGTTTCCGGCGCACGAAGAAATGACGGTCGTCGAAGGCGTCGAGTTCCAGGTCGGGCGGACCGGTGCCCTGACGCCGGTCGCGCGGCTGAAGCCGGTGTTCGTCGGCGGCGTCACGGTGAGCAATGCGACGCTGCACAACATCGACGAGCTGCACCGCAAGGACGTGCGGGTCGGCGACACCGTGATCGTGCGGCGGGCGGGCGACGTCATTCCGGAGGTCGTCAGCGTCATCGCCAGCCGGCGCCCGAAACGGACCCGCAAGGTCCGGCTGCCGAAGAAATGCCCGGTGTGCGGATCCGCCGTGCTGCGCGAGGAAGGCGAGGCCGTCGCACGCTGCACCGGCGGCCTGTTTTGTGCGGCGCAGCGCGCGCAGTCGCTCAAACATTTTGTATCGCGAAGAGCGATGGACATCGAGGGGCTGGGCGCGAAGTTAATCGATCAGCTGGTCGCCCTCGGCCGCGTCGAAACGCCGGCCGATATCTATCAACTCGACAAGGAAGAACTCGAGAACATGGAACGGCTCGGCGAGAAGTCCGCCGCAAATCTCATTCAAGCCATCGAGCAGAGCAAAGCCACGACATTGACGCGATTCCTGTTCGCGCTCGGCATCCGCGAAGTCGGCGAGGCGACAGCCGCGGCGCTGGCCACGCACTTCGGAAAGCTATCGAGCATCCTGCAGGCAGGGGAGGATGAGTTGATCTCGGTGCCGGACGTCGGGCCGATCGTGGCGGCGCGCATCCGGGCGTTCTTCGACGAGCCGCACAATCGCGACGTCATCAAGCGCCTGCAGAAATCGGGCGTAACCTGGCCAGAGCACGCACCACGAAAGGCAGCACAGGACGGCCCGCTATCCGGCAAGACGTTCGTCCTGACCGGTACTCTGGCCAACATGACACGCGACGAGGCGAAACAGCGCATCATCGAACACGGCGGCAAGGTAACCGGCAGCGTTTCGAAGAAGACCGATTTCGTCGTCTATGGCGAAAAACCGGGCTCCAAACTCGCCAAAGCACACGAATTCGAGGTGAGCACACTGGACGAATCGGAGTTTGAACGACTGCTGGAGACCGGCATATCCGAGCGCAGCCCCTAGGGCGCCAGCCAAAACTGGATGTTTCGCCAACTAACAGATATTGACGCCGAAATCCAGCCTTCATAAGACTTGGGCTATTTTTCCCAAGTAGCCAGTTTCGTTAGCAATTATTCACTTGTATCAATATATTTTGCGTCCATGCAAAACGACATACAACGACAAATCCTTAAAGCGTTCTTTATCGTACTGCGCCCGGTAGCAAGAATTCTCCTTCGATTTGGCATTGGGTTTCGAGAATTTTCGGAAATTGCCAAGGCAGCATTTGTCGATGTGGCGACGAGCGACTATGGATTACGCGGACGCCCTACGAATATTTCCAGGGTTGCCGTAATGACCGGCCTAACTAGGAAAGAAGTGAGGCGAGTTCGAGATAAGATCAGCGACGGCGACGCTGCAGTTGGCATCAAGACAACGCCAATGAGTGAAATATTGCACCGTTGGCACTCAGAGGCGGATTACTTGGACTCGAATGGTAGGCCGGCTCCACTTCCGTTCGGTGGCGAGGGCAAATCGTTCAGTAGCCTAGTAAGGCGATTTGGCGGCGACATACCTCCCGGCGCGATGAGAACCGAACTGAAGAGGGTCGGTGCGGTGACTGAGGCATCCGATGGAACAATTACCGTCGTGAAGCGTACTCTCCATCCGGCTGGAGCTCATGAGAAGCTCGTTGCGGGCTTGGTGCACGCTGTGTATCCACTTGCGTCAACAATCGCTCACAATGTTGACCCTGAACGGGAAGACGAAAGTTGGCCTCAGTTCTGTACGTACAGCCAATCAATTCGAAAGAACGACCTCTCGCGACTGCGGAGAATTAGCACTGATCGCCTTTCGGAGGTTGCAGAATCGTTTGACGACCTTTTGATGGCCTATGAGACTTTGCATGAAACGGATAGCTCCGAGAACCGTACGAAGACGTTAGCGATCGGCGTGTACTACTTTGAAGAGAGGGATGCTGCAATGGAAAACAAGTGGTAGATCACCCTTTGTAACAAGCGCAGTTCAGCGCCCGGACTCTCGTCAACACGAGTCACTTGGCATCGTTTCTCGGTCAGTTCCTAGAATATTTTCCTCGTATTGAGCAAATTTGAGCGCTTCTGCGGCCCAAGGCATGTGTGGGCGCCGGTGCGCAAATACGGCTATTTTTTGCGCAAAATGGCCGAATAGGGCCTCTCTGGAGGTCAAATTTGGGCCAATTTTGAGTTAGCCAAAACCAAGCTCAGCCGCCGAATACCGACCGGCATTTTCTTTGCCGGGGCGCCGTGCGACACTCCCGCACAGCGCAGAAAATCTATTAAAAACAATCGATACCGGGTGCTCAGAGCCTCGGCGGCCCCCCCGCAGCCAATCTGTAAGCGCTTTACATAAGGCTGTCGGCCGGTCACATTGGTTGTTCAGGACAAACAAATAGATAGAATCCGAACTTGTCAGTTAACATAAATTTCATTTACTTTACATATGCTTGTGGAGGCAAGCGCTAGATGAGCGCAAACGTAAAAGGACACCTCCTGCAAGCGCTTCGCCTGATGTTGAAGCCGCTTGTAAAACTGTTTATCAGCCAAGGCGTCACACACGCGGAGTTTTCTGAAGCAGCAAAAGAGGTCTACGTAGAAATTGCACTACGTAATTTTGAGACCCAAGGGAGGATAAACAAATCCAGAGTCGCGATTCTAACTGGGCTGACGCGAAAAGAAGTCAAGAATGTAATTGATCGCGCACTTCAAACAGGGCCGCAGGACAAGATGTATTCCCGGCCCGAGCGCGTTTTGGCAGGTTGGTACGGGGATCCGACATACACAGGGCCATATGGAATTCCGCTGGAGCTTCCGTATGAATCTACGACGGGGAACGAACCAAGCTTCGTCGGTCTCGTAAAGACTTACAGCGGAGATATGGCTCCGCGACAAATGCTCAATGAGTTATTGCGTTCTGGATCTGTAGTGGAGGTAGACAATCGCTACAAGGCACTAAAAAGGTCTTACGAACCAAGTGCACTATCTCCGGAACTCATCGTAAGGCTCGGAGAGATAGGCCACAGGTTCTTCTCGACGGCGGCGACAAACATCGAGAAGAAGGGACAAGGATCTGGATACTTTGACCGGTTGGTTTACGCCGATGAGGGCTGTACTAACAACGTCATTGAGCTGTTTGACGGGTACATAAAGAGAAGAGGTCAGGAATTTCTTGAAGAACTTGATGTTTGGTTTTCGACAAATAGCAAGTTGAATGGACCAAAACCAGAACGAAAGGGCACAGGACTTTATATGGTGCACTACGTAGAGACATCGCAGGAGAAAGAATCTCTGAGGGTTTTTCTACGAGAACGCGGCGCGACTATTGACGAGGACTAAATCCACGCGACAGTCGATTCGATTAAAGAATTTCACGGTCGCTATGGATACTGGCCGAGGATGCAACAAAGGGTTGGAGAAACACACCTAGACTAGGAGAAAGAAAATGCGCACTGCAAGAGGCGCCAGGATCGGAGTCATCCTGGGAGCGTCGCTGATTGCAAGTACACTGCCAGCTTTGGCAGTTGCGGCGAAGAGCGATAGCACTACGAGAGCGATTACCGCGGGCTCGACTGAGGCGATCACTGCAGGATCGATTCAGGCGATTACCGCGGGTTCCGCGAAGGCAATAACGGCTGGGTCTGACCAGGCAATTACCGCAGGATCAGGTCAGGCGATTACAGCGGGGTCGGAACAGGCCATCACTGCTGGATCTGCTCAGGCGATTACAGCGGGGTCGGCACAGGCCATTACTGCTGGATCAGGTCAGGCGATTACAGCGGGATCGGCACAGGCCATCACTGCTGGATCTGCTCAGGCGATTACAGCGGGATCGGCGCAGGCCATCACTGCTGGATCTGCTCAGGCGATTACAGCGGGATCGGCGCAGGCCATCACTGCTGGATCCGCTCAGGCGATTACAGCGGGGTCGGCACAGGCCATCACTGCTGGATCCGGTCAGGCGATTAC
This sequence comes from uncultured Gammaproteobacteria bacterium, assembly GCA_963777675.1. Taxonomy (GTDB): domain Bacteria; phylum Pseudomonadota; class Gammaproteobacteria; order Steroidobacterales; family Woeseiaceae; genus UBA1847. Next base: position 61,173 of record CAVZRD010000010.1, on the reverse strand, counting down.
AGCGGGATCGGCACAGGCCATCACTGCTGGATCCGCTCAGGCGATCACGGCAGGTTCAGACCAGGCGATTACCGCGGGTTCGGGTCAAGCAATCACAGCCGGATCTGAACAAGCTATAACGGCGGGGTCGGCGCAGGCTATTACCGCAGGTTCAGGTCAGGCCATCACAGCTGGTTCGGATCAGGCCATCACTGCGGGATCGGCTCAGGCGATCACTGCTGGATCAGCGCAGGCAATTACGGCAGGTTCGGACCAAGCCATTACCGCTGGATCGGCTCAAGCGATCACGGCTGGTTCAGACCAGGCGATTACCGCAGGTTCGGGCCAAGCCATTACCGCTGGATCTGAACAAGCCATCACCGCTGGATCGGCTCAGGCGATCACAGCCGGATCCGGACAGGCAATCACGGCGGGTTCGGGCCAAGCAATTACCGCAGGATCTGATCAAGCGATCACGGCGGGATCGGCGCAGGCTATTACCGCAGGTTCAGGTCAGGCCATCACTGCGGGATCGGCTCAGGCGATCACAGCCGGATCTGGACAGGCAATCACGGCGGGTTCGGGCCAAGCCATTACCGCAGGATCTGATCAAGCGATCACGGCGGGTTCAGACCAGGCGATTACCGCTGGTTCGGTCAGGCAATCACGGCTGGATCTGAACAAGCCATCACCGCTGGATCGGCTCAGGCCATCACAGCCGGATCTGGACAGGCAATCACGGCGGGTTCGGGCCAAGCAATTACCGCAGGATCTGATCAAGCGATCACGGCGGGTTCAGACCAGGCGATTACCGCTGGTTCGGATCAGGCAATCACGGCTGGATCTGAACAAGCTATCACCGCTGGATCGGCTCAGGCGATCACAGCCGGATCTGGACAGGCAATCACGGCGGGTTCGGGCCAAGCAATTACCGCAGGATCTGATCAAGCGATCACGGCGGGTTCAGACCAGGCGATTACCGCTGGTTCGGATCAGGCAATCACAGCCGGGTCAGGGCAGGCGATTACAGCGGGATCTGGCCAGGCGATTACTGCAGGTTCAGCTCGCGCAATAACCGCTGGTTCGGGCCAGGCCATAACTGCAGGTTCAGCTCGGGCAATTACTGCTGGTTCAGGACAGGCAATTACAGCCGGGTCCGCTCGGGCCATTACAGCCGGATCGGAAGAGGCCATAACCGCGGGTTCTGCAAGTGCAATTACCGCTGGATCTGTGGCCCGTATCAACGAAAGCCCAGTACTACTTGCTGGACCAATTGAGGCGCTAGACCAGACCAATAGTGCGTTTATCTCCTTGGGCCAGAGAGTCTTGGTCGCACGAGGGGATGTGGGGGCATTGCGCGTTGGTGACTATGTTCAGGTTCGCGGGTCTATTGCTGGCGTAGGGCTTATAAACGCTGATGCGATTTCCGTATCTGGGCAGCAATATATTCCAGGCGCAACAAAAGTATTCGTAACCGGCATTCCATCATCTGTGGATTCCAGAACCGGTAGGGCCAAGATCGGAAACCTGACTGTCGACTACACGTCGTCCATGGGAAGCGGTCGATTCCAGGGAATCGGTGCGGCGGTCACGGTGATCGGCATCCAGCCTGCGAGCGGCGGTGTGATGCTGTCTGACCGGGTATTCGACAAGTCGGATCTGTTCTTGAGGAATTGAGCTTTCCAGAGAGACTAACAATTTCGGAAAACGCTCGCTGAAATTGGACAGGGACGTCAGTCTCTGCCGGAGGCTAGAAGAGAAAAGGCCGCGTAAGCGGCCTTTTCTTTGGAAAAAGAAGTCGGCGTCCCTGCCGACTTAGTTCTCGTATCAACCGTAAGGGAGATGCGAGGGTTGGAGAAGCCGCCCCCGAGCGATTAGGGACGACCTCGAGGCGAATAGTAGATTTGTTGTCTTAAACCCGGTGTGATTCGTTTCACACTTAAGACCGTCCAAACGAAAACGGGCGCCGTAAGGCGCCCGCGTTTCGACAATAATCGAGATTAAGTTAACTTATTGCGAAGCGTCGTAGTCGGCACGAAGTTTTTCGAGCCAGGCCTGAAATTTCGTCTGCTCGATATGTTGCTTCAATCCGTCGTGCACGCTTTCGAGCGTCGGCGGTTCGTTCTGGCGTGAGTCCTCGCGCAGGATCACGTGCCAGCCGAATTGCGTCTGCACGGGTGCGGGCGTGTAGTGGCCGTTCTCGAGTTTCTCGACGGCATCGGAAAACGGCTTGACCATCTGGTCGGGCGAAAACCATCCGAGTTCGCCGCCATCGGAGGCGGAGGCATCCTTGGAATTTGCCTTGGCCAGCTTCTGGAAGTCCGCGCCCTTGTCGAGTTGCGAGATCAGGTCCTGCGCGGCCGCCTGCGTATCGACCAGGATATGGCTGGCCTTGAACTGCAGCGGCGGGGCACTCTGCAACAGCGTCTGGTACTGGGCCTTGATCTCGTCCTCCGTCGGAGCGTGACTTTCGAAGAAGTCCTGCGCCACGGCCTGGGCGAGCACGCCCCGGGTCTGCAGCTCGATCTGCGCCTTGACCATCTCGTTGTTGGCGAGTTCCTTGGCGCGCGGCTGCGTCGTGATGAGATAAATGTTGGTCAGCTCATCCAGCGCGTTCTGGCGTTCCTGGGTCGTGGCTTGCGCGGCAGGCTTCTTGGTGCGGCTCTGTACGTAGAGGTCCAGCACCGAACTGTCGATGCCGACACCGTTGACGGTGGCGACCGGCAACGGGTCGGCCATAGACGACGTGCCGGCGACCGCCACCAGACAGGCGATCAGTAAGAGGGAAGCCCCGGCCTTGCCGGAACGGGAGGATATAGACATAGAGCGTTCCTCAGGTAGATGAATTGCGTACCAAGAGCGCTGCCTCAGCGCTCGGACGGTGAAATTGCGTTGATGCGAAGTGCGTGAACGTCACTGGCCATGAAGGTCCCCAGAGCCTCATATACCAGCCGATGACGCTCGATCCGACTCAATCCGTTGAATTCCTTGGACACGATTGTAACCTCGAAGTGCCCCTTGCCCTCTTTGGCCCCGGCATGGCCGGCGTGCAGGTGGCTCTGATCCTTGACGAGGATATCGTCGGGGGCGAGGGCCGCGCGCAACAGGCGCTCGATCTCGGTGCAGCGTTCAACCGTCACGGAAAGACCCGCTTGAAAGGCTTGACCACGGACGTCCGGTAGACGCCGGCCGCGACGTAGGGATCGTCGGCGGCCCAGGCCTCGGCGTCCTGCAGGGAAGGAAATTCGGCGATCACGAGGCTGCCGGAAAAACCGGCCGCGCCGGGCTCGACGGCATCGATCGCCGGATGCGGACCCCCGACCAGCACGCGGCCCTGCGCGACGAGTTCGTCGAGGCGCGCGAGATGCGCAGGTCGTGCGCCGGCCCGCAGCGCCGCGCTGTCCTCGACGTCCTCGCTCAGGATCGCGTACCACATTACGGTTGTTCCTCCTGCTTGGACCCCACGGCGTCGTCTCCCAGCTTGGCGACGATCCAGACCGATTGGGCAACGACGAACAGGAAGGTCAGGACAAACAGGCCCAGCTTGGAAGTGCCCCAGATCTCGACACTGAAGTGATAGGCCAGGTAGATATTCAGGATGCCGATGGCGGCGAAGAACACGATCCACGCGACGTTGAGCTGGGTCCACTGCCGCGGCGTCAGCTTGTCGGTATCGAGTTCGCCGACCATGCCGAAGAAGCGCTGCACGAGCGGCTTCTCGCCGGCGAACTGGCTGACCAGACACACGGCGGCCAGCGCCCAGTAGAACACCGTGGGTTTCCAGAACAGGAAGTGCGGATCCCGGAAATACAACGTGGCGCCGCCGAACAGCTCGGCCAGCACCGTGGACCAGAAATACATCCGGTCGAGCCGGCCGCTGCGGATGGACTTGACCGCGAGCCCGATCGGCATCGCGATCATCAGCACGGCGGCGGCGACGTAGATGCCTTTCGTGAACAGCGCGATCAGGAACAGGATCAGCGGCAGGAATTCGTAGAGCATGGCCATAAAGGCGGCGGTCCCCGGTGCGGTTGGGAGCGGCATGATAGCCAATTGGGCGGGCGTTGGCCACGCGACCCGGCGCACGCGCGCCTTGCGTCCCGTGTGCGGTCCCCTACAATCCGCGCGTGGCCAGGCTCATCGAGATCCACCCGAAGAACCCGCAACCCCGGCTCGTGGACGAGGTCGTGCAGATCATCCGCGACGGCGGCCTGATCGCCTACCCGACGGACTCGAGCTACGCGTTCGGCTGCCACATCGGCGACAAGCGCGCCATCGACCGCATCCGGCGCATCCGCCGCACGGACAAGCACCACAACTTCACGCTGGTGTGTTCGGATCTCTCCGAGATCGGCACCTACGCGCGCATCGACAACTGGGCGTACCGCCTGATCAGGAAGCTGACGCCGGGTCCGTACACGTTCATCCTGCCGGCGACGCGGGAGGTGCCCAAGCGCCTGCAGCACGCCAAGCGCCGCACCATCGGCCTGCGCGTGCCCGACCACGTGCTGGTGCACGCGATGCTCGACAAGCTCGGCGAGCCGATCATGAGTTCGACGCTGCTGTTGCCCGGCGACGACATGCCGCTCACCGATCCCCTCGAGATCGAGGAGCGTCTCGGCAACCAGATCGACGCGATCGTGGACGCCGGCGCCACCGGCATCGAGCCGACCAGCGTGCTGGACCTGACCGGCGGCGCGGTCGAGGTGCTGCGCGTCGGCCGGGGCTCCGTCAAGGGCCTCGCGTGACGCCGCGGGGGCGGGCCGCCCGGGGTGCGGCCCGGCGCGGGATTTGCGATAGAATGCGGCCATATCGCCTGGAAATCCGATGAAACCTGACCTCAAAGTCCTGAAGCGCGAAGACGCCCCCAAGCCGCCGCAGGACGAAAAGCAGAGCCCGGCACAATCCGAGATGCCGTTCGCCGTCGTCGACGGCGAACCGCTCACGACGCTGCCGCAGGACCTGTACATCCCGCCGTACGCGCTGCAGGTGTTCCTCGAGGCGTTCGAGGGGCCGCTCGACCTGTTGCTGTACCTGATCCGGCGCCAGAACATCGACATCCTCGACATCCCGATCGCCGAGATCACCAAGCAATACGTGCAGTACATCGAGCTGATGAAGGAGCTGCAGCTCGAGCTGGCCGGCGAGTACCTGCTGATGGCCGCGATGCTCGCCGAGATCAAGTCGCGCATGCTGCTGCCGCGGCCGCCGAGCGCGGAAGAGGAAGAGGAGGACCCGCGCGCCGAACTCGTACGCCGCCTGCAGGAGTACGAGCGCTTCAAGAAGGCCGCGCTGGACCTGAGCGACCTGCCGCGCATGGAACGCGACATCTTCCCCGCGAGTGCGGATGCGCCGGAGCGGGAGGTCGTGCGGCAGATGCCGGACGTGACGCTGAAGGAGCTGCTGCTCGCGTTCCACGACGTATTGAAACGCGCGGAGATGTACTCCAACCTGCGCTTCGAGCGCGAACCCCTGTCGGTGCGCCAGCGCATGTCGGAGATCCTCACGCACATCGATGCCAATGCGTTCACCGCATTCGCGGACCTGTTCGATGCGGAAGAGGGCCGCATGGGCGTCGCCGTGACGTTCCTCGCCATCCTGGAACTGCTGCGCGAGTCACTGATCGAAGTCGTACAGGCGGAGGAATACTCACCGTTGCACGTGCGCGTCGCCTCGTCGGTGCGGCTCGTGTCCGACGTATCGATGGACGCCTGAAGAGACACGAGAGATGGATCCGACGCAGACCAAGTATTTCATCGAGGCGGCCCTGCTCGCCGCAGGGCGGCCGCTCACCGTCGATCAGCTGCAGAAGCTGTTCGAGGACGGCGCCGAGCCGGACAAGCCCGACATCCGCCAGGCGCTCGCGGCACTCAACGAGGACTACGCCGAGCGCGGCCTCACGATCGCCGAGGTGGCCTCCGGGTTCCGCATCCAGATCGAGACGAAGATGGCGGACCGCCTGCAGAAGCTCTGGGAGGAACGCCCGCCGCGTTACTCGCGCGCGCTGTTCGAGACCCTGGCGCTGGTCGCCTACCGGCAGCCGATCACGCGCGGCGAGATCGAGGAGATCCGCGGCGTGTCCGTCAGCGCGAACATCATCCGCACGCTGGTCGAGCGCGACTGGGTACGCGTCGTCGGCCACCGCGACGTGCCCGGACACCCGGAGATGCTCGGCACGACGCGCGCGTTCCTCGATTACTTCGGCCTGAAGAAGCTCGACGACCTGCCGCCGCTCGCGGATCTCGCCGACTGGGAGAGCCTGCGCGTGCAGCTCAACCTGCCCGAGGTCGAGGACGACGCGGAGACCGGTGACACGAATATCGTCCCCGTGCTGTATCCGGAGATTCCCGAGGAGGAGTCGCGCGATTTGCCGGAGGCGGTGCCGGCCGCCGTCGAGCTCGACGAGAGCCTCGAGGTCGAGGCATTGCCGGAGCTGGAAGCGTTCGAGGACGACGCCGAGGACGACGAGGAACTCGTCGTCTCGGACTGGCCCGACCCGCTCGAAGGCGGCCGCTGAGGCGGCCGGCTTGGCGGAGCGCGTCCAGAAGGTCCTGGCTGCGGCGGGCGTCGGCTCGCGCCGCAAGGTCGAGCAGTGGATACGGGAAGGGCGGCTGTCGATCGACGGCCGGAAGGCCGCACTCGGCGACACCCTCGCGGGCTCGGAGACCGTGCTGCTCGACGGCCGCCGCATCAAACTCCAGGAAGGCCCGCGCACCCACCGGCACCTTCTGTACAACAAGCCGGGCGATGAGGTCACGACGCGCGACGATCCGGAGGGCCGCCGGTCGGTGTTCGACAGTCTGCCGCCGCTCAAGGGCGCGCGCTGGGTCGCCGTCGGCCGCCTCGACCTGACCACGACCGGGCTGCTGCTGTTCACGACCGACGGCGAGCTGGCGAATGCGCTGATGCACCCGTCCGCCGAAATCGAACGGCGTTATGCCGTGCGCATCCATGGCGATCCGTCCAACAGCGACCTCGCCCGGCTGAAAGAAGGCGTCGAGCTCGACGATGGCCCGGCGCGCTTCGAATCGATCGAAGCCGGCGGCGGCGACGGCACCAACCATTGGTTCCAGGTCAGCCTGCGCGAGGGCCGCAATCGCGAAGTGCGGCGCCTGTGGGAGGCGCTGGGTTACGAAGTGAGCCGCCTCATCCGTGTCGGCTACGGGCCGATCGACCTGCCGCGGAAGGTTCGGCGCGGAAAGTACGGGGCGCTGGCGCCGGCGCAGGTCAGGTTGTTGTATGTGGCGGCGGGGTTGGCGGTGCCGAAGGTGCCGGGGCAGCGGTCGCGACGCAAGCCCGTATCCCGGCGCCGGGCCTAGGGCGTGGGAAAAATGCGTGGAAGACTGAGCCTTGTAATCGTGCTCGGCACAACAATTCCCTTGTCTTTCGCAACCGCGGCGGACACGGTGTCGGGGTCGCCGCAGCCTGGAAACGAATTCTTGTCGCTGGAAGTGCTACTGGCAAATCCTGAGCAATACGATTCGCATCACATTAGAGTGCCAGGCGTCCTGTTGTGGCACCCGGATGAACCCGTGTTGTTCGCAGATATGCGTGCGCTGCAGCACATGGACTTTTCGCGGTCTATCCGACTGGAAATGCAAGTGAAGACGGACTATGGATACCTGGATCGTCGTCCCGTCATCGTGTCAGGTAATTTCGGATTTGATCCCAATTTCCACGGGATCGGGTACAAGGGGGTCTTCATCGTTGATAAGATTGTGCCGAATCCTGGTGATCAGTTTGGTCGGTGACCGGAGATGCCCGCCTTGTGATGACGACCGCCAAATCAGTTCGGCGTTCACTGCTCTCGATGGCTGCGATGGTCACCCCGTTGTTCCTGGCAACCAATGCCTATGCGAATTCATGTGCCGCGAGGCTGTTCACGCTCAGTGAAGCGTATGCAGCGGCCGACAGCATCATTGTCGGGCTGGTCACGGAGTGCAAGGAAAGCGTCAGCAGCGAGCCGTATGCGAGCGGTGGTGCCGATTGTTCGTTTACCAGTCTCGAGGTGCTTAAGGACTCGGCGCCTGCACGCGACTACAGCGGCGTCGTCAGCAGCTCCGGGTGCGGGCTTTCCGTCAACGTCGGTGATCAATACCTGTTGTTTCTGGACAGAGAGAATCGTCCGCTGTGGTTCAGTGCCTCGCTGAGCGGAGATCTGTATCCGACTCAACAGACCCACCAATATCTGCAGATTCTCCGGGATTTCCGGGACGGGCGCGTGGGCGACCTGGCGGAACCGTGGGAACTCGCGGACTCGGACGGCCATTGTTCCATCTGGCAAAGCGTCAAAGGCAATCGGATCACATTCACCCGCCGCAAGCCGGCTGCACCGCAGCAACCCAGGCCCGAGTGGACTCAGGACACCGCCAACGGCGAGACGGTCTATCGCGCGACCGTACCCCTGATTGACAAGGAGAACAGCCTGCGTTCCGGAACCGCGGAAGTCGCTGCGTTCGGTGCTAACCCCGACGTCGACGACGATGTGCTGTTCCTGAGTGTGACTCTCCTCGAGCAGCAATCCGCCACGGCGCGAAAGACCAGTGTGTCTGTGGGCAACACGACCTGGTCTCTCAATCGAATGGAAATCGATCTGCCAGTGGGAGACGCAACGAAATACAAGGTGAACGAATACTGGGAGGCCGGCGCGACCGCGGAACGGATCCTTTCGGCCATGCTCCGTCCGTCCGACATCGTCGTAACGGCGACGATCGTCACGCCGAATGCGGCCTCCGAAGCGGACAATGAGCCGCCGGCCGGCCTGGCCGGTTTGGCCGTGGCTACACCGGACGGCGATTATTTCGGTCAAGCACCGCCACGAGCCAGTGCCACGAGGCAGTCGGTGAGGCAGAATCCACCGCCTGAAAACCCATACCGCGGAAAGGAGGAGCCTGCCGAGCCCGTCCTGCGTGTCGAGTCGCGAAGCACTCAGCTGGCGAGCGTGATCCGGCGTTTTCGGGCGTGTTATGAGCAAGGGCAGCAATGAACCGCGCCGAACGGCTCTGACCCCTCCGCGTATTGCGTCAATCGGATGAAACTGCAGGGCAAAGCAGCCGGACGCGCAACCTCGGGAAGTTACGACGGGTAAAACTTAAAGTAGATTCTAGGAAATCCGCCACGTGGCGGATTATTGACCAGTTCGGAAAATAAGTGTCCGCAGAAGCTCCGAAACCGACGGGGTTTAAGGATCTCATTGCCTCACCGCCTGGAAAAATAAATCTGACACGTCTTTCGGACACCTTTTTCGAAATGAGACGTAGATACGCCAATTTGACAATCTGTTCGCTGTGGATCGCATGGATCGCATTTTCGATTCATTCGCTGTCCACTCGCGTTGATGAGCAGATGATCGGTCACAAATCTGGGACGGTTTTGAAAGCAGCTTGTGTCAAATCTCGATCGAAACAAGGAGTTCTTATTGTTTTTAGGTTGACAGGAGGTGACGAAACTGGAAAGGAGTATGTTCAAATGCGCCAAGGAATGGTCTGTGATGATGATTTGATTGGCAGACTTACGAAGCAGCAATTGGAGATGGACGTTGATGAGAATCTCGTTCTAGGTGTCGTGATCGGCGGAATTGTCCTAAGATCAACTGAAGATGAAATTGCGGCAATCAATGACAAGAGCAGTGTTCTTGTATTCACATTTATTGTATGTCTTGCGGCGTCATTTGCTGCGTATTGGGCGTCGAATCGGTGAATTAAGCTCGGATTAGTTGGGATCTTGTTATGTCCTACCCAGATTTTTTGGGGCTGACACTAAATGACAACAATTCGAGAATCTGCTACCGGTTCAAGTCGCAATCGTTTCCGGACATTTAGTACACCGTGCTTGCAAAGGCATATTTCTCGAGGTCAGCAGGCGATCACTGAGCATCAAGGCTCTCTCCGGTTACATCCTGGCTGTCCGGCCCCAGCAAATAGACGTAAGTCGCCAGAATCTCCTCCGGCCGCTTCAGCGTCTCCGGATCTTCCCCCGGATACGCGGCCGCGCGCATCCGCGTGCGCGTCGGGCCCGGGTTCACGCAGTTCACCCGGATGTGCTCGTGCTTGTGTTCGTCGGCGAGCACCTGCATGAGCCCCTCGGTTGCAAACTTGGATACGGCGTAGGCGCCCCAGAACGCGCGGCCGCGGCGGCCGACGCCGCTGGTCGTAAAGATGAGCGAGGCGTCTTCCGAGGCACGCAGCAGCGGCAGGCAGACCTGCGTGAGCGCGAAGGCCGCGGTCACGTTGACGTGCATGACCTGTTGCCACAGGCCGGCGTCGTACTGCTCGACAGTGAACTTGTCGCCGAGCACGCCGGCATTGTGCACCAGCCCGTCGAGCCGCCCGAACTCGTCCGCGAGGCTGTCGGCGAGCGAGGTGTAGGCGGCGCCGTCGGCGGTGGCGAGATCCATCACGGCGATGGACGGTTGCGGGGCGTCGTCGAGCGCCTCGATCGTGTCGTAGACTTTCTCGAGCTTCGCGGTGTTGCGGCCGTGAAGTATCACGCGCGCGCCGAGCGAGGCCGTATGAATCGCCAGCGCGCGGCCGATGCCGTCGCTCGCGCCCGTGACCAGGATCACGCGATCCTTCAGCACGTCCTGCGGATAGGTGTAAGCACGGGGATCGGCATCCATGGCGGGTTCCTTCGGCGGCACACTTACTGCAGCGTCTTGTCCGTGGAGCCGGAGCCGGACTTCGAACCCTTGTCCTCGTCGTCGTCGCTGCTGTCGATCATCTTGCGCGGCACGGGATCGACGGTCTCGGTTTTCTCGAGCTGCTTGCGGGTACGCACGCCCAGTTCGATGAACTTGCGTGCACCCGGCAGTACGTTACGTTCCAGCGAGCCGACGGCACGGTTGTAGTGCTCCACGCTGCTGGCGAGCTGGCGCCCGACGCGGTTCAGGTGCGAGACGAAGGTGGCGAGACGCCCGTACAGGTCCTCGGCGAGCTCGCGGATCTCCTGTGCATTCTCGGCCAGCTTCGACTGGCGCCAGCCGTAGGCAATCGTCTTGAGCAGCGTAATGAAGTTGGTCGGCGTCGCGAGGACGATCTGCTGAGACAACGCGTAATCCATCAGGTCCGGATCGACGTTGGCCGCCGCGCTCAGGAATTGATCGCCCGGGATGAACAGGATCACGAACTCCGGCGACTTCGAGAACTGCGCCCAGTAGGCCTTGCTGGACAGCGTGCGGATGTGTTCGCGCAGGTTGCGCGTGTGGCGCTGCAGAGCGAGTTCACGCTGCTTGTCATCTTCGGCTTCGACGGCCTCCAGGTACGCATCGAGCGGCGTCTTGACGTCGACGACGAGTTCACGGTCGTCGGGCATGCGCACGATCATGTCCGGGCGGATGACCTGGTCCTCGCCGGCGCGGTGCACCTGCTCCTGGAAGTCGCAGTGCTCGACCATGCCGGCGAGCTCGACGAGACGCCTGAGCGTGATCTCGCCCCAGCGGCCACGCACTTCCGGGCGGCGCAGCGCCTTGACGAGGTTCTGGGTCTCCTGCGCCAGCGACTTCTGGCTGGCCTGCATGGTCTCGAGATGGGACTTGATGCCGCCGTAGGCCTCGCTGCGCGCCTTCTCGAGCTCCTCGATCTGCTTCTGCGAGGCCTGCAGCGCGTCGCGGATCGGCTTGACGAGGGCCTCGACGGCCTTCTCGCGCTCGGAGAGCTCGTGCTTGGCCTTCTCCTGCTGGGCGCCGAGATTCTGCTCGGCGAGCCGCAAAAAGCTCTCGCTGTTGGCCTTGAGCGACTGGTTGGCGAGCTCGTTGAAGGCCCGCGTGAGCTGCGCGTTGGCCGCCTCGAAGGCGATCTCGCGTTCCTGCTGCAGCGACTCCTGGGACTTGATCTCGGCCGCGAGGCGCGCCGTCCTGCGGCGCATCACGAGCCAGACGATGAGCGCCCCGGCCACGAGCCCGGCCAGCACCGCCGGACCGCCGATACGGATCCACTCCGGGTCGATCGTGAACGATTCCATCACGCGGTCAGATTAACCGCTTTGCGCCGAATTTGGGCAATTTCTTCGGCCCTGGCGGGGCAGCCGCCCGGTCGTTTCCGAATGCATGAGCCATCCCACATCGGGTAAACTTGTCCCAAAGGCCGGGGAGGCTTCCTCCCCCCGCTGTGCCCGACAACAACAAGAACTACAGGGAGGATGCGGAGAATGAAGGCACTTTTGCACCCTGTCCGTGCAATTCGAGACGCAATCCCGGGCCTCGTTCGCCGGTCTGCGCTGGTTTGCCTGGCGGCCTCGTTGGCAGCCTGCGGGGGGAGTGGCGGCGGAAACGGCAACGGCAGTCCGCCGCCGAACCGGGCGCCCACCGCGGACGCCGGGGCAGACCAGAGCGTCGTCGAAGGCTTGCAGGCGACCCTGTCGGCAGCGAATTCCAGCGATGCGGACGGCAGCATCGCCTCGTATGCCTGGACGCAGACGGACGGGCCCGCCGTCACGCTGCAGGGGGCGGACACGGCGACCGTCACGTTCGATACGCCGCTGACGGACGTTGAACTCATGTTCACGTTCTCCGTGACCGTCACCGACAACGACGGTGCCTCGGCCACGGCGACGACGACGGTGACCGTCGAGCCGAGTCAACCGCCGACGGTCGACGCCGGACCCGACGCGGACTGGGTCGAAGGCCAGACCGTCATGCTGGACGCTACCGTGACCGATACGGACGGCACGATCGCGAGCTACGCCTGGACGCAGATTTCCGGGCCGGCGGTCACGCTGTCCGACGCGGCGGTAGAGGACCCGTCGTTCGCAGCGCCTCTCGTCACCGGCGTCACCGACCTCGAATTCGAACTGACGGCGACCGACAGTACGAACGATGCGGCGTCCGACACGGTCGTCATCACCCTGAATCCGAGTCAGCCGCCGGTCGTGAACGCCGGCACGGACCTGGAAACGGTCGAAGGCGAGCCGGTAACGCTTGCCGGTGCCGCGACCGACGTGGACGGCGCCGTCGTTGCTTATGCCTGGTTGCAGACGGCCGGACCCGCCGTGACGCTGACGCAAGCCGATACGCCCGGGCCGTCGTTCGACGCGCCCGTCGTCGCGGTCGCCACCGATCTCGAGTTCGAACTGACGGCGACCGACAATACGAACGACGCGGCATCGGACACGGTCGTCGTCACCGTCGATCCCAACGAGCCGCCGGCGCTCGCAATTCGATTTCCGTGCGACGGGTGCAGGGCCTACGGCAGCGCGCTGTCCGTCGCCGGCACCGTCGATGCCGGGCCGGACAACGCGTTCGTCGCCGGCATGGACGGAATCTCGAGCGTGCTCGTCGACGCGGGCAACGGCACGGTCTCGGCTATCGTGCAAAGCGACGGCCAGTGGCTGGCGCAGAACGTGCTGTTGCCGGCCGACGGCGACACCGTGTCGCTTACGGTGACCGCCGAGGACTTCTACGGGGAGACCACCCAATCGACGGCCGATCTCGAGTACGGGCCGACGCTAACGGGCGTCATCGTCGCCCACGACCCGGTGAGCGCGGACGTGCTGTATATCTACGACGGCAACAACCCGCGGCAGCGGCTGTTCAAGTTCGACACGGCTCTCGGTACGCACACCCTCGTTAGAGAAGCGGCGACGCCGAGCGACAACGTGTCGAGTCCACGGGATGCCGCCGTCACCGACGACGGCACGACGTTGCTTTTGCTGGATGCGCTGATCGGCATCAAGGCGGTCGATCTCGCCAGCGGGGAACTCAGCGCCATTTCGGACGCTACGCACGGCGGCGGGCCGGCGTTCTCACAACCGCTGATGATGGCGTACGATCCGGACGACGGCCGCGTGTTGGTTTTCGACTCAGACCAGCTCGCGTTGTATTCCGTGGACCTCGCGACCGGGGATCGAGTCGTTCTGTCGAACAACTCCGGTATCGGCAGCGGTCCGGCGTTTGCCGATCCGGAAGCGTTGGCGGTTGACGCGGCGGACGACGTCGCGTTCGTCAAGGAGAGCGCGAGCTCGGACATTCTCTCCGTGGACCTCGCGACCGGCGACCGTTCCACCGTGCCCGAGAGCGGTTACTCGATTGGTCTCGTGCCGTCCATGCGCTTCGACGCTGGCCGAGCGCGACTTGCCGTGCTCGAATGGACCAAGGGCAGTGTCGCAACGGTCGACTGGCCGAGCGGCGTTCGGGCGCTGTTGTCCGACGGCGGCAGCCTCGCGGCGGGCGATCCACTCCAGGTGACGTTCGATACGATGGCCGATCGTTACGTCGTCAACGACTACTCGTTCAACTTCTCCGGCGATACGGATCGCCTGCTGGCCGTCGACCCGGACACCGGCGTTCGCAGCGTCCTGTTCGATGATGCGCTTGGCTCGGGTCCGCTGGTACAGGGCATCGCGGCCGTCGATGTGGATCCGGATGCCGGGATTGTGTATCTCGCCAGCGAAACCGCGGACAACGTCATTCGGCTCGATTTAGCGACCGGCACACGCGAGGTGTTGTCGGACGCTGTCACGGGTACCGGTGCGGCCATCGGCACGTTCAGGGACGTGAGCTTCGACCAGGCCGGCAACCGGCTGCTGATTGTCGATAGCGCAAATGCATGGCTTATGGCGGTCGATCTCGCTACGGGCAACCGGTCCGTCGTCTCCGGCGGTGCAGTCGGGACCGGTACAGCCTTATCGTTACCCGTCGCGATCGCGCCGGACTACGCGAACGGCCGGGCGTTCGTCGTCGATCAGGGCGCCGAGGCGGTTGTGGAGGTCGACCTCGCAAGCGGCGAGCGGACCACGCTGTCCGATACGGGCAACGCGGGCGTTGCGCTCGTGGACGCTAACGGCATCGCGCTGGACGCCGACAACGACCGCTTGCTGGTGACGGTCAGCGGCAACGGCAGCACGGCGGAAAACGCGTTGCTTGCCGTCGATCTCTCGAGCGGGGATCGCACCGTCGTCTCGGATTTCACGACCGGCAATGGACCGCTGCTCGACGATCTGCGTGCAATTCGTCTGTTCGCGGACGGCGGCTCCGCACTGGTAACGTCATCGACGGCGTACTACCGTGTCGATCTCGCTACCGGCAACCGGCAACTGCTCGTGGACAGCGATACGGCCAACGGCGAGTCGCTGTATAACGCCCTGGGCGTAGCCTACGATGCGACGCAAAACGTGATCTACACGTGGAGTACGAATTTCGATGCGTTGTTCGAGGTCGATGCCGTGACCGGCGACCGCGTCGTTGTCAACAAGTAAGCGCAAAACCGCCTGGCGTCGTCAGGCGGTCAGATTGACCGCCTTGCGCAGGATGCGGGCAAGTTCTTCGGGATCGGCCGCGATCCCCTCGGCACCCCAGTCGGCCGGGTCGTCGCCGGCCACGACGTAGCCGTAGGCGGCCGCGACCGTGGCCATGCCGGCCGCGGTGCCGGCCTGGATGTCGCGCGAGGAGTCGCCGGCGTATACGGCCTGCGCCGGGTCGACGCCGGCGAGCTCGCAGGCATGCAGCAGCGGCCCGGGGTCCGGCTTGCGCACCGGCAGGGTGTCGCCGCTCACTGCGCAGGCGGCGCGATTCGCGAGTGCGAGCGCGTCGAGCAGCGGTGCCGTCAGGTACGCCGGCTTGTTGGTGACGATGCCCCAGGGCACCCGCGCGGCGTCGAGCTCGGCGAGCAGGGCCTCGAGGCCCGCGAACAGGCGCGAGCGCGCCGTCACGGTGCCGGCGTAACGGTCGAGGTACTCGGGGAGCATTGCCTTGCGCTGGTCGTCGTCGAGGTCGGGGAAGCCGAGCCGCAACAGGCCCATGGCGCCGTTGGAGGCGTACGTGCGGCCGAGCTCGTAGGCGACCGGCGCGACGCCGTGGTCGTGCTGCAGGGTCTGCAGCGTATCGACCATGTCCGGCGCGGTGTCGATGAGCGTGCCGTCGAGATCGAAGAACACGGCCTCGAGGCCGCCATCGTGCAGGCGACTCAAGAGGCTTCCGGCTTTCGATAGCACATGAGGTAGTTCACGCTGAGGTCGGGTCCGAGCGAGTAAGCCTTCGTCAGCGGGTTGTACTGCATGCCGATGCTGGCCACGAGATCGAGTCCGGCGCGGCGCGCCCAGCCGTCGAGCTCCGAGGGGCGGATGAACTTGCGGTATTCGTGCGTGCCCGCCGGCAGCAGGCGCAGCAGGTATTCGGCGCCGACGATCGCGAACAGGAACGACTTCGGGTTGCGATTGATCGTCGAGAAGAACGCGTGGCCGCCGGGGCGCAGGAGGTCGAACGCGGCCGCGATCACTTTGACGGGCGAGGGCACGTGTTCCAGCAGCTCGAGGCAGGTCACGACGTCGATAATCGCCCGGGCGTTCGGCGGCGAGGTCCTCGGCCGTGGCGCGCCGGTAGTCGACCTCGGCGCCGGACTCGACCTGGTGCAGCTTCGCGACGGCGAGCGGCCCCTCGGCCATGTCGACGCCCGTCACGGTGGCGCCGCAGCCGGCCATGGCCTCGGCGAGGATGCCGCCGCCGCAGCCGACGTCGGCGACGGTCGCGCCGTCGAGTTCGACGTAGCGCCGGATCCAGTCGAGCCTGAGCGGGTTGATCTCGTGCAGGCTGCGGAACTCGCCGTCGGGATCCCACCAGCGCGCCGCCAGCGCGTCGAATTTTGCGACTTCCGCGTCGTCGATGTTCTGCTGTGCCGTCGTCATTGCCTCACACTCCGTTGACTCAGGTTCCGCGAGGGATCCGGACCCCCGGCGATGCGCTGGCGCCATTCATCGCAGCGCGCCAAAAGGTCCGCCGTGTCGACGCCGGTCAGGCGGCCGCCGTCGAGCTGGTGCCGGCCCGCGACCCAGGCGTCGGTGACCTGGCCGGCGCGTGCAGTGTATACGACCTGCGAGGCGGCATCGTACACGGGCTGGCTGTGACAGCGCTCGAGATCGATGCAGGTGAGATCCGCCGCCTTGCCGGCCTCGATCGAGCCCGTCTCGTCGCCGAGGCCGAGCGCGTGCGCCGCATTCAGCGTCGCCATCCTGAGCGCTTCGTGCGCCGTGAGGACGGCCGCGTCGCCGGTCGTGCCGCGCGAAAGCAGCGTCGCGAAGCGCAGCTCGTCGAGCACGTCGAGCGTGTTGTTGCTGGCCGCGCCGTCGGTGCCGATCGCCACGTTCACGCCGGCCGCACGCAACTCGGCGACCGGCGCGATGCCGCTGGCGAGCTTGAGGTTGGATTTCGGGCAGTGCGCGACGCTCACGCCGGCCCGCGCCAGTTCCGCGATCTCGGCGGCTTCCATGTGCACGCAGTGCACCGCGAGCAGGGACGCGTTCAGCAGCCCCAGGTCCTGCAGCCGCTGGAACGGCCGTTTGCCGGTCTCGTCGAGCGAGCGCACGATTTCGCCGCGCGTTTCCTGCAGGTGGATCTGCACGGGCACGTCGAGCTGATCGGCCAGCACCCGCAGCTCGAGGAATTCCGCGTCCGTGAGCGCCAGCGTCGAGTGCGGCGTGAAGGCGCTCGTGATGAGCGGATGACCGGCGTAACGGTCGTGCACGAGCTCGGCGCCCTTGGCGAGGTATTCCGAGGCATCGTTCGCCCAGGGGGTCGGGAAGTGCATGACCGGCGTGCCGACGACCGCGCGCATGTGCAGGTCCACGGCCGTCTCGGCGACGATCTCGGGGAAGAAGTACTGGTCCGCGAAACAGGTGATGCCGGCGTGGAGCATCTCGGCGATGGCGAGCTGCACGCCGTCGCGGACCATCTCCGCGCCGGCCCAGCGCTTCTCGACGGGCCAGACGCCGTCGGCGAGCCAGGGCTCCAGCGGCAGGTCGTCGGCGATGCCGCGCATCAGCGTCATCGCCGCGTGCGTGTGGGCGTTGATCAGGCCGGGCAAAAGGACGTGGCCGGGGCGTTCGATGCGGACACTCGGCTGCCAGACTTCGCGGGCCTCATCGGCCGGCAGCAGGTCGGCGATACGGCCCTCGGCGACCACCACGGCGTAGCCTTCGAGCACGGCCCCGGCCGGCTCCACGGGGATGCACCAGCCGGGCGTGATCAGGGTGTCGCAATGGCGCATGTCGGGGTCTGGCCGCGGTTGCCGTCGGGAGCGTGTGGAGGGCCAGTATACCTAGGTTTGATGCGGCTTCCAGCGCATCCCGGGCGGGCTCGAAACGCTTCGGTCGGGGGGTTCCGTGTGGTAAAATTCCTGCCTTGAATCGGCGCCTTTCGAGCTCGTCTCGAGCTGGGCAAGAAAGAGACGTTTTCCGACCGATATCCCGCGTTTTTCGCGACTCCGGATTCTGCCGCAAGGCCGGATTTGCGCCCGAATAGTGAGTGTTTATGGCTGAAGTAGCTCAGGAACTGCTGTCCAGAAGCCTCGAAGAGGAGATGCAGCAGTCCTACCTCGACTACGCGATGAGCGTCATCGTGGGTCGCGCCCTTCCCGACGTCCGGGACGGCCTGAAACCGGTGCACCGCCGCGTCCTGTACGCGATGCGCGAGCTCGGCAACGATTACAACAAGGCCTACAAGAAGTCCGCCCGCGTGGTCGGCGACGTGATCGGCAAGTACCACCCGCACGGCGACACGGCCGTCTACGACACGATCGTGCGCATGGCGCAGTCGTTCTCGATGCGGGCGCTGCTGGTCGACGGCCAGGGCAACTTCGGCTCGGTCGACGGCGACGCGCCGGCGGCCATGCGCTACACCGAGGTGCGCATGTCGCGCATCGCGCACGAATTGCTGGCCGATATCGACAAGGAAACCGTCGATTTCGTCGAGAACTACGACGGCTCGGAGTCCGAGCCCTCGGTCCTGCCGACCCGGCTGCCGAATCTGCTCGTCAACGGCTCCTCGGGCATCGCGGTCGGCATGGCCACCAACATCCCGCCGCACAACCTGTGCGAGGTAATCGACGCCTGCCTCGCGCTGCTCGAGAATCCCGCGATCGACACCGCGGGCCTGATGGAGCACCTGCCGGGACCGGATTTCCCGACCGCCGGCATCATCAATGGCGCAGCCGGGATTCACGCCGCATACCGGACCGGGCGGGGCCGCGTCTACATCCGCGCGCGCACCCACGTCGAGGAGATCGGCGCCCGCGGCCGCCAGGCCATCGTCGTCACCGAACTGCCGTACCAGGTGAACAAGGCGCGGTTGATCCAGAAGATCGCCGACCTCGCGCGCGAAAAGCGCATCGAGGGCATCAGCGATCTGCGCGACGAGTCCGACAAGGACGGCATGCGCATCGTCATCGAGCTGCGCAGGGGCGAAGTCGCGGACGTCGTGCTGAACAACCTCTACAAGCACACGCTGATGCAGAACGTGTTCGGCATCAACATGGTGGCGCTGCACGACGGCCAGCCCAAGCTGATGAATCTGAAGCAGATTCTCGAGGCGTTCCTCGCGCATCGGCGCGAGGTCGTCACCCGGCGTACGATCTTCGAACTCCGCAAGGCGCGTGACCGGGCCCACATCCTGGAAGGCCAGGCGGTGGCGCTGGCGAACATCGACGAGGTCATCGCGCTGATCAAGGCCTCGCCGTCGTCGGTCGAAGCGAAGGAAGGCCTGACCGGCAGGCTCTGGGAGCCGGGCCCGGTGACGGCCATGCTCAAGCGTGCCGGCGACACCGACACGCGGCCCGACGGCCTCGAAGAAGGCAGCGGCATGGTCGAGGGCGGCTACCGGCTCTCCGCGACCCAGGCCCAGGCCATCCTGGACCTGCGCCTGCACCGTTTGACGGGCCTGGAACAAGAGAAAATAATAAATGAATACAAAGAGTTACTAGGTAAAATTAAAGAACTTTCCAATATTCTGGAAGACCCCGACGAGCTGCTGAAAGTCATCCGCGGCGAGCTCACCGAGGTGCGCGACAACTTCGGCGACGCACGCCGCACCGAGATCGTGAAGGACCACAGCGACCTCAACATCGAGGATCTGATCCCGAACGAGGAGGTCGTCGTTACCCTGTCGCACGGCGGTTACGCGAAGGCGCAGCCGGTCGACGACTACCAGGCGCAGAAGCGCGGCGGGCGCGGGCGCTCGGCAACCAAGGTCAAGGACGAGGACTTCATCGACAAGCTGTTCATCGCCAACACGCACGACACGATCCTGTGCTTCTCCAACCACGGCAAGGCCTACTGGCTCAAGGTCTACCAGGTGCCGCAGGCAAGTCGCGGCTCGCGCGGCAAGCCGATCGTGAACCTGCTGCCGCTCGAGGAGGGCGAACGCATCAACGCGGTGCTGCCGGTGCAGGATTACGCCGAAGACAGCTACGTGTTCTTCGCGACCTCCGGCGGCACGGTCAAGAAGACGGCGCTGAGTAAATTCTCGCGGCCGCGCTCGAACGGCATCATCGCGATCGATCTGCGCGAGGACCGGCTGGTCGACGTCGCGATCACCGGCGGCGACGCCGAGATTCTGCTGGTCGCCAGTCACGGCAAGGCGATCCGGTTCCACGAAGCGGACGTCCGGCCCATGGGGCGCGGTGCCGCCGGCGTGCGCGGCATCCGCCTGCCGGCCGATCACGAAGTCATCGCGCTGGTGATTCTGCGCGAGGGCCTGATCCTGACCGCCACCGAGAACGGTTTTGGCAAGCGCACGGCCGTCGAGGACTACCCGGTGCAGGGCCGCGGCGGCCAGGGCGTGATCGCGATCCAGACCAGCGAGCGCAATGGCCGCACGATCGGCGCCGTGCAGGTGGCCGAAGACGACGAGATCATGCTGATCAGCTCGAACGGCGTGCTGGTGCGCACCGCCGTCGCCGACATCTCGCTCCAGGGCCGCAACACCCAGGGCGTCCGCTTGATCCGCATGGAGCCGGAGCAGTGGCTGGTGGGCGTGGCGCGCATCGAGTTCATCGAGGACGACGAGGAATAGGTAACGTGCTGGATCGCGGCTGAAGCCGCTCCTACGGATACGATTTGACCGCGGTGGTAGAACAGCAATCCGTAGGAGCGGCTTCAGCCGCGATCCTCCAGCTCGTTCATATACATATGCGGATTTACCTAGTGCAATCGCTGCGCTAAATCGGGACAATACGCGACCGCAATCGCAAGGATCCCTGGGACATGTCCCGCGTCTACAATTTCAGCCCCGGCCCGGCGGCATTGCCGCTCGACGTACTCGAGACCATCCGCAACGACATCCCCGACTGGAACGGCACCGGGATGTCGGTCATGGAAGTCAGCCACCGCAGCAAGGAGTTCATGGCGCTGGCCGAACGCTCGGACGCGAACCTGCGCCAACTGCTGGACGTGCCGGACGATTACAGCGTGCTGTGGACGCAGGGCGGCGCGACGCTGCAGATGGCCATGGCGCCGCTGAACCTGGCGGGGCCCGGCGACACGGTCGACTACGTGCTGACCGGGAGCTGGGGCAAGAAGGCGGCCGGCGAGGCGAAGAAGCAATGCAAGGTCAACGTCGCCGCCGACGCCTCGGACCGCAATTTCACCTACATCCCGCCGGAATCCGGCTGGCAGCGGAGCGCCGGCGCGAAATACCTGCACATCACCTCCAACGAGACGATCGCCGGCGTGGAGTTCCATGCCGTGCCGAGGAGCGAGGTGCCGATCGTCGCGGACATGTCGAGCAACATCCTGTCGCGGCCGATCGACGTCCGCGAGTACGGCGTCATCTATGCCGGTGCGCAGAAGAACATCGGCCCCGCCGGCATCACGCTCGTCATCGTGCGCAAGGATCTGCTCGAACCGGCGCGCGACAATCTCCCGCACCTGATGACGTGGAAGGCGTACGCCGAATCGGACTCGATGACCAACACGCCGCCGACCTTCGCCTGGTACGTCGCGGACCTGGTCCTGCAGTACCTGCTGCGACAGGGCGGGCTCGAGGCGATGGCGGCGCTGAACGATCGCAAGGCGCGCAAACTGTACGCGGCGATCGACGCGTCGGATTTCTATCGCAACCCGGTCGAGACGGATTGCCGCTCGCGCATGAACGTGCCGTTTATCCTGGCCGACGACAAGCTCGACGCGACATTCCTCGAGGAGTCGCTGGCGGCCGGCCTGGCGAACCTGAAGGGCCACCGTTCGGTCGGCGGCATGCGCGCCTCCATCTATAACGCGGTCACGGAGGACGCCGTCGACGCGTTGATCGGGTTCATGGCGGAGTTCGAAAGGAAGCACGGGTAAGCTCATGTACAAGGTATTGACGCTGAACAACATCGCGCTGGCCGGCCTGCGCCGGTTTCCGCGCGAGCGGTACGAAGTCGCATCGGAGATCACCCATCCGGACGCGATCATCCTGCGCTCGTACAACATGCACGACATGGACATCCCCGACACCGTCGCCGCGGTCGGCCGCGCCGGCGCGGGTACCAACAACATCCCCGTCGAGGCGCTGAGCAAGCGCGGCGTGCCGGTATTCAACGCGCCGGGCGCCAACGCGAATGCCGTGAAGGAACTGGTCATCGCGGCGCTGATGATCGGCGCGCGCAACCTGTGCGACGCGAGTCACTACGTCCGCCACCTCGAGGAGACCGGCGAGGCGCTGTCGAAGAAGGTGGAAGCGGGCAAGAAACAGTTCGTCGGATTCGAACTGCCGGGCCGCACGCTGGGCGTCGTGGGTCTCGGCGCCATCGGCGTCGAAGTCGCCAACGCGGCGCTGGCACTCGGCATGCACGTCATCGGCTTCGATCCCAAGATCACGGTACGCCGGGCCTGGCAGCTCGACTCGGGCGTCGCCCACGCGGAGACGCTCGATCAACTCTTCAAGAAGGCGGACGCCGTCACCGTGCACGTGCCGCTCACCGACGACACCCGCGGTCTGGTCAACCGGACGCGGCTGGCGCTGATGAACGACGGCGCGTTGCTCATCAACTTCGCTCGCGGCGGCGTCGTCGACGACGAGGCGGCGCTCGCGGCGCTGGAGAGCGGCAAGCTGCACGCCTACGTCAGCGATTTCCCGACCGAGGCGCTGATCGTGCACCCGAAAGTCGTCGCGCTGCCGCACCTGGGCGCCTCGACGACCGAAGCCGAGGAAAACTGCGCGGTCATGGTGGCCGACAACGTCAAGGACTACCTCGAGAACGGCAACGTCCGCTACTCGGTGAACTTCCCGGAGGCCCGCCTGCCGCGGCTCGATGCCTGGCGCATCACGATCGCCAACGCGAACGTGCCGAACATGGTCGGCCAGATCTCCACCTGCCTCGCCAAGCAGGGCCTCAACATCGAGGACCTGCTCAACAAGTCCATCGGCGACCTTGCCTACACCATCGTCGACGTCAACGACGAGGTATCCGAGAAGACGCTCGGGGAGATCCGCTCCATCGACGGCGTGCTGGCTTTGCGAAACCTCGGCAAGCCTGTAATCTGAGCGTCTTCATCGGCTTACGCCGGCCGAGGCCGGCTGACGGGACGTTCGATGGGTGGGCGGAAAGACAAGGCGCAGGCGCCGGACCTCGATACGATGCGGGCGCGGATCGACGAGGTCGACCGGCAGATCCAGGCATTGATCTCCGAGCGTGCGCGCTACGCACAGCAGGTCGGCGTGGCCAAGGGCAAGCTGGCCACGGCGGTCGACTATTACCGTCCCGAACGCGAGGCCGAGGTGCTGCGCGAGGTCGTCGCGCGCAACGACGGACCGCTGCGCGACGAGGAGATGCTGCGCCTGTTCCGGGAGATCATGTCCGCCTGCCTCGCGCAGCAGGAACCGTTCAAGGTCGGCTTCCTCGGCCCCGAGGGCACCTTCACGCAGACGGCCGTGTTCAAGCATTTCGGCCACTCGGTGCGGGCGCTGCCGTTCCACACCATCGACGAGGTCTTCCAGGAGGTCGAGGGCGGCATCGCGGATTTCGGCGTGGTGCCGATCGAGAACTCGACGGAAGGCTCGGTCAACAACACGCTGGACATGTTCCTCACCTCGCCGCTGAAGATCGCCGGCGAGATCGAGCTGCGCATCGAACAGCACCTGCTCGGCCGGATGACCGGCCTCGACAACATCGAGCGCATCTGCGCCCACGAGCAGTCGCTGGCGCAGTGCCGCGGCTGGCTGCGCGAATACCTGCCGCAGGTCGAGCTGATCGGCATGTCCAGCAACGCGGCCGGGGCACGGCGCGCGCGCGACGAGCAGGGCACCGCGGCCATCGGCCCGGACGTCGCCGCCGACGTCTACGACCTGAAGATCCTGGTCAACAGCATCGAGGACCGCTCCGACAACTCGACGCGCTTCCTGGTCGTCGGCCGCGACCTGCTGGCGCCCAGCGGCAACGACAAGACGACGATCCTGCTGTCGACCAGCGACACGGCGCGTGGGGCGGGCGTCCTGCATCACCTGTTGCAGCCGCTGGCGGATCACAACGTGGTAATGACCTTCATCGAGTCGCGGCCGTCGCGGCGCCGCAACTGGGACTACGTCTTCTTCATCGACATCGAGGGACACGCCGCGCAGCCGCCGGTGTCCGACGCGCTCGCCGAGCTCGAGAATCGCAGTTCGCTGTTCCGCGTGCTCGGCGCGTATCCCAAAGCGGTCGGCTGAGGCCGGCCGGTCCCGTTCTCCTTATGCAGTATGTCGTCCAGCCCTCGACCGTCGCCGATGCGGCGGTCGCCGTCCCCGGCGACAAGTCGATCTCGCACCGCGCGCTGATGCTGGGCGGCATCGCCCGCGGCCGCACCCGGATCTCGGGTTTCCTCGCCGGCGCCGATTGCCTGGCGACGCTTGCCGCGATGCAGGCGATGGGCGTCGCCGTAGAGAGCGAGCGACCGACCGAGGTGGTCGTCGACGGCCTGGGCCTGCAGGGCCTGCACGCAGCGTCCGGCCCGCTGGACCTCGGTAATTCCGGCACGGCGATGCGGTTGATGACCGGGCTGCTCTGCGGCCAGCCGTTCGACTCGGTGCTGACCGGCGACGCCTCGCTGACGGCGCGGCCGATGCAACGGGTGATCGCGCCGCTGCAGGCCATGGGCGCGGCGATCGACAGCCGCGACGGCCGGCCGCCGTTGACCGTGCGCGGCCGGCGCCCGCTGCACGGGATCGATTACGCCCTGCCGGTAGCGAGCGCGCAGGTCAAGTCCGCGCTGCTGCTGGCCGGCCTGCAGGCGGCGGGGGTGACCCGCGTCGTCGAACCGGCGGTCACCCGCGATCACACGGAACGCATGCTGCGGGCGATGGGCGTCGAGGTCGTCACCGCCGGCGGCTGCATCGAGATCGCCGGCGGCCAGCAGCCGGCCGGTTGCGACGTGCGGGTGCCGGCGGACCTGTCCTCGGCCGCGTTCCCGATGCTGGCGGCGCTGATCGCCGCGGACGCCGACGTGACGATCCGCGACGTCGGCGTCAACCCGACGCGCACCGGCGTCATCGAGATCCTGCGCGCAATGGGCGCCGATATCCGCTTGGAGAACCCGCGCCGCTTCGGCGACGAACCGGTGGCGGACTTGCGGGTGCGTGCGTCCGGGCTCACCGGCGGCGCCGTCGATCCCGGCCTCGTATCGCTGGCGATCGACGAATTCCCGGTCCTGTTCGTCGCGGCGGCCGCGGCCAGCGGGTCGACGGAATTCACCGGGATCGGCGAGCTCCGGGTCAAGGAGAGCGACCGCATCGCGGCGATGGCGGCAGGGCTGCGCGCGCTGGGCATCGACGTCGAGGAGTCGGACGACGGCGCCGTCGTGCACGGCGGCCGGTTCCGCGGCGGTATCGTCGAGAGCCGCGGCGATCACCGCATCGCGATGGCGCTGACGGTCGCGGCCACGGTCGCCGCCGCGCCGGTTACGGTCCGCGACGTCGACGCAGTGGACACCTCGTTCCCGGGCTTTCCCGACTGCCTGCGGAGCCTCGGCGTCGACATCCGCGTCGGGGAGGACGAAGGCGCATGAGCGCCGCGGTGCCGGTGATCGCGATCGACGGGCCGAGCGGGTCGGGCAAGGGCACGATCGCACGGCGGGTGGCGCGGGCACTCGGCTGGCACCTGCTGGACAGCGGCGCGCTGTACCGGCTGGTGGCGCTGGCGGCGCAGAACAAGGGTATCCCGCTGGACGACGCCGGGGCGCTGGCCGGCCTCGCCGCCGGCCTGGACGTGCGCTTCGAGAGCGACGCCCGGGGCGAAGAACGCATCCTGCTCGAGGGCGAAGACGTGACGGCCGGGATTCGGACCGAGGAATGCGGGGTGGGCGCCTCCGCGGTGGCCGCGCTGCAGCCGGTCCGGGATGCGCTGCTGGACCTGCAGCGGGGCTTCCGGCGGCCGCCCGGGCTGGTCGCCGACGGGCGTGACATGGGCACCCACGTATTCACCGACGCGGTCCTCAAGGTGTTCCTGACGGCGACGCCGGCCGAGCGCGCCAGGAGGCGCTATAAGCAGTTGAAAGACAAGGGGATCGGTGTTAGTCTCGCGGCCCTTTCGCGGGACATCGAAGCGCGCGACCGGCGGGATTCGGAACGCACGGTGGCACCGCTGAAGCCGGCGGGGGATGCCAGAATACTGGATTCCTCCGGTGCCTCGATCGAGGACGTCACGCAGACGGTCCTCGACTGGGCGTCGGCAGGTCGATCCTGAGCGGAAGGAAATTGGTGGGCCGGGCAGGGAGCCTGGCTCGTATTTCAATTCAACGGAGGCGTCGGCCGCAGGAAGCGGCGTGGCGTAAGGGCGGGAGCCGAGTGCTCCCCTGGTTAATCACATGTCTGAAAGTTTTGCCGAGTTATTTGAAGAGAGTTTCGCCAGTCAACACATCAAGCCGGGTTCCATCATTACCGGCACCGTTGTCGCGGTAAACGACGATGTCGTCATCGTCACTGCCGGTCTCAAGTCCGAGGCCGTCATCCCCATCGAACAATTCCGGAACGAGAAGGGCGAGAGCGCCGTCTCGGTCGGCGACGAGATCGAGGTCGCGCTGGACGCCGTCGAGGACGGCTTCGGCGAGACGCGGCTGTCGCGCGAAAAAGCGATCCGGGCGCGTACCTGGACGCACCTCGAGAAGGCCTTCGAGGACGGCGAGGTCGTCGAGGGCATCATCAACGGCCGGGTCAAGGGCGGTTTCACCGTCGAGATCGACAGCGTCCGCGCGTTCCTGCCGGGCTCGCTGGTCGACGTGCGCCCCGTCCGCGATCCGGGATACCTCGAGGGCAAGTCCCTCGAGTTCAAGGTCATCAAGCTGGACAAGCGCCGCAACAACGTGGTCGTGTCGCGCCGCGCCGTCGTCGAACAGGAGTACTCGGCCGAGCGCGAGGCCCTGCTCGAGGACCTGCAGGAAGGCAATGTCGTCAAGGGCATCGTCAAGAACCTGACGGACTACGGCGCGTTCGTGGACCTCGGCGGCATCGACGGCCTGCTGCACATCACGGACATGGCGTGGAAACGCGTCAAGCACCCGTCCGAAGTCGTCAACGTCGGCGACGAGATCGAAGTCAAGATCCTGAAGTTCGATCGCGAGCGCCAGCGCGTGTCGCTCGGCATGAAGCAGCTCGGCGACGATCCGTGGAAGGATCTGTCGCGGCGCTACCCGCCGCAGACCCGCCTGTTCGGCAAGGTCACGAACATCGCGGATTACGGCTGTTTCGTGGAGATCGAAGACGGCGTCGAGGGTCTCGTGCACGTCTCGGAGATGGACTGGACCAACAAGAACGTCAACCCGTCGCGCGTCGTCGCGGTCGGCGAAGAGGTCGAGGTCATGGTCCTCGAGATCGACGAGGAACGGCGCCGGATCTCGCTCGGCATCAAGCAGTGCAAGTCGAATCCCTGGGCCGAATTCGCGGTGACCTTCAACCGCGGCGACAAGGTCTCGGGCCAGATCAAGTCGATCACCGACTTCGGCATCTTCATCGGGCTCGACGGCGGTATCGACGGCCTCGTGCACCTGTCGGACATCTCCTGGGAGCAGCCCGGAGAAGATGCCGTGCGCAACTACAAGAAGGGCCAGGAGATCGAGGCGGCCGTGCTGGCGATCGACGCCGACCGCGAGCGCATCTCGCTGGGCATCAAGCAGCTCGAGAAGGACCCGTTCTCGGCCTGGCTGGCGGAGCACCCCAAGAACTCCATCGTCTCGGGCACCGTGACGGAAGTGGACGCCAAGGGGGCGACGCTGGACCTCGGCGACGGCGTTACCGGCTTCCTGCGGGCTTCGGAGATGGCGCGCGGCAGGGTCGAGGACGCACGTATCATGATCAAGATCGGCGAGACCATCGAGGCCAAGTTCACCAACGTGGATCGCAAGAACCGCTCGATCGCGCTGTCGGTCAAGGCCAAGGAGGTTCAGCAGGAGGCCGAGGCCGTCAATACCTACAAGTCCGATGCCGGCGCGGCACCGGTCGGCACGACTCTCGGAGAGTTGCTGAAGGAAAAAATGACCGGCGGCAGCAAATAATACGTAAAAACAGTAGCCCAGACCTTTTGGTCTGGGCTATATTGTTAGTATTATCCGGGGGTTACGTGCCACGATCCACCAGGCGAAGCGAACAATGACAAAATCAGAACTCATAGAAGTTATCGCCCGCAAGCAAAAGCATCTCCCCGCCAAGGACGTCGAGCTGGCGGTGAAGCACCTGCTGGACCTGATGAGTGATTCCCTGGCACGCGGACAGCGCATCGAGATTCGCGGCTTCGGCAGTTTCTCGCTGCACTTCCGGCCGCCGCGCATCGGCCGCAATCCGAAGACCGGCGAGGCGGTGGCGCTGGCCGGCAAGTACGTCCCCCACTTCAAGCCCGGCAAGGATCTCCGCGAGCGCGTCAACGAGAGCCGCCAATTCCCGATCAAGAGTTAGTTAGAATCTCATCCACCCCGTAGGATTGCGGTGCTCGAACCGGTTCGCCCGCTATTTTGTCCCCGACTGGGGCACGGGCTCCTGCGCCGGGCCGACTTGCAGATGGAGTGAGCCGATGTTGAGACGTGCCGGACTGATCGTCCTCGTGGTCCTGTTGGTCGTGATCATGTTCACGTTTACTGCGCTCAATACCGGGCGCGTGGACCTGGACCTGGCTTTCGTGAAGGGCTCGTACCCGGTCTCGCTCTCGTTCGCGATCACGTTCGTCGCGGGCATCGTGTTCGGGATGCTGTGCATGACGTCGATGATGTTGCGGCTGCTCAACGATCGGCGGACGCTGCGGCGGCAGCTGCGGCTCACCGAGTCCGAGATCAAGAGCCTCAGGAATCTGCCGCTCTCCGATGCCGACTGAATCCACGTTCCTGCTGGCGGGCCTGTTCCTGCTGCTGGCGGCAGCAGGCTGGGCCCTCGGCCGCTTCGGCGAACGCGACGAGGAGGACGCGCCGCCGCCGCTCAACGTCGATTATCTCAAGGGCCTCAACTTCCTCCTCAACGAGCAGACCGACCAGGCACTCGAGCACTTCCTGCAGATGGTGCGGGTGGACGACAAGACGATCGAGACCCACTTTGCGCTGGGTAACCTGTTCCGGCGGCGCGGCGAGGTCGACCGCGCGATCCGCATCCACCAGAACATCATCGCCAGGCCGGACATCGCGGCCGAGCAGCGCGACCAGGCGCTGTATGCGCTGGCCAAGGACTATCTCGGGGCCGGCTTGCTCGATCGCGCGGAGAACATGTTCGCGCGCCTCGCCGAGGGTTCGCGTTACCAGGTGCAGGCGCTGCAGAACCTGTGCGGCATCTACGAGCAGGAGAAGGAATGGCAGCACGCGATCGAGGCCGGGCAGAAGCTGGAGCAGCTCGGCGGCCGCTCGCTGGCGCTGCAGATCGCGCACTACTACTGCGAGCTCGCTGAGACCGCGGCCGCCGGCGGCGACTACGCGGCTGCCCGCCAGTACGTCAAGAATGCGCAGGCCGGCCGGCCGCGGACGATGCGCGGCGCACTGATCCGCGCGCACATCGCGCGCGAGACCGACGATTACAAGACGGCGCTCAGGCTCTATCACCGCATCATCGAAGAGCACACCTACCTGATCGCGGTGGCGCTGCCGGAGATCGTCGCGACGTACGAGGGGGAAGGCTCGACGGGCGGCCTGGACCGCGCGCTGCAGTCGATGCTCGACAAGAATCCGGACATGAGCACGCTCGTCGCGTACACCGCGATCGTCAACGACATCGGCGGCATCCCTGTCATCGACCGCTGCGTCGAGCAGTACATCCTCAACGAGCCGACACTCCACGAGTTCGTGGACCTGCGCGAGGTCTCGCAGGGCGGGGCGGATGCGCACAGGAACGCGCTCGAGAAAGTGCGCAGCGCGCTCTCGAAGCTGGCGACCGCGACGCCGCGCTACCAGTGCAAGGAATGCGGCTTCTCGAGCCAGCGACTGCTCTGGCAATGCCCGAGCTGCCGCAACTGGGAAACGCAACGGCCGGCGTCCCGGGTCCAGTTCGACACCGTCCTGCAGCGCAGTATTACCCACTGAATTGCCCAGATTGAGCAGCAGCTCCGGCCGGCGTCGCTGCTCTATGCTCCTTCGGCGTGCCGCATTTCGCGGCGCTGTCTGAACTACGGAGGAGCACACGATGAAGAAACGCCTGCTTGCGTTGCTGTTGTTGGCAACGGCCCTGCCGGTCGTCGCGTTCGCCGGACCGGTGAATATCAATACCGCGGATGCCAGGACGCTGTCCGCCGAACTCAAGGGTGTCGGACTGTCGAAGGCTCAGGCGATCGTCGAGTATCGGGAGAAATACGGGCCCTTCAAGAGCCCCGACGATCTCAGCCTGGTCAAGGGCATCGGCGAGCGCACGATCGAGATCAATCGCGACAACATCAAGGTCACGACCGTCTCGAAGAAGTGAGGCGGTCCCGCCAGTTCGGGTGAAAGCGGTCACAGCGCCGCGCACCCGAATTGGCTATCATGCGCGGTAAATCGATCACAAGGAGCGATGCATTGCGCAAGCCGATCCGTGCGGCGGTGTTCCCGGTTGCGGGCCGCGGCACCCGATTCCTGCCGGCAACCAAGGCGAGCCCGAAAGAGATGCTGCCGATCGTCGACAAGCCGCTGATCCAGTACGCGGTGGAAGAGGCGATCCGCGCCGGGGCGACCAAGCTGATCTTCGTGACCGGCAGCTCCAAGCGCGCCATCGAGGATCATTTCGACACCGACACGGAGCTCGAGCGGGCACTGACACAGTCGGGCAAGACGGAATTACTCGAGTCGATCCGCAATATCGTGCCGCCCGGCGTGACCTGCATCTACATCCGCCAGGGTGAGCCGCTCGGACTCGGCCACGCCGTGCTGTGCGCCCGGCCCGCCGTCGGCGACGAGCCGTTCTTCGTGCACCTCGCGGACGACCTGATCGACGGCGATCCTGCCTGCCTCACGCAGATGGCCCGGGAATACGAGCGGCACGGCGGCAGCGTCATTGCCGTCGAGACCGTGCCGCACGAAGAGACGTCGAGCTACGGCATCGTGGCCCTCGACGACGACAATCGCATTACACGCATCGTCGAAAAGCCGTCACCGGACGAGGCGCCATCGGATTCGGGAGTGGTCGGCCGCTACCTGCTGGTGCCGGAGATCTTCGACAAGCTGGAGACCACCGGCCGCGGCGCGGGCGGCGAGATCCAGCTGACCGACGGCATCGCCGCGCTGCTCGACGAGTCGCCGGTGTACGCACACCCCTTCCACGGCGTGCGTTACGACTGCGGCAGCAAGCTCGGCTATCTGAAGGCGACGGTCGCCTACGGCCTCGATCACGCGGATACCGGCGAGGCGTTCCGTGCGCACCTGCGGGAGCTGCTCGGCGACTAGCCGCCGCGACCGCGCGGCACCTCGATCAGACGAAGACGCCGGCAAATTCGGCATCCATTACGTCGAGTACGTCTACTATCCACTGGCTCGCGAGGCGTCCTGCGCGGGCGCGGAAGCTGCCGTCAGGGCAAGCACTGCGGCAAGCAGCGGGAACAGGCGGGTGTGATTATTCATGACAACGCACCGGCAGCTTACCCTGCCGCCTCGACAATCCCGTTTTCTATCAACGCCGCCAAGCAGGACAGGACCTCATTTGGAGCAGGCTCATCGGGCCCTTCCCGCCATGCAAGAACGTCGTTCACTGAAAAAGCACCCGACTCAGCAATGAGCCGGCGCAGTACCGGAGCCGCCGAGACCGGGAACTTCAGTACGCCATGGTCGCACGGCAACATCACACGGTCGCGATGTTCAACCAGACGGGGCGACGGCACCGCGACACGAAATCGTTGCTCCGAGGTCAACTGTCGCGGTGCGGATTTCGGAACCGGCTGCCAGCCGGTGTACGGATCATGTGTCAATGAATTCAGCCAGGGTTCGATCAATGCATCGGGCCCATCCAGGTTTTCCAGCGCCAACCGGTGAAATTCGTCGAGACGATCTCGCATGTATTCCGAGATCGTCCCCGGCATACCGCCGCCGAATTCTTCCACCGTGACCGGCGGCCCGCCCCGCCAGTCGGCGTTCGAGTCTGAGTATTGTTGAAGCAAAGGAAGTAGCTGTTCGAGGAAGTTGCGTGGCGCGAAAAAGAGGTTAATAGCAAACGAGTCGCCCACACCCTGTGCGGAGTGCCAAGTTCCGGCGGGAAGGCAGAGGAGATCACCGGGATTCAGCTCGACTTCGCGCAATTCCATATCGGCAGGCAGTTTTCCGGGATCTACTCCGGCAGGTTCGACGCGTCCCTGTTGATACAAGGCATTATGAGAGGGCCAGGCCTTGGCCGGCCTCGTGGAGAATCTCCATCGCTTCTTTCCTGCGAGCTGAAGAGTTGTAGCCACTCTCTTGTCGTAGTGCATGGGTAACCCGGCACCGTCGGGCGATATGTAGCAATTTACGCCCACCGTCCCGGAAAAATTGAGTTGCGCGCGAATCGCCCGGGCCCACCGGGACAGAAGTGGATCGGCCATATGAATATTGGTGATGCAGATCGTTGCGCCCGCCAGAAGCAACTCGGCTATCTGGTGGTGATACGCTTCGATCATTCGCCGCGGGCTTCCGGACACTTCGCCGCGAGCGAACGACGCGGTCATGTTGTAGCGCCTGTCCGGAATATTCTGCCCGGTCGCAATAGCTTGCTGCAGCTTCTCCCAGCTGAAAATATGGTCGAACTTGTGGGGAGTTCCCTGCACGTACACTGATTCACGTGCGAAATAGGCATTTACAAATTCCTCGGCCGAGATCGGACTGATGAGCTCCTGGAGCTCGCGACCGCTGTCGGCCACAGCTGCAAGCGAATCCTCAGCAGAGTCGGAAATAGGCGGTGAATGGAAGCCGGCACTCGTCATGGATCATTTTCCATTGCAGGTGGTATTACCGCTAGTCAGGAGTAACCCACGCTTTCAAATGAAGTCGTAATCTTGCGAGTTTATAGCAATCCTGCCGCCCATTCCCGCGTGGCGGGCATCGACGACTAGCCGCCGCGACCGCGCGGCACCTCGAACTCTTGCGGGAACTACCTATCCTTGCTGCGTCAACTTTTGCGGGGCATTGGCGTTCTCATTGCTGAGTCCCTTCTACAAGAGCGAAAGGAGGACGCCATGAGAACGAAGACAGGTCTGTTTGCCATTGCTTCCGCCGCATTGCTCCTGACGCCGGCGCTGGTACAGGCGGGCGGTCACGGAGGCGGCGGCCAGGGGCAGAAACCGGCGCAGGTCGTGCGCGGCCAGCAGGACATGCAGCGTGACCAGGTCCGCGACCGCGATCAGACGAAGACGCCGGACCAGGATCGCGATCGCGTCCGCGACCAGGACCGGATCCACGTGCCGGATGCCGCCAACGTCGGTAACGAGAAAATCTACGGCTCGAAGCTGATGACGGAGCAGGAGCGGCAGGAGTTCCAGGAGCGGCTGCGCAAGACGGATGCCGGGTCCAGGGAGCGCACCGAACTGCTGGCACAGCATCGTGAGGAGATGCAGCAGCGGGCGAAGGCCCGGGGCGTGACCCTCGACGAGGACTGACGGCAGGCCGCACTGGCAAGAGACCGCCGCGGCGTGGACAATCCACTGCCATGTGCGGTCTCTACAGCCTGACGACGTCCCGCGAGGCGGTGCGGCAATTGTTCCCGCCGGACTGGCAATGGTCGGTGGCCAATGCGGAGTTCGAACCGGCCGCAAAGATCGGCCCGTCCGCGAAGAAACCCGGCAGCGCCTCGAATCATCGGCTGGTCGCGCGCAAGGAGGGGGATGCGATCGAATTCGCATCGTTGCGCTGGCGTTACGAGGCCAAATGGATGCGCGACAAGGGCATCAATGTGCCGATCAACGCGCGCAGCGAGACCATGTGGAGCAATGGCCTGTTCAAGTATTCGGCACGGGACCGGCGCTGCCTCGTCATCGTCGACGGCTTCTACGAGCCGAAGGGCCCGAAAGGCGGCAAGCGCGAGCAATACCTGTTCACGTTTCCCGGGCAGAGAGCGTTCGCGCTGGGCGGGCTGTGGACTCGCTACAAGGGCGAGGACGATGCATTCGACGGGTTCATCATCTGCACCACCGAGCCCAACGAACAGGTGTCCCCGATCCACAGCCGGATGCCGGTCATACTCGAACGCGAGCAGGAATGGACCGACTGGCTGACGGGCAGCGAGGACGACGCGCGTCACCTTTGCGACCCGATCGAGCGGCCGGAACTGGCCTGCAAGCGCGTGTCCTAATATCACAAGCGAAGGAGGCAGCATGTTCGACCACATCGGATTCGGGGTCACGGATCTCGACGCCAGCAAAAATTTCTTTCTCGAAGCGCTCGAACCGATCGGCGTGAGCGTGGCGATGGAGGGGCCTTACGGCGTCGGTCTGGGCCAAGAACGGCAAGCCGTCGCTCTGGTTCCACGAGACGGCGGACAAGCCGGCGCCGTTGCATCTGGCGTTTACGGCGAAGAACCGGCAACAGGTGGATGCCTTCTACCGCGCCGCGTTGGCTGCCGGCGGTAAGGACAACGGCGCGCCGGGCCTCAGGCCACAGTATCACCGGCACTATTACGGTGCGTTCGTCATCGGTCCCGACGGCCACAATGTCGAGGCTGTCTGCCATCTTCCGGAAGGTTGACGACGAGCGGACTTGACCCTGTCCCCTTCGCGCGGACAATGGATGCGACACCCTCCGAGTGAGGAGCAGTACGATGACTTTTAGCACGGTGTTCAAGATCGCCGCGGCGACACTGCTCGTCTGTGCAGCGTCCTCGGCCCTGGCCCAGCAACATTGCCCCAACCCGTCCGGTCAGTGGACACAAATCGAGCAGACCCGCCATCCGTTCGACCAGAACGGCGTTCCGCAGGACAAGCTGACCGACCATCGACTGGCGGAGGTCTCTGAAGACCAGATCTACGGGCACGAGATCATGTCGGCGCGGGAGCTCAAGAAATTCCGGAAGGCGCTGCGCAAGATCGGTGCAGACGACGAGAAGCTCGAAGCATTCCTGGCCCAGCACCGGCAACAGATGCAGCAGCGGGCGCAGGAGCTGGGCGTCGATCTGGAGGAAGTGCAGAGCTGATCGCGGCTGGTATTCCGCCGGCGATTCGGGTTTTTCCCACCGCCGATTTGCGGGGAAAGCCGTATTCGCATCCGGGATTCGTGGCCATGGGCTGGTAAACGTGCCAAATTGCGGCCTGGAATGATGTCTCATAGACTTTCACAACTATGGGCCGGAATGGCCGTCGTGGTCGTATCCGCTGTAGTCGTATCGCCCGCATGGGCATGCTCGATCTGTCGCTGCGGCGATCCGACATTTAATGCATTGGGGATCGAAGGCGTCTCACTCACGGGACTGCGAATTGCATTCGATTGGGACCAGGTGAAGAAGACGCAGGGGGTCCCCGGCGAGTACTTCGACTCGCTGCGAGAGCGGCGATCGACGCTGCTGGTGGCCTGGAACGTATCCGAACGCATCGGCGTCTTCGGGCGCTTGCCGTACAGCGACCGGATTCTTGAGGAGACCGAGGGCGGTGACACGGAGGCGACACACGCGTCCGGACTCTCGGATCCCGAGATCTACGGGCAACTGCGCCTGTGGAAATCGAACTTCGAGGGCGACGTCGGCATCCGCAGCACCGTTTACCTCGTCGCCGGCGTCAAGACCGACTGGGGCCAGAACGACGCCTCGCGCGGTGGCGAACGTCTCGACGAGCACGCCCAACCGGGCACCGGATCGACGGACTGGTTCGCCGGTTTGTCGGGCTCGTACCAGATCGACCCGCAATCGGCACTGTTCGCCTCGGTGCAGTACCGCCACACCGGCCAGAACGACTACGGTTATCGCTACGGCAATATCAAGCTGGTGAACCTTGGCTACGAGCACAAGCTCGGCGACCGCTGGGATGCCATGATCCAGGCCAACTACCGGAATTCCGGCCGTGACCGGGTCGATGCGACGGGCATGACGGACCCCGACACGGGCGGCTCGATCACCTACCTTGCGCCGCAGCTGGCGTTCAATGCCGGGAGTGGCTGGGTGCTGCGGGGCGCGGTGCAGATCCCGCTGTCGCAGTCGGGCCTCAATGGCTTCCAGGACGAGAAGGCCGTGATCAACGTCGGCGTGACGCGGCTGTTCCTGCAGTAGTTGCCGATGGCCCTTGAAAGCTTCGGCCCGGATCTCTACGTCGCCGATGGTCCGACGGTGTCGTTCTTCGGTTTCCGGTATCCCACTCGCATGGCTGTCGCGCGGCTCTCCGGCGGCAACGTGTGGGTGTGGTCGCCGGTCGCACTGACCGACGAGCTTGCCGAGTCCGTCGAGGCGATCGGGCCCGTGCGTTTCATCGTCTCGCCGAACAAGATCCATCACTTGTTCCTCGCCGAATGGACATCGCGCTGGCCCGATGCAGGCCTCTACGCACCGCCGGGGCTCGCAAAAAAGCGCACGGACCTGAGCTTCGACGTGAAACTCGGCGACGGGCCGGACCCGGCCTGGGCGGCCGACATCGATCAGGTGATCTTTCGGGGCTCGCTGGTGCTCGAGGAGGTGACGTTCTTCCATCGTGCATCGCGCACGGCGATCTTCTGTGACCTCATCCAGCGCTTCCCCGCGGCGACGGCGACCGGCTGGCGCGGCTGGGTGATGCGAGCCGACGGTCTCGTCGGCGAGCACGGCAGCACGCCGCGCGAATGGCGGGCGAGTTTCCTGCGCCGGGCCGGGGCACGCGCCGCCCGCGACAAGGTCCTCGGCTGGAATGCCGAGCGATTGTTGATTGCGCACGGGGATTGCGTGACGACCGGGGCGGCAGCGGTCATCGAGCGGGCGCTGAGCTGGATCTGACCTGCCGCGTTTTCGCCGAAACATTCCGGCTGCGTGTGTTGCGTGCAGAGCAGAACTGGTCGCAGGCGGCACTTGCGCGCCGCCTCGGCTTGTCCCGACAGACCGGCCAGAACGACTACGGTTATCGCTACGGCAATATCAAGCTGGTGAACCTTGGCTACGAGAACAAGCTCGGGAGCCGCTTCGACGCCATGATCCAGGCCAACCACGAGAATTCCGGCCGTGACCGGGTCGATGCGACGGGCATGACGGACCCCGACACGGGTGGCTGTCGGCGGCCATCGATGCATAAGTAATTTCCCGCATTGACAGAACTTTCCTGAAGGTTAAAAAAGCCAGTTACAGCCGACAAGGGCAAACCTGACCAAAGTCAGGGGCGCAAAGCCACGGGTCCCCGCTTCCTCCGAGAAGGCAGGGAAGCCCCACCCGAAGGACCCGAGATCGCCGGGTTGCCGAACCTGTTGAATCAACAAACAGGGAGAAGCAGCCATGAAACGCACGACGATACTCGCATCGGTCTTCAGCGCATCGGCACTCCTGCTGACGCTCGGTACCAGCGCCGCGAATCCGCCGCCACAAGCGAAAGGTCACCCACCGGACAAGGTCTATTGGGTCGAAGCGAACGGAGGGCCGACCAGCTATACGTTTCCGTTCATTTCCTGTGGCGGATTCGACACCACACTCACGGTGACCTTCCAGGGTTTCTGGATCACCCACTACCCGACACCCGGAAAGGACGGTTGGGAGTTCTACCACAGTGCGTACCCGACGCGGGTTTCGAATGCCGACGACGATTCGATCTTCGTGGAGGGCATTCCGGGCCAGGTGCTAAATCGTCATTGGACGGGCGAGCCTTTTGCAAGTGATCCCATAGAAACTGGCGTGCAAATGATGATCACGTTGCCGAGCTACGGCGTTATCTATCGAGATGTCGGACGACTGAGCTACGACATCAACACATTCGAAGTGACGTTTAGCGCCGGCCAGTGGGATTCGGTTGATCAGGACTATCAGGCGCTGTGCGCAGCCCTGGCGCCATAACCCCTCGATCGTCCAGCCAGGAGCCTTGGCCAGGACTTCTGGCTGGATCGAAAGGCGTTCCGCGGCAATTTCGAGCCCGACGCACGAGCTGCGCTGCGGCGATCGATTGACGATATCAGGGCCCCTGCGCACAATCGATCCCGGAGGTCGCGATCCTCCACAAGGGGAGTGGCAGTGCCCGTAGAGTTCTGGATGTTGATGGCGAGCGTCGCGCTCGGTTTTCTCCATATCGTTGCGGCGTCCCATGCGGCCAGTCTGCAAAGGGGCTATCGGTGGACTGCCGGCGCCCGCGATGAGAGTCTCCCGCCGCTGTCCGGTATAGCAGGCCGACTCGACAGGGCGTCCCGGAATTTCTTCGAGACGTTTCCGCTGTTTGCGACGGTCGTATTGGTCGTCGTCGTTGCCGGCAAGAATTCATCGCTATCTTTCTGGGGCGCTCAGTTGTACTTCTGGTCCCGCGTGGCGTATTTGCCCCTGTATGCGGCAGGTGTCTGGTTGCTGCGGTCTCTCGTCTGGAACGTCGCGATTCTGGGCATCGTGCTGGTGGCGCTGGCGCTCTTCTGAGGCGGCTTAGTGGAATTCTTTTTCGATCTATTGGCTGGGGCGATACGGGCTCATCCCGTCGAAACCCTGCTGCCATTGGTCTTTGCAGCAGTATGGACAGTTTGCGTTATCTATACGGGCAATCGAACCTTGCTGAAAAGGGGGTTAAAGGGCCTTACCGGAATGGTGGCCGGGTCCGTGTTGCTCTTGTTTCTGCTGGTTCCATTCATTTTGGGTGCAGTAGGTGGGCACGCTTTCGGCAAGGGAATGGAAATCTTCGCAGTGCTTCTTATCGCGTCGGCAGCGCTCCTGTATATCGGCATTGTCCCTTTCCTGGTCGCAATCTCATGGAAAGGAATCATGCGCGGGCCGAGGAGTCTCCGTACTGACGCATCGCCTGGTTCTCGGAACAGTCAAGACCGCAAAGACGACAATTGAAACCATGCTTGACAGGCCAATACCGTTATTCACGATTGTGTTTTTGCTCGGGCAGGTATTATTGATTGTCCCGAACGATGCGCATGCAGCTTCGCACGACTCCCGCCAGAAAGTTGTCGTTTCCCTGCCGTCCAGCATCGCACAAGCGCTCAGGGAGCGGAACCGCGGCGGTCGGGGGGGCTGTCCGGAGTCCAACATATTTGTGCATGGGTTTCGCTATCTGGGCGATCGGCTCGACAGGGCAATATGGTTTTTGGGCGCGCCGGATTACCTGTGCAGCACAAATTCCTTCATGCCCGTAATTGCCACTTCCGACGGCAAATGGATGGCAGGGCAGGCAGCCGAGGAAGACTCGCAGGGAGGCAGAATGCTGCCAGGTGTCCCCACCCTTTTTCAACAGTCGGACCGACTGGGCTATTTTCTGATCTCTGAATGGCAAGTCGAGGCGCCGATGAATTACATGTATTTCTCGGCGGAAGGTACGACCTGGAGGTCCTTGAGCTTGCCTCCCGCAGCACGCAAGGATTCGGATACGGGCTGTTGCGATGCGGCGGAGATTCGAGCCTTATGCGTTGCCGAATCCGGGGAACCCATCGTTGCGTATCAAGAATCAGACCAATTCTACGGCAGCGTATGGTCGGCGAATGTCAGCGATGCGTTTCCTGACACGATGGCGTGGATACAGGTGCCAAACTTGCCCGAAGACGCGCAGTGCGACGACGCGAACGAAGGCGATATCACCCCGGGAACCCTCCGGAAGAAGACGAACGATGGCGCGCTGTTCGAGCTGTCCCCTGACTGGGCGGTGCGCATACCGGGTCCGACAAAATAGCAAGAATCAGTGAATGTCGAGAAGCCATGGCCAAAAAAAAGGCCCTCCAATGAGGACCTTCTCGGGATGTTGGCTCCCCGGGCCGGACTCGAACCAGCGACCAATTGATTAACAGTCAACCGCTCTACCAACTGAGCTACCGGGGAATGGCAGGGGCCGGGATTCTCGTGCAGCCCCCCTTGTAAGTCAAGCCGATACGGCCCGTTTCAGGCGTTTCACGGCCTCCTCGAGCGTCTCCATCGAACAGGCGAACGAGAAGCGCAGATAGCCGGGGGCGCCGAAGGCGCTGCCGGGCACGAGCGCCAGGTCGGCGGTGTTCAGGAGATGCTCGGCGAGTTGCGTGTCGTCCGACAGCCCGAGCGCCTGGATCGCCCCGGTCACTCGCGGGAACGCATAGAAGGTGCCTTCGCCCGGCCGGCATTCGACGCCCGGGATGTCGTTCAATGCCGGCACGAGGTAGTCGTGCCGCTCGCGATACGCGGCGGCCATCTCCGCGACGACGGCCTGATCGCCGTCGAGTGCGGCGAGTGCGGCCTTCTGCGAAATGCTGCAGGCGTTCGAGGTGCTCTGGCTCTGGATCGTGCGCATCGCGCGGATCAGCTCCGTCGGGCCGCCGGCATAGCCGATGCGCCAGCCCGTCATCGCATAGGCCTTCGAGACGCCGTTGACGGTGACCGTGCGACTGGCGAGCGCGGGGCAGGCCGCGGCGAAACTGATGAACGGCTCGTCGGCCCAGTGGATCGATTCGTAGATCTCGTCCGAGGCGATGACGACGTCCGGGTAATTTCTCGAGCACCTTGCCGAGCGCCTGCAGTTCTGCCTGGCTGTAGCTCGCGCCGGTCGGATTCGACGGACTGTTGAGGATCAACAGCCGGGTGCGGCCGCTCATGGCGAGCGCGAGCTGGCCCGGCTCGATCTTGAAGTCCGCCTCGATGCCGGCCTCGAGGATCACCGGCTCGGCACCGGACAAACGCACCATGTCCGGGTAGGAGACCCAGTAGGGCGCCGGCACGATCGCCTCGTCGCCGGGCCCGAGCAGGGCGAGGCACAGGTTGAACAGGGCCTGCTTGGCGCCGACGGAGACGATGATCTGCTCCGGTGTGTACTCGAGTCCGTTGTCGCGGGCGAACTTGCGGGCGACGGCCGCCTTGAGTTCTGCCGTGCCGTCGATCGGCGTGTACTTCGTGGCGCCTTCGCGGATCGCGGCGATCGCCGCGTCCTTGATCGCATCGGGCGTGTCGAAATCCGGCTCGCCGGTGGCGAGGCTGATGACGTCCCGGCCTTCGGCCTTGAGGCGCGTCGCGAGTGCCAGCACGACGCCGGTCGGCGAGGGCCTGACCCGCGCCATGCGATCCGAAACTGTTACACTCACCCGCTTGCCTCCGCAATACCGCGACCATGTTACGTGAATCGGTACATCTCCCCAAGAAGAGCAGCGCGGCCGACCGCGACCGGCTGACACTGGTCGCGAACTTCGCGCCGGCCGGCGACCAGGGCCCCGCGATCGACGGCCTCGTCGAGGGTCTGAGTGACGGCCTCGCGCGGCAGATCCTGCTCGGCGTCACCGGTTCCGGCAAGACGTTTACGATGGCGAGTGTCATCGAGCGCGTGCAACGGCCCGCGATCGTGCTCGCGCCGAACAAGACGCTGGCCGCGCAGCTCTACGGCGAGATGCGCGAGTTCTTCCCGAAGAACGCCGTCGAGTATTTCGTCTCCTACTACGATTACTACCAGCCCGAGGCCTACGTGCCGAGCTCGGACACGTACATCGAGAAGGACGCCTCGATCAACCAGCACATCGAGCAGATG
Organism: uncultured Gammaproteobacteria bacterium; assembly: GCA_963777675.1. Classification (GTDB taxonomy): domain Bacteria; phylum Pseudomonadota; class Gammaproteobacteria; order Steroidobacterales; family Woeseiaceae; genus UBA1847. Next base: position 19,537 of record CAVZRD010000010.1, on the reverse strand, counting down.
CGCCTGTCGGCGACCAAGGCGCTGCTCGAGCGGCAGGACGCGATCATCGTCGCGACCGTGTCGTCGATCTACGGACTCGGCGACCCGGAAGCCTACTTCAGCATGGTGCTGCACCTCGACCGCGGCGACCGCATCGACCAGCGCACGATCCTGCGGCGCCTCGCGGAATTGCAGTACCAGCGCAACGAGCTGGACCTGTCGCAGGGCACCTACCGCGTGCGCGGCGACGTCATCGACGTGTTCCCGGCGGAATCGGACCGCGATGCGGTGCGCATCGAGCTGTTCGACGACGAGATCGAGGCGCTGTCGTATTTCGACCCGCTCACCGGCGAGGTGTCCGGCCGGGTGCCGCGGCTCACGATCTTCCCGAAGACCCATTACGTTACGCCGCGCGAAACGCTGCTGGCGGCCTGCGACGAGATCCGCCTCGAACTGAAAGAACGCCTCGACTACCTGCGTTCGCACGAAAAGCTGCTGGAAGCTCAACGGCTCGAGCAGCGAACCCTGTTCGACCTGGAGATGATCCGGGAACTCGGCTACTGCTCCGGCATCGAGAACTACTCGCGCTACCTGTCCGGACGCGCGGCGGGGGAGCCGCCGCCGTGCCTGTTCGATTACCTGCCCACCGATGCGCTGCTGATCATCGACGAGAGCCACGTGACCGTGCCCCAGCTCGGCGCGATGTACCGCGGCGATCGCTCGCGCAAGGAGACGCTCGTCGAATACGGTTTCCGGCTGCCGTCGGCACTCGACAACCGGCCGCTGCGCTTCGACGAGTTCGAGCGCCTCTCGCCGCAGACGATCTACGTGTCGGCGACGCCCGGCGATTACGAGCACGAGCACGCCGACAACGTGGTCGAGCAGGTCGTGCGTCCGACGGGCCTGGTCGATCCGCAGGTCGAGATCCGCCCGGCCGCGACCCAGGTCGACGATCTCCTGTCGGAGATCAAGCGTCGCGTCGACGCCGACGAGCGTGTACTGGTGACGACGCTGACCAAGCGCATGGCCGAGGACCTCACCGACTACCTGGCCGAACACGACACGCGGGTCCGCTACCTGCATTCGGACATCGGCACCGTGGAGCGCACGGAGATCATCCGCGACCTCCGCCTCGGCGCGTTCGACGTGCTGGTCGGCATCAACCTGCTGCGCGAGGGACTCGACATGCCGGAGGTCTCGCTGGTCGCGATACTCGACGCGGACAAGGAAGGCTTCCTGCGCTCCGAGCGCTCGCTGATCCAGACGATCGGACGCGCCGCCCGCAACATCCACGGCACGGCGATCCTGTACGCGGATTCGGTCACCGGCTCGATGCAACGTGCCATCGACGAGACCAGCCGGCGCCGCGACAAGCAGGTCGCCTACAACGCCGAACGCGGCATCCGCCCGGCGAGCATCGTCAAGCAGGTCGCCGACATCATGGAAGCGGCCTACCCGGCACCGAAGCGGCGCCGCGGCGCGGTGGCCGAAGACCGGACCCGCTACGAGACGATGAGCCCCGAAGAGCTCGCGAAACAGGCGGCGAAGCTCGAGAAGCAGATGCTGAAACATGCCCGCGATCTCGAGTTCGAGGAGGCCGCCCGGCTGCGCGACGAGATCCGGCAAATCCGGGAATACGAGCTCGGCCTGGGCAGCCGTAAGGCGGGTTGACGCCGCTTGCGCGGGGGCGGAGCCTTGCGTATCGTATGCCGCCCTTCGAGAAGGCCGGCATGGGCGATTGGCTCAGGGGGCCTTGGCCGGGGCACTGGGTTTCAGGTTGGGCGATTAGCTCAGGGGTAGAGCGCCACGTTGACATCGTGGAGGTCGGTGGTTCGAAACCACCATCGCCCACCAACCGTCCGTCGGGTTGCGGCCCGGCAACACAGCGCAAGTTTTTTTTCGTAAAAACAGCCGTTTCCACGGTTGTTTATTGCCATATGGCTATATAAAATCGCGTTCCCGCACCTTGCTCGGAGCCCGGGAGCCCGCGAAGGCGCCAGGTTGCCGGTGAGTCTGCGGGTTTGTTCGGCTTAGGAGGATTTCGGGATCGCAGTTACAAAACGTGTACGGCGTAACGAGGAGATCGACGCGGCAAGCGTCCGCGTGATCGATGCCAACGGAGAACAGGCGGGCGTTATGCCGCTGGCCCAGGCCATCGCTCTGGCGAAAGATGAAGCCCTTGACCTGGTCGAGGTATCGCCGAACGCCGATCCGCCCGTTTGTCGGATCATGGACTTCGGCAAATTCCTGTTCGAGCAGAACAAGAAGGCGCAGCAGTCCCGGCGCAAGCAGAAGCAGGTTCACGTCAAGGAGATCAAGTTCCGTCCGGGCACGGACGAGAGCGATTACCAGGTGAAGTTGCGCAAGCTCGTCGAGTTCCTCGAGCAGGGTGACAAGGCGAAAGTGACGCTGCGATTCAGAGGCCGGGAGATGGCGCACCAGGAACTCGGCGCGCAGCTGCTGGAAAGGGTCCGGGGCGACCTGGATACCCTGGGCGTCGTGGAGCAGATGCCGCAGATGGAAGGGCGGCAGATGGTCATGGTGATGGCGCCGAAGAAAAGGTAAGCAATCGCTGCCTGCGGAAAACGACAGCCGCAGTCAGTCAATCCCGCCTGCCGCGGCCGGCTCGACCGGTACATGGCATGGCCAGCAAAGTGGAGAAGACAATGTCGAAAATGAAGAGCAACCGGGGCGCGGCCAAGCGCTTCCGGCGTACGGGCAAGGGCGGCTTCAAGCGCGCCCAGTCCCACCTCAATCACATCCTCACCAAGAAGAAGGCCAAGCGCAAGCGCAAGCTGGGCAAGACCCAGCAAGTCGCCGACGCCGACGTCAAGGGCGTGCGCCGCATGCTCCCTTACAGCTGAGAGGAGATTGAGACATGGCAAGAGTCAAACGCGGCGTGCAGGTCAAGGCACGTCACAAGAAGGTCCTCGGCAAGGCGAAGGGCTACTACGGCGCGCGCAGCAAACTCTACAAGACGGCGAAACAGGCGGTCATCAAGGCCGGCCAGTACGCCTATCGCGACCGCCGGCAACGCAAGCGCCAGTTCCGCGCGCTGTGGATCGCGCGCATCAACGCGGCCGCGCGGCTGCACGGCCTGTCGTACAGCCGCCTGATCAACGGGCTGCACAAGGCCAACGTCGAGATCGACCGCAAGGTGCTGGCGGACATCGCCGTGCACGATCCGGAAGGGTTCGGAGCGATCGCCGAGCAGGCGAAAGCCGGGCTCGCCCAGGGCAGCTAGTGTCCTGTCCCGTTAATTCGCATCATTTCAGCGTGCTCTGCAAGGCGTGTGGCAAGGCGCATCCTGCCGGCAATGGCCGAGTCCTTGCCAAAGGATGCAACGCGGCCACACGCATTGCAGGGCGCGCCCTTCGGGAAACGCTGACAGGCGCCAGGACCGCGTTGCATCCCTTGCCAAGGTCCGGACATTGGCGGCGGAATGCGCCTCGTCCCGGCGCCTGTCAGCGTTTCTGAAATGATGCGAATTAACGGGACAGGACACTAGCATCCGGTCACAGCGCGGCACGGCCGCGTCCGACGGGTAGAGGGTCATGCAGGGACTGAGTGAGCTGGTCGAAACGGCCACTGCGGAAATCGACGCGGCCGCCGATCTGGCTGCGCTCGATGGCGTGCGTGTCGCCTGGCTCGGCAAGAAGGGCAAGGTCACCGCGCTCCTGAAGTCGCTGGGCGAATTGCCGGCGGACGAGCGCCCCGGTGCCGGGCAGGCGATCAATCACGCCAAGCAGGACCTCATGGATCGCCTCAACGCGCGGCGCGCCGAACTCGAGCGCGAGGCGCTCGAGGCCAGGCTGGCGGGGGACGCGGTCGACGTCACCCTGCCGGGGCGCGGCGCGGCGATCGGCGGTCGCCACCCGGTATCGCGCGCCATGGCGCGGATCGTGCGGATCTTCCGCGATGCCGGATTCGGTGTGCGCTATGGGCCGGAGATCGAGGACGATTTCCACAATTTCACGGCGCTCAATTTCCCCGAGAACCATCCGGCGCGCGCACTGCACGACACGTTCTTCTTCCCCGACGGTAAGTTGCTGCGCACGCACACGTCGCCGGTGCAGATCCGGGCCATGGTCGCCGAGGGCGCGCCGATCCGGATCATCTCTCCCGGGCGCGTGTATCGCTGCGATTCGGATCAGACCCACACGCCGATGTTCCACCAGGTCGAAGGCCTGGTGGTGGACCGCGGCATCAGCCTGGCGAACCTCAAGGCCGTGTTGCACCAGTTCGTCGAGAGCTACTTCGAGCGCAAGGCGGAACTGCGTTTCCGCGCATCATATTTCCCGTTCACCGAGCCGTCGGCCGAGGTCGACATCTTGTGGGGCGAGGGCAAGTGGCTGGAGATCCTGGGTTGCGGCATGGTGCACCCCAACGTGCTCGAAGCCGCAGGCGTGGATCCCGAAGAGTTCACGGGCTACGCCTTCGGCATGGGCATCGAACGCCTGGCGTTGCTGCGCTACGGCGCCACGGACCTGCGCACGTTCTTCGAGAACGATCTGCGCTTCCTCGGGCAGTTCAGGTAAGCGCGATGAAGATACCCGAATCCTGGCTGCGAGAATGGGCGGATCCGGCGCTGGACACCGGGGCGCTCGTACACCGCCTGACGATGGCCGGCCACGAGGTCGAGGGCGTCGAGCGCGAAGGCGAGGGCCTCGACGGCATCGTGGTCGCCGAAGTGCTCGAGGTCGGCAAGCACCCCGATGCCGACAAGCTCAGCCTGTGCAAGGTCAGCGACGGCAGCGGCAGGGTTTCCGGCGTCGTATGCGGCGCGCCGAACGTCGTCGCGGGCATGAAGAGCGCGTTCGCGACGCCCGGCGTCACGCTGCCGGACGGTACCCGCCTGAAGAAGGCGAAGATCCGCGGCGTCGTCTCCGAAGGCATGTTGTGCTCCGCGGCCGAACTCGGCCTCGGCGAGGATGCCGACGGCATCCTCGCATTGCCCGGCGACGCGCCCGTGGGCGCAAAGCTGGCCGACGTCCTGCACTTGCCGGACACCGTCATCGACGTCAACCTGACGCCGAACCGGGGTGACTGCTTCAGCATCGCCGGGCTGGGCCGCGACGTGGCCGCACTGACGGCGACCCCCTATACGCCGCTCGACATCGGAGCGGTGCCGGCCGCCATCGACGACACGCATCCCGTCGAGGTACAGGAACCCGCGGGCTGTCCGGCCTTCGCCGGCCGCGTCATCCGCGGCATCGATCCGGCTGCCAGGTCGCCGCTGTGGATGGTGGAACGTCTGCGGCGCTGCGGACTACGGCCGATCCACCCGGTCGTGGACGTCACCAACTACGTCATGCTCGAGCTGGGCCAGCCCATGCACGCCTACGACCTCGAGCGCCTGCGGGGCCCGATCCGGCCCAGGCTCGCCAGCCCCGGCGAGACGGTCACGCTGCTCGACGAGCGCGAGGTGGAGGTCAACCCCGACACCCTCGTGATCAGCGACGACAGTGGCGTCATCGGCCTGGCCGGCATCATGGGTGGCCTGCATACGGCCGTCAGCGATGCCACCGTCGACGTATTCTTCGAGGCGGCGTTCTGGCCGCCGCCGTTCGTCGCCGGCCGCGCCCGGGCCTACGGCCTGCACACGGATGCCTCGCTGCGCTTCGAGCGCGGCGTCGACCCGGAAGGCCAGGGCCGCGCGGTGGAACGGGCGACGGCGCTGTTGCTGGAGATCGCCGGCGGAGCGGCCGGCCCACTCGTCGTCACGACGGCGACGGCGCACATGCCGAAACCGAAAACGATCCGCTTGCGGCGCGATCGCATCTCGCGCCTGCTCGGCGTAGAGATCGACGACGCGACGGTCACCGACATACTGCAGCGGCTCGGCATGGCAGTCGCGCCGTCCGACGACGGCTGGGAAGTCGTCGCGCCGAGCCACCGCTTCGACGTCGAAGTCGAGGTCGACCTGATCGAAGAAGTCGCGAGGGTTTTCGGTTACGACTCGATACCGGAGACGACCGCGGTGAACAGACACCGTTGCCGCCGGTGACCGAATCGGAAGTCGATCCCGAACTGGTCGCGGCGACGCTGGTCGCCCGCGACTACCGGGAAGTCGTGACCTACAGTTTTATCGACGCGGAGTCCGACGCCGCGATCTGCGGTCGCGAGTCGGCAATCGTTCTGAGCAATCCGATCTCCTCCGACATGTCGGTAATGCGGTCGTCGTTGTGGCCCGGCATGTTGATGGCCGTCGCGTCGAATGCCGCGCGGCAACAGACACGTATCCGGCTGTTCGAGATCGGCACGACGTTTACCGGATCGCTCGAACAGCCCGAAGAGCATCACAGCATCGCGGCCGTCGCGACCGGTTCGAGGCTGCCCGAGCAATGGGGTGCACAGGCACAATCGGTTGATTTTTTTGACATAAAGGCGGATCTCTTAGCCGTCCTGGACCTCGGGGGAGATACCGCCGGCATCGAGTTCGAGGCGGTCGAACACGCCGCGCTGCAACCCGGCCAGGCGGCACGCATCACCCGCGACGGAAACATCGTCGGAACGATCGGCAAACTGCATCCGCGGCACGCGCGTCGGTTCGATCTGAAAGGCGACGTTTTCCTGTTCGAAATCGACGCGAAATTTGCGCTGGAATCCGCACCGCCGAAGGTGCACCCGGTATCGAAATTCCCCTCGATCCGACGCGACATCGCAGTCGTCGTGGACGAGCGGATTTCCGCATCCGACCTGGTCCGGACCGTCGCGGCAACCGCGCCGGCCCTCATATCCGAGGTCAGAGTTTTCGATGTTTTCAAGGGCTCCGGTATAGAAGCTGGGCTAAAAAGCGTAGCTTTAGGCTTGATTTTGCAGGAAACATCCCGCACCCTTACCGACGTCGATGCAGACGCTGTTTTGACCGCTGCGGTGCGAGAATTACAGGATAAATTTGGCGCCGAGTTGAGAGACTAACGACCGATGGCACTCACCAAAGCCGACATGGCGGAATCGCTGTTCAACGAACTCGGCCTCAACAAGCGCGAGGCGCGTGAACTCGTCGATATGTATTTTGAAGAACTGCGGGCATCGCTCGCAGTCGGGGAGCAGGTCAAACTTTCCGGCTTCGGAAATTTTGATCTTCGGGACAAAAAAGAACGGCCGGGCCGCAATCCGAAAACGGGAGAAGAAATCCCGATCACCGCGCGACGCGTGGTGACTTTTCGACCCGGACAAAAACTAAAGGCCCGAGTGGAAGCATATGCTGGAACCGGGGAATAACGACCAACTACCTCCAATTCCTGGCAAGCGATACTTCACCATCGGTGAGGTGAGCGACCTTTGTGCGGTCAAGCCGCACGTGCTCAGGTACTGGGAGCAGGAGTTCCCGCAGCTCAAGCCCGTCAAGCGGCGCGGCAACCGGCGCTATTACCAGCGCCAGGACGTGCTGATCATCCGCCAGATCCGCAGCCTGCTGTACGACGAGGGCTTCACCATCGGCGGCGCGCGGCAGCGGCTGACGGGCGACAGTGCCAAATCTGACGTATCGCAAAGTCAGCAAATTATCAAGCAGTTGCGCTTGGAACTTGAACAAGTTCTGAAGATTCTTCGGCGCTGAAATCCGCTGCTTTCCTGGCCTGCCCCGGGCGCGTATCATGCGGGCCCGGTGAGAGCCCGTTCGTAGGAGCCCGCCCCAGCGGGCGACCATGACATCTTCGCCCGCTGGGGCGGGCTCCTACACCATCCGGTCGGGGCGTAGCGCAGCCTGGTAGCGCACCACAATGGGGTTGTGGGGGTCGAGAGTTCGAATCTCTCCGCCCCGACCAATTCACGGCAGGGGCCCTCGCGATTCAGCTCGCCCTGAGCGCCATCGCGAGTTTGCGGTCCTCGATGCCGAGCAGGATCGGCTCGGCCGTCTCCCGGTAGATGTTCACCTTGGCGTTGTAGGCGACGCGGGACAGGCCGTGCTTGTCCTTGATGGTCAGCCTGCGGATGTTGAACTGGCCGCCGCCCATGTGCTCGCCGGTCAGGTAGCACTTGATGGCCGTCACGCGCTCGCCGGAAAACTCGAGGCCGCTGAGCTTGGCCAGGTTGCCCTGGGCGCGCTGCAGGAAGGTGACCGCATCCAGATTGGCCTGCGTCTGTTCGTGAGTCTCCGGCCCGTCCTTGCTGTCGGCGAGGAAGTCGCCGACGAGGATCTGGCCGGGCAGGGCGGCCTCGATCATGCGTGCGAGTTCGATCGTCACGTCGCCGACGATAAAGTCGTGCATCGTGGGATTGAGGCCTTCGGCCTGGTGGAATTCATAACACGAGCCGACGTGGAAGCAGGCCCGCAGCCGGGGCACCGAATTCGCCGCCGATTTGCTGCTCGCGATCGCGTTGTCCGCCAGCACGATGTGCATGAAATGGTACAGGTTGATGTTCGCCTCGAGGCCGTCGTCCCGGTTCCAAATGTAGAACCCGTCGCCGCTTGAGGAGCGCGCGAAATTGATGCCGACGTCCTGCTCGAGCATCTTTGCATGCGCGGAATTCAGCGAATAGGAGAGACTATTGAGCTGGGTCATCTGCTCGAACGGCGTCAGCAGGCTGAAGCCGACGATGTCGAACAGGGTCACGGCGCGGCTCGCCACGTAGTTGATCCCGTAGCGCCGGATCATCTTCTCGATGATCTGGGTCTCGACTTTGTGGCCCGACAGCGGCTGGCGCAGCGGCACGAAGATCGGTTCGACGCCCAGCAGGCGCGCGACCTTCTGCATCTGCACCAGCGACAACTGCCGCTCACCGGAAATCAGTTCGGTGATGAACTGCGCCGATACTTTCGCCGGCTGGCCGTTCTGGTGCGGGGCCGTGTATTCGGCGATCGCGTAGTGGGGGACGACGAGTATGAGCAGGCCCTCGTCGAGCGTGGCCCAGCTGAGGATGTTGTTCTGGCCGAGCGCCCAGTGCTCGTGCAGGCAGCGTTCGAGGTGGACGAGGTTGCTGCGCTGGCGCAGGCCCATCTCCTGCGCGACCCCGGCGAGTTGGTCCAGGTACGGCGAGAAGTCGGCGATGCGCCGGATCCCCGATTGCGAAAGGTCGTCAAGTTCCATTCCGCGTCCCCAAGCGACTTCCGTACGTCTGCATTGTCTGCCACAGTTCGTACAGCCCGCGCCGGCATCGCTGTTGCGCCGATACCGTCGGATCAAAGTAATCAACTGGCGAGTGTTCCGCAAGTATTATGTAGGAAGTGAGCGTATCTCTATTAAATCTCAAACTTTCCTCTTCCGGGTCGATGCACCTATTTGACATAATTCTAGCGCGATCAGGGTGCCTCGCGGGCCGTGGTTGAAGCACCGTCCATCGATGCGATCCGTGCGTTGCGCCTGGCGCTCGACGCGGACATCGTGTGCACCCCGCTCGTGCGCTGTGCGGCCCTCGAGGAGCTGCTCGGCCACGACACGCGCGTGTTCGGCAAACTCGAGTTCCTGCAACTTACCGGCACCTTCAAGGCACGCGGCGCGCTGGCGACGCTGCGCAGCCTGACGGACGCGCAACGTGCCGCGGGTGTCACCGCGGTCAGCGCGGGCAATCACGCGATCGCGACGGCCTTCGCCGCCAGGGCCAGCGGCGCGAGCGCGAAGGTCGTCATGACGCGATCGGCGAATCCCGTGCGCGTCGAGGCCTGCCGGGCCTACGGCGCCGAAGTCGTGATGGCGGACGACGTGCACGCGGCGTTCGCCGCCGCCGAGCGCGTTCGCGACGAGGAAGGCCGCTACCTGGTGCACCCGTTCGAAGGCCCGGCGGTCGCCCTCGGCACCGGCACGGTCGGGCTGGAAATCTGCGAGCAGTGCGATGCGTTCGACGCCGTGATCGTCCCGGTCGGCGGCGGCGGGCTCATCGGCGGACTCGCGAACGCGGTCAAGCAACTGCGCCCGGACAGCGAGGTCATCGGCGTCGAGCCCGAGGGCGCCGACTCGATGCACCGCAGTTTCCGCAGCGGGCATCCCGAAGGCATCGACAGGGTACGCAGCATCGCGGACAGCCTCGGGGCGCCGTTCGCCATGCCGTATTCGTTCGAGCTGTGCCGCCGCAACGTCGATCGGCTCGCGCTGGTTTCCGACCCGGAACTGCGCCGCAGCATGGGCCTGCTGTTCCGGCGCATGCGGATCGCGGTCGAGCCGGCCTGTGCGGCGTCGACGGCGGCACTGCTGGGGCCGCTCCGCGAGGCACTACTCGGCCGCAGTGTGGTCCTCGTCTTCTGCGGCAGCAACATCGACTGGGCGACGTTCGCGTTGCAGGCGGATTTCGGCGATGCCGACGCCGCTTGAAGAACTCCGGACGATCGTCGGGCCGCGCGGCTGGGCGGACGACCCCGCCGAGCTGGAGCCGTTCCTGACGGAACGCCGCGGCGCCGTACGCGGCACGACCGCGCTCATGCTGGCGCCGAAGACCGTTGCCGAGGTGTCCCGGATCGTGTCCGTCTGCGCCCGGGAGCGCATCGGTATCGTGGCGCAGGGCGGCAACACCGGGCTGTGCGGTGGCGCAATACCCGACGCGTCCGGCACGCAAGTCCTGCTGCGCATGGGCAGGCTGAATGCCGTGCGCGCAATCGATGCCGACAACTTTTCGATGACGGTGGAAGCCGGCTGCATCCTGGCGGACGTGCAGGGTGCGGCGCGGCAGGCGGGCCTGTATTTCCCCCTGAGCCTGAGCCCGCAAGGGAGCTGCCAGATCGGCGGTAACCTGTCGACCAATGCCGGCGGCATCAACGTGCTGCGCTACGGCACGGCGCGGCAGCAGGTGCTCGGGCTGGAAGTCGTGCTCGCCGACGGCACGATCTGGGATGGTCTGCGCGCGCTGCGCAAGGACACGGCCGGCTACGACATGAAGCAGCTGTTCCTGGGCAGCGAAGGCACGCTCGGTATCATAACGGCAGCGACGCTGGCGCTGCATCCGGATCCGGGTCCGATCACGACCGCCGTCGTCGCGCTGGATTCGGCAGCCGCTGCCGTAGCCCTTCTGGCGCGCATGCGTGCAGACCTCGCCGACCGCATCCAGGCTTTCGAATTGATTTCCGACCGCTGCTTTCGTTTCGTGCACCGCCACATCCCCGACACTGCGCCGCCGTTCGACAACGCCTACCCCTGGTACGTGCTGCTCGACGCGGCAGTCGGTGATGACGGCGAGGAACGCGTCGCGGCGTCGATCGCGGCGTCGATCGAGAACGGCGTCGCGGCGGACGCGATCGTGACCAAGAATTCCGCGGAAGCCGAACGCCTGTGGCGACAGCGGCATTCGATCTCGGAGGCACAGCGTCACGAGGGTGCATCCCTGAAGCACGACGTCGCCGTGCCCGTCTCGGCGCTGCGCGAGTTCCTGGAGCGGGCCGGACGCCTGGTCGGGGAACTGCAGCCCGGGGCGCGCCTCGTGACCTTCGGTCACGTCGGCGACGGCAATCTGCACTACAACGTCTCCCAGCCCGAGGGAGCCGATGCCGCGGCGTTCAGGGCAGCGGGACGGACGCTTACGCAGGCCATCTACGCACTCGTCCGCGAACTCGGCGGCACGATCAGCGCCGAACACGGCATCGGCGTCCTCAAGAAAGCCGACCTGGCGACGTACCGCGACGCGCTCGAGCTCGACCTGATGCGGCGCGTGAAACAGGCGCTGGACCCCCTGGGAATACTGAATCCGGGCAAGGTAATCTGACGACCAGTTCCGCGTTGCGACTTGACGTAAGCTGTAGACTACCTTCGATTGCGGGCCCTGTACGTGGGGCACGCGGCGAGGATACGGGCCCGGCAGGATGAGTGCAGAACTGGACAGATTCCGGCAGACGCTGGCCGATCAGTTGTCGAACATCGATGACAGGCTGGACGGGCAGGCCGACGATTTGCAGCTGCTCGCCGAGCTCCAGGACGGTATCGGACGCCTGCTCGGCAATGGCGGCGGCAACGAGGCCGAGATTCGCCGCGTGCTGCAGGACCGCTACGACAACGGCGACCTCCGCAAGGAGACATTCCAGCTCGTCAAGTCCATGCTCGACCACTTCGTCACCGACAAGACCCAGGTGATCGATCGCCAACCGGCGAACGCCGACAAGACCCAGGTGATTGAAGAAGAACCGGACGCCGCCGATAAGACGCAGGTGATCGAACGGCAGCCGGACGCCGCCGACAAGACGCAGGTGATCGACCGTGAGCGCGAAGTCGATTTCCTCGTCGGCGACCCCGTGGCCGGCGACGACAAGATGAGCTCGACCGTCGTCCTGCCGATAGCCGAGACGATCGGGCCGGACGACGCGGACGGCCGCGTGCAGGTTGGCTCGGTGTTGCGGGACCGCTTCATGCTCCAGGAACGTGTCAGCGGCGGCAGCATGGGTGTGGTCTACAAGGCGCTGGACCGGCGCCTCGCGGAGGCGGCCACGGGCGAACCCTGGGTTGCCGTGAAGGTCCTCGCGCCGCAGCTCTCGCGCAACGGCAAGGCATTACGGGCATTGCAGCAGGAAGCGGCGAAAGGTCGTTGCCTCGTGCATCCGAATATCGTGCGCTTCATCGACCTGGACCGCGACGACGACCTGTATTTCATCGTCATGGAATGGCTGGAAGGCCGTACGCTGGCGGACGTCCTCGACGCGCAGGAATCGAAGACGATCGGCGTTGCCCGCGCGTTCGAGATCGTGCGCCAGGTCGGCGCGGCGCTGGATTATGCGCATCGCTGCGGCATCGTGCATGCGGACGTCAAGCCCGGCAACATCATGATCACGCCGGACGGCAACGCCAAGCTGTTCGACTTCGGCGTCGCGCGTGTGCGCCAGCAACAGACGGGCAACGACGACTTCGACCCCGGCGTGCTCGGGTTGATGACGCCCGCCTATTCCAGCATGCAGGTGCTCACCGGCGAGACGCCGGTGCCGGCCGACGACGTGTTCTCGGTCGCATGTCTGCTGTACCGCCTGGTCGCGGGCTACCGGGTTTTCGGTCCGCGCAACGCCGCCGAAGCGGCGGAAGAGGGCATGCAGCCGCAGCGGCTGGAGTCGCTCGACGACGTGCAATGGCGCGCGCTGAAGAAGGCGCTCTCCTATGCGCGGGTCACGCGCTTTCAGTCGATGGCGGAATTCATCGATGCGCTCGACGAGAAGTCCGCGGTGCCCGAGGCGTTCACCGTCGATGTTCCGGCGCCGGCCCGTTTCAGCGAAGCTTCGGGCAAACACGGCAAGACGCCCTGGGTGATCGTGCTCCTCATCGTGCTCGGCCTGGCCGCCGTCGCCGCGAACCGGTATGGACTGCTGGACGTATTGAAAGCGAAGTACCTGCCGCAGGATGCGGTGGCGCCCGTCGTCGAGGCACCGGCGGAGATGGTCCCGCAGGAGGAGCTGCAGCCGGCACAGGAAGAACCGCAGGCCGCGGCGGTCGAAGAGGAGCCGATTGAAGAAGTGGCCGTCGAGTCGAAGGCGAATGCCGGGATGGCGGACATCGCCGATTCGATCGACATCCCCGAGCCGGAGCAGATCGCCTCGCCGCTGGTGGACTTCTCGAAACTGCCGCCACCGACCAAAGAGATCCACCTCGAGCCGGACGGCAGTGCCGCCGCGCCGGTGACGGTGACGCTGCGTGAGGACGCACAACCCGCGATTGTCGACCTCGTGCGCGAGGACGTCGAATTCCCGTTGACGCTGCGCGTCGAGGAGGTCGGCTTCAGCGGCAACCGGTCGCCGTGGGTCTCGGGCCAGTATCGCTTCTCCGACAACGGGTTCATCGAATTCCCCGTCGGCCAGGACCGGGCCCGGATCACGCTGACGATGGCCTCGGATCCGGTCCGCGAGGCGGATCAGCAGTCGATGCTGCGCGTGCGCGACGTCGATACGCCGGGCACCGAGCTGGCGACGATCAACGTCGTCCTGGAAGACGACGACCAGCGCGCCTTCGAGGCGACGCTGCCGCCGAATACCGTCGCGTTCGCGACGAGCCAGGTGTCGGTCAGCGAGGCCGATCCGGCCGTCCAGCTCGAGGTCATCCGCTTCAACCCCGATCAGACGCCGCTCAGTGTCGGTTTCACGCTGCGGGATATCACCGCGACTCGCGGTCAGGATTATTTCGCGCCCACCAGGGAGACGATCGAGTTCGGTCCCGGGCAGCGTTCGACGCGCCTGCTGATCCCGCTCGTGCAGGACACCGTCTACGAGGACAACGAAGCGTTCAGCGTCGAGCTCACGGTCGACGACTCCGCGGCAGCCACCCGCGACGTGTTCCGGCGCGTCGCGGTGATGATCCGGGACGACGACCAGTAGCCGCGGAACCCGCCTGCGCGCTTCGCCGCGCGCCCGTTCATTGTTAGACTCCTCTCTCCGCAACACGGCGTTCTGCCGTGTGAGCGAGGCGATCCGGGACGAGAGCGATGGACGAAAAGGAATTGCGGCGCTATTCACGCGTCGTGGTCGACGGCGACGCACAGGCACCGCATCGCGCGATGTTGCGCGCGGTCGGTTTCAGTGACGACGATTTCCGGCGCCCGCAGATCGGCATCGCGTCGACGTGGGCGATGACGACGCCCTGCAACATGCACGTCGACAAGCTCGCCGACGAAGCGGCCGCGGCCGCGGACGCAGCCGGCGGCAAGGCCGTCATATTCAACACCATCACCATCGCCGACGGCATCTCGATGGGCACGCCGGGTATGCGCTACTCGCTGGTTTCGCGCGAAATCATCGCGGACTCGATCGAGGCCGTCGTCGCCGGGGAAGGCTTCGACGGCTTCGTGGCCATCGGCGGTTGCGACAAGAACATGCCCGGCTGCGTGATGGCCATGGCGCGCCTGAACCGGCCGGCCGTGTTCGTCTACGGCGGCACGATCCGCCCCGGTGCGAAGCATCGTGACATCGTGTCGGTATTCGAGGCGGTCGGCGGGCATGCCGCGGGACGCGTATCGGACGAGGAACTGCAGGACGTCGAGCGGACCGCGATCCCGGGTCCGGGCGCCTGCGGCGGCATGTATACCGCGAACACGATGGCGTCCGCCATCGAGGCGCTCGGCATGAGTCTCGCCAACAGCTCGGCGCAGGAAGCGGTGTCGCAGCACAAGATCGACGACTGCCGGCGCGCGGGCGAGGCCGTCCTCAACCTGTTGCGTCTCGATATCAAGCCGCTCGACATCATGACCCGGCAAGCCTTCGAGAATGCCGTCGCGGTCGTCATCGCGCTTGGCGGCTCGACGAATGCGGTGCTGCACCTGATCGCGATGGCGCGCGAGGCGGGCGTCCCGTTGTCGCTCGACGACTTCACGAAGCTCGGTGCGCGGGTTGCCGGTCCTGGCGGACCTGAAGCCCAGCGGCCAATACCTGATGTCGGAACTGATCGCGATCGGCGGCATTCAGCCCCTCATGAAGCGGATGCTGGATGCCGGCCTGTTGCACGGCGATTGCCTGACGGTCACCGGCAGGACGCTGGCCGAGAACCTGGCCGGCGTCGCCGACTACCCCGCCGAGCAGGACGTCATCCGCAGCTTCGACGATCCGATCAAGGCCACGAGTCACCTCGCGATCCTGTACGGGAACCTGGCACCGGAAGGCGCCGTCGCCAAGATCACCGGCAAGGAGGGACTGCGCTTCGAGGGCACCGCGCGGGTCTACCATTCGGAGGAGGCCGCCCTGCAGGCGATCCTCGACGGCGTGATCGCTCCCGGCGACGTGGTCGTTGTCCGGTACGAGGGGCCGAAGGGCGGGCCGGGCATGCGGGAGATGCTGAGTCCGACCTCGGCGATCATGGGCAAGGGACTCGGCGGGGAGGTCGCGCTGATCACCGACGGCCGTTTCTCGGGCGGCAGCCATGGCTTCGTCGTCGGGCACGTGACGCCGGAAGCCGCGGTCGGCGGACCGATCGCGCTGATCGAGGATGGCGACCGCATCGTCATCGACGCGGAGGCGAAACGGATCGACCTGGCCATCGGCGAGCCGGAGCTTGCGCAGCGGCGCCGCAAGTGGCGGCGCCCGGCATCGAACGTCACGGGCGGTGCGCTGGCAAAGTACCGGGCCGCGGTGGCGTCGGCCTCGGAGGGTGCGGTCACGATCGCACCGGCCTGGGACGACTGAAGGGACCGGTCCGCCGCCGTGTCCTGGCGGCGCAGAGCTTGACGTTTGCGGCCCGATTCGCTCTACTTCGGGGACTGAGGTTTTCTGTCACCCACGTAATGTGCCAGCACGCCGAAGCGTCGGCGTGAAAAAAACACAGAAAACATATGGCGCGCCAGAGGTGCGTGGGTGCGAATGGCAAAGATACCAGCCAGACAATAAGGTCAGGACTTTGTCAACGAACCCGCGAGGAGGCCCCTGGCGGGTTTTTTTGTGCACGCGAACGTCGGGGCACCGCCATGAACCTGCCGATCACGGAAGCCGAATTCAGTGACAGCGCCGCGCTGGGGGCCTCGGAGGACATCGCCCGCTCGCCCTGGGTCGTCCTGAAGTTCGGCGGCACCAGCGTGTCCAGCGCCGAAAGCTGGGCCACTATCGCGGGACTGGTCCGCAACCGCCTCGCGGCCGAGCTCAAACCGCTCGTCGTACACTCCGCGCTGCAGGGTGTGTCCAACAAGCTGCTGGCGGCGTTACAGGCCGCTGCCGCGGGCGAGCGTACGGGACTCGTGGCGGAGATTCCGCGAGCAGCACTACCAGCTCGCACGGCAACTCGGTGTCGACGGTCCCGTCCTGCTCAACGAGACCCTGCACGAACTCGAACAACTCATCGCCGGCGTGCGACTCGTGCGCGAAGTCAGCGTACGCGTCCACGTGCGCATCATGGCGCTCGGCGAACTCATGGCGACGCGGCTCGGCGCAGAATACCTGAACAAGGTCGGGATCCCGGTCGAATGGCTCGATGCGCGCGACCTGCTCACCAGTGTCAGCAGCGGCGGCGGCCAGCGTTCCCGCGACTACCTGTCCGCCAAGTGCGCGTCGTTTGCCGACGCGGTCATGCAGGAACGTCTCGCGGCGAGCGGCAAGGTCATACTCACGCAGGGCTTCATCGCGCGGAACGAGTGGGGCGAGACCGTCATCCTCGGCCGCGGCGGCTCGGACACGTCGGCCGCCTACTTCGCCGGCCGGCTCGCGGCGCGGCGCCTGGAAATCTGGACGGACGTTCCCGGCATGTTCACCGCGAATCCGCGCGTGGTGCCGTCGGCGCGCCTGCTGTTGTCTCTGCATTTCGACGAAGCCCAGGAGTTGGCGTCGGCCGGCAGCTCCGTGCTGCACCCGCGTTGCCTGTCGCCGGTGCGCGATTTCGGCATCCCGCTGTTCATCCGCTGCACGACGCAACCGCGACATCGCGGGCACTGTCGTCTCCGCCGTGACCGACGAAGTGGAGCCGCAGGTCAAGGGGATCTGCCTGCGCAACGGCCTGACGCTGATCTCGATGGACACCGTCGGCATGTGGCACGAAGTCGGCTTCCTCGCACGCGCGTTCACGGTGTTCAGCGAGCACGGCGTGTCCGTCGACCTCGTCTCGACGTCCGAGACGAACGTCACCGTGTCCATCGACACGGCCGACGGCATGCTGGCACCCGACACGGAACGCGCATTGCTGGCCGACCTCGCGCCGACTGTGCCGGGCCCGCACGATCACGGACTGCTCGGCGGTGAGCCTGGTCGGTCGCAAGATCCGCACGATCGTGCCGCGAGCTCGCGCCGGCGCTGGAGGTCTTCGAAGAAGAGAAGATCCACCTGATGTCGCAGGCGGCGAACGACCTCAACCTCAGTTTCGTCGTCGACGCAGGGCCAGGGTCCGAAGCTCGTGCGCAAGCTGCACGCCTCGATCATCGGCAAGGCCGGCGGCAGCCCGGCGTTCGGTCCGAGCTGGGAGCGCCTGCAGCACGGCGACGAGCCGGTCGTACTCGCGCAGGACGTGTGGTGGGTGAAAAAGCGCGACCGTCTGCTCGAAGTCGCGCACGAGCAGCCGAACGCCTACGTGTACGATCGCGACAGCGTGCGGGAGGCGGCGCGCCGCCTGCTCGACCTCGGCAGCGTCGACCGCGTGCTGTACGCCGTCAAGGCGAACTTCAACGCGGAGCTGCTGCGCGACGCTGGCCGGCGAGGGCGTGGACTTCGAGTGCGTCTCGCCGGGCGAGGTGGAATGGCTCGAGCGCTGCATCGAGGGGCTCGATCGCGGGCGCATCCTGTTCACGCCGAATTTCGCGCCGCGCCAGGAATACGAGTGGGCGATCGACAAGGGCTCTGCTCGTCACGCTGGACAACCTGTATCCGCTGCAGGCCTGGCCGGAACTGTTCGAGGGCGTCGAGCTGTTCATCCGCATCGATCCGGGTCATGGCCGCGGACACCACGAGAACGTCAAGACCGCCGGCGTGCATTCGAAGTTCGGCATCCCGCGTTTCGAAGTCGACGAACTCGAACGGCTGGTCGGGGACGCCGGCGCGCGGGTCGTCGGCCTGCACGCGCACAGCGGCAGCGGCATCCTCGACCCGGACAACTGGCGCGCCGTTGCCGTGGAACTCGCCGAGGTCGCGAAGCGGTTCCCGTCGGTGCGCTCGATCGATCTCGGCGGCGGCATCGGCGTGCCGGACAAACCCGGCGATCAGGCGTTCGACCTCGACGAAGCTGGACGCCACCCTGCACGACATCCGCGAGTCCTACCCGGATTACGCGCTCTGGCTCGAGCCCGGCCGCTATCTCGTCGCGCAGGCCGGCGTGCTGCTGACCCGCGTCACGCAGATGAAGGGCAAGGGCGATCAGCGCTACGTCGGCGTCGGTACCGGGATGAACTCGCTGATCCGGCCGGCGCTGTACGGTGCGTATCACGAGATCGTGAACCTGACGCGCGCCGACGAGCCGGCGACGGACACCGTGACGGTCGTCGGGCCGATCTGCGAGACCGGCGATCGCCTCGGCAGCGACCGGCTGCTGCCGCCGACGAGGGAGGACGACGTCATCCTGATCGCGAACGCCGGCGCCTACGGCCATGTCATGAGTTCCTACTACAACCGGCGCGAAGTCGCGCCGGAAATCGTCATCTGAGCGGGGTGCATCGATGAAACTCTACTGGGCGAAACAAACGCGCGCGTCACGAGCGGTCTGGTTGCTGGAGGAGGCCGGTGTCGAATACGAGATCGAGACAGTCGACCTGCGCGCCGACGATCGGCGTGATTCGCCGGAGTTCCTTGCCGCCAGCCCGTTGGGCAAGGTGCCTGCGCTCGTCGACGGTGAGGTGGCCATGGCCGACTCCGCGGCGATCTGTCTGTATGTGTCCGATCGATATGCGCCGGGCCGGCTGGCGCCCGCGATCGACGATCCGCGGCGCGGTGCGTTCCTGTACTGGCTGCTGTACACGCCCGCCACCATCGAACCCGCCATGTCGGAGAAGTTTCACGGGCTCGAGCCGAACAAGTCCCGCAATGCCTGGGGACCTTCGATCTCATGCTGGACACGTTGACGGCACCCTGGCGACGAGAAGACCGCCTTGAGCCCGGACGGACCCTGAAGAAGATCCAGCAACCTCGTGCCCGCGGCGTTGTCGGTCATCTGTTCGGCACCTTTCGTCGGGTTAGTCGACGTGGTCGCTCATGAGAGCACGTTGGAATGCCCGCGACCTCGCGGCCCCTGACGTCCAGCGTCGTTCGGAACGTCGCCCATCG